>NZ_RRYK01000001.1:0-1200025 GCF_003931635.1 Pseudoxanthomonas sp. SGNA-20 | reverse complement strand
GAAGCTTACGATTCAGTGCGTATCGCGCGCGTCGCTGGACGAGCGGCAGATGCCCAGCGCGACAGCTCCGAAGCATGCGCCACACAGCACGCCGGCAAAAAACATCAACATCGATGCATCCCCCTGAGACCTTCCCGCGGATACCTTCTTCCGCGCGGGCTATGGTCTCAAGTGTACGTGGTGTGAAATTGTGATGCCATCCGCATTACGCCACTTCTTTCTGCTCACGGGCGCTTCACGCCCCGAGAGGGCCGTTCCAATGGCGGCAAACCAGCGCTCGCTTGGCAGGACCGGAGCTGCTCCCCGTGGGATGGTCATCGTCGCGAGCAGGACCAGACCGACAGCTGGAAGAAGTGTCCCCGGCAGGCGGTAATGGCGGAGCAACAGGCAACCCGCGGTGCCCACCAGGCCGCCGAGCAGGGTGCCCGCGATGACTTCGGAAGGCGGGTGCGCCCCCAACGGGATACGCGAGTACCCGATGAGACCCGCCAGGACGAGCCCGGAAACCGTTCCGATTGCACGTAATCCAGGGCGCGAAGTGGGCGCTGCGAGCATCCCGACTACCGGCCAGACCGCCATCGATATCACGGCATGGCCGCTGAAGCAGGTCAGGTCCCAGGCGCGGATGCCCGTACCCCAACCATAGAAGGAAATCTTGCTCGCCGCGGTCATGCCGCACGCAAATGCAATCGCCGACCACCAGCCCATCACCGCCTTGCGCGCGCGTTCGCGATAAAGCACTGCGGCCCCGGCAAGGATTGCCAGCGGTCCAAGGTAGAGTGCGCTGCCCGGGGCAACGAACCACTGCCAGTTCATGCCGCAACGTCGCCTTCCGAGGCTTGCCCCGTGTGTTATCCGGTGCCTATTGTGTCACGCCACCTCTATTCCCCAAGAGGCCGTATGAGTGCACCGCCGCCGCTCGCCGTGGGTGATTTCCTTGCCGTTGTCCGCCATGCCCCGCTGGTATCCATCGACCTGGTTGTGGTGGATAAGGAGGGCCGTTACCTGGTCGGCCGACGCAACAATCCCCCGGCCAAGGGTTACTGGTTCGTACCCGGTGGCCGGATCCGCAAGAACGAGCCGCTGGACGCCGCTTTCCGGCGCATCACCGAGGCCGAACTTGGCTCGTCCATCGAGCGCGCGGCGTCCTCCCTCCTCGGGCTGTACGACCACTTCTACGAGGAGGATTTCACCGGAGGCGACGCCGGTACCCACTACGTGGTGCTGGCGCACCGGCTTGACGCGGCACAAGCCGACCTTCGACCGCCGGACGAGCAGCACAGCGCCTATCGCTGGGTCACGGCAGGGGAAGCACTGACCGACGCCTCGGTCCATCCAAACACCCAGGCCTATTTCCGGTGATGGCGGGGCTTTGGGTTCTCCCGGCTATCCGGTAAGCTATCCGGCCACGCGCCCGTAGCTCAGCCGGATAGAGTAGTGGCTTCCGAAGCCATTGGTCGGGGGTTCGAATCCCTCCGGGCGCGCCATATCGAAGCCCTCGCCTTGCGGCGGGGGCTTGTCTTTTGGGGTCACCGGCCTTCATCGGGCTGCGACGCGCGGGGCGACAGGCTTGCGGGCCTGATTCCCCTGCGGAGACCCCCCATGCGACTTGCCCTCCTCGCCCTGCCCGGCTGCCTGGCCCTGGCCGGTTGCGCTTCCTCGCCCCTGGCCCAGACCATCGAACCGATCGACGGGATGGTCTCCGGGCAGTGCCATACCGACAGGGTGCGCGGCGCGGTCGGGCTGGCGGCGTCGGCCACCACCGTGGAACGCGCGCGGGTGGACAGCGACAGCACCGAGGTCCTGCTGGTGCGGGGCCAGGGCGACCGCCCGGCCAGTGCCACCTTGCCGGAGCCCGAAACCGGGGGCGCCGGCGGGCCGCGCCTGGTGATCGAGACCGGCAGCAACAACGCCATCACCGCCCTGCGCTGCGGCTGACCTCTTACGGCAGCACCGGCGGGCGGCCGGCGGCCGCCACCGACCTGCGGTGGGCACGGCGGAGGAAGGCCAGCGCCGCCTGTTCCCATTGCCGGTCGCCCCGGCAGCCGGCGCAACGGCGGCCCAGGCTTCCGTCCCGCCAGCCGTCGAACACGCAGGGGTCGATATAGGCCTTGCGGCACACCGAGGGCGTGTTGCCGAGCAGCGAGGCCACCTCGCGCACGACTTCCACCTGCTGCCGGCTGCACTCGCGCTCCGAGGCCGCGGCTTCGCCCAGGACGGCCAGGGCCCGCATCGCGGCCACGGTGCCGCCCCAGGTGCGGAAGTCCTTGGCGGTGAAGGCTTCGCCCATGGTCTCGCGGAGGTAGTCGTTGACCTGGTTGGACTGCACCGGCTGCACGTTGCCGTCGTCGTCGCGGTACTGGAACAGACACTGGCCCGGCAGTTCGCGGCAGCGGCGTACCAGCCGGGCCAGGCGGCGGTCGTCGACGACCGCTTCCTGCGGCTGGCCCGCTTTGCCGCGGAACGAGATGTGGGCGCGGCCGCCGGCCAGGAAGCGGATGTGGTGGTTGCGCAGGGTGGTCAGGCCGTAGGAGCGGTTCTGCTGGCGGTAGGTCTCGTTGCCCACCCGCAGCAGGGTGTGGTCCATCAGCGCGACCACCATCGCCAGTACCTTCTCGCGCGGGTAGCCGGGCAGGGCCAGGTCGCGGCGGATGCGCCGGCGCAGCGCCGGCAGGGCCTTGCCGAAGGCGAGGATGCGCTCGAACTTGCCCTGGCCGCGATGCAGCGCCCACTCCGGGTGGTAGCGGTACTGCTTGCGGCCGCGGGCGTCCCGGCCGGTGGCCTGCAGGTGGCCACGCGGGTCGGCGCAGATCCATACGTCGGCCCAGGCTGGCGGGATGGCCAGGGCGCGGATCCGCGCCAGGGTGGCGCGGTCGCGCACCGCATGGCCGGCGGGGTCGCGGTAGCCGAAGCCGCGGCCCTGCCTGCGGCGGCGGATGCCCGGGTCGGTGTCGGCCACGTAGACCAGGCCGGCGCGGTCGGCATCGCGCCGGGCGGCTTCCGGATCGGCGGCGGCGACGGGGGTGGCCAGGGGAGCTTCCGCGGGTTGGGGGAGCGCCAGTCTCGGCGGGCGGCCGCATCCGGCGCGTCAACATGCAACGGTTAACGCTTCGCGAATGCGCGCCCCTTAACCTGTGCCGTCGAATTCCAACCCGGAGACTGCCCATGCGCTTCCGTCCCCGCCTCGTGCTTCCGCTGGTCCTGCTGGGCCTGGCCGCCTGCGCCGGCAACAACGGCACCCTGAGCGACGATGAGGAGCAGCAGCAGGCGCTGCTTGCCGCGCGCAAGGCGCTGGAGTCGGCCGCCGACACCGGGCCGGCCGCCACCGAGCCGCCGCCGCCGCCCAGTTGCGATGCCGCGCCGGTGCAGGGCCTGGTCGGCGAGACCGCCAGCGACGAACTGGTCGAGCAGGCGCGGACCGATGCCGGTGCCGATTCGGTGCGCGTGCTCAAGCCGGGCCAGGCGGTGACGCTGGAGTTCAACGGCGCGCGCCTGAACGTGGAAGTGGACGAGGCCAACCAGATCGTGTCCCTGCGCTGCGGCTGAATACGCCGCTGCGCGCGGCGCACGGACGACGGTTGCAATTGCATGTATTTTCCGTGCGCCGCGGCACCTTGCGGCACCGCAACAACTGTGCTTAATTCGGGTATTCCGGCGGCAAACGGGTAGCGCACGTTTCTACTGAAACGTTGTGCGGTGCCGCCCTCGCCAGCGTTCGGGAAAACGCACCCGGATGCCCGCTTTACTCGAGGCACAGATGGCCCTTCGCAACCGCCACGGGCACCAGCAACCGCACGGGCTCTACGATCCTTCCTCCGAGCGCGACGCATGCGGCTTCGGCATGATCGCCCAGCTCGACGACCAGCCCTCGCGCGCGCTCGTCGACACCGCGATCGCCGCGCTCTCGCGCATGACCCATCGCGGCGGCGTGGCCGCCGACGGCCTCACCGGCGATGGCTGCGGCCTGCTGATCCGGCGCCCGGACACCTTCCTGCGCACCCTGGCGCGGGAAGCCGGCATCGCCCTGGACGACGCCGCGCGCTTCGCCTCCGGACTGGTGTTCCTGCCGGACGAGCAGGCGCTGGCGCAGCGCTGTCGCGAAACCCTGGAGCATGAGCTCCGACGCGCCGGCCTCAGCATCCTCGGCTGGCGGACTGTACCCACAGACACGCGTGTCTGTGGGGAACTGGCAAGGCAAACGTTGCCTCTCATCGAACAGATCTACGTCCAGGCCGGCGAAGGGCAGGACGAGGAAAGCTTCAACCTGGCGCTGTTCCTTGCGCGCCGCCGCAGCGAGCAGCAGCTCGCCGACATCGCCGACTACTACGTGGTGACCCTCGCGGCCCACGCCATCGGCTACAAGGGCATGGTCCTGCCGGACAAGCTCTCCGGCTTCTACCTGGACCTGCAGCGCCCCGAACTGGCCTCCAGCGCCATCGTCTTCCACCAGCGCTTCTCCACCAACACCCTGCCGCGCTGGCCGCTCGCCCACCCGTTCCGCATGCTCGCCCACAACGGCGAGATCAACACCATCGAGGGCAACCGCCGCTGGGCGCAGGCCCGCGGCAAGGTGTGGAAGACCCCGCGCTTCGACATCGCCGAGCTGGAGCCCATTGTTTCCATGCACGGCTCGGACTCGCAGAGCCTGGACAACATGCTCGAGCTGCTGGTCAACGGCGGCATGGAGTTGATCCAGGCGCTGCGCATCCTGGTGCCGCCGGCGACCCAGTCGCTGGAGTTCAAGGACCCGGACCTGGCCGCGTTCTACGAGTTCTACGCGCTCAACACCGAGCCGTGGGACGGCCCGGCCGGCATCGTCTCCATGGACGCGCGCTACGCCTGCTGCACCCTGGACCGCAACGGCCTGCGTCCCTCGCGCTGGATGCTGACCTCCGACCGCCACTTCATCGTCGCCTCCGAGGCCGGCGTGTGGGAGGTGCCGACCGAGCGCATCGTGCGCAAGGGCAAGCTTGGCCCGGGCGAGATGATCGCCATCGACCTGCGCCGCGGCGACCTGCTGGACAGCGAGGCGGTGGACCGCATCAACCGCACCCGCGCCCCGTACAAGCAGTGGCTGCACCAGGGCGTGACCTGGCTGCAGACCGAGCTGATCGACCCGTCGCTGGCCGAGGAGCCGTTCGACGAGAAGACCCTGCGCAGCTACCACAAGCTGTTCCAGCTCACCACCGAGGAGGTCGAGCTGGTGCTGCGGCCGATGGCCGAGACCGAGCAGGAGGCCACCGGCTCGATGGGCGACGACACGCCCATGGCGGTGCTCAGCCAGCGCAGCCGGCCGCTGTACGACTATTTCCGCCAGGCGTTCGCGCAGGTGACCAACCCGCCGATCGACCCGCTGCGGGAAGACTGCGTGATGTCGCTGTACACCCAGCTGGGCAAGGAGACCAACATCTTCCATGCCGGCCCGGAGACGGTGAACCACGTCATCCTCAACTCGCCGGTGCTGAGCCAGCGCAAGCTGCGCGAGCTGCTGAAGATGCCGCAGTACGCGGACAAGAACCGGCTGATCGACCTGTCCTATGCGCCGGAGGAAGGGCTCAAGGCGGGCATCGAGCGCATCTGCCGCGAGGCCGAGCAGGCCGCGCGCGATGGCATCGTCCTGCTGCTGCTGTCCGACCGCTACCCGGTGCCGGAGCGACCGATGGTCCACGCCCTGCTGGCCACCGGCGCGGTCCACCACCACCTGTGCAACGTCGGCCTGCGCTGCGACGTCAACCTCATCATCGAGACCGGCACCGCGCGCGACGCGCACCACATGGCCTGCCTGCTGGGCTACGGCGCCACCGCGGTGTACCCGTACCTGTCGTACCAGACCCTGTTCGACATGGGCCGGCGCGGCATCCTGCAGCTGAAGAAGGGCGAGGTCGCGCAGATCGGCCGCAGCTACCGCAAGGGCCTGTACAAGGGCCTGAGCAAGATCATCTCGAAGATGGGCATCAGCACCATCGCCAGCTACCGCGGCGCGCAGCTGTTCGAGATCGTCGGCCTGGAGAAGGAAGTGGTCGACCTGTGCTTCGGCGGCACGCCCTCGCGGGTGGGCGGCGCCGGGTTCGCGCGGCTGGACGCGGACGCCCGCGCCCTGCAGGCGGCGGCCTGGAACGAGCTGAAGAAGCCGGAGGTCGGCGGCCTGATCAAGTACGTCCACGGCGGCGAGTACCACATGTACAACCCGGACGTGGTCATGAGCCTGCAGAAGGCCACCCGCACCGGGCGCGCCGAGGACTGGAAGGCCTATACCGAGGCGGTGCACTCGCGCCCGCCGTCGGCGCTGCGCGACCTGCTGGAGCTCAAGCCGGCTGACGCCCCGGTGCCGCTGGAGGAAGTCGCCCCGGCCTCGGACCTGCTGCGCCGCTTCGACACCGCCGCCATCTCGCTGGGCGCGCTGTCGCCGGAGGCGCACGAGGCGCTGGCCATCGCCATGAACCGCCTCGGCGGCCGCTCCAACTCCGGCGAGGGTGGCGAGGACCCGGCCCGCTACGGCACCGAGAAGCGCTCCAAGATCAAGCAGGTGGCCTCCGGCCGCTTCGGCGTCACCCCGGAGTACCTGGTCAACGCCGAGGTGCTGCAGATCAAGATCGCCCAGGGCGCCAAGCCCGGCGAGGGCGGCCAGCTGCCGGGGCACAAGGTCAACGAGCTGATCGCACGGTTGCGCTACGCGCGCCCCGGCATCGGCCTGATCAGCCCGCCGCCGCACCATGACATCTACTCCATCGAGGACCTGGCCCAGCTGATCTACGACCTCAAGCAGGTCAATCCGCAGGCGCTGGTCTCGGTGAAGCTGGTCAGCCACGCCGGCGTGGGCACGATCGCCGCCGGCGTGGTCAAGGCCGGCGCCGACCTGATCACCGTGTCCGGCCACGACGGCGGCACCGGTGCCAGCCCGGTCAGCTCGATCCGCTACGCGGGCGGGCCGTGGGAGCTGGGCGTGGCCGAGTCGCACCAGGCGCTGGTGGCCAACGACCTGCGCGACCGCGCCATCCTGCAGACCGACGGCGGCCTGAAAACCGGCCTGGACGTGGTCAAGGCCGCGCTGCTGGGCGCCGACAGCTTCGGCTTCGGCACCGCGCCGATGATCGTGCTGGGCTGCAAGTACCTGCGCATCTGCCACCTCAACAACTGCGCCACCGGCGTGGCCACCCAGGACGAGCGCCTGCGCATGGACCACTTCACCGGCCTGCCGGAGCGGGTGGAGAACTTCTTCCGCCTGTTGGCGGAGGAAGTGCGTGGCTGGCTGTCCTACCTGGGCGCGCGCTCGCTGGACGAGATCGTAGGCCGCACCGACCTGCTGCGGCAGATCGAGGCCGCCCCGCGCGAAGGCGTGCGCCTGGACCTGTCCAGGCTGCTGGTGCCCAGCCCGCGCGACGAGGACCGCTGCGCCGCCGCGCGCCTGTACGAGTCGCCGGACAGCCTGGCCACCCAGCTGGACGTGCAGCTGGCCGACGTGATCCGCGACAGGAAGGGCGGCGACCACCGCTTCCTGATCCACAACACCGACCGCAGCATCGGCGCGCGCCTGTCCGGCACGATCGCCCGCCTGCACGGCAACCACGGCATGGAGGACGCGCCGCTCACCCTGCACTTCCGCGGCACCTCGGGCCAGAGCTTCGGTGCGTTCAACGCCGGCGGCCTGCACATGGAGCTGGAGGGCGAGGCCAACGACTACGTCGGCAAGGGCATGGCCGGCGGCCGCCTGGTGATCCGCCCGCCGCGCGGTGCGCGGTTCGAGGCGCGCAGCACCCCGATCATCGGCAACACCTGCCTGTACGGCGCCACCGGCGGCGAGCTGTTCGCGGCCGGCCGCGCCGGCGAGCGCTTCGCCGTGCGCAACTCCGGCGCGCTGGCGGTCGTGGAAGGCGCCGGCGACCATTGCTGCGAGTACATGACTGGCGGCTGCGTGCTGGTGCTGGGCCGGGTGGGCCTGAACTTCGGCGCCGGCTTCACCGGTGGCCTGGCCTACGTGCTGGACCAGGACCGCGACTTCGTGGACCGCTACAACCACGAGCTGATCGACATCCATCGCATCAGCCCGGAGGGCTTCGAGAGCTACCGCCAGCACCTGCACCGGCTGATCACCCGCCACCGCGAGCTGACCGGCAGCATCTGGGCCCAGCAGATCCTGGACGAGTTCCGCGACTACGTGGGCAAGTTCTGGCTGGTCAAGCCCAAGGCCGCGAGCATCGAATCGCTGGCCGACAGCCTGCGGAGGGCCGCGTAATGAGTCGCAAGCAAGTCTTCCAGTTCCTGGAAATGCCGCGCGAGATGCCGCGGCGCATCCCGGTGGAACTGCGCACCGCCGGCGACTGGGGCGAGCTGTACGGCCGCTTCGGCGCGCAGGAGGCCAGCCACCAGTCCGGCCGCTGCCTGGACTGCGGCAACCCGTACTGCAGCTGGAAGTGCCCGGTGCACAACGCCATCCCGCAGTGGCTGCAGCTGGTGCAGGAGAACCGCATCCGCGAGGCCGCCGAGCTGTGCCACAGCACCAACCCGCTGCCGGAGGTGTGCGGCCGGGTGTGCCCGCAGGACCGTCTTTGCGAGGGTAGCTGCACGCTCAACGACGGCTTCGGCGCGGTGACCATCGGTGCGGTGGAGAAGTACATCGTCGACACCGCCTTCGAGCAGGGCTGGCGCCCGGACCTGTCGGCGGTGGAGCCGACCGGCCATCGCGTGGCGGTGGTCGGCGCCGGCCCGGCCGGCATCGCCTGTGCCGACCGCCTGGCGCGGGTTGGCATCCAGGCCGTGGTCTACGACCGCTACGAGCAGATCGGCGGCCTGCTGCAGTTCGGCATCCCCACCTTCAAGCTGGACAAGGCGGTGATTGCGCGCCGGCGCGAGGTGCTGGAGGGCATGGGCATCCAGTTCCGGCTGGGCGTGGAGGTCGGCCGCGACGTCACCCTGGAGCAGCTGCTGGAGGAGTACGACGCCGTGTTCCTCGGCACCGGCGCCTACCGCTACACCGATGGCGGCCTGCCGGGCCAGGACGCCGAGGGCGTGCTGCCGGCGCTGCCGTTCCTGGTGCAGAACGGGCGCATCGTCACCGGCGCCGATCCGGCCACGGCGCAGAGCCGGCCGATCGCCGGCTGGGAAGACCACATCAAGCTGCCCGACCTGGCCGGTCGCCGCGTGCTGGTGCTGGGCGGCGGCGACACCGGCATGGACTGCGTGCGCAGCGCGATCCGCCTGGGCGCGGCGCGCGTCACCTGCGCCTACCGCCGCGACGAGGCCTCCATGCCCGGCTCGGCGCGCGAGGTGGCCAACGCCCGCGAGGAAGGCGTGCGCTTCCTGTTCAACCGCCAGCCGCTGGCGATCGAGACCGACGAGCTCAACCGGGTCACCGGCGTGCGCGTGGTCGAGACGAAGCTGGGCGAGCCGGATGCGCGCGGCCGCCGCGTGGCGGTGCCGATCGAGGGCAGCGAGTCGGTGATCGAGGCCGATGTGGTGATCATCGCCTTCGGCTTCTCGCCGACCGTGCCCGAGTGGATGACGAAGCTCGGCATCGAGGGCACCTCCAATGGCCGCATCCTCACCGGCGGCGGCGAGCGCCTGCCGTACCAGACCTCGCATCCGCGCGTGTTTGCCGGCGGCGACGCCGTGCGCGGTGCCGACCTGGTCGTGACCGCCGTGGCCGAAGGCCGCGACGCGGCGGCGAGCATCGCCGAACTGCTGGGTGCCCAGCCGCCGGTGCGCACGCCGCAGTACGCCGAAGCGGTGGCCTGAGCCAACGCCCCGCCCGGGGTCGAACTCCCTCCCTCCACCGGGAGGGGGGGTGGGTAAGGGCGTCGGATCCCCGGCCAAGCCGCGCCGCCGTGGCCCGTATCGTCCGCAGCCCGGATAAGGCCGAGGGCCGCATCCGGGGTGGCGCGCCCGCCATGTGGATTCCTCTGCGTCACGCAGATCCACGTGTGCGTCCCGGCTGCGCTTCGCTTAGCCGGGCTACGCAAAAGCGCGGCCCGGCGGTGATGTCGCGGCGCGTGGCGACGCGCCAGGCCTCGCTGGCGCCCTGGCACTGTAGCGGCGCGGTGCGCTTCGCTTACCCGGGCTAAGCAACTGCACTCCCCTCCCCAACCGGGTGGAGGGGCTGGGGGGAGTCGGGTGCCCCGCCCCGCACGCCCCCACGCCCCGGCGTTTTCCCGGCGCGAGCCGGCAGGCGCGTTGCATCATTCCCGTCACCGACCCGCCGCCGTTGCACCACAATCCCCGCATGCCAGCCGAGTCTCTGCCCAGGCGCCTGTGGCGCGACAACTCCGTATCCGCCATTGCCGCCGGCTTTGTCACGGTGCTGGTGGGCTTCGCCAGTTCGGCGGCGATCGTGTTCCAGGCGGCGCAGGCGATGGGCGCCACGCCGGGGCAGACCGCCTCGTGGATGTGGGCGCTGGGGCTGGGCATGGGCGCGACCTGCATCGGCCTGTCACTGCGCTGGAAGATGCCGGTGGTCACCGCCTGGTCCACGCCTGGCGCCGCGGTGCTGGTCACCAGCGCGGCCGGCGTGCCGATGGCCGAGGCGATCGGCGGCTTCCTGCTGTCGGCCCTGCTGATCACGGCCGTAGGTTTTTCCGGCGTGTTCGAGCGGCTGCTGGGACGGATCCCGCTGTCGCTGGCCTCGGGCATGCTCGCCGGCGTGCTGCTGCGCTTCTGCGTGGATGCGTTCGGCGCGATCCAGGCGCAACCGCTGCTGGTGCTCACCATGCTGGTGGCGTGGCTGGCCTCGCGGCGGCTGTGGCCGCGCTACGCCATCATCCTCACCCTGGCCGCGGGCACCGCGGTGGCGGCATTGACCGCGCAGCTGGACGTGGGCCAGCTGCGGCTGGAACTGGCACGTCCGGAATGGACCACGCCGCGCCTGGGCCTGGGCGCGGTGCTGGGCGTGGCGCTGCCGCTGTTCGTGGTGACCATGGCCTCGCAGAACGTGCCGGGCGTGGCGGTGATCCGCGCCTCCGGGTATCCGGTGCCGGTGTCGCCGGCGGTCGGATGGACCGGCGTGGCGACGCTGCTGCTGGCGCCATTCGGGGCGTTCGCGCTGAACCTGGCGGCGATCACCGCGGCCATCTGCATGGGTCCGGAAGCGCACGCCGATCCGGCGCGGCGGTACATGGCGGCGGTGTGGGCCGGGATCTTCTACCTGCTGGTGGGGCTGTTCGGGGCCACCGTGGCGGGGCTGTTCGCCGCGTTCCCGCAGGCACTGGTGCTGGCGATCGCCGGCATCGCCCTGATCGGCACCCTGGGCAACAGCCTGGCCACCGCGCTGCAGGAGGCGGACGAGCGCGAGGCGGCGCTGGTGACCTTCCTGGTCACCGCCTCGGGGCTGTCGCTGCTGGGCGTGGGCGCGGCGTTCTGGGGCCTGGTGGCGGGCGTGATCGTGCGGGTGGTGTCACGGCCGCGGCGGACCACATGAGCCCGCGCGGGGGACAGCACCGCGCGTCATTTCCTGTTGGCGAATCGCCATCAGGAATCGCGCTTGCGGGCATGGACTGGGTTTGTGACCGGCTCCTAAAGTCGTTCCCGTCATAAGCCGCACGCCCGTTCCCGGGCCGGCGCCCCCACACGAGACCGCACCCATGAAGCAGCCCGTCGCCACGGCCGCCGCGCGCCGTCGTCTTGCCCTCGCCCTGGCCGTCAGCCATGCCCTCGCCCTGCCCGCGCTTGCCGAGCCCCAGGCCACCACCCTGGACAAGGTGGTCGTCAGCGGTGCCCGCGTGGCCGAGGCCGACATCGCCATTGGCACCGACCAGGTGCGCAACACCATCGCCATCGACCACGAGGCGCTGCTGTCGGCGCCGGCCGGCGTCTCCGGCCTGAAGATGCTGGAGTCGCTGCCGGGCTTCAACGTGCAGGCCAACGATGCGCTGGGCCTTTACGAGTTCGGCAATTCGGTGTTCGTGCGCGCGTTCGGCTTCCGCCAGATCGGCTTCGTGCTCGACGGCATCCCCCTGGGCCGCAGCGACCAGTTCGGCGGCAGCCCGGTGTTCCGCTACGTGGACAACGAGAACACCTGGCGAGTGACCGCCTCGCAGGGCGCCGGCGACGTGGCCTTGCCCAGCTACGCCTCGCTCGGCCCGGTCGTGCAGTACCAGAGCCTGGCGCCGGCGGCGGAGTTTGGCGTGCAGCTGTCGCAGACCTTCGGCGCCGACGACCTCAACCGCAGCTTCATCAAGCTCGACAGCGGCCAGCACGGCGGCTTCTCCGGCTACATCAGCCGCTCCAAGATCGACAGCAGGCTGTGGCGCGGGCCGGGCACCATCGACCGCGAGCACCTGGAGGCCAGGGCCCGCTACCAGTGGGCCAACGGCAGCACGCTGGACCTGAAGGTGGTGCACAACGACTTCTTCGACTACGACACCCCGTCGATCAGCAAGGCCCAGTACCACGGCAGCGCCGGCGACCTGTTCGGCCGCAGCGGCCGCCACTTCGGCTACCTGGGCTACGTGCCCGACCTGCCGGCGACCGTTCCCGGTGTCGCCTACAGCCACACCGCGCACAACCAGTACTACCGCCAGGCGATCAACCAGCGCACCGACACCCTGTACGGGCTTGGCGGCGTGTTCGTGGCCGGTCCGGACGTGGAACTGCGCGCCACCGCCTACTACGAGGACAAGGACGGCTATGGCGTCTCGCCGGAGGCCTACGCGACCTCGCTGTCCAGCCACAACGCACAGCGCCTGCTGGTCCCCGGCCTGCACGCGCCGCTGGGACTGCAGTATGGGCTGTCCACGGTCGGTGGCACCCGCGAGGGCCTGGTGGCCGCGGCGACCTGGGTGGTGGGCGCGCATACCCTGGACGTGGGCGCCTGGCGCGAGCGCGACGAGTACCACCGCACCCAGGCACGCTACAACCAGGCCGGCGGCAACCCCGCCGGGCGGCCGCTGCTGGACCAACCGGTGCACCTGCAGCGCGACTTCTGGTCCACCCGCCGCAGCACCCAGCTGCACCTGAAGGACACCTGGCGCCTGCTGGACGAGCGCCTGGCGATCGAGCTGGGCGCCAAGGCCCTGGACCTGGACTACCAGATCGCCGGCGCGCGCAACCCCGGCGATTACATCGCCGGCCGCCGCCCGGTGATCCGCGACAACTGGAAGGACGGCTTCCTGCCGCAGGCCGGCGTGGTCTGGTCGTTCGGGCGCGAGCAGCTGTTCGCCTCCTGGTCGCAGACCCTCGCCCTGCCGCAGGGCGCGGACGACATCTATTCCCAGGCCAGTCCGGCCGCGCCGGGCCCGGAGGCGGAGACCGCCGAGAACCTGGAACTGGGCCTGCGCAGCAACCGCGCCACCTTCAACGGCGTGGTCGCGCTGTATTCCTCGCGCTTCGACAACCGCCTGCAGGCCTATGCCTCGCCGGTGCCCGGCAGCGGCACCACCGAGACCTTCTTCCAGAACGTGGGCGAGGTCGAGGCCTACGGCGTGGAAGCCAGCGGCGTGTGGAAGCCGCGCGTGCTGGGCGACCGGGTGGCGTTCAATGGCAACCTCAGCTGGAACCGGGCCGAGTTCAAGGACGACTTCTCCACCTTCGCCATCGCCGGCAACCGCGTGCCGGACAGCCCACAGTGGCTGTCGCAGGCCGGCATCACCTGGGAGGCCGGGCGCTGGGGCGTGCTCAACCTTTCCGGGCGCTACGTGGGCGAGCGCTACAGCAACTACACCAACACCGAGAAGGTCGGCGGCTACGCGGTGTGGAACGTCTACCTGGACCTGGGCGGGGAGGCGTTCGGCCAGGGCCTGCTGCGCAACGCGCGGCTGCGGATCAACGTCGACAACCTGTTCGACCGCGATTACCTTGGCACGATCAACCCGGTGGTCAGTGGCCCGGCCACCTACCGGCCGGGGCCCGACCGTACCTGGCAGGTCACCTTGAGCGTGGACCTGTAAAGCCGAGAGGAACGAACTTGCGCAAGACCGCTGTCCCCGCCCTGCTCGCCCTGGCGCTTGCCGCCGCACTTCCCGCCCACGCCGCCAAGCCGGCCGCCTCGCCCGCACGGGCACTGCACGACCGCATGCTGGTGCTCGATACCCACCTGGACACCCCGCTCAACCTCGGGCGGCCGGGCTGGAGCATCGTCGACGACCATCGCGACGAAGGCCCGTTCTCGCAGGTGGATTACCCGCGCATGGTCGAGGGCGGCCTCGATGGCGGCTTCTGGGTGATCTACACCGGCCAGGGCGACCGCAGCCCGGAGAGCAACCGCCGCACCCGCGACGAGGCGCTGGGCCGGCTGCTGCAGATCCGCGAGATGGTGGCCCGGCATCCGGACAAGTTCGAGCTGGCGCTGACCGCCGACGATGCGCGCCGGATCAAGGCCGCCGGCAAGAAGGTGGTGTTCATCTCGATGGAGAACGCCTCGCCGCTGGCCGCCGATCCCAGCCTGCTGTCGTTCTTCCATGCCCAGGGCCTGCGCATGCTGGGCATCACCCATATCGGCAACAACGAGTTCGGCGACTCCTCCAACCCGCGCGAGGGCGAAGGCGCCGAGTGGGGCGGGCTGAGCCCGGCGGGCAAGGCGCTGGTGGCCGAGGCCAACCGCCTGGGCATCGTGCTCGACCAGTCACACTCCTCCGACGCGGTGTTCGACGACCTGATCGCGCTGTCCAAGGTGCCGTTCGTGCTCTCGCACAGCTCGGCCGACGCGGTGCACGACAACCCGCGCAACATCGACGACGAGCGCCTGCGCAGGCTGGCCGCGCACGGCGGGGTGATCCAGGTCAACGCGCTGGGCGCCTACCTGGTCGATACCCCGGTGATCCCGGAGCGCCAGGCCGCACTGCGCGCGCTGTACGAGGAAGCCGAGGCCAAGGGCGGCCGCAGCCCCGAGGTGCTGCGCGAGCTGGCGCGCAAGCGCGAGGAGATCGACCGCCGCTACCCGGTGGCCGAGGCCACCTTCGAGGATTACATGCGCCACCTGCTGCACATCCTCGAGGTCGCCGGCCCGGACCACGTGGGCATCGGCGCCGACTGGGATGGCGGCGGCGGGGTGGCGGGCCTGTCCGACATCTCCCAGATCCCGCGCATCACCGAGCGCCTGCTGCAGGCCGGCTATACCGAGCAGCAGGTCGCCAACATCTGGGGCGGCAACATCCTGCGCGTACTGGAGCAGGCGCAGGCGTACGCGGCGAAGGTGGCCGCCTCATCGAAGTGACCCGGCCCCCTCCCAGGGGATAGGCCCCTCCGCCTCCGGGGGGAGGGGTCGGGGACCGGCAGCGAGGCGGACACGCGCCAACTGATTCCGCTCCGACCCCGGCTAGACTTGCGGCATCCACCACCGGGGAGTGCCGCCTATGCGCATGGGTCTTGCCGCCAACCGCCTGCACCACGCCACCGAGGACGCCGCGCTGTTCCGCTGGCTGCGCGCCAGTGGCCAGGGCATCCGCGAGCTGGGGCTGGAACTGCACGCCGTCGGCCGCACCCATGACGCCATCGTCGCCGCCGGCATGCTGGCCGGCTACGCAGGCCTCAAGCGCTATCCCTACGGCCGCGACGGCGGGCTGATGAAGCTGGTGGCCGAGGTCGTGGGCATGGAGGGCGATGCGCGCACCCTGGACGGGGCGATCTACCTGATCGACCCGGTCGATCCGTCCTCGGTGTTCCCCGAGGCGATCGCGCTCAAGCGCCAGTGCGTGATCCACGGCAAGCCCTTCATCTCCACCGTGGCCAGCGCGCGCGACTGGATCGAGGTCGAGCGCATCCATGCCGGGCTGGCGCCGGATCCGGGCGCCGACCACTTCCACGCCTTCGAGTCGCAGACCCTGGCGCTGATCGCGCACGACGCGATGAAGCCGCAGATGCTGGCCTTCGCCGCCGAGAACTACGACGTGCTGTCGCGTTTCCGCCGCCGCGTGGCCACCGGCACCACCGGCCAGCGCCTCAACGAGATGGCCTGGAGCCGCGGCTGGCCGCAGGACACGCCCTGGGTGCACCGCTTCCTCAGCGGCCCGATGGGTGGCGACGCCCAGATCGCCGACCTGGTGCTGGAGCGCCGCTGCCAGCGCGCGGTGTTCTTCGAGGACCCGCACGTGGCGCGCCAGCACGAGGCCGACATCCAGCTGCTGGAGCGCGCGGTGACCACGGTCACCGACGAGGCGGTGTGCATCACCTCGCCGGCGGTGGCGGCGCGCTGGATCGCCGCGGTACGCAAGCGGCAGGCGCTGAGGCCGGCCTGATGTGCGTCGTCGCCTTCGCCTGGGACGCGCATCCGCGCTGGCGGCTGGTGCTGGCCGGCAACCGCGACGAGTTCCATGCACGCCCGACCGCGGCGCTGGCGCGTTGGGAGGATGCGCCGGGCATCGTTGCCGGGCGCGACCTCGAGGCTGGAGGTACCTGGCTGGGCGTGGACGATGCCGGACGCTGCGCGCTGGTGACCAACGTGCGCGACCTGCGCGCGCCGCAGGACGGGCTTTCGCGCGGCCTGCTGGCCAGCGACTGGCTGCGCGGCAGCCAGGATGCCGATGGCGCCTCGCGCGACCTGCTCCCGTGCGCTGGTACCTATCGCCCCTTCAACCTGCTGCTGGCCGATCGCCGACACTGCACGTGGACCAGCAACCGGCCGGCGCCGCGGCGCGCCGTGGTCGGGCCCGGCGTGCACACGCTTTCCAATGCGGCACTGGATTCGACCTGGCCGAAGGCCATGGCACTCGGTTCGCGCCTGCAGGCATGGCTGGATGCCGGCGGCGATGGCGGCAACCTCGCGCCCCTGTTCGACGCGCTGGCCGACGACCGTATCCATCCGGACGAAGCGCTGCCGGACACCGGCATCGGCCTGGAGCGCGAGCGCTGGCTGTCGGCCGCCTTCATCCGCGGCGCCGAATACGGCACCCGCGCCAGCACCGTGGTGTTGCTGGCGCGCGACGGCGGCGGCCTGATCGTCGAACGGCGCTGGGGGCCGATGGGTGCAGCGCTGGGCGAGACGCGGATGGAGCTGGCTTCGTAGCCCAGCCAAGGCCGGAGGCGCATCGCGCCCCTGCGCGGTTGAAACGCGACAACACCCGGGCCGTCGCCACGGCCCCGCACCGTTGAAGCGCGACGCTTCGGCTTGCGCAGCCGGCCAAGGCCGGAGGCCGCACGCCCGCACCCGGGAAAGGCATCGGCGCCCCGCCCTCTCCCACGGGAAGCGGGAACCCGGCTGCGCTTCGCCTACCCGGGCTACGTATACGCGCTCCGCGGTAACGTCACAGCGCGTGGCGGCGCCCCTGCCCTGGTTACGGCCCGCCCGCCGGGCGCAGCTGCAGCAGCCAGTGCGCGCCGGTTTCGGGCAGGGGTTCGAACTCGAAGATCCATGGCGTGCGACGGCCGTCCTCGCCGCACAGGGGCAGCAGTTCGCGCAGCGGTTCGCCCCTGGCCAGGCGGCCTTCCAGGTCGCTTTCGGCGATCGCGGCGGCCAGCGCCGGGTCGAGTTCGCGCAGGTCCAGGCCCAGCGCGGCCGAGGCCACGGTGCCGCTGGCGCGGGCGAAGGCCGGGTTGACGAACACCAGGCGGCTGCGCGGCGGTTCGCCGGTGCGTTCGATGATGGCCACGCCGTGGCGCATGCGCGCCAGGGTCGCCTCCAGCAGTACCAGGTCCTGGCGGTCGCGCTTGCGCTCCATCAGTTCGATCAGCACGCGCAGGCTGCGCGCCGAGTCCAGGTGCAGCGGCGACCAGGCGCGCGAGCGGCCACGCACGGTGTCCTGCCACAGCTCGAAGCTCTTGCGCGGCGACAGCCGGCCGGGGATGTCCTCCAGCTTGGCCAGCTGCGGGTTGCCGGCCCAGTTCACCGTGCGCACCTGCTCGCGCCGGGTCCACAGCAGGGCGCTGCGCGCCTGTGGTTGAAGCGGCACGTAGATGAAGCCGGCGGCATCGGGCGCCAGGTCGCCCAGTTCGGGGAACAGGGCGCCGATCTCGGACACGTGCAGGATGCCGGAGTGGTCGGTCTCGCGGCGCACCCCGGGGCTGGTCTCCAGCGCGGCGCGGATGCGGCGCAGGCCGGCCTCGTCCGGGGTGTGGCCGAGGCGGCTGAGCTGCTCGCCATGGAACACCGCCACGCCGTCGGCGTCGACCACGTCCAGCAGGTCGCCGGCCAGGTCGGTGAGCAGTTCCGGGGTGAAGCCCTCGGCCTCGGAGAAGGCGGTGATCAGCTTCTCGCGCACGGTCAGCAGCGACAGCTCCACCTCCGCGCGCGCGATCGCCTCCAGGCTGCCCACGCGCGCGGCCAGGGCCTGGCTCACCGCCTCGCAGGCCTCGCGCACGGTCTGGTCGACGAAGCGCGGCTGGTAGTGGTGGCAGGCGACCAGGCCCCACAGGCGGTCGTTGACCACCAGCGAGGTGACCAGGGTCGCGGCCACGCCCATGTTCGAAAGGTATTCGCAGTGCACCGGCGAGACGCTGCGCAGGGCGGCGTCGCTGAGGTCCAGCGGCTGGCCGTCGCGCGGGTCCAGCGCCGGCTCCACCGGCACCGGGGTGTAGCCCACGTCCACGATCTGGCGGATGCGGGTGCGCAGGTACAGCGCGCGCGCCTGCGCGGGGATGTCGCTGGCCGGGTAGTGCAGGCCCAGGTAGCTCTCCAGGCCGGGACGGCGCACCTCGGCGATCACGTCGCCGTGCCATTCCTCGTCGAAGCGGTAGACCATCACCCGGTCGTAGCCGGCCAGCGCGCGGATTTCGGCGGCGGCGTGGCGCGCGGCCTCGGCGATGTCCGGGGCGCGGTCGATCTCGCGCTGCGCGCGCAGGGCATCGCCCAGCGCCAGGGACTGCGCGCCCTGGGCCGGTTCCAGTTCCAGCAGCCAGCGCTGCGGGTACAGGTGCCAGGCGGCGGTCCAACGCGACAGGCCGGTGCGCACCACGGTGCACGGCGCATGCGCCAGGTGCACCGCCTGCTCCACCGGGCGCAGCGCCGCGGCCTGCGCCGGCGCCAGCTGCAGCAGTTCTTCCCAGCGCTGGCCCTGCACCTGGCCCTGGCCGCCGAGCAGCTCGGCGGCGGCATTGGCGCTGGCCTGCAGCACGCGGCCGTCGGCCGGGTCGACCACCAGCAGGATGCCGTGCGGCTGGATCGAACCGGGGATGTGGATCGGCTCGCGCGCGCAGGCGTCGAGGTCCGGCGCTTCGGGGGCAAGGCTCATGCGGGAACGGTTCCTGCGTCGTCGCGGACGACGCTGTTGCGGGCCAGCTGGCCATGGAAGTGGGTGAACATCGCCTGCGCGCCGGCGACCGCACGGGCGCGGCGGCCGGCATCCGGCAGCGCCTGTTCCAAGGCGGCGCGGAACGCCGGCCAGCCGGGGCCTTCGGCGGATTCGAAGTGGCGCACCGCGGCGCCCACCCCGGGCAGATGCGCGCGCAGGTGGCGGGCGATCAGTTGCCCGCCCAGGGCCGAGCCCTCGACCACGTAGAGCATGCCCCAGGCCTCGGCCTCGCAGCCCGCGACCGGTCCCGGCACCTGCCCGGTATCGGGACGCACGCCCAGTGCCATCAGGTCGTAGCGCAGGCCCTCGGCACGCGGACGCCAGGGCCAGGCCAGCGCCTGCAGGCGCGCGGCATTGGCCTGTTCCCAGCCGGCGTGGATGCGCAGCAGCGCCTGCAGCACCTCGGCCACGATGTCCTCGTCGACCGCCGGCGACATCAACGCCGCCATCAGCGGCACCGACTCGACCTGCGCGTGCAGGCCTGCGGTGGCAGCCTGCAGGGTGCGCCACGCGGCGTCCTCGCGCGGCCGGCCGGGCGCGGCGCCGGGGCCGTCGGGAAGCGGGGTGGTTCCATCCATGGGGTGCAGCCTAGCAAAAGCAGCGCGGGCCACGACGCGTTCACCGCGCTGAACGCCGGCGGCGTCAGAACCTTGCCGTTCACCCGCCACTGAGCCGCGGCGCGGCAGGGTGCAGCCACACCCGAAGCAGGAGACTGCGATGAAGCGTACCGCCCGCCTTTACTTCCCCGCGATGGTCGCCCTGGCGCTGGCGCTGCCGGCCACCGCGCAGCAGACCGACCAGGCCAAGCCGGCCAATGCACCGGGCGCCGAGCGCCAGCAGGCCGCCAGCCAGGCCCTGACCGAGGTCCAGGTACGCGCGCTGCTGGCCAGCGCCGGCTACACCCGGATCAACGACGTGGAGTTCGACGACGGCATGTGGGAAGCCGACGCCACCAGCGCCGACGGCAAGCGGGTCGACGTGCGGGTGGACGCCGAGGGCCGCATCCATGCCGATGACCAGGTGTCCAGCCTCAGCGCCGAGGACGTGAAGGCGCGCCTGGCCGCCGCCGGCTACTCGAAGATCCACGACGTGGACTTCGACGACGGCATCTGGAAGGCGGAGGGCGAGCGCAAGGACGGGCAGAAGGTCGAGCTACGCGTCGACCCGAAGGATGGCCGCATCCTCAACGTCGAGAACGACTGATCCACCGGCGTGGCCACCTTCGGGTGGCCGCGCCGCTTATTCCGCAGGCGGGTGCGCGTAACGCCAGCCGACCGCGAACGCCGCGCCCAGCAGCAGCGCCGCCAGCAGCCACGGCGCGCCCGGCAGGTGCGCCGGTGTGCGCTCGCCGATGAACAGCGCGAACACGCTGGTGAACAGCACCGGGCCGACGATGCCGGCCAGGCTCACCAGGCTCATCAGCGCGCCCTGGATGCGGCCTTGGGCTTCCGGCCCGACCTGGCGGGTGATCAGCGCCTGCGTGGCCGGCGAGGCCAGCGCCCACAGTGCGCTGACCGGCAGCGCCAGCAGGAACAGCCAGGGCGTGCCGGCAAAGCCGTAGATCGCGAAACCGGTCACGCCGCAGCCCAGGCCCAGCAGCAGCGTGCGGCGCTCGCCCAGGCCGCGCACCACGCGCCCGACCAGCAGGGCGTTGACGATGATGCTCATCACGCCCACGCCGGCCAGCACCCAGCCCACTTCGCGCGGGCCCCAGGCGAAACGGTACTCGGCGAACAGCACGAACACGCTGGGATAGACGTAGTGCGCCAGGTTGGCCAGCAGCACCACCGCGGCCAGGCCGAACACCTGCGGGTAGCTGCGCAGCAGCACCATCGCCCCGAACGGGTTGGCATGGGCCAGGTCGAAGCGCGCCGTGCGCCGTTCCGGCGGCAGCGATTCGGGCAGCACGAACACGCCGTAGAGGAAGTTCAGCAGCGCCAGCCCGGCGGCGAACCAGAACGGCAGGCGCAGGTCGATCCCGCCCAGCCAGCCGCCGATCATCGGCCCGACCACGAAGCCCAGGCCGAAGGCGGCGCCAATCATGCCGTAGCTCCTGGCCCTGCGCTCGGGCGGGGTCACGTCGGCAATGTAGGCGTTGGCGGTGGTGAAGCTGGCCGAGGCCACGCCGGAGATGATGCGCGCCACCAGCAGCATGGCCAGCGAGGTGGACAGGGCCATGACCACGAAGTCCAGGCCCAGGCCCAGGCACGAGACCAGGATCACCGGACGCCGGCCGTAGCGGTCCGACAACGCGCCCTGCACCGGGGTGGACAGGAACTGCACCGCGGCAAACACCATGCCGAAGATGCCGACCCAGTGCGCCGCGGCCGCAAGGTCGCCACCGGTGAACTCCTGCACCAGATGCGGCAGCACCGGGATGATCACGCCGAACGACAGCACGTCGATCAGCACGGTGACGAAGATGAAGACCAGCGCGGCCGTGCGCCGGTGGGAAGCGATTGGACTCACGCGGGGTGGCCGGCTGGAGACAGGCGCGCATTATCGGGCAGACGCCGCGCGGGCGCGCGGCGATGGGTGCCGACAACCACGCAGGCACGCACGCGGCCGGCCCCGGTCAAAGCGGCTGCACGGCGATGGCCTGCACCAGCGCGTGCGCCTGCCCGGGCGCCAGAGCGACCAGGTCCGGTCCTGCATTGGCCGCCTCCACGCACAGGAACTGGCGCCAGTGCGGGCCGACGTCGGCCATCTTCGCCGCCGCCTGCGCGCCGGGATTCCACACCACCGCGCTGCGACCGCCCTCCACCTGCAGTTCGATCGCGCGGCCCAGGCCCGGATCGACCAGGCGGTAGCGGCCGCCGGCGGCGGGATAGGTGCGGTCGCTGCGGCCGGGGTCGCGCGGATCGGCCAGGATCCAGTCGCCGTGCTGGGCGTGGGCGCGGTAGCCGTCGTTCTTGTCCAAGTAGGTGCGCCCGTCCAGGCCCTCGACCCGTACCTGCTCCACGTCGGCGACGCGGAAGTAGTTGTGCAGCGCCTCGGTGAAGACCACCGGCGCGCTGCCGGCGTTGGTGGTCAGCAGCGCCTGGCGCAGGTGGCGGCCGACGTGGACCTCGGTGCGCAGGCGCAGGTCAAGGCCCTGCAGCGCCGGCGGCTCCAGCACCACGGTGATGCCACCGTCCGCGGCGCGTGCCTCCACCAGTTTCCATGGCAGGGTGCGCACGAAGCCGTGCGAGGGCACGTCGTCGCCCTGGCCCTCGCGGCCGAAGAACGGCCAGCACACCGGGGTGCCGCCGCGGATCGGCGTGGGCAGTTCCGCGCGCAGCGGCGACAGCCAGAACACGTCCTGGCCGCCGCGCGGCACGTACGACAGCACCTGGCCGCCGAACAGCGCGATCGCCGCGCTGGCGTGCGGGGTTTCCACCAGCACCGCGTCCAGGCCCTCGAACCGGCCCAGGCGTACGCCAGGTACATCGATGGCCGTGTCGCTGGCGGTAGTGGCGGGCGACTGCTGCCAGGCGGCGAAGTCGGGAGGCATGCCGAAGACGGTGGGACTGGTCACGGTGGTAGCGGTCGCTGTGGGAGGGGCGGGCGCCGCGTCCGGCAGCGGCGCACGCGCCTCCGGCCCGCTGCAGGCGGTTGCCAGCAGGCAGCACAGGACCAGGCGGATGCGGGACGTCGCTCGGCTCATGCGGTATGCGGACGTGGAATCCGCTGCATGATAGCCGGCGCACGTGGCCTGCCCTCGGTCAACGCGCGGCCTGGCGCAGCAGGCGCAGGCCGAAACCCTCCGGCTCGCCACCCCAGCCGTCGACCACCTCCAGCCCAGCGCGCGCGGCCAGCGCGGAGAAGCCCCGGTCGGTGTACTTGTGGCTGTACTCGACCTCGATCGCCTCGCCCTCGGCGAAGTCGAACGCCAGGCCGGCCACGTGCACCCGCTGCGGCCGCAGGCTCACCAGGCGGGTCTCGATGCGCTCGCGCTGCGGGACGTAGCGGGCGTCATGGGCGAAGCCGGACAGGTCGAAGTCCGCGGCCAGCTCGCGGTTGAGCCGCACCAGCAGGTTGAGGGTGAACTCGGCGGTGACCCCGGCGGCGTCGTTGTACGCGGCCTCCAGCAGCGCCGGGTCCTTGACCAGGTCGATGCCCACCAGCGCGCGCCCGTCGCGGCCGATGGTCTCGCGCATCGCAGCCAGCAGCCGCACCGCCTCGGCCTCGACGAAGTTGCCCAGGGTCGAGCCGGGGAAGAACACCAGGGTGCGGGCCGGCGCGCGCGGTGGCGGCGGCAAGCGCAGCGGGCGGGTGAAGTCGGCCTGCAGCGGCAGCATCGCCACCCCGGGGAAGCGCGGGCGCAGGCGCGCCACGCAGGCTTCCAGCGCCGCCGGCGAGATCTCCACCGGGGTGTAGGCCAGCGGCGCGCGCAGCCCGGCCAGCAGGCGCTCGGTCTTCAGGCCGCTGCCACTGCCGTACTCGACCACGTGCACGCCGGCGCCGACCGCCGCCGCGATGCCTGGCATGTGCGTGGCCAGCAGGGCCAGCTCGACCCGGGTGAGGTAGTACTCCGGCTGCCGGGTGATGGCCTCGAACAGGGCCGAGCCGCGGGCGTCGTAGAAGTACTTGGAAGCGAGCCTCCGCGGCCGCGTGGCCAGTCCGTCCAGCACGTCGCCGAGCAGGGTGGGATCGACGGGATCGTGGCGGTGGGCGGCGGCGGCAGGGGTCATCGAGGCTCCGGGATCGTTGCGTTCCGCTCAGGCGCGCGCCAGGTCGCGGGCCAGGCGCAGGCCCGAGAACTGCCAGCGCGCGTGCGGGGGGAAGAAGTTGCGGTAGCTGGCGCGGACGTGGCCGCGCGGGGTGGCGCAACTGCCGCCACGCAGCACGAACTGGCCACTCATGAACTTGGCGTTGTACTCGCCGGTGTCGTCCTGCCAGGGACGGAAGCCGGGATAGGCGAGGTAGGCGCTGCACGTCCATTCCCAGGCGTCGCCGTACAGCTGCAGCGGCCCCTGGCCGGCCCCGGCCGATGGCGGGCACGGCTCCAGCACGCCGTCGTCGGCGAAGTGCCCGTCCGGCGGCAGCTGGCGCGCGGCGTGTTCCCATTCGGCCTCGGTCGGCAGGCGCGCGCCGGCCCAGCGGGCGAAGGCGTCGGCCTCGTAATAGCTGAGGTGGCAGACCGGCGCGTGCGGGGCCAGCGCGCGCAGGCCGCCCAGGGTGAAGGCCTGCTCCAGGTCCGGCTCCCAGTACAGCGGGCGCTCCCAGCCCTCGGCCTGCACCCGTGCCCAGCCGTCGCTGAGCCACAGCCGTGGATCGCGATAGCCGCCGTCCTCCACGAACTGACGGTACTCGGCGTTGCTCACCGGCCGGCTGGCCAGCGCGTGCGGCGCCAGCAGCACGCGGTGCATGGGGGACTCGTTGTCGTAGGCGAAGTCCGGCGCCTGCGGCCAGGCCGGGGCGCCGATCTCCACCACCTGCTCGCCGCTGCCGATCCAGTGCAGCGGCAACGCGGAGGCGGGGCGCGCGGCCGGATCCGGCAGGTCCGGGCGGTAGGCCGGGCGCAGCGGCTGGCTCCACAGCGCGTGCTTGAGGTCGGTCAGCAGCAGCTCCTGGTGCTGCTGCTCGTGGTGCAGGCCCAGCTCCAGCCGGCGCAGCTGCGCCGGCGCCAGGGTGCCGGCCTTGAGCAGGCGCAGCACACGCGCGTCCACCGCCTCGCGCCAGGCCAGCACCGCAGCCAGCGACGGCCGCGACAGCAGCCCGCGCTGCGGCCGCGGCTGGCGCGGGCCGGCGCTGTCGTAGTAGCTGTTGAACAGGTAGTGCCAGTGCGGCTGCAGCGGCTCCAGGCCCGCCGGGGCCAGCACGAAGTGCTCGAAGAACCAGGTGGTGTGGGCCAGGTGCCATTTGGCCGGGCTGGCGTCGGCCATGCTCTGCAGCATGGCGTCCTCGGGCGACAGCGGCGCAGCCAGGGCCACGCTGGCGGCACGTACGGCGGCGTAGCGGGCGGCCGTGGCCTGGCAGTGGCGGGCGGGGATGGCGACTTGGGTGGCCAGGTCCATCGCGGCACGCTAGCCGGGCGCCCATGAGCGCGGCGTCAGGGAAGCGTTAGGCGGATGCGGAGAGTGAGGGACCCGCGTTCACGAGACGTCGCC
Organism: Pseudoxanthomonas sp. SGNA-20; assembly: GCF_003931635.1. Classification (NCBI taxonomy): domain Bacteria; kingdom Pseudomonadati; phylum Pseudomonadota; class Gammaproteobacteria; order Lysobacterales; family Lysobacteraceae; genus Pseudoxanthomonas; species Pseudoxanthomonas sp. SGNA-20. Next base: position 1,174,785 of record NZ_RRYK01000001.1, on the reverse strand, counting down.
GTCGACGTAGTACCAGCGGCCGCCCTCGCGCACGAAGCGGCTGCGCTCGGTCATGCGCACGGCGGGGCGGCCGCCGGCACGGTAGCGGGCGACGAACTCGACCTCGGCGCGGTCGCCGGCGGCGCGGTGGGACTTGATGGCCAGGCCCAGCCAGACCACGCGCAGGCCGTCCGGATCGTCCATGTCCAGCGCGGTCGGGCGAGTGGAGGGGTGCCAGGTGGCGCGCAGGTAGTCCGGCAGGCCCAGCACGTAGGCGCTGTAGCGCGAGCGCATCAGCGCCAGCGCGTCCGGGGCCGGTTCGCCCGTGTGCCAGCGGCCGCAGCAGGCCTCGTAGGGCCGGCCGGTGCCGCAGGGGCAGTCGCGGGTCTCCAGCGCGGCCATGGCCTCAGCGCCGGCCCTCGATGAAGCGCAGGAACTCCGAGCGGGTGCGCGCGTCCTCGCGGAAGCTGCCCAGCATGCACGAGGTCACCATGCTCACCCCGCGCTTGTGCACGCCGCGGGTGGTCATGCACTCGTGCGCGCCGACCACGACCACGCCCACGCCCTGCGGCTGCAGCACGTCCTGGATGGTGTGGGCGATCTGCGCGGTCATCTTCTCCTGCACCTGGAAGCGGCGCGCGTAGGCGTCCACCACCCGGGCCAGCTTGCTGATGCCCACGACCTTGCCCGCCGGCAGGTAGCCCACGTGGACCCGGCCGATGATCGGGGCCATGTGGTGCTCGCAGTGGCTTTCGTACTCGATGTCGCGCAGCACGATCATCTCGTCGTAGCCGGCCACCTCCTCGAAGGTGCGGGCCAGGTACTCGCGCGGGTCCTCGCGGTAGCCACTGAACCAGTCGCCGTAGGCCTCGGCCACCCGCCGCGGGGTGTCCAGCAGGCCCTCGCGGCCGGGGTCCTCGCCCGCCCAGCGCAGCAGGGTGCGCACGGCCTCCTCGGCCTGCTCCCGGGTGACGGCGGGGGTGGGGGAACTGGAAGTCATGGGCGGCGATACGGTCCGGGGGAGGTGGAAATCGTACCCGACCGGCCGCCGCCCCGCCCCCGCTCAACTTTCACCGGCCGCCGCCGCTCTATCCGGGGACCACACGCCCTCGCCGAGCAGTCGCGGCGCGCGGGGGCCCAAGGCCGGGAGCCACATGCCACCAGCAGGACCCATCGCCAGGCTGCGGGAGCTGATCCCAGTGACGTCGGGTGACCCGGCGTTGCTGAAGGCGCAGTACCGCGCGTTCGCCGGCCAACTCCCGCTCATGTACGCGCTGCTGGTCGCCAATACCTGGCTGCTGGCCTGGACCCACATGGCCCACGCCCCGCCCTGGCTGACCGTGGGCGCGCCGGCGCTGCTGACCCTCAGCTGCCTGGTCCGCTTCGCGCAGTGGTGGCGCGGGCGCGGCCAGGTCCCGGACCCGGCCCAGGCCCGCCGCGCGCTGGTCTGGAGCACCCGCCTGGCCTGGCCGCTGGCGCTGGCGTTCACCCTCTGGGCGCTGGCCCTGTTCCCGTACGGGGACGCCTACGCGCGCTCGCACGTGGCCTTCTACATGGCCACGTCCGCCACCGTGATCCAGCTGTACATGATGCACCTGCGCCCGGCGATGCTGGGGGTGGCGATCATCTTCAACGGTGGCTTCGTCCTGTTCTTCGCCACCACCGGGGAGCCGACCTTCGTGGCCATGGCCCTGGGCGTGGCGCTGATGACCTTCGGCGTGGTCTCCACCCTGCTGCGCCAGTACCGGCGCTTCACCGCCCTGGTCGGCGCGCGCCTGCACGCCGAGCGGCTGGGCGCGGAGAACCTGCGCCTGGCCAACATCGACAGCCTCACCCGGCTGCCCAACCGGCGCGCCTTCTTCGCCACGCTCACCGAGGCCTGCGCGCGCGCCGACGCCAATGGCACGCGCCTGGCGGTGGGCATCATCGACCTGGACGGGTTCAAGCCGATCAACGACCTGCACGGCCACCTGGCCGGCGACCGCCTGCTGCGCCAGGTCGGCCGGCGCCTGGCCAAGCTGGCCGACGGCCGCGTGCACCTGGCGCGCCTGGGCGGCGACGAGTTTGCGCTGATCGCCGAGGACCTGGGTGACGACGCCGCCTACGTGGCCTTCGCCCGCGACGTCTGCGCGCAGCTGCGCGAGCCCTTCCAGCTTCAGGACATGGCGCTGCAGGTCACCGCGACCATGGGCCTGGTGCTGTACCCGAACCTGGCCGGACACGCCGAGGACCTGTACGAGCGCGCCGACTACGCCCTGTACCACGGCAAGCGCCAGCACCGCGGCGGAGTAAGCCTGTTCTCGGCCGACCACCACCACCGCATCCAGCACGAGGCAGCGATCGAGCAGGCGCTGCGCAACGCCGACCTGGAGGCGCAGCTGTCGGTCGCGTTCCAGCCGATCATGTGCATGGCCACCGGCAAGGCGCTGGCGTTCGAGGCGCTGGCGCGCTGGACCCACCCGCAACTGGGCCCGGTCTCGCCGGCGGACTTCATCCCGGTGGCCGAGCGCGCCGGCCTGGTGCACCGGATCACCCGCATCCTGCTGGGCAAGGCCCTGGCCGAGGCCGCGCACTGGCCGGAACCGGTGGGGTTGTCGTTCAACCTGTCGATGCACGACCTGGGTTCGGGCGAGGACCTGGCGCGGCTGCTGGAGCTGATCGAGCTCAGCGGCGTGCACCCGGCGCGGATCGACATGGAGATCACCGAGACGGCGGTGCTGCACGACACCGCCCAGCTGCAGCGCGCGGCCGGGCAGCTGCGCGGGCTGGGCTGCGGCGTGTCGCTGGACGACTTCGGCACCGGCTTCTCCAGCCTCAGCCAGCTGCTGGCGCTGCCGCTGACCAAGATCAAGATCGACCGCCGCTTCGTCACCGGCATCCCGGACAAGCCCACCAGCATGAAGATCGTGCGCTCGCTGCTGGCGCTGAGCCGCGACATGGAGCTGGGCTGCGTGATCGAGGGGGTGGAGACGCGCGAGGAGCAGGCGGTGTTGCGCGAGCTGGGCGGCAACCTGATGCAGGGCTACCTGTTCGCGCGGCCGATGCCGGCCGAAGCGGTGCGCGCCTGGCTGGAGAGCGCGCAGCGCGCGCCGGCACCCGCCGGCGCCTGAGCCTCAGCGCACGGAGCCGACGCCGGCGCCGTCATTGGCACCGCCCTCCTCGCCGGCGACCGCCAGCGGGCGCACGTGCTGCAGCAGCGCCACCAGGGCATGGCCGGGTTCCTCCCACGGGACCAGGTGCGCGGAGCGCTCGAACCACTCGCCGTGGCGGTAGGGCGCGCGCACCTGCCGCAGCCATTCCTCCGTGGGCTGCGAGGGCGTGGTGTAGTCGTGGCGGCCCATGAACATCACCACCGGGAGCGGGAACTGGCGCACGCCGCGGAAATCGACCTGCAGGAACCCCTCCAGCACCCGGCCCAGGGTGAACAGGCTGCCGGCGTCGATCGCGCAGCGGTCGGCGTCGTCGTAGTCCGGCGACAGCAGGGCGCCGTGGAAGAACCAGCGCGAGTTGTCGCGGAACGCGCTGAGCCCGCCGTAGTGCTGCGCCCACTTGCGCGCGGTGACGATGCGCTCGCGGGTCAGCGGCGCGTCGCCGGGATAGGGGGCGATCGCCTCCATCTCCGCCACCGCCGCGGCATTGCCCTCGGCGCGGGCGCGGGCCAGGCCGTACTCGAAGCTCAGGCGTTCGTTGGTCCGGGCATGGATCACCTGGCCGATGCCGACGTAGGCATGGAACAGGTCCGGCCGCTGCAGCGCGGCGTGCATGCCGACCACCGTGCCCCAGCTGTGCCCGGCCAGCACCAGCTTGCGCTTGCCGTAGCGCTGGCGCAGGTGCTCGGCCAGGGCGATGGCGTCGTCCACGTACTGCTGGATGCGCAGGGTGCCGTCGATCGCCTCCGGCGGGTTGAGCCGGAAGGTGCGGCCGGCGCCGCGCTGGTCGTAGTGGACGACGGTGAAGTACTCCTCCAGCGGGCGCTGGAACTGCCACAGGGTCGGGATCACCGGCGAGGCAGGCCCGCCGTGCACGAACAGCAGCAGCGGGTTGGCGCGGTCCTGGCCGCGCACGTGGACCCAGTGGCGCACGCCGTTGACCGGCACTTCGTACGCCTCCTGCACGCCTTCCGGCGCGACGATGCGCTCCAGCTCGGCGAGCAGTTCGCGCCCCGGGGCGTAGGCCGCGTGGTCGGCGCAGTCCTCCGCCGCGGCGGCGGGGATCCAGGCGGCAAGGCAACCAAGCAGGAGGAGGGCGGCACGATGCATGGGCGGTTCCGGTTCGGCACGGGCCGGCGCGATTGTGGGCAGCCGCCGCCGGCGCGGCATATGCCACAGGTCCCGGGGCGCGTGATCGCCGTCGCTCCGCCATGACCAGGGCCACGGTGCGGCGCGCCCCCCGCATGCAGCAGAATGCGGCGGTTGTCCCCACTTCCGGAGAGTTGTCCCGTGCGTCCTGCCCTTGCCCGCAGCACCCTCGCCATCGCCCTCGGCCTCGCCCTGCCGCTGGCCCTGACCGCCTGCAGCCAGGGAGACACCGGCAACGCCGGCACCTCCCAGGCCGCCGCGCCGGACGCGGCGGCCGTCCAGGCCGAGACCCAGCGCCTCAATGCCTGGTTCGACGCCAAGTACGAGGAGGCGCTGCGCTTCAGCCCGATGCAGCTGACCTTCCTCGGCCGCAAGGAGCTGTACGACCAGCTCGACGACATGTCCGAGGCCGGCCTGCGCCAGCGCGTGGAGTGGCTGGAGGCCTCGGTGCGCGAGATGGAATCGCAGTTCGACTACGCGCGCCTGGACCCGGAGGCGCAGCTGTCCTGGGACCTGTGGAAGAAGCAGGCCGAGCGCGCCCGGGTCGAGCTGCAGTACCTGGCGCACGACTATCCGTTCGAGCAGATGGGCGGCCGCCAGAGCGAACTGCCGACCTTCCTGATCGGCTTCCACAAGGTCGACGAGGAGCAGGACTACCTGGCCTACGTCTCGCGCCTGCAGAAGGTGGGCGTGGCCTTCGACCAGCTGCTGGAGCGCGCCCGCGCCTCGGCCGCCGCCGGCATCCGCCCGCCGCGGTTCGCGCTGGAGGGCGTGATCGACCAGTCGCGCAAGGTGATCACCGGCGCGCCGTTCGGCGCCGGCGCCGACAGCGCGCTGTGGGCCGACGCCCAGGCCAAGGCCGATGCCCTGGTCCAGGCCGGGAAGATCGACGCCGCCCGCGCCGGTGAGCTCAAGCAGCAGGCGCGCGCCGCCCTGCTGGAGTCGGTGAAGCCGGCCTACGAGCGGGTGATCGCCTTCGCCGAGGCCGAGCTGCCCAACGCCCTGGTCAACCCCACCGGCGTCGGCCAGACCCATCCGGACGGCGCGGCCTATTACGCCGCCCAGCTCAAGCGCCACACCTCCACCGACATGACCGCCGAGCAGATCCACGAGCTGGGCCTGGCCGAGGTCGCGCGCCTGCGCGGCGAGCTGGAGCAGGTACAGAAGCAGCTGGACATCGAGGGCGACCTGCAGGCGTTCTTCCGGCAGGTGCAGTCCGATCCCAAGCGGCTGTACCCGAACACCGACGCCGGCCGCCAGGCCTACATCGACGACGCCACCGCCAAGATCGGGAACATCAAGCAGCACCTGCCGGAGTACTTCGGCCTGCTGCCCAAGGCCGACCTGGTGGTCAAGCGCGTGGAGGCGTTCCGCGAGCAGGACGGCGCCGCCCAGCACTACTACCCCGGCACCCCGGACGGCTCGCGCCCGGGCATCTACTACGCGCACCTGTCGGACATGAACTCCATGCCCAGGACCGAGCTGGAGGTGATCGCGTACCACGAGGGCCTGCCCGGCCACCACATGCAGATCTCCATCGCCCAGGAGCTGACCGGGGTGCCGCAGTTCCGCACCCAGATGTTCGACACCGCCTACGCCGAGGGCTGGGGCCTGTACGCGGAATGGCTGGCCAAGGAGATGCCGGGCACCTACGAGGATCCGTATTCGGAGTACGGCCGGCTGATGTCGGAGATGTGGCGCGCGATCCGCCTGGTGGTGGATACCGGCATGCACGCCAAGGGCTGGACCGAGGAACAGGCGGTGGAATACTTCCGCGCCAACAGCTCGGTGCCGGACGCGGCGATCCGCTCGGAGATCCAGCGCTACCTGGTGATGCCCGGCCAGGCCACCGCGTACAAGGTCGGCATGATCCGCATCCAGCAGCTGCGGCGGAAGGCCGAGGAGGCACTGGGCGAGCGCTTCGACATCCGCGGCTTCCACGACGCGGTGCTGGGCGGCGGCGCGATGCCGCTGGACCTGCTGGAGCGTCGCGTCGACGCCTGGATCGCCTCGCGCAAGCAGGCCTGACCCCGGCCCGGGAAGCAGGAAGGCCCGGCGAAAGCCGGGCCTTTTTGCACCACATGGCGGCGGGACAGGGCCTTGCAGGCACCAATCAGCAATCCCGAACCACGGCCCCGCGCCGCCCGCCGCCCAGCAGCCGGGCCGGCAGCATCAGCAGCGCGCGCAGCAGCTCGAACAGGGCCGAGCAGGTGATGCCCACCAGCCGCAGCGGCAGCGACAGCAGCCACACCAGCGGCCACAGCAACAGGGCCAGGATCGCCAGCGGCCAGCACAGGACCAGCAGCAGGCACCAGGCGGCAAGCGCGAACAGGGTGTTCATCGGCGGCAGTCCTCCTCGGTCATGCCAGGCAAGCCTCGGCGGCCGCGGACGGAGCCGCAAGCGCGCTGCGACGGAACCGGGAATGCGCCGACGGAACCCCGCCAGCGGCGACCGGCGCGCGCCCGCCTCCGCTCAGGGCGCCGGTTCGGGCGCGGCGAAGGCCTTGCTGTAGATCCCGGATCGGTCGAAGCAGCAGGCCCGCCGCTTGCCCTTGGCCAGCATGTCGCAGGCGCTGGCGATGCGGCGGGCGCGGGTCTCGGCCTTCTTGCCCGAGCTGATCCAGTGGATCCAGTCGCGGCGCGCCGCCGCGGTGATGTCGCGCCAGGTGGCCAGCGCCCGCGACTGCGCGGCCAGCGCGCGCTCCAGGTCCTCCGGCACTTCGGGTTCCGGCTCCTGCTCCAGCGGGGCGATCTCCAGCGCGACCTCCTGCCCGGCCGCGACCCCGGCCGCCGCGGCCAGGGCCGGCTCCACCTTCAGCCAGTGGCCGCCCTTCCCGTCCGGCTGCAGGGTGGCCTGGAAGGGTTGTCCGGCGAAGGTGCCGGCCACGCTTACCTGGCCACGGCTGGGCAGGCGGGCACTGGCGGCGGCGGGCAGGACGAGGAAGGTCCAGTCGGCATCGGCCGGGCGCAGGGGCCGGGCCAGGCGGGCCCGGAAGCGGACCGGGCCGGGAGACAGGGCGGAAGTCTTGCGGGCCATGGCCCAACCCTACACCGGCCGGTCACGGCCGGGACTGTAAATCACCGTGGCCGCGTCCCTCCCCCCGGGACGCGGCCACGGCCAGCAGGTCACCAGGTGGAGGTCGTTGCAGCCGCGACCCCCGTCACGGCGCCACATTCGACCGCATGGCTGCTGGTTTGGAACGGAACCAGCCTGCCAATTGTTCGGTACATCCGAACCCCCTTTGGACCCCTGTCCCGACCTGCGTATGCAGGCCAGGGGGAGGCCAGGTTCCGCGGCCAATGGGGCCCGCGGTCTGGCTGAGGCGCTGCGCTCCCCCGAGTCGCGCGCCACTCCCGGGGCTGAACATAACGTGATTTTCCGGTTCTGGGAACGCTACTAGTAGAGGTGCGTATGGTGCGGCGCAACGCGGCCGCGGCCCGGGCCGCGCCTTGACCCGGGTTTCACCGCACTGAATCCCCACAAAACCTCCCCGCGACAAGCAGTTGCAATTTAATTAATGAGTCAATTAAATCCGGGGCCATGAGCCCGAACACCCCTCCCGAAACCCAGGATCCACCCGTGACCGCTATCACGAAGCGCGCGCGGCCCCGTCCCGGGCACCTCGCCAGCCGCGCCGCGGCCTCCGCCGAAGCCCCCCGCCGCAGCCGCGGCCGCCCGCCCCAGGGCGCCGGCCTGGACCAGCGCCAGCGCCTGCTCGATGCCGCCCTGGCCTGCTACGTGCGCCACGGCATCGCCGCCACCCGGCTGCGCGACATCGCCGCCGAGGCCGCGGTCACGCCGGCGCTGGTGCACTACTACTTCAGCGACGCCGCCGGCCTGCGCGAGGCGGTGATCGGCGAGCGCCTGATGCCGGTGTTCCAGCAGGTGCGCGACACCCTGCTGGGCATGCCCGAGGCCCCGCTGCGTGACGTGGTGGTGGCGTTCGTCGACGTGATCTGCGCCCAGGTCCGGCACCACCCCTGGCTGCCGGCGCTGTGGATCCGCGAGGTGGTCAGCGAGGGCGGCGAGCTGCGCGACCTGCTGGTGTCGCGGCTGGCGCCGCAGCTGGCGGCGGTGATGGCCGCCCGCTTTGCCACCGAGCAGGCGGCCGGGCGGCTCAATCCCGGGCTGGACCCGCGCCTGCTGATGGTCTCGCTGGTCGGCCTGACCCTGTTCCCCGCCTCCGGCGCGCCGATCTGGCGGCAGTTGTTCGCCGCCGAGGACCTGGGCATCGACGCCATCCGCAACCACGCGCTGGCCCTGCTCGAGCGCGGCCTGGAGCTGCCCGCATGATCCGCTTCCCGTGGCCGGCCCTGGCGCGCACCGCGGTGCTGGCCGTTTCCGTCCTCGTGCTGGGCGCCTGCAGGCCCGCCACCGACCAGGCGCTGGGCACGCTGGAGTACGACCGCATCACCCTGCCCGCCCCGGCCGCCGAGCGCATCGCCAGCATCGAGGTGCGCGAGGGCGAGCGGGTCGGGGCCGGCCAGCGCCTGCTGGTGCTGGAACGCACCCGCGGCGACGCGCAGCTGGCCGCGGCCGAGGCCGAGGTCGCGCGCCAGCGCCAGGCGTTGGAGGAACTGCGCAATGGCGCGCGCCGCGAGGACATCGCCCAAGCCCGCGCCAACCTGGCGGCCGCCCAGGCCCAGGCGCGCGACGCGCGCGCCTACTTCGAACGCGTGCAGCCGCTGGGCGCGCGCCAGCTGGTCTCGGCCGCCGAGGTCGACCGCGCCCGCGCCGCCGCCGGCAATGCCGAGGCCCAGGTCGCCGCCGCGCGCGCGGCGCTGCAGGAGCTTGAGAACGGCGTGCGCCCGGAGCAGGTCGCCCAGGCCGAGGCCGCGCTGGCCGCCGCCGAGGCCCAGCTGCGCGGCCAGGCCGAGACCACCGGCCGCCTGGACGTGGTTGCCCCGCGCGCCGGACGGGTGGACAGCCTGCCCTACCGCGCCGGGGACGAGGCCCCGGTCGGCGCGCCGCTGGCGGTGCTGCTGGTCGGCGAGCGTCCCTACGCGCGCATCTACGTGCCCGAACCGCTGCGGCCGCGGGTGCAGGTGGGCCAAGCGGTGCGCGTGCACGTGGGCGCCGATGGCCAACGCAGCTACCCGGGCCGGGTGCGCATGGTCCGCAGCGAACCGGCGTTCACTCCGTACTACGCGCTGACCGGCAAGGACGCCGCGCGCCTGAGCTACCTGGCCGAGGTCGAGCTGGAAGGCGAGGGCGCCGGCGAGCTGCCGGCAGGGCTGCCGCTGCGGGTGGAATTCGGCGATGCACGCTGAAGCGCCCGAGGAGGGGATCGCGATCCGCGCGCGCGGCCTGAGCAAGTGCTTCGGCCCGCTGCGCGCGGTCGACGGCGTGGACCTGACCGTGCCGCGCGCGCATGTGTACGGCTTCCTGGGGCCCAACGGCTCGGGCAAGTCCACCACCATCCGCATGCTGTGCGGGCTGCTGACGCCCAGCGAGGGCCAGATCGAGGTGCTGGGCCTGCGCATCCCGGAAGAAGCCGACGCGCTGCGCCTGCGCATCGGCTACATGACCCAGAGGTTCTCGCTGTTCGAAGACCTGTCGGTGCGCGAGAACCTGGAGTTCCTGGCCGCGGTGTACGGCCTGCCGCGCCAGCACAGCCGCCAGCGGGTGGACGAACTGGTCGAGCGCTACCGCTTCGGCGACCGCCAGAAGCAGCTGGCCGGCACCCTCAGCGGTGGCCAGAAGCAGCGCCTGGCCCTGGCCGGGGCGGTGATCCACGACCCGGAGCTGCTGTTCCTGGACGAACCCACCAGCGCGGTGGATCCCGAATCACGGCGCGATTTCTGGGAAGCGCTGTTCGCCCTGGCCGATGCGGGCACCACCCTGCTGGTGTCCACCCATTACATGGACGAGGCCGAGCGCTGCCATCGCATCGCCATCCTCGACCGCGGCCGGCTGGTGGCCGACGGCAGCCCCGGCGAACTGGCCGGCCAGCTGTCCGGACGCACGGTGGAAGTGCTGGCGCCGCAGCCGCGGCGCGCGCACGAGGTGCTGGTCGGCCTGCCGCAGGTGATCAGCGTGGCCCAGATCGGCAACAGCCTGCGGGTGCTGGCCACCGCCGATGCGGGCCAGGTCGAGGATGCGGTGCGCGATGCGCTGCGACGCGCGGGCGTGGCCGGCGAGGTGGGCGCCTCCGATCCGAACCTGGAGGACGTGTTCGTCGCCGCCACCCGCGGCCGCGCCGGCATGGAGGACGCGGCATGAACCTGCGCCGGGTATGGGCCGTGGTGCTCAAGGAGCTGCGCCAGATCCGCCGCGACCGCATCAGCATGGCGCTGATCGTGGTGATCCCGGTGATCGACCTGCTGCTGTTCGGCTACGCGATCAACTTCAACCCGCGCAACCTGTCGGCGGCGGTGGCCGACCAGGCCATGACCGCGACCTCGCGCGCGGCGGTGATGGACATCAACGCCACCGGCGTCATCCGCACCACGGCCGTGGCCGATACCCCGCAGGAACTGGTGGACATGCTGCGCCGGGGCGAGGTCAGCGTGGGCATCGCAGTGCCCCCGGATTTCGACCGGCGCCTGGCCGACGGCCGCCCGGCGCTGCAGGTGATGGTCGACGGCACCGACACGGTGGTGCAGGCGGCGGCCAACCAGATCGCGCAGACGCCGCTGGAACGCGCCTCCGGCGGGCGCCCGGCGCGGGCCACGCCGCAGATCGAGGTGGTGAGCTTCTACAACCCGCAGCGGCGCAGCGCGGTGAGCATCGTGCCGGGCCTGATCGGCATCATCCTGACCATGACCATGGTGATGTTCACCGCCATGGCCATCGTGCGCGAGCGCGAGCACGGCAACATGGAGCTGCTGATCGCCACCCCGCTGGACCGCAGCGAGCTGATGGTGGCCAAGGTCCTGCCCTACGCGGTGATCGGCCTGGTCCAGACCACGCTGATCCTGGCCCTGGGCATCTGGATGTTCGACGTGCCGCTGCTGGGCAGCCTGCTGGATGTGTACATCGCGGCGCTGCTGCTGATCGTGGCCAACCTGGCGCTGGGCCTGCTGATCTCGACCCGGGCGCAGTCGCAGTTCCAGGCCATGCAGATGACGATCTTCGTGTTCCTGCCGTCGATCCTGATGTCGGGCTTCATGTTCCCGTTCGCGGGCATGCCGAAGCTGGCGCAATGGGTGGCGGAGGTGCTGCCGATGACCCACTTCCTGCGCCTGGTGCGCGGGGTGATGCTGCGTGGCGCCAGCCTGTGGGAGCTGTGGCCCTCGGTGGCGGCGCTGGCGGCCTTCACCGCGGTGATGATGACCGCCGCGATCCTGCGGTTCCGCAAGCGGCTGGACTAGCCACCGCCGGGACGGCGCTTGCAGCGCCCGCCCGCCCCTGCGCCGGCCACCTTGAAAACGGCCGCCGCGCCAACACATCGGACCCCTGCAATCCGTGTCCCAGGGGACCTTCCGATGACCACCGAGACCACCGAAACGTCCGCCCCCGCTTCCGAGACCCGCCGGTTCGAGGCCGAGGTGTCCCAGGTGCTGCACCTGGTGACCCACTCGCTGTACTCGCACAAGGAGATCTTCTTGCGCGAGCTGGTGTCCAACGCCTCCGACGCCTGCGACAAGCTGCGCTTCGAGGCCATCGGCAAGCCGGAGCTGCTGGCTGGCGAGGGCGAGCTGCGGATCGAGATCAGCCACGACCGCGATGCCCGCACCGTGACCATCCGCGACACCGGCATCGGCATGGACCGCGGCGAGGTGATCGCCAACATCGGCTCGATCGCCAGCTCCGGCACCCGCCGCTTCCTCGAGGCGCTGGGCGAGAACCAGAAGGCCGACGCGCGCCTGATCGGCCAGTTCGGCGTGGGCTTCTACTCGGCCTTCGTGGTCGCCGACCGGGTCACCGTGCTCACCCGCCGCGCCGGCACCCCGGCCGAGGCCGGCGTGAAGTGGGAAAGCGACGGCCGCGGCGAGTACACCCTGGAGCCGGCCATGCTGGAGCACACCGGCACCACCATCGTGCTGCACCTGAAGGAGGGCGAGGACGAGTTCCTCGATGGCTGGAAGCTGCGCGCGCTGGTGCGCAAGTACTCCGACCACATCGCCTTCCCGATCCGGATGCCGAAGGAGACCGGCAAGGACGAAAAGAAGGACGCGCCGGAGTGGGAGACGGTCAACGACGCCTCGGCGCTGTGGACCCGGCCGAAGAACGAGATCAGCGACGAGGACTACCGCGGCTTCTACAAGTCGCTGGGCCATGACTTCAACGATCCGGCGGCCTGGACCCACAACCGCGTGGAAGGCAGCCAGAGCTTCACCACCCTGCTCTACCTGCCCTCGCAGCCGCCGTTCGACCTGCTGATGGGCGGGCGCGACGAGCGCAAGGGCCTGAAGCTGTACATCAGGCGCGTGTTCGTGATGGACGCGGCCGAGGAGCTGCTGCCCAACTACCTGCGCTTCGTGCGCGGCGTGGTCGATGCCGACGACCTGCCGCTCAACGTCAGCCGCGAGATCCTGCAGCAGAACCGGCAGCTGGAGCGGATCCGCGGGGCGTGCGTGAAGCGCGTGCTGGACCTCATCGACAGGCTCTCGCGCGAGGAGCCGGAGAAGTTCGCCGCCTTCCTCAAGGCCTTCGGCAACACGCTCAAGGAGGGCATCGTCGAGGATCCGTCCAACCGCGAGCGGATCGCCAGGCTGCTGCGCTTCGCCTCCACCCGTGGCGAGGGCGCGGCGCAGACGGTGTCGCTGGACGACTACATCGGGCGCATGCAGCCGGGCCAGGACGCGATCTGGTACGTCACCGCCGAGAGCCACGCCGCCGCCGCCGGCAGCCCGCAGCTGGAGGCGTTCCGCGGCAAGGGCATCGAAGTGCTGCTGATGTCCGACCGGATCGACGAGTGGATGGTCGGCCACCTGCACGAGTACGCCGGCAAGCCGCTGCGCCACGTGGCCAAGGGCGAGCTGCCGCTGGACGAGGCGGAGAAGAAACAGCAGGAGGAGGCTGCCCAGGCCGCCGCGCCGCTGCTGGAGCGGCTGAAGAAGCTGCTGGAGGGCAAGGTGCAGGAGGTACGCGTGTCCGCGCGCCTGACCGATTCGCCGGCCTGCCTGGCCCTGGCCGAGTACGAGATGGCACCGCACCTGGCACGACTGCTGCGCGAGGCCGGCCAGGCCGTGCCGGAAAGCCTGCCGACCCTGGAGGTCAATCCGCGCCACGCCCTGCTGCAACGGATCGCGGCCACCGGGGACGACACCCAGGCCGCCGACCTGGCGACCCTGCTGCTGGAGCAGGCGCAGCTGACCGCCGGCGCGCCGCTGGCCGATCCGGCCGCCTTCGTGCAGCGGATCAACCGCCTGCTGGCGGGCTGAGCGCCTTGCGCCCGCCGCCGCCTGCCCCCCGCAGGCGCCGTGCGGCGGCCGCCTCTGCCGCTGGCGCCGCGCCAGCGCCTGCGGATCGGTCGCCGCCTCCATCCGCGCTGCCCAGGGCCTTCCCCGGGTAGCGCGCATTGGCGCCGCCCAGCCACACCGGCAGCTGCGCCGGGCGGCCCTGCTTTGCCGGGACTGCCCCGCCCCCGGGACCTCCGGCACTGCCCTGCCCCGGGCCCCGGGCGCATGCTGGGACCAATGGCCGGCGATCCTGACCGGCCCCTCCGGAGCCCTACATGCTGCGCAAGCTGCTACTTTCCTCGGCGATCGCCCTGGCCCTGTCCGCCTGCGGCGAACGTACCGCCAACGAAAACGCCATGCCCGATTCCAGTGCCACCCCCGCCGGCGCCGCCCAGGGCGACAACGCCCTGCTGGCGCCCAGTCCGCTGCCCTTCCAGGCGCCGCCGTTCGACCGCATCCGCGACACCGACTACCAGCCGGCGATCGAGGAGGGCATGCGCCAGCACCTGGCCGAGATCCGCGCCATCGCCGACAACCCGGAGCCGCCGAGCTTCGCCAACACCATCGAGGCGATGGAGCGCGCCGGCGCCCTGCTCTCGCGCGCGATGCTGGTGTTCGAGGCCATGACCTCGGCGCACACCAACCCGACCCTGCAGGCGGCCGAGGAAGTCCTGGCGCCGAAGCTGGCCGAGCACAGCGATGCCATCCACCTCGACCCGGCGCTGTTCGCCCGGGTCAAGGCCGTCTACGACCAGCGCGACTCGCTGGGCCTGGACGCCGAGCAGAAGACCCTGGTCGAGCACCGTTACGACGCCTTCGTGCGCGCCGGCGCCCTGCTCTCGGACGCGGACAAGGCCGAGCTGCGCAAGCTCAACGCCGAGGAGTCCTCGCTGACCACCGCGTTTGGCGCCAAGCTGCTGGCGGCCACCAATGCCGGCGCCGTGCTGGTGACCGACAAGGCGCGCCTGGAAGGCCTGGACGAGGGCACCCTCGCCGCCGCCGCCGAGGCGGCCAAGGCCGCCGGCAAGGAGGGCTGGCTGCTGGAGCTGCAGAACACCACCCAGCAGCCGGTGCTGGGCAAGCTGGAGGACCGCGCCCTGCGCGAGGAGATCCTGGCCGCGTCGATGAACCGCGCCGCCCGGGGCGACGACAACGACACCCGCGCCACCATCCTGCGCCTGGCCAAGCTGCGCGCACGCAAGGCGCAGCTGCTGGGCTTCGACAACTACGCCGCCTACGCCATCGCCGACCAGATGGCCGGCACCCCGGAAGCGGCGTTGAAGCTGCTCAACGACACCGTGCCGGCCGCCACCGCGCGCGCGCGCGCCGAGTTGGCCAAGATCCAGTCGGTGGTCGACCGCCAGGGTGGCGGCTTCAGCGCCGGCGCCGCGGACTGGGACTTCTACGCCGAGCAGGTGCGCCAGGCCGAGTACGACCTGGACGAGGCCCAGGTGCGCCCCTACTTCGAGCTGGACCGCGTGCTCAGGGACGGCGTGTTCTACGCCGCCCAAGAGCTGTACGGCATCACCCTGAAGGAGCGCACCGACCTGCCGGTCTACCACCCGGACGTGCGCGTGTTCGACGTGTTCGACGCCGACGGCACCCAGCTGGCGGTGTTCTACCTCGATCCGTTCAAGCGCCCGAGCAAGCGCGGCGGCGCCTGGATGGGCAACTTCGTCGAGCAGGACGGCCTGGCCGGCACGATCCCGGTGATCTACAACGTCGAGAACTTCACCAAGCCCGCGCCCGGCCAGCCGGCGCTGCTGAGCTTCGACGACGTCACCACCCTGTTCCACGAGTTCGGCCACGCCCTGCACGGCCTGTTCTCCAGGACCACTTACCCGAGCCTGTCCGGCACCAACGTGCCGCGCGACTTCGTCGAGTTCCCCTCGCAGTTCAACGAGCACTGGGCGCTCTACCCGCAGGTGTTCGCCAACTACGCCCGCCACTACCAGACCGGCGAGCCGATGCCGAAGGAGCTGGTGGAGAAGATCGTGCGCGCGCGCACCTTCAACCAGGGCTACGCCACCACCGAGTACCTGGCCGCCTCGCTGCTGGACCTGGCCTGGCACCTGCTGCCGGCCGACGCCAGGGTGGAGGACGTGGACGCGTTCGAGAAGCAGGCCCTGGCCAGGTACAAGGTGGACCTGGCCGCGGTGCCGCCGCGCTACCGCAGCAACTACTTCGCCCATGTCTGGGGCGGCGGCTATGCGGCCGGCTACTACGCCTACTTCGGCGCCGAGGTGCTGGACCACGATGCCTTCAAGTGGTTCGAGGAGAACGGCGGCCTGACCCGCGAGAACGGCAAGGTCTTCCGCGAGAAGATCCTCTCCATCGGCCACTCGCGCGACCTGGCCAGCGCCTACCGCGAGTTCCGCGGCAAGGATCCCAGCGTCGAGCCGCTGCTGGAGTTCCGCGGCCTCAAGTAAGCCGCGCGCTGCAGCGACAGGAAGGCCCGCGCAAGCGGGCCTTCTTCTTTGCTGCTCCGGTTCCTCCCAACGGGCGCTCGGGAGGGGGCCAGGAGGCCGGCGCATTGCCGATGGCGCGTTCCCGGCACCCAACCCGGATGCGGCCTTCGGCCTTGTCCGGGCCACGCATGTCGTGGCATCACCGCGGGAACGCCCGCGCCCTCAGCGCTTGAGGGCGGCAACGATCTCCGGAACGCTCAGCCCGATCTCCAGCTGCAGGCGCACGTACTCGCGCTCCTTGCGCGACAGCGGGCGGCCGACCTCCAGGCGCACGTCCTCGGCCTGCAGGATGCGCATGATCCGCGGCAGCGCCGAGCCCACCGCATCGGGGCCGTAGCCGGCTTCGACCAGCGCGGCGCGCATTACAGCTTCAACGTCCATGGCCATCCGGATCATGCGGGGGAGGCGGCCATTCTGCCTGATGCCGCCCCTCCCCATGGCAATTCCGTAGCCGGGCAAGGCACTGGCGAGGCGTGGCGTGCTGCCACGCGCCGCGGATCCAACGCCGGACCGGATCGGGCAGATGCGTGGCCGGATCCCCGGATGCGGCCTTACCCGGTCTACGCCGCGGCCGCACCACCCTGGCCGCGGCCACGCCGTAGCGACAGGAGCCGCGGCCCGCCCCCGTGACGGTGGTCATACCGCCCTCCGGCACTCCATTCCGGCGGCGGGCGGCGCCAGGATGCGCCCACCCTGGAAAGCCGATCGTTCCCGTATGCGCGCCTCCGTAACGCGACCGCTGCTGTTCCTCGCCCTGGCCCTGTCCGCTACCGCCCTCCCCGCCTCCGCCGCCGAACCGTACCGGGTCACACCTTCCGACCTGCACCTGGAGCACCTGCGCCCGGCGCAGCTGAGCTACCTGGTGTACATGCACGCCGGACCCGGCAGCGGCATCAAGCGTCCGGTGCTGGCCAACTTCTCGGTCTCGCGGCAGACCGTGGACGGCACGCCCGCCTGGGTCATCACCCACGCCTGGGAGGACCCCGACGGCACGGTGCACACCGTGCACGCCGCGGCCGACATCGCCACCCTCTCCCAGGACGCCACCTGGGTGCGTTCCGGCCAGCGCATGTCCTCCCACGTGGTCCCCGCCCGGGGCGAGGGCCGCGCCGAGGGCGAATGGCCGGAGGCCGCGCGCCAGCGCCTGGAGGCCGGCTTCCAGGCCATGCAGGACGGCTGGTGGATGAACTGGCACAGCGACCTGACCCTGCTGCCGCTGCTGCCCTACGAGAAGGGCGGCACCCTGCGCATCCGCCTGTTCGACGTGGGCATGCCCGCGCCGCTGGACGTGGACTACACCGTGCTCGGCGAGCGCACCCTGGCCGGTGCCGACGGCCGCCGCTACGACTGCTGGCTGGTGGAAACCGAAAGCGGCAACCCCGGCGGCGACGCCTTCCAGCGCTTCTGGATCGACAAGGCCAGCCGCGTGGTGGTCAAGGAAGAGGACAACTTCAACGGCCAGTACCGCAGCAAGTACCTGCTGGCGGTGCCGGTCAGCCTCGAGTTCCCCGCCCCGGCGGACGGCAAGCAGGGCTGAGGCGGGACTGGCGCGAACCGTCGGCTCAGGGGCTCCCGGCGGGACCACGGGCGTCCCGCAGCGGTTGACTTTCACCCTGCCCGCGGCGAATCGTAAAGAAACCCCCAGCCCGCGTTTTGCCAAGCATTTGATACTGCTGGACTTTTTCCGGAAAACCCCGCTCCGGATCGTAAACGGAATCGTAAAGAAATCCCGTCCCGCGGCGGTCCCGGGTCCCTGCCCCGGGAAGGCTTCCGCCAAGCGCTATATTCATCCGCAGCCATGGAACTGTCCCAGGGGAGGCCGATGCCTTGGCTACGCTGATTCCGAACAGGGGGACCTGCGCGGGGCGCATGACGCCCGGCGAGCGGCGCTTCTCGCTGCGCCTGGAAGACAAGCTCGAGGAAGACTACCTGTGCTGGTACGACGTTCCGATCGGGCCCAGGTACAGGCATCCGGACTTCGTCGTGCTCCACCCGCACCGCGGCATCCTGGTGCTGGAGGTCAAGGACTGGAAGCAGGAGTCCCTGGCCGAGATCGACCGCGACCGGGTGGTTCTCAACACCGAGCGCGGCCGCGTGGTCGAGCCCAATCCGCTGCGCCAGGCGCGCGACTACGCCATGGAGATCCAGCGCCTGCTGCAATCAGACCCGGCATTGCTGCATCCGGCCGGCCATCGCCGCGAAGGCAAGCTGGTCATGCCGTGGGGATTCGGCGTGGTGCTGACCGGCATCACCCGCCACCAGTTCGAACAGATGGAACTGGATGCCTTCATCGGCGCGGCCAGCGTGATCTGCCGGGACGAGATGACCGAGGGCGTCGATCCGGAAGAGTTCCAGAAGCGGCTGTGGGACATGTTCATGATGCCGTTCCCCTGCCAGCTGACCCTGCCGCAGATCGACCGCGTGCGCTGGCACCTGTTCCCGCAGCTGCGCATCCAGCAGCAGGGCGAACTGCTGCCGCCACTGGCAGCCGAGCCGCAGGAGGTGCCGGTGGAGATCCCCGACATCATCCGGATCATGGACCTGCAGCAGGAACAGCTGGCGCGCTCGCTCGGGGACGGGCACCGCGTGATCCATGGCGTGGCCGGCTCCGGCAAGACCATGATCCTCGGCTACCGCTGCGTCGAGCTGGCGCGGCGGCTGCACAAGCCGGTGCTGGTGCTGTGCTTCAACAAGACCCTGGCCAGCCGCCTGGAGCAGCTGATGGTCGCGCACGCCGTGCACGACCGCGTGGCGGTGCGGCATTTCCACGGCTGGTGCAAGGAGCAGCTGCAGACCTATGGCGTGCGCCCGCCTCCGTACCAGGACAACGCCGACCGCTATGCCGCCTTGCTGGTGGAAGCCGTCATCGCGGCGGTGCAGGCCAAGGCCATCCCACGCGCGCAGTACGGCGCGGTGCTGATTGACGAGGGCCACGACTTCGCGCCGGAGTGGCTGCAGCTGGTGGTGCAGATGGTCGACCCGGAGACCAACTCACTGCTGCTGCTCTACGACGACGCACAGACGCTTTACGGCAACGGCGGGCGGCGCAAGTTCAGCTTCGCCAGCGTGGGCATCCAGGCGCGCGGGCGGACCACGATCCTGCGCCTGAACTACCGCAACACCCTGGAGGTGCTGTCGGTTGCCAAGGCCTTCGCCGAGGAAGTGCTCGCCCCCCAGGAAACCGACGACGACCATGTGCCGGTGATCCCGCCCGAGAGCGCCGGCAGGCGCGGCCCGATGCCGGAGCTCTGGCGGGGGCGGAACATCTGGAACGAGGCGGACTTGATCGCCGCGCGCATCGGCGACGCCCTGGAGCAGGGCGCGAGCCCGGACGACTTCGCCGTGCTGTGCCATTCGAACCGGCTGGCGGAACTGGTCGCCGGGCAACTGCGCAAGCGCGGCCTGCCGGTGCTGGTTGCCAGTGGCGAGCGCCGGCGCAACCTGTTCAGCGGCGACCCGGCGATCAAGGTCATGACCATGCACTCCAGCAAGGGCCTGGAGTTCGACACGGTGTTCATTCCCGGGATCTGCGAGCTTGCTTCGCCAGAGAGTGACGGCGAACGCCGGCAGCAGCAGGTCCGCCTGCTGTACGTGGCCATGACCCGGGCGCTGCGCAAGCTGGAGCTCTCCCACCATGGCAATGGACCGATGGTGGAGCAGGTGCGCGTTGTGATCGAGAACGTGGGCCGCCAGCTGGCCGCCTGACCCACGCGCCGCGGGTCCGCCCAGGGCCGGAACGAGGACGGGGCCGCCGAAGCGGCCCCGCCCTTGGGGTTACAGCGCCTGGCCTGGCTTACCAGATCCGCACGCGGTCTTCCGGCTTGATGTACAGCGGGTCGCCTTGCTTGACGCCGAAGGCGTCGTACCAGGCGTCGATGTTGCGCAGCGGGGCGAAGGCGCGGATGTGGCCCGGGGAGTGGGTGCCGTTGACCAGCTGCTGGCGCAGGGCGTCATCACGCCACAGGGTGCGCCAGACCTGGGCCCAGCCGAGGAAGAAGCGCTGTTCGCCGGTGAAGCCGTCGATCACCGGGGCCGGCTTGCCGCCGAGGGAGCGGCGGTAGGCCTCCAGGGCGATGGTCAGGCCGCCGAGGTCGCCGATGTTCTCGCCCATCGAGGTGCGGCCGTTGATGTGCAGGCCCGGCAGCTGCGGGAACTCGTAGGCCTCGTACTGGGCGGCCAGCTTGGCGGCCTGGGCCTCGAACTTGGCCGCGTCCTCGGCGGTCCACCAGTCGCGCAGCACGCCGGCACCGTCGGACTTGCGGCCCTGGTCGTCGAAGCCGTGGATGATCTCGTGGCCGATCACGCCGCCGATGCCGCCGTAGTTCACCGCCGGGTCGGCGTCCGGGTCGAAGAACGGCGGCTGCAGGATCGCGGCCGGGAACACGATCTCGTTCTTGACCGAGTTGTAGTAGGCGTTGACGGTCTGCGGGGTCATGCCCCACTCGTCCTTGTCCACGGTCTTGCCGAGACGGGCGCGGCGGTAGTCCCACTCGAACTGGCGCGCGCGCAGCGCGTTGCCGACCACGTCGCCATTGGCGATGCGCAGGCCGCTGTAGTCACGCCACTTCGGCGGGTGGCCGATCTTCAGGCCGAAGCCCTTGAGCTTGGCGTGGGCCTCGGCCTTGGTGGCCGGGCTCATCCACTCCAGCTGGTCCAGGCGCGCGGCCATGGCCGCCTTCACGTTGGCCACCAGGGCGTCCATCTTGGCCTTGGCGTCCGGGGTGAAGTACAGCTCCACGTAGTCGCGGCCCACGGCCTCGCCGAGGCTGGCCTCGACCAGGGACACGGCGCGCTTCCAGCGCTCGCGCTGCTCGAGCTGGCCGTTGAGGAACTTGTCGCGGAACTCGAAGTGGGCGTTGGCGAAGCGGCTGGACAGCAGCGGCGCGGCGCCGTCGACGGCGTGGAACGCCTGCCAGGCCTGCAGGGTGGCCACGTCGGTGTCGGCGAAGACCTTGGCCATCTTCGGGATGGCGGTGCCCTGGCGCACCACGGCCACGCTGCCGTGGTCCACGCCGGCGGCCTTGAAGTACTCGGCCCAGGGGAAGCCCGGGGCGTAGGCGTCGAAGCGCTCGAACGGCACCGGGTTGTAGGTGCGGTCGCGGTCGCGGCTTTCGGCGCGGGTCCAGTGCGCCTCGGCGATCTTCGTCTCGAACGCCAGCACCGACTGCGCGGCGGCCTGCGGGTCCTTCCAGCCGGCCAGCTCCAGCAGCTGGGCGATGTAGGCCAGGTAGCGCTCGCGCTGCGGGGCGAAGTTGTCGCGCAGGTACATCTCGCGGTCGCCCAGGCCCAGGCCGGACTGGTTCATGTACAGGGTGTAGTGCTCGGGGTCGCGCTGGTCGTCGCTGACCGACAGCCCGAACAGGGTGGCGTTGAAGGTGTCGCGCGCGGCCATCAGGCGCGCGATCTCCAGGTGCGAGCCGGCCTTGCGCACGCGCTCCAGCAGCGGCTTGAGCGGGGCGGCGTCGAGCTTCTCGATCGTCGCTTCGTCCATGAAGCCGTGGTAGACCGCGGCGATCTTGGCGGCGTCGCCGCCGGTGGCCGGGTCGCCCAGCTTGTAGCTCTCCACCAGCTGGTGCACGCGCGCCTCGGACAGGTCGCGCAGGGCGCGGAAGGCGCCGTAGCTGGACTGGTCGGCGGGGATCCGGGTGTTCTTGGCCCAGGTGCCGCTGGCATAGGCGAAGAAGTCCTTGCCCGGGGCCACGCTGGTGTCCATGCCGGCCACGTCGAAGCCCCAGCTGCCGAAGCGCGGGGTCTCGATCGCGCCACCGCCGGCGGCGTCGCCGGCCGGCTGCAACAGCTGCAGGGTGCAGGCGTCGTCCAGGCAGGCATGGGCGTCATGGGCGCCGGCCGTGGCGGCCAGGCCGAGGGCGACCAGGGTCGCGGCGCTAAGCAGGGTCTTCTTCAAGGCAGTCTCCATTCGGGGGTCGCACGGATGCGATCGCCCAGCATAGTGGCCGGGGCGGGCGTACGCGGGTGCCTTAGGTTGGGTCGCGCCGCGTCGCGGCGGCCTTCACGTGGTCCACCAGCGCGCGCAGCCGCGGCGGGGTGTGGCGGCGGGCGGGAAAGTACAGGTAGAAACCGGGGAACGGCGGCAGGTAGTCCCGCAGCAGCGGCACCAGTTCGCCGCGCTCCAGCCAGGGGCGGAAGCAGGCCTCCGGGGCGAAGGTGATGCCGGCGCCGGCCAGCGCGGCGCGGATCATCAGCGACAGGTCGTTGGTGGTCAGCTGCGGCTCGACCTGCACGTCGAACGGGCGCCCGTCCTCGACGAACTCCCAGCGGTACGGCGCCAGCTCCGGGCGCGCGCGCCAGCCGATGCAGCGGTGCCGCACCAGCTCGCGCGGATGCACCGGCACGCCGTGCGCGGCCAGGTAGGACGGGGCAGCCACCGCCAGCTCGCGCTGCGGCCCGCCCAGTGGCACGGCGACCATGTCCTGCTCGATCACCTCGCCCAGGCGTACGCCGGCATCGAAGCCGGCGGCGACGATGTCGAACTCCTGGTCGGTCACGGTCACGTCCAGGGTGATGTGCGGGTAGGCCTGCACGAACGAGGCCACCAGCGGGCCGTTCAGGAACGGCTCGGCGATCGAGGCGACCGCCACCCTGAGCACGCCGCGCGGACTGGCGTCGCCGCCGGCCTCCTCCAGCGCCGTGGCCAGGGTGGACAACGCCCCGGCCACCTGGGCGTGCAGGCGCTCGCCGGCCTCGGTCAGGCGCACGCTGCGGGTGGAGCGCTGCACCAGGGCCACGCCCAGCGCATCCTCCAGCCGGCGCACGCCCTGGCTGACGGCCGAGCGGGTCACCCCCAGGCGGTCGGCGGCGGCGCGGAAATTGCGCGACTCGGCCACCGCCCGGAACAGGTGCAACAGGTTGAGGTCCGGCTGCATGGCGGGCTCCTGGGGGATTGGTTAGCCAATCTAACCACCACGTCCAGTTCCGGGGGAATTCCATGGACACTGGCGCCGGCCTAGGGTGGTTCCACCCCCCGACGGAGAATCCCCATGGCCCCTGCTCCCTCTCCCGCTTCCCACCGCGTCCCTGCGTCCGCCTCCACGGCCCCGTCCGTGCCCCACCCCTACGTCGGGATGTGGGTGAGCGACGACGGCTACATCCGCCACGAACTGCGCGCCGACGGCCGCTACGACGAGGCCCGCGGCCTGCGCCGCAGCGCCTACCAGGGCCGCTACACGATCCGCGGCAACCACATCGACTACCTGGACGACACCGGCTTTGCCGCCGATGGCGAGTTCATCGACGGCGTGCTGTACCACGCCGGCATGGTCCTGCGCCGGGTGCCGGCCGCCTCCGCCTTCCGCGCGGACTGACACCCCCAACCGGAGTTCCCGCCATGAACGACAACATCCACGGCAAGGTGGTGCTGGTCACCGGCGCCAGCAGCGGCATCGGCGAGGCCACCGCGCGCGTGCTCGCCGCGCGTGGCGCGCGCGTGGTGCTGGGCGCGCGCCGCCTGGACCGCCTGCAACGGCTGGCCGAGGCGATCGCCGCCACCGGCGGCAGCGCCAGCGCCCGCGAACTGGACGTGGCCAACCGCGCCAGCATGCAGGCCTTCGCCGAACACGCGCTGCAGCGCTTCGGCCGCATCGACGTACTGGTCAACAACGCCGGCATCATGCCGCTGTCGCCGATGGCGGCGCTGAAGGTCGAGGAGTGGGACGCCATGCTCGCCGTCAACGTGCGCGGCGTGCTGTACGGCATCGCCGCGGTGCTGCCGACCATGCAGGCGCAGGGCAGCGGCCACGTCATCAACGTTTCCTCGATCGGCGGGCTGTACGCGATGCCGACCGCGGCGGTGTACTGCGGCACCAAGTTCGCGGTGCGCGCGATCTCCGACGGCCTGCGCCAGGAGAACGACCGCATCCGCGTCACCTGCGTCTATCCGGGCGTGGTCGAGTCGGAGCTGGCCGCGACCATCACCGATGCGGACGCGGCCCGCGCCATGGCCGAGTTCCGCAAGGTCGCGCTCCGGCCCGAGGCGATCGCCAACGCCATTGCCCACGCCATCGCCCAGCCGGAGGACGTGGACACCAGCGACATCGTCGTGCGCCCGGTGGCGCACCCGGCCTGAGCATGCATGCACAGGAGGATCCCCATGCCCATCCGCTCCCTGCCCTGGCGCCTGGCCATCGGCTGCGCGCTTGCCCTGGCGTCCGCCGTGCCCGCCGCCGCCGCGCCGGTGGCCGATCCCCCCGCCTCCGATGCGGCGGCCAATGCCGCGCGGGTGCGCGAGGCCTTTGCCGCCTGGCGCGACGGCCGCGGCAGCGTGTTCGACCTGCTGCACGAGGACGTGGAATGGACCGTGGCCGGCACCAGCCCGGTTTCCGGCGTGTACCGCTCGCGCGCGCAGTTCCTGGAACAGGCGGTGGCGCCGATCGGCGCGCGCCTGGCCACGCCGATCGTGCCGACGGTGGAACAGGTGCTGGCGCAGGACGACATGGTGGTGGTGGTCTGGTCCGGCCAGGCCACCACCCGCGATGGCGGGACCTACCGCAACCGCTATGCCTGGCACATGCAGCTGCGCGAAGGCCGGATCGTGCGCGTGATCGCCTTCCTCGACACCTGGGCGCTGGCGGAACTGTTGCGCTGAGGCTGCGGCGTGACTGGCGCGCATGGGCGTGCGTGCAAAGGCCCCTGCCGGCGCCGGGCGCCGGCAATGGCCTTCCCCGCCCACGGCTGGATCCCGCTACGCGCGTGCCGCCGTCAAAGCAGCAGGTAGCGCACGCGCCGGCAACGGCAGCGCATCCCGCCGTCGCGGGTCGGCAGCTCGTAGCGATGGAAACCCAGCAGGCAAAGTACCGTCGAGATCAGGCGCAACATGGCTGCGATCCCCTGGCGCACGCCCGGCCACGCTCCCGCCCGGCCCACCGGACCGTGACGGGTGACCGCCGTGCATGGGACGAGCATCGCGTCCGCCGCTGCGTCACGGAATCGGCTTTGTCTCAATTTGCCCGCGCCGCGGAAGCGGCGGCAGCGCGTCCTAGCGCAGCTGGTAGCGGACCCGGCGGCAACGGCAGCGTAGGCCACCGTCATGCGTCGGCTTGGTGTAGCGATGGATCCCCAGCAGGCACAGCAGCTTGGACAGGCGTTCCATGGACGATCTCCCCCTGATCGCTATGCGTCGCCCCGGCCGGGGCATATCCGTGACGTAGCTCACAGATGTTCCTCCAGTCCCGGGGGCTGCGCAATGGGGCCGCCGCTCAGGGGTCCAGCGACTGGCGGACCGCGAAGTCGTCGCGCACGAACTGGTTGATATAGGTGTTGAGCCCGTCGCCGGCCTCGGCCAGGCGCTGCATCTCCAGCACGTGTTCGCTGCCGGGGTGGCGCGCGTCGTAGCGGTAGGTGCCGCCGCGGCGGAACCGCACCTCGATCCAGCCGGGCCCGCATTCGTAGGCGTCCACGCCCGAATCCCCGTCGTTGCCGCGGTATGGCTTCATGGCCGTCTCCTCGCACGCCCGCCGCCCGGGCACGCGCCCATGCCAGCACGTGGCGCGTGCAGGCCGGATCAGGACGCGCCGGGCGATGGCACGCCGCCGCGCCTGGGGCGCGCCGCGTTCAGTCCCCGGCGCCCAGGCGCCAGGCCAGCCCGGACACGCGGCTGACGTGGCGCGACAGCGCCAGGGCCAGGATCGCCGGGTCGGCGCACAGGTGCAGCGCATCGCGGGCGCGGGTCAGGCCGGTGTAGACCAGTTCGCGCGAGAGCACGCGGCTGTCCTTGCCCGGCAGCACCAGCCACACCTCGTCGAACTCCGAGCCCTGGGCCTTGTGCACGGTCATGGCGAAGGCGCTGTCGTGGGCGGGCAGGGTGGCCGGATGGAACGCGCGCGGAGCGTCGGGCGTGGCGCCCGGGAACCAGGCCATCAGCTGGCCGCGGTCGTCGCGCAGGCAGATGCCGATGTCGCCGTTGAACAGGCCGTGGCGGTAGTGGTTCTCGGTGACCAGCAGCAGGCGGCCGTGGAAGAAACCGTCGCTGCGCGTGCGCGGCTGCTGCTGGGCCAGGCGCTCGGCCAGCAACGCCTCGATCCGGGTGTTGAGCCCGCGCGCGCCCTGCGGGCCTTCGCGCACCGCGGTGAGGATGCGCAGGCGTCCGGCCAGGGCCAGGGCCTCGGCGGGCGTGGGCGCCTGGGCCAGGGCGGTCCAGTGGGCGAGGAAGTGCTCGCGCCGGGCCGGGTCCTGCAGCAGGTCGGCGGCGTCGGCGTGGTAGTGCACGCCGTCGAGCCTGCCCTCGCGCAGCAGCGCCAGCGCGCGTTCGCCGTCGCCGCTGCGCACCGCGGCGGCCAGCGGCGCCAGGTCCAGCGCGGCCGACTGGCGCCAGCCGCGCACCAGGTGCACGTGGCGGGCAGGGAAGGGCACGGCGGCATCGGGTGCGATCGCGGCCGGGTCGACCTCGCCCAGCAGCGGCTGCAGCGCGCCCGCGTCGGCGGCGGCCAGGCGCATGCCGTCGCCGGCGGCGGCGAGGATGCCGCTGAGCACGTCGCCGGCCTCCACCGAGGGCAGCTGGTCGGGGTCGCCCAGCAGCACCAGGCGCGCGCCGTCGGGCACCGCTTCCACCAGCTTGGCCATCAGCGGCAGGTCGATCATCGAGGCCTCGTCCACCACCACGATGTCCACGTCCAGCGGGTTGGCGGCGTCGTGGCGGAAGCGCGGGGAGTCGGGGATGGTGCCGAGCAGGCGGTGCAGGGTGCGGCCGCCGGTGGCCAGCGGCGCCAGCAGCTCCGGTTCGATGCCCTGCTCGGCCAGCAGCCGCGCGGCGCGGCGCAGGCTCTCGGCCATGCGCTCGGCGGCGCGGCCGGTGGGCGCGGCCAGGGCGATGCGCGGCGCCGGCTGGCCGGCGGCGGCGGCGCGCGCGGCCAGCAGCACCAGCAGGCGGGCGATGGTGGTGGTCTTGCCGGTGCCGGGGCCGCCGGTGACCAGCAGCAGGCGGTGGAGCAGGGCAACCGCGGCGGCGCGCGCCTGGTGGTCGCCGCCGCCGGCCGCCTGCGGGAACAGCCGCGCGAACAGCGGCGCCAGGGCGGCGATGCCTTCCGGCTCTGCGGCGCCGCTGCCCAGCCGCTGCAGGCCCGCGGCCAGGCGGCGCTCGTACTCGCGGTAGCGGCGCAGGTAGAGCAGGCCGTGCTCCAGCACCAGCGGCGCCGCGCCGGGGGCTTCGTCCGCACGCGCGCCGGGGCAGGCCACCCAGCGCGAGGCCTGCAGCGCGCGCTGCCACTGCGCCGGGTCCGGCCAGTCCAGGTCCAGGTCGAGCAGGGCGCGCGGCTGGTCGATGCGGAAGCCGGCGTGGCCGGCGGACACCGCCAGCGAGGCCAGGGCCGCAGCCAGCACGACCTCGTCCGCGGTGCCCGGGTCGAGCCGGCGCAGGCCCACGGCCAGGGCGTGGTCCAGGGTGCGCAGGTGGCCCTCGCTGCGCAGGCGCTCGAGCAGGCTCATGCCGCCGCTCCCGCCGGCTCGCGGCCGGCAAACAGCGCGTCCACCGCCTCCACCAGTGCTGGCTCGAAGCGCCAGGCCTGCACGCCCGGGCGGCTACCGTCGGGTGCCGCGGCGGCCGCGTCCAGGCCGCGGCAGAACAGGTAGCGCACGCCGCCGAAGTCGCACGCGTAGTCATAGGCCCCGCCCAGGCGGAAGCGCAGCCAGCGGTGCAGGGCCACGGTGTAGATCAGCGCCTGCAGCGGGTATTCGCTGTGTTCCATGGCCTCGGCCATCTGCGCCGGGCCGTAGCCGCGCAGGCGGTTGGACTTGTAGTCGAGCACGTACCAGCGTCCGTCGTGCAGGTAGGTCAGGTCGATCAGGCCGGTCATCAGGCCCTCGAGCGTGCGCCGGCCGCCGAAGCCGCTGCGCCCGCGCAGCAGGCCGTGGCGGTGGAGCAGGGCCAGCAGCTGCTCGCTGCGGGTCGGGGCCAGGGCGAACTGGAACTCGATCTCCGCGCGCCGCTGCGCCTCCGGCAACTCGGCCAGGCGCACGCCCTCCGGCAGCGGCACGGTCAGGGTGTGGCCGGCGAGGCTGGCCAGCAGGGCGATGCCGTCGTCCAGCTCGGCCTCGGCATAGCCGGCATTGCGCAGCGCGCGGACAATGCGCGCCTCCTCGCCGGGCGGGGCCGGATCGCCCGGGCGCCAGTCGCGCCAGGCGGCGAAGTCGGCGTACTCGAGCACCTCGTGCAGGACCACGCCGAAGCGCGAGCCGGCAAAGCGCGGATCGTGGCCCTCGTCGGCCGGGGCCTCGGCCTCGGGCGCGGCGGGTTCGTCGCGGCCGCCGGGCGGCGGCTGGGTAGCGGCGCTGGAGGTGTCGCCGGCGCCGTCGGCGCGGGCCAGCTGGGTGAAGCTGTACACCCACCAGTCGCTGGCCAGGGAGCGGCCGGGCGTGCGCGCCGGCGGCACCTCGCCCTCGGCCTCGGCCGGCAGCCACGGCAGGCTGGCCGGCGGCGGGGTGGCATCGAGCACGATGGAGCCGGGCAGGGCGGCGGCCAGCACCTGCGGATCGCGCAGCATCGGCCACAGGGGGGTGGCGTGGTGGTTGTAGAACTCGCCGCTGGCCAGCCACAGCGCGTCGCGCGCGCGGGTCAGGCCCACGTACAGCAGGCGCGCGTCCTCGGCCCTGCAGGCTTCCTGGTGGCGCGCGACCGCATCACCCCAGCCGCTGGCCTGCTCCTGCAGGCGCCACTGCAGCAGCGGGCCCTCGGCGTCGTGCACCACCACGCAGCGCGAGGGCGTGTCCGGCCTGGCGCCGATGCCGACGAACGGCAGGAACACCAGCGGGTACTCCAGGCCCTTGCTCTTGTGCAGGGTCACGATCTGCACCCGGTGCGCGTCCGACTCCAGGCGCAGCAGCTGGGTCTCGTCGTTGCTGCTGGCCTGGGCGATGGCCCGTTCCAGCCAGTCGACCAGGCCGTGCAGGCCCAGCGCCTGGCGCTGCGCTTCCTGCAGCTGCTCGGCCAGCTGCAGGTAGTTGGTCAGGCGGCGTTCGCCGTCGACCAGGGCCAGCAGGCGGGTGGCCTGGGCCGCGCACAGTTCGCCCAGCAGGGCCAGCGGGCCGCCCTGGTCCAGGCGCTCGCGCCAGCCCAGCGCGGCGTGGCGCCACTGGCGCATGGCCTCGCCGTCGCCATCCAGGGCGGCAACGTGGTGCGCGTCCTGGCCGACCAGCACGGTGGCCAGGGCGGCGCGCAGGCGGGCGTCGTCGTCGCCGTGCAGCAGCGCCTGCAGCAGCACCAGCACCTCCAGCGCCTCGCCGGTCTCGAACAGGCTCTGGCTGCCGGCGGCCACCGCGGGGATGCCGACCGCGGCCAGGGCCTGGCGGATCTGCGTCGCCTCGCGGTGCTTGCGCACCAGCACCGCGATGTCGCCCGGCCGCACCGGGCGGCCGTCGATGCTGGCGCGGCCGGCGCGGGCATCGCTGAGCACGGCATGGATCGCCGCCACGCAGGCATCGGTGGCCAGTTCGCGCGAGCGCCCGGCCGGCCAGGGCTTGCGCTTGCCCTTGGCGTCGACCGGCGGCGGCGGGGCCTGCCACACCGTCAGGGCCGGGGCCGGACTGCCGTCGCGCAGGAAGTCGCCGTCGCCGCGGCGCCCGCCCGGCTGCACCGGGTGGAAGGCGATGCGCGGATCGGCGAAGGCGGCGGCGCCGGCCTGCGCGTACAGCGCCTCGATCGCGGCCAGCACGCTCGGCCGCGAGCGGAAGTTGCGGTCCAGCGCCGGCGCGGCCTCGGCGGTGGCGCAGGCGGCCAGGTAGGTTTCCACGTCGCCGCCGCGGAAGCGGTAGATCGCCTGCTTGGGATCGCCGATCAGGAACAGCGCCGGCTCGCCGCTGGCGGCACCGAACACGCGGTCGAAGATCCGCCATTGGCGCGGGTCGGTGTCCTGGAACTCGTCGACCAGGGCGATCGCGTACTGCTCGCGCAGGCGCCGGGCCAGGGCCTCGCCGTGGGCGCCGTCGAGCGCGGCGGCGACGCCGTCGATCAGGTCGTCGTAGGTCTGCACCCGCAGCTGGCGCTTGAGCGTGGCCAGCCTGCGTCGCGCGTCCGTGCGCAGGCGGTGCAGCAGGGCCACCCGGCGCGCCTCGCGCCAGGCCTCGACCGCCTCCATGGCTTCGGCATAGGCCTGCACCGCGTCGCACAGCGGCGAATCGGGGGTCTTGCCGGCACCGGCCTTGCTGGTGCACTTGAGCAGGGTGGCGCGCTGCAGCTGGCCCAGCTTGTCGTGGTGGAACGGCACCTCCGGGCGGCCGGCCTGGCACCAGCGCCGCAGCTGGTCGAACAGTTCGCCGATCCAGGCCGCGCGGTAGCTGTTGTTGTTGAGCACCTTGCCCGCCACCGCGGCCAGCAGCGCCTCGCGCAGTTCGTCGCCATGGGCCAGGCCGGCCTCCAGCAGCGCGCGTGCGGCCGCCTCCAGCCGTGGTTGCGGATCCGGCTGCGCCGGGTCCGGCGGCTGCGGGCGCAGGCGCGGCTGCCGCGCCAGCGCCGGCAGGTCGGCGGCCAGCGCCTTCGGGCCACCGCGCCACAGTTCTTCCAGGTCGGCGGCGGTTGCCGCATCGGTGGCGTGGGCACGCCACAGGTCGGCGGCCACCGCCTCACGCAGGCCTTGGTCGTTGGCCAACAGCTCCGGCGGCTCGAAGCCCTGGCCGCTTTCCAGCGCGTGCTCGCGCAGCACCCGGGCGCAGAAGCCGTGGATGGTGAACACCGCGGCCTGGTCGATGCCGTCGGCGGCCGCGCGCAGGCGCCGCGCGACCGCGGCGGCGTCCTCGCCGCTACGGGCCAGGTGGGCTTGCAGCAGGCGCGCGGTCAGTTCGGCATCGGCCGAACCGGTGCCGGGCACCACGCCGGCGGCCACGTCCGCGGCCAGCACCAGGCGCCGGCGCACGCGGGCGCGCAGCTCCTGGGTGGCGGCCTCGGTGAAGGTGACCGCGAGGATCTTCTCCACCGGCAGCGCGCGCTCCAGCACCAGGCGCACCACCAGGGTGGCCAGGGTGAAGGTCTTGCCGGTGCCGGCGGAGGCCTCGATCGAGCGCACGCCGTGCAGGTCCAGCTCCAGGAACGGATCGCGGGCGCCGCTCATGCCGCGTCCTCCGCGTCGTGCACCCCGGCCAGGCCGAACAGCAGGTCCGGGTCCACGCCCGGCGCCAGGCGGCCGTCGGCCACCGCGGTGTACACCGCCTCGGCGGTCTCGACGAAGCGGTGCAGCAGGGCCGGGTCGGCGAACGGATCGTGGCCGCGCAAGGCCAGGCGCAGCGCCGGATCGGCCGACTCGGGCGGACGCGGTCCGCCGCCATGCCAGCAGGTGCGCGCCCTGGGCACGCTGCGGGGGTAGTCGCCCTGGCCCTGGTAGATCTCCCAGCCGCTGTACGGGGCAAACGGCAGCGGCTCGCACAGGCCGGCCGCGCGCAGGCGCAGCAGCGCGGCCAGCACCGCGCGCGCCTGCTCCGGCGCCAGCGGCGGGCGCGGGAACGGGCCATGGCGCACGCCGTCCTCGAGCCTGAGCTCGTGGAACTCAACCAGTTCCAGCGGCAGGCCGGCGGCGCGCGCCAGCAGCCAGTCCAGGCCGTGGCGGATGGTGGCCGGGCCGCCGGGCCTGCCCAGGCGCACCCGGGCGATGCCCTGCGGGTAGACGTCGTCGATGCGGCCGCGCAGGCGCACGCCGTCGACCACCACCTCGGCCACCAGCGACCGCGGACCGGCGTCGCCACGCCAGCCGGCGAAGGCTTCCAGCCAGGGCTGCAGTTCGCCCACCTGGCGTTCCAGCAGGCGCCGCCCCGGTTCGCCGGAGGGCAGCAGGCCACGCGCGCGCAGCAGGGCGTGCATGCGCCGCGGTTCCTCGCCGCGCAGGGCGGCCTCGAACACCGCCCGCTGCATGCGGCTGCGGTCCAGCGCGCTTTCCGGCGCGGCCAGCGGTTCGACGTCGTCGCCGTGCTCCTCCAGCTCCGGCAGGCGCACGCGCACCCGCGCCAGGAACTCGCGCGCCGGGTTGAGCAGGAACCGGCGCAGCGCCTCCAGCGGCAGCACCGGCTCGCCCGGCTCGTCCGGATCCGGGGGTGGCGGCAGGGCCTGGCCCTGGAACCACGGGCCCAGCACGCTGCGGCGCGCGGCCGGCTGCGCCGCGGCCTCGCGCCAGTCGCGGCGGTAGGAGAAGCGGCGCGGCTCGCCGCCGGCGCCGAACGCGGCCGCGGCGAACGGCTGCAGCGGATGCCGCACCACCAGCGCATCCGCCAGGCCGGCGGTCTCGCCCGGCGGATGCGCGTGCTGTTCCACCGCCGCTTCCAGCAGCTCGGACACCAGCACCGAGGGCTCGCGCTCGCTGCCGTCGCGCGGGTCGGCGCCGATCCAGCTGACGTAGAACACGTCCTGGGCGGCGGCCAGCAGCTGCAGGAACAGGAAGCGGTCGTCCTCGCGGGTGGAGCGGTCGCCGACCCGGCGCTTCCCGGTGCCCAGCTCGGCGGTCAGGCGGTTGAGGCCGGCGGCCGGGTCGCGGCGCGGGAACTCGCCGTCGTTCATGCCCAGCACGCAGATCACCCGGAACGGCAGCAGGCGCATCGGCACCATGCGCGCGACGCTGACGCCGCCGGTCAGCAGCGGGGCGCGGGTATCGGCTTCGGCCAGGACGGCGGCGAAGTGGGCGCGCACCGCCTCGGCCGGCACCGGCGCCTCGTAGCCGGCACGGCGCGCGGTGTCGGCGAAGGCGTCGACCAGGCTGCGCAGGCGATCCAGCGCGCGCTGGGTGGCCGGGCTGGCCGGCGGCCGCGGCAGCAGCGCCTTGAGCAGGTCCAGCAGGCGTTCGCGCCACTGCGCCGGCGGCATCGCCCCGGCCAGCGCGCCGGCGTTGCGTTCCAGCACCCGCAGCAGCCGCAGCAGGGTGTCCAGCGCCTCCAGCGCGCTGCCTTCCAGGTCCGGCAGCGGCGCCACCACGCGGCCGTCGTCCAGTTCGATCGGCGCGTCGCTGCCGGAAGCGTGGCCCAGCAGCAGGCGGTCCAGGGCGAAGGCCCAGGTGTAGGCGTCGTCCTCCGGCGCATCCAGGCGCGCGCGGTGGGCGGCGTCCAGGCCCCAGCGCGCGCCGGCCGCGTCCAGCCAGGCGCGCAGGCGGTCCAGTGCCGGGGCGTCCAGGCCATTGGCCTCGGCCACCGCCGGGCTGGCCAGCAGGTCCAGTACCTCGTGCAGGCCGAAGCGCGACACCGGCAGCGCCAGCAGGCGCAGGAACACCCCAGCCAACGGTTCGTTGGCCAGCGGGCTGGCATCGGCCAGGGCGTAGGGGATGGCGTCCGCCTCGCCGCGGCGGCCGAACACCGCCTCCAGGTAGGGCAGGTAGGGATCGATGTCCGGCGCCAGCACCGCGACCTCGCGCGGCTGCAGCGGCGGATCGAAGCGCGGGTCGTCGAACAGCCCGCGCAGCTGGTCGGCCAGCACCTGCAGCTCGCGCAGGCGGGTGTGGCAGGCGTGCAGCTGCAGGCTGGGGTCGGTGCGGTCCACTTCCGCGCGCAGCGGCGCGCCCGGCCGCGGGCGGCGGTGGAAGATGTCCGACTGCAGCCGGCGCAGCAGGCTGTCGCGCAGCGCGCCGCCGCCCTCGCCGGGGTCGGCGTGGACCTCGAACTCGGCCGAGGCATGGACCACCTCGTAGCCGCCGACCAGGGCCATGAAGTCGGCGCCGGCCGCGCCCCACAGCTGCAGCAGGCGGTTCTCCTCCGCCTCGGCGCGCGGCTCGCCGCGGCGCAGGCGCTGCAGGTCGCCCCAGTAGTCGGCCACCGGCGAGGGCACGAACAGGTGCAGGGTGCCGACCCGGGCCTGGGTGGCGATCACCCGCAGCACGTCGGGCGAGACGTTGAGCGTGGCGAAGGCCGACAGCCGCGGCGGCAGGCCCTGCGGCAACGGGCCGCCGGCCGGCGCGTAGCGCTCCAGGTACTGCTGGATGCGGCGCGCGCGGTGCGGGCGGCCGCGGGCCACGCGGCGCCAGAGGATGGCCTGCGGGTCGTCCGGGTCGGCGCCGTCCTCCCAGCGCAGCAGCCACTCGCGGCGCCAGGCCTGGTACTTGTTGAACACGTTGGCCAGCTCGCCGGCCAGCGCCCAGGCGCGCAGCGGGTCGTCCCCTTCGACGTGGGCGGCGATCTGGGCCATGGCCGGCTGCCGCAGCAGGGCGTGGTCGCACAGGGCGGCGTACAGGTGCCAGCGCAGGGTCTCGGCGTCGAGCTCGTCGCCGTCCGGGTCGGTGGGCAGGTTGGCGGCCAGCGCCTGGCCCACGAACTCGCCCGGGGTGAGGAACTGGATGTTGGCGGCCACGCCGTGCTCGGCGGCCAGGGTGGCCTGCAGCCAGCGGCGCATCGCCACCTGCGGGATCAGCACCACCTCCGGCGCCAGCAGCGGCTGGCCGGGCGCCGGCTCGCGCAGCACCCTGGCCAGGATCCCCGCCAGGATCTCCAGCGAGTTGGAGTGGTACAGCCGGAAGTCGGGGCAGGCGTCGGGATGGTGCTCGGGCATCCGGCCATCTTGCCGCAGCGCCATCGCAACAGGCGAGACGGCGGCCGGCGCTGGCTAGAATCGCGCCGACGCGGATGGCCGCAGGGGGATTGGATGCGCGCGATGCGGCTGCCGCCGCTGCTGGGACCTTTGCTTGCGCTTGCACTGGCGCTGCTGCTGGGCTGGAGCTTCTGGCGCAGCGCCGGCTGGCTGCAGCTGTGCGCGGGCCTGGCGCTGTTCCTGTTCGGCATGCAGTGCCTGGAGGAAGGGCTGCGCCAGCTGGCCGGCGGCGGCCTGGAGCGGCTGCTGGCGCGCAGCACCGGCACCCCGCTGCGCGGGCTGCTGTTCGGCATGGCCGGCACCGCGCTGCTGCAGTCCACCACCCTGGTCTCGCTGCTGACCATCGCCTTCATCGGCTCGGGGCTGATCCAGCTGGCCGGCGGCATCGCGGTGATCCTGGGTGCCAACCTCGGTGCGACCAGCGGCATCTGGCTGCTGGCCCTGGCCGGGCAGGACCTCAGCCTGTCGCCGCTGGCCCTGCCGCTGCTGGTGTTCGGCGTGCTGGGCGGCTTCGCCGGCGCGCGCGGCAAGGCGGCCGGGCGGGTGGTGCTGGGCGTGGCCTTCATCTTCCTGGGCATCGACCAGCTCAAGCTGGGCTTCGACCAGTTCGGCGCGGGCCTGGACCCGGCCGCGGTGCAGGGCAGCGGCGTGGCCGGCACCGCGCTGTTCGTGCTGGCCGGGCTGGCGGTGACCGTGGTCCTGCAGTCCAGCCACGCCACCCTGATGCTGACCCTGGCGGCGCTGGCCGGCGGCCAGCTGCAGCTGGAGCAGGGCCTGGCGATCGCGGTGGGCTCGAACGTGGGCAGCAGCGTCAGCACCGCCTTCGTCGGCATGCTCGGCGGCAACCGCAGCGGCCAGCGCCTGGCCCTGGCGCACGCGCTGTTCAACATCGTTACCGCGAGCGCGGCCCTGGTCCTGCTGCTGCCGCTGACCTGGCTGGTGAAGGCCGTGGCCGGGTTCTCCGGCTTCGGCGGCAACGCGCTGCTGCAGCTGGCCCTGTTCCACACCCTGTTCAACGCCGGCGGCGTGGCCCTGTTCTGGCCCTGGCAGCGGCGGCTGGAGGCGCTGCTGCGGCGCTGGCTGCCGGACCGTCCCGATCCAGCGTTACCCGAGGCGCACGAAGCGGATGTGGCGATCGGGCGCGTGCATGCGCGCCACCTCAGCGGCCCGGCGCTGGAATCGGTGGATGCGGCCGCGGCCGCGGTGGCGCTGGAGCTGCGCCACCTGGGCGAACTGAGCATGGAGGTGATCTGCCAGGCGCTGTGCCTGCCGCCGCGCGCGCTGTCCGCTGCCGGGACCGATCCGGCCCTGCTCGACGGTTCCTGCGCGCCCGGCCAGGCGGTGGACGCCGAACTGCTGTACCAGCAGCGGGTCAAGGGCGTGTATGGCGACCTGCTGGCATTCATGAGCCGGCTGGAGCTGCCGCTGGACGAGGAGCACCAGCGCTTCTGGGCCGGCAGCCAGCTGGCGGCGATGCAGATGGTCAACGCGGTCAAGAGCGCCAGGCAGCTGCAGAAGAACCTGCAGCGCCACCTCGCCGGGCCCGATGGCCCGGTGCGCGCGGCCTACCTGGAGCTGCGCGCGCACCTGTTCGGCCAGCTGCGCGCGCTGCATGCGCTGCGCCACCTGGGCGACGTGGATGCGCTGGCGACGGAACTGGCGCGGCTGGACGCGGAAGCTGACGCGTTCCAGGCACGCTTCCGCCAGCAGCTGTTCGAGCGGGTGCGCGAGGGCGCGATCGACGGCCTGGACGCCGGCTCGCTGCTCAACGACCAGGGCTATGCCGGGCAGGTCTACCGCCAGCTGCGGCAGCTGTTCGACCGCGCCGGCGAGCCGGGCTCGCTGCAGCAGCTGCGCCAGCTTTCCACCGCCGCCTGAGCCGCGCGCGGCAGGGCCGGACAACGTGCACGCGGTGGCACGATCCGGCCCACGTCCGGGACAATTCCTGTACTGGGCGGTTCAATGGATAGGTTAAGATTCAGTCTTTCCGACGCATGATGCGCCGGTTTGTGGTTCCCCCAACCGCGAAGGAAACGCGCGCCACATGCCCGCTCCCGCCGCCAACGCCGTCGCCCTGCAGGGAGTCCGCCTCGACCGCGGCGGACGCACCATCCTGCGCGACCTCGACCTGACGGTTCCCGCCGGCAGCATCACCGCCGTGCTCGGACCCTCGGGCACCGGCAAGTCGACCCTGCTGGCCGCGCTGACCGGCGAACTGGTGCCGGCCGCCGGCAGCGTGCGCGTGTTCGATCGCCCGGTGCCGCGAGGGGCGCGCGAACTGCTGGAGATGCGCAAGGGCATCGGCGTGCTGCTGCAGGGCAACGGCCTGCTGACCGACCTGAGCGTGGCCGAGAACGTGGCCCTGCCGCTGCGCACCCATACCCGCCTGCCCGAGCCGCTGCTGCGCCGGCTGGTGGAGATGAAGCTCAACGCGGTCGGCCTGCGCGGCGCGGCGGAGCTTTATCCGCGCGAGCTGTCCGGCGGCATGGCCCGGCGCGTGGCCCTGGCCCGGGCGCTGGCGCTGGATCCGCCGCTGATGCTCTACGACGAGCCGCTGACCGGCCTGGATCCGATCGCCTCGGGCGTGATCATGAGCCTGATCCAGCGCCTGTCGCGCAGCCTGGGCCTGACCAGCATCATCGTGTCCCACCACGTGCACGAGACCCTGCCGATCGCCGACCAGGTGGTGGTGATCGCCAACCACGGCATCGTGTTCGACGGCACCCCGGCACAGCTGCAGGCCTCGACCGACCCGCTGATCCGCCAGTTCCTGGACGGCCAGCCGGACGGCCCGATCCCGTTCGAGAGCGCCCGCGAGGGCGCCGCGCGCGCGGAGGCTGCCTGATGGCCGCCGTCGCCGCGATCCGTTCCCTGGGCCGGGCCGGCCTGTTCTCGCTGTCGGTGCTGCGCGCCTCGCTGCCCAGCCGCGACTTCTTCGCCGAGCTGGCGCGGGAGATCTACAAGATCGGCGGGCGCTCGCTGCCGATCATCGCCGTCGGCGGCGCGTTCGTGGGCCTGGTGCTGACCCTGCAGGGCTACCGCACCCTGACCACCTTCGGCGCCGCGGACGCGCTGTCGACCCTGCTGGGCCTGTCGCTGTACCGCGAACTGGGCCCGGTGCTGACCGCGCTGCTGTTCATCGGCCGCGCCGGCAGCTCGATCGCCGCCGAGCTGGGCCTGATGCGCGCCACCGACCAGATCAAGGCGCTGGAGCTGATGGCGATCGACCCGGTGGCCAAGGCGGTGGCACCGCGCTTCTGGGCGGCGGTGCTGTGCGTGCCGCTGCTGACCGGCTTCTTCTGCTCGCTGGCCATCTCCGCCAGCTGGTTCGAGGCGGTCAAGGTGCTGGGCCTGGACAACGGCACGTTCTGGGCGGCGCTGCAGGGCAGCGTCGATTTCTGGGACGATTTCGGCGTGGCGCTGCTGAAGTCCGCGGTGTTCGGCGGGGTCAGCGCGCTGGTGGCCGCCTACGTGGGCTTCCACGCCGAGCCGACCATCGAGGGCACCTCGGTGGCCACCACCCGCGCGGTGGTCAATGCCTCGCTGCTGGTGCTGATGCTGAACTTCGTGATGTCGGCCCTGCTGTTCCGTTGAACCGGCGCCGGCACCCGGTGCCGGCATTGCAGAAAAACCCCGGGCATCCTCCGGTGCCCTGTTCCGATCCGTTTCCCACAGGTAGCTCCCCATGGCAATCCGCGGTCCCAGGCTTGAATTTGCGGTCGGCGCCTTCCTCATCCTGGCGCTGGCCTCGCTGCTGGTGCTGGCCTTCGCCTCGACCAACCGCCAGTTCGGCCTCGGCGGCGGCAGCTACGAGCTGACCGCGCGCTTCGCCAACCTCGGCCAGCTGCGGCTGCAGGCGCCGGTGAAGATCGGCGGCGTGGTCGTGGGCCGGGTGAAGAAGGTCGAGCTGGACCCGGTGCGGTTCGACTCGATCGTCACCCTGGCCATCGACGAGCGCTACCAGGACCTGCCGGGCGACACCTCGGCGGCGATCCTCACCAGCGGCCTGCTGGGCGAGAGCTACATCGGCCTGCAGCCGGGCGGCGATCCGGAACCGCTGCGCCCCGGCGACGAGATCGTCTACACCCAGCCGGCGATCGACCTGATCCAGCTGGTCGGCAAGTACATGTTCGGCGGTGCCGGCGGCGGTGGCGCCGACCCGGCCAAGGTGCTGTCCCCGTCGTCCACCGAAGAACCGTCCCCCACGGAAGAAACGCCATGAAGCCCCTGATCCTCTCCCTCGCCCTGGCCCTGCCGCTGCTGGCGGGCGCCCCGGTCCACGCCCAGGCGCAGGCCCAGGCCAGCGCGCAGACCCCGGGCCGCCAGGTGGTCGAAACCGGCACCCGCGTCCTGACCACCCTGCAGCAGCGCCGCCCCGAGTTCCAGAAGGACCGCAAGGCGCTGCGCGCCTACATCGAGTCCGAACTGCGCACCGGCTTCGACCGCGAGTACGCCGCGCGCCTGGTGCTGGGCCCGCACGGCCGCGGCGCCAGCGAGGCCGACGTGGCCCTGTTCGCCGATGCCATGACCGACAACCTGATGCAGCGCTACGGCGACGCCCTGCTGGCGTTCGAGGGCCGCCCGCGCATCCGCCTGAAGTCGGAGACCCCGCTGCCGAACAACCGCGGCGTGCGCGTGTCCACCGAGATCCTGCGCGACGGCGGCGACCCGATCCCGGTCGACTACCTGGTGCGCAACAACGGCGGCTGGAAGATCTTCGACGTGATGGTCGAGGGCGTGTCCTACGTGCAGACCTTCCGCACCCAGTTCGACGCCCCGCTGCGGCAGAAGACGATCGCCCAGGTCGCCGCCGAGCTGCGCAGCGGCAGCCTGCGCCCGGACACCAATGGCAGCCGCTGACGGCGCCCGCGCCCGCCGCGAAGGCGAGGTGCTGCACCTGGAAGGCCGCCTGGACCGGGCGGCCGCGGTGGCGCTGTGGCCGACGCTGCAGGCGCTGGCCGACGGCGCCCGCGCGCTGGAGCTGGGCGCGATCCAGGCCCTGGACAGCGCCGGCCTGGCGCTGCTGGCCGAGGCCGCCGCGCACGCCGGCGGCCAGGTCGAAATCCGGGGCGACGCGCCCGGCCTGGCCGAGCTGCGCGCCGCCTACCGGCTGGACCCCCAACTGAACTACGCCGGAGCCTCCCCATGAAGCCCGCCCCCACCGGCGCCCTGCTGTTGCCGCTGCTGTTGCTGGCCGGCTGCGCCAGCGCGCCCAAGTCCGCCGACACCGGTCCGGAGCCGGCCCCGCTCGTGGCCGGCACGGCGGCCGTCGCTGCCGCCGGCGAACCCACCGATCCGGCGACCGCCGCCCAGCCGGCGCCTGAGGCCGGAGCCGGCGCCCTGGCGCCGGCGCAGGAAGGCGCGGAAGTCGCCGCGGTGCCGGCCGATCCCGTCGATCCCGTCGCTCCCGCCGCCACCGATACCGACGCCCTGGCGCCGACCGAGGCCGAGGACGACTTCGCTGCGCTGTACGGCGCGCCGGCCGATGGCGATCCGTCCGCGCGCCCGGCCTACGACCCGTGGGAGCCGATGAACCGGCGCATCCACGCCTTCAACAACGTGGTCGACCGCGCCATCGCCCGCCCGGTGGCGCGCGCCTACGTGGCGGTGGTGCCGGAACCGGTGCGCCTGGGCGTGGGCAACTTCTTCGACAACCTGGCCTCGCCGGTGATCTTCCTCAACCAGCTGCTGCAGGGCCGCCCGCGCGACGCGGTGCAGACCCTGGGCCGGTTCGTGGTCAACACCACCCTGGGCATCGGCGGCATCTTCGACCCGGCCACCGACCTGAAGATGAAGCGCCGCAGCGAGGACTTCGGCCAGACCCTAGGCATCTGGGGCTGGCGCAACTCGCGCTACGTGGAGCTGCCGTTCTTCGGCCCGCGCACGGTGCGCGACGTGTTCGGCCTGGCCGGCGACATGCCGCTGTCGCCGACCCGCCAGGTCGAGCGCGACCGCTACCGCATCGCCCTGCAGGGCGCGCAGCTGGTGGACCGCCGCGCCGCGCTGCTGCCGATCGAGAGCATGCGCGAGAACGCGGTGGACGAGTACGCGATGATCCGCGACGCGTGGATGCAGCGCCGCCAGTACCAGATCGAGGCCGACCGCCGCGGCAACCGCAGGCACGAGGGCGACGACCTGCCCGAATACCTGCGCGAGGACCGCGACCCCACCGTGCCGGTGGACGCGATGCCGATCCCCGGCACCTGAGCCGGAAGCGACGCAGGTGCACGAAGGGCCCGGGAGACCGGGCCCTTCTTCCATCCATCAAACCGACCGCGCGTGACGGCGATGGCCGCCGCACCTCCGGCCTCAGGACCCGCCGTCCTCGCCGTCCAGCCCGGCCTCGACCGCGTCCAGGCCCAGGTCGCCCAGCAGCGCCTGCGCCTGCTCCTGGCCCAGCGACTCCACGCTGCGCAGGCGGCGCTCGATGGTGCGGGTCTTGCGGCTGGCATCGCCCAGGCTCTTGCCCACGGTGCTGATCTGCTTCTCCGCGCGCTCGAGGATGCTGGCGAACTTGCCGAACTCGCTCTTCACCGCACCCAGCAGCTGCCACACCTCGCTGGAGCGCTTCTCGATGGCCAGGGTGCGGAAGCCCATCTGCAGGCTGCCGAGCAGGGCGGTGACCGTGGTCGGGCCGGCGACCACGATGCGGTGCTCGCGCTGCAGGGCGTCGGTCAGCCCGGCGCGGCGGATCACCTCGGCGTACAGGCCCTCGGTGGGCAGGAACATCACCGCGAAGTCGGTGGTGTGCGGCGGCACGATGTACTTCTCGCAGATCGACTTGGCCTGGATCCGGATCGCCTTCTCCAGCTGCGCGCCGCAGCTGCGTACCAGCTCCGGGTCGCCCTGTTCCTGGGCGTCGACCAGGCGCTCGTAGTCCTCGCGCGGGAACTTGCAGTCGATCGGCAGCCACAGCGGCGCCTCGTCGTTGCCGCGGCCGGGCAGGCGCACGGCGAAGTCCACCGCCTCGGCGCTGTCCGGGCGCAGGCGCACGCTGCGCGCGTACTGCTCGGGGGTGAGGGTCTGCTCCAGGATCGCGTCCAGCTGCACCTCGCCCCAGGTGCCGCGGGTCTTGACGTTGGTCAGCACGCGCTTGAGGTCGCCCACGCCGGTGGCCAGCTGCTGCATCTCGCCCAGCCCACGCTGCACCTGCTCCAGGCGCTCGGACACCAGCTTGAAGGACGAATCCAGGCGGGTGGCGAGGGTGCTCTGCAGCTTCTCGTCCACCGTCTCGCGCATCTTCTCCAGCTTGGCGGCGTTGTCCTGCTGCAGCGCGCGCAGCTGCTGCTCCAGGGTGGCGCGCATCTCGCCGATGCGCAGCTCGTTGCGCGCGGTCAGCTCCTGCAGGCGCTGGTTGAGGCCCTCGGCGAAGCGCTGCTGCGATTCCAGCGCCTCCTGGCGGGTGACGCGGGCGTCCTCGGTCAGGCTCGCGCGCAGCGCCGCCAGCTGCTCGCCGAAGGCCTGGATGCGGGTGTCCTGCTGGCGGCCGAACAGGTCCAGCTGCGCGCGCATGTCGCCCAGCCGCTGCGACAGCAGCTCGCCCAGCCTGGCCTGCGCCTCGATGCCCTCGGCCCGGCCCTTGCGCGCGTCCTCGGTGAGGGAGTCGCGCAGCTGGTCCAGGCGGGCGTCGGTGCGGGTGCCCAGGTCGGCCAGGTGGCGGGCGAAGCCATCGATGCGCGCGCCCTGGGTGGTGGCCAGGCCGTCCAGCTGCTGGCGCAGCTCCAGGCGGCCGTCGCGCTGTTCGGCGCGCAGGGCTTCCTCCAGCTGCGCGCGCAGGCGCTCGAAGGCGGCGTCGGGGCGACGCAGCAGCAGGGCGACCACGCAGGCCAGGATCGCCAGCAGCAGGCCGGCGATGACGATCAGGAGCAGGGATTCGGTCATGCGCGAAGTGTAGCGGCCGGCGGTCTCAGGCCCCGCGACCGCGCGGGGGCTTTCACGCCGGGGGAATCCGCGCGCCCACACAGTGCCGGCCATGGCCCGCCCCGCCCGCTATCCGGTGCGCCTGAAGCGCGTGTACGAGCCGCCGGACGCGGAGGACGGGCTGCGCCTGCTGGTGGACGGGGTCTGGCCGCGCGGGATGCGCAAGGACACGCTGGAACTGGAGGCCTGGCTGCGGATCATCGCGCCCAGCACCGCGCTGCGCCGCTGGTACGGCCACGACCCGGCGCGATGGGACGAGTTCCGTGCGCGTTACTTCGCCGAACTGGCCGCAAACGCCGAAGGCCTGTCGCGATTGCGCGGCTATCTGGTGCGCGGACCGGTGACCCTCTTGTATGCCGCCGCCGACGAGGAACACAACAACGCGGTGGCGCTGCGCGACTACATCCTGCAGGGTTCGGGCTGACCGCCGCGGGCTCGGTTGCGTTTGCAACCAAGGGGAAGGGCCCTTAGCCTGCGTGGTTTCGTGCCCGTCGCGGCCCCGCCAACCCCGGAAACCGCATGACCGCAAGCACCCCTCTGCTCATCACCTTCTCCGCCTACCTGCTGCTGATGGTGGGCATCGGCTTCATCGCCTGGCGCCGCACGCGCACCTTCGACGACTACATCCTCGGCGGCCGCTCGCTGGGCGGCTTCGTCACCGCCCTGGCGGCCGGCGCCTCGGACATGAGCGGCTGGCTGATGATGGGACTGCCGGGCGCGCTGTACCTGACCGGCGCGTCCGAAGCCTGGATCGCGGTCGGCCTGCTGCTGGGCGCATGGGCGAACTGGCGCTGGGTGGCCGGCCCGCTGCGCCTGTACACGGAACGCACCCGCAACGCGCTGACCCTGCCGGACTACTTCACCCACCGCTTCGAGGACCGCAGCCGCCTGCTGCGGATCTTCTCGGCGCTGGTCATCCTGGTGTTCTTCGCCATCTACTGCGCCTCCGGCATCGTCGCCGGCGCGCGCCTGTTCGAGAGCATGTTCGGCCTGTCCTACGGCCAGGCCATGGTGTGGGGCGCGGTGGCCACCATCGCCTACACCTTCGTCGGCGGCTTCCTGGCGGTGAGCTGGACCGACACCGTGCAGGCCTCGCTGATGATCTTCGCCCTGCTGCTGGTGCCGGTGTTCGCGATCATTGGCGCGGGTGGACCGGGCGATGCGCTGGCCCTGGTCGAGCAGGTCGACCCGGCGCGCCTGGACTGGATCGGTACCGGCGGGATGGTCGCGGTGGTTTCCGCGCTGGCCTGGGGCCTGGGCTACACCGGACAGCCGCACATCCTGGCCAGGTTCATGGCGGCCGACAGCCTGGCCACCATCCCGCGCGCACGCCGCATCGCCATGGCCTGGATGCTGCTGTGCATGGTCGGCTCGGTCGCCACCGGCCTGGCCGGCATCGCCTGGTTCGCCACGCATCCCGAGGTCGCCGGCCCGGTGAACGCCAATCCGGAGCGGGTGTTCATCGCCCTGGGCGAGCAGCTGTTCAACCCGTGGATCGCCGGCGTGCTGCTGTCGGCGATCCTGGCGGCGATCATGAGCACCCTGTCGGCGCAGCTGCTGGTGTGCTCCAGCGCGCTGACCGAGGACTTCTACCGCGGCCTGCTGCGGCCCAACGCCGGCCACCGCGAACTGGTCTGGTTCGGTCGCGGCATGGTGCTGGCGGTGGCCGCGCTGGCGATGTGGATCGCGCGCGATCCCGACAGCCGGGTGCTGGGCCTGGTCTCCTACGCCTGGGCCGGGTTCGGCGCCGCGTTCGGTCCGGTGGTGGTGCTGTCGCTGTTCTGGAAGCGCATGACCCGCAACGGCGCGCTGGCGGGCATGCTGGCCGGCGCGATCACGGTGATCGCGTGGAAGCACACCGGCAGCGCGCTGTACGAGATCGTGCCGGGCTTCATCGCGGCGACCATCGCCATCGTGCTGGTGAGCCTGCTGGGCAGGGCGCCGGCGCGGGAACTGCAGGCACGC
This sequence comes from Pseudoxanthomonas sp. SGNA-20, assembly GCF_003931635.1. Lineage (NCBI taxonomy): Bacteria > Pseudomonadati > Pseudomonadota > Gammaproteobacteria > Lysobacterales > Lysobacteraceae > Pseudoxanthomonas > Pseudoxanthomonas sp. SGNA-20. Next base: position 1,130,314 of record NZ_RRYK01000001.1, on the reverse strand, counting down.
CACGCCCAGGTGCGCGCGGCCCTGGACGAACACGGCCACTGAGCGCGGCGGCGGCGCGGCTTTCAGCGCGCGGTGTAGCCGCCGTCGACCAGGTGGTAGCTGCCGGTCACGAACGAGGCTTCCTTCGACAGCAGGAAGCAGGTCAGCGCCGCGACCTCGTCCGTGGTGCCCAGGCGGCCGGCCGGATGCAGGGCGACCAGGCCCTCGCGTACCGCCGGCTCCAGGCCCGACAGCAGCGGGGTGTCGATGAAGGCCGGTCCGACCGCGTTCACCCGGATGCCCTGCGGCGCATATTCCATCGCCGCGGTCTTCGTCATGCCCAGCAGCGCGTGCTTGGCGGCCACGTAGGCGATCGAGCCGCTCCAGCCCACGCTGCCAAGGATCGAGGCCATGTTGACGATGGAGCCGCCGCCGCTGGCCAGCATCGCCGGCAGCTCATGCTTCATCGAGTACATCACCCCGTGCAGGTTGACGTCGATGACGCGGTGCCAGTCGGCCAGCGGGTAATCGGCGGTGGGATGGCTGGGCCCGCCGATGCCGGCGTTGTTCACCGCCAGGTGCAGGCCGCCGAAGCGCTCGACCGTGGCCTGGACCATGCGCTCCACCGCCGCGGCATCGGCCACGTCCAGCTGGAACGCCAGCGCATCCGCCTCGCCGAGGCCGGCGGCCAGCGCCTGCGCCGCGGCGCCGTCGTAATCGGCGATGACGACCTTCGCGCCCTCGCGCGCCAGGCGGCGGCAGATGGCCTCGCCGATGCCCGATGCGCCGCCGGTGACGATCGCGACCTGTCCTTCGAACCTGTTCATGGCAATGCTCCTCTGGCGGGTTGCTCCCATGCTCGGGCCCGGGCGCGGCGGCCACCTTGATCGCGATCAACCCGCCGGCCGCACCGGCGGGGCGTGCTCAGTCCAGCACGCGGCAGAACACCGCCTTGAGGTAGCGCGACTCCGGCACGTGCGCCAGGAACGGATGGTCCGGGCCGGCGCCGGCCACCTTCAGCACCTGCACGGTGCGGCCGGCGTAGAACGCGGCGCGGCGCAGCATGTCCAGGAACTGGTCCTCGGCCACCAGGCCGGTGCAGGAGAACGTCGCCAGCAGGCCACCGGGCCTGACCACGCCCAGCGCCAGCTTGTTCATGTCCAGGTACTTCTTCAGCGCGTTGATGACCTGGTCGCGGTCGCGGGTCATCTTGGCCGGGTCGAGCACCACCGCGTCGTACTGCTCGCCGCGGGCGGCCGCGTCGCGCAGCCAGGGGAAGATGTCGGCCTGGACGAAGCGCGGGCGCACGTTGTTGAGGCGGGCGTTGCCCTTGGCGATCTCGATCACCGCCTCGTCGATGTCGATGCCGGTGACCTCGGCGGCGCCGCGCACCGCTGCGTACACGGCGAAGCCGCCGGTGTTGCAGCACAGGTCCAGCACGCGCTTGCCCGCCACCTGGCGCGAGAACCACTCGCGGTTCTCGCGCTGGTCGGCGAAGAAGCCGGTCTTGTGCGCCCCGGCCGGGTCGGCGCGGAAGCGGATCCCGTGCTCGGTGATGATGGCCGGCTCCGGCGAGCCGCCACCGCTGTACACCGGGCGGTAGTCGAAGCTCTCCTGCTTCTGCACGTGGTCCTCGGCGAAGCTGTAGATGCGCGCGCCGGGGAACTGCGCCTGCAGCGCGGCGTAGATCCACTCGCGGTAGCGCCACATGCCGGCGCTGAAGAACTCCACCACCAGCAGGTCGTCGTAGCGGTCCACCACCAGGCCGGTGAGGCCGTCGCCCTCGGCGTGGACCACGCGCCAGGCATTGGACACCTCGTCCAGCTTCAGCACCTCGCGGCGCAGGGCCACGGCCTGGCCGATCCGGCGCGCGAACCAGTCCGCGTCCACCGCCACCGCCGGGTCGGTCTCCAGGATGCGCAGGGCGATGCGCGAGTGGCCGTTGTAGAAGCCGCGGCCGATGAACTGGCCGTCCACGTCGTAGGCGTCGACGATCTCACCCGGGCGCGGCCGCTGGGCCGGCTTCTCGACAAGCTTCTGGAAGATCCAGGGATGGCTGGAACGCCACGCGTTCTTCAGCCGCACGGTGGGGTAGGGGGTATTCATCGCGCAATTGTACGTTCGCCGGGGCCCGGCGGCCGCCCGCGGCGGGCCCGACCGTACCGCCGGGCATGGCCGCGCGCCGCGCGAAGCGCGCATCGGAGGGCAAAACACGCGACAATGCCGGGGTTTCGCCGCCGGGTCCTGCCGCCGCCGCGGGCGCCCCGGCGCTTCCTGTTCCGTACCGCCGTCCGCACCAGAGAGCCCCCGCAGACCATGTCGAACACGCCGAAGATCATCTATACCCTGACCGACGAAGCGCCGTTCCTGGCCACCCAGTCGCTGCTGCCCATCGTCCAGGCCTTCGCCGCCACCGCCGGCATCCAGGTCGAAACCCGGGACATCTCTCTGGCCGGCCGCATCCTGGCGCAGTTCCCGGACTACCTGGGCGAGGACCAGAAGATCGGCGACCACCTGGCCGAGCTGGGCGAGCTGGCCAAGCGCCCGGAAGCCAACATCATCAAGCTGCCGAACATCTCCGCCTCGGTGCCGCAGCTGAAGGCGGCGATCAAGGAACTGCAGGCGCAGGGCTACCCGCTGCCGGACTACCCGGACGCGCCCAAGGACGAGAAGGAAAAGGACATCCAGGCCCGCTACGACCGGGTCAAGGGCTCGGCGGTCAACCCGGTGCTGCGCGAGGGCAATTCCGACCGCCGCGCACCGGCCTCGGTCAAGAACTACGCGCGCAAGCACCCGCACCGCATGGGCGCCTGGAGCAAGGATTCGAAGTCGCACGTGGCGCACATGGCCGCCGGCGACTTCTACGGCAGCGAGCAGTCGGCCACCATCGCCGCCGACGGCGCGCTGCGCATCGAACTGGCCCAGGCCGACGGCCGCACCGTGGTGCTGAAGGAGAAGGTGGCGGTCAAGGCCGGCGAGATCGTCGACGCGGCCACCATGAGCCGCAAGGCGCTGGCCGCGTTCGTGGCCGAGCAGGTCGAGGACGCCCGCGCCAACGACGTGCTGTTCTCGGTGCACCTGAAGGCGACCATGATGAAGGTCTCCGACCCGATCATGTTCGGCGTGGTGGTCTCGGAGTTCTACAAGGACGCCCTGGCCAGGCACGCCGACGCGCTGGCCTCGGTGGGCTTCTCGCCGGAGAACGGCATCGGCGACCTGTACGCGCGCATCGCCTCGCTGCCGGAGGAGCAGCAGGCGGCGATCAAGGCCGACATCGAGGCGGTGTACGCGCGCGGCCCGGCGGTGGCCATGGTCAACTCGGACAAGGGCATCACCAACCTGCACGTGCCCTCGGACGTGATCGTCGACGCCTCGATGCCGGCGATGATCCGCGACTCCGGCCGCATGTGGAACGCGCAGGGCAAGCTGCAGGACGCCAAGGCGGTCATCCCGGACCGCTGCTACGCCGGCGTGTACCAGGCGGTGATCGACGACTGCAAGGCCAACGGTGCGTTCGACCCGACCACCATGGGCTCGGTGCCGAACGTGGGCCTGATGGCGCAGAAGGCCGAGGAGTACGGCAGCCACGACAAGACCTTCCGCATCCCGGCCGACGGCACCGTGCGCGTGCTCGACCAGGACGGCAAGCTGGTGTTCGAGCACAAGGTCGAGGCCGGCGACATCTGGCGCATGTGCCAGACCAAGGACGCGCCGATCCAGGACTGGGTCAAGCTGGCCGTGACCCGCGCGCGCCTGAGCAACACCCCGGCGGTGTTCTGGCTGGACGCCAACCGCGCCCACGACCGCGAGGTCATCGCCAAGGTCGAGAAGTACCTCAAGGACCACGACACCTCCGGCCTGGACATCCGCATCCTGGAGCCGGTGGAGGCCACGAAGTTCTCGCTGCAGCGCATCCGCCAGGGCAAGGACACCATCTCGGTGACCGGCAATGTGCTGCGCGACTACCTGACCGACCTGTTCCCGATCCTGGAGCTGGGCACCAGCGCGAAGATGCTGTCGATCGTGCCGCTGATGGCCGGCGGCGGCCTGTTCGAGACCGGCGCCGGCGGCAGCGCGCCCAAGCACGTGCAGCAGTTCCTCGAGGAGAACTACCTGCGCTGGGATTCGCTGGGCGAGTTCCTGGCCCTGGCCGCCTCGCTGGAGCACCTGGCCGAGCAGACCGGCAATGCCAAGGCCGCGGTGCTGGCCAAGGCCCTGGACCAGGCCAACGGCCTGGTGCTGGACAACAACCGCTCGCCGGCGCGCAAGGTCGGCGAGCTGGACAACCGCGGCAGCCACTTCTACCTGGCCCTGTACTGGGCGCAGGCGCTGGCCGCGCAGGACGAGGATCCGGCGCTGCAGGCGAAGTTCGCGCCGCTGGCCAAGGCCCTGGCCGAGAACGAGGCGAAGATCGTCGCCGAGCTCAACGGCGCCCAGGGCAAGCCGGTGGACATCGGCGGCTACTACCACCCCGACCTGGCCCGCACCAGCGCGGCCATGCGCCCGTCGCCGACCTTCAACGCCAGCCTCGCGGCACTGGCGGCCTGAGCGCGGCCTCCACTTCCCGCTCCACCCGACGACGCCCGGCCTCGCGCCGGGCGTCGTGCTTCGTGGCGTCCGCCGGGTGCGCGGTGGCCGCGTCCAGGTCCACCACGTAGCCCTCCATCGACAGCAGCTGGCGGAACATCGCCGACAGCTCGCTTCCGTATGCGCCCGTGTTCCTCGTACCCATGTCCGTGCTCCGGCTGGCTTGAACGTGGATCAAGCTAAGGCGATGCTGGCCGCGCACGTAGCGCAAGTTCCAAAAGCCAGACTTGAGGGAGGCTCAAGATGGGCCGGATTCCGCTGGACCAGGTGGAGGCCTTCGTCGCCGCCGCGCGGCTGGGCAACCTGACCCGCGCCGCCGAGCGCATGCACCTGACGGTGAGCGCGCTGAGCCACCGCATGCGCCAGCTGGAGGAACGCCTCGGCCAGCAGCTGCTGGCACGCGGCCCGCGCGGGGTGGAACTGACCCCTGAGGGACGGCGCCTGTACGAGGCGGTGGGCGGGCCGCTGGACGCGATCGCGCAGGCGCTGCAGCGCGCCAGCGCGCGCCGCCGCGGGCGCAGCATGACCATCAGCCTGATCCCCTCGATGGCCACCGCCTGGCTGGTGCCGCGCCTGCCCTCGTTCCTAGCCGCGCATCCGGACCTGGCACTGAGCCTGCAGTCCAGCACCCACGTGGTGGACTTCGAACGCGAGCCGGTGGACCTGGCCCTGCGCCTGGGCGGCGGCAACTGGCCGGGCGTGCGCGCCGAGCTGCTGTTCGACGAGTGGCTGGTGCCGGTGGCCAGCCCCGGCCTGCTGAAGCGGCACGCGAAGGTGCCGGCGGCGCAGCGGCTGGCGCGGCTGCCGCTGCTGGGCGATCCCTCCGGGCGCTGGGAGGACTGGTTCGCCGCCACCGGCGGCAGCGCGCCGGAGCGCTATACCGCGCATTTCGACGACACCGAGACCCTGCACCAGGCCGCCGCGGAGGGACTGGGCGTGGCGCTGGCGCGGCTGACCCTGGCCGAGCCGCTGCTGCGCGCCGGGCGCCTGGTCACCCTAGGCCGCAGGCGCCTGCCCGCCGGTTTCGGCCACTACCTGGTGTATCCGGAGCGCAGCCTGGCGCATCCGGCCTTCCCCACCGTGCGCGCCTGGCTGCTGCAGCAGGCCGCGGCTCCGTCCGCCCCGTGAACCGCCCCGCTACCATCCCGCCATGATCCAGGCCGAAGCCATTGCCCAGGTCGCACGCGACGCGTTCGACGACTACCACGCGCGGTTCGCCGCGATCAGCCGCCGCGCCAGGCGGCGCTTCGAGCAGCGCGACTGGGCCGGCGCCCGCGCCGACGCCGCCGAGCGCCTGGACCTGTACGACCTGTGCATCGACGAATGCCGCCGGCGCCTGGCCGCGCTGCTGGGCCTGCACGCGCACGACCGCACGCTGTGGGCGCGGGTGCGCGACCACTACGCCGCCTCGATCGAGGGCGCGATCGACACCGAGCTGTACAAGACCTTCTTCAACACCCTCGCCCGGCGCTTCTTCCGCACCCGCGGCCTGGACGCGGACATCGAGTTCGTGGCGCTGGACATCGAGCCCACCGACGCCATCACCCGCCCGGTGGCGCGGCACAGCTACGCGGTCTCGACCAGCCGCCCGGTGGACGCGTTCGTGCGCATGCTCGGCGACTACCGCTTCGACGTGCCCTATGCGCACCTGGCGCGCTGCGCGGCGGCGATCGCGGTGCGCCTGCAGGACGACCTGGCGCACTGGGGCGAGCATCCGGTGCGCTCGATCGAGTTGCTGGACACGGTGTTTTACCGCGAGCGCCGCGCCTACCTGGTGGGGCGGGTGTTCGGCGAGCACCGCTTCTCGCCCTGCGTGGTGGCCCTGGTCAACGGTGATTCCGGCATCCGCGCCGAGGCGGTGTTGACCCGCCGCGGCGACGTGGCCCAGTTGTTCGGCGTCTCGCGCAGCTACTTCCAGGCCGACCTGCCCACCGTGGGCGACGCGGTGGTGTTCCTGCGCACCCTGCTGCCGCACAAGCCGGTGGACGAGCTGTACACCGTGCTGGGCCGCGCCAAGCAGGGCAAGACCGAGCGCTACCGCAGCTTCTTCCGCTACTTCCACGCCCACCCGGCCGAACGCCTGGTGCCGGCGGAGGGCACCCCGGGCATGGTCATGGCGGTGTTCACCCTGCCCGGGCAGCCGCTGGTCTTCAAGGTGATCCGCGACCGCTTCGCCTGGCCCAAGCGGACCACGCCGGAGGAAGTGCAGGCGCAGTACGAGCGCGTGTTCCGCTTGGACCGGGTGGGCCGCCTGCTCGACGCGCAGCCGTTCCGGTACCTGCGCTTCCCCGCCGCGCGCTTCGACCCGGCCTTGCTGCGCGAGCTGCGCGAAAGCTGCGCCGCCAGCGTGGTCGAGGACGGCGACGACGTGGTGCTGAAGCTGTGCTACGTGCAGCGCCGCCTGCGCCCGCTGGACCTGTACCTGCGCGAGCAGGGCGCCGAGGCGCGGCGCGAGGCGGTGCTGGACTACGGCCAGGCGATCGTCGACCTGGCGCGCAACGACATCTTTCCCGGCGACATGCTGCTGAAGAACTTCGGCGTCTCCCGCCACCGTCGCGTCGTGTTCTACGACTACGACGAGATCCGCTCGGTCTCCGAGCTGGAGTTCCGCGACTGGCCGCAGGCGACGACCTACGAGGAACAGGTCGCGGCCGAGCCCTGGTTCCACGTCGGCCCGCAGGACGTGTTTCCCGAACGCTTCGGCCAGTTCATGGGCCTGCCCGCGCCGCTGCTGGCCGCGCTGAAATCCGCCCACCCCGGCCTGTTCCAGCCGCAGTGGTGGCGCGACCTGCAGGCGCAGCTGCGGGACGGCCAGTGGCCGGATACACCGCCGTACCCTGATTCGTTGCGCCTCGCGTAACGAATCAGGGTACGGCGCGGGATTCGGGATTCGGGATTGGGGATTCGTAAGAGCGCCTCCGGCATGCCGCACGGCGAACGGGGGGCCGCTCCTGCTCTTTCGGGTCACGAATCCGCAATCCCGAATCACGGCCCCAATGCTAGTCTCGCCCCGTCCCCAAGCAGGAGCACGACGCTGATGAGCATGTCCCGTTCCCGTGCCTGTGCCCTGGCCATCGCGTTCGCCCTCGGCCTGCCGGCCGCGCAGGCGGGCGCGCAGGCCGCCGCTGCCGCCGAGCCGGCGCCTGATGCGGCGCTGCAGGCGGCCATCGGCGGCAGCTGGCGCGATCCGGCCAACGTCGCCCGCGACCGCTACCGCAACCCCGGGCAGACCCTGGCGTTCTTCGGTATCCGCCCGGACATGACCGTGGTCGAGATCACCCCCGGTGGCGGCTGGTACACCGAGATCCTGGCGCCCTACCTGCGCGACCACGGCCGCTACGTGGCGGCGGTGGTCGATCCGCAGGCGGTGGACGCCGGCCCCGGCCGCGACTACCAGCAGCGCCAGCGCGCGGGCCTGGAGAAGAAGCTGGCCTCGGCGCCGCAATACGGCAAGGCCGAGGTGGTGGCCTACGATCCCAAGGCCCCGGTGTTCGGCCCGGCCGGTTCGGCCGACCTGGTGCTGACCTTCCGCAACGTGCACAACTGGCGCATGGCCGGCCAGGCCGAAGGCATGTTCAAGGGCTTCTTCGACGTGCTCAAGCCCGGCGGCGTGCTGGGCGTGGTCGAGCACCGCGCCGCGGCCGACGTACCGGCCGACGACGGCAGCGGCTACGTCGGCCAGGCCCAGGTCATCGCCCTGGCCGAGGCCGCCGGCTTCGTGCTGGACGGCAGCAGCGAGGTCAATGCCAATCCCCGCGACACCAAGGACCACCCCAACGGCGTATGGACCCTGCCGCCGACCAACCGCCACGACGAGGCCGACCGCGGCAAGTACCAGGCGATCGGCGAAAGCGACCGCATGACCCTGCGCTTCGTCAAGCCGCCCCGGGAATGAAATGAAGGGTGGGGGCGGGGGGCCGTGGCCCACGGCCCGCCCTCGCAACGCCACCAGGTTCTTCATCCCCCGGGGCGCGCTGCCATGCACCGCCGCACCTTCCTCACCACGCTGGCGGCCGGACTGGCCGCCATGCCCCTGGCGCCGGCGCTGGCCGCCGGAGGAGACGCATCCATGCACGGACTGATCGGAAAACTGCGGGCCCAGCCCGGCCAGCGCGAGGCGCTGGCGGCGATCCTGCTGGAGTCCACCACCTCCATGCCCGGCTGCCTGGCCTACGTAGTGGCCGAGGACACCGAGGACGCGGACGCGCTGTGGATCACCGAGGTCTGGGACAATGCGCAAAGCCACCAGGCCTCGCTGCAGCTGCCGGCCGTGCGCGACGCCATCGCCCGCGCGCGGCCGCTGATTGCCGGCTTCGACTCGCACTGGATCACCCGGCCGCTCGGTGGCGTCGGCCTGGCCGACTGAGGTTCCGCCGCACCCCGATGCTGATCGCCTTCAACAAGCCCTACGGGGTGCTCTGCCAGTTCACCGACCGCAGCCAGCCGCCGCGCCCGACCCTGGCCGGCTTCGGCCTGCCGAAGGACGTGTACCCCGCCGGCCGCCTGGACCACGACAGCGAGGGCCTGCTGCTGCTGACCGACGACGGCGCGCTGGCGCACCGCCTGACCGATCCGCGGCACAAGCAGCCCAAGACCTACTGGGTGCAGGTGGAAGGCGACCCGCGCGAGGAACAGCTGCAGGCGTTGCGCGCAGGCGTGGTGCTCAACGACGGCCCCACGCGCCCGGCGAAGGTGCGGCGCCTGGACCCGCCGCCGGCGCTGTGGCCCCGCGATCCGCCGGTGCGCTACCGCAAGACCGTGCCCGATGCCTGGCTGGAGCTGGTGATCACCGAGGGCCGCAACCGCCAAGTGCGGCGCATGACCGCCGCGGTCGGCCTGCCTACCCTGCGCCTGGTGCGCGTGGCGATCGGCCCGCACCGCTTGCACGGCGCCGACGGCACGCCGCTGCCACCTGGGCAATGGAGCGAAGTGGTGCGTTGAGGCGCCAGGCAACGGCGCGGCGAGCCGGGAGCCGTGGATCCGCGGTTCCCGCGAACTCCCGCACGAATCACGAATCCCGGATCACCAATCCCAAGCCAGTCACTCCGCACTGGTGATGTTGTGGGTACGGCGCGCGCTGGCGCGGGCGCGGGCATTGCCGTTGTCGCGCACCTGGTAGGCCTCGCCCTCCAGCGGGGCGCTTGCGCGCTGCTGGCGGCGCTTGCGGTACATCACGTAGGCCAGCACGCCGGCACCGACCACGGCGGCAGCGGCGGCCACGGCCACGGGATTGCGGCGGACCACGGTGGCGGCGGCACGGGTGCCGGCGCGTGCGGCGCCCAGGGCGGCACCGGCCTTGAGCCATTGCTCGGCGCCGACGCCGGCGTGGCGCAGGCCCGAACCCGCCTGGCGGCCCGCGCTGCGCAGGCCGGCGCCGGCCTGCTCGGCCAGTTCCAGCGCCCGGTCGGTGATGATGGTGAGCTTGCTCATGGCGATCCCTTCTTTCAGGAATGGGGAGACGGGGCCCAGTGTGGGCGGGCACCCGTGCAAGATACGTCAGGGCCCGCGGCCGGGCCGCGCAGGTTCCGGCCGCAACCGCTGCATGTTCATGCGACGGACAGCCGCCCGGCCCAGGCGGCCTGCGGCGCGCCGCCGCGGTTGCGGCTGGCCCGCCAGGCCAGCGACACCAGCAGGCAGTGATGGCGATGCGACCCACTCGTACACCGTGGCCTGCTGCACCGCGCCCGGTTCCAGCGTGCGTGGCCGTCGAAGCCGGACATCATGCGGAAGGCAAGCTTGCCGCCCCGGTGGCTGCCGATCGACAGCCCGCCGCTGCGCGGCACGGCCAGCGCCAGGGCCAAGGCCAGGGCCAGGCAAGCACCGGAGAGGCCAGCAGTAACTGGCCATGCGCCGTGCTCGCCCGGCAGCCATGCCGCGCACCGTCGTGGCTGCCGGCGACGTAGGCCTTACGTCCCCCGCGGTTTGGCCCGGTGGGTGGCAGTCGCCGACCACGGATCATCCGGCCACGGATGCTTGGGATACCGCCCCTTCATCTCCTTGCGCACTTCCGGATAGGTGTTGTCCCAGAAGCTGCGCAGGTCGCCGGTGACCTGCAGCGGCTTGCCGCCGGGAGAGAGCAGGTGCAGCAGCAGCGGCACGCGGCCGTCGGCGATGCGCGGGGTGTCGGCCAGGCCGAACAGCTCCTGCAGCTTGACCGCCAGCACCGGCGGGCGCGGCGTGCCATCTGGCTCCAGCGCGTATTCGATCGGCCGGTCCATGCCCGAGGGCACGGTAATGCGTACCGGGGCCAGGCGGTCCACCTGCTGGCGCAGGTTCCAGTCCAGCGGCGACTTGAGCGCCTCGCCCAGTTCCTGCTCGGACAGCGCGTCCAGCCGGGTCTTGCCGGCGAAGGCCGGGCGCAGCCAGGCGTCGACGCTGGCCAGCAGGGCCTCGTCGGTGAGGTCGGGCAGCCCCAGCTCCGGCATCCAGCCGCGCAGGCAGGCCACGCGCGCCTGCCACTGGCGCAGGCCTTCGGTCCACGGCAAGGCCTCCAGGCCCAGTTCGCGCACGGCGTTGGTCAGCGCCTGCGCGGCCTGTTCCGGATCCACCCGGCCGGCGGGGCGGCTGTCGAGCACGATGCGGTCGAAGCGCGATTCGCGGCGGGCGACCAGGGCGCGGCGCTCGGCATCCCAGACCGCGCCTTCCTCCTCGACGAAGCGGTCGGAAAAGTCGGCGCGCAGGCGGGCCTCGTCCACCGGCACGGCGCGCAGCAGCAGAGCGTCGCCGCGCGGCTCGAAGCGCAGCTCGGTGGCCACCAGCCAGGGCTCGCCGCGCAGGGCGCTGTCCTCGAACAGGCGGGCCATGCGGCCGTTGGCCAGCTGGTAGCGCAGCGGATCGGCCGGATGCCGGGCGGCAATGCGGTCGGGGAAGGCATGGCCCAGCAGGTCGCCCAGCTCGTGGGCCTCGATCTCCGCCGGCGGCGTGGACTCGCAGCGCAGGCGCCGGCGCCACTGCCGGGCGGCGGCATCGATCGCCGCCAGCGCGGAACGGCTGGCATCGGCCGGCATGCGTCCACCGCGGAACGCGGCCAGCGCGCGCCAGCGTTCGGCCAGGGCGTCGCTGCGGCTGCGCAGAGGGTCGCGCGCCTCCAGCAGGGCGGCCAGGTCCGCGGCCAGGGCCTGTTCGCGCGCGCCGCGCGCGGCCAGGAGCATCGCCGCCAGTCGTGGATGGGTGCCCAGTTCCAGCATCTTCCGGCCGGCCGCGGTAATGGATCCGCCCTCCAGCGCGCCGAGCCGCTGCAGCAGCTCGCGCGCCGAGGCCAGTGCACCGGGCGGCGGCGGATCGACGAAGCGCAGCTCGTCGCTGCCCCAGGCGGCCAGTTCCAGCGCCAGCCCGGCCAGTTCGACCTGGGCCATCTCCGGCCGCCGCTGCGCCTCCAGCCGCTGCGACTGCGGCCACAGCCGCCAGGCCACGCCGGGGGCGACGCGCCCGGCACGGCCGGCGCGCTGGTCGGCCGATGCCTGGGAGATCGGGACCGCCTCCAGCCGCGAGAAGCCGCTGACCGGATCGAAGCGCGGTTCGCGCGCCAGGCCGGAGTCGATCACCACCCGCACCCCGGGCAGGGTCACCGAGGACTCGGCCACGTTGGTCGCCAGCACCACCCGGCGACGGCCGTCGGGCGCCGGCTGCAGCACGCGCGACTGCTGCTCCACCGGCAGTTCGCCATGCAGGGCCTGTACTTCCACGTCGGCCGGCAGGGAGGCGGCATCCAGTGCCGTGCCGACCCGCGCGATCTCGCGCTGCCCGGGCAGGAACACCAGCACGTCGCCCGGATGCTGGGCCAGGGCCTGCTCGACCGCGCGCCGCGCCTGCGCCTCCAGCGACTCGTCGCGGCGCGCGGGGAAGTGGCTGACCTCAACCGGAAAGGAACGGCCCTCGCTGGACAGGCGCGGCGCATCGAGGAAGCGCGCCAGGCGCTCGCCGTCCAGGGTCGCGGACATCACCACGATGCGCAGGTCCTCGCGCAGCTGCGCCTGCACGTCCAGGGCCAGGGCCAGGCCCAGGTCGGCCGACAGGTGGCGCTCGTGGAACTCGTCGAACAGCAGGGCGCCGATGCCTTCCAGCAGCGGGTCGTCCTGGATCATGCGGGTGAGGATGCCTTCGGTGACGACCTCGATCCGGGTACGCGCGGACACCTTGTTCTCGAAGCGGATGCGGTAGCCGACCGTGCCGCCCACCTCCTCGCCCAGCTGCCGGGCCATGAACCCGGCGGCGCTGCGCGCGGCCACCCGGCGCGGCTCCAGCATCACGATCTTCCGCCCCTCCAGCCAGGGCGCAGCAAGCAGGGCCAGCGGCACCTGGGTGGTCTTGCCGGCGCCGGGCGGTGCCTCGAGGACCAGGCGTGGCTGCGCGGCAAGGCTGTCCCGGATCGCGGGCAGCAGCGGGGTGATGGGGAATTCCATGGGCCGGCGTTCGAAGCCGCGCCATGCGACGCGGCCGTGCTGGGTCTCGTTGGGAACCGGGGCGCATTATCGGCGATGCACGGGCCCGGCCGTGGTGCCCGGCTAGAATGCGGGCCCACCGCGAATCGCAAGACCGCTCCATGCACCTGATCGACATCGGCGCCAACCTGACCCACGAAAGCTTCGAGCGCGACCTGGACGCGGTGCTGCAGCGCGCGCGCGAGGCCGGGGTGGTGCAGATGGTGGTGACCGGCGCCAGCCGCGAGCACAACCCGCTGGCGCTGGAACTGGCGCGGCGCCATCCGGGCGTGCTCTACGCCACCGCCGGGGTGCATCCGCACCACGCCACCGAGTACACCGCCGAATGCGACGCCGAGCTGCGCGCGCTGCATGCGCACGCGGAGGTGGTGGCGGTCGGCGAGTGCGGGCTGGACTACTTCCGCGACTTCTCCCCGCGGCCGGCGCAGCGCAAGGCGTTCGAACAGCAGCTGCAGATCGCCGCCGACCTGGCCGCGGCCGGCAATCCCAAGCCGCTGTTCCTGCACCAGCGCGACGCCCACGCGGACTTCATGGCGGTGATGAAGCCGTTCGACGGCCGCCACGGCCCGGCGGTGGTGCACTGCTTCACCGGCACGCGCGAGGAGCTGTTCGACTACCTGGACCAGGACTGGTACATCGGCATCACCGGCTGGTTGTGCGACGAGCGCCGCGGCCAGCACCTGCGCGAGCTGGTGAAGAACATCCCGGCCAACCGCCTGATGGTGGAGACCGACGCGCCCTACCTGCTGCCGCGCACGCTCAGGCCCATGCCGAAGGACCGCCGCAACGAGCCGTCCTTCCTCCCGCACATCGTCGAGGAACTGGCGCGCGACCGCGGCGAGGATCCGGCGACCACCGCCGCCAGCAGCACCGCGGCGGCGCGCGCTTTCTTCCGCCTGCCCGGCTGAGCGCGGCCGCCCGGGCGGCCGCGCCCGCAATCTTGCGGGTCAGCCCTGCGGCGCCGCCCCGTGCATCGCCCTGATCGTGTCGCAGGTCTGCTTCAACTCCTCGGGCGAGGCATTGGCGAAGGCCTCGCGTGCCTCGTCGATGCCGGCGTCGAAGATCGCATCGAACTGCGCGGCGCCCATGTGGCCCCGCTCGACGGTGAGCTGTTTCTGCTGCTCGCGCATCCGTGCACGCTCGGCATCGTCGTACTGGAGGCCGCAGAACTCCGGCGCCACGTACAAGGCGGCGCCCGCGCGCACCATGTTGCGGTGCTGCTCAGCCCCGGGGTCGTCCAGCGACGCTGCCCCGTCGCCGGCCGCTGGTTGGGCGGCATCGGCGGAGCCCGGGTCGGGCGCGGGCTGTTCACGGTTGCAGGCGCCGGCGGCCAGCAGGATGGCCAGCGCAAGCGCGCCGGATTTCAGCTCGAGGTTCTTCATGCAGCCTCCCAGGGCTTGGTGGTGAAGGCGGGCCGGATCGGCGGACCCGGCGGATGGAACGGGCCGGGGGCGGGCAGGCGACAGGTGCACGATCCGGCCGGCCTCACTGGCCGTCGGCCCCGGACGGATCGGCGGGCAACAGGCCGCGGCCAAGGCTGAAGGACTGCAGTTCCAGGTTGCAGCCGCTGCCATCCAGCGACTTCGACTGCAGGGGGATGGCGCCGAGGTAATGGTCCAGCGGCATTCCGTTGCAGCCGCGCAGGTCCAGCGGAAGCAGCCCGATACCCCAGCCGGTACCACCGCTCCACATGCATACCTCCTGGCGGTCGGACTGCCAGCGCACGCAGTCCTGGCCGCCAACCTGGCCGCTTCCGTCCCTGCGCCAGCCGATCGAGGTGGCCAGGGCCTCGTCCGCGGCCAGCTGCTCTCCATCCAGCGGCAGGAAGCGCCGGTCATCCGGGTGCGCTTCGTACTCCAGCAGCTCCTCGCGCAGGCGCGGGTGGCACACCGCCTCGTGGTCCGGAAGCGCTTCGTCCATACCCAGGGTCCACATGGTCTGGCGCACGCGCTGGCGCCGCGCGTCGACCATGATCTCCACCCGGCCGGTACCGAGCCGGGCGCGTTCCTCCGCCGCGAGCGGCCGTGCCGGCCAGCCGGCCTCCGCGCACGCGGCCATGCGCCCGTCGTAATCGTGCTGTTGCGGGTTGCGGCCGGCCACCAGGTGTTCCCAGGCCAGCACGACGTGCAGCGCCGGCAGCCTGGCGCGCGCATCGACGGCAGGGTCCATGGCGGCGCTGGCCTGCGAAGCGGTGTCCACGCCTGGATCGCCACCGGCGGTTCCCCCGCAGCCGGCCACGCATGCGGACAGCAGGATGACGCCACAGCACGCGGCGCCGGGGTTCAAGTCGTCGCTCCAGGCGTCGGCGGTGGGGACATCGTTCCTCCATCGGGCCGCAGGAAGGGGACACCGATAGCAGGAAGGCCGTTAACGTTCCGCAAGCAGCGCCGCGCGGCGTGACGCCCGTCGCGGATACGCACGCGGCCGTGGGTGCATCGGCACACGGCGCAACGCCGCGCGCCGACGCAGGCTCAGCCGCCGCGCAGGCGCTGGTAGGCCTGCAGGTTTACCCACGCGGCCTGCAGCAGCGGCGCCTGCAGGCCATGTGTCCGGGCGCGCCGCCACATGTCGCCGACGATATGCGCGGCTTCCACCTGGCGTCCGCCTTCCAGGTCGCGCAGCATCGAGGCCTTCACGTCCGAGCCTTCCTGCACGAGGCTGGCGCGGGCAATCCCGCGCGCCTTTTCCGGCACCGGCTGGCCTTCGGCGGCGGCCACGGCAAGGCATTCGTCGTGCAGCGCGGCCATGAGCTCGGCGCCGCCTTCCCCGGCGACGATGTCGCCCACGCTGGCGCGCACCAGGCAGGTGCCGGCGGCCAGCGCGGCGAGGAAGCTGAACTTGATCCACTGTTCCTGGCCGATGTCGGCGCTGGCGCGGTGGTCGATGCCGGCCTGCGCGCACAGCGCGGCAAAGGCCTCGACGCGCGCGCTGCTGCCGCCATCGCGCTCGCCGAAGGTGATCGAGGCCGGTCGGCCCAGGTGCAGGATCGAACCGTCCTCGCCCAGGGTCGCGCTGATGAAGCACAGGCCGCCGAGCACGTTGTCGCGGCCGAAGCGCGCGTCCAGCACGGGGTAGTGCTGCAGGCCGTTGAGGATCGGCATCAGCGTCGTGCCCGCCGCCATCGCCGGGGCCACCGCCTCGATCGCGCTGTCCAGGTCGTAGGCCTTGCACGACAGCAGCACCAGGTCGAACGGCTGGCGCGCGACCGCGGCCGGCAGCTCCTCCACGGTAAGCGTGGCCACCTGCAGGTCGGCATCGCCCAGCGGGCTGCGGATGCGCAGGCCGCGTTCGCGCAGCAGCGCGGCGCGGGCAGGGCGCACCAGGAAGGTGACGTCTCCGCCGCCCTGGGCCAGGCGTCCGCCGAAGTAACCGCCGGTGCCGCCGGCGCCGAGCACGAGCACGCGCATGGCCTCAGCTCCTCAGGCCCACGCCCCGGCGCAGCAGCACCAGCGAGATCGCCGACAGTACCGCGACGAACGCGAGCATCAGCGCATAGGCCACCCACAGCGGCACGTCGGTGCTGCCGAGCAGGCCGTAGCGGAATGCGTTGACCATGTAGAAGATCGGGTTGGCGTGGGTGGCCGCCTCGGCCCAGGGCGGCAGCAGCTTGACCGAATAGAACACGCCGCCCAGGTAGGTCAGCGGGGTGAGGATGAAGGTCGGGACGATGGCGATGTCGTCGAACTTGCGCGCGTAGACCGCGTTGACGAAGCCGGCCAGGGAGAAGATGGTCGCGCCCAGCAGCACCGTGCTCAGGGTGACCAGCGGATGCGGGATGCGCACCTTGGTGAAGCACATGGCGATCAGCAGCACGATCGCGCCGACCATCAGGCCGCGCAGCACCGCGCCGGCCACGTAGCCGCCGAGGATCACCCAGTTGGGCATCGGGCTGACCAGCAGCTCCTCGACGTGGCGGCCGAACTTGGCGCCGAAGAACGAGGAGGAGATGTTGCCGTAGCTGTTCTGGATCACGCTCATCATCACCAGGCCGGGGACGATGAACTCCATGTAGCTGTAGCCGCCCATGTCGCCGATCCGCGAGCCGATCAGGCCGCCGAAGATCAGGAAGTACAGGGTCATGGTGATCGCCGGCGGCACCAGGGTCTGGCCCCAGATGCGCAGGATGCGGTTGACCTCGCGGCGGACGATGGTGCCCAGCGCCACCCAGTTGGCGGCGCGCGGCGACCTGGATGCCAGCGGCGTGCTGCTCATGCGGCCTCCTTCTGGCCGGTGAGCCGCACGAACAGCTCCTCCAGGCGGTTGCTCTTGGTGCGCATCGAGCGGATGCGGATGCCGGCCGCGTCGAACGCGGCGAACACGCGGTTGAGGTCCATGGCGCGGGGCATGTCCAGGTCCAGGGTGTGGGCGTCCAGCGCCACGAGGGTGGTGCCCTCGATCTCCGGCAGCCGGGCCGGCAGCTCGCCGTCGATGTCGAACAGGAAGCCTTCCACGTCCAGCTTGGCCAGCAGCGCGCGCATCGGCCCCTGCTCGACGATGGTGCCGCGGTCGATGATGGCGAGGTTGCGGCACAGGCTCTCCGCTTCCTCCAGGTAGTGCGTGGTGAGGATGATGGTGGTGCCGGCGGCGTTGATCTCGCGCAGCACGCGCCACATGTCGCGGCGGATCTCGATGTCCACGCCGGCGGTGGGCTCGTCCAGGATCAGCAGCCGCGGCCGGGTCATCATCGCCCGCGCGATCATCAGCCGGCGTTTCATGCCGCCGGACAGGGTGCGGCTCATCACCCGCGCCTTGTCCCACAGGTGGGCGCGGCGCAGCTCCTGCTCGGCCAGCGGGCCGGCCTCCTCGCGCGGGATGCCGTAGAACCCGGCGTAGTTGACCAGGATGTCGTACGGCTGCTCGAACAGGTTGAAGTTGATTTCCTGCGGCACCAGGCCGACCAGGCGCATGGCCTCGCTGCGGCGCGAGACCAGGTCGGTGCCGAACACCTCGACGCTGCCGCTGGTCGGGTTGACCAGCGAGCTGACGATGCCGATCAGGGTCGACTTGCCGGCGCCGTTGGGGCCGAGCAGGGCGAAGAAGTCGCCCGGCGCCACGTCCAGGGAGACGCCCTTGAGCGCCTCCACGCCGTTGCCGTAGGTCTTGCGCAGTTCGCGTACGCGCAGCGCCGGAGCCGCTGCCTCGGGAGAGTGTGGGGTCATGAGGCCTTTCGCGCCTGGAAGGCGCTTGCACGGAGCTGCGGCTATTATAGGTCGCAGCCGGGAAGCCGCCCGGCACACACTGTCCCGAAACGAATACCGTGCCCGTCCAGTTCCCGCTCCGCCTCGTCGAGCGCCGCATGCTCGCGCCCACCATCGGCCACTACGTGCTGGCGCGCGACGATGGCCAACCGCTGGACTTCGTGCCCGGCCAGTTCATCCAGATCCACTTCGATTACGCCGATGGCACGCCGGCGCGGCGCAGCTACTCCCTGGCCACCATCCACGACCACGCGATGGGCCCGGGCGAGGCGGTGGAGATCGCGGTCAGCCACGTCCCCGGCGGCGCGGCCACCGCGCTGTTCGAGGCCCTGGAGATCGGCGGGCGGGTGAACGCCAGCGGGCCCTACGGTCGCTTCTGCCTGATGCCCGGCGACCGCAACGCGCGCTACCTGCTGATCGGCACCGGCACCGGCGTGACCCCGTACCGTTCGATGCTGCCGGTGCTGGCCGGGCTGATCGCCGAGCGCGGCATCGAGGTGGTGCTGCTGGCCGGCGCGCGCACGCCCGGCGAGCTGCTGTACGCCGACGACTTCCGCGCGTTCGCCGACGCGCACCCGCAGTTCCGCTACGTGCCCTGCCTGTCGCGCGAGCTGCCCGGGACGGGTTCCCCGCATGCGCATGCGGACGTGCGCCACGGCTACGTGCAGCAGCAGCTGCCGGAGTTCGTCCCGGATCCGGCGCGCGACATCGCCTACCTGTGCGGCAACCCGGTGATGGTGGACGCGACCTTCGAGGCGCTGAAGGGCATGGGGTTCGGGGCGGCGCAGATCCGCCGGGAGAAGTACGTCAGCAACAAGTGATGCCGCGGGTGCCCATGTGCGGCCCTGCCGCCGGCGCCTGCACGCTGCTGTAAAGGGTACTTGACAGGCCCGGGGGACGGCCCTATCGTCCACCTGTCAAGCACGCTTTACAGGGAGTGGACATGCCCGGCAGGAAGCACATCGGCGGCATCGGATTCCCCGGCATCGGCCTGGCTTTCGTCGGCGCCGGCATCGCCGGGACCGCTTCGAAGGAGGGCGTTGTTTCCGCCTTCGCCAGCGCACTGCGGAGCAGGGCCCCATGGACGCACTGAAACCCGCGGTTGGTTGGCTGCTCGGCGGGATCGTCGCCATCGCGCTCGGCCTGGCGGCCAAGCCGCTGCTGCCGGAGCGCATCGCCGACATCGCCTCGGTGATGCTGGTCAGCATCGGCGTCGGTTCGCTGGCCAGCGGCCTGATCCGCTGGCGCCTGCCGGCCCTGTACGAGGCGGCTCCGGCCGACCTGCGCCGGCGCTACACCCGGGAAATCCTGCTGGCGATGGCTGCGTACATGGTCATGGTGGTGGCCACCGTGTCCGTGCTCAGGGACGGTGGGCCGGAAGGCCCGCTGCGGGCACTGGTCGCGCTGCTGCCGGTGCCGCCCATCGCCTTCGTGCTGCGCGCGATGGTGCGCTACATCCGCGACGCGGACGAGATGCAGCAGCGCATCGAGCTGGAAGCGGTGAGCATCGCCACGGCGCTGGTTGCGCTGCTGTACATGTCTGGCGGCTTCCTCCAGGCCGCGAAGGTCATCGATCTGCCCGCCGCGGCCGTGATGATCTGGGTGTTCCCGTTGCTGTGCGCCACCTACGGCGTGGCCAAGTTCCTGGTCATGCGCCGCTACCAGTGACCGGTACCGGGCGATGAAGAACCACCTGCGTGCGCTGCGCGAGGAACGGGGCTGGTCCCAGGGCGAACTGGCCGAGCGCCTGGAGGTGTCCCGGCAGACGGTCAACGCCCTGGAGACCGGCAAGTACGACCCCAGCCTGCCGCTGGCGTTCCGCATCGCGCGGCTGTTCGGGCGCCGGATCGAGGACGTGTTCGTCCCCGACGAGGCCTGAGCGCCGCATCCCTTCCACCCTTCGTTGAACGGGCCCATCCCATGAAGACCCGCAAGACACTGATCCCGCTCGCCGCCGCCACCGCGCTCGCGCTCGCCGGCTGCGGCGGCGGCGCCACCCCGGCCCCGCCGCAGGACGACAACCGCTACGGCGAACTGGTGTTCGAGCCGTGCACCCTGGCCGGCGGCGTGGCCGGCCGCAGCGTGCAGGCGCGTTGCACCCGCTACGAGGTGCCCGAGGACCCGGACGATGCCGGCAGCCGCCGGATCGCGCTCAACATCGCCTGGCTGCCGCCCACCGAGGACGGCGCCGATGCCGCGGACCCGGTGTTCTTCCTCGCCGGTGGCCCGGGACAGTCTGCGCTGCAGGTGTGGCCGCTGCTGGATCCGGCCTTTGCCGAGGTGCGCCGGCAGCGGCACGTCGTGCTGGTGGACCAGCGCGGCACCGGCGGTTCCAACCTCCTGCAATGCGAGCGTGGCTCGCTGGACGGGCTGGATCCGCGCGACACCGAGGCCGCCTTCGCCGCCGTGGTCGGGCTGGCGCGCGAATGCGCGGCGCAGGTCGCCGACCGCGCCGACCCGCGCTTCTACACCACCACCGCGGCGGTGGCCGACCTGGAGGCGGTGCGCCGTGCCATCGGCGCCGAGCAGGTCAACCTGGTCGGCGCGTCCTACGGCACCCGGGTGGCGCAGCACTACGCCCGCCGCCATCCGCAGCACGTGCGCAGCATCGTGCTCGACGGCGTGGCGCCCAACGACCTGGTGGTCGGCGGCGAATTCGCGCGCACCTTCGAGGACGCGCTGGCGCTGCAGGCCGGGCGCTGCCGCGAGCTGCCGGCATGCGCGGAGCGCTTCCCGCAGGATCCGCAGGCGCAGCTGCGGCAGCTGGTCGGGCGCCTGGAGCAGGCGCCGGTGGAGGTCGAGTACCGCGATCCGGCCAGCGGCGAGAGCCTCAAGGGCCGGGTCGACGCCGGCACCGTCACCGGGCTGGCCTTCATGTTCTCGTACATGCCGCAGACCGCGGCGCTGCTGCCGCTGGTGCTGGACGAGGCCGCGCACGGGCGCTACGCGCCGCTGAAGTCGCTGTCGGAGCTGATGGCGCGCGGCACCGCCCAGCAGATGGCGGTCGGCATGCAGTGGTCGGTGATCTGCGCCGAGGACGCCGACCGCCAGCACGAGGCGGCCGCCAGCGCCGAAGGCACCCTGCTGGGACCGCAGGTGGCGCGCATGTTCTTCGCCGCCTGCGAGGCCTGGCCGCACGGCACGCGCCCGGACGACTTCACCGCGCCGCTGCAGTCCGGGGTCCCGGCGCTGCTGCTGTCCGGCGAGATGGACCCGGTCACCCCGCCGCGCTACGCCGAGCGCGTGCTGCAGGGCCTGCCCAACGGCCGCCACCTGGTGCTGCAGGGCCAGGGCCACGGCACCCTGGGCCTGGGCTGCATGCCGCGCCTGCTCGGGCAGTTCATCGAAAGCGCCGACGCCAAGGCCCTGGATGCGTCCTGCCTGGCGAGCATGAGTTACGTCCCCCCTTTCACCAGCTTCAACGGATGGGAGCCCTGATGCGCCACGACCACCACCACGGAGTTCAGCGATGATCGTCGCCCGAGACCTCCACAAGAGCTTCAGGACCCGCACCGGCACGGTGCAGGCCGTGTCCGGCGTGGGCTTCGAGGCCCGCGACGGCCAGATCACCGGCCTGCTCGGCCCCAACGGCGCCGGCAAGACCACCACCCTGCGCATGCTCTACACGCTGATGCGCCCGGACCGCGGCCAGATCGAGGTCGACGGGATCGACCCTGCGCGCGACCCGATGGCGGTGCGCCGCGCCCTGGGCGTGCTGCCGGACGCGCGCGGCATCTACAAGCGCCTGACCGCGCGCGAGAACATCGCCTACTTCGCGCGCCTGCACGGCATGTCCGCCGCACGCACCGCCGAGCGCATCGCCACGCTGTCGGCGGCGCTGGACATGGACGACATCCTCGACCGCCAGACCGAGGGCTTCTCCCAGGGCCAGCGCACCAAGACCGCGATCGCCCGCGCCCTGGTGCACGACCCGCGCAACGTGATCCTGGACGAGCCGACCAATGGCCTGGACGTGATGACCACCCGCGCCATGCGCCAGTTCCTG
The DNA here is from genome assembly GCF_003931635.1 of Pseudoxanthomonas sp. SGNA-20. Taxonomy (NCBI): domain Bacteria; kingdom Pseudomonadati; phylum Pseudomonadota; class Gammaproteobacteria; order Lysobacterales; family Lysobacteraceae; genus Pseudoxanthomonas; species Pseudoxanthomonas sp. SGNA-20. The sequence goes on along the minus strand of NZ_RRYK01000001.1, from coordinate 1,108,103 downwards.
TTCCGCCTGCGCGACGAGGGCCGCTGCGTGATCTTCTCCAGCCACATCATGCAGGAGGTGGCGGCGCTGTGTGACCGCATCGTCATCATCGCCAAGGGCCAGGTGGTCGCCTCCGGCACCGCCGACGAGCTGCGCGCGCAGACCGGCGAAGCGAGCCTGGAAGATGCTTTCGTCAAGGTGATCGGTTCCGGGGAGGGCCTGCAGGCATGAACGCGCTGACCACCATGTGGATCGTGATGTGCAAGGAACTGCGCGACATCCTGCGCGACCGCCGCACCCTGGTGCTGACCCTGGTGATGGGACCGCTGCTGTTCCCGGCGATCATGCTGGGCATGGGCGCGCTGACCGAGAAGAAGCTGCGCACCCAGAGCGAGAAGGAGCTGGAGGTGCCCACCATCGGCCTGGAGCGCGCACCGAACCTGGTGGCGTTCCTCGCCACCCAGGGCATCCGCGCGGTGCCGGCGCCGGAGGACCTGGAGCAGGCCATCCGCGAGCAGCGGGTTGAGGTGGGCATGCACATCCCCGAGGAGTTCGCCGTGGACTGGCGCGCCGGCCGCCCCGCGCTGGTGGAGGTGCTGGTGGATACCACCCAGCGCGACTCGGCCATCCCCGCCAGCCGCGTGCAGGGCGCGCTGCGCACCTACGGCGCCCAGGTCGGCGCCTTGCGCCTGCTGGCGCGCGGCGTGGATGCCTCGGTGGCGCAGGCGCTCAACCCGGGCACCCGCGACGTGGCCACCGACGCCGCCAGGCGCGGCCGGGTGCTGGCCTTCATCCTGCCGTACTTCATGATCCTCACCGGCTTCCTCGGCGGCATGGCCCTGGTGCTGGACGCCACCGCCGGCGAACGCGAGCGGCAGTCGCTGGAACCGCTGCTGGCCACCCCGGCCGCGCGCGGGGCGATCGTCAGCGGCAAGATCGCGGCCGCCTGCATCCTCGGCCTGGCCACGCTGCTGCTGTCGCTGCTGGCGCTGAAGTCCTCCGCGCTGATGGCCACCGGCATCACCCGGCAGATGGACGTGTCGATGCTGGCGATCGCCAAGATGCTGTTCGTGCTGCTGCCGATCCTGCTGGTCGGCACCTCGCTGCTGACCCTGCTGGCGGCCTCGGCCAAGAGCCTGAAGGAGGCGCAGAGCCACATCACCTGGCTGATGCTGCTGCCGATGATCCCCAGCCTGGTGCTGATGGCCAACCCGGTGAAGACCGAGGCCTGGCAGTTCGCGGTGCCGTTCCTGGCGCAGAACCAGATGCTGCTGCGGATCATCCGCGCCGAGGCGGTGAGTCCGCGGGAGTGGGCGATCTACCTCGGCTGCAGCCTGGGCCTGGCCCTGCTGCTGTGGGGCGCGGCGGTGCTGCGCTACCGCCAGGAGAAGCTGGCGATCTCCACCTGAGGCACCGCCATCCACCGGCGGAAACGGAAAAGGCCCGGCGCTTGCCGGGCCTTTCCTTTGGCCTTGTCCCGGGCGCTTACTCGTTCGGGGTGAAGGCCAGGGTGCGGCGGGTGGTGACCGGAGCATCGATCGGCTCGTACTTCCAGCGGCGCACCGCGTTCATCGCCTCGCGGTCGAAGACGCGCGGCGGGTTGGAACGCACCACGCGCACGTCGGTGACCTCGCCGCTGGTGCCGACGGTGAACTCCACCAGCACCTCGCCGGAGGTGCCGGCGCGCAGGGCGTCGGGCGGGTAGCGCGGAGCCGGCATGCTGATCGGGCGCAGCGGACGCGGCGCCGGGGCCTGCTGGGTGGTCGCCGGGCGCGACTGCTGCTGCGCGGCGGCCTGGCGGGCGGCGGCTTCGCGCTGCTCGGCCTCGCGGCGGGCGGCGGCCTCGCGCTCGGCGGCCAGGCGCGCGGCTTCCTGCTGTTCGGCCAGCCGGCGCGCCGCCTCGGCCTCGGCGGCCTGCTGCTGGGCGATGCGCTGGCGCTCGGCGACCTGGCGCGCCTCGGCCTCGGCGCGGGCGCGGGCCGCTTCGGCCTCGCTGCGCTTGGCCACGGCCTGCTGGCCGCTGGAGATGCTCTGGCGGATGCGCGGCAGCGCCGGGTTGCCGGCATCGGCCTTCTCGATCAGCCCGACCAGGCGCTGGGCCTCGTCAAACTGCTCGCGGTTCACCGCCTGCTCGGCGGCGATCACGGTGTACGGCATAAGGTCGGTCAGCGCGCTGGCGACGGTGGCGTCGTCGGGCAGCTTGTCGCGCAGGGCCAGGTAGTACTCCATCGCGTTGTCGCCGGCCGGGGCATACATGCGGTTCTCGCGCAGGGCCCGGGTGGCCAGCTCGCGCAATTCCTCCGCGCCCATCCCCTGGACCTTGGCGGCCACCGCCGGCGCCGGCGCCGGCGCCGGCGCGGCCTCGGCCCCGGCCTGGGCGGAAGGAGCCCCGGCGCTGGCGCCGGCGGCGGTTTCTTCCTGCTTGGAACATGCACCGAGTGCGGCGGCCAGCAGCAGGCAGGCCACGAACCGCGAACCCGGCGGAATCGTCAAGGTCATCTGTACTCCCCCGTGGTGGAACCCGTTTGACTACGGAATACGGCTCCCCGTATCGCGCCGTACGTCCCCGATTGTCAACCGCGCGTCGGCCGCGCACAAGCGTTCGTCGGCCGCGCCGGCGCGCCTACTTGCCGATGCAGAAGCTGGAGAAGATGTGGCCCAGCAGTTCGTCGGCGGTGAGGCGGCCGGTGAGGCCGCCCAGCGCGTCGTGGGCCAGGCGCAGCTGTTCGGCGGCCAGCTCCAGCTGCCCGGCCTCCAGCTCCAGGGCCGCGGCGTCCACCGCCTGCAGGGTACGGCGCAGCGCCTCCAGGTGGCGGGCGCGCGCGCTGAACTCGCCCTCGGCCGCCTCCGGCGCACCGCTGGCGGCCAGCCGCCGCAGGGCCGCGTGCAACCCGTCCAGGCCCTGTCCGGTCAGCGCCGACACGTACAGCGCCCCGTCGCCGGCCGGCGGCGCCGGCAGCAGGTCGGCCTTGTTGTGGATCCACAGCTTCAGCGGCACCTCGCGCGCCACTTCCTCCAGCAGCGCGCGGTCCGGCTCCGGGTCGCGCGCGTCGAGTACCAGCAGGGCCAGGTCGGCGCGCTCGACCTCGGCGCGGGCGCGGCGCATGCCCTCGCGCTCGATCGCGTCGCCGCCCTCGCGCAGGCCGGCGGTATCGGCCAGCACCAGTTCCAGGCCGTCGATCCGCACCACCTCGCGCAGCACGTCGCGGGTGGTGCCGGCGACGTCGGCCACGATCGCGCGGGCGTCGCCGGCCAGGGCGTTGAGCAGCGAGCTCTTGCCGGCGTTGGGCCGGCCCAGCAGCACCGCGTGCAGGCCGTCGCGCAGGCGGCGGCCGCGCTCGGCCCGCTGCAGCAGCTGCTCCAGCGCGGCGCGCAGCCGCTGCAGGCCGGCGGCCACCTGGGGCAGGCCCAGGGTCTCGATCGGCTCGTCGACGAAGTCGATTGCCGCCTCCACGTGGATCCGCAGCCGCAGCAGCTCGGCGGCGATGGCCTCGGCCTGGCGCGAGAACGCGCCTTCCAGCGAACGCCGCGCGGCGCGCGCGGCGCGCAGGTCGGAAGCGGCGATCAGGTCGGCGATGGCCTCGGCCTGGACCAGGTCGAGCTTGCCGTTGAGGAAGGCGCGCTCGCTGAACTCGCCCGGCCGCGCCTGGCGCGCGCCCAGCTCGCGGCAACGCTCGACCAGGCGCTGCAGCAGCACCGGGCTGCCATGCGCCTGCAGCTCGGCCACGTCCTCGCCGGTGAAGCTGTGCGGGCCGGGGAAGGCAAGCACGATGCCGTCGTCGATCACCGCGCCATCGGCCTCGCGGAAGAACGCGCGCAGGGCGCGGCGCGGCGCCGGCTCGCGCCCGCACAGGGCGGCGGCGATGGCCAGCGCGCGCGGCCCGGACAGGCGCACGATGCCCACGCCCCCGACGCCGGGGGCGGTGGCGATGGCGGCGATGGTGTCGGACGCGGTCATGGCGGTCGCAAACGGGACGGGGCGTCCGCATTCTCCCGCGGCGCAGGCGGCGGACAAAGGAAACCCGCCTGGCGGCGGGTTCCCTGGAAGCTTACTTGGCGGCCTTGGGCGCCGGCTCGCCGTGGCGCTTCATCATCCACCACTGCTGCAGCAGGCCCAGCGCGCCGTTGGTCACCCAGTACAGGACCAGGCCGGCGGGGAAGAAGGCCATCATCACGCCGAACACCAGCGGCATGAACTGCATCATCTTCTGCTGCATTGGATCCATGCCGGCGGCCGGCTGCAGCTTCTGGGTGAACCACATCACCGCGACGTTGATCACCGGCAGGATGAAGAGCGGATCGCGCGCGGTCAGGTCCTGGATCCACAGGATCCACGGCGCGTGGCGCAGCTCCACCGACTCCACCAGCACCCAGTACAGCGCCAGGAACACCGGCATCTGCACCAGGATCGGCAGGCAGCCGCCCATCGGGTTGATCTTCTCCTTCTTGTACAGCTCCATCATCGCCATCTGGAACTTCTGGCGGTCCTCGCCATAGCGCTCCTTCAGCTGCTGGATGCGCGGCTGGAACTTGCGCATCTTGGCGAAGCTCTTGTACTGGGCGGCCGACAGCGGATACATCAGCGCCTTGACCACCACCACCAGGCCGATGATGGCCCAGCCCCAGTTGCCGAACAGGTCGTACAGGTGGCTCAGCACCCAGAACAGGCCTTCGCCGAGCAGGGCGAGGATGGTGAACTGGCTGTAGTCCACCGCGCGTTCCAGGCCGGGCACGCCCTGGGCGCGGATCTGCGACACAAGCTTCGGACCGACGTACAGGCGTGCCTCGGCGGTGGCGGAGCTGCCCGGGGCGACCACCAGCGGGTTGGCCACCTCGCGCACCAGCGCGCGGTCGCCCACCTTGTCCAGCGAGATCGTGCCCGCCGCCTGCTGGCCGGCCGGCAGCCAGGCGCTGAAGAAGTGGTGCTGCAGCATCGCCACCCAGCCGTTGCTGGCCTGCAGGTTGAGCTTGCCGTCCTCCAGGTAGTCCTCGTCGAACTTGCGGCGGTCGTAGCTGCCGTCGTACCAGGCGGCGCCGTTGAAGCTGAAGGACTCGGGGCTGGTGTAGCCGCGCTCGATCACCGGCGGCTTGCGCACCAGCTGGCGGTAGACCTGGCCCTGCCACGGCGCGCTCCCGGCATTGACCACCTCGTCGCGCACGGTCACCGCGTAGTCGCCGCGCGACAGCACGTAGGTGCGGCGGATCTGCACGCCGTTGTCGCCCTGCCACAGGAACGGCACCTCGACCGTGTCCGCGCCCTCGGCCAGCGCGTACTCGCGCTGCGCCTCGGCCGGGACGAAGCCGGACAGGTGGGTGGGGGCGCCGCCGCTGGCGCTGACCCAGCCGCTCTGCGCCGCATAGAAATGCGTCGGGTCGGCGTCGAACAGGCGCACCGGGGTGCCATCGCCGGTGCGGCTGCGCGGGAACTGCAGCAGGTCGGCCTGGACCACGCTGCCGCCGTCCAGCACCAGGCGCAGCACGTCGCTGCTCACGGTGACCCGCTGCGCGGACGCCGCCGCCGGGGTGGCGGCCACGGCCGGGGCCGGCGCGGTGGCGGCCGGGACCGAACCGTCGGCCGGGACCGCGGCCACCGGCTGCGGCACCGCCTCCTCGGCCACGGCGGTGGTGGGGGCGGACGCGGAGGCCGGCGGTGCGGCCTGCTCCTTGCCCCATTCCATCCACAGCAGGACGGCCACCATCAGCCAGGCGAGGATCAGGAATACGCGGGTCTGGTTCATCAGGGCAGGCAGGCTCAGCCGGAGGGAAGGTCCGGCAAGGAATCGGAGGGAGAAGCGGAAGGAGGAGGCGCCGGCATTGTGCCGCCGCGGGCCGGGCCCGGCAATGCGCCGGCCTTGCGCAGCAGGCGCTGGAACGCCTGCCGGAGCTGCCCGTTGCCGGCGCGCGCCGCGCCCGGACGGGCTACGACCACGTAATCGCCAGGCGCCAGATGCAGGCGCAGGTGGCGGAAGTCGTCGCGCAGCACGCGCTTGATCCGGTTGCGGCCGACCGCGCGCGGATCGACCTTGCGCGACACCGCCAGGCCCAGGCGCGGCTCGCCGTCGCCGGGCAACCAGTGCAGGCCGAGCAGGGCGTCGCCGAGGCGGCGGCCGCCCTCGAACACGCGGGAATACTCCACGCGCGAACGGACCCGGGCGCTGCGAGGGAATCGCGCGCGCGGGTCCGTGGTCATCTCGCGGAAGATCGCAGCGGCCCGGGGTCCGGAAGACGGGGCCGCGAGGCGAATCAGGCGCTCAGGCGCTTGCGGCCCTTGGCACGACGACGCGCCAGGACCTTGCGGCCATCGGCGGTCTTCATGCGGGCACGGAAGCCGTGGTCGCGCTTGCGCTTGAGGTTGCTGGGCTGGAAGGTGCGCTTGGTGGCCATGGCGGCACTCGATTCGGTAATGGGGCGAAAGAACCGGAAAGTGTAGGGAGCGCGGGCACTTCGGTCAAGTTCGCGTGCATGCCTCCTGCGCCGGGCCGCGCGCGCGCCTGTGGATGCCCTGTTGATAACAGTGGGAAAAGACGGGCCCGGATGGTAGGCTGGCGCGTCCCGACCCGACCCATGCGGTGGCCCGGCGACGCTTGCGGCGGCGCGGCCACCGCCCGACGAGCTTTGCCTTTCCGATGGATGCCTGGCCCCGCTGTCTGGAACGCCTCGAAGCCGAACTTCCGGCCGAGGACGTCCATACCTGGCTCAAACCCCTGCAGGCCGAGGAGCGCCCCGACAGCGTCGTCCTCTATGCCCCCAATGCCTTCATCGTCGAGCAGGTGCGCGACCGCTACCTGGCGCGCATCCGCGAGCTGGCCCAGCACTTCGCCGGGCACCTGAACGTCTCCCTGGAGATCGGCTCGCGGCCCAAGCCGGCCGAGCCGGTGCCGGCTGCCGCCGCGGTCGCCGGGCCGGCCCCGGCGCGCGCCAGCGCCCCGGCCGAGCCGTTCAACGGCAACCTGGACCCGCACTACACCTTCGAGAACTTCGTCGAGGGCCGCTCCAACCAGCTCGGCCGCGCCGCGGCCTGGCAGGCAGCGCAGAAGCCGGGCGACCGCGCGCACAACCCGCTGCTGCTGTACGGCGGCACCGGCCTGGGCAAGACCCACCTGATGTTCGCCGCCGGCAACGAGATGCGCCGCCTCAACCCGGGCGCGCGCGTGCTGTACCTGCGCTCGGAGCAGTTCTACAACGCCTTCTTCCGCTCGCTGCAGGAGAAGACCGCCGACCAGTTCAAGCGCCAGTTCCAGCAGATCGACGCGCTGCTGATCGACGACATCCAGTTCTTCGCCGGCAAGGACCGCACCCAGGAAGAGTTCTTCCACACCTTCAACGCGCTGTTCGACAGCCGGCAGCAGATCATCATGACCTGCGACCGCTACCCGCGCGAGGTGGACGGCCTGGAGCCGCGGCTGAAGTCGCGCCTGGCCTGGGGCCTGTCGGTGGCGATCGACCCGCCGGACTTCGAGACCCGCGCGGCGATCGTGCTGGCCAAGGCGCGCGAGCGCGGCACCGTGGTGCCGGACGAGGTCGCGTTCCTGCTGGCCAAGAAGATGCGCTCCAACGTGCGCGACCTGGAAGGGGCGCTCAACACCCTGGCCGCGCGCGCCAACTTCACCGGCCGCGCGATCACCGTGGAGTTCGCCCAGGAGACCCTGCGCGACCTGCTGCGCGCCCAGCAGCAGGCGATCGGCATCCCCAACATCCAGAAGACCGTGGCCGACTACTACGGGCTGCAGGTCAAGGACCTGCTGTCCAAGCGCCGCACCCGTTCGCTGGCGCGCCCGCGGCAGGTGGCCATGGCCCTGACCAAGGAACTGACCGAGCACTCGCTGCCGGAGATCGGCGACGCCTTCGCCGGCCGCGACCACACCACCGTGCTGCACGCCTGCCGCCAGATCCGCACCCTGATGGAGACCGACGGCAAGCTGCGCGAGGACTGGGACAAGCTGATCCGCAAGCTCAGCGAGTGATCCGTCCGCGGCCGGCGGCTGCGGTGGACCGAGCTGGGGTAAATTGGGCGGAAAACGGGGGCAGGCTGGGGATAACCCGGGGACAGAATCCAACCCCCAAAACCATCCACAGCTTGTCCCGGATCGCCCGGAGACTTTCCCGCAAGGTTTGTCCTCCAGGAAAAGCTTTCAAAAACAACGGGTTGCTATAGTTTTCCACAGGCTTCGGCGCCCTCCAGCACCACCGCTTTCAGATTTATTCCACATCTCTTTAAAAGCGTAGAGGCACGGAATCCCATGCGTTTCACTCTCCAGCGCGAAGCCCTGCTCAAGCCTTTGGCCCAGGTCGTCAACGTGGTCGAACGGCGGCAGACCCTGCCGGTTCTCGCCAACTTCCTGGTCCAGGTGCAGGACGGGCAGCTCTCGCTGACCGGTACCGACCTGGAGGTCGAGATGATTGCCCGTGCCGCGGTGGAAGACGCGGTGGACGGCGAGATCACGATCCCGGCGCGGAAGCTGTTCGAGATCGTGCGTGCCCTGCCGGACGGCAGCCGGGTGACCATCAGCCTCTCGGGCGAGAAGGTCACGGTGCAGGCAGGACGCAGCCGCTTCTCGCTGGCCACGCTCCCGGCCAACGACTTCCCCTCGGTCGACGAGGTCGAAGCCACCGAACGCATCAGTGTTCCGGAAGCGGCGCTCAAGGAACTGATCGAGCGCACCGCCTTCGCCATGGCCCAGCAGGACGTGCGCTACTACCTCAATGGCCTGCTGTTCGACCTGCGCGAGCAGATCCTGCGCTGCGTGGCCACCGACGGCCACCGCCTGGCCCTGTGCGAAGCGCCGCTGGAGCAGCAGGTGGGCACCAAGCGCCAGATCATCGTCCCGCGCAAGGGCGTGACCGAGCTGCAGCGCCTGCTGGAAGGCGGCGACCGCACCCTGGAACTGGAAATCGGTCGCAGCCACATCCGGGTGAAGCGCGACGATGTCAGCTTCACCTCCAAGCTGATCGATGGCCGCTTCCCGGATTACGAGGCGGTGATTCCGATTGGCGCGGAGAAGGAGGTCAAGGTCGACCGCGAGGTCATCCGTGCCGCCCTGCAGCGCGCCGCGATCCTGTCCAACGAGAAGTACCGCGGCGTGCGCGTGGAGATCTCGCCCGGACTGCTGCGCATCAACGCGCACAATCCGGAGCAGGAAGAGGCCCAGGAAGAGGTCGAGGCGGAGACCAAGGTCGACGGCCTGGCGATCGGCTTCAACGTGAACTACCTGCTGGATGCGCTGGGCGCGCTGCGCGATGAGCACATCGTGCTGGCCCTGCGCGATGCCAACTCCTCGGCGCTGGTGCGCGAGGCCGGCAGCGACCGTTGCCGCCACGTGGTCATGCCGCTGCGCCTCTGACCGTGGAAACGGCCGTGTTCCACGTGGAACCTGTACGACGCCCGGCCGATGCCGGGCGTCTTGCATTGGGAAATCCGGTGCCATGCGGGTAACCCGGCTGCAGCTGCGCGATTTCCGCCGCTTTGGCGAGGCCGGGCTGGAGCCGGGCCCCGGCCTGAATCTGGTGCTGGGCGCCAACGGCGCCGGCAAGACCACGGTGCTGGAAGCCCTGCACCTGATGGCCTATGGCCGCAGCTTCCGTGGCCGGGTGCGTGATGGCCTGGTCCGCCACGAGGCGGAGGCGCTGGAAGTATTTGTGGAATGGGAGCAGGCCGACGCGGTCGGCGTGCCCGCGCTGCGCCGCGCCGGCCTGCGCCATTCCGGCGACGCCTGGACCGGGCGCCTGGATGGCCGCGACGTGCCGCAGCTGGGCGAACTGTGCGCGGCACTGGCCGTGGTGACCTTCGATCCCGGTAGCCACGCCCTGATTTCCGGCGCCGCCGACAACCGCCGGCGTTTCATGGACTGGGGTCTGTTCCACGTGGAACACGACTTCCTCCTGCCGTGGCGGCGCTACGCCCGCGCCCTGCGCCAGCGCAATGCGCTGCTCAAGTCCGGTGGCAGCAATGCCCAGCTGGATGCCTGGGACCACGAGCTGGCCGAGGCAGGGGAGCTCCTGACCGGATTCCGCGAGGGTTACCTGGCCGCGCTGGAACCCCGGCTGCTGGATGTCGCTGCCCGGCTTTCGGCCTCGCTGCCCCTGCAGGGCCTGGAGTTCCAGCCCGGCTGGCGCCGGCACGAGCTATCGCTGGCCGATGCGCTGTTATTGGGGCGCGACCGCGACCGTGCCCTCGGCTACACCGGCGTCGGCCCGCATCGCGCCGACTGGCGCCTGCGGCTGGCCGGACTGCCGGGCAGGGAAGCGCTGTCGCGCGGGCAGACCAAGCTGGCGGCGCTGGCCATGCTGCTGGCCCAGGCGGCGGATTTCGCGGCCCGGCGCAGGCACTGGCCGGTCATGGCCCTGGACGACCTGCCTTCGGAACTGGACCGCGACCACCAGCACCGGGTGCTGGCCTTCCTCGAGGCCCAACCCGGCGTGCAGGTGCTGGTGACGGCCACCGAACTGCCAGCCGTGCTGGCCGGGCATACCGCGCTGCCCATCCACGTGTTCCACGTGGAACAGGGCCAGATCCGGGCCGGGCAGGGCGGTCCCGGGCCGGGTGGCCCGGCCTGATATAATCGACCGTCACCCCACAGCCACCCGGTCGCCCGCAAGGCGTGCGGCCTGGCTTCCGATTGCGGCGAAGGCATGAGCGAACAGACTCCCAGCTCCACCCCAGGTACTTACGACTCCAGCAAGATCACCGTGCTGCGGGGCCTGGAGGCCGTGCGCAAGCGCCCGGGCATGTACATCGGCGACGTCCATGACGGCACCGGCCTGCACCACATGGTGTTCGAGGTGGTCGACAACTCGATCGACGAGGCCCTGGCCGGCTACGCCAACGACATCGTGGTGCGGATCCTGGAGGACGGCTCGGTGGCCGTCTCCGACAATGGCCGCGGCATCCCGGTCGACATCCACAAGGAGGAGGGGCGCTCGGCGGCGGAGGTGATCCTCACCGTGCTGCATGCCGGCGGCAAGTTCGACGACAACAGCTACAAGGTTTCCGGCGGCCTGCACGGCGTGGGCGTGTCGGTGGTCAACGCCCTGTCCGAACACCTGTGGCTGGACATCTGGCGCGACGGTTTCCACTGGCAGCAGGAATACGCCCTGGGCGAGCCGCTGTACCCGCTCAAGCAGCTGGAGCCTTCGGACAAGCGTGGCACCTGCCTGCGCTTCAAGCCGGCCCAGGAGATCTTCACCGACGTCGAGTTCCACTACGAGGTGCTGGCGCGCCGCCTGCGCGAGCTCTCGTTCCTGAACTCCGGCGTGAAGATCACCCTGGTCGACGAGCGCGGCGAGGGCCGCCAGGACGTGTTCCAGTACGAAGGCGGCATCCGCAGCTTCGTCGAGCACCTGGCCCAGCTGAAGAACCCGCTGCACCCGAACGTGATCTCGGTCAGCGGCGAGCAGAACGGCATCGTGGTGGAAGTCGCCCTGCAGTGGACCGACGCCTACCAGGAAACGATGTTCTGCTTCACCAACAACATCCCGCAGAAGGACGGCGGCACCCACCTGGCCGGCTTCCGCGCCGCGCTGACCCGCACCCTGACCAACTACATCGAGCAGAACGGCCTGGCCAAGCAGGCCAAGGTCAGCTTCTCCGGCGACGACATGCGCGAAGGCATGATCGCGGTGCTGTCGGTGAAGGTGCCCGACCCCAGCTTCTCCAGCCAGACCAAGGAGAAGCTGGTCAGCTCGGAGGTCAAGCCGGCGGTGGAAGCCGTGTTCGGCGCGCGCCTGGAGGAATTCCTGCAGGAGCACCCGCAGGAAGCCCGCGTCATCGTCGAGAAGGTGGTGGACGCCGCCCGCGCCCGCGAGGCTGCGCGCAAGGCGCGCGAACTGACCCGCCGCAAGGGCGCGCTGGACATCGCCGGCCTGCCCGGCAAGCTGGCCGACTGCCAGGAGAAGGATCCCGCGCTATCTGAACTGTTCATCGTGGAGGGTGACTCGGCGGGCGGCTCGGCCAAGCAGGGCCGCAACCGCAAGAACCAGGCCGTGCTGCCGCTGCGCGGCAAGATCCTCAACGTGGAGCGCGCGCGCTTCGACCGGATGCTCTCCAGCGCCGAGGTCGGCACCCTGATCACCGCGCTGGGCACCGGCATCGGCAAGGACGAGTACAACCCCGACAAGCTGCGCTACCACCGCATCATCATCATGACCGACGCGGACGTGGACGGCTCCCACATCCGCACCCTGCTGCTGACGTTCTTCTACCGGCAGATGCCGGAGCTGCTGGAGCGCGGCCACGTCTACATCGGCCTGCCGCCGCTGTACAAGGTCAAGCAGGGCAAGCAGGAGCTGTACCTGAAGGACGACGCGGCGCTGGACGCCTACCTGGCCAGCAGTGCGGTCGACGGCGCCGCACTGGTCCCGGCCGAGGGCGAGCCGCCGATCACCGGCGAGGCGCTGGAGAAGCTGCTGCTGGCCTATTCGGCCGCGCGCGACACCATCCAGCGCAGCGCGCACCGCTTCGACCCGCTGCTGCTGGAGGCGCTGGTCGACTTCGCGCCGCTGGACACCGAGCACCTGGCGCGCAACCCGGAAGGCGCGGCCGAACTCAAGGCGCTGGAAGCGCGCCTCAACCGCGGCAAGCTCGGCACCCCGCGCTTCGGCCTGGAGCTGCTGCCGGCGGCCGAGGACCGCCCGGCCGCGCTGCGCCTGACCCGCCGCCACATGGGCGAGGAAGTGCAGCAGGTGCTGCCGCTGTCGATCTTCGAGAGCGGCGAGCTGCGCCCGCTGCACGATGCGGCGGTGCTGCTGCACGGCCTGGTGCGCGAGGGCGCGCAGGTGATCCGCGGCAACCGCAGCCAGCCGGTGGCCAGCTTCGCCGAGGCCCAGGCCTGGCTGATGGAGGAGGCCAAGAAGGGCCGCCAGATCCAGCGCTTCAAGGGCCTGGGCGAAATGAACCCCGAGCAGCTGTGGGAGACCACGGTCAACCCGGACACCCGCCGCCTGCTGCGCGTGCGCATCGAGGACGCGGTCGCCGCCGACCAGATCTTCAGCACGCTGATGGGCGACGTGGTCGAGCCGCGCCGCGAGTTCATCGAGAACAACGCGCTGAAGGTCGCCAACCTCGATGTCTGAACCGGCCCCGGCGCCGCCGGCGCATGCCGCCGGCGCGGTCCCGACCGCGCGGCTGCCGCGGGTGCTGGGCGCGTTCGCCCTGGACCTGGTGGTGGCGGTGGGCGTGCTGCTGGCCGTGACCTTCGCGGTGATGATGGCCTGGGGCGCCTGGCGCGCCTTCTCCGCCATGCCCGCGCTTGGCGGCAGCGCCGACGCCGCCAGCCTGGCGCGCGCGGTGGGCGAACCCGGCGCGCTGGTGCAGATGCTGGCGGCGATCCTGGGCATGTCCGCGGCGGCGCTGGTGCTGTACTTCTGGCGCCGGCCGGCCACCGCGCACCAGCGCCAGTGGTCGTGGCAGGCGGCGCGCAGTCCGCGCACCTGGGTCCGTGCGCTGGGCGCCGGAGTGCTGGTGTTCGCCGGCAGCTCGCTGGCCAGCTGGCTGATCTCGCTGACCGGTGCCGAACCGGTCCCCTCGAACCTCGCCCTGGTGGACGAGGCCGCGCGGCGCTGGCCGGTGTTCCTGGTGCTGTTCGCCGTGGTCCTGGCCCCGGCCTACGAGGAGCTGCTGTTCCGCCGGGTGCTGTTCGGGCGCTTCCTGGACGCCGGCCGGCCGTGGCTGGGCGGGGTGCTCAGCAGCCTGGCGTTCGCGCTGATGCACGAGGTCCCCGGGGTGAGCGCCAACCCGCCGCTGGCGGTGGCCATGCTGCTGGCGGTGTACAGCGGCATGGGCGCGGTGTTCGCATGGCTGTACTGGCGCAGCGGCACGCTGTGGGCGCCGATCGCCGCGCATGCGGCCAACAACGGCCTGGCGCTGCTGGTACACGGGCTTGCCTGAGCCGCGTGCTTGACGAAAAGTTAAGCCCCCCGCGAACACACTTTCCCGTGGAACCAGCAAGGGCGGGATCACAATGAGACAGTGGATGCTTGCCGCCGCAATCGCGGTGGTCGTGGCCGCCTGCGCCACCACCACCTCGCCGACCGGCCGCAAACAGTACATGGCGTATTCGGACGCCGAGCTCAACCAGGTCGGCGCCCAGGCCTTCAACGAGATGAAGGCCAAGCAGCAGACCCTCTCCGGCGGGCAGCAGTCGGCCTACGTGCAGTGCGTGGTCCAGGCGCTGGTCGCGCAGCTGCCGGCGGAGTGGCGCTCGCTGCCGTGGGAGACCGCGGTGTTCGTCGACGACACGCCCAATGCCTTCGCCCTGCCGGGCGGCAAGGTCGGCGTGCACACCGGCATGTTCAAGGTGGCGAAGAACCAGGACCAGCTGGCGGCGGTGCTGGGCCACGAGATCGGCCACGTCTACGCCCGCCACACCAACGAGCGCGTCTCGCGCCAGGCCGCCACCTCCGGCGTGCTGGGCCTGCTCGGCGCGGTCGCCGGTGCCCGCTATGGCGACGGCGCCTCCCAGGCCATCACCCAGGGCGGCGGCACCCTGGCCCAGCTGGGCCTGCTGCTGCCGTTCTCGCGCAACCAGGAGGCCGAGTCGGACCAGATCGGCCAGCAACTCATGGCCCAGGCCGGCTTCGACCCGGCCGAGGCGGTCAACCTGTGGCAGAACATGATCGATGGCGCCGGCAGCCGCCAGCCGGAATGGCTGTCCACCCACCCCGACCCGCAGAACCGGATTGCCAGCCTGCGCCAGCGGGCGCCGACCCTGCAGGGGACCTACCAGGCAGCACGCAACGCGGGCCGAACGCCGCGTTGCGGCTGATAACGTCTTCCTAACATCCGGAACCAGTCCTTTCCGTATTGAGGCAGGTTCTGTTAGGTTTGCCGACCGATCCGCCATCGACCACCGGTGGCACGAAAGAGGTGATCCATGAAATTCCGCAGCAAGCACGCCGTCCTGTCGCTTTTCGTCGCAGCCGCCCTCGGGGGCGTGGTGCTGGCGGAAGACGCCGCCGCGCAGTCGCGCGGCAGCAAGAAGTCGCAGGGGGCCGAGCAGCTGTACCCGCAGGCGACCCGCAAGGAGCCGGCGACCACGTCCTCGCGCAAGGCGGGCAAGAACCTGCAGAAGATGCTGGACGCGTTCAACGAAGAGGACTACGCCCAGGCCCGCAGCCTGGCCGACCAGATCCTGGCCACCGAAGGCACCAACGACTACGACCGTGCCCTGGCCGCGCAGGTCGCCGCCCAGGCGGCTTACAGCGAGGATGACAGCGCTGCCGCCAAGGCCTACCTGGAGCAGGTGCTGCAGTACAACGGCCTGGACAACAACGGCCACTACCAGTCGATGCTGATGCTGGCCCAGCTGCACCTGGCCGACGACGAGGTCGACCAGGGCCTGGCCGTGCTCGACCGCTACCTGTCCGAGACCCAGTCCTCCAAGCCGCAGGACCTGGTGCTCAAGGGCCAGGCGCTTTACCAGGCCGAGCGCTACCAGGAGGCGATCCCGGTGCTGAAGCAGGCGGTGGAGTCGCCGGAAGCCCGGGACAACTGGGTGCAGCTGCTGATGGCCTGCTACGTCGAGTCCGGCCAGCACGGCGAGGCGATCGCCCTGGCCGAGCGCCTGGCGGCCAAGAACCCGGGCGACAAGAAGGCCCAGACCAACCTGGCCACCGTCTACGCCCAGGCCGAGCGCATGGACAAGGCCGCCGAGGTGCTGGAGAAGCTGCGCGCCGCCGGCCAGCTGAGCGAGGAGCGCGAGTACCGCCAGCTCTACGTCACCTATGCCAACATGGAAGGCCGCGAGAAGGACGTGATCGCGGTGATCAACGAGGGCCTGCAGAAGGGCCTGCTGAAGCCGGACTACCAGACCTACCTGGCCCTGGCCCAGTCCTACTACTACAGCGAGCAGATCCCGCAGGCGATCGAGAACTGGCAGAAGGCGGCCCCGCTGTCCAAGGACGGCGAGACCTACCTGAACCTGGCCAGGGTCCTCTACCAGGAAGGTCGCGTGCCGGAGGCCAAGCAGGCCGCCCAGCAGGCCCTGGCCAAGGGCGTGCGCAAGCCCGAGGACGCGCGCAAGATCATCAACCTCAAATAAGTAGTCCAAAATCAGCCGCCGGGCCCTAGGCACAGGGCCTCGGTATTGGTATATGCTTGGCGGTTCATGCGGTTTTCACCGTGCATCACGGAACCGCCGGGTTCCAGCCTCACAATCGAGCCATTGGCGCAATGACTGAACAACTGGTCGTCCACAGGAACTACGAAGAAACCGAGGACAGCGGGCTAAGCTGGCCGCGCATCATCGGCATCGCGTTCGTCATCGCGCTTCATCTGGCGGCGCTGATGCTGCTGCTGATCCCGGCCGTGGCCCCCAAGGCGGAGAAGGAGAAGGAGCGCGCCATCCTGGTGACGCTGGTCGACGCCCCGCCGCCACCCCCGCCGCCGCCGCCGCCGCCGCCGAAGCAGGACAAGCCGCCGCCGCCGATCAAGGAGCTGTCGCCGCCGAAGCCCTCGCCGGTGCCGCCGCCGCCGGAGGCTCCGCCGATCGACGTTCCGGAACCGCGGCCGACCGACGTGTTCCAGGAGCCGAGCCCGCCGGCGCCGCCGGCCCCGCCGACCGACATCGCGGCCAGCGTGGACATCTCGTCCAAGAACATGAACCCGCCGCGCTACCCGCCGGCCGCCGCGCGCGCCGGCATCGAGGGCGAGGTGATCCTGATCATCGACGTCGACGCCAATGGCAATGTCACCAACGTCACGGTCGAAAAGTCCAGCCGTAACCGCGACCTCGACCGTGCCGCCATGGAGGCGGCTCGCAAGTGGCGCTTCAATCCCGCAGTCGTGGACGGCCAGAAGGCGGCCGGTCGCGTCCGGGTCCCGGTGAACTTCACCCTGGGTTGATGTCCGAACCCCGTGGCGGCCCGCCGCCACGGTAGCCGGGCCTACGTTTCCGCCTTCCTTCTACAACACCACCAAACCAAACAAAGGTAAGCGTCATGCTGCAGGAACTCTTCATCGCCGCCGCTGCCGGGGGCAACGCCTCCGCCCTGAACCAGATGGGCTTCGACCACCTGCTCCACGAGATGACCACCAAGCCCGGTGAGTTCGCTGTCTCCTGGATCGTGCTGCTCGTCCTGGTGTTCATGTCGGCGGCGTCCTGGTACTGGACCATCTTCAACGCCATCAAGAACATGCGCCTGAAGGCCGCCGCCGACCGCGTGGTCAACGCCTTCTGGGAAGCCCCGAACGCGCAGGAAGCCATCCGCGTGATGGAAGAGCAGCCGCGCAGCGAGCCGTTCTCCAAGATCGCCCTGGACGCCGCCCAGGCGGCTGCCCACCACCAGCGCACCGAAGGCGCCGGCGCCGGCCTGGGCGAGAACCTGAGCCGCTCGGAGTTCGTCGACCGCGCCCTGCGCCAGGCCGTGACCCGCGAGAGCGCCAAGCTGCAGTCGGGCATGGTGCTGCTGGCCACCGTCGGCGCGACCGCTCCGTTCGTCGGCCTGCTGGGTACCGTGTGGGGCATCTACGGCGCCCTGATCCGCATCGGCGCGACCGGTTCGGCCTCGATCGACGCCGTTGCCGGCCCGGTGGGTGAGGCGCTGATCATGACCGCGATCGGCCTGTTCGTCGCGATCCCGGCCGTGTTCGCCTTCAACTTCTTCAGCAAGATCAACAGCGCCACGATCGCCAAGTTCGACGCGTTCGCTCACGATCTGCACGACTTCTTCGCCACCGGCTCGCGCGTGCGCTGAGCCGGTACCGAAGCGTCGTTCCAGCCTAGACGGAGAGCCCCATGGCCTTCAGTACCGACAACAGCAGCGGTCCGATGAACGACATCAACGTCACGCCCCTCGTGGACGTGATGCTGGTGCTGCTCATCATCTTCATCATCACCGCGCCGCTCATGGCGCATAAGGTGAAGGTCGAGCTGCCCGAGGCCAACCTGGTCCGCTCGCACGACGAGGAGAACGATCGCCTGATGCCGATCACCATCGCGGTGACGGAGGATGGCTCGCTCTACTGGAACGACGAGCCGATCACCCGCGAGGTGATGGAGTCGAGGCTGTCCAGCGTTGCCCAGCAGACCCCGCAGCCGCCGCTGAACCTGCGCGCGGACCGCACCACCCGCACCGGCATCATCCAGGATGTCATCAAGGTGGCCCAGGGTCAGGGCATGCTCGACATCGGTTTTGTCGCCACCAAAGAGAAGGGGCAGTAACCCATGGCTTTCAGTACGGGTGGCAACAAGGGCCCAATGGCGGAGATCAACGTCACGCCGCTGATCGACGTGATGCTGGTCCTGCTGATCATCTTCATCGTGACCGCGCCGATCATGACCTACCCGATCGACGTGGCCCTGCCGCAGCGGGTGCTCAACCCGCCGCCGGTCACGCGTGAACCGCCGCCGCCGATCGACCTGCGCATCGACGCCTCCAACCAGGTGTACTGGAACAACGGCCCGGTTGCCCTGGCCAACCTCCAGCAGCTGATGGAGACCGAAGTGCAGCGCGATCCGACCAACCAGCCGGAGCTGCGCATCGATGCCAGCGGCGACTCGCAGTACGAAGTGCTGACGCGCGTGCTGGCCGCGGCCAAGAACGCGGACATGAAGAAGATCAACTTCGTGCAGTAACAGTGCCCTGGCGGCCCCGCCTCCTGCAGCGGTAGGGTCGCCGGGACCAGCACTGGGATAACGCCGCCTCCGGGCGGCGTTTTTCATTTCACGCTGCCGCGGTGCCGGCCCCGCTCCGGTTACGGCACGGCGTGGCCCCGAGCGGTGCGCCAGACCCGTCCCCGGGCCCGGAAGGCGGGCGGCCGCTGCGCGGCAGCGCCGGACAGCAACGCAGCGTCCCCGGAGCCCGCGGCGGAAGCCGTCGGGCCGGCGCGCCGCGTCCCGGGCTGCATGCAGTACCGCCACGTGGAACCCGCAAACCGGATGGCGGCGCCCGTACCGGACCTGTTGCCCGGCAGGTCCGGTACGGGCGCACTTGCCTGTGGCCGGTCCGGCGGCGGCTGGCCGCGACCGCCGCGGGGCACTCAGCCAGTGCGGCCGAGGATCCCGAGATAGGCGCGGACGGTGGCGTCCAGGCCGGCGTAAAGCGCCTCGCCCACCAGGGCATGGCCGATGGAGACTTCCTCGATCCCCGGTACCGCGGCGAGGAACTGGCCAAGATTGGCCTGGGACAGGTCGTGCCCGGCATTGACCCCCAGCCCCGCGGCCTGGGCCCGCCGCGCGGTGTCGGCGCAGGCGGCCAGTGCCGCCCGGGCATCGCCGGCGGCATGGGCCTCGGCATAGGGGCCGGTGTAGATCTCGATGCGCTGGGCACCGACCTCGGCCACGCGCTCGACCCGCGGATTGCCCGCGTCCACGAACAGGCTGACCCGGCAGCCCAGCGCCCTGAACCCGGCCACCTGGTCGGCCAGGGCCTGCAGGTCGCCTTCCAGGGCGAAGCCGTGGTCGGAGGTCAGCTGGCCGTCGCTGTCCGGGACCAGGGTGACCTGGGCCGGGCGTACCTGCCCGCACAGCGCCAGCAGGCCGGGATAGCCGGGACGCGGCGGGGCGAAGGGGTTGCCCTCGATGTTCAGTTCCACGCCGTAACCTGCGGTGGCCGCGGCCAGCGGCGGCAGGTCCTCGGCGACGATATGGCGCCGGTCGGGACGCGGATGCACGGTGATGCCGTGGGCGCCGGCGGCCAGGCAGGCGCGCGCGGCCTCCAGCACGTCCGGCTCCCGGCCGCCGCGCGAATTGCGCAGCACCGCGACCTTGTTGACGTTGACGCTCAGCCGGGTCATGGCGCCGGCGGGCTGTCGCCGCCCTGGCGCGCGGCGGCCTCGCGCCGGCGCGCCTCGGCCAGCTGGCGCAGGCGCAGCAGCTCGGCCGGATCGACCATCGCCACCTCGTCGCGGCTGCCCTGGCCGATCCGCTCGCGGTACCAGCCGACCACCCAAGCCAGCAGGAAGCCGGCCATCATCAGCAGCCACAGGGCCAACAGCCCGGCGCTATGGGTGGTCAAGGCAAGCATCAGGGCCCCCAGGGCCAGCAGCAGGTACAGCCAGTGCATCGCGATTCTCCGCAGATCGGCGCCCCCTCGTGCGCCCCGGCGCCGCCATGATGCCGCCGCCGGCGGCCGCCGGCCAGCCCGCGCATCCGCCAGCGTGGCCGCCCGTCGCCTACAGCACCGGCGACAGCAGGCGCGCGAACGCCTCCGGCAGGCGGTGCCGCCACAGGCCCATGGGGCGGTCCAGCCGGACCCGCGTGGACTGCTCCATCTCCCCTTCCAGCAGCTGCGCCAGGGCCTCGCAGGTCTGGCGGTCGCGCAGCATCATCGAGGCCTCGAAGTTGAGCCGGAAGCTGCGGTGGTCGAAGTTGGCGCTGCCGACCACGCACAGGTCGTCGTCGGTCACCAGGGCCTTGGTGTGGAGCATGCGCGGGCCGTACTCGTAGACCTTGACCCCGGCCTTGAGCAGCTCGTCGAAGTACGAGCGCGCGGCCAGGGTCACCAGCAGCGAGTCGCAGCGCCGCGGCACCAGCAGGCGCACGTCCAGCCCGCCCAGCGCGGCCGAGGTCAGGGCCATGCGCGCCGCCTCGCCCGGCACGAAGTAGGGCGTGGCCAGCCATACCCGGCGCCGCGCCTCGTGGATCGCGGCCACCTGCAGGCGGTGGATCGCTTCCCACGAGGAGTCCGGGCCGGACACCAGCAGCTGGGCGAAGATCCGGCCGCGCGGAGCCTCGGGCCAGTAGGCGGGATCACCGAACCGGGTGGGTTCGGTGCAGTCGGCGTAGATCCAGTCCTCGACGAAGGCCAGCTGCATGCTGCGCACCACTTCGCCCTCCACCCGCATGTGCAGGTCGCGGAAGGCGCGGTCGCGGACGGTCTCGTCGTGGTCGTCGGTGATGTTGATCCCGCCGATGAAGCCGACCGCGCCGTCGATCACCACGATCTTGCGGTGGTTGCGCATGTTCAGCCACGGCCGGGTGAACGGCCGGAACTTGGTCGGATGGAACCAGCAGAACTGGCCGCCGGCCTCGACCAGCGGCCTGAGGTGGCGTTCGCGCAGCGGCCCGGAGCCCACCGCGTCCAGCAGCAGGCGTACCTCGACGCCGGCGCGGGCACGCTCGGCCAGCGCCTCCAGCAAGCGTCCGCCGGTCCTGTCGGGGCGGCAGATGTAGTACTCCAGGTGGATGTGGTGGCGGGCCCTGGAGATGGCCTCCAGCAGGGCGGTGTAGGTCGCGTGGCCGTCGACCAGCCAGTCTGCGCGGGTGGCGGTGGACGGCGGCAGTCCGGTGGTGGACTGGGCCACGCGCGCCAGCTCCACCGCGCTGTCGTCGGCCGGGCAGATCGCCGAGTAGTGGCCCATGCCCGAGCGCGAGCGCCCGCGCCGCAGGCGCTGCCGCTTGATCCGCTGCGGGCCGAGCAGGAAGTAGACCAGGAAGCCTATGTAGGGCAGCAGGGCCAGGGACAGCACCCAGCTGAGGGTGGCGACCGGCTCGCGCTTCTGCAGCACGACCCAGGCGACCAGCCAGGGGATGTACAGCAGCCAGGCCACGGCGAGGTAGAGGCCGAGGTTCGGAACCGAGCTGACGGCCTGCCAGGCGGCTTGGATGAGGTCGGGCATGGCGGCGATTCTAGGCGGGCCGGCGGCGACGCGGGGGTGAGGGCGTCGCAGCCGCTGAGACGCGGCCGTGGCAGGCTGGGCCCATGCACGGACCTGTCATCAAGGGGCGCGGCGCGCGCGGCTACCTGCCGGGGCGGTTCGAGGCCACCACCACCGAGGCGGTGGACGACGGCTGGGCGCCGCCGGAGGCCGACACCGAATCCGGCCCGGATCCGTCGCGCCCGCGCACCCGGGTCCAGGAGGAAACCGCGCGCAGCATCATCGGCCGCAACAATTCCCCGGACGTGGGCTTCTCGCAGTCGGTGAACCCCTACCG
The DNA here is from genome assembly GCF_003931635.1 of Pseudoxanthomonas sp. SGNA-20. Classification (NCBI taxonomy): domain Bacteria; kingdom Pseudomonadati; phylum Pseudomonadota; class Gammaproteobacteria; order Lysobacterales; family Lysobacteraceae; genus Pseudoxanthomonas; species Pseudoxanthomonas sp. SGNA-20. Next base: position 1,086,255 of record NZ_RRYK01000001.1, on the reverse strand, counting down.
CGGTTGCGAGCATGGCTGCTCGTACTGCTTTGCCCGGCCCTCGCATGCCTACCTCAACCTGTCGCCGGGCCTGGATTTCGAGACGAAGATCTTCGCCAAGACCAACGCGCCGGACCTGCTGCGCCGGGAACTGGCGCGCCCCGGCTACCGCCCCAGCCCGATCGCGCTGGGCATCAACACCGACGCCTACCAGCCGCTGGAACGCAGGCTGCAACTGACCCGGCAGCTGATCGAGGTGCTGCTCGAGTGCCGCCACCCGTTCACCCTGATCACCAAGAACGCGCTGGTGGAGCGCGACCTGGACCTGCTGCAGGCCGCCGCCGCGCTCGACCTGGTCCATGTGCACTTCTCGGTGACCTCGCTGGATCCGCACCTCAGCGCCCGCCTGGAACCGCGCGCCGCCGCCCCCCACGCGCGGCTGCGGGCGATGCGCCGCCTGCACGAGGCCGGGGTTCCGGTCGGAGTGATGTTCGCCCCGGCCATCCCGTGGGTGAACGACCACGAGCTGGAGCGGGTGCTGGAGGCGGCGCGCGAGGCCGGCGCCACCAGCGCCGGCTACATCCTGCTGCGGCTGCCACACGAGGTGGCGCCGCTGTTCCGCGACTGGCTGCAGGCGCACCTGCCCGACCGCGCCGAACACGTCATGAGCACGGTGCAGCAGATGCGCGGCGGGCGCGACTACGACTCCGGTTTCGGCACCCGCATGCGTGGCCAGGGCCGCTACGCCGACCTGCTGGAGCAGCGTTTCGCCCTGGCGTACCGGCGCTCCGGCTATGCGCAGGCGCGGCAACGTCCGCTGGACTGCAGCCGCTTCCAGCCGCCACGGCCGCCTTCGCCGCAGGGGGAACTGTTCTGAGCGCCCGCGACGGCCGGCTCAGGCCGGCGGCTGGCAGGAATCGCGCACGATCAGGTGCGGCCGCACGCTGGCCACCGGCAGGGCGACGGCGTCGCTGCGGATCAGCGCGGCGGCGGCGATGCGACCGGTGTCGCGGATGTGCCGGCGCACGCTGGTCAGGGCCGGCCACAGGCGCGAGGCCAGCGGGCTGTCGTCGTAGCCGACCACCGACAGGTCGCGCGGGATGCTGATGCCCGAGCGCAACGCGACCTTGTAGACGCCGGCGGCGATCTCGTCGTTGCCGCAGAAGATCGCGGTGGGCCGGTTGCGGCCGGCCAGCAGCTGCTCGGCCGCCGCCACGCCGGACTCGAACGAGTAGCTGGCCTCGATGATCCGCGACTTCGGCACCACCATGCCGCGCCGCGCCAGTGCCTCGACGAAGCCCTCGGTGCGCTCCCGCGCCGAGCGGTAGGTGGTGGCGCCGGTGATCAGGGCGATGTCGCGGTGGCCCAGGTGCAGCAGGTACTCGGCCGCCTCGATCGCGCCCTCGCGGTCGTGGGTGACGATCATGCGGTTGTCGCTGTCGTCGAACGCCGCCGAGACGATGCGGGTGTAGCGGCAGCCCATCTCCGCCAGCATGTCGGCCAGGGCCTGGTCCTCGGACGCGCGCGGCACCAGCATGACCCCGTGCAGCTTCTGCTGCTGCACGAAGCGGCGCACGCCATCGATGTAGCCCGGGGTGCGGCTGTCGCAGGGGTGCACCACCAGTTCGAAGCCCGAGTCGCGCAGCGCGTCCAGCGCGCCGTACTGCATGTCGACGATGTATTGCGCGGTGGGGTTGTCGTAGACCATGCCGATCAGGAAGGAGCGGCGGAACGCCAGGCCCCGGGCCATCGGGTCGGGCGTGTAGCCGACCTCGCGCATCAGCGCCTCGACCTTCTCCCGGGTGTCCTTCCGCACCAGCGGGGAGTTGTTGATGATCCGCGAGACGGTCTTCTTCGACACCCCGGCAAGCCGGGCGATGTCGTTGATGGTAGCCGGCTTGCCTGCGGGGAGGCGGGCCACTTCAGGACTCTTGCTCGCTGGCATATCTGGCTTCCCGTGGACAGGGGCCTGATTCTATCCGCGCGCGGCCTGCGGGCAGGAACCAGGGGGCGGTGCAACGCTCCGTCCCCGAGTGCCCGCGCCGCGGCGGCATGGCCGCAAGCACCGGCAACGCCCGCGGCGCGCCGCCGCATTGCCGGCGGACGCGGGTGCCGCGCGGGAGGCCCGTCCCGCGCATGCGCCGCCGCGTCCGGCCACTACAATGACACCGATTGGCCTCGCCGCAGCGGCGGGCTGCCTGCGGTCCCACAGCCAAGGAGTCGCGATGTCCGCGCGTGTCGTGTGTTTCGGTGAACTGCTGCTGCGCCTGGCCGCGCCCGGCCGCGAGAAGCTGCTGCAAGGCCCGCAGCTGGAGGTGCGGGTGGGCGGGGCGGAGGCCAACGTGGGCGTGTCGCTGGCCCGGTTCGGGCACCGCGTGGCCATGGCCAGCACCGTGGCCGACAACCCGCTGGGCGAGGCCGTGCTCGGCGAACTGCGCCGCCACGGGCTGGACACTGCGGCGGTGCGCCGGGTGCCCGGGCGCATGGGCCTGTACTTCCTCGCCCCCGGCGCCATCCACCGCCCGGCCGAGGTGCTGTACGACCGCGCCGGCTCGGCCTTCGCCCTGGCCCCGGCCGATGCCTACGACTGGCCGGCGCTGCTGGCCGGCGCCGACTGGCTGCACCTGTCGGGCGTGACCCCGGCGCTGGGCGCCAATACCGCCGCCGCGGCGCTGGCCGCTGCGCGTGCCGCGCGTGCCGCGGGGGCCAGGGTGTCCTTCGATGGCAACTTCCGGCCGAAGCTGTGGGAGGCCTGGCAGGGCGATGCACCGTCGATCCTGCGCGAGCTGATGGCCGAGGCCGACGTGCTGTTTGCCGACCACCGCGACATGGGCGTGGTGCTGGGCGGGCAGTACCCGCAGGCCGAACCGCTGCAGCGGGTGCAGGCGGCCGCGGCCGACGCCTTTGCCGCCTTCCCGCACCTGCAATGGCTGGCCTGCACCCTGCGCACCCCGCGCAACGTCGACCACCACGCCCTGGCCGGCGTGCTGGTCGGCCGCCAGTCCGGCACCGCGCTGGCGCCGCAGGAGGAAGTGGGGCCGATCGTGGACCGCATCGGTGGCGGCGACGCCTTCGCCGCCGGGGTGCTGCACGGCCTGCTGCGCGGCTGGGAGCCGCAGCGCACGATCCGCTTCGGCCTGGCCGCCGGCTGCCTCAAGCATTCGATCCTGGGCGACTTCAACCTGGTGTCGGAGGCCGAGGTCGAGGCCCTGGTCGGCGAAGGCCGTTACGACGTCAGGCGCTGAGCGGCGCGGCGCGGGCGTGGGCCGGGCCCTTCCGGGTACCGCAGGGCGGGCCGGACCTGCTCGGCCCGGCTTCAGATGATGCGTAGGGTGATGGCCTTCAGCACCGCGCGGGTGCGGTCGCGGGTGCCGAGCTTGTCGAGGATGGCGGAGACGTAGTTCTTCACCGTGCCCTCGGCCAGGAACAGGCTGCGCGCGATTTCCTTGTTGGAATAGCCGCCGGCCAGCAGCCGCAGGATCGCCACCTCGCGCGGGCTGAAGCCCTCCTCAGGAGGGGTGTCGTCGCGGAAGCGGAAGCGCGCGCGCACCGGCTCGGTGGAGACCGGCGCCAGCAGGGTGCCGCCGGCGGCCACATGCCGGATCGCCTCGTGCAGTTGCTCCGGCGCGGCGTCCTTGAGCAGGAAACCCTGGGCCCCGGCCTCGCGCGCGTGCAGCAGCAGGTCGGCCTCGTCGAAGGTGGTCAGCAGCAGCACCGGGGTGGGGTCGCCGCGCCCGCGCAGGGCGTGGACCATGGCGATGCCGTCCAGGCCGGGCATGCGCACGTCGCTGAGGATCACGTCCACCGGCTGCGCGGCCACCGCCTCGAGCAGGGCATGGCCGTCCTCGGCCTCCAGCGCCACCACCAGGTCCAGCCGCTCCAGCAGGGCGCGCAGGCCGGCGCGGACCAGGGCCTGGTCGTCGGCCAGGGCCAGGCGCAGCGCGGATCCGCTCATGCCGGCAGCCTCGCCTGCAGGCGCAGGCTGCCGCCCGGGGTCAGGCCGACGTCCAGCCGCCCGCCCAGCGCGGCCAGGCGTTCGCGCATGCCGGACAGGCCGTTGCCCTCGCGCACCGGGCCGCGGCACTGGCCGTCGTCGTGGATGTCGATGGCCAGCCCGCCGTCCTCGCGCTGCAGCCGGACCCGCACCGTGCCGGCGCCGGAATGGCGGGCGGCATTGGTCAGCGCCTCCTGCACCACGCGCAGCAGGGTCTCGGCCACGGCCGGATCGGCCACCCGCACGCCCGGGTCGATCTCCAGCTCCAGCCGCGGGCGCGGGAACGGCGCGGCAAGCGCGCGCAGCGCGGTGGCCAGGTCCAGGCCACGGTCGTCGCGCAGCGACTGCACCACCTGGCGGATGTCGGCCATCAGCTCCCCCGACAGCCGCTCGGCCACCGCCAGCTCGTGGCGGCCGGCCAGCTGCGGATCGGCCAGCAGCGAGCGCAGGTTGAGGCGCATCGCGGTCAGCTTGTGGCCGGCCACGTCGTGCAGCTCGCGGGCCATGCGCAGGCGCTCGGCGTCGCGCGCGCTGTCTGCCAGCAGGGCGCGGGTGGCCAGCAGGTCGGCATTGACCCGGGCCAGGGCGTCGCGCGAGCGCTCGGCCGAGGTGGCGTAGTGCACGCAGATCGCGGCCAGGGCCTGGAACCCCATGTTGATCAGGACCATCGGCTCCGGCTCCTGGAAGCCGGCGCGGCGCAGGGCGATGCAGAAGGCGATGTTGGCCACCGCCGCCGCGGCCAGGCAGGTGCGAGCCGGCCAGGCCGAAAACATGCACGCCACCCAGATCACCAGCAGTACCTGCGAGGCATTGACCCGGTAGCTGAGCCCGCCCAGCGCCAGGATCACCGGCGCCATCGCCACCAGCACCAGGTCGCGGCTGCGGCGCCAGTGCTCGGGCAGCAGCTGCAGGGTGAGGAACAGCAGCAGGAACGCGCCCAGCAGCGCCAGCGCCAGCGGCTGTTGCTCCGGCGTGGCGAAGCGCAGCGCGTAGCCCACGGTGAGGATGGTCAGCAACCCGGCCAACGGCAGCGGGCGCAGCAGGGGTTCGAGCATGCGGCGCATGGGCGCATGCTCGGTCCTGCCCGGCGCCGAGGCAATGGTCCCGGCGCAGGAAGTGACTTCCGGCAGGTGGGGGCGGCTCAGCCGGCCTTGCGCCGCGCCGGGGCCTTCTTCGCGGCCTTCTTGGCGGTGGACTTGCGCGCGGCCTTCTTCGCCGGGGCCTTCTTGGCCGGCGAAGCCTTCTTCGCCGGGGTGCGCTTCTTGGCCTTGAGGCTCTGCTCCAGCAGGGACATGAAGTCGACCACGTTGGTGGTGGTCTCCTCCGGCGCGTCCGGCTCGTCGTCCACCTGGGTGGTGCCGCCGGCGCTCTTGATCCGCTTGCGGATGATGGCCTGCAGCCGCTCGCGGAACTCGTCGCGGTAGTCGTCTGGGGTCCACTTGCCGCTCATCGAGTCGATCAGCTGCTCGGCCATCTGCAGTTCCCTGGCGCTGATCCGGTAGTCGGAGGCCGAACCCTCCGGCAGCTTGTGCTCGGCCGGATCCACCAGTTCCTGCGGATAGCGCAGCAGCATCAGGATCAGCGCATCGCCGTGCGGCAGCACCGCGGCCAGGTATTCGCGGGTGCGGATCACCACCCGCGCGATGCCGGCGCGGCCGCTGTTGCGCAGGGTCTCGCGCAGCAGCACGTAGCCCTTCTCGGCCTTCTTGCCCGGGACCAGGATGTACGGCTTCTCGTAGTAGCGCGGGTCGATCTCGGTCGCGTCGATGAAGGTCTCCACCTCCACCGTCTCGTGGCTCTCCGGCGCGGCGGCCTTGATGTCCGATTCCTCCAGCACGACGTAGCTGCCCTTGTCGTACTCGAAGGCCTTGACCACCTCCTTCCACGGCACTTCCTCGCCGGTGTCGGCGTTGACCCGCTCGTAGCGCACCGGCTTGTGGTCGCGCGAGTCGAGCATGCGGAAGTGCAGGTCGGTGCGGCGCTCGCCGGACATCAGCGAGACCGGGACGTTGAGCAGGCCGAAGGAAAGGGTGCCGGTCCAGATCGGGCGGGCCATGGCGGAGCCTCGGGCGACGGGGAATGAACCGTTAGCACGCCGCCCGTGGCGCGATCGTGAGCAATGCGCAAAGCAGGCGCGCGCGGCCCCTCACGCGTTCTTTAGCGGCCTGGCGCAAGCATGGGCGTTCCCGCCGGACAGACCACGAGGCAGAGCATGTCCAACCGAGACCGCAAGGACCCGCCGCCGCCCGGCAAGGAGCGGCAGCCCCCCACGCCCGCCGAGGAGCAGAAGCGCAAGCGGCACGAGGACCGCAACCAGGACGAGGCGCTGGAGGAGACCTTCCCGGCCAGCGACCCGGTATCGCCGTTCGTGCCGGCCAAGCTGCCCGAGTAGGCGCTTTCCCCGCGCGGGCCCGCGACGCAGAAGGCCCCGCATCGCGGGGCCTTCGTGCATCGGCGTGGCGGCGGGATCAGCCGCTGACCGCGGCCACCGCGCGCGCCACGTACTCCAGGTTGCCCTGGTTGAGCGCGGCCACGCAGATGCGGCCGGTGCCCACGGCGTAGATGCCGTACTCGTCGCGCAGGCGGTGCACCTGCTCGCGGCTCAGGCCCGAGTAGGAGAACATGCCGGCCTGCTGCGAGATGAAGCCGAACTCCGGCCGGCCCAGCTCGGCGAGCTTGGCCACCAGGCCTGCGCGCAGGGCGTGGATGCGCTCGCGCATCTGCGCCAACTCCTCCTCCCACAGCGCCCGCAGCTCGGGGCTGGTGAGCACGCCGGCCACCAGCGAGGCGCCGTGCGCCGATGGGCTGGAGTAGATGGTGCGGATGATGCGCTTGATCTGCGACTGCACCGCCCTGGCCTGTTCGGTGGTGGCGGCGACCACGCTCAGCGCGCCCACGCGCTCGCCGTACAGCGAGAACGACTTGGAATAGGAGCTGGCGACGATGAAGCTGTCGATGCCGGCGTCCACCAGGATGCCGATCGCGGCCGCGTCCTCGGCGATGCCCTTGTCGAAGCCCTGGTAGGCCATGTCCACGAACGGGAACAGCTGGCGCTCCTTGAGCACCTGCGCCACCTGCTTCCACTGCTCGACGGTCAGGTCGGCGCCGGTGGGGTTGTGGCAGCAGGCGTGCAGCAGCACGGTGGTGCCCGGCTGCAGCTGCTGCAGGTCGGCCAGCATGCCGGCGAAGTCCACGCCATGGGTGGCGGCGTCGAAGTAGGTGTAGTCCCTGACCTCGAAGCCGGCGGCGCTGAACACCGCGCGGTGGTTCTCCCAGCTCGGGTTGCTCAGCGCCAGGGTGGCGTGCGGCAGCACCTTGCGCAGCAGCTCGGCGCCCACGCGCAGCGCGCCGGAACCGCCCACGGTCTGGGTGGTGGCGACGCGGCCGGCGGCCAGCAGCGGCGAATCCTTGCCGAACAGCAGCTCGCGGGTGGCCTGGGTGTAGGCCGGCAGGCCGTCGATCGGCAGGTAGCCGCGCGGGCGCGCCGCCGCGGCCAGCGACTGCTCCACCTGCTGCACCGCTTTGAGCAGCGGGATCCGTCCCTGTTCGTCGTAGTAGATGCCGACGCCCAGGTTGACCTTGGTGGCACGGGTATCGGCGTTGTACGCCTCGGTCAGGCCCAGGATCGGGTCGCCGGGGACCAGTTCGACGTTCGAGAAGAAGGACACGGCTTGGCTCTGTGCGGTGGGATGGGACGGGAACGGGCGCCGCCGTGGCGCGGCGCCGCAAAAACCGCCCAATCGTAACAGGGCCCCGGCGGCGGCTCGACCGTTTCCGCCGAGACCGTCGCCGCGCTCAGCGGCGCAGTTCCATGCCCAGCAGCAGGGCGCGGCCGGGACCGGGCTCGTAGTAGCGGCCGTTGGATTCGTTCACGATCACCGACCCGGCGTATTGCCGGTCCAGCACGTTGTCCACCCGCGCGAACGCGCGCAGGCGGCTGCCGCCGGCGTCCCAGCTGCGCGCGGCCTCCAGGTGCAGCAGGCCGTGGCCGGCGGCCGACTCGCTGCCGGCGTCGTTGACCGGCACCGCATCCAGGGCCAGGCCTTCCAGTGCCGCCTCCCAGGCCTGGCCACGCCACTGCAGCCGCGCCCAGCCCTGGCGCCGGGCCACGCCGGGGATCGCGGCGCCCGCGGCCACCTGGCCGAAGCCGTCGCTGAAGCGCGCATCCAGCCAGGTCGCGGCGACCTGCAGCGACCACGCCGCCGTCAGCGGCAGGTGCGCCGACAGCTCGGCGCCTTCGCGCCGCGCCCCGCCCACGTTGCGGAAGCTGGAGCGCCCGCCGCTGTTGCTGGCCACCGCCAGCTCGTGCTCGGTATCGACCCGGAACAGCGCCGCCTCGACCGCGGTGCCGGCATCGCTGCGCCACTTCAGCCCCAGCTCGAGGTTGTCGCTGCGCGCCGGGCGCAGGTCGAAGGCCAGGCCGGCGCCGCCATCGGCGCGGTAGGAGAGCTCGTTGAAGGTCGGGGTCTCGAAACCGCGCCCGGCCGACAGGTACAGGCGCAGATCGTCGCTGGCGCTGAACACCAGGCCGGCCACCGGGGTGAAGGCGGAGTAGCGCACCGAACCGCTGTCGTCCGGATTGCCGGCGGTGACGTAGCGGTCGTTGGCCTCGAACCGCACCTGGCTGTGGCGGGCACCGGCCTGCAGCGCCCAGCGCGGGGCCAGCTTCCACCAGGCCTGCAGGTACTGGTCGAAGCTGCGCACGGTATTGACCTCGTCGCGGCGCAGGGCGCCGCGCACGCCCAGGCGCGGGCCGCCGTCGCCGGGCAGGAAGTTCTCGTAGCCGTGGCGGTCCTGGCGCTGGCGCTCGAAGCTGGCGCCGGCGGTGAGTTCGAAACGGCCTCCCGCGTCCCGCCAGGCCACGCGCGCGTCGGCCCCGCCGTAGGCGCCATCCAGGTCGATCACCCCGCCGGAGTGCAGCGGATTGGCCTGCGCCGCCGGCGGCACCGCCAGGTACTGCACCACGTCGCGCTGCCCGGCCCAGCTGCTGGCGCGCAGGTTCCAGCCGCCGCCCAGCGGCTGCCGCCAGTGCAGGCCCAGCTGGTCCTGGCGCACCGACTTGCGGGTGTCGTAGTCGTGCGCGACCGCGGTCGCCTGGCGCGGGTCGGCCTGCATCTGCGCACGGGTCAGGCCCAGCGGGTCCTGCGCGTCGGGGGCGTGGAAGTGGTTGCCGACCAGCTCGATCCGGCCGCCACTTTCCAGGTCGCGGTGCAGGCGCGCGTTGAGCGAGCTGCGCCTGGCCTGGCCGTGGTCACGGTAGCCGTCGCTGTCGAGGACCGCGGCGGAGACGTTGTAGCCGGTGCCGCCGGCGGTGCCGCGCAGGCGCGCGCTGCCGGCCAGGTGGCCGTAGCGGCCGGCGGTGGCGCGCAGGTCCAGGCTGGGTTCGGGCGTGCCATCGGCGCTCCACAGCTGGACCACGCCGCCGGAGGAATTGCCGTACAGCGCCGAGAACGGGCCGCGCATGACCTCGATGCGGTCGCCGGCGGCCAGGGCGAAGTGCGAGACCTGGCCCTGGCCGTCGGGCATGGTCGCGGGGATGCCGTCGGCGTACAGGCGCACGCCGCGCACGCCGAAGGTGGAGCGCGCGCCAAAGCCGCGGATCGACAGCTGGGTGTCCTGGGCGCGGTTGCCGCGGTCGCGCGCCAGCAGGCCGGGAATGCCGGACAGCACCTCGGAGACATCGCTGCGCGGCCGCGCCGAACCGGCCTGCAGGTCGACCACGTCCAGCGAGGCCGGCAGCTCGAACGCGGGCACCGAATCCAGCCGCGCGGTGACGAGCACGCCAGGCAGGTCGGCCGGCACGCCCTCCGGTTCCGGGGCGGCGGTGGCGGCAACGGGAGTGAGCGCGCCGGTGGCGCCGGCCAGGAGCAGGGTCGCGGTCTTCATCGGGGGCCAATGGCGTGCAGAAGCGGGTGGCGCAAGTCTAGGCATGGCCCCGTTAGGTGTCCGCTACGGGCGCCGCTCATGGCAATGCGCAATGTGCTTCTGCCGAACCGTAGCGAGCCGGCAGCCCCGGGATAACCGCATCTTTACCCCCCGGGAACGGCGCGCCGTTCCAATCGAAGGCGAACGATCCACGGAGGCAGCGCCATGCGCATCACCATCATCGGCGCCGGTTTCGCCGGCAGCGTCCTGGCGACCGAACTGGCCCGCATCGCCCCCACTGGCGTGGACCTGTGCCTGGTCGGCAATGCCGACGGCTTCGGCCGCGGCGTGGCCTACGGCGAGGCCCGCCCCGAGCACCTGCTCAACGTGCGCGCCCGCGAGATGGGCGCCACCGCCGACCAGCCGGCCGAGTTCGCGCGCTGGCTCAACCTCACCCGGCGCGCGGAGGACAGCTTCCTGCCGCGGCTGGTGTACGGCGAGTACCTGTACTCGCGGCTGCAGTCGGCAGCGCAGGTGTCGCTGGCCGGCTTCAGCCAGGTGCAGCAGGAGGCGGTGGCGGTGGAGCGCGAGGGCGACGCGTTCCGGGTGCTGCTGGCCGACGGCGCCGATTTCCTCACCGACCGGGTGGTGCTGGCGGTCGGCGCGCTGCCGCCGCAGCGGCTGCAGGGCGTCGGCCCGCGGCTGCTGGTGGACCCGGCCTACATCGCCTGGCCGTGGCAGAAGAACCTGCGCGGCGAGGACGCGCTGGCGCGGGTACCGGCGCAGGCCCGGGTGCTGGTGATCGGCACCGGCCTGACCATGGCCGACACCGTGGTCACCCTGCTGCGCCGCGGCCACCAGGGCCCGATCACCGCGATCTCGCGCCGCGGCCTGCTGCCGCGCCCGCACCTGGCCGAACCCAGCCCCCCGATCGCGCTGCCGCCGACCGTGCTGCACGCGCTCAACAGCGGCGACGTGCGCCAGCTGCTGCGCGCGCTGCGCAGCCTGGCGCCGATCGTGCCGGACTGGCGCAGCCTGGTCGATGCGCTGCGCCCGTTCCTGCAGGGCTACTGGCGCGGGCTGGCGGACGTGCAGCGCGGCCGCTTCCTGCGCCACCTGCGCCCGTACTGGGAGGTGGTGCGCCACCGCCTGCCGCCCAGCGTGCACGAGGAGCTGGAACAGCTGCGCGGCGAGGGCCGCCTGGTGGTGCGTGCCGCGCGCCTGCTGCGCGCGCGCCGCGGCGAGGAAGCGGTGGAGGTGGTGCTGCGCGAGCGCGGCCAGGCGCACGCGCTGGCCGAGCAGTACGACGTGCTGATGCGCGCCACCGGGCTGGACACCGACATCGAGCGCACCAGCCACCCGCTGGTCGGGCAGCTGCGCGACGCCGGGCTGGTCAGCCCCGATCCGTTCGGCCTGGGCCTGCGCGCCAACGAGCGCTTCGAGGCGCTGGACCGCCACGGCGCGCCGGTGCGCGGGCTGTACTGCATCGGCCCGCTGCTGCGCGGGCAGCTGTGGGAAATCATCGCCGTGCCGGAACTGCGGGTGGCCGCGCGCGAACTGGCCCAGCAGCTGCTGCGCGCGCCCGCGGCTTCGGTCCGGGTGCAGCGCGAGGGCGCCCTGCCGCGCGGCGCGCGTGCCCTGCGCGCCGGCGCGCGCTAGCGCCCGCGCCGGTTCAGACGTCGCCGTCCTCGGCCCAGCCCTCGCCGCTGCCGCGGTGCAGGACGCGGTCGCCGTCGCGCACCGCGCCGGCCGGCAGCGCCGGCAGCCCGGCCAGGCGCGCGTAGACCGGGGTGAAGTCCGGCGCGGTGGCGTCCATTAGCTGCTGGAAGCTGTCGATCACGAAATACGTCTTCTGGTAGGTGTCGATCCGGTAGCGGGTGCGCATGATCCGCTCCAGGTCGAAGCCGATCCGGTTGGGCGCGTCCGACTCCAGCGAATACTGCGACTCGCCCGCCGAGGACACGATGCCGGCGCCGTAGATGCGCAGCCCGCCGGCCTGGCGCACCAGGCCGAACTCCACCGTGTACCAGTACAGCCGGGTCAGGTTCTGCAGCGCCTCCGGGCCGATGCCGTGCGCCTTCACCCCGCCGCGGCCGTATGCCTGCATGTAGTCGGCGAACACCGGGTCCATCAGCAGCGGGACGTGGCCGAACAGGTCGTGGAACAGGTCCGGTTCGGCGATGTAGTCGATCTGCTCCGGGCGCCGGATCCACCAGGTGACCGGGAAGCGGCGGTTGGCCAGGTGCTCGAAGAAATCCAGCTCCGGCAGCAGGCCCTCGACGCCCACCAGGGTCCAGCCGGTGGTCGCGCCCAGCACCTCGTTGAGCTGGTCGAAGCGCGGGATCGCGCGCGCGTCCATGCCCATCGCGTCCTGGGCCCGCAGGAACTCGTCGCAGGCGCGGCCGACCAGCAGCCTGCGCTGGCGCTCGTAGAGCGTGCCCCAGGTGGCGTGGTCGTCGGCGCTGTAGTCGTCCCAGGGCTGCTCGACGATGGCGGTGGTGTAGACCGGGACATAGCCCTTGTCGGTCTGCAGGCGTTCGGATTCGACGCGGCGGGGCGTGGCCATGGCGGGGTCTCCGGAACTGGCGGGGCGTCCCCCAGCCTAGGACCGATCCCGCGCAACCGGGTTGCAAAGTTGCGGATATCCCGGCGCCTGGCGCAATGTTGTTGCGTCACAACCGTGGTGCAATGCAACGAATGGCCGCCACCGTCGAACTCGACCGCACCGACCTGCGCCTGCTGGCCCTGCTGCAACAGGAAGGCCGCGCCGCCAATGCCGAACTGGCGGCGCGGGTGAACCTCAGCCCCTCGGCCTGCCTGCGCCGGATCCAGCGGCTGGAGGCCTCCGGGGTGGTCACCGGCTACGGTGCGCGCCTGGACCCGCGCGCGCTGGGCCTGGGCCTGCAGGCCTTCGTCCGGGTGCAGCTGGAGAAGCACGGCACGCCCGGCATCGACCGCTTCGTCGCCCATGTGCAGGACTGGGAGGAGGTGGTGGCCTGCCATGCCCTGACCGGCGACATGGACTACCTGCTGCACGTCTACGTCGAGGACCTGGAGCACTTCTCGCGCTTCCTGCTCGACCGCCTGCTCAACAACACCGGGGTGGCCGACGTGAACTCCAGCTTCGTGCTGCGCACCGTGAAGGAATCCCGCGGCCTGCCACTGCCGCGGCGCTAAGGTGGCGGCAACCTGCCCGGCGGGAGTTGCCATGTACAAGGTCATCGGAGGCGTGCCGATCCAGCCGGTGCACCGCGCCAGCTGCCACTGCGGCGCGGTGCGGCTGGAGGTGGAACTGCCGGACGGCGTGGTCGACCCGCGCCGCTGCGACTGCTCGCTGTGCCGGCGCAAGGGCACGATCGTGGCCACCGTGCCGCTGCACCGCCTGCGCGTGGCCGCCGGCCGGGAGCACCTGCGCCTGTACCAGTTGAACACCATGACCGCGCGCCACTGGTTCTGCGGCATATGCGGCATCCACACCCACCACCAGCGGCGCTCGGACCCGAACGAGTACGGGCTCAACGTCGCCTGCCTGGAGGGCATCAATCCTTTCGACCTGGGCGAGGTGCCGACCAGCGACGGCATCAACCATCCCTCCGACCGCGCGCCCGGCTGAGCGTCCCGGGGGATGGCCGACGGCACGGGTGTGCGGCGCCTTGCAGCGTCGATAATCCCCTGCCCCGGTCCGTGGGCACAGGCAAGGGGGACGCCATGAAGCCGTTGCTGTTGACCGCCGCAGCCACCCTGCTGCTGGCTTCCTGCGCCAGCGCATGGCCGGATCGCGCCGACCCGGGCGCAATCACCGACCTGCCCCCGCGCTTCCAGGTCCTCGACGCCGCTACCGGCGCCACCTCGCCGGTGGCCGGGCCGGCCTGCCGCAGCCCGCTGCTGGATCCGCGCGACGGCACCCGCCTGCGCCTGCTGCGCTCCACCGGCGGCCTGGGCGACTACACGCCGGAAACGACGCCGCGCTACGGCCTGTCCGCGCGCCAGGCGCTGCGCATCGACTGCAATACCGGCATCGCCATCGGCGCGGTGCCCGGGCCGCGGTGACGCTGCCTTGCGGCGCGAGTTGGCTCCAGGTGCCAGGCAGCAGGTCGGGTCAGTGCGCGACCGGAAGGTTCCAGTTCTCGGCCTCCTGTCCGCAGCGTTGTTTGCGGCGCTCTGGTGGCTCAAGTTCGTAGGCACCGAAGGACAGGCGCCATCGCGGGCACTGGTGGTCAGCTTCGTGCTGGCGCTGCTGCATGGCTGGCCGGCCCTGTTTGCCTTGATGCGCAGCCCCGGGGCCGGTCCGTTCGGCCGCTCGGTGCGTGCGGCCTTGATCGTGCTGGCGCCTGTCGCCGTCATGCTGGCGCTTGCCGCTTGCGACGTCCTGCTGCCGGCGGCGGCGTGGCCGGATACGGCCACTGGCATCTGGCTGTTCTGCCAGCTTGTTGTGGTGCCGGCGTGCTGGGCACTCGCGCGCCTGGACTTTGCACGCCGTCGCTCGTCGGCCTGACGCTTCACCCGGTCAGGTGCAGCAGGACGCGTGGCGCGCTCCCGTCGTCCTGCGGGCAGGACGAAGGGAGCCAATGACGCCGGCGCGGATGGGGCGGCCGCGCCGCGTGGTGTCAGAAGCGGTTGTCGCCGTCCAGGATGCGGCCCAGCCCGCCCAGCACCGAGCCTTCGCCGCGATTCTGGCCGCCGGCCTGCGGCGCGGCCTGCAGCATGCGTCCGGCCAGGCGCGAGAACGGCAGCGACTGCAGCCAGACCTTGCCCGGTCCGGTCAGGGTGGCCAGGAACACGCCCTCGCCGCCAAACAGCATGCTCTTGATGCCGCCGACCGGGCGCACGTCCATGCTGACGCTGGCGTGGTAGCCGACCACGCAGCCGGTATCCACGTCGATGCGCTCGCCGGCGGCCAGCTCGCGCTCGACCACGCAGCCGCCGGCATGGATGAACACCCAGCCGTCGCCCTCGAGCTTCTGCATGATGAAGCCCTCGCCGCCGAACAGGCCGGTGAGGATGCGGCGCTGGAAATGCACGCCGACCTGCACGCCGCGCGCGCCGGCCAGGAAGCTGTCCTTCTGGCAGATGATGCGGCCGCCGTGCTCGTCCAGCTTCATCGCCAGCACCGTGCCCGGGTAGGGCGCGGCGAAGGCCACCTTGGCCTTGCCGCTGCCGGTGTGGGTGAACATGGTGGTGAACAGGCTCTCGCCGGTGATCACGCGCTTGCCGGCCGACAGCAGCTTGTCCATGAAGCCGCCCTGTCCCTGGTGCGAGCCGTCGCCGAAGAGGGTGTCCATCTGCACCGCGGCGTCCTTGAACATCAGCGCGCCGGCCTCGGCGATCGCGCTCTCGCCCGGGTCCAGTTCGATCTCGACGAACTGCATCTCCTGGCCGTGGATGCGGAACTCGATCTCGTCGGCGCGGCCGCGGCCGGCATTGCGCGGCAGCGGCGGCGGCGTGGCGGCCGGGTCGCCGGGCACGCCGTCGACCAGCTCGGCGATGTTGCGCACCGGCAGCCAGTCGCCCATGCCCTCGCGCCAGGCCAGCAGGCCGGGGTTGCGCGCGGCCTCGGCGCGCGCGCTGTCGGTGTCCATGGGGCCGAGGCGGCGGTTGCTCGCGGGGTCGTGCAGGTACCACTGGGTCATGGCGGCCTCCTGGGGGAATCGCGGGCCGAGTCTAGGACCGCGCGCCGGGATGCGCAGGTGCCGGATGTCAGCCCGGCACCAGGGGCCACGCCCGGTGTTCAGCCGGGGTTGGCGGCCACCTGCAGCACCGCGGCTTCGGCGGCGCAGTCGCGTTGCGGTACGCGGCCGGCGGCGCGCGCGGCAGCGAGCTCGCGGCGCGCGGCGGCCAGGTCGGCCTGGAACGCCGGCTCGGCCTGCAGCCGGGCGAAGGTGGCCATGCCCATGAAGCGGCCCTCGACCACGTCGCTGGTCCAGTGCACGTTGCACACCACCCGGCTCTCGCCGAAGGCGCGGCCGCGCGCCAGCAGGGCATCGCTGTGGCCCGGCGCGGCCTGCGCCAGCACCAGCGACCACAGCGTGCCGATCGCGGTATGCCCGGAGGGATAGGAACCACTGTGCGCCAGGCGTGCCTCGTCCTGCGGGGTGCAGGTGGGCGCGTGGTTGGCCAGGAACGGCCGCGGGCGCTTGTAGTGGTCCTTGGCCTTGCGGGTGGAGCGGGAAGCATCGGCCAGGCTGCGGCGCAGCAGGCGCCAGGTGGCCGGGGTGTGTTGCAGGTCGATCTCCACGCCCAGGGCGCAGGCGAACAGCGGCGCGGCCTGCGGGAACTGCAGCTCCGCGTCCACCGCGGCCTGGGCGAAGCGCGGGGTACCGTGCAGCGCCAGCGCCGCTTGCATGCGCGCCTGGTCCAGCGCGGCCGCTTCTCCGGACGGCGGCGGCGGCAGCAGGGCCAGGCTGTCCGGCACGGCGGCGTCGGGCAGGTAGCCGATGGCCCAGCCGGGCCGGCTTTCCGGCACGCCGTCGGCGGCCAGTGCGGGCGCGGGCGGGGTGGGGCGCGCGCTGCACGCGGCCAGCGCGGCGCCAAGCAGGACGGGAACCAGGGCCCGCCGCCAGCGGGCCGGCGCGGGGGCGGAAGCGGAAGGCATGGGAGGTCCTGCGCAGGGGAACGGGCCGCCGATTATCCGCGGCCCACCGTGGGCGCGGATGTGCGGGCGGTCATGCCGCCGGGCTCAGGGCTCCGCGGGAGGTCCGCGCCGCGGCGGCGGGAAGCGCAGCACCACGCCGCGCACCGGTGGCCGACGGTGCCACAGCACCGGCACGTCGCGCGGCGGCGGGGGTTCCAGGGTGTCGGCGTCGGTGCCGGCCTGGGGGGAGCCGGCGTCCTCCTCTTCGTCCTCCCAGCTGTAGCGCGGGCGTGGCGGCAGCGGGTCCGCGCGCCACCACAGCAGGCCGGCGAGCAGGCCTGCCAGCGCCCCGCCCAGGTGCGACTGCCACGACACCCCGGGCTCGTGCGGGAGCACGGTCACCAGCATGCTGCCGTAGAACAGGAAGCCGATCATGCCGGCGGCGATCGAGGCGCGGTCGCGCCGGCGCAGGCCCAGCACGGCGACCATGAACATCAGGCCATGGGTCAGGCCGCTGGCGCCGAGGTGGCGGCTGCCCGGATCGCCCAGCAGCCAGGCGCCCAGGCCCGAGCCCAGCCACAGCAGCGGCAGTGCGCGCAGGGTGGCGCGCGGATACACCGCGCCGGCGAGGGTGCCGAGGATCAGGATCGCGCCGGCATTGGCGCCCAGGTGCTCCGGCGAGCCGTGCAGCAACGGCGCGGCGAGCAGGCCGATCCACTGGCCGATGTCGCGCGGCGCCACTGCCAGGGCGCGCACGTCCAGCCCGGGCTGGGAAACGAACACCACCAGCAGCAGGAACACGAAGGCCAGGCTGGCGTTGAAGGCGCGCAGGATCCTGCGCCGGTCGCTGCCGGCCTGGGGCATGGGTTCGGTAGGGGCGTCCATGAACCCTGCATGGCGCCTGCCTGGCGCCGAATCAACCGGGTCCGGACAAAAAGAAGGGCGCGGGAGGGCGCGCCCAAGGAGTCACTCACCCTGCCGGGAGAGAGAGAAGGCAGCACCGGGAGAGCCCGGTCGCCGGGTCCGGCGGCCACCCTGCCAGGCGCCGGACCAATGCACGGCGCAACGTTGTCACAGGCGTCGTTAACGTTTCATCTGTGACCCGTGAAGCCGGCATTGGGCGGCCGCGGTTACTGCCGCAAGTCGCGTAGCGGCGCCGGCGCCGGCTGCCCCGGGGTGGCGCGCCAGGGGTTGATGTCCAGGCCGCCGCGGCGGGTATAGCGCGCCTCCACTGACAGCCACTGCGGCCGGCAGCGGGCCAGCACGTCCAGGAAGATCTGCTCCACGCACTGCTCGTGGAAGCCGGCATGCTCGCGGTAGCCGGCCAGGTAGCGCAGCAGGCTGCCGCGGTCGATGCGCGGGCCGCGGTAGCGCAGGTGCACGCTGCCCCAGTCCGGCTGGCCGGTCACCGGGCAGTTGGACTTGAGCAGGCCCGAGTGCAGGTATTCCTCGGCCACCTCGGCCGGATCGGCGCGCAGCACTTCCGCCTGCGGCGGGCCGTAGTGGTCGATGTCCACGTCGGCATCGTCGATGCTGGCGCCTTCGGCGCCTGCCGCCATCGGCGGCAGGCCGAACTCCACCCGCACCGCGGCGCCGGCCGCCTGCGACAGGTCCGCGGCGATGCGTGCGCGCAGCGCGCCGGCATCGGCGAAGCGCTCGCCGTTGAGCGAGTTGAGGTACAGCTTGAACGACTTGGACTCGACCAGGCAGGGCGAATCGGCCGGCACCAGCACGGTCGCGGTGGCCGCCTGCGGGCGGCCGCGGCCGTCCAGCCAGCCCAGTTCGTAGGCATGCCAGCGGTCGTGGCCGGTGAATGGCAGCGCCGCGCCTGCCTGCAGGCCCAGTTCGGCGCGGGCGCCGGCGCGCGGGATCGGGAACAGCAGCGTCGGGTCGTAGCGGGTCGGGTAGGCGACCTCGCGGCCGAGGCTGGAATCGTGCGGGGTATTCATCGGCACATTCTAGGGAAGCGCGCCTGCACGGCGCTTGTCCGCCTCAGCGCGGCGCCAGCGCGATCAGGGCGATGGCGGCGATGGCCAGGGCGATGGCGGCGCGGTTGAGCCGGGAGGTGGGTTCGCCGAAGGCCAGCACGCCGACCAGGGTGCCGGCCACGACCACGCCGATGTTCATGGTCGCGAACACCGTGGCCGGGCTGTCCGGCAGCGCCTGGTGGGCGCGCACGTAGAACACGATGTTGCCGAAGTTGAGCAGCCCCAGGGCCAGGCCCGCGGCGGCGTGGCGCAGCCCCGGGCGCATGCCTTGCGCCAGCATCCGCCACAGCTGCCAGGCGGACATGCCGAAGAACGCCAGCACGAAGGCCACCAGCAGCGCGGCCGATGCCGGGGTGCCGGCCATGGCCAGGCGCTTGAGCACCACGTCGACCACGGCGAAGCCGGCCCATACCGCCAGCAGCAGGAGCCAGCCGCGACTGCCGGAGGGCGCACCGGCCGGGCGTGCCAGGATGCCCAGCACCGCCAGCAGGCCCAGGCCGAGGCCGGCCAGCTTCATCGCCCCGGCGCGCTCACCGAAGAACACGAAGGCCGCGGCCAGCGACAGCAGCAACGACAGCCGCTGGGCCACGTCGGTGCGCACGATGCCGGCGTGGCGCACCGCCGCGGCCAGCACCAGGAACAGGGTCGGCAGCAGCGCCGCCAGCACCAGCAGCGCACCCCAGGGTGCGCCAGGCTGGTGCAGGGCGGCCGCCGGCGGCTTGAGCAGCCAGGCCGACAGCAGGGCCGCGGCCAGGTAGTTCCAGGTGACCATCTGGCCCACGTCCCAGCCGCGGCGCGGCGCCAGCTTCAGCAGCACCGAGACCAGGACGCTGCAGGTCACGCTGAGCAGGAGGAAATGCATGCGCGGGGAGGCGGGCGGGAAGGCGCCATTGTCGCCGAGCGGCGGGCGCGGCAGCCACACCGGCGCCGCGCGGCCGGTCTGTATCATGTACGCATGACCGCAAGCGCCTTCCCCGACGAGTCGACCACCCTGATGCTGCCCGGCCCGGCCGGCGCGCTGGAGGTGGCCGTGGACCTGCCCGAACCGGGCGACGCCCGCCCGCTGGTGGCGGTGGTCTGCCACCCGCTGCCGACCGAGGGTGGGACCATGCACAACAAGGTGGTGACCATGGTCGCGCGCGCGCTGCGCGAGCTGGGCGCGACTACGGTGCGCTTCAACTTCCGCGGCACCGGCGCCTCCGAGGGCGAGTTCGACCGCGGCGTCGGCGAGCGCGAGGACCTGCGCGCGGTGGTGGACTGGGTGCGCGCCGCGCGCCCGGGCCAGGCGCTGTGGCTGGCTGGGTTCAGCTTCGGCTCCTACGTCAGCCTGTCCAGCGCCGCCGAGCTGGCGCCCGATGCGCTGATCTCGATCGCGCCGCCGGTGGCCGGACGCGGCTGGGACTTCTCCGGCATCCAGATCCCCGAGGTGCCGTGGCTGGTGGTGCAGGGCGACCAGGACGAGATCGTCGACCCGCAGGCGGTGTACGACTGGATCGATTCGCTGCCGCGCAAACCGCAGCTGGTGCGCATGCCCGAGACCAGCCACTTCTTCCACCGCAAGCTGATCGACCTGCGCGGCGCCATCCAGCACGAGGTCAAGGGCTGGCTGTCGCAGGCATGAGCGCAAGCGGCGTGCGCACCCCCTCGCAGGTCTACGCCGAGGGCGCCGCGGCCGGGCGCTGGCGCGACGACCCGGCGCAGCACCCGGCCCTGCGCGAGCTGGACCGCATCCACCAGGCGCTGCTGGCGCCGCCTTCCGGCGGCCTGCTGTCGCGCCTGTTCGCGCGCCCGGCGGCGCCGGTGCGCGGCCTGTACTACTGGGGCGAGGTCGGGCGCGGCAAGACCTTCGTGGTCGACCTGTTCTACGAATCGCTGCCGTTGCCGGTGTACTCGCCGGGCACGGACAAGCCGCAGGTCAGCAACGGCAAGTACCGCACCCACTTCCACCGCTTCATGCGCGGCGTGCACGAGCGCCTGCGCGAGCACGCCGGCGAGGCCGACCCGCTGGCGCACATCGCCCGGCGCTGGCGCGGCGCGCTGAAGGTGCTGGTGCTGGACGAGTTCTTCGTCACCGACATCGGCGACGCCATGCTGCTGGCGCGCCTGCTGGAGCGGATGTTCGCCGAGGGCGTGACCCTGGTGACCACCTCCAACACCGCGCCGGAGAACCTGTACCGCGACGGCCTGCAGCGCGCCAGCTTCCTGCCGGCGATCGACCTGCTGCAGCAGCACTGCACCGTCCTGCGCTCCGATGGCCAGGAGGACTACCGCCTGCGCGCGCTGACCCGTTCCCCGGTGTACCGCGCGCCGCTGGACGAAGGCTCCGACGCCTGGCTGGCCGAGCGCTGGCGCGAGCTGAGCGGTGGCGACGCGGCCCACGCGTGCAACATCGAGATCGACGCGCGCAAGATCCCGGTGCGCGGCCGCGGCAAGAGCATCGCCTGGTTCGACTTCGCCGCGCTGTGCGACGGCCCGCGCGGCACCACCGACTACATCGAGATCGCGCGCGAGTTCAACACCGTGCTGCTGGGCGGCATCCCGCGCATGGGCGCGGTGAACGAGGACGCGGCACGGCGCTTCGTCAACCTGGTTGACGAGCTGTACGACCGCCAGGTCAACCTGGTGTGCACCGCCGACGCGGCCCCGCCGCAACTGTACGAAGGCCAGCGCCTGGGCGGCGCGTTCGAGCGCACCGCTTCGCGCCTGATCGAGATGCAGAGCGCCGAGTACCTGGCCACCCCGCACCGCGCCTGAGCCTCAGCGCGGCGCCGTGCGCAGGCGCCAGGCGCACAGCCACAGCCAGGACAGGTACAGCGCGACCACCGCTTTCTGCGAGGCCCCGCGCGGCAGCTCGCGCCACAACGCGTGCAGCCACAGCCCGGCGAAGGCCAGCAGCGCCAGCAGCAGCGCCGCCAGGGCCCGTCCGCGCCAGTGCGGATCGCGGTGCAGCGCAGCGGACTGCAGCAGCATGCCGCTGCCGACCAGCAGGAACGCGGCCATCGCCGCGATGCGGTGGACCAGCGCCTCCAGGTCGTCCACCGGGTACCCGGGTGCCGGTCCCGGCCAGGCGGCGGTGGCCGCCAGCGCCAGCGCGCCGCCGCACAGCAGCACGGGCACCAGCGCGTAGCGCGCCCACGGCTCCAGCGTGCGCCGCAGTTCCAGCGCCAGCAGCACGATGCCCAGGGCCAGGCCGTAGTACGCCGCGCGCAGCCACGCGCTCCAGGCACCGGACAGGTACAGGCTCAGCGGCGCCAGCCAGGGGTCGTATTCCGGGCGCAGCGCCTGCACCGCCACCGCGGCCAGCAGGAAGTGGGCGAGGCTGCCCAGCACCAGGGTGCTGGCCACGGACCTGGGGTCGGGGGCAGGCATGCGCATGCCGGCAGTGTCGCAAATGCGCGGGGCTGGCGCAGGCGGCGGCCCGGACGAGTCCGCCAACAGGGTACCTGTTCCGAGATATGGGGTTGCCATGATCCTGGTACCCCACTATCTTGTGTCGCGTCGGTACCCGCGCCGCGGCGCGGGTTTAAAAGGGAAGTCCGGTGGGCCGCAAGGCGAATCCGGCACTGCCCCGCAGCGGTAACCGGAAACGAACCCGCACCAACGCACTGGGCCAGGGCCTGGGAAGCGGCGGAAGTAGGCGGAGGGAAACCTCCACGTCCGGAAGTCCGAAGACCTGCCGACAGCCGCGCCAAGCACACCGCGCGGTGCCGGTCACGGAATCCCCGGAGGGGGGAAGACTGGCGAAGCAGGGTCCGCCGCAGCCGCGCTGCGTCGCGGCCGTTGCGACGCTGCCTTCGCATCCTCCGCATCCGCACCGGATCCGCGTTCCCCGAGGGAGGGACGCGGGGTGCATCACGCCACGGAGGATGCGCATGACATCCCAGGACACCCCCTCACTGGTCGCCGACGCGGCCCCGGCCACCGCGGCCATGGCCGCCACCGGCGACGCGCTTGCCGACGCCCCGGTTCCCACCCCGGCCGCCGTGCGCGCGGCCGCACCGGCCCCGCCGCCGGCAGCCACCACCTGGATCACCAAGGAGGCCGGCAACCGCCGCCTGCCATTCGACCCGGCGCGCCTGGAGCGCAGCATCGATGCCATCCACGCCGAGTTCCCGCAGCTTGAGATCGACGGCTACAAGCGCGCGGTACTGGGCTTCGTCGCGCGCAAGCAAGCGCTGTCGGCCGACGACCTGGTCGACCACCTGATCCGCGAGGCGGAGGCGCGCGTGGACCTGGCCGCGCCGGAATGGGAGTACTTCGCCGCGCGCCTGTACCTGCGCCGCCTGTACAAGCGCGCCAGCCGCAACCGCTTCTACGACGTGGCACAGAAGTACGGTTCCTATGTCGGCCTGCAGGAGAGCCTGGCCGACCGCGGCATCTATTCCAACGACATCCTGCGCGCCTATTCCAAGGAGGAGCTGGAGGAGGCCGGCCGCCTGGTCGACCCGGAGCGGGACAAGCTGTTCACCTACAACGGCCTGTACCTGCTGGCGACCCGCTACCTGGCCACCGACGCGGCGCGCAACGTCTACGAGCTGCCGCAGGAGCGCTGGCTGACCATCGCGCTGTACCTGATGCAGGACGAAAAGCCCCGTGAGCGACGCATGCAGCTGGTGGGCGAGGCGTACTGGGCGCTGTCCAACCTGTACATGACCGTGGCCACCCCGACCCTGCAGAACGCGGGCAAGGTCGGCGGGCAGCTGTCCAGCTGCTTCATCGACACCGTCGACGACAGCCTGCAGGGCATCTACGACTCCAACACCGACATCGCCCGCGTGTCCAAGGGCGGCGGCGGCGTGGGCGCATACCTGGGCTACGTGCGCGCCGCCGGCGCGCCGATCCGCGGCGTGCCCAACTCCTCCGGCGGCGTGGTGCCGTGGATCAAGCAGCTCAACAACACCGCCGTCTCGGTGGACCAGCTGGGCCAGCGCAAGGGCGCGGTGGCGGTGTACCTGGACATCTGGCACCGCGACATCGAGGCGTTCCTCGACCTGCGCCTCAACAACGGCGACCAGCGCCTGCGCGCGCACGACGTATTCACCGCGGTGTGCATCCCGGACCTGTTCATGGAGGCGGTGGAGCGGCGCGGCGACTGGTACCTGTTCGACCCGCACGAGGTGAAGCAGGCCAAGGGCTGGTACCTGCAGGACTTCTACGACGAAAAGCGCGGCGAGGGCAGCTTCCGCAGCAAGTACCAGGAGCTGGTCGAGGACGAGCGCATCGGCCGCAGGACGGTCAAGGCGATCGACCTGTTCAAGCGGATCATGGTCTCGCAGCTGGAGACCGGCAACCCGTTCATGTTCTACCGCGACGAGGTCAACCGGAAGAACCCAAACAAGCACTGCGGCATGGTGTACTCGTCCAACCTGTGCACCGAGATCCTCCAGAACCAGAGTCCGACCCGGATGATCCAGGAGGTCATCTCCGGCAACCAGATCGTGACCACCAGGCAGGCTGGCGACTTCGTGGTCTGCAACTTGTCCTCGATCAACCTGGGCCGCGCGGTGGTCCAGGCCGAGGGCCAGAGCGACCTGATCAGCGACGTGCTCGAGCGCCTGGTACCGATCCAGGTGCGCATGCTCGACAACGTCATCGACCTCAACCAGCTGCCGGTGCCGCAGGCGACCATCACCAACCGCAAGTACCGCGCGATCGGCCTGGGCACCTTCGGCTGGCACCACCTGCTTGCACTCAAGGGCATCCACTGGGATTCGAAGGAGGCCGAGGACTACAGCGACGCGCTGTACGAGCGGATCAACCGCCTGGCGATCCAGGCCAGCATGGAGCTGGCGAAGGAAAAGGGCACCTACCCGGCCTTCCCTGGCAGCGACTGGCACACCGGCGCCTACTTCCGCGAACGCGGCTACAACTCGCCCGAGTGGCTGGACCTAGCCGCTCAGGTGGCGGTCAACGGCCTGCGCAACGGCTGGCTGCTGGCGGTGGCGCCGAACATGTCCACCGCGCAGATCGCCGGCTCCAGCGCCTCGATCGACCCGGTCTACTCGGCGTTCTACTACGAGGAAAAGAAGGACTACCGGCGCCCGGTGGCCGCACCCGGCCTGTCGCTGGAAACCTGGCCCTACTACGAGAAGGGCGCGTGGAAGGTGGACCAGTTCGCCTCGGTGCGGCAGAACGCGCGCCGCCAACGCCACGTGGACCAGGCAATCAGCTTCAACCTCTACGTACCTTCCTCGATCCGCGCTTCGGTGCTGCTGGAGCTGCACCTGGAGGCTTGGCGGCAGGGGCTGAAGACGACGTACTACGTGCGCTCGAACGATATCGACGTGGCCGAGTGCGAGTGGTGCAGTAGCTGACCGCGCGTTCGCCCTTGTCAGCTTCCACGGTTCGCGCTGCGAACCGCGGGCCCCGCTCATCAGCCTCCACACCCTTGCGCCTTCGGCGCGCCCCCCTGACTCAGGGGGGCTTTCCTCCAGAATGCTGGTTGCGGTCGGCAACCAGCAGAGAGAGAGAACGACCATGAATACTGTTGCCGCACCGCGTACTGCCACCCGGCTGGACCGCATCCGCATCCTCGAGCCGCGCCATCCCAACCGTTCGACCGGAATCATCAACGGCACCACCTCGGGCATCCTCAACTGGAACGACATCCCCTACCCGTCGTTCTACCGCGCCTACAAGGAGCTCTCGACCAACTTCTGGATCCCGGACGAGGTCGACATGAAGGGCGACGCGCGCCAGTACGGCGAGCTGTCGGCGCGCGAGAAGAACGCCTTCGACTCGATCATCGGCCTGCTGGCCACCTTGGATTCGCCGCAGACCCGCTTCATCTACAACGTGGCCGAGTACATCACCGATCCGGCGGCGCATGCCAACGCGGCGATCATCGGCCAGCAGGAAGTGATCCACAACGAGAGCTACAGCTACGTGCTGGCCTCGATCACCGACCTGGCCAACCAGAACCGCGTGTTCGAGATCGCGCGAACCCACCCGACCATCCTGCGCCGCAACGCGCCGATCATGGCCGCGTACGAGGACTTCATGCGCGAGAAGACCGCCGAGACCCTGCTGCGCGCGCTGATCCAGTCCTCGATCCTGGAAGGCATCAACTTCTATTCCGGCTTTGCCTACTTCTACAACCTGGTGCGGCAGAACCGGATGGCCGGCACCGGCAAGATCATCAGCTTCATCAACCGCGACGAGCTGGCGCACACCAAGTTCATCAGCGAGGTGATCCGCGCCATCGTCGGCGAGCACCCGGAGCTGCAGACCGACGAGCTGACCGACTACGTGCACGTCGCCTTCCGCCACGCCATCGAGCTGGAGACGCAGTGGACCGGCGAAGTGCTGGACGGGATCGACGGCATCGACGTGGACGAGATGATCCGCTACGTGAAGTACCGCGCCAACAAGATGGCCGGGATGCTGGGCATCGAGTCCCTCTACGCGGAGACCACCGACAACGTCATGCCCTGGATCCGCGCCTACGCCGACAACTTCACCCAGACCAAGACCGACTTCTTCGAGATGCGCAACGCCTCGTACAAGAAGACCAACGCGGACAACGGATTCGATGAGCTGTGAGGCGCGTGATTCGTGATTGGTCATTGGTGATTGGAAAAAGCAAGGCCATCACGCTCCTGCACGAATCACGAATCACGAATCACGAATCACGAATCACGAATGACCAATCACCAGTCACCAATCCCGGCCTTCATGCGCCTCCTGATCGCCTACGCCTCCCTCAGCGGCAACACCCGCGACCTCGCACGGCAGGTGCGTGGGCACTGCGAGGCGCATGGCCACGCCGTGACCTGGCTGGAGGCGGGATTGCACGCGCTGGCCGACGCGGGCGATCCGCGCCATGACCTCTACCTGCTGGGCAGCTGGACCGACAACGGCGGGCGCACGCCGGCGGAGATGAAGCAGTTCATCGCCGACCTGGTCGCGGCCGTGGGCAAGCCGGCCAACGTGGCCGTGTTTGGCACCGGCGAGACCCAGTGGGGCGAGCAGTACTACTGCGGCGCGGTGCGGCGCATCGCCCGCTTCTTCGATTCACCCTTCCCGCGCCTGGAAATCGAGCAGATGCCGCATGGGCAGCGCGATGCGCTGGCCATCGCCCGCTGGACCGACCAGGTGCTGGCCGCCACCGGAGCCGCTGCCCATGCAGATCCTGCACGCCGCCTCGCCTGAGGCCCATGCCGCCGCGCTGGCGGCCCATCCCCGCCTGCTGGTGGACTACTGGAAGGACGCCTGCCCGGGCTGCACCATGCTCGATCTTGCGCTGCGCAGGTTCGCCGCCGAGCCGGCCGCGCAGGGCCTGGTGCTGCTGAAGGTGAAGCTGGAGGAGGTTGGCGAGGACTTCTTCCGCGGCCTGGGCCTGCGCCAGACCCCGACCCTGGCGCTGTTCCGCGATGGGGTGGAGACGGCGCGGCTGCCGGGCTTCCAAGGCCCCGCGCAGCTGGCCGCGGCGGTCGCGGCGTACCTGTAGCCGTCGCCTCACGCGCGCCTTTCCCGGGATCGGCGATGATCGGGCCGGGCCAACAGGGAGAACGCCGCCATGTCCGAAGCCGTCCCCGCCGAAGCGCGCCCCACCGAGGCGCGCCTGATGAACATGGTCTTCCCCGACCACACCAACCACCTGGGCACGCTGTTCGGCGGCCAGGCGCTGGCGTGGATGGACATGGCCTCCTTCATCGTCGCCTCGCGCTACGCGCGTACCACGGTGGTGACCGCGCGCTCGGAGCAGGTGGACTTCAACCAGCCGATCCACAAGGGTGACCTGGTGGAGGTGATCGCGCGCCTGGTGAAGGTGGGCCGCAGCTCGATGAACGTCGAGGTCGAGGTGATCACCGAGAACCTGCTCAGCGGCGAGCGCAAGCTGTGCACCCGCGGGCAGTTCGTGATGATCGCGCTGGATCCGCTGGGCCGGCCGACGCCGGTACCCAAGCTGCCGGCGGGCGCCGCGGCCGATTAGGCCGCCCCGGGATCGATCCCGGGATGGCGCTGTTGCCAGGCGGCCAGCGCCTGGCGGTACTCGTCCAGGGCTTCGGCGTAGAGGTCGTACACGCAGATCGGGCAGCCGCTCTCGCAGCATTCGGACGGCAGCGGCTTTTCCGGGGGCTGCGGCGGTGGATCGTCCGCCGGGAAAACAGGGTCGGGTGGCATCGCGAAAGCGTAGCCGATCACCGTGCCGCGCAGGCAGCCGACCCGGCTGCGCCGCGGACGCCTGTTATTCAGATTTTCGCCACCGATAGTGTGACGAGCTCGGCACTCCCGGCGGCGAAAGACCCTGTGCAACCGCCCGGGCGGCGCTGCGCCGGGCCAAGGGATCGCTACCAATCCGCAGAGACCGTCGATCGTATTGAGGATCTTCATCAGGCCTGCTCAATCGCCGTGCAGCGGGCGCCGATAGATGGGCACACCCGGAACCGCCCGCGCGGCTCCGGGCATCCCCCGACCAGGCGCCCCGGGCGGCTCCGCCGTCCTCCAGCCGCAACAACCTCCCCCGAGGCAGTCATGAACGAGTTCCTCCAACGCTTTACCGTCGGCAAGCGAATGTTCGCCGGCTTTGGCTTCCTGCTGGTGCTGATGGCCGCGATCGCCGTGGTTTCGGCGATGTCCCTCTCCACGCTGGAAAAGCACCTGGAAACCATCGCGGTCGAACGTGTCACCAAGACCGCGCTGGCGAACACGCTGTACGACAGCGCCAACCTGCTCAACATCGACATGCAGGCCATGATCCTCGCCGAGAGCGACGAGGAGCGCCTGGCTGCGCAGCAGCGGATCAAGGAAACGCGCGAGAACTTCGCCGCGACCTACGAAAAGCTGGATGCGATGCCGGCGCGGGAGGAAGGCAAGCGCCTGCTGGCGGCCATCAACAAGGCCCGCCAAGCCGCGGCGCCGCTGAACGACCATGTCGCCGAGCTGGCAATGGAAGGCAGCATCGCCGAGGCCACCACCTACCTCAATGGCGAGGCCGGCGCCGGCCTGAAGGGCTGGCGCGACGCGGTCAGCGCCTATGTCGAGCGTGAAGGCCGGCAGATGAAGGCGGCGCACGAGGAGGCCGTGGTGGCCGCCAACCGTGCCCGCACCGCGCTGTTCGCGGTCCTGGGCATCGCAATCGTCTTCGGGGTGTTTCTGGCGGTGGTGTTCACCCGCAGCCTGACCGGCCCGCTGGGCCTGGCCGCCGCGGCCGCCCGCGACCTGGCTGCAGGCAGGATGGATGGCGCCCGCCTGGTCGGCGGTGCCGATGAGGTCGGTGACGTCCTGCGCGCCGTGCAGGCCACCCGCGAGTCGGTCCAGACCGTGATCGAAGCGACGAAGGAGATGGGCCGCCAGCACGACCTCGGCGCGATCTCCGCGCGCCTGGATCCCAGCGTGGTCCAGGGCGACTACAGCAGCCTGATGGAGGTCGTGAACGCGGTCGTCAACGAGCACGTCCAGGCCGCGCTCACGGCCGGGCGCCTGGCCGGCGCCTACGCCCGCGGCGACCTGCACGACGACTTCCCGCGCGTGCCGGGCGAGAAGGCCGTGCTGATGGAGGCGATGGACGGGGTGAAGGCCAACCTGCTGGCGCTCAGCGAGGAGATCGGCAACCTCAGCACCGCCGCCGTGCATGGCGACTTCAGCCAGCGCGGCGACGAATCCCGCTTCGAGTTCGGCTTCCGTGACATGGTCGCCAACCTCAACCGCCTGATGCAGACCTCCGATACCAGCCTGCAGTCGCTGGCCCAGGTGCTGCAGGCGGTGGCCGATGGCGACCTGACCGTGCGCATGGACGGCGACTACGAGGGCGTGTTCGCGCAGATGCGCGATGCCGCCAACACCACGGTGCAGAACCTGACCAGCATCGTCGGCCGCATCCAGGAGGCTTCCGGCAGCATCAACACCGCCGCCGCCGAGATCTCCCAGGGCAACGCCGACCTGGCCCGTCGCACCGAGCAGCAGGCCGCCAACCTGGAGGAAACCGCCGCCTCGATGGAGGAGCTGACCTCCACCGTCAAGCAGAACGCCGAGCATGCGCGCCAGGCCAACCAGCTGGCCATCGGCGCGGCCGACGTCGCCTCGCAGGGCGGCGCGGTGGTCGGCGAGGTGGTGCAGACCATGACCGCCATCGAGGATTCCTCGAAGAAGATCGCCGACATCATCTCGGTGATCGACGGCATCGCCTTCCAGACCAACATCCTGGCGCTCAACGCCGCGGTGGAAGCGGCGCGCGCCGGCGAGCAGGGCCGCGGCTTCGCCGTGGTCGCCTCCGAGGTGCGCACCCTGGCCCAGCGTTCGGCCGGCGCGGCCAAGGAGATCAAGCAGCTGATCGACGACTCGGTGGGCAAGGTCGCCAATGGTTCGGCGCTGGTGCAGAAGGCCGGCACCACCATGGGCGAGATCGTGGCCAGCGTGCACCGGGTGACCGACATCATGTCCGAGATCTCGGCCGCCTCGCAGGAGCAGACCGCGGGCATCGAGCAGGTCAGCCAGACCGTGGTGCAGATGGACGAGACCACCCAGCAGAACGCCGCGCTGGTGGAGGAGGCTTCCGCCGCGGCCCGCTCGATGGCCGAGCAGGCCGGGCAGCTGGTCGAGGCCGTGGCGGTGTTCCGCCTGGCCGATGGCCTGGGCCAGTCCGCGCTGCGCGCGCCGGCGCACAGGCGCCCGGCGGTGGCAGCGGCCCGGCCAGCGCCTGCGGCGCGCCCGCGCGCGGCCGCGGCGGCGCCGGTGGCGGCGGCGACCGCCGACGACGGCGAGTGGCAGGAGTTCTGATCCCCCGCGTTCCGGAAGGCCGTCCCTCGCGGCCTTCCAGGCAGGAAGACGCCGGCTTCGCGCCGGCGTTTTCCTTTGTGGCGCGGCCTCAGCCGAGGGCGATCCCGGCCGCTTCCAGCGCGCTGCGGGTCGGCGCGTCGCCGTCCGGGGCCACCGGCCGGGTCAGCTCCCACAGGAAGCGGACGCGGAAGCCGGCGGCTGCCGCGTCCTGCGCGGTCCACAGCACGCAGTAGTCGCGCGCCAGGCCGCATACGTGCACCTCGTCGATGCCGCGTTCGCGCAGCCAGCCGGCCAGGCCGGTGGCCGGGCGGCTGCCGCCGGGGCCATGGTTCTCGCGGAAGCCGCTGTACGAATCCACCTGCGGCCGGGTGCCCTTGCGCAGCACCAGGTCGGCTGCGTTCCAGTCCACCCGCGGGTCCAGCGCGGCGCCGGGCGTGCCCTGCACGCAGTGGTCCGGCCACAGGGTCTGTGGCTGGCCGTGCAGTTCGACCTGCTCGAACGCTTGGCGACCGGGATGGGCGCTGGCGAAGGAAGCGTGCCCGCGCGGGTGCCAGTCCTGGGTGGCGACCACGGTGCGGTAGCTGCGCGAGCGCAGCAGCGCATCGATGGCCGGGACGATGGCATCGCCCTCGTGGCAGGGCAGGGCGCCGCCGGGCATGAAGTCCGGCTGCAGGTCGACGACGATCAGGGCGGTGGTGTCGGGATGCATCACGGGGAACCGGGCCTGCCGCGGCATGCGGCGGGCCTGCAATGATGCCGCGGATGCCCCGCGCGGGGCATCCGCCCGCGCGCGGCCTCAGGCGATCGAGGCGCGGTAGATCGACTCGATCGAGGCATCGAGGGCCTGGTTGAACTCCTCGTCGCACTGCTGCGCGCCCAGGCCCTCGGTCAGGGCGCGGCTGAAGCTGGCGATCACGCCCGGGTTGCGGGCGAGCCTGGCGTTGGCCTCCTCGCGGCTGTAGCCGCCGGACAGGGCCACGACCTTCAGCACCGACGGATGCTCCACCAGCTCGGCGAAATAGCCATCGAGGCTGGGCAGGGTCAGTTTGAGCATCACCGGGGTGGAGGCGTCGATCGTGTCCAGGCGCTGCAGCAGGCCGCGCTTGAGCTCGGCCTCGATCGCCTCCTTGTCGGCGGCCTTGATGTCCACCTCCGGCTCGACGATCGGCACCAGCCCGGCGGCCAGTACCTTGCGCGCCAGCTCGAACTGCTGGTCCAGCACCGCGGCGATGCCGGCGGGGTTGTTGGCCTTGATCACCGAGCGCTCCTTGGTGCCGAACACGCCCTTGGCCTTGGCCCGCGCCAGCAGCTCTTCAAGCCCGGGGATCGGCTTCATCAGCTGCACGCCGCCGTCCTCGGCCTCCAGGCCCTTGTCGATCTTCAGGAACGGCACCACCTGCTTGCGCTCCCACAGGAAGCGCGCCGCCTCCTCGCCGGCGAAGCGGTCGTCCAGGGTGCGCTCGAACAGGATGGCACCGAGGATGCGCCTGCCGTCGAAGGCCGGGCTGGTGACGATGCGCTCGCGCATGCGGTGCACCAGGGCGAACATCTCGGCTTCGTTGGCGTAGGCCGACTCGTCGATGCCGTACAGCTTCAACGCCTTGGGTGTACTGCCGCCGCTCTGGTCGAGCGCGGCGATGAAACCCTGGCCTGAAGCAATGCGGTCACGCTGTTCGCGGTTGATGGTCACGGCTGTTCCCTTGGCTAGGTTCGGGGGCCGACGATCTTAGCCGCCGGCCCGTAAGCGCGACGTGCCGCCGGCGCCAGACAACGCTGTCAGCGCGGCGCCTGCACACCGACATGTGGGCGATCTCGTGCAACATGTCCGCCCGCGCCAAGCCTTCCGCCGCCGTCCCCGATGTCCGTCCAGGCCGCCACCGCCCCACCCCCCGCCGCCGCGGCACAGGCCGCGCTGGCCGCGTTCCTCGCCCGCCACCGCCGCCTGTTCGTGCTCACCGGCGCCGGGATCAGCACCGGTTCCGGCATCCCCGACTACCGCGACGCCGACGGCGCCTGGAAGCGCACGCCGCCGATCACCCTGCAGGCCTTCACCGGCGACGGCCACACCCGCCGCCGTTACTGGGCTCGTAGCCTGGCCGGCTGGGCGCCGTTCGCCGCGGCCCGGCCCAATGCCGCCCACCACGCCCTGGCGGAACTGCAGCGCAAGGGCCGGGTCGCCCGGCTGCTGACCCAGAACGTGGACGGCCTGCACCAGCGCGCCGGCAGCACCGGGGTGATCGACCTGCACGGGCGCCTGGACCACGTGGCGTGCCTGGGTTGCGGCCTGCGCCTGCCGCGCGCCGGCTTCCAGCAGCAGCTGCTGGCGTGCAATCCCGGCTGGGACGCGCACCTGGCCGCGGTGGCGCCGGACGGCGACGCCGACCTGGAAGGCGTGGACTTCGCCGCCTTCCAGGTGCCGGACTGCCCGGCCTGCGGCGGCATGCTCAAGCCGGACGTGGTGTTCTTCGGCGAGAGCGTGCCCCGCGCCCGGGTCGAGGAGGCCACCGCCGCCTTGCACGACAGCGACGCGCTGCTGGTGGTCGGCTCCTCGCTGATGGTCTGGTCCGGCTTCCGCTTCGCGCGGATGGCGGCCGAGGCCGGCATCCCCCTGGCCATCCTCAACCGCGGCCGCACCCGCGCCGACGGGCTGGAGGCGGCCAGGCTGGAAGCCGACTGCGCCCGGGTCCTGCCGGAGCTGGTCGCCGCGTTGTGAGGCGGCGGTGCGGATCGCGCGACGCTGCGATCCGGCCACGGCCTTGCAGCGCCACCGCGGTGGGGCTGCAATGCGGGGCCCACCGGTAACCGCCTCGCCATGAGCCAGCTGTTCACCCCGCTCCACCTCGGTCCCCTGCAACTGCGCAACCGCATCGTGGTCGCGCCCATGTGCCAGTACTCGGCGCACGACGGCGTGGCCTCGGACTGGCACCACATCCACCTCGGCAACCTGGCCCTGTCCGGCGCCGGCCTGCTGATCCTGGAAGCGACCGCGGTGCAGGCCAACGGCCGCATCACCCATGCCGACCTGGGCCTGTGGAACGACGACCAGGAGGCGGCGCTGGCCGCGCTGCTGGCCTCGCTGCGGCGCTGGTCGCCGATGCCGCTGGGCATCCAGCTGGCGCATGCCGGACGCAAGGCCTCCACCGCGCGGCCGTGGGAGGGCGGCGGCCCGATCGCCGCCGGCGAGCCGGGCGGCTGGACCACGGTGGCCCCTTCCGCCCTGCCGTATGCCGGAGACCACCCCCTGCCGCAGGCGCTGGACGCGGCCGGCATCGATGCCCTGGTCGAGGCCTTCGTGGCCTCGGCGTGCCGCGCCGCGCGCCTCGGCCTGGACCTGGTCGAGCTGCACGCCGCGCACGGCTACCTGCTGCACCAGTTCCTGTCGCCGCTGAGCAACCACCGCGACGACGCCTACGGCGGCAGCCTGGAGAACCGCATGCGCCTTCCGCTGCGGGTGTTCGATGCAGTGCGCGCGGCACTGCCGGAGCAGGTGGCGCTGGGCATGCGCATCTCCGCCAGCGACTGGGTCGAGGGCGGCTGGGACCTGGAGCAGAGCATCGTCCTGGCGCGGGAACTGGACGCGCGCCGCTGCCACTTCATCCACGTCTCCAGCGGCGGCCTGGATCCGCGCCAGCAGATCGCCGTGGGACCGGGCTACCAGGTGCCGTTCGCCGCGGCGATCCGCGGCCAGGTCCGCATGCCGGTGATCGCGGTGGGCCTGATCACCGAAGCGCGCCAGGCCGAGGCCATCGTCGCCGGTGGCCAGGCCGATGCCGTGGCCCTGGCCCGCGGCATGCTCTACGACCCGCGCTGGCCCTGGCATGCCGCCGCCGAGCTGGGGGCGAAGGTGCACGCACCGCCGCAGTACCTGCGCTGCGAGCCGCACGGGGCGCGCGGCCTGTTCGGCTGAGGCGGCGGTAACAGCTGCAACCGCCGCGCGCGCCGGCCGTGGCTCGCATACCATGGCCGGCCTATGCGCCACGACTACATCCTCGCCCTCTCCTGCCCGGACCGTACCGGCATCGTCTACCGCGTTTCCGGCCTGCTGTTCGGCCAGGGCTGCAACATCCTCGACGCCCAGCAGTTCGGCGACGAGGAGACCGGCCGCTTCTTCCTGCGCGTGCACTTCGACCTGCCCGCGCCGGAGGCGTACCCGGCCCTGATCGAGCGCTTCGGCCACCTGGCGGCGGAATTCGGCATGGACTGGCAGGTGCACGACGCGCGCCGCCGCGCGCGGTTGCTGGTGCTGGTCAGCAAGCAGGGCCACTGCCTCAACGACCTGCTGTTCCGCGCCCACAGCGGCCAGCTCAACGTGGACATCGCCGCGGTGGTCTCCAACCACCCCGACTTCGCCGCGCTCTCCGCCTCCTACGGCGTGCCGTTCCACCACCTGCCGGTGGACAACGGGAACCGCCCGCGGCAGGAGCAGGCGATCCTGGACCTGGTCGAGCGCGAACGGGTCGACCTGGTGGTGCTGGCGCGCTACATGCAGATCCTCTCGCCGCGCATGTGCGAGGCGCTGGCCGGGCGCGCGATCAACATCCACCACAGCTTCCTGCCCAGCTTCAAGGGCGCCCAGCCCTACCACCAGGCGCACGCGCGCGGGGTCAAGATCATCGGCGCCACCGCGCACTACGTGACCCCGGACCTGGACGAGGGCCCGATCATCGAGCAGGACGTGGCCCGGGTGGACCACGCCATGACCCCGCGCGACCTGATCCGCGTCGGCAGCGACATCGAATCGCAGGTGCTGGCACGTGCGGTGCGCCGCCACGTCGAGCACCGCATCCTGCTCAACGGCCACAAGACCGTCGTCTTCCGCTGAAGCCAGCGCAGCCTTCCTGGCGCCGGCAGGGGCGCCGTTCCGTGCGGGCGTCGCCGGCATGCACCGCAGCTATTCCGTGGGCCATCCCGTACGCATGCGTGCGTACCGGGCGCGCCTGCGCGGGCGCTACCGGACGCCTGCGGATTGTCGCAGTGCAGAAGCAAGCTCCTGATCCGAAAGCGGTTTCCGGACCAGAAAAAATATTCACACAACCGTGAGTGAGTGTTGACAGCGCCGTTTCCGCCTTGCAGTATCCGGGCACGCTTTCGTGCTTAACCGGCAATCCTTGGGAGGGGATCCGCATGGCAAGTCGTCTGGTCGCGTCCGCATACGTGGCAACGTTGCTCGCCTTACCTGTTTCCGCCCTGGCGCAGGCCACCGGCCAGGCGCTGGAATCGCGGTCCCAGCCTGGCGGCGCCCAGGAACTGGACGCCATCGTGGTCACCGCGACCCGCCGCAGCGAGAAGCTGCAGGACGTGCCGCTGAGCGTGACCGTGCTCGGCCAGGAACAGCTCGATGCCAAGGGCATCGTCGGCTACGAGGGCCTGGCCCATGAAACCCCGGGCGTGGTGCTCAACCGCCCCAGTGCGAACTTCAACAACTTCACCGCGCGCGGCATCGCCACCAACGGCTACAACGCCAACCTGCAGAGCACGGTGGCGATCTACATCGACGAACTGCCGATCTCGGCCAATGGCAACTCGACCGTGCTCGACCCGAGCCTGTACGACGTCGAGCGCATCGAGTTCCTGCGCGGCCCGCAGGGCACGCTGTTCGGCTCCGGCTCGCTGGCCGGCGCGCTGCGCATCCTGACCCACGCGCCCGACCCCAACGCCTTCGACGCCTCGTTCCTGGCCGACGTCGGCGTCACCGGTTCCAGCTCGCTGCGCCAGCGCTACAACGCGATGGTCAACATCCCGCTGGCGCAGGACACCATGGCCCTGCGCGTGGTCGGCTTCTCGCGCAACGAGGACGGCTACATCGACAACCTCGGCACCGGCGTCAAGGACGCCAACGTGCTCAAGGCCTGGGGCGGCCGCGCCACCCTGCTGTGGGAGCCGACCGACCGCTTCTCCGCGCAGGTGCGCCTGTCGCGCGAGGAGAGCACGCCGGAGGATTCCTCGCTGACCAACCCGGACCTCGGCCGGGACAAGCGCTACTCCGACCGTCCCGACATGTTCAACGGGACGATGGACAACTACAACCTGACCCTGGACTACCAGTTCGACGGCGCCCACTTGACCAGCTCCTCGACCTGGTCGGACTACGACGCGGCGTTCAACGTGGACCTGGCCGGCACCTACGGCCAGGCCTTCGCGTTCGCCCTGGACGCGCCGTTCAACAGCAAGACCTTCGTCCAGGAAGTGCGCCTGGTGTCCGACACCGGTGGCCGGTTCGAGTGGGTGCTCGGCGGCTTCCACTTCAAGCGCGACCGCGACGTCTACTTCGGCTACCGCTCCAACGAGGAATTCCTGCAGCGCAGCGGCATCACCGGCCTGCCGGACGAGTACTACCTGCGCTTCCTCAGCACCGACGTGTCAAAGGAGCAGGCGCTGTTCGGCCAGCTGACCTACCACTTCAACGACGACTTCTGGGCCACCCTGGGCCTGCGCTACGGCAGCACCCAGGCCCAGGCCTTCACCGCCGCCGGCGGCTACAACAGCGACTACCTCACCCAGGCCTACCTGTACGCCTTCTTCGGCATCCCCGGCGGCCCGGTCACGATCACCCCGGTCGAGGCCGCCACCGGCGCGAAGGCCAAGGAAACCGGCCCGTCGTACCGGCTCAGCGCTTCCTGGCGCCCGGTGCCGTCGGTCACCACCTACGCTGCGGTCGCCACCGGCTTCCGCGCGCCGGTGGTCAATGCCCGCGCCGGATCGGTCAGCACCATCGACCCGGACGACCTGGTCATCCCCTACGGCGCCGACTCGGACAAGCTCATCAACTACGAGCTGGGCATGAAGGGCAGCTGGCTCGACGGCCGCCTGGCCGCCAACCTGGCGCTGTACTACGTCGACTGGAACGACATCCAGGTGCAGGCCAACCGCGTCTCCGACCAGGTCCAGTTCGCCACCAACATCGGTGGGGCCTACAGCCGTGGCCTGGAGTTCGAGCTGATGGCCATGCCGAACATGGACTGGACGATCGCACTGAACGGCTCGTTCAACCGCGCCCGGGTCGATGAACTGACCCCGCAGGAGGCCGCGATTTCCGGCACTGTCCTCGGCGCGCGGCTGGCCGCGCCGGAGTTCAGCGCCTCGCTGGTCACCAGCTACCGCTTCGACTTCATCCGCGGCTCGGAGGGCAATGCCTCGCTGGCGATCGTCCACGTCGGCGACTTCCCCGGACAGTTCCAGTACGTGCCCGGCCAGCCGGGCGTGGTCAGCCCGACCTTCGACTACACCGACGCGTACACCGTGGTGAACGCCAATGTCGCCGCCGCGTTCGACAAGTACACGGTGGGCCTGTACGTGGAGAACCTGTTCGACGACCGCTCGGTCACCTACGTGCATCCGGAGGCGTTCCTCGACGGCCGCTACGCGCTGGTGCGGCCGCGCACCGTCGGCGTGCGCGTGGGGTACCGGTTCTGATGGCCGCGCTTCCGGCCAGCCAGGCGATGCCCGGCGCGCAGCACGCGCGACCGGGCGCGCGGGCATGGATCGTGCTGGCGATCCTGTGCCTGGTTTACGTGCTGAACTTCCTCGACAGGCAGCTGCTGTCGATCCTGGCCAAGCCCATCCAGGACGAACTGGGGGTCACCGACTCCCAGCTCGGCCTGATCGGCGGCCTGTACTTCGCGATGTTCTACTGCATCCTGGCGATCCCGGTCGGCTGGCTGGCCGACCGCACCAACCGGGTGCGGGTGCTGGCGTTCTCCTGCGCGTTGTGGAGCGCGGCCACCGCCGCCTGCGGCATGGCCTCCTCGTATCCGCAGCTGGCGCTGGCGCGGATGACCGTCGGCGTGGGCGAGGCCGGCGGCGTGCCGCCGTCCTACGCGATCATTTCCGACTATTTCCCGCCGGGCATGCGCGGCACCGCGCTGAGCCTGTTCAACCTCGGCCCGCCGATAGGCCAGGCCTTGGGCGTGGCCTTCGGCGCCTCGATCGCCGCGGCCTACTCCTGGCGCCTGGCGTTCATCTGGGTCGGCGTGGTCGGGGTGGTGACCGCGCTGGTGGTGTGGCTGGTGGTGCGCGAGCCGCGCAAGGGCGGACTGGATGCCGCGCCCGGAGCGGTGGCTGCCGCCGCCGAGCCGGCTCCGCCGTTCTGGCGCACCTGCCGCGAGTACTTCGCCAACCCGGTGCTGCGCGGCATGGCCCTGGCCTGCGGCGCAACCCAGTTCATCACCTACGCCGTGCTCAACTTCACCGTGCTGTTCCTGATGCGCGAGAAGGGCATGGCGCTGGAGCAGGTGGCGGTGTGGTACGCGCTGGTGATCGGCACCGGCATCTGCGCCGGCATGTTCGCCTCGGGCCGCCTGATCGACCGTCTGTCACGGAAGTCGAAGACCGCCTACGCCTACCTGCCGGCCGCCGGCCTCGCCCTTGCGATGCCGCTGTTCGCCCTGTTCGTGTGGGCCGACCGCTGGCCGCTGGCGCTGGCCTTCCTGTTGCTGCCGACCGGACTGAACTACTTCTACCTGTCGCCGGCGGTGACCCTGGTGCAGGAGGAAGTGCGACCGAACCAGCGCGTGCTCTCCGGCGCGCTGCTGCTGCTGGTGATGAACCTGATCGGCCTGGGCCTCGGCCCGGCCTACCTGGGCATGGCCAGCGACTTCTTCCGTGCCAGCCACCCGGACAACTCGCTGCAGATGGCGTTCTACACCCTGATCCCGTTCTACCTGCTGGCGGTGGGCATGTTCCTGCGGCTGGCGCGCACCATCCGACTCCAGGCTTCGCAGGAGACCACCCCGTGACCCGATCCACCTTCCGCTCTCTGGTCGTGTCCGCGGTCCTGGGCTGTGCCGCGCTTCCGGGTGCGGCGTGGTCCCAGGGGCCGGTCGTCCACGCCCCCGTCGGCGCGCTCCGGGGCGAGGCGCTCGACGGCGGCATCCATGCCTTCCTTGGCATTCCCTACGCCGAGCCGCCGGTGAAGCAGCTGCGCTGGCGCGCGCCGGTGCCAGCCAAACCCTGGAAGGGCACCCGCGAGGCCACCCGCTTCGGCCCGGCCTGCGTGCAGCCGCCGCCGCGCCCCGGCAGCATCTACTCGCCAGGCGAGGCCCTGCCGACCAGCGAGGACTGCCTGTCGCTCAACGTCTGGGCGCCGGCCGAGGCGAAGGACGCGCCGGTGTTCGTGTGGATCCACGGCGGTTCGCTGGTCGCCGGCTCCAGCCGCGAGCCGATGTACGACGGCGCGCGCCTGGCCGCGCAGGGCATGGTGGTGGTGAGCATCAACTACCGCCTTGGCGTGCTCGGCTACCTGGCCCATCCGGACCTGAGCGCCGAGTCGGCAGACGGCGTGTCCGGAAACTACGGCCTGCTCGACCAGATCGAGGCGCTGCGCTGGGTCCAGCGCAACATTGCCGCGTTCGGCGGCGATCCGGGCAACGTCACCATCGCCGGCGAGTCGGCCGGCGCGCTGAGCGTGATGTACCTGATGGCCGCACCGCCGGCGCGCGGCCTGTTCCACAAGGCCATCGCCCAGAGTGCGTACATGATCACCACGCCGGCGCTGCGCGAGGCCGTGCATGGCATGCCCGCGGCCGAGGAGTCGGGCCTGGAGCTGGGCCGCAAGCTCGGCGTGCGCGGCCTGCCGCGGCTCCGTGCCATGGACCCGCAGGAGCTGACGGTGAAGGCGGCGATGTCCGGTTTCCTGCCGTTCGGCAACGTCGACGGCAAGGTGCTGCCGGCGCAGCTGGTCGAGGTCTTCGACCGCGGCGAGCAGGCGCCGGTGCCAATCCTGGCCGGCTTCAACGAGGGCGAGATCCGCTCGCTGCGCTTCCTGCTGCCGCCGAAGCCGGCCGATGCCGCGGCCTACGAGGCGGCGATCCGCGCCGCCTACGGCGACCTGGCCGAGGCGATGCTCGACCGTTATCCGGCGACCGATCTCGACGCGGCGATGCTCGCCACCACCCGCGACGCGATGTACGGCTGGACCGCCGAGCGGCTGGTGCGCAAGCAGGCCGAGCTGGGCCTGCCGTCGTACCTGTACTACTTCAACCACGGCTACCCGGCCGCCGACGAAGCCGGCCTGCACGCATTCCACGCCGCCGAGCTGCCGTACGTGTTCGCCAGGCACGACCGCACCCCGCCGCAGTGGCCGAAGGCACCGGACTCCGACGGCGAGCGGGCGCTGACCGCGGCGATGTCGGGCTACTGGGCCTCGTTCGCGCGCAGCGGGCAGCCGGTCGCCGCCGGCCAGCCGGCGTGGCAGCCCTATGGCCAGGCGCGCGCCTACATGGCCTTCGACGGCGCGCCGGTGCCGGGCGAAAAGCTGATGCCGGGCATGTACGAACTCGTGGAGCAGGTGGTGTGCCGCCGCCGCGCGCAGGGCGGCCAGCCCTGGCACTGGAACGTCGGCATCGCCGCGCCGCCGCTGCCCGCCGGAGTGCCTGGATGTCCGTGATCCATGGCCAGATGCAGGCCTGGGCGCTGACCATCGACAGGTTCCTGGAGCATGGTGCCAAGTGGCACGCCGGGGTCGAGGTGGTCACCGTGGCCGAGGATGGAAGCACGGCGCGCGTCGGCTACGCGGACCTGCAGCGTCGCAGCCGCGAAGTCTCGGAACTGCTGGCCGGGATGGGCGTCGGTCGCGGCGACGTGGTCGCCACCCTGGCCTGGAACACCCAGTCGCACATGGAGACCTGGTACGCGGTGATGGGCATGGGCGCGGTCTGCCAGACGCTCAACCCGCGCGTGTCCGAGGCACACCTGGCGACGATGCTGGAACAGTCCGGCGCGCGCGTGCTGGTCGCCGCCGCCGACCTGGCGCCGCTGGCGCGGGCCATCGCCACGCGCGCCGGGTCGGTCGAACGGATCCTGTCGATCGATGGCACGGCCGTGGCGGACGATGCTGCGCCGGCGATCGAACCACTGGAGCGCCTGCTCGACGCGGGATCCGGTGCGCCGCGCAAGCCGGCCGGATGGGGCGGCTTCGACGAACGCCTGCCTTGCGGCCTGTGTTTCACCTCCGGCACCACCGGCGCGCCGAAGGGCGTGACCTACACCCATCGCGGCGTGTTCCTGCATACGCTTCGTGCACTGCAGGCCGACACCATGGCGCTGTCGCAGCGCGACAGCGTGCTGCTGGCCGTTCCTATGTTCCATGCAAACGCCTGGGGCGTGCCGTTCGCCGCGCCGGCGGTGGGCGCGAAGCTGGTGCTGCCGGGTCGCCATCTCGATGGCGCCCGCCTCGCCAGGCTGATCCGCGACGAGGACGTCACCGTGGCGATCGGCGTGGCCACCGTGTGGCTGGGCCTGGTCGACCATCTCGATGCGCACGGCGGCGAGGTGCCCTCGCTGAAGCGGATCCTCGTCGGCGGCGCGCCGATGGCACCGGCGCTGATGCAGCGCATCGAGCAGCGCCTGGGGGCGGTGGTGCAGACCAGCTGGGGCATGACCGAGCTGTCGCCCACCGGCACCGTCGCCCTGCCCGACGATCCCGGGCGCGCCCCGCACCTGTCCGGGCGCCCGGCGCTGGGCATCGACCTGCTGCTGACCGACGCCGACGGCGTACCGCTGCCGCAGCAGCGCGGCTGCGAGGGGCACCTGCGCGTGCGCGGGGCCAGCGTGGTCTACCGCTATTTCGGCCAGCTCGAACCGGCGGTGGACGCCGATGGCTGGTTCCCCACCGGCGACCTGGCGCGCATCGACGAGCATGGCAACCTGGTCATCACCGGTCGCGCCAAGGACCTGATCAAGTCCGGCGGGGAGTGGATCAACCCGGCCGAGATCGAGGAGATCGTCGGCCGGCTCCCGGGCGTGTCGTTGGCCGCGGTGATCGGGCGGGCGCACCCGAAGTGGGGCGAGCGCCCGGTGCTGCTGGTGGAGATGCGCGCCGACGCGGACACCACCGACAACGAGCTGCTGGACGCGCTGCGCGGCGCGGTGCCCTCGTGGTGGATGCCGGATGAGATCATCCGGGTGGAACGGATGCCTTTGGCAGCGACCGGCAAAATTGACAAAATGCGGCTGAGGGCCGAATTCGGCGGCGCACAATGGCGACGGGAGGCGTGATGTCTCCGGCCAGCGCATATGCCGGGCGGCATTGGAGGCTGCAGGGTGCCAAAGGCGACGACGTCCGGATCCCGGCGGGGTGGTGCGAAGAAGGCCGGCACCACCCGGACCGCGCGCACCACCAAGGCGGCCCAGCGCGCGGAGATGACCGAACAGATCCTCGACGCGGCCGAACACCTGTTCTCCCGCGACGGGCTGTACGGCGTCACGCTGAAGGACGTGGCCGAGCGCGTGGGCGTGCACCACACCCTGGTCAACTATTACTTCAAGGACAAGCAGACGCTGTTCGACGCGGTGATCGCGCGTCGCGCCGGCGTCACCAGCAGCGCGCGCATGCAGGCGCTGGACGCCTACGAGGAAGCCTGCAAGGGCAAGCCCACGGTGGAAGGCGCGTTGCGCGCGTTCCTGGACACCGACCTGGACCTGTACAGCCAGGGCGGCGAGGCGTGGAAGAACTACGGTGCGCTCGGCGCGCTGATGTCCAACACCCGCCACGGCGGCGAGCTGATGGACCAGCACTTCGACCCGGTGGTGCTGCGCCTGATCGGCCTGCTCAAGCGCGCGCTGCCGGAAGCGGCCGAGGAGGACATCTTCTGGGGTTACCACTTCGTCACTGGCGCGCTGATGCTCACCCTGGCGCGCACGGGGCGCATCGACCGCCTCTCCGGCGGCCTGTGCCGCTCGGACGACTACGAAGCGGTGAAGGCGCGCATGGCGAAGTTCATGGCCGCCGGCTTCAAGACCATCTGCAAACCGCGGAACGGAACGCGTTCGAAACCCGGCTGAGCGCCGGTGCGCTCCCGTTCCGTGCCTCACGACAAACGGGAGTTCGATGATGCCACTGAAGGGAAGGACAGCGATCGTCACCGGTGCCGGCGGCGGCCTGGGTCGCCAACATGCGCTCTACCTGGCGCGCAAGGGCGCGAAGGTCCTGGTCAACGACCTGGGTCTGGAGGCCGCCGAGGCGGTCGCCGCGGAGATCCGCGCGGCCGGCGGCGAGGCGATGGCGGTGGCAGCTTCGGTGACCGACGAAGCCGCGGTCGCGGCGATGGTGCAGCGCGCGCATGACGCATGGGGCCGCATCGACATCCTCATCAGCAACGCCGGCATCCTGCGCGACAAGAGCTTCGCCAAGATGGACCTGGACGACTTCCGCCTGGTGGTGGACGTGCACCTGATGGGCGCGGCGATCTGCTGCAAGGCGGTGTGGGAGGTGATGCGCGGGCAGAAATTCGGCCGCATCGTCCTGACCACCTCGTCCAGCGGCCTGTACGGCAACTTCGGCCAGGCCAACTACGGCGCGGCGAAGATGGCGCTGGTCGGGCTGATGCAGACGCTCGCCATCGAGGGCGCCAAGTACGGGATCAAGGCCAACTGCCTGGCGCCGACCGCGTACACGCGGATGATGGAAGGCATCCTGCCGCAGGAGCAGCT
The DNA here is from genome assembly GCF_003931635.1 of Pseudoxanthomonas sp. SGNA-20. Lineage (NCBI taxonomy): Bacteria > Pseudomonadati > Pseudomonadota > Gammaproteobacteria > Lysobacterales > Lysobacteraceae > Pseudoxanthomonas > Pseudoxanthomonas sp. SGNA-20. The sequence goes on along the minus strand of NZ_RRYK01000001.1, from coordinate 1,042,709 downwards.
GGACGTGCTGGATCCGGCGCTGGTCAGCCCGGCGCTGCTGCCGCTGGTGGTCGACGACGCGCCGACCCGCGCGATCGTCTGCGCCGGTGCCGGGCATTTCGCCCGCGCCTACGTGACCCTGACCGAGGGCCGCCATCTCGGTGGTGGCGACGACGCCGGCGAGCGGCTGATGGCGTCGTGGGACGCGGTGTCCGATCCCGGCGGCCAGGTCGTGCCCGACTACGGCTTCACCCAGGCCGAGCGCGAGGTCGCCAGCGCGCTGCGCGCCAGGTCCGGCGTGCCCGCCTGAACCCGGGGGATCGCCATGACCGACGTGTTCCTTGTCTCGGCCGTGCGCACGGCCATCGGCGCGTTCGGCGGCAGCCTGCGCGACGTGCCGCCGTCCGTGCTGGGCGCGGTGACCGCGCGCGAGGCGATCGCCCGCGCGGGTATCGATCCGTCCGCGATCGGCCACGCGGTATACGGGCAGGTGCTGCCCAGCGAGCCGGCCGATGCCTACCTGGCGCGGGTGGTCGCGGTGAACGCGGGCGTGCCGGTGGCGGCGCCGGCGTTCACGGTGAACCGGTTGTGCGGCTCGGGCCTGCAGGCGATCGTGTCGGCGGCCCAGTCGCTGCTGCTCGGCGACTGCGAGGTGGCGCTGGCCGGCGGCGCGGAGTCGATGAGCCGGGTGCCGTTCCACGTGCCCAGCCAGCGCTGGGGGCGCAAGCTCGGCGACGCGGTGATGGTGGACGCGCTCAACGAGGGCCTGAAGGACCCATTCGACAAGGTGCTGATGGGCATCACCGCGGAGAACGTGGCCGAGCGCCACGGCATCGACCGCGGGAGGCAGGACGCGCTGGCGCTGGAGAGCCACCGGCGCGCGGCGCGGGCGATCGCGGAGGGACGCTTCGAGGGCCAGATCGTGCCGGTGGAGGTGGGACGTCGAGGCAGGGAGACGGAGTTCCGCGTGGACGAGCATGTGCGCGCTGGCGTCACCGCCGGCGACCTGGCCGGCCTGCGGCCGGTGTTCAAGGCCGACGGCACGGTGACGGCTGGCAATGCCTCGGGCATCAACGATGGCGCGGCCTCGGTGGTGCTGGCCACGGGCGAGGCGGTGCAGCGGCACGGGCTGAAACCGCTGGCCCGGTTGGTCGCCTACGCGCACGCGGGCGTGGAGCCCATGTACATGGGCATGGGCCCGGTGCCGGCGACCCGCGCCGCGCTGGCGCGCGCAGGGCTGCAGGTCGGGGACCTCGACGTGGTCGAGTCCAACGAGGCCTTTGCCGCGCAGGCCTGCGCGGTCGCCGATGCGCTGGGCCTCGATCCGGAGAAGACCAATCCCAACGGCAGCGGCATCTCGCTCGGTCACCCGGTCGGTGCGACCGGCGCGATCATCACGGTGAAGCTGGTGCACGAGCTGCACCGCACCGGCGGCCGTTACGGCCTGGCGACGATGTGCATCGGCGGCGGCCAGGGCATCGCCGCGATCTTCGAGCGGGTCTAGGCGAGGGGAGGCCACATGCCGTCGCCACGCGACGGCATGCGGGGCAAGGCCGCAAACAGCGGCAGCAATACCCGCGCGCGACCGCGGCCCGTGGCGTGCGTTCGGGGCGTGGCTTCGTTCCTTTCCTCTCCCATCCCGGGGAGAGGGGGCTTCAGAACCCCACCCACTCCCGCAACGGATTGGTCGGATCCGCCAGCAGCCGCAACGCCAGCAGCAGCGACACCGTCACCAGCAGCGGCTTGATCACCTTCGCACCCTGGCGCATGGCGAAGCGCGAGCCCAGGCGTGCGCCCAGCACCTGGCCGGCGCCCATCACCAGGCCGACCTTCCACAGCACCGCGCCGGACCCAACGAACACCGCGAACGCGCCCAGGTTGGAGCCGAAGTTGAGGAACTTGGTGTGGGCGGTGGCCTTGAGGATGCCGAACCCCGCCAGGCCGACGAAGCCCAGCATCAGGAACGAACCGGTGCCCGGGCCGAACACCCCGTCGTAGAAGCCGATCACCGGCACGAAGGTGAGGGCGAAGGCCTTCTCGCTGATGCGTCGATGCCGCTCCACCGCGCCGACGTCCGGCTTGAGCCAGAAGTACAGGGCGATGCCGAACAGCAGCAGCGGCAGCACCGCGCGCAGCCAGCTCCCGGGGACCACCGTCGCAAGCAGCGCCCCGGCGACTGCGCCTGCGGCCGCGGTGAGCGCCATCGGCAGCTGCGCGCGCAGGTCGACGTGGCCATGGCGGGCATAGCTCCAGCTGGCCGTGCCGGCGCCGAACAGCGACTGCAGCTTGTTGGTACCCAGCGCCTGCAGCGGCGGGATGCCCGCCAGCAGCATCGCCGGGATGGTGACCATGCCGCCGCCGCCGGCGATGGAATCGATGAAGCCGGCCAGCAGGCCGGCGAGGAACAGCAGCAGCAACAGCTGCAGGGCAAGCTCGGGCATGGGACGCGGGGCCTCGGCGCGGATGGGCCGGCAGGGCGGGCATTGTAGGCGCTGCCTGGAGGGTGCCCGCGGCCGATGGTTACAGGTCGAAGCCCAGCAGCAGCGGGTCGTGGTCCGAGCTGCGCCACGGGCCGGGCTCGTTGCGCCCGGCGTAGCCGGCGTCGTCCGGCTCGTCGGCGTTGACGTGCCACTCGGCCGCCCCGCGCAGCGCCGGCGCCAGCGCCGGGCTCAGCAGGGCGTGGTCGAGGCGCCCGCTGAGGCCGTCGTACACGTAGCTGTACGGCCTTTCGACCCTGGCCGCGGCGAACGCGTCCACCCAGCCCTCGCCATGCAGCCAGTGCAGCGGATCTTCCATGGCATAGGCGTTGAAATCGCCCAGAAGCACGATGCGCCGGGCGCGGCTGCCGGCCGGCACGGTTTGCAGCCAGGCATGCAGGCGCCGCGCCGATTCGGTGCGCAGCGCGTTCCAGCAGCCCTGGCCGTCGCCCTGGTCGGCGTCGGCGCCGGTCGCTTCGCTGCAGCCCTTGGACTTGAAGTGGTTGGCGACCACGACCAGGTCGCGCTTGCCGCCCTTGCGCACGAAGGCCTGGGCCAGCGGCACCCGGCTGCGCGCGCCGAACGGGCCGCCTTCCAGCACCGCCGGGGCGCCGCGCGGCTCGACCCGGTCGGCGCGGTAGATCAGGCCGACGCGGATGCTGTCGCTGCCGGGGCCGCGGCCGGGGTCGACGAAGCGCCACTGCGCGCCACCGGCGTTGAGCGCGTCCACCAGCTGGGCGATGCTCGAGTCCGGCCCGTAGCCGTCGTTCTCCAGTTCCATCAGCGCGGCGATGTCCGGGTCCAGGCCGTGCACGGTGGCCACCAGCTTGGCCAGCTGCGCCTGCATCGCCGCGTGGGTCTTCGCCCCGCGCGGGGTGGGGAAGCCGCCGCCGCGGCCGTCGCCGTTGAACAGGTTCTCCAGGTTGAACGCCGCCACCTTGAGCGTGCCGGGCACGCGCGGCGGCTGCGGGCGCGGCGCCGCCTGCAGCTGCAGCGGACGCTCGACCTGGATCCGCCAGCTGCCGTGGCGGCGCTCGAGGATGCCTTCCACGCCGTGCACCACGCTGCCCACGCGCGGGGTGGTGGCACCGCCGAGGTACGCGATCGTGGCCGGGTTGCGCTGGCTGCTGCCATCGTCCAGCAGCAGCCGCTGGCGGGCGTTGGCCGCGGCCAGGCGGGCGTGCTCGGGGGTGCCGGGCAGGGCCAGCTCGCTGGGCTGCCACTGGCGTCCGGCGAAACTCACGGTCAGTTCGCCGTAGCGCTCCAGGGCGTGGGTACCGGTCACCGTCAGCGGCGCCTCGATGCGCACGCGCATGCCCTGCAGCGGTTCCCAGCGTTGCGGCAGCGCGGCCAGGCGCACCGGCTCCACCGGGATGGCGGCGCGGCAGGGGCCGATCCGCGCCGGCGCCAGCGCGCGCAGGCGGTCGGCACCGGCGCGCAGCTCCACCAGTTCGCCGCTGACCTGGCAATGCATGCCCGGGCCGAAGCCCGGCGGCACCTCCGCGTCGGCGTCGGCCTGGACCAGCAGCGCGTCGGGGGTGTCCGGGTCGCCGTCGCCGGCGTCCTGCAGGTAGAAGCCACCCAGCCCGGCGCGGAAATCGGCGCTGACCACGCCCTCGACCTGCACCGGGGCCGCCTCGGCCCCGCCGCGGTGCAGGCTGCCGATGGCGACCGTGGCCGGCGCCTCGGCCAGCGCCAGCGCGGGCGCGGCCAGCAGCAGCGGGGCGAGCAGGAAGCGGGCGTGGCGGCCCGGCATGGAACGGCAGTACTGCATGGGGATCCTTGGCCGCGGGGGCCGCAAACGAGGACGCCGCCCGGGGGCGGCGTCCTTGGTGGTTCGCGTGCTGCGCTTACTTGAGGTTGTCGAGCATCCAGTCGACCGTGGCCTGGACCTGCTCGTCGGTCAGCGCGGGGTTGCCGCCCTTGGGGGGCATCACGCCGGCGCTGCCGGTGAAGCCCTCGATGGCGTGCTTGTACAGCGTGTCCTTGCCCTGGGCGATGCGCGAGGCCCACGCGCCCTGGGACAGGGTCGGGGCACCGCCGACGCCGCCGCTGTGGCAGGCACCGCACAGGTTCTGGAAGATCACCGAACCGTCGGTGGTGCCGCCGTAGGCGACCTGCGAGGCGGCGGCGGCCGCGGCAGCCGCGGCGGCGGCGGCCTGGGCGGCGGCGCCGGTGTCGCCGGCGTAGACCGCGCCGACCGGCGCGATGCGCTCCTGGGTGCGGGCGGCGGCCGAGGGCGAAACCTCCGGCGGGATGCGGCCGTGCAGGTGGGAAGCCAGCAGGATCAGGCCGAGGGTGATCAGGGCCAGCATGCCCAGCACCATCGAGAAACGCTTCAGGAATTCCAGGTCGTAGTTGCGCACTTCGCGTCCTATTGGCGAGCGGCCCGGGGCCGCAGCTGGCCGATTATAGGGACGGACGCGCCGGCTTCGGAAGCGCGGCGCCCCGCAGGGGGCCGCCGGATGGCCCGCAGGCGGCCCTGTGTCGCAATTTCCTGCTGCGCCGCAGCAGGAAGCGGTAACCCCGGCAACTGCCCCCGGACACCGCCGGCCCGGCGCGAATCGCCCTGCGGACGCGGGGTTGCGCAGCCCCGGCGCGGATGCGCGCCGGGGCCGGGCCGCCGCCGCCGCCGCGCCCGTCGCGGCTTGCTGCCGCGCGAATTGACAGCGCTGACAGTTTGGCCGGAGCCTCTGCGCCGACCGGTCCAGCCCTTCCGGAGGGCGGTTGCCGTCCGGGGCCCAGATAACGTCACCAGGGAGGAAGCACCTTGAGTAGCAAGCTTGCCGGCGCGCGCGCGCCGGGCGTCCGCATCGGTACCACACTGGCCACGGCGCTGGCCCTGGCCCTGCTGGCTGGCTGCGGCAAGAGCGAGGCCGACGCCGGCGCTCCGGCCGCCACCGCGGCCGCCGCCGACGGCAGCATCAACCCGGAGAACTGGCCGCAGGTCGAGTGGCCGCTGCAGGCCGACGCGGAGGTCGAGCAGAAGATCGACGCGCTGATGGCCAGCATGACCGTGGAGGAGAAGGTCGGCCAGATCATCCAGGGCGACATCGCCTCGATCACCCCGGACGACGTGCGCAAGTACCGCCTCGGCTCGATCCTCGCCGGCGGCAGCTCCGACCCGGGCGGCAAGTACAACGCCAGGCCGGAGGAGTGGCTGAAGCTGGCCGACGCTTTCTGGGAGGCGTCGATGGATACCTCCGGCGGTGGCAAGGCGATCCCGGTCATCTGGGGCATCGACGCCATGCACGGCCAGAGCAACGTGGTCGGCGCCACCCTGTTCCCGCACAACGTCGGCCTGGGCGCGACCCGCAACGTCGAGCTGCAGCGCCGGATCGGCGAGATCACCGCGATCGAGACCCGCACCACCGGCATGGAGTGGACCTTCGCCCCGACCGTGGCGGTGCCGCAGGACGTGCGCTGGGGCCGCGCCTACGAGGGCTACTCGGAGAACCCGGAGCTGGTGGCGCAGTTCGCCCGCGCCATGGTGGAAGGCCTGCAGGGCAAGGCCGGCGCGCCGGACTTCCTGGACGACCGCCACGTGATGGTCTCGGTCAAGCACTTCCTCGGCGATGGCGGCACCAGCAAGGGCCGCGACCAGGGCGACAACCTGGCCAGCGAGGCCGAGCTGCGCGACATCCACGCCGCCGGCTACGTCACCGCGATCAACGCCGGCGCGCAGGCGGTGATGGCCTCGTTCAACAGCTACCACGGCACCAAGCTGCACGGGCACAAGCCGCTGCTGACCGACGTGCTCAAGGGCCGCTTCAACTTCAACGGCTTCGTGGTCGGCGACTGGAACGGCCACGGCCAGGTCAAGGGCTGCAGCAACGACAACTGCCCGGCCACCTTCGCCGCCGGCCTGGACATGGCCATGGCCCCGGACAGCTGGAAGGGCATGTACGAATCCACCCTGGCCGCGGTCAAGGACGGCATCCTGCCGATGGAGCGGCTGGACGACGCCGTGCGCCGGATCCTGCGGGTGAAGTTCCTGATGGGCCTGTTCGACAAGCCCAAGCCCTCGCAGCGCGCGCTGGGCGGCAAGTTCGAGCTGCTGGGCGCGGCCGAGCACCGCGAGGTCGCGCGCCAGGCGGTGCGCGAGTCGCTGGTGCTGCTGAAGAACCAGGGCGGCCTGCTGCCGCTGTCGCCGAAGCAGCGCATCCTGGTGGCTGGCGACGGCGCCGACAACATGGCCAAGCAGGCCGGCGGCTGGACCCTCACCTGGCAGGGCTCCGGCACCACCCGCGCCGACTTCCCCAACGCCGACACCATCTGGGACGGCCTGCAGCGCGCGGTCAAGGCCGCCGGCGGCAGCGCCGAGCTGGCGGTGGACGGCAAGTACAAGGCCAAGCCCGACGTGGCCGTGGTGGTGTTCGGCGAAGAGCCGTACGCCGAGTTCCAGGGCGACATCGCCAACCTGCTGTACAAGCCGGGCAACGACGCCGACCTGGAGCTGATCAAGCGCCTGAAGGCCGACGGCATCCCGGTGGTGGCGGTGTTCCTCACCGGCCGCCCGCTGTGGATGAACCGCGAGATCAACGCCGCCGACGCCTTCGTGGTCGCCTGGCTGCCGGGTTCGGAAGGCGCGGGCGTGGCCGACGTGCTGCTGCGCAAGCCCGACGGCAGCGTCAACCACGACTTCAAGGGCAAGCTGAGCTTCTCCTGGCCGGCGCAGGCGGCCGAGGGCAACGTGCGCTCGCCGGACTACAAGGCGCTGTTCCCGTTCGGCCACGGCCTGACCTACGCCGACAAGGGCGACCTGGACCCGCTGCCGGAGGACTCCGGCATCGACGGCCTGCACGCCGCCCCGGGCGTGTACTTCGCCAACGCCATGCTGGCCCCGGGCCTGGCCATGCGCGTGGAGAACGCGCAGAACCACACCGCCCAGATCACCACGGTGCCGGCCGGCCTGCACGACGACAGCATCCGCGTCACCGCGGTCGACCACGAGCGCCAGGAGGACTCGCGCCGCCTCGCCTGGTCCGGCACGACCCCGGCCACGGTCTCGGTCTACGCCGAGCCGGCCGTGGACCTGTCGCGCGAGACCAACGGCGACCTGCTGCTGGTGCTGACCCTGCGTCCGGACCAGGTGCCGGCTGCCGGCAACGTCGGCCTCAGCGCCGGCCAGGGCCGGCCGGTGGCGTTGCGTGAGGCGCTGGCGAAGCTGCCGGCCGGGCAGTGGACCACGCTGGGCGTGCCGCTGAAGTGCCTGGCCCACGCCGGCGCCGACGTGTCCGCGCTGGACGTGCTGGCGCGCCTGCACAGTGACGCGGCGACCACGCTGTCGATCTCGCGCGTGGCGATCGGCGCGGTCAGCGAGGCCGAGCACATCGTCGACTGCCCGCGCGGCGAGTAAGGCGACACCCGGGGCCGGTGCCTGGCACCGGCCCCGCACGCGGCCACCGGCGGGCAGCCGGGGCCGATGTTTCGCGCAAAACTTTGCTGCAACGCAGTGGCCGCGGCGCCCTGCGCATGGCCTGGCCCAAGCAACCATGCGCCCCGCCGCGGCGGCCGCGGGCAGCCGCCAGGCCCGCACGGTGGCGCGTTTGACAGCGCTGCCGCGGCCACCGATAAGACAGCGCTGTCAGGCGTCGAGGGGAGGGCCGGTCCGCGCACCAGGGCGTACGCGGCCCGGAGGATGCCGGCGATCCGCCGGTGGCCCCGGTTCCACCTTCCGCGCCGGAGCTGCGCAATACGGCGGCCAGCCGCCGCCAGCCCAATGGATCTGGAGGAACCGGAGTGGAACTCGCGACGCTGGACATCGCCATCGTGCTCGCCTACCTGGCCGGCATCTTCATCCTCGCGCAGCTGGTTTCGCGCGAGAAAGCCGGCCACCAGAAGTCGGCCTCCGACTACTTCCTGGCCAGCAAGTCCCTGCCATGGTGGGCCATCGGCGCTTCGCTGATCGCGGCCAACATCTCCGCCGAACAGATCATCGGCATGTCCGGCTCCGGCTACGCGCTGGGCCTGGCGATCGCCTCCTACGAATGGATGGCCGCCGCCACGCTGCTGATCGTCGGCAAGTTCTTCCTGCCGGTGTTCCTGCGCAACAGGATCTACACCATGCCGCAGTTCCTCGAGGAACGGTACGGCACCCGCATCCGCACGCTCATGGCCGTGTTCTGGCTGGGCCTGTACGTGTTCGTGAACATCACCTCGATCCTGTGGCTGGGCGCGATCGCGGTGAACCAGGTCACCGGCATCGACCAGATGACCGCGGTGGTGCTGATCGGCGTGTTCGCGCTGGTGTACCAGCTGTACGGCGGGCTGAAGGCGGTGGCGCTGACCGACATCGTGCAGGTCACCCTGCTGGTGCTCGGCGGCCTGATGGTGACCGGCCTGACCCTGTCGCAGATCGGCGGCGGCGAGGGCATCCTCGCCGGCTTCCAGCGCCTGTGGGACGCGCACCCGGGCCACTTCGAGATGATCCTCGGTCCGGACAACCCGTTCTACAAGGACCTGCCCGGCATCAGCGTGCTGGTCGGCGGCATGTGGATCATGAACGTCAGCTACTGGGGCTTCAACCAGTACATCATCCAGCGCGCGCTGGCGGCCAAGGACCTGAAGGAAGCGCAGAAGGGCGTGCTGTTCGCCGCGTTCCTGAAGCTGCTGATGCCGGTGATCGTGGTGCTGCCGGGCATCGCCGCGGTGGTGCTGGCGCCGTCCCTGGACCGGCCCGACCAGGCCTATCCGACGATGATGCGACTGCTGCCCAGCGGCATCCTCGGCCTGGTGTTCGCCGCGCTGGTGGCGGCGATCGTGGCCTCGCTGGCGTCGAAGATCAATTCGGTGGCGACCATCTTCACCCTGGACTTCTACGCCAAGATGCGCCCGGACGCCGGCCAGCCGAAGCTGGTGCGGGTGGGGCGCATCGCCGCCGCGCTTTCGGTGCTCATCGGCATCCTCACCGCCAAGCCGCTGCTGGGCAGCTTCGACCAGGCCTTCCAGTACATCCAGGAATACACCGGCTTCTTCACCCCGGGCATCGTGGTGATCTTCGTGCTGGGCCTGTTCTGGAAGCGCGCCAACCAGGCCGGCGCGCTGGCCGCGGCGATCGGCTCGTTCGTGCTGTCGATCGTGCTCAAGCTGGCCTGGCCGGGGCTGCCGTTCATCGACCGCGTCGGCCTGGTGTTCCTGCTGGCGCTGGCGCTGGCGGTGGGCGTATCGCTTGCCACCGCGGCGCAGCGCGAGGGCAGCGACCTGATCCGCACCGACGACGTGGACTATTCGACCACCGCCGGGTTCAACATCGGCGCCCTCGGCGTGGTCGCCATCCTGGTGGCGCTGTACGCGACCTTCTGGTGAACGCGGGAGCGCACGACGGACGGCAGCAGGACCCGCGCCCGGGACCGGTCCCGGCGCGGGCCCGGATCGAGGACGTGGCCGCCGCGGCCGGCGTCTCGATGAAGACCGTCTCGCGCGTGCTCAACAACGAGCCGGGCGTGCGCGAGGCCACCCGGCTGCGCGTGCGCGAGGCGGTGGCGGCGCTCAACTACCGACCGGACCCGTCCGCGCGCAGCCTGGCCGGCAACCGCTCCTACCTGGTGGCGCTGCTTTACGACAATCCCTCGCCGAACTACCTGATGGAGGTGGTCACCGGCGTGGTCGATGCCTGCGAGGCGCACCACTACGGCATGGTCATGCAGCCGGTGGCGCACCGGGCGCCGGGCTGCGTGGAGGCGGTGGACGCGCTGCTGTCCGGCGCGCGCCTGGACGGGCTGATCCTGACCCCGCCACTGACCGACAGCGACGCCCTGCTGGACCGCCTGGACCAGCGCGGCATCCCGTTCGCCTGCATTTCCCCGTACAAGCGCGAGGGCCGCATCGGCGTGACCCTGGACGAGCACGACGCGGTGTGCGAGCTGGTGGCGCACCTGGTGGCGCTGGGCCACCGCCGCATCGGCCACGTGCGCGGGCATCCGGACCACGGCGCCAGCGAGTGGCGCCTGGCCGGCTACCGCACCGCGCTGCGCCGCGCCGGCCTGCGCTACGACCCGGAACTGGTGGTGCCGGGCGAGTTCTCGTTCGATTCCGGGCTGGAAGCGGGACGCCGCCTGCTGTCGCTGCAGCCGCGGCCCACCGCGATCTTCGCCGCCAACGACGACATGGCCGCCGGCGTGATGCGCGCGGCCAGCGAGATGGGCCTGCGGGTGCCTGCCCAGGTCTCGGTCTGCGGCTTCGACAACACGCCCATCGCCAAGCACATCTTCCCGCAGCTGACCACGGTGCAGCAGCCGACCCGGGACATGGCCCAGGTGGCGACCATGCAGCTGCTGGCGGCGATCCGCGACCGCGGCGCCGGCAGCATGGTGCACATGCCCTACGCGCTGCAGCTGCGCGATTCCACCGGGCCGGCCCCGCCCGACTGAGGCCGGTCCGCCGCGCTCAGGCGGCCTCGCGCACCACGATCCGCAGCGGATCGTCCCACTGCCGCAGCAGCTCGGCTTCGCGTGCCCTGGCCGCGTGCAGGTGCGCTTCCTTGACGTGGCCGTAGCCGCGGATCTGGTCCGGAATGGAGGCGATCTGCGCGGCCAGGCCGACGTTGCCGGCGTCCAGCTTCGGCAGCAGGCGCTCGATGGTGGCGAAGTAGTCCTCCACCAGCTGCCGCTCCTTGCGCCGCTCGGCGGTGCGGCCGAACGGATCGAACGCGGTGCCGCGCAGGAACTTCAGCTTCGCCAGCCAGCGGAACGCGGTGAACACCCACGGCCCGTACTCGCGCTTGACCAGGCGGCCGTGCTCGTCCTTCTTCGCCAGCAGCGGCGGGGCGAGGTGGAAATGCAGGCGGTAGTCGCCCTCGAACTGCTGCTGCAGGCGGCGCTGGAAGTGGCCGCCGGTGTACAGGCGCGCGACCTCGTACTCGTCCTTGTAGGCCATCAGCTTGAACGCGTAGCGCGCCACCGCCTCGGTCAGCGCGGTGGAGCCGGGCACGCGTTCCTGCTCGACCGCGCGCACCTTCTCCACCAGCGCGGTGTAGCGCGCGGCATAGGCGCGGTCCTGGTAGGCGGTGAGGAACACGCGGCGGCGCTCGACCAGTTCCTCCAGGCTGCGCGACAGGCGCAGGTCGTCCAGGGGCAGCGGCGCGACGTTGCCGGAGGCCGCATCCAGCGGCCAAGCCTGGCCGCTGCCGGCGGCATCGGCCGCCGAGGCCGGCAGGCCGCGCCATTCGCGCCCGCCGCTGGCCGGGCGCGGCGCGCTGGTGCTGCCCCATTCGCTGCCTTCCCAGTCGCCCGGCGGCAGCACCTGCAGGTCGTCGGCGATGCCCTCGCTGGCGGTCACCGGGTTGGACACCAGGCCGGCGGCGCGCGCCACCGCATCCGGGTCGACCGCGGCCAGGCGGCCCCAGGCGAAGGCCTGCTTGTTCATCTCCACCGCCGCGCCGTTGAGCTCGATCGCGCGCATCAGCGCACCCTCGGACAGCGGCACCAGGCCCAGCTGCCAGGTATGGCCGAGCATGAACAGGTTGGTGGCGATGGCGTCGCCCAGCAGCGCGGTGGCCAGCTGGGTGGCGTCGAGCAGGCGCGGCTCGCGCCCGCCCAGGGCCAGCCTCACTCCGGCGATGATCTCGGCCGCGGGGAAGTGCAGGTCAGGCTGGGTGGTGAAGCTGCCGGGCATGGCCTCGTAGGTGTTGAGCACCACTTCCGAGCGCTCGGCGCGGACCTTGGACAGCGCCCAGTAGTCGTTGACCACGACCATGTCGCAGCCCAGCACCAGGTCGGCCTCGCCGGCGGCGATGCGCACGGCATGGATGTCGGCCGGCCGGCGCGCCAGGCGCACGTGGGTGGTGACCGCGCCGCCCTTCTGCGCCAGGCCGGTCTGGTCGAGCACGGTCGCGCCCTTGCCTTCCAGGTGGCCGGCCATGCCCAGCAGCGCGCCGATGGTCACCACGCCGGTGCCGCCGACGCCGGTGATCAGGATGTTCCAGGGCCGCTCCAGGTCGGTACGCGGCTGCGGCGCGGGCAGGTTGTCGAGCAGGGCCGCGGCCTCCGCGCGCGGGCCCTTGCGCGGGCGGCCGCCATGCACGGTGACGAAGCTGGGGCAGAAGCCCTCGACGCAGCTGTAGTCCTTGTTGCAGTTGGACTGGTCGATCTGGCGCTTGCGCCCGAACTCGGTCTCCTGCGGCAGCACCGACACGCAGAAGCTCTTCTGCCCGCAGTCGCCGCAGCCCTCGCACACCAGGGTGTTGACCATCACCCGCTTCGGCGGGTCCTCGAGCTTGCCGCGCTTGCGCCGGCGGCGCTTCTCGGTGGCGCAGGTCTGGTCGTAGATCAAGATCGACACGCCCTTGACCTGGCGCAGGCGCCGCTGCACTTCGTCCAGTTCCTTGCGGTCGTGGAACTCCACGCCCGGCGGGAACAGTTCGCGCCTGTGCCAGCGCGAGATGTCGTCGCTGACCACCACGATGGTGTCGATGCCCTCGGCGCGCATCTGCCAGGCGATGTCCGGCACCGTCAGGGTGCCGTCCACCGGCTGGCCGCCGGTCATGGCCACCGCGTCGTTGTAGAGGATCTTGTAGGTGATGTTCACCTTCGCGGCGACGGCCTGGCGGATCGCCAGCGAGCCGCTGTGGAAGTAGGTACCGTCGCCGAGGTTCTGGAACACGTGCTCGGTCTCGGTGAACGGCGCCTGGCCCGCCCAGGTGACGCCTTCGCCACCCATGTGGGTGAAGGTGTCGGTGGAGCGGTCCATCCAGGTGACCATGTAATGGCAGCCGATGCCCGCCAGCGCGCGCGAGCCTTCCGGCACGCGTGTGCTGGTGTTGTGCGGGCAGCCGGAACAGTAGTGCGGCACGCGCGGGAACTGCGCGCGCGGCAGCGCCATCTCCGCCTCCTTCTCCTCCATCCAGCGCAGGCGCTGCTCGATGGATTCGGTCGTGAAAAAGCGCTGGATGCGGCGGCCGATCACCCCGGCGATGGTGGCCGGGGTCAGCTCGCCGGTGGACGGCAGGATCCACTCCCCGGCCTCGTCGTACTTGCCGACGATGCTCGGGCGCCGGCCCCAGGCCTCCGGCCAGTTGTAGAACTGCTCCTTCATCTGCCGCTCGATGAAGGCCCGCTTTTCCTCCACCACGACGATGTCCTCCAGCCCGCGGGCGAAGGCGGCGATGCCCTGCGGCTCCAGCGGCCAGGTCATGCCGACCTTGTACACGCGGATGCCGATGTCGCGGCAGGCTTCCTCGTCCAGGCCCAGGTATTCCAGCGCCTGCAGCACGTCCAGGTAGCTCTTGCCGGTGGTGACGATGCCCAGCCGCGCGCGCGGCGAGTCCAGCACGATGCGGTCGACCCGGTTGGCGCGGGCGAAGGCCTGCGCCGCGCGCACCGCGTAGCGGTGCAGGCGCATCTCCTGGTCCAGCGGCGGATCGGGCCAGCGGATGTTGAGTCCGCCCGGCGGCAGCTCGAAATCCTCCGGCAGCACGATCCGGCGCGCGAACGGGTCCACGTCCACCGAGGCGGAGGATTCCACCGTCTCGGCGATGGTCTTGAAGCCGATCCAGCGCCCCGTGTAGCGGCTCATCGCCCAGCCGACCAGGCCCAGGTCGAGGATGTCCTGCACCCCGGCCGGGTTGAGCACCGGCATCATCGCGCTGACGAACTCGTCCTCGCTGCCGTGCGGCAGGGTCGAGCTGCGGCAGGCATGGTCGTCGGCGGCCAGCGCCAGCACGCCGCCATGCCTGGAGGTGCCGGCGGCGTTGCCGTGCTTGAACACGTCGCCGCAGCGGTCCACGCCCGGGCCCTTGCCGTACCACATGGCGTACACGCCATCGACCTTCGCCCCGGGGAACAGGTTGGTCTGCTGCGTGCCCCAGACCATGGTCGCGCCCAGGTCCTCGTTGAGGCCCGGCTGGAAGCGCACCTTGGCCGCTTCCAGGTGCTTGCGCGCGCGCCACAGTTCCAGGTCGAAGCCGCCCAGCGGGCTGCCGCGGTAGCCGCTGATGAAGCCGGCGGTGTCGAGCCCGGCCGCCGCGTCGCGCAGCTGCTGCATCAGCGGCAGGCGTACCAGCGCCTGCACGCCGCTGAGGTAGACGCGGCCGTCGCGGCGCGTGTAGCGGTGTTCCAGGGTGTAGTCGGCGTCGAAGGTGGCGAGCCCGGGCTGGTCGGCGGACGCGGGCGAAGTCAGTTCGGCGGTGCTGGTCATGACAGGCCTGGAGCGTGGGCTGGGCCGGGCGCCCGGCTGTAGCGCAACATCATAAACAAGCGCGCATGGACGGGCATGACACACTGCGGCGCGAACCCGTGCCGCGGCGGCCACGAAGTGGGACAATAGGCGCCCCCCACATCCCGCTTTCCCCGATGAACCGCATGCATGCGCAAGCCGGAACCGATCCGGATTGCCAACCTGCCGATGCCGGGAGCCGCTGAGGCACGCCATGGCATTGGACGCATTCGCACTGATCCTGGCCATGCTCGCCCTCGGCATGGCCATGGGCCGCACCACCCTGCTGCCGGACAATGCGTCCGAGGTGCTCAACCTGGTGGTGCTCTACGTCTGCCTGCCCGCCGCGGTGCTGCTGTACGTGCCGCGCCTGCACCTGCAATGGTCGCTGCTGGGCATGGCGCTCACGCCCTGGCTGCTGATGGGCGCGACCTGGCTGCTGGTGGGCCTGGCCGCGCGCCTGTGGAAGTTCGGCCGCGAGCAGTACGCGGTGCTGCTGCTGTGCGTGGGCCTGGGCAACACCAGCTTCCTCGGCTATCCGATGGTGCGCGCGCTGCTGGGCGAGAGCGCGGTGCAGTACGCGGTGGTGTACGACCAGTTCGGCACCTTCGTGATGCTGTCCACCCTGGGCCTGTACGTGTGCGCGCGCTACAGCGGCGACGCGCCGCCGGGCCCGCGCCAGGTGGCGCTGCGGATCGCGCGCTTCCCCCCGGCCTGGGCGCTGCTGCTGGGCCTGACCCTGATGCCGGCCGAGCCGCCGCACTGGATCGGCGCCGGGCTGCAGCGGCTGGCCGACGCCATGCTGCCGCTGGTGATGCTGGCGGTGGGCCTGTCGATCCGCCTGCGCCTGCCGCGCGAGGAACTGGGCCCGCTGCTTGCGGGGCTGTCACTGAAGCTGCTGGTGATGCCGGCCATCGCCCTGCCGCTGTCGCTGCTGTTCGGCATGCCGCCGCTGATGCTGCGTGCCAACGTGCTCGAATCGGCGATGCCGACCATGGTCTCGGCCGCGGCGCTGGCCATGGCCCATGGCCTGGCACCGCGGCTGTGCGCGGCCCTGGTCGGCTACGGCATCGTCGTGTGCCTGGCCACGTTGCCGGCCTGGGTCTGGCTGCTGGGCCGGTTCCACGGCTGAGGCGGCGCGGCGGGGCATCGCCGCCGCGCCGCGCGCGCCGGGCTCAGGCTTCGACCGCCGCCGGCGCCGCGAACAGCCGGATCGGGTGGATGCCGTGGGTGCGTTCGGCCAAATCGGCGGTTTCCACCAGCGCCGCCAGCTGCTGCCGGTACAGGTCCAGGAACGCGTCCTCCAGTGGCAGCACGGCGCGCGCAAACGCGAACGGGTCGGCGCCGGCGCTGGAGTAGTGGCCGCAGCGCTTGAGCAGCAGCTGGCCCAGCGGCTGCCCGCTGCCGGGGACGGCGTCGTCGAGCCTGCCGAGCAGGGCGCCCACCTGCTCGCGGCAGCGCTCGGTGCGCGCATGCACGCGCGGCCGCAGCACTTCGTCGCCGCTGCCCATGCCGGCGTGCATGCGCATGCACACCCGCGCCTCCTGCAGGGTGCGCGCCAGCTCCGGCCAGTGCGCGTGCATCCTGGCCAGCAGCGCCAGGCGCGCCTCGGCCTCGTCGCGGGCCGCGCCTTCCAGGGTGTCCACCGCGTGCCGCAGGCGCCGCGCGAACACCGCCAGGATGCGCCGGGCCAGGCGCAGGTCCGGGGTATCCGCGGCCACGCAGGCGCCGTATTCGGCGCGCAGCGCGCCGGGGTCGGGCGGGCTGCCGTCGGGCATCACGAAGTCTTCTTCCTGGTCGAGCAGGGCGATCCACAGCGCCAGGGCGTCGGCGCGCTCGCGCAGGCGGTCCAGGCGCTGCCACAGGCCGGTCGCTTCCGGGCCGAGGCGGCGCAGTTCGTCCACGCTGGCCTGCCAGTCGAAGGCCGCCGCCGGCAGCAGGCCGGCTTCGGCCGGGTCCAGCAGCGGCACGCTGCCGAGCATGCCGTTGGTGTAGCGCTGCCAGGCCGCGGCGGTGGCGTCGGCCAGGCGGCCGCGGCCGAGCAGCTCGGCCGCGCCGATCAGCTGGCGCGGGCCGTAGTCCAGCTCCATGCCGGCGTAGTAGTGGGCGGTGACCTGGCGGCACAGCGCGGGGAAGTCGGCGAACAGCGCGGCGGCGGGACGGTCGTCGCGGAAGATGCCCGGCGCCTGCAGCGCCTGCGCGTTCGCGATCCGGGCCTGGTCGGCCGGATGCGAATCCCAGTAGCGCGTGGTGTCGTCGGACTGCAACTGGGCCTCGACCGATTCCCAGTCCTGCCTGCCCCACTGCTGCAGGCGCTGGGCGGTGGCGCCGGGCAGGTCGTCGACCAGGCGGCCTTCGCCCCAGGCCTTGCGGTTGAGCCGGTCGACCTCGTGCCAGGCATGTTCCAGCGCGCGCATGCGCAGCGCGGTCGCGGCGAAGGCCTCGCTGCCGGCGACCGTGGCCTCGTAGCGGTCGGCATCGAACTCCATTTCCTGGGACAGCCGCCGGCTCATGCGGAAGCTGAGCTGGAACATCCCGCGCAGCAGCAGGCGCGTGGCCCACAGGCAGGCCAGGGTCGCCAGGCAGGTGAGGTGGACGATGCCGCCCATTTCCTCGTCCTCCAGCCAGCGCCGCAGGCGCCCATCCCAGGCATCGTCCTGGTAGGCGCGCGACTCCAGCCAGTAGTTCACCCGGTTGATCAGGTGCGCCGCGCGCATGCCGCCGCGCTGGGCGAAGTGGCCGAACTCGTGGGCCAGCACCCCGACCAGCTCGCGCGCGCTCATGCCCGCCACCAGCGGCAGGCCGATGGTGAGGGTGCGCGCGCCGCCGAGCAGGCCGGCCGGGCCGGGCACGAACTGCACCCAGGCGTTGACCTGGTGGGTGAGGTGGATCGCGCGCGGCGGACGGATGCCGATGGCCGCGCACAGCGCGTGCACCGCGGCGGTGAAGCCGGGGTCCTGTTCCGGTTCCAGGCGTACCGGTTCCGGGGCGCGGGTGCGCGGGGCGAAGAACGGCTTGAGCAGGAACACCACCAGCACGCCGATGATGAAGCCCGGCGCGGTCCAGCCGACCAGGCGCAGCATGCCGTGGCCGCTGCGCGGGGCCCACTCCAGGTAGTAGTGCACGCCCAGCCAGGCCAGCCCGGCGACCAGGCCCAGGTAGGCCAGGGGTATCAGGCAGGACAGCACCGCCACCAGCCACAGCAGCAGGTCGTACAGCGGCTTGCGCGGCGGGCGCGGGATCGAACCGGGACGCAGCTGGCGCAGCTGCGTGGTGGGCGCTACGGCGTTGCCGGCGGGAATCGAGGACATCGTGCCAGGCCTCCTTGCGATGGCAGGGCGCATGCATGCCAGCCGCGCCGCCACGGGCGTCTTCCCTTGCCCGCGGACCTGTTCCATGGTTCGGCTGCGGCGGCCT
Organism: Pseudoxanthomonas sp. SGNA-20; assembly: GCF_003931635.1. Lineage (NCBI taxonomy): Bacteria > Pseudomonadati > Pseudomonadota > Gammaproteobacteria > Lysobacterales > Lysobacteraceae > Pseudoxanthomonas > Pseudoxanthomonas sp. SGNA-20. The sequence goes on along the minus strand of NZ_RRYK01000001.1, from coordinate 1,024,683 downwards.
GGCCCCCCCTGGCCGCCGCGCCCGAGCATAGCCAAGCGCGCGGCGCGGCGCGAACCGGCGGCGCGGCTCAGTCCGCCGGCACGGTGCGCGGCAGGGCCCATTCGCGCAGCGCGCGGACCTGCTCGGCCATCAGCACCGACAGCGGGCGGGTGGCGTGGATCTCGTCCATCAGCAGGGTGGTGTCCAGCGGACGCTGCTCGGCGTGCGCGGCATACAGGCCGGAGACGATGGCCTGCTCGAGCTCTGCGCCGGAGAAGCCCTCGGTCGCGGCCGCCAGCGCCGACAGGTTGAAGCCCTGCGGCTGCAGCCCGCGCGCGGCCAGGTGGATGCGCAGCAGTTCCACCCGGGTGGAGGGGTCGGGCAGGTCGACGAAGAAGATCTCGTCGAAGCGGCCCTTGCGCAGCAGCTCGGCCGGCAGGTGCTGGACCTGGTTGGCGGTGGCCACCAGGAACACCGGCGCCTTGCGCTCGGCCATCCAGGTCAGCAGGTAGCCCAGTACCCGGCGCGAGACGCCGCCGTCGCCATCGCCGGAGTCGGCGGCCACGCCCTTCTCGATCTCGTCGATCCACAGCACGCACGGCGCCAGCTGGTCGGCCGAGGCCAGCGCCGTGCGCAGGTTCTGTTCGGTCTCGCCGTGGTACTTGGCGTACAGGGTGCCGAAGTCCAGGCGCAGCAGCGGCACCCCGAAGCCGCCGGCGATGGCCTTGGCCAGCAGCGACTTGCCGCAGCCCTGCACGCCCAGCAACAGGATCCCGCGCGGCGGCTCCAGCCCCGGCGGCGGGCTGCCGGCGAACGCGGCCTGGCGCAGCTGCACCCAGCGCTTGAGCCGGCGCGCGCCGGCGACTTCGTCCATGGCCGCCGCGTCGTATTCGTAGTGCAGGTGGCCGCTGCGGTTGAGCAGTTCGAACTTCAGCCTGGCCAGCTGCGGCAGGTCCGAGGCGGTGAGCGCACCGTCGGCGTGGATCAGCTGGCGGGCGATGCGGCGGGCGTCGTGCAGGTCCAGCCCCTGCAGGTGGCGCACGATCTGCTGCACCGCCTCGGCCTCGACCTCCACCCGGCGCCCGCCGTTCTCGCGGGCGTAGGCCTCCGCCTCCTCGCGCACCAGCTTCAGCAGCGCCGCCGCGTCCGGCAGGCGCGGGGTGAAGCGCACCGCCATGGCTTCCAGCTCCGGCGGCAGTTCCACCTTCGCCCCGACCAGCACGATCACGTGCGGCTGGCAGTGGCGGCGCTGGAGGATGTCGCGCAGCAGGCGCTGGTGGCTGGCGTAGCCCAGGTAGGGGTGGAAGTCGAGCAGCAGGTAGATGCCGCGCTGGTCGGCCTCCTGGATCGCGCGCAGCACCGAGGAGGCGTCCGGCGGGCCCTGCGGCGGATCCTCGCGGTCCAGGTCCAGGCGGCGCAGGCCCTCGGTGATGGTCCAGCGGTGCAGGGCCCGCCACACGTGCAGCAGCGACTGCCGGAACAGCTCCACCACCCGGTCCTCGTCGCGGGTCTCGACCACCACCAGCGGCGTGTTGGCGCGGATCAGGGCGGTCAGGTCCTGCAGCTGGCTCATGGTACGTCCGTGTCGGGGAGGCGGGGAAAGATAGCAACCCGCCGGGCTTCCTACCGCCTCCACCGGGGGCGGTGTAACCTGCGGCCAGCCCAATGGGAGCAAGCGGCGGATGAAGACGATCCTGGTGGCCGGGTCCAAGGGCGGCGTGGGCAAGACCACGATCGCCACCCATCTGGCGGCGCACGCGGCACTGCAGGGCCGGCGGACAGTCCTGGCCGACGCCGACCCGCAGGGATCGGCCACCCGCTGGGCGCAGCGCCGCGCCGCCCTGGACAGCGCCGTGCTGCCGGTGGACGCCAGCACCCGCCGCGGCTGGGAGCGGCTGCCGGCCGACGCCGACCTGGTGGTGGTCGACGCCGCCGCCGGCGCCCTGGCCGCCGACCTGGAGCGCTTCCTGGAACGCGCCGACGCGGTGGTGGTGCCGCTGCAGCCCTCGGCGCTGGACATCGAGGCCACCGTGGCCTTCCTCAACACCCTGGCCAAGGTGCCGCGGGTCCACGCCCGGCGCCTTCCGGTGGGGCTGGTGCTCAACCGCAGCAAGCCGTGGACCAACACCAGCCAGCAGGCGGTGCAGATGCTGTCCGATTGGCCCTATCCGCTGGTGGCGCAGCTGCGCGACACCCAGGCCTACACCGTGCTGGTGGGCCTGGGCCGCAGCCTGTTCGACTACCACTCCGCGCAGGTGCGCGACCACCAGGGCGACTGGGAGCCACTGCTGCAGTGGCTGGACCAGGCCTGACCTCCCGCCTCCGCGAGGACATCCCGTGCGTGAACTGATCCTGCTGCGCCATGCCCATGCCGAACCCGGGGCCCCCGGGCAGGCCGACATCGACCGCCCGCTGTCGGCCCACGGCCTGGCCGAGGCCGAGGCCGCCGGGCGCTGGCTGCTGGCGCACGGCCTGCTGCCGGACCGCGTGCTGTGCTCGCCGGCGCGGCGCGCGCGCGAAACCCTGGAGGCGGTGCTGGCGGTCACCGGCTACGCCGAGCAGCGCCTGGAAGGATCGATCTACGAGGCCACCCCCGGCACCCTGATCGGCCTGCTGGACGAGCAGCAGGAGGTGGAGCGGCTGATGCTGGTCGGCCACAACCCGGGCCTGGAGCGGCTGGTGGCCCTGCTCGACAGCGGCCGTTCGGACGAATACCGCGGCATGCCCCCGGCCGGGCTGGCGGTGCTGTCGCTGCCGACCGCGCAGCCAGTGGAACCGGGCGTGGGCCGCCTGACCGCATTCTGGTGGCCTTGAGCGGATGCGGTACCCGCGCTGGTTGCTGGCCCTGGCGTTGTGGCCCGCGCTCGCCGCGGCGGCGGTGCAGGAGCCGGCCGCCGTCGCCGCGCCGGCGGTGACGCTGTACGAGCTGGATACCGTCCACAGCCGGCTGGAATTCGAGGTGCGCACCCGCGTCGGCCAGCGCCTGCGTGGCCAGTTCCCGCGCTACGAGGGCCTGGTCGACCTCTTGCCCGACGGCCGCCACCGGGTACGCTTGCGGATTTCCACCGCCTCCGCCGAGATCCCGGGCAAGCCGCGCTACACCGGCTGGATGCGCGGCGAGGCCTTCTTCGACACCCTGCGGTACCCCTGGATGGAATTCGTCTCCGACCCCTTCCCGCCGGACGCGCTGGCCCGCGGCGGCCGCCTGCACGGGCGCCTGACCCTGCGCGGCGCGACCCGCGGCGAGGTGCTGGAGGTGCAGCCGGCGCCCTGCGCCCGTCCCGGCCTGGACTGCGCGGTGCAGGTGGAGGGCGACATCGTGCGCAGCGACTACGGCATGGGCGACTGGCAGCTGGTGCTGTCCGAGCGGGTGCGCTTCACCATGCAGGTGCGCCTGCGCGAGGCGGGGCCGCGGTGAGGGCCTGGACCCGGCCACTGCTGGCCGCGTTGCTGGCGCTGGCGGCCAGCGCCTGCAGCACCCTGAGCCCGCAGCTGCGCGAGCAGGCCGCGGCGGTGGCGGTGGCCGGGCGCGACGCGCAGCTGGACTGCGAGCGCGCCGACCGCTGCGCCGCCCCCTCGCCGCTGCGCGAACTGGCCGGCGAGGCCTTCGCCGAGACCGCCAGCGCGCCCGACGGCCGCACCCGGCACCGCGCGCTGATCCTGGACGAGGGCGGCGAGGCGCTGCTGGCGCGGATCAACCTGATGCGCAGCGCCACCCGCCGCATCGACCTGCAGACCTACATCTTCGACAAGGACGACAGCGCGCGCCTGGTGCTGGACGAACTGCTGGCCGCGGCCCGCCGCGGGGTCAAGGTGCGGGTGCTGATCGACCAGCTCTCGGCGATCGCCGACCTCCGCATCCTGGCCGCCCTGGCCGGCGCGCACCAGAACCTGGAGCTGCGCATCTACAACCCGACCTTCGGCCGCGCCAAGCCCAACTACCTGCACTACGCGGCCAGCGTGATCTGCTGCTTCCGCCGCTTCAACCAGCGCATGCACAACAAGCTGCTGGTGATCGACGACGCGGTCGGCATCTCCGGCGGGCGCAACTACCAGGACGACTACTACGACTGGGACAGCCAGTACAACTTCCGCGACCGCGACGTGCTGGTGGCCGGGCCGGTGGTGCGCGAGATGCAGCGCAACTTCGCCGCCTACTGGAACGACCGCCGCAGCGTGCCGGTGGAGCGGCTGGACGACGTGGCCCGGCTGCTGCTGTCCTCCGGCGTGCCGGAGATGCCGCCGGCCACGCCGGCGCGCCCGGAACGGGTGGAGCGGATGCGCCAGGCGGCGGCCGACGCCGGGCTGGTGGAGGAGCGCCTGGCCCGGCGCGCGATGGCGGTGGGCCCGGTGGAGTACCTGGCCGACGTGCCGAAGAAGCACCGCGAGGGCGAGAGCCGGGTCAGCGGCGCCTCCGGGCTGGCCGGGCTGCTGGCGCAGGCACGCGAGGAAGTGCTGCTGCAGACCCCGTACCTGGTGCTGTCCGACAGCGCGGTGGAGATCTTCCGCCAGCTGCGCCAGCGCGAGCGGCCACCGCGGGTGGTGGCCTCGACCAACAGCCTGGCGGCCACCGACAACGCGATCGTCTACGCGCTCAGCTACAAGTACAAGCGCCGCAACGTGCGCGAGCTGGGCTTCGACATCTACGAGTACCGGCCGTTCCCCGAGGACCCGCCGGTGGACCCGGCGCTGGGCGCCTGGCAGCCGGGCGACGCCGAGACGCAGGATCCTTCGGTGCCGCGCAGCGAACTGCCCGGCGCGGTCTCCGGCTCCGGCGGCGGGCGCGGCCGCGCCGACGACGACCGCCGGCAGGTGCGCGACAAGCTGCGCACCGAGAGCCGGCCCTCGCTGCTGAGCACCAGCCACCCGGCCAACCGCCCGGTGCCGGTGCGCGCCCAGGGCAAGCGCCCGCGCATGGGCCTGCACGCCAAGTCGATGGTGATCGACCGCCGCATCGCGGTGATCGGCACCCACAACTTCGACCCGCGCAGCGAGACCTACAACACCGAGGGCGTGGTGGTGATCGAGGACCCGGCCTTCGCCGGCGCCCTGGCCGCCAGCATCGAGCGCGACATCGCCCCCGGGAACTCCTGGACCGTGGCCCCGCGCGCGCGGCCGCCGGTGCTGTCCGGGCTCAACTACAGCATGAACAAGGTGCTGGAGAAGTCGCCGGTCCTGGACCTGTGGCCGTGGCGCTACGCCACCAACTACGTGTTCCAGCCCGGCCCGGAGTGCCCGCGGCCGCTGCCGCGGCGCGACCCGCGCTTCCACCAGTGCTACGTGGCGGTCGGCGACTTCCCCGAGGTCAGCCTCGGCCCGCGCTCGATCCTGACCCGCATGCTGACCGCCTTCGGCGCCGGCCTGGTGCCGATCCTCTGAGCCGGCGGCGATAATCGCCGCCCCTTCCGCGCAGGAGCAGCACCGATGGTGTTCCGTGGTCCGGTCGACCTGGACGAACTCAACCGCCTCAGCCGCGGCACCCTGATCGAGCATCTGGGCATCGTGTTCACTGCCGCCGGCGACGACTGGCTGCAGGCGACCATGCCGGTGGCGGGCTTCACCCGCCAGCCGTACGGCCTGCTCCACGGCGGCGCCTCGGTGGTGCTGGCCGAGACCCTGGGCAGCAGCGCCGGCAACCTGTGCCTGGACACCCGCGTGCAGCAGGCGGTGGGCCTGGAGATCAACGCCAACCACCTGCGCGCGGTGCGCGAGGGCGTGGTCACCGGCACCGCGAAGGCGGTGCACGTGGGCCGCAGCACCCAGGTCTGGGACATCCGCATCGAGGACGGACGCGGGCGCCCGGCCTGCGTCTCGCGCCTGACCCTGGCGGTGGTCGCGGTGGCCGCGCCGCAGGCCGGCGCGGCCTGATCCGGCGCCGTCGCCGCGGCAAAGCCGGCGCCCATCCCCAACCGGGCGCCGCATCCGGTATCGTGCGCGTCCTATGGACCACGCTCCCCCACGAGCCGCCCGGCGCCGTGCCCGGCCCGGATCCGGCGTTGCCCGCCTGTTCCGCTACCTCTACCGCGTCCCGCTGCTGCTGCTGCACCTGCTGCTGCCGCTGCCGCTGACCGTGCTGTGCCAGGTCACGCCGCTGGCGCGCCTGCGCTGGGGCGGCGAGACCCTGGGCGACCGCGCGGTGCGCGCCTGGTCGGGCGGGCTGATGTGGGTGTTCGGCTTCCGCCTGGTGCGGATCGGCCAGCCGCTGCCGGGGCCGGTGCTGTTCGTGGCCAACCACGTCAGCTGGGTCGACATCGAGATGCTGCACAGCCAGCGCATGATGGGCTTCGTCGCCAAGCGCGAGATCGCCGGCTGGCCGGTGGTCGGCTGGCTGGCCACCCTGGGCCAGACCATCTACCACCAGCGCGGCAACACCGACTCGCTGGCCGGGGTGATCGCGGTGATGCTCGAGCGCCTGCGCCAGGGCCGCGCGGTCGGCGTGTTCCCGGAAGGGCGCACCCGCGACGGCAGCGCGGTCGGCCCGTTCCACGCGCGCATCTTCCAGGCCGCGGTCGAGGCCGGCGTGCCGGTGCAGCCGGTGGCGCTGCGCTACGGCGAGCGCGGTGACGCGCAGACGGTGGTGGCGTTCGGTCCGCGCGAGAGCTTCGTGGCCAACTTCCTGCGCCTGCTGGGCGAACCGGCGCGGCGCGCCGAGGTGCATTTCCTCGAGCCGATCGCGCCGGGCCAGGTCGAGGGGCGCCGCCGCCTGGCCGAGTTGTCGCGCGAACGCATCGTGGCGGTGATGGAACGCTGATCCGGGCGCCGGGCACTTGCGCCGTCCGCGTCGTCCGGCGAATGATTGCCGGTGAAACTGCAAGTCCCGCTCCCCCGGATGCTGACCGCCGCCGACTTCCAGCCGCCGCGCCTGCTGCGCAATCCGCACGTGCAGTCGGTGCTGGGCTCCAGCGTCCTGCGCCGCCACCGCGGCCTGCGCGCGCTGGCCGCCAGCGGCGCCCAGACCCGCGAACTGATCCTGGACGGCGGCAACGGCGTGCGCCTGCAGGGCTGGCACAGCCGGGTGCCGGGCGTGCAACCGCGCGGCATGGCCCTGCTGCTGCATGGCTGGGAAGGCAGCGCCGAGTCCGGGTACATGCGCATGGCCGCCGCGCGCCTGCTCGGCTGCGGGCTGGAAGTGTTCCGCCTGAACTTCCGCGACCACGGCGGCACCCACCACCTCAACGAGGACCTGTTCCACTCCAACCGCCTGGACGAGGTGGTGCACGCGGCCGCCGACATGGTGGCGCGGCTGCGGGTGCGCGACCTGGTGGTGGCCGGCTACTCGCTGGGCGGCAACTTCGCCCTGCGCCTGGGCCTGCGCGCGGCGGTGGCGGGGCTGCCGCTGCGCCACATCGCCGCGGTCTGCCCGCTGGTGGACCCGGCCAGGACCATGGACCACATGGAACGCGCGCCGCAGATCTACGACTGGTACTTCCGGCGCAAGTGGCGCAGTTCGCTGCTGCGCAAGCGCGAACTGTTCCCGGACCGCTACGGCTACGACGACGCCACCCTGCGCCTGGACATGCGCGGGCTGATGGGCTGGCTGGCCCAGCGCCACGCCGGCTTCGGCTCGGTCGAGGCCTACTTCGACAGCTATTCGATCGCCGGCCGGCGCCTGGCCGCGCTGGACGTGCCGGCCGACATCCTGATGTCGCGCGACGACCCGGTGATCCCGATCGACCATTTCCAGGACTGGCAGCTGCCGGCCTGCGCGCGGCTGGAGGTGGCGTCCTGGGGCGGCCACTGCGCGTTCCTGGAGAGCCTCAACGGCGACGGTTTCGCCGAGCGCTGGGTGGCCGAACGCCTGTGCGCGGCGCTGCCGGCCGGCTGAGCCCCGCGCCTTCCGGTCCGCGCCGGCGCGGCCTCGGCTACGCTGTGGCCCACCACCACAGGGAGGCAGACACATGCGCATCTGGAGCGACAGTTTCCCCGCCGGCGGCCCGATCGCCGCCGAATTCGCGCTGGGCGCGATCGACGGCTTTGGCGGCAACCGCAACCCGCACCTGGCCTGGGACGGGGTGCCGGAGGGCACCCGCTCGCTGGTGCTGCTGTGCATCGACCCGGACGCGCCGACCGTGCCGGAGACCGTGGGCCGCGAGGACATGGAGATCCCGGTGGAGCAGCCGCGCACCGAGTTCGTGCACTGGGCCATGGTCGACATCGCCCCGGCGGTGGTGGCGATCGAGGCCGGCAGCTGCAGCGACCGCCCGACCCGCGGCGGCAAGCGCCAGCCGCCGGGCCCGGAAGGCGCGCGCCAGGGGCTGAACGACTACACCGGCTGGTTCGCCGGCGACGCGCACATGGGCGGCGACTACTACGGCTACGACGGCCCGTACCCGCCATTCAACGACGCCCGCGTGCACCGCTATTTCTTCCGCCTGTTCGCCCTGGACGTGCCGCGGCTGGACGTGCCCGACCGCTTCACCGCCGCCGACGCGCTGCGCGCCATGCAGGGCCACGTGCTGGGCGAGGCCGCGGTGCACGGCACCTACACCCTCAACAGCCGCCTGGGCTGAGCCTGCGCGCGGCGCCGGGGTGGAGAAGATCGACCTCAAGCGCAGCCTGGGGCCGCTGTACCGGCCGGCCCCGGGCATCGTCGAGCTGGACGTGCCCGCGTCCGGCTTCCTGATGGTCGACGGCCGCGGCGACCCGGACACCGCGCCGGCCTGGCGCGAGGCCGTGGAGGCGCTGTACGCCGTGGCCTACGCGGTGAAGTTCGCGCTGAAGCGGCGGCGCGCGCTGGACTACGTGGTGATGCCGCTGGAGGCGCTGTGGTGGTCGGACGACCTGTCCAGCTTCGTCCGCGGCGACCGCGCTGCCTGGCAATGGACCGCGATGATCATGCAGCCGCCGGAGGCGGACGCGGACCTGGTCGCCGAAGCGGTGGCCGGCGTGCGCGCGAAGAAGGCGCTGCCGGCGCTGCGGCGGCTGCGCCTGGAGAGCTTCGCCGAAGGGCGTTGCGCGCAGCTGCTGCACGTCGGTCCGTACCGGGACGAGGGGCTGGCCATCGCCCGCCTGCACGCCTGGATCCGCGAGCGTTCGGCGCTGCGCGGGCGCCACCACGAGATCTACCTCGGCGATCCGCGCCGCAGCCGGCCGGAGAAGCTGAAGACCCTGCTGCGCCAGCCGATGGCATGAGCCGCCATGCCGGCCGCGGCGGCGTGTCCGGCCGCGGGCGGCTGCCGCGCGGCGCGGTTACTGCGCCGGCATCAGCACCAGCAGGGCGATGCCGAACAGGATCCGGTACACGGCGAAGCCGGTGAAGCGGTGCGCCTTGATGTAGCCCATCAGCCAGCGCACCACGCCGAAACCGGTCGCGGCGGCGGCGGCGAAGGCCAGGGCCACGCCGGCCCAGTCCTCGCCGCCGAGCCCGCCTTCCATGGCCAGTTCCAGGAAGGCGTAGGCGCTGGCCGCGAACATGGTCGGGATGCCGACCAGGAACACGAACTCGGCGGCGGAGGCGCGCCGGCTGGTGCCGGCCAGCATGGCCATGAAGATCGCCGCGGCCGAGCGCGAGGTGCCGGGGAACACGCCGGCCACCACCTGGGCCAGGCCGACCAGGATCGCGACCTTCCAGCTGATCGTGGCCACGTCGCCGCGCTTTCCCGCGTAGTGCTCGGCCACCAGCATCCAGATGCCGCCCAGCACCAGCGCCCAGGCGATCGGAGTCACCGTCTCCGGCAGTTCCCAGCCGGCCAGGCGCACCGGCAGGCCGACCAGCGCGGTAACCAGGAACGCGACCGCCAGCTTGGCCACGTAGTCGCGGGTAGCCGGGTCGCCGAGGCTGGTCGCCAGCTCCCACAGCCGGCGCCGGAACACCAGGGTCACGGCGAGGATCGCGCCGGCCTGGATCACGATGTTGAAGAAGTCCGAACGCGCGCCCAGCCAGTGCTGGGCGATCAGCAGGTGCCCGGTGCTGGAGATGGGCAGGAATTCCGTCAGTCCTTCGAGGATGCCCAGCAGCAGGGCGGAGAGCAGTTCGGACACGTGGCGGCGTCGTCGGTTGGGAGGGCGGCCCCAGCATACGCGAGCAAATGCTGCACTGGCACATCCCCAAAAAGGTGCATTGCTCGCACCAAAATAATGCACCTGTTTGGTGCCTCGTTCCCCTTCCCGGACCGGAAGTTCAGTCAAATCAACGGCTTGTGACGAGTGTGATGGTTGGCACGGACCCTGCTACGGAACGGGTACCCATCAACCCGAGGTTGCACAGCGATGTCCGTGGAAAACGTTGAGAAGCTGATCAAGGACAACAAGGTCGAGTTCGTCGACCTGCGATTCGTCGACATGCGCGGCATGCAGCAGCACGTCACCTTCCCGGCCAGCATCGTCGAGGACTCGCTGTTCGAGGACGGCAAGATGTTCGACGGCTCCTCGATCGCAGGCTGGAAGGGCATCAACGAGTCGGACATGCTGCTGATGCCGGATCCGGAGACCGCGCTGCTGGATCCGTTCGCCGCCGACCCGACCCTGGTCCTGACCTGCGACGTGCTCGACCCGGCGACCATGCAGGCCTACGCGCGCTGCCCGCGCGGCGTGGCCAAGCGCGCCGAGGCCTACCTGAAGTCCTCGGGCATCGCCGACGCCGCGTTCTTCGGCCCGGAGCCGGAGTTCTTCATCTTCGACGCGGTGCGCTTCGCCAACGACATGGGCCACACCTTCTTCGAGATCGAGTCCGAGGAGGCGGCCTGGAACAGCGGCACCAAGTACGAGACCGGCAACACCGGCTACCGCCCGGGCGTGAAGGGCGGTTACTTCCCGGTCGCCCCGCACGACTCGCTGCACGACCTGCGCGCGGAGATGTGCAAGGTGCTGGAGGAGGCCGGCATCCCGGTCGAGGTCCACCACCACGAGGTGGCCACCGCCGGCCAGTGCGAGATCGGCACCCGCTTCAACACCCTGGTGCGCAAGGCCGACGAGCTGCTGACCCTGAAGTACATCGTCAAGAACGTCGCCCACCGCAACGGCAAGACCGCCACCTTCATGCCCAAGCCGATCGTCGGCGACAACGGCAGCGGCATGCACGTGCACCAGTCGCTGTCCAAGGACGGCAAGAACCTGTTCTCCGGCGACGGCTACGGCGGCCTGTCGCAGCTGGCGCTGTGGTACATCGGCGGCATCTTCAAGCACGCCCGCGCGATCAACGCCTTCGCCAACGCCGGCACCAACAGCTACAAGCGCCTGGTCCCGGGCTTCGAGGCGCCGGTGATGCTGGCCTACTCGGCGCGCAACCGCTCGGCCTCCTGCCGCATCCCGTGGGTGTCCAGCCCGAAGGCCCGCCGCATCGAGATCCGCTTCCCCGACCCGCTGCAGTCCGGCTACCTGACCTTCACCGCGCTGATGATGGCCGGCCTGGACGGCATCAAGAACCAGATCGACCCGGGTGCGCCGAGCGACAAGGACCTGTACGACCTGCCGCCGGAGGAAGAGAAGAACATCCCGAAGGTCTGCTCCAGCCTCGACCAGGCGCTGGAGGCGCTGGACGCGGACCGCGAGTTCCTCAAGGCCGGCGGCGTCATGAGCGACGACTTCATCGACGGCTACATCGCGCTGAAGATGCAGGAAGTCACCAAGTTCCGCGCGGCCACGCACCCGCTGGAATACCAGCTGTACTACGGCAACTGACCGGCTGCGGCGCGGGGGCGACCCCGCGCCGCTTCCGCATCCGTGCGCGATACCGCCGTCCGCCAGGGGGCCGGGCGGCAGTGGAAGGAGAGAGAGAAGCGAAGCAAGCAAAGGGGATTCCCGGGCCTGCATGACCTCCCCCAAGAAGTCGGATGCAGCCTGCGAATCGGTGCGCCGCCGCCGTCACGGAGCGGCCATGTCGAAAGGGAACGGCCGGGCCACCCGGCCCGGCCACTCCCGGAGTTCCGAACGCCGGCCGCAATGGCCGGAACCTCCACCATCGGGATGCGAACATGAAACTGATCACCGCAATCATCCGGCCGTTCAAGCTGGACGAGGTGCGCGAAGCCCTCGCCCAGGCTGGCGTGTCCGGCATCACCGTGACCGAGGTCAAGGGCTTCGGTCGCCAGAAGGGGCACACCGAGCTGTACCGGGGCGCCGAGTACGTCGTCGACTTCCTGCCCAAGATCAAGATCGAGACGGTCGTGACCGACGACCGCGTCGACGCCGTGCTGGAAGCCATCCAGCAGTCGGCGGGCACCGCCAAGATCGGCGACGGCAAGATCTTCGTCACCGCCGTCGAGCAGGTCATCCGCATCCGCACCGGCGAGATCGGCGCGGACGCGCTCTAACCCACCCCGGAGAGAACCATGAAGACGCGATTCCTGGCCGGGTGGAAGACCCGGTTCTATTCCGTGTGCCTGATGATGCTGGTTTCGGCGCTGGCGACCACCGCCTTCGCCGCCCAAGCGCAGGAAACCGCCGCGCCGCCGGCCGAGGAAGCCGCCGCGGCGGTCGCCGCCGCCGCCGATGCCACGGCCGACGCCGCTGCCGCGGTCGGGGAAGCGGCCGCCGAGCCCGCCGCCGCCGAGGAGGCGCCGGCCGAGGAGGAGGCGAGCCTGGATTCGGGCGATACCGCCTGGATGCTGACCTCGACCCTGCTGGTGCTGCTGATGATCGTGCCCGGCCTGGCCCTGTTCTACGGCGGCCTGGTGCGCAGCAAGAACGTGCTGTCGGTGCTCAGCCAGGTGCTGGTGGTGGCCTCGATCGTGATCGTGCTGTGGGCCTTCTACGGCTACAGCGCGGTGTTCACCGAGGGCAACGCCTTCTTCGGCTCGTTCACCGAGAAGTCGTTCCTCAAGGGCATCGGCGTCGACACCCTCAGCGGCACCATCCCGGAGCTGCTGTTCGTGGCCTTCCAGTCCACCTTCGCCGCCATCACCACCGCGCTGATCGTCGGCGCCTTCGCCGAGCGCATCAAGTTCAAGGCGGTGCTGCTGTTCTCGGTGCTGTGGTTCACCTTCAGCTACCTGCCGATGGCGCACATCGTGTGGGGCGGCGGCTACCTGGGCGAGCTGGGCGCGATCGACTTCGCCGGCGGCACCGTGGTGCACATCAACGCCGGCGTGGCCGGCCTGGTCGGCGCCTACTTCGTCGGCAAGCGCCTGGGCTTCGGCCAGACCGCGCTGAAGCCGCACAACGTGCCGTTCACCTTCATCGGCGCCGCCCTGCTGTGGATCGGCTGGTTCGGCTTCAACGCCGGCTCGGCCGCCGCCGCCGACGGCACCGCCGCCCTGGCCTTCATCAACACCATCCTCGCCACCTCGGCGGCGGTGGTTGGCTGGACCCTGGTCGAGGCCATCAGCAAGGGCAAGCCCTCGGCCCTGGGCGCCGCCTCCGGCGCGGTCGCCGGCCTGGTCGGCATCACCCCGGCCTGCGGCACGGTCGGTCCGCTGGGCGCGATCGTGATCGGCCTGGCCGCCGGCGCGATCTGCGTGTGGGGCGTCACCGGCCTGAAGAAGCTGCTGAACGTGGACGACACCGCCGACGTGTTCGGCGTGCACGGCGTCGGCGGCATCGTCGGCGCGGTCCTGACCGGCGTGTTCACCGCGCCCTCGCTGGGCGGCACCGGCGACGCCGACTTCTCGATCGGCAGCCAGGTCTGGATCCAGGTGGTCAGCATCGGCTTCACCATCGTCTGGTGCGCCGTGGTCACCGTGCTGGCCCTGCTGGTGGCCAAGCTGGTGTTCGGCCTGCGCGTCAACGAGGAGGCCGAGCGCATCGGCCTGGACATCAGCTCGCACGGCGAGTCCGCCTACGAGGTCTGAGTGGCATCGCGCCGCGGGCACAGGCCGCGGCGCGCTTCCTGCAACAACCGCGGTGGCGCCGCCCGGCGCCACCGCCCGATCCCCGCGCGCTGCCCGAGCGGCCGCGCCTGCAATGCGCCGAGGTGAACCGTGTTCCGCCTTCCCGTCACCCATGCGCGCCGGAGGCAGTGCTTGCCGCCGCCGCCGCGGGGCGGTGCAATGGGGCATGAGCCCGGACCTGCGCACGCTCTTTCCCGCCGTCCTCTGCCTGCTGCTGGCCGCCTGCGCGCACGCGCCGCAGCGCAGCCCGCTGGCGCAATGGACGCCTTCGCCCAACCACGACGCCCGGCGGCCCTCGCTGGTCGTGCTGCACGCCACCGAACAGGGCTCGGTGGCGGAGAGCCTGCACACGCTGCGCACCCGCAACAGCGGCGGGCCGGTAAGCGCGCACTACCTGGTCGGCGCCGACGGCAGCGTGCACCAGCTGGTCGACGACCGGCGCCGTGCCTGGCATGCCGGCGGTGGCAGCTGGGGCGCGCTCACCGAGCTGAACTCCGCGTCCATCGGCATCGAGCTGGACAATGATGGCGCCGCACCGTTCCCGCCCGCGCAGATCGAGGCCCTGCTGCGCCTGCTCGAGGACCTGGCCACGCGCCTGGGCATCCCGCGCCACGCGGTCATCGCCCACGCCGACCTGGCGCCCACGCGCAAGCGCGATCCCGGCCCGCGGTTCCCGTGGCAGCGCCTGGCCGAGGCCGGCTTTGGCCTGTGGCCGGATCCGGCCGATGGCGAACCGCCTCCCGGTTTCGATCCGTGGCTGGCGCTGCAGGCCATCGGCTGGCCGCTGCACGACCCGGCCGCGGCGGTGCGCGCCTACCGCCGCCACTACCGCGGCGACGAGGCCGACACCCTGGACGCGGAGGACCTCCGCATCCTGCATTCGCTGGTCCTGCAGGCGCGGCGCCGGCGCTGACCGCCACCCGCGGCGGCCATCGCCGCCATCGGCGCCATGCACTAGATTGGTGCAATGTCGATGAGCGCCGTAGCCGCACCCACCCTCGAACACCTGGCCACGCCCGTGGTCTGGGCCGATGCCCAGGCGCGGATCGCCGGGGTCAATGCCGCCTTCCCGCGCTGGCTGGGGATCGGCCCGCGGCGCCTGGTCGGGCAGCCGCTGGCGGCACTGGAGCAGGAGGGCGACGCCCTGGCCCGGTTCCTGGAGCAGGACGAGCGCGAGATCCTGCGCCTGCACCGCATCGCCCTGGGCCTGCCCGGCGAGGCCCCGCGCCTGGCCGATGGCTGGGTCACCCGGGTCGAGGGCGGCTGGCTGCTGGAGGCCCATCCCTGCGACGACCTGACCCTGCCGGACGCGGCCCAGGCCCTGCCCGGGGCGTTGCAGGCCGCGCTCAAGGGCCTGGCCCACGAGTTGCGCAACCCGCTGGCCGGGCTCAAGGGCGCGGCCCAGCTACTGTCGCGGCGTGCCGCCAGCCGCCAGGACGATGCCGGCGAGCGCGAGCTGATCGAGCTGATCGGCTCGGAGATCGAGCGCCTGAGCAGCCTGGTCGACCAGCTGCTGTCGCCGGCGCCGCAGCGGCCGCACGCGCCGTTGAACATCCATGCCGTGCTCGAGCGCGTGCTGCGCCTGGCCGAGGCCGAGGCCGAGGGCCGCCGCCCGGTGCGCATGCAGCGCGACTACGACCCCTCGATCCCGGAATTCCCCGGCGACGCCGACCGCCTCGCCCAGGCGGTGTGGAACCTGGTCAACAACGCTTTGCAGGCGGGAGCCTCGACCATCATCCTGCGCACCCGCTTCGAGCATGGCCTCAACATCCGCGACCACCTGCACGCACGCGCGCTGCGGGTGGAGATCGTGGACGACGGCCGCGGGGTGCCGGAGGAGCTGGCCGAGCACCTGTTCCTGCCGCTGGTCAGCGGCCGCGCCGAGGGCACCGGCCTGGGGCTGGCCCTGGCCCACCAGGTGGCGCGCGAGCACCGCGGCACCCTGACCTTCCGTTCCCGCCCCGGCCATACCGTTTTCACCCTGCTGCTGCCGCAGACCGAGCCTGAAGGAGAGACCGCCGCATGAATTCCGAGAGCCGCCGCGTCTGGGTGGTGGACGACGACCGCTCGGTGCGCTTCGTGCTGGCGACCGCGCTGCGCGACGCCGGCTACGAGGTGGACGGCTTCGAGAACGCCGCCAGCGCGCTGGCGGCACTGCGCGTGCGTGGCGCCCCGGACCTGCTGTTCACCGACGTGCGCATGCCCGGCGACGACGGCCTCAAGCTGCTGGACCGGCTCAAGTCCGCGCACCCGCAGCTGCCGGTGATCGTGATGAGCGCCTACACCGACGTGGCCAGCACCGCCTCGGCCTTCCGCGGCGGCGCCCACGAGTTCCTGTCCAAGCCGTTCGACCTGGACGACGCGGTGGCGCTGGCCGCACGCGCGCTGCCGGCCGAGGGCGCGCCGCCACCGCCGCCGGTGCCGGCCGCCGCCGCCGAGGAGGCCGCCAGCCAGGAGTTGATCGGCGACACCCCGGCCATGCGCGCGCTGTTCCGCGCGATCGGCCGCCTGGCCCAGGCGCCGCTGTCGGTGCTGATCACCGGCGAGACCGGCACCGGCAAGGAACTGGTCGCCAGCGCCCTGCACCGCGAGTCGCCGCGCGCCGATGGCCCGTTCGTGGCGCTCAACACCGCCGCGATCCCGGCCGAGCTGCTGGAGAGCGAACTGTTCGGGCACGAGGCCGGCGCCTTCACCGGCGCGCAGAAGCGGCACGTGGGCCGCTTCGAGCAGGCCAACGGCGGCACCCTGTTCCTGGACGAGATCGGCGACATGCCGGCCTCGCTGCAGACCCGCCTGCTGCGCGTGCTGGCCGAGGGCGAGTTCTTCCGCGTGGGCGGCCGCGAGCTGATCCGGGTGGACGTGCGGGTGATCGCCGCCACCCACCAGGACCTGGAGGCGCTGGTGCAGCAGGGCCGCTTCCGCGCCGACCTGCTGCACCGGCTCAACGTGGTGCGGCTGCAGATCCCGGCCCTGCGCGAGCGCCGCGGCGACATCCCGCTGCTGGCCACCACCTTCCTGCACCGCGCCTCGCGCAAGCTCGGCGGCGGCGCCAAGCGCTTCGAGCCGGCGGCGCTGGCCGCGCTGCAGGCGATGGACTGGCCGGGCAACGTACGCGAGCTGCAGAACCTGTGCTGGCGCCTGGCCGCGCTGGCCCCGGGCGAAACCATCACCCTGGAGGACCTGCAGGTGCTGCAAGCACCGGTGGCCGCGCCGCCGGCGGCGCCGGCCAGCGCCGCGCAGTGGGACATGCAGCTGCGGCAATGGGCGCTGGACTGCCTGCGCGCCGGCGCCCGCGACCTGCACGCCGAGGCGCGCGAACGCTTCGACCGGGCCCTGCTCAACGCCGCCCTGGAACACACCGGCGGCCGCCGGGTGGAAGCGGCGGCGCTGCTGGGCGTGGGCCGCAACACCGTCACCCGCAAGCTGGGCCCGGGGCGCCGCCGCGAGCGCTGAGCGGCGTGGCCCCGCTGCGGTGCGGGCGAGCCGTCGCGGATGGGGGGCCGCGGCCCTTGATTGCCCGGCAACGCGCCAGCGGACACCATGGCGGTCCGTTCCACTGACCGGTGCACGTGCATGAAGACTCCCGCCCATCCGCGAATCGCATTGCCCGCCCTGGCGGCCCTGGCCCTGCTGGCCGGCTGCAGCACCACCGAGCCGGTGGCCCCGGCACCGCCGGCGCCGGCCGAGCCGGTCGCCACCAGCACCGCGCAGGAAGCGCGCGTGGCGCTGGCCTCGGCCTCCGGCAGCCGGGTCAGCGGCACCCTGGTCCTGGTGCCGATGGACGGCGGCGTGCACGTGCGCGGCCAGGTCGGCGGGCTGCCGGCCAACGGCCAGTTCGGTTTCCACGTGCACGAAAAGGGCGATTGCAGCGCGGCCGACGCCACCAGCGCCGGCAGCCACTTCAACCCGGCCGGTGCCCCGCACGGCCGCGCCGGCAGCGGCGCCCACCATGGCGGGGACATGGACAACATCAGCAGCGACGCCGAGGGCGTGGCCACGGTCGATGCGCACCTGCTAGGGGTGACCCTGGGCGGCGGCGCGGCCAACGACATCGCCGGGCGCGCGGTGATCGTGCATGCCGACCCGGACGACTACCAGAGCCAGCCCACCGGCAACGCCGGCGCGCGCGTGGCCTGCGGGGTGATCAAGGTCGTGCGCTGAGCGGCACCAGGGCCCTCCCCTCCGGCGGACGGAGGGGGCCGGGTCCCGGGCCGCGCGCGAAAACCCGCGCTGCAAGGCGGCGCGGCCGGGGCCACGGTCCGGGCCGCGCTCCGGTGTGCAGGGGCGTGGACGCATCCGCCGCACGCGGGCGGGAAGACGCCGCAACGGCTGCGGGATGCAGCCTGCGGATCAGGCCGCTTGCGAAAGCAGGGCGCGCGCGTCCTGCTGGCCGTTGGCGTGCACGTACAGCACCGGGATGCCGTGTGCCTCCAGCACCGCGGCCAGCTGCCGCTGGCGCGCCAGGAACAGCTCGTACAGCCGCTGCAGGCGCTCGCACTCGCCTTCGCCCGGGGTGCCGCCGTGGTAGTGCGCGCACCAGCCGGCCGGGTCGAACAGGGCCATGCGCGCCTCGCCGTCGGCCAGCCGCAGCAGCGGTTCGGGGCCGGCGTCCAGCCATTCCTCCGAGCCCGGCGCCAGCAGCGCCGCCTCGATCAGGTTCCACAGCGCCGACAGGCCCTGGTTGTCGTACTGCATGGCCATCATCGCCGCCAGGTCGTGGGCGCTGAGGTAGCGCGCATGCTCGATCCGGGCGCGGAAGCCGTCCTGCGCCAGCAGCGCGGTGTCGGCACCGGCCATGCCCTGCGGCAGCAGGCTTTCCTCCAGCGCGCCGGCGACCACCGCCAGGGTCTGCGGCTCGCCGGCGAGGATGAAGGGCAGCACGCGCAGGCCGCCGCCGGTCAGGGCCGGGTCGGCCTGCAGCGGCAGCGGGACGTCGCCGTCCGCATCGGTGCCGAAGGCGACCACGCGCGGGCCCTGGTTGCGGCCCGGGGCACGCATGTGCAGCTCCTCCAGCCGGCGGTGCAGCGACCAGCCCGGGCGCAGGGCCTCGGCCGGGTCGAAGTGGGCGGCGGCCAGGACCAGGTCCAGCGAGGCGACGTCCGGCACCAGCCGCGCCAGGTCGCGGCCCACGGCCACCGCCAGGGTGCCGGCCTCTTCCTGGGACAGCGCGGCGCGGCCGGGCGCCTGCCCCCCGGCCAGCTCCAGCGCGAACACGCCACGGAACACGGTGTCAGCCACGCGCAGTCCTCCGCCGGGAAGGGTGGGACTGGCGGCGCGGGCCGCCGTTCATCGCGAAATGGGTCTGCATCGTTGGCCGCCTGACGGCTGGGGGATACACTTCGGCCATTATGCATTCGGTCGCGTATGCAGACCGTAATCCCGATGGAATCCACCCGAGGTCATCCCATGCCATCCACCCGCCCCGTCGCCATCCTCGGCGGCGTCCGCATCCCGTTCTGCCGCCAGAACACCGCCTACTCCGACGTGGGCAACCTTGGCATGTCGGTGCGCACCCTGGGGGCGCTGGTCGAGCGCTTCGGCCTGCACGGGCAGCAGCTGGGCGAGGTGGCCATGGGCGCGGTCATCAAGCACTCCTCGGACTGGAACCTGGGCCGCGAGGCGGCGCTGTCGTCGGGCCTGTCGCCGCTGACCCCGGGCATCACCCTGCAGCGCGCCTGCGGCACCAGCCTGGATTCGATCATCACCATCGCCAACAAGATCGCGGTCGGGCAGATCGACTCGGGCATCGGCGGCGGCTCGGACACCACCTCCGACGTGCCGATCGTCTACGGCAAGAAGCTGCGCGCGCGCCTGCTGGCCGCCAACCGCGGCAAGACCTTCAAGGACAAGCTGGCCGCATTCAAGGGTTTCCGCCTGTCCGAACTCAAGCCCGAGTTCCCGGGCGTGGCCGAGCCGCGCACCGGCAAGAGCATGGGCGACCACTGCGAGGACATGGCCAAGCAGTGGAACATCTCGCGTGACTCGCAGGACGAGTGGGCGGTGTCCTCGCACAGGAAGCTGGCCGCCGCCTACGAGCGCGGCTTCTTCTCCGACCTGATCGCGCCGTTCCGCGGCGTGGAGCGCGACAACATCCTGCGTCCGGACACCTCGCTGGAGAAGCTGGCCACGCTCAAGCCGGCGTTCGACAAGACCTCCGGCCGCGGCACCCTGACCGCCGCCAACTCGACCCCGCTGACCGACGGCGCCGCGGCGGTGCTGCTGTCCACCGAGGAGTGGGCCCGCGCCCACGGCCACGAGCCGCTGGCCTACCTGCGCGACGCGCACGTGTCGGCGGTGGACTTCGTCCACGGCGAGGGCCTGCTGATGGCGCCGACCGTGGCGGTGGCCGAGATGCTCCGCCGCAACAACCTGACCCTGCAGGACTTCGACATCTACGAGATCCACGAGGCCTTCGCCGCGCAGGTGCTGTGCACCCTGCGCGCCTGGGAGAGCGAGGACTACTGCCGCACCCGCCTGGGCCTGGACGCGCCGCTGGGCCGGATCGACCCGGAGAAGATCAACCCGGTCGGTTCCTCGCTGGCCACCGGCCATCCGTTCGCCGCCACCGGCGCGCGCATCATCGCCACCGCGGCCAAGCAGCTGGCCGAGCGCGGCGGCGGCCGCGCCCTGGTCTCGATCTGCACCGCCGGCGGCATGGGCGTGGTGGCGATCGTCGAGCGCTGATCCCGGCGCCGGCGCAACGAAGAAAGGCGGCCCTGGGGCCGCCTTTCCTTTTCCGGGTCGCCGGGATCCGCGCCGCGGCGGATCACTCCACCAGCCGCGGCAGGCCGTTGGCGTCGCGTTCCTCCGGGGCGGCGTCGGCCGGCGGCTGGAGCAGGCGCGCCGGCAGTGGTTGCACCGGTTCGCCGCGTCCTGCCAGCAGCGCGTTGGCGTAGGCCTGCGCGGCCAGGGCGTGGTCGCCGGCCTCGGCCAGGCCGTCGCCCAGCAGTTCCCAGGCCTCGGCGCCGGCGCCCTGTTCCAGTGCCCGCTGCAGGAAGTCGCGCGCCTGCGGCCACTGCTCCTGCTGCCTTGCCAGGCGCGCCAGCGCCACCAGCAGCGCCGGGCTGCCCGGGTGCTGCTGCAGCCAGCGCTGGGCGCTGGCCCGGCGCGAATCCACGTGGCCGACCGGCAGCCGCGCGTACAGGTCCACCAGCTCCTCGTCCCAGTGCGCGTCCAGCGCCTGCTCCAGGTGGCGCATGGCCGCCTCGTGCCAGCCCAGCGCGGCGGCGCGGCGGGCATAGGCCCCGAC
Organism: Pseudoxanthomonas sp. SGNA-20; assembly: GCF_003931635.1. Lineage (NCBI taxonomy): Bacteria > Pseudomonadati > Pseudomonadota > Gammaproteobacteria > Lysobacterales > Lysobacteraceae > Pseudoxanthomonas > Pseudoxanthomonas sp. SGNA-20. The sequence continues at coordinate 1,003,689 of NZ_RRYK01000001.1, read as the reverse complement.
CACCGCCGGCTCGGTGCGCAGGGTCTTGGGCATGGCTTCCCAGCGCTCGGCCAGCAGGTTGGCGTCGTCGGTCTCCTCCAGCGAGGCGGCCGCCAGGTCGAGCTCCAGGGTGGCCAGCTCGTCGGCCGGCAGCACTGCCTGCTGGCGCAGCGCGCCGAGCAGGCCGTAGGCCTCGCCGGCGCGGTGCACCGCGGCCAGGGCGCGGGCGCGCAACAGCAGGCCGCGCGGCGGCAGCGGCTGCGCCTCGGCCACGTCCAGCGCGTTGATCGCGTCCACCGGACGGCCGCGCGCCAGCATGCGCTCGCCCTGCAGCACCGCGTGCAGCACCGGGTCGCGCTGCGCCAGCTGCGCCAGCCACTGCGCGGCCGCGGCCTCGTCGCCGCGTGCATCGGCCGCGCGCACCGCGCCGGCCAGGGCCAGGGTGCCGGCCTCGGCATCGTCGGCGGCATTGCCGAGCAGGCGTTCGCCCTGGCTCCAGCGACCGCCGTAGACCGCGCGCATGCCCTCGATCAGGCGCCCGCGGCCCTGGCGCTTGCGGTAGCGGCCCCAGGCGCGGAACGGCAGCCGCAGCAGGTGCCAGGCCGCGCCCAGCACCACCAGCGCCAGCGCCGCCAGGGCGATGGCCACCGGCAGGCTGGTGCTGTAGTCGTAACCGCCGGTGCGCACGATCACCCGGCCCAGCGCGGCCGGGTCCTGCTGCGCGATCCATTGCGCGGCCAGCACGCCCAGCACCGCCGCGACCAGCAACGCCACCAGCCATCGATACGGCTTCATTGCACACTCCTCGCTTCGCGCGCGGCCCGCAGCTGCAGCAGGGTGGCTTCCAGCACCGGTTCCTGCAGTTCCAGCGGCTGGCCGCGCAAGGCCTGCAGTTGACCCTGAACCTCGCGCAGGGCGGGTGAATCCGGCCACAACCGGCGGATCGCCGCCTGCGCGCGCTGCAGCGCCGAACCGAACGCCGGCGCGTCGCCGCGCTCGAGCGCGGCGCGGGCCAGGGTCAGTTCCAGCTGCAGGGTGGTTTCGGCGGCGATGCGCTCGCTGCCGGTCAGCAGTTCGTGGCTGCCGGCCGGGCGCACCTGCACCAGCGGCGCCAGCGCGCGCTGCCACCACGGTTGCGGGCGGCCTTCGTCGGCCGCCGGGGCTTCCAGCGGCAGGTCGGCCAGGCGCGCGGCCACCGCGTCCAGGCGCGCGGCGATGGCCGCGCGCGGGCCGGGGCCGAGCCGGTCCAGCGCGGCGCGCTCCTCGGCCAGGGTCTGGCGCAGGTTGAGCAGGCCGGGGTCGTGCAGGCCCTCGAGCAGGCTGGCGGCCAGCGCGTAGGCGCGGCGCGCGCCTTCCACGTCGCCGGCGATGCGCAGGCGCTGTGCACCCATCACCAGCAGCAGCTCGGCCTCGTCCAGGCGCGCGCTGCGGCTGCCGTCGCGGCTGCTGGCGGCCAGCCGCGCGACGTTGTCCTCCAGCAGCGCGTTGCGCTGGCCCAGGCCCAGTACCTCGTCGCGCAGCACGCGGTTGGCATTGGACGCATCACGGATCAGGCGCGACTGGGTGGCCAGGTCGCTGCGCAGGTTGTCCATGCGCGCGATCAGGGTTTCCAGCTGGCGCGCCTGGTCGGCGTTGCGGTCGTGCAGGCGCGCCTGTTGCTGGCGCCAGGCATGCCAGGCGAAGGCGCCGGCCAGCACCAGTACGAGCGGGACCAGCAGCCACGCGAGCGCGCGCGTGGATGGCCGGCGGGAAGGGGGAGTCTCGTTCACGGCTGCATCCTGTTCGGCCGGGCGGGGGGTGCCGCGCTCCAGGCGGCCATCCGGCCAGCGGCAAGCATCGCTTGGCCGCCGCCGCGCCCGCAAGGACTCACCCGGCAACCAGCTGTTGCGCCAGCGCCGCCAGTGCCGCCGGGCGCGGGCTGGCGGCGGAGGCGACGCGGGCGAAGCCGCGCGCGCGCGCCAGTTCCGCCAGGCGTTCGCTGGCGGCGGCCACGGCGCAGCGGCGCAGGACCGCGACCGCGTCCTCCGGCCAGCCGTCCAGCACCCGTTCCAGCGCCTCGCCGCTGCTGACCGCCACGCAGGCCGGGCCCTGCAGCGCGCGCAGCGCGGCCAGCGCGCGCGGCGCCGGCGGCAGCGGCTCCCTGCGGTAGACGTCGGCGCGCAGCACCCGCGCGCCGCGGCCTTCCAGCGTCGGCGCGATCATCCCGCGTCCGCCCGGGGCGGTGACCAGGCCGACGCTGGCGGGCGCGGCCAGCGCGGGCAGCGCCAGCACGCCCTCGCTGTCCATCCGCGCCGGGGCCTGCGCCCGGGCCACGCCGGCGCGGCGCAGGGCGGCGGCGCTGCCGGCGCCCACCGCCAGCCAGGCCTGGCCGGGACCCGGCCGCAGCGGGCGCAGGGCCGCGGCGGCGCGCACCGCCGCCGGGCTGGTGAACAGCACCGCCTCGCAGGCCAGGGCCGCGTCGAGCGCGCGGCGGGCATCGTCGTCGTCGCAGGGGCGCAACGCCCACGGCGACAGTGCCAGCAGGCGCGCGCCATGCCGCGCGGCGGCGCGGCGCATGGCGTCGTGGCCGCCGGCGGGGCGCAGCGAGACCAGGGTCCAGGGCGGAGGGGGTGCAGGCATCCGCGCATTATGCGGGCCGCGGACCGGCCCGGGCCGGGCTTCCGCTACCCTTTGCCGATGACCACGAACGAGCCGCATGACCCCGCCCTGGCCGCCGTGCGCGCGCAGCTGTGCGCGATCCCGCTGGCGCGCCAGATGCAGATCGAGATCGTCCATGCCGGCGACGGCCGCCTGCGCCTGCGCGCGCCGCTGGCGCCCAACATCAACGACAAGGGCTCGGCCTTCGGCGGCAGCCTGGCCTCGCTGATGACCCTGGCCGGCTGGGGCCTGGCCACCTGGCAGCTGGCCCGCGCCGGGCACCCGGCCGACGTGTACGTGGCCGACAGCCACGTGCGCTACCTGGCGCCGCTGTACGACGCGCTGGAGGCGGAGGCCTGGCTGGAGGAAGGGCAGTGGGAGGATTTCCTCGCCACTTTCCGCCAGCGTGGCCGCGCGCGCTGCCGGATCGCCGCGCGCATCACCCTGCCCGGCGGCGGCGATGCGACCGTGTTCAGCGGCCGCTACGTGGCCATGGCCGGCGGCCGCGCCGCCGGGGCCAGCTGCTAGCATGCCGGCCATGGCCCGCCGGAGGACGACGATGCGCATTCCAGGGATCCTGCTGCTGCTGGCGCTGTGCGCGCTGGTGCTGCCGGCGCATGCCATGGGCAAGCGCCAGGCGCAGGCCCTGGGCCAGGCGCAGGAGGCGTTCGCCGCGGCGGTGCGCTGGAGCGACTACGAGGCCGCGCTGCAGCTGGTCGATCCGGAATGGCTGGCCGCCCACCCGGTCAGCGGGCTGGAACTGGAGCGCTACCGCCAGCTGCAGGTGACCCGCTACCGCGAGGGCACCAGCTCGGTGCTGGCCGACGGCACCGTCGCGCGCGAGATCGAGGTCGGCGCGGTCAACCGCCACACCCAGGCCGAGCGCACCGTGCGCTGGCGCGAGCTGTGGCGCTGGGACGCGCAGGCGCGGCGCTGGTGGCAGGTCTCCGGGCTGCCGGACTTCTGGGACGGGCACTAGCGGCGGCGCGGCGCGGGGCATGTGCGACAATCGCCGCCCCGTCCCATCCGCATGAAGAACGCGCGCCGTGAATCTTGAGACCCTGATGGCCTTCGCCGGCCGCCACCCGATGCTGTCGCTGGCGCTGGCCGGTCTGACCGTGGCGATCATCTACACCGAGATCATGCGCCTGCTGCGCGGCTACAAGGCGCTCAAGCCGTCGGAGCTGGCGCTGGTGGCCAACCAGCCCGGCGCCCTGGTGGTGGACCTGTCGGCGATCGCCGATTTCGAGAAGGGCCACATCGCCGGCAGCCGCAACATCATCCCCAGCCAGTTCGACCCGGCCGGCAAGCTGCTGGCCGGCGCGAAGCAGTCGCCGGTGGTGGTGGTGTGCCGCACCGGCATGGCCTCGGCCGGCGCCGCGCGCAAGCTGAAGAAGGCCGGCTTCGAGCAGGTGTACTGGCTCGACGGCGGGCTGGTCGCCTGGCAGGCCGCGGGCCTGCCCCTGGTCAAGGGCCGCTGAGCCCGGCCGCGCCCCGGGGCTACCCGCGTCCGGCGCACGTGCCATAATCCCGCGTTCCGTTCCCGGCCGGTTCAGCCGGCCATCCAACCAGCGATTCCGGAGTCCGAAATGTCCGACGAAACCACCAACGGCGCTGCCGCCCCCGCCCCGCAGGAAGCCGCCGGCGCGGCCTTCAGCGTCGAGAAGATCTACGTCAAGGACGTTTCCTTCGAGTCGCCCAATTCGCCGGCGATCTTCAACGAGCAGGGCCAGCCGGACCTGCAGCTGAACCTCAACCAGCGCGTGCAGCGCCTGAACGAGACCGCGTTCGAGGTCTCCCTGCGCGTCACCCTGACCTGCAAGGTCGGCGAGAAGACCGCCTACGTGGTCGAGGTCGACCAGGCCGGCGTGTTCGGCATCGCCGGCCTGCCGCCGCAGGGCGTGGACGTGCTGCTGGGCACCCAGTGCCCGAACATCCTGTTCCCGTACGTGCGCCAGCTGGTCAGCGACCTGGTCCAGGCCGGCGGCTTCCCGCCGTTCCTGCTGCAGCCGATCAACTTCGACGCGCTGTACGCCGAGACCCTGCGCCAGCGCCAGGCCCAGGCCGCGCAGCAGCAGGCCGCCGAGGGCGACGCGGCCTCGGCCGAGCCGGCCGGCAACGCCTGATCCGGCGGCAAACGCGCATCCGATGACTGCCGCAACCGGCAGCAGCAGGCTGGCGGTCCTCGGGGCCGGGTCGTGGGGCACCGCCCTGGCGACCCTGACCGCCCGCAACGGCCTGGCCACCACCCTGTGGGGCCGGGACGCGGTGGTGGTCGAGGCCATCGACCAGCGCCACGAGAACCCGCGCTACCTCCCGGGCATCCCGCTGCCCGGGAACCTGCGTGCCACCACCGACCTGGCCGCGGCCGTCGCCGGCTGCGACTGGGTGCTGGTGGTGGTGCCCTCGCATGCCTTCACCGAGACCCTGCACGCGCTCAAGCCGCTGCTGCCGGCCGGTGCCGGCGTGGCCTGGGCGACCAAGGGCTTCGAGCCCGGCTCCGGCCGCTTCCTGCACGAGGTTGCCGCCGACGTGCTGGGCCCGGGCGTGCCGCTGGCCGTGGTTACCGGCCCCTCGTTCGCCAAGGAAGTCACCCTGGGCCTGCCCACCGCGGTGACCGTGCACGGCGAGGACCCGGCGTTTACCCGCAAGGTCGCCGCGGCCTTGCACGGCCCCGCGTTCCGCGCCTACACCGGCGACGACATGGTCGGCGCCGAGCTGGGCGGGGCGATGAAGAACGTGCTGGCGGTGGCCACCGGCGTGGCCGACGGCATGGAGCTGGGCCTCAATGCCCGTGCCGGCCTGATCACCCGCGGCCTCAACGAGATGCTGCGCCTGGCCGCGGCGATCGGCGCGCGCCCGGAGACCCTGATGGGCCTGGCCGGCCTCGGCGACCTGGTGCTGACCTGCACCGGCGACCTGTCGCGCAACCGCCGCCTGGGCCTGGCCCTGGGCCGCGGCAAGGAGCTGCACGAGGCGGTGCGCGAGATCGGCCAGGTGGTCGAATCGGTGCAGACCGCCAACGAGGTCATGCGCCTGGCCAACCGCCACGGCGTGGAACTGCCGATCTCCGCCGGCGTGCACGCCGTGCTGCACGGCGAGCTGACCCCGCGCCAGGGCCTGGAGCAGCTGCTGGCCCGCGAACAGAAGCCGGAATACCCGGAAACCCTGTTCCGCTGAGGGCTGCCCGCGCCGGCTCGCGGCGCGGGTCCCCGTGATGATGGATCGACCGGAGCCGCCATCGCAGGCGGCGGCCGGGTGTAGCCGCCGCCGCGGAAGCCGCCTCAGCACCTGCCCTCATCAGCACATGAGCACATGCCATGCATGGCGTGGGTTTTCGCGTGGACGCCGCCGCGTGCCGCTTCCTACATTCGTTGCCCCGGAGGCATCCCCAACGACGAGGTGAGGCAATGAAGGCAGTTGCAGCGCTGCTGTGGTCAGGCACCGCATTGCTGGCCACGCTCCTGCCGGCCGCCGCCGCCGAGGCCGCCGCGCGCTTCCCGAAGGAAGGCATCTGGCGCGGCGAGTTCACGGTGGACGGCGACCCGATCCCGTTCAACTTCGAGGTCCGGGGCCGCGACGCGGCCGACGCCAGCTTCGAGCTGATCAACGGTTCGCGCCGCGACCGCTTCGTGGTCGAGCGCGTGTCCGACGACACCCTGTCCGTGCCGATGAACACCTACGACGCCGCCCTGGTGTTCACCGTGCGCGACGACGGCACCCTCGCCGGCGAGTACCGCGACCTGGTGCCCAGCCGCAACGGCGCGCGCAACATCCCGTTCACCGCCGAGCACGGCAAGGCCTGGCGCTTCGTCGAACCCGGCCGCGAGCAGCCGGCCGGGGTCGACCTCAGCGGCAAGTGGGCGTTGCAGCAGTCCGACCAGGCGCGCCTGCGCGACGACAACCCCGACGAGCGCCGCAACCGCCGCAACCAGGTCGGCCTGTTCCAGCAGCAGGGCAACCGCCTGACCGGCGTGATCATGACCGCGGTGGGCGACTCGCGTGAGCTGGAGGGCGTGGTCCAGGGCAACCGCTTCTGGCTGTCGCACTTCAGCGGCCCCAGCCCGCGCCTGATCAAGGGCACGATCGACGAGGACGGCAACCTGCAGGGCGTGTCCGGCTCGGGCATCTACAACGTGGTGCGCTTCGAGGGCCGCAAGGACCCGGCGGCCGAGCTGCCCGACCCCTACCAGCTGACCTTCCTCAAGGACGGGCAGAAGCGCATCGACTTCAGCTTCCCCGACCTGCAGGGCCACACCGTCTCCCTGCGCGACGACAAGTACAAGGGCAAGGTGGTGATCGTCGAGGTGATCGGCACCTGGTGCCCGAACTGCACCGACCAGACCTACTTCCTGGCGCCGTGGTTCAGGCAGAACAGGCACCGCGGGGTCGAGGCGGTGGCGGTCGCGTTCGAGCAGGAGGACAGCTTCGAGTACTTCCAGAAAGTGCTGGGCAAGTTCAAGCAGTACTTCGACATCCAGTACGACATCGTGTTCGGCGGCATCGCCGACAAGAAGGTGGCGACCGAGAAGCTGCAGGGCGTGAACTACCTGGCCGCGTTCCCGACCACCTTCATCATCGACCGCAAGGGCGAGGTGCGCGAGATCTACACCGGCTACACCGGCACCGTGACCGGCGAGTACTACGAGCAGTACGTGGCCCGCTTCAACGCGCTGCTTGACGAACTGCTGGCCGAGCCGGACCCGTACGCCAGCGCCGATGCCGGCACTGCGCCGCCGGCCACGCTGGCCGCCGCACCCTGAACCCGGCGCCTGCCGCGGCGGCGGCAGGCGCCATCGCAACGAGGAAGCACCATGAGGGACTGGAAACAGGCCGCCCGCGGCCTGCTGCTGGGCGCGCTCGCCCTCGTCGCGGCGCCGGCGCCGGCGCAGGAAGAAGTGGAACTGGACTGGCGCTGGCGCGCCGAAGCGGTGCCCGGCGCGCCGGGCGAGGTCGAGCTGGTGGCCAGCGCGCCGGTGCGCCCGGGCTGGATCGTGTACGCCGCCGGCTTCGACGCCGGGGACTTCGGGCCGCGCCCGGCGCGGCTGGCGGTGGAGTCCGGCGGCCAGGCGCTGCAGCCGCTGCGCGCGGAAGGCGCGCAGGAACGCAGCGGCAGCAACTTCGCCGGCGAGTACCGCTATGCCTACTTCGCCGGGCAGGCCACCTTCCGCCAGCGCGTGCGCCTGGAGCCGGGCGCGCGCGAGGTCAGCGGCACCCTGGCCGGGCAGAGCTGCCACGAGGGCAGCGGGCTGTGCACCCTGTTCAAGGCACCGTTCGCCGTCGTGCCGTGAGGAATGCCGTGGACGCTGCCGCTTTGCGCACGCGCCGCCGCCGTCGTGGCCACGGGCCGCGCCTGCTGCTGGGCCTGGCCCTGGCCGCCGCGGGCCTGGCCGCGCTGCCGTGGCTGGCCGGCGCGGCCGCCACCGCCACCGGCGCACCGGCCGCCGCCGACCTGCCCGCGCTGCGGGTGGAGCTGGGCCGGCGCCTGTTCTTCGACCCGCTGCTGTCCTCCGACCGCAGCACCAGCTGCGCGTCCTGCCACCGCCCCGAGCGCGCCTTCGCCGACGACGTGCCGGTAAGCGCCGGCGTGGGCGGACGCCTGGGCCGGCGCAACACGCCCTCGGTGCTCAATGTCGCCGCGCGCACCTCGATGTTCTGGGACGGCCGCGCCGAGACCCTGGAGGAGCAGGCGATCTTCCCGATCGAGAACCCGCTGGAGATGGACCTGCCGCTGGAGCAGGCGCTGGCGCGGCTCAACGCCGACCCGTCCTACCGCGCCGCGTTCGAGGCCGCCTACGGCGGTCCGGCCACCGCGCGCAGCCTTGGCCGGGCCCTGGCTGCGTACCAGAAGACCCTCGAGTCCGGCGATTCGCCCTACGACCGCTACGCGCGCGGCGACGACGGCGCCATCAGCGAGGCGGCGCGCCGCGGCCGCCTGCTGTTCATCGGCAAGGGCAAGTGCGCGGACTGCCATTCCGGCGAGGACTTCACCTCCGACCGCTTCCGCAACATCGGCCTGTACGACGGCGCCGGGCTCGCCGACCGTGGCCGCGGCGAAGTCACCGGCAACCCGGCCGATGACGGCCAGTTCAAGGTGCCCTCGCTGCGCAACGTGGCGGTGACCGCGCCGTACATGCACAACGGCATGTTCGCCACCCTGCGCGAGGTGCTGGAGTACTACAACGACCCGGACCGCGTGGTACCCGGCGCCCACGGCCGCGATGCCTCGATGGCCGGCCCGCTGGGCCTGGACGCGCAGGAGCTGGACGACCTGGAGGCCTTCCTGGTGTCGCTGACCGACGCGCGTTACGCGCCGCTGCTGGAGGCGCGGCGATGAGCGCGGTCGCCATGCCCCGTACCCTGCGCGCGCGCTGGCCGTTGCTTGGCGCATTGCTTGCCGGCGCCGTGGTCCCGTCGCTGCATGCGAAGGACACAGGACCGCCGGGCCTGCTGCCGGTGGAGCAGGCGTTCGCCCTGGACGCGCGGCTGCAGTCGCCGACCCGGCTGCGCCTGCACTGGCGCGTGGCCGACGACTACTACCTCTACCGCGAACGCATCCACGTACGCGCGCTGGACGATGCGCCGGCGCCGGAACTGCGGTTGCCGCCAGGCGTGGCCAAGGACGACCCGTACCTCGGGCCGGTTGAGGTCTACCGCGGCAAGGCAAGCGCCGAGGTCGTGCTGGCGGCGCCCGCGGCGCCGGCCACGGCCACCCGCCTGCGCGTGGTGGTGCAGGGCTGCCACGAGGTCGAGCCGCTGGTCTGCTATCCGCCGCACGCCACGGTGCTGCGGATCGACGGCGGCCTCGTGCGGGTGGAAGGCGCGCCGGACGCGGGCGCCACCGCCACCGTGGCCGTGGATGCCGGGGTAGCCGGCGCGACGGGATCCGGAACCGCCGCAGCCGCCGCCACCGGCGCTCCGGCCGTGGCCGCGCTGCTGCTGTCGGCCGTGCTTGGCGGCCTGCTGCTCAACCTGATGCCCTGCGTGCTGCCGGTGCTGTCGCTGAAGGTATTGTCGCTGGCCGGATCCGGCGGCTCGCCGCGCCATGCGCGCCACCGCGCGCTGGCCTATACCGCCGGCGTGCTGCTGGCCTTCGCCGCGCTTGGTGCCATCGTGCTGGCCCTGCGCGGCGCCGGCCTGGCCGTGGGCTGGGGCTTCCAGCTGCAGCAGCCGGTGGTGGTCGCGTTCCTGGCCTGGGTGATGCTGGCATTGGGCCTGTCGCTGTCGGGCGTGGTCCTGATCGGCACCCGCCTGGGCGGCGCCGGCCAGGCCCTGGCAGGCCGCGACGGGTTGGGGGGCGATTTCTCCACCGGCGTGCTGGCGGTGGTGGTAGCCAGCCCCTGCACCGCGCCGTTCATGGGCGTGGCCCTGGCCGCGGCCTTTGCGCTCCCGGTCGCGGCCGCGCTGGGTGTGTTCCTGGCGCTGGGGCTCGGGCTGGCGCTGCCGTTCCTGCTGGCGGGCTTCGTCCCGGCGCTGGCCACGCGCCTGCCGCGCCCGGGGCCGTGGATGGAAACCCTCAAGCAGGCGCTGGCTTTCCCGCTGTACGCCACCTCCGCGTGGCTGGCCTGGGTGCTGGTGCGCCAGCACGGCAGCGAGGCCCTGGGCTGGCTGCTGGCCGGGATGCTGTGGCTGGCACTGGCGCTGTGGGCCAGCGAGCGCCTGCGCCACGTCGGCAACGGCGGACCGCGGCTTGCGGCCTTGCTGCTGGCGCTGGTCGCGGCCTGGCCGCTGTACCGGATCCACGCCCTGCCGACGGCGGCACCGGAGCCGGCGCGGCAAGCGGCCGACGGCAGCCTGCCGTACTCGGCGCAGGCGCTGGCGCGGCTGCGCGCCGACGGCCGCACCGTGTTCGTGAACATGACCGCCGACTGGTGCGTGACCTGCAAGGCCAACGAGCGCCGGGTGTTCGCGCGCGCGCCGTTCCGGACCGCCCTGCATCGCAGCGGTGCGGTCTACCTCAAGGGCGACTGGACCCGGATGGATCCGGAGATCACCGCGTTCCTGCGCGAGCACGGCGCGGTCGGGGTGCCGCTGTACGTGGTGTTCCGCCCCGGGGGCGCCGGCCGGGTGCTGTCCACCGTTCCCACCCAGGCCCAGGTCGAGGCCGCGCTGCAGGGCGATGCCTCATGAAACGCACGTCCGCCCGCGCGCGCCACCGCCGCTTCGCCTGGCTGCCCCTGGTGCTGTGCGCCGCCATCGCCCAGGCCGCTGCGCCCGCGCACGCGCCGCCGCTGGAGCAGTGGCGCGGCCAGCCGGTGCTGCTGAACTACTGGGCGACCTGGTGCGCGCCGTGCCTGCGCGAGATGCCGGAGCTGGATGCCTTCGCCGCCGCGCAGGCCGGCAAGCGCGCGGTGCAGGTGGTGGGCATCGCCCTGGACGAGCCGGCCAGCGTGCAGGCCTACCTCGCGCGGCGGCCGGTGCGCTACCCGGTGCTGGTCGAGGCCGTGGACTACGGCCAGGCCGGCAGTTCCGCGCGCTATGGCAACCGCCTGGGTGTGCTGCCGTACTCGGTCCTGCTCGACGCGCAGGGCAGGGTGCTGCGCAGCAAGGCCGGCCCGCTCACCGCCGCCGAACTGGCGGCCTGGACGGCGGCGGCGCGCTGAGCCGCCGCCGTGCATTCCTTCCACGACCCCGGAGTCCCGCCATGAAACCGCTGCGCCCGACCCTTGCCGCCCTGCTGCTGGCCGCCACCGCCGGCGCCACCGCCGCACCGCTGAGCTACACCATCGACCCGACCCATACCGATGTGCTGGTGAGCTGGGACTACCTCGGCTTCGCCCGCCCCACCGCGCGGCTGGAGGCCACCGGCACCGTGGTCTACGACCCCACCAGCCCCGCCACCTCGCGGGTGGACGTGGTGCTGCCGCTGGCGAGCTTCGACGGCCACGTGGAGCGCCTCAACCAGCGCGTGCAGCGCGAGGACTATTTCGATTCCGGGCGCTTCCCCGAGGCGCGCTTCACCAGCCGCTCGGTGCGCGTGGACGGCCAGCGCCTGCAGGTGGCCGGCGACCTGACCCTGCGCGGGGTGACCAGGCCGGTCGAGCTGGAAGCCGTGGTGACCCGCGCCGCGCAGCACCCGGCCAAGGACGCGCCGGCGCTGGGCGTGTCCGCCAGCACCCGCATCCGCCGCAGCGAGTTCGGCCTGGTGCAGCAGCTGCCGCACATCGGCGACGAACTGGAGATCCGGATCCAGCTCCTGGCCCTGGCCGGCGGCGTGCAGTAGGCCTGGCGCCAACACCGCATCCGGGATGCACGCGCCTGGGACGCGCGGCGCTGGCATCCGGATGCGGCTTAGGCTGCGTAGGCCGGGGCGCCGCACTCCAATGGCACCGGCCGTGGCAGCGGCCCGGATCGCGCCAGTCTTCGATGGCGCACGCAGGCGCGGCACGCCTGGTGCGCCCGCCCGCATGGCCTTGGCTACTGCGCGGCGCTCAGCGCCGGCGGCGCAGCAGGGTGCCGGTCTCGCGCCAGTGCGGTACCGGCCATTCCGGCGTGGCCTCGCCGCCGGCGACACGGCGCACGTCGCGCACGTCGGCCCCGACCATGCGCGCGACCAGCTCGGCGGTGTAGTCGCGCAGCAGGCGGTCGCGGCGCAGCAGCAGCCAGGTGGTGCAGGTGGGCAGCAGGTGGTCGGCCGGCAGCGCGACCAGGTCCTCGCCCTGGATCGACTCCACCGCCATCTCCGCGACGATGCCCACGCCCAGGCCGCTGCGCACGTAGGTCGCGATCAGGTCGGCATCGCGCGCGGTGACCGCCACCTGCGGTTCCAGTGCGGCGGCGCGGAACGCGCGCTGCAGCGAGGAACCGGGCTCGCGGCTGGATTCGTAGCTGACCAGCGGGTAGTGCACCAGGTCGTCCAGCTGCAACGGCCGGCCCAGGCGGGTGAGGCGGTGCCGCGCCGGCACCACCACCACCCGCTCCCAGTGGTACAGCGGCAGCCGGATGTCACCCGGCGGCGGATCACCGCTGCTGCTGACGATGGCCAGGTCGGCCTCGCCGCGCGCCAGGCGGGCCAGCGATTCGCCGTCCCCGCCCGGCGCCAGGTGCATGGCCACCTGCGGGTAGCTGCGCTTGAGCGCGGCCAGCACCGGGGGCAGCACGTGGCGGGCCTGGGTGTGGGTGGTGGCGATGTGCAGTTCGCCGCCGCTCTCGCGGCGCAGGTTCTCGCTCAGCGCGCGGATGTTGGCCGCATGCGCCAGCAGCGGGCGCGCGTGCTCGAGCACGCGTTCGGCCGCCGGGGTCAGCGCGGTGAGGCTGCGCGCACGGCGGGTGAACAGCAGGAAGCCCAGTTCCTCCTCCAGCTGCTTGATCTGCTTGGACAGTCCCGACTGGGTGGCGTGGACCTTGCGGGCCGCAAGCGTGATGTTGAGCCCGGCATCGACGATGGCGGCGAAGTAGCGCAGCTGGGTCAGGGTCATCGCGGGACACGGAGCGTGGTCGCTGCGCGAGTCTGTCATGGCGTCCGGCCCGTGGACCGCCCGCGGCCATGCGCGATGCTCATGACGACATGAGCAGGCGGCCTATGCGCAAAAAAAGAGCCCGGCACGAGGCCGGGCTCCGGGTGGCTGGCGCGAGGGAGAGGGGACACGCCAGCACTGTCCCCGCAGGGCGGGCGGGGGAGAGAGACCTCCCGCCCTGCGCGGAGGACGCGGGTTACCAGGTGAAGCGCGGGCCCACGAACCACTGGGTGTCGCCATCGACGAACTTCACGTCGCCGCTGATGCCCCAGTTCTGGTTGAACTTGGCGAGCGCGCCGATGCGGCCGTAGAACTCGCCGTCGTACTCGTCGCCGTCCTCGTAGCCGGCCATCACGTAGCCTTCCAGGTTCGGATGCAGCGAGCCGCGCACGCCGACCTCGGCGCTCCAGCCGTCGTAGTCGAAGCCGCGGCCGGCATCGAACTTCTCGTAGGCGACCTTGGTGACCAGGTCGACCGCCGGGGCGACTTCGCGGTTGTAGCCGACGCCGAAGCGGTACTGGTCGAAGTCGACCGAGCTGTGGTCGATCTCCTGGTTGCTGTAGCCGCCGAACAGGTGGAAGTTGGGGGCGATGGCGACCGAGGCGTCCACGCCGAAGCCGTCGGCATCCGCGCCATCGGTATTGGTCGCGGCGTAGCCGCCCTGGACGTAGTTGTACGACACACCATCGGCGGCGCTGGCAGCAAACGGGAGGGTGGCGATCAGGGCCAGGGCAAGCAGGGAATTCTTCTTCATGTACGGACTCTCTTGTCTCGTTGTTATGGGCCAGTGAGCGAAGCGTTCGCGTTCACGGCAGGCGCATTATTCGCCGCCACCTGCAACATGGCCTGAATTCAGAACTGACCAGTACATGAATTACCCGCGCGCCGGGGGAACTTTTCCGCGGCGCCGCCGACCCGCGCCGACGCGCACGCGATTTGTGTGAAACGTTTGGCGGAATCCGGCCGATCGCCGCGCGGGAACGCGCCGGACGGAGCGCTCAGGCGTCCTGCGCGGCAGTGCCGGCCTGCTGCAGCCCCGGCGGCGGGGCCGGCGCGTAGCGGCGCAGGTAATCCATGTGCGCGGGCATGCGTGCCACCGTTTCCAGCACCTGGCGCCGGGCGTCGCCGAGGAAGCGCTGCAGGTCCCCGCGGCCGAGCACCGTCGCGGCCGGATGGTGGCGCGCCGGGACGATGCCCTGGCCCATCATCACCTGGACCCAGGAATTCTCGGCGAACAGCTCGCCCGGCTGGTGGAACACCAGGCCGGTCTCGCGGAACAGGTCGATGCGGTGCTGCAGGCTCGGCGGCAGCCGCATCGAGGCCACCTCCTCCCAGTACGGCGAGTCGCGGCGCTCGGTGGCGTGGTAGTGCAGCACCACGAAGTCGCGCACGTGCTGCAGTTCGGCGTCCAGCTGCGCGTTGTAATCGTCGATGGCGGCCTGGCTGAGCACCCCGGGGAACGACTGCAGCAGGCGCACGATGCCGCGCTGGATCAGGTGGATCGTGGTCGATTCCAGGGGTTCGATGAAGCTGCCGGCCAGGCCCAGGGCCACGCAGTTCTTCTCCCAGCAGCGCTGGCGCTGGCCGGGGCGGAAGCGTACCGGCCACGGCGCGCGGATCACCTCGCCCTCCAAGCTGGAGAGGAAGGCCTCGCGCGCTTGGTCATCATCCATGAAGCGGCTGGAATAGACGATGCCGTTGCCCACGCGGTGCTGCAGCGGGATGCGCCACTGCCAGCCCGCCGTCCCGGCGATGGCGCGGGTATACGGCACCGCGTCGCGCACCGCGGTGGTCTGGGCGGCGAGGGCGCGGTCGTTCAACAGCCACTGCGACCAGTCGCTGAAGCCCACGCCCAGGGCCTGCCCGATCAGCAGCGCGCGGAAGCCGGTGCAGTCGATGAAGAAGTCGCCTTCGAGCACGTCCCCGCTTTCCAGCTTCAGCGCGCCGATGCAGCCGCTGCCCGGGTCGGTTTCCACCTCGGCGATCTTTCCCTCCACGCGCCGGCAGCCATGGCGCTGCGCCAGTGCGCGCAGGAAGCGCGCGTACAGCGCCGCATCCATGTGGTAGGCGTAGTTGACGTGGTAGTCGGGCAGGTGGGAGAAGCGGTCCTGGTGCGCGGCCTGCAGCTCGATGCAGTAGTCGGCGTAATCGCCGGCCAGGCCCTCCTGCCTGCCGCGCAGCCAGAAGTGCTGGAAGCCGGCCGACCAGTGGTCGCGGCCGCTGCTGCCGAAGGAGTGGATGTAGCGGTGGCCCTGCGCCCTCCAGTTCTCGAAAGAGATGCCCAGCTTGATCGTGCCCTGGGTCGCGGCCAGGTAGTCCTGCTCGCCGATGCCCAGCAGGCGGTGGAAGGTGCGTAGCGGCGGGATGGTGGCCTCGCCCACGCCGACCGTGCCGATCTGCTCCGACTCGACCAGGGTGATGTCCAGCACCCGGCCCAGCGTGCGCGCCAGCGCGGCGGCGGCCATCCACCCGGCGGTGCCGCCGCCGGCGATGACCACGCGGCGGATGGGGGTGGAAGGCAGGCGTGCGTCGTCCATCAGGTCCCCCGTTGCTGCAGCCGTTGCACCAGCTTGGCCCGGATGCGCCGCGCACGCGCCTCGTCCAGCGGACCAAGCACCCCACGCGCGGCCGGCGGCAGGTGGCCGGCCACCTGCCCCTCGTCGTAGCCGAACACGTAGTACTCGAAGGCGTCGCGCCACAGCGCGCGCTGCTCCGGTGGCAGGCCGCGCAGGCTGGCGATGGCCAGCATCAGGGCGTCCACCGGGTTGTCCATCCACGCCGGCGCGCGCCGCCACCAGTAGTTCACCAGGACGTTGAAGCCCTCCAGGCCTTCCATGTGGTGCCACCACATCGAGGGAATGAACACCGCGTCGCCCGGGCCCAGTTCGGCGGACATGGCGTGGCGCAGCGCCTCGGCGAAGCGCGGGAAGCGCTGCAGGTCCGGGGCGGCCGGATCGACCAGGCTCACCGGCTGCCCGGCCGGGGTGAATTCCAGCGGACCGACGTAGAGGTTGCGCAGCTGCTGCGGCGGGAACAGGGTCACGCGCCTGCGCCCGGCGACCACGCAGGCGATGTTCTCCGGCAGGTCCTGGTGCGCGGCGATGCGGCTGCGGTTGCCGATCCAGATGCTGGCCAGCGGTTCGGCGCCGGGCAGGGCCAGGTCGTTGGCCGCGCGGAACCGCGGCAGCCAGGTGTCGAGCGTGGTGGAGGCGACGTAGATTGCCGGGGGCCGCTCGTGCGCCAGGTACTTGCGCAGGGTGGCCAGGACCACGCCCAGCGGCACCTCCTCGCGGCGGAAATTGAATCCGGCCAGGTCCTCGTCGTAGAAGAAGCGGCCCTCGATATCGGGCGGCCCGACGGTCGCGACCGCCGGCGGCGCATCCGCGCGTTCGCACCCGCGCAGGTAGGCGATGGCGGCTTCGGGCGATTCCCGCGCCGCGGCCACCGCCGGCCAGTGCGCGACCAGGCCGCGCAGGACCAGCGGGCGCGATCCCTGCAGCACCGCCTCGGGCACCATGCCGGGCGCGGCGACCTCCAGTTCCGGGATCGTCCCGCCCGCCGGGCCGGCGGGGTGTCGGCGATGGATGGCCTGTTCGTCCACGGCGCCAGGTCCAGGAAGGGCGTGGCGGCATCGTGCCGCAGCGCGGGGGTGGAAAGAAAGGTCGCCAGGTCCTTCCGGCGACCCGGAAACCGCCGCGCCCGGGAGGGAGGGCGCGGCGGGTTGCTGCACGGTCAGAAGCGGTAGCGCAGGCCGAACATGTAGCGCGGGCCGGTCTGGGTGGCGTAGCGCACCATGTTGCGGTGGCGGGCGTGGATGCGCTGGGTTTCGTCGGTCAGGTTGATGCCCTCCAGGCTCAGCACCAGGTTGTCGGTGACCGAATAACTGACGATCGCATCCAGCTGGCCGTATTCCTCGGTCCAGTTCGGATTCGGGCCCTGGCCGCCAATGCCGTTGAAGAACTTGTCGCGCCAGTTGTACGCCGCGCGCACCTGCCACCGGTCCTTGTCGTAGAACGTGACCAGGTTGGCGGTATCGCTCAGGCCCACCATCGGGTACTGGGTCTCCAGGCTGGCGTTGTCGAAGGTCAGCCCCGAATCCACCTTGGTGTAGTTGGCGGCCAGGCCGAAGCCGGTTTCGCCGAACACGTGCTGGATGCTCAGCTCGAAGCCGTCGACGTGGTCGCGGCGCTGGTTCACCGGCACGGTGATGTCGAACTGCGCCACCGGATCGCCGGGCAGGCCTTCGATGCTGCCGGTCATCTGCCCGGCCGAGTTGAGGCCGGTGTAGGCCACGCCGGGCTGGCCGTCGAAGTTGGCGAAGATGTAGTCGCGGATGCAGGGCAGGTCGGTCTGGCCGCAACCGCCGGTGGAGGTGGCCTCGTTCCAGTAGGCGCCGCCCACCGGCGTGTGCAGCTCGAACGGCGACTCGCGCAGCACCGTGCTGCTGATGAAGTTGCGCACGTTCTTGCGGAAATAGCCGGCGGACACGTAGCTGGCCTCGCCGTAGTACCACTCCAGCGACAGGTCGAAGTTGCGCGATTCCAGCGGTTCCAGCGCGGGGTTGCCGCGGCTGCCGTTGCCGCCGATGGTACGCACGATGTTGTCCAGGCGCTGGCCGCCCTGGATGTCCTGCCAGCCCGGGCGGCCGATGGTCTCGCTGAAGCTGCCGCGCAGCACCAGGTCGTCGCGGATGTGCAGGGCCAGGTCGAGGTTGGGCAGGAAGTAGTCGTACTCGCCGTCCAGCGTGGTGAAGCCCTGCTCGTCGGCGTACTGCACGTACATCTCGTTGGCCGCCACCCAGCTGATGCCGGTGGGGATGCGCACCAGCGCCGACGACTCCACCTCGGTCTTCTCGTAGCGCACCCCCACCGCCACGTCCAGGGGCATGGACCAGTCGAAGGTGTTGGTCCATTGCAGGTAGGCGCTGCGGGTCTTCTCGGTGGTGCGCAGGTCGTCGGTGTAGTCCGGGCGCATCTGGTAGCAGGACGGGCAGGGCTGGCCGTCCGGCTGCGGGATCTGCGCCGCGCGCTGGCGCAGGCGTTCGAAGTCGAACACCAGGAAGCCGTCGCTCCAGCGCGGGTCGCCGGAGTTGCCGAAGGCGTCGAAGTAGCGCGACATGTGGTCCAGGTACCAGATGCCATCGTCGTAGTCGCCCGGGCTGCCGAGGCCGCCCCAGTTGTCGGCCTGCATCACCGAGGCCGCGGTGCGGTTGTCGACCTCGGTGGCGGACACGCCGAAATCCAGCCCGGAGTAGTCGCCGAACTCGAACCGTCCGCGTACCTGGAACTGCTCGACCTCCGAGCGGTTGTAGCTGTTCTGGAACACGGAGCCGGTGACCACCGCGTCGGCCGGACCGACTTCGTCCATGCCCGGCGGCAGGACCACGTTCACGATCGGGATCTCGCCGGTGTAGTCCACCGAGGTGGTGCCGCGCACGAACGCGGCCACGCCAAGCACGCCGGCCGAGCCATACGGACCGTCGGGGCGCGATTCGGCCTTGGCCTTGTGGTAGTCGAACTCCAGGCCCAGGGCGTCGTTGACTTCCCATTCCACGTTGAAGCCCAGCGAATCGCCGCTGTTCTTCGTGGCCAGGCGCATGCCGCCCATGGAGAGGTCGCTGTTGCCGGCCGGGATGTCCTCCGAGTACCAGGTCGGCGCGGCCACCGGGCCGTCGGTCCAGGAGCTGTCGCCGGGCTGGTAGTTGAACCACACCGACAGCTCGCTGCGCTGCTGCTGGACCTTGTTCTCCATGTAGTTGTAGTCCAGCGTCGCGGTGACCGCGTCGCTGGGCGCCCACTGCAGGGTGATGTTGCCGTTGGTGCGCTGGCGCTGGACGCCGTTGACGCTGTAGCCGGTGTTCTGCGGCCGCGCATAGATGTCGTCGGGGCCGGGACGGTTCTGGATGCGTTCGTAGCCGGGCTCGCCCGACAGCGGCAGGCGGGTGCCGCTGGTGGCATCGTCGCCGGGGAAGGTCAGCCAGCCGTCGGCCACCGAGGCCTGCGAGAAGCCGGAGTCGCGTTCCTGGTAGCTGCCGCTGACCATGACGCCGAAGGTGTTGTCGGCGAAGGTCTGGCTGAAGATGCCGGACAGCTCGCCGGTGAACTTGCTGCCGGCGAAGCTGCGCGGCAGGTTGTCGACCGAGGTGTCGTGCACCGCCTTGAGCCCCACGCTGCCGAGGAACTGGCCGATGTCCAGCGGGCGGGCGGTCTTCACGTTGAGGGTGGCGCCAATGCCGCCGGTGGGGAGTTCGGCGCGCCCGGTCTTGTGGACCTCGATCGCCGAGATCGCCTCGGCCGCCAGGTTGGCGAAGTCGAACGAGCGCGAGTTGGAGGTGCCGCCGCCGCCCGGGCCGAGGTTGGACGCCGGCATCTGCCGGCCGTTGAGCAACACCAGGTTGTAGTCCGGGCTGATGCCGCGCACGGTGACCTTGGAGCCCTCGCCGCTGCTGGTGCGGTCGATGGACACGCCGCTGATGCGCTGCAGGGCCTCGGCCAGGTTGGTGTCGGGGAACTTGCCGATGTCCTCGGCGACGATGCCGTCGACCACGCCCTGGGCGTCGCGCTTGAGGTTCATGGACGAGGCCAGGCTGGCGCGGATGCCGGTGACGACGACCGCGTCCAGTTCCTGGACCGGGTCGGCGGCCGGCGGTGCCTCCTGGGCCAGGGCCTGGGTGGCCGGTGGCGCCAGCGCCACCATCAGGGCGGTACTCAGCAGCCGCCGTCGCGGCCGGCCGGGTGCATGGGAACGCTTCATGGGATCCTCCCCTCTCCGGGACGTGGGTGGCCGGGCACGGGCCCGGTGCGCACGATTGGGAGTCCGGCTGACAGCGTTGTCAACGATTCGGGGCGAAATTGGCCACCCCGGAACCGATGTAGCGCTAACACCGGCCCGGCTGTGTTGCCGTGCAGCAGAAATTTGCGCACACACCGGGAAAGGCCATTGGGATCAACAGTTTCCCGGGGCCGCACCCGGAGCCGGCGGGACGAGACACGTGGTGTCCTGCCGGTGCTTCGGAGTGGACAGGAACGGGACTTGGACAGACCAGCGGCCGGTCTTTGCGTGACAACGTTGACATCGTCCGGCCCGGTTCCCCGCCGCCGTGCGGATGGCCGGCCATGGCCACGAACCGCGCCGGGGACAGGACCGGGCCTGGGCGGCAGCGGGCACGCGGTGTCTGGAGTGCAGGGCGGAGGGCGCGCCTGCAGGGGAGGGGAGCGGGGGCGGCTACTGGCCGCCGGCGAACCCGTGCTGGCGCCAGGCCTCGAACACGAGCACGGCCACGGCGTTGGACAGGTTGAGGCTGCGGTTGCCCGGGCGCATCGGCAGGCGCAGGCGCTGTGCTTCCGGCACCGCTTCCAGGACCGCGTCGGGCAGGCCGCGGGTCTCGCAGCCGAACAGGAAGGCGTCGCCGTCGGCATAGGCCGGCTGGTCGTGGCGGACCTGGCCGCGGGTGCTCAGGGCGAAGAGGCGTCGGGGGGAGATGCGTTCCAGCGCGGTGGCGAGGTCGGGATGGACCTGCACGCTGGCGTATTCGTGGTAGTCCAGGCCTGCGCGGCGCAGCTGCCGGTCTTCCATGCTGAAGCCGAGCGGCTCGATCAGGTGCAGGCGGGCGCCGGTGTTGGCGCAGAGGCGGATCACGTTGCCCGTGTTGGGCGGGATCTCGGGCTGGTAGAGCAGGACGTCGAAAACGGGGGCTGGCATCCGCGGATTCTAGACGTGCCGGCGGACGGGGCGCTGGAGCGCCTTGCGGCCTGCGCCGCGTCCGCCGGTGTCTTCCGCGGCCCGCACTCAGTTACCCATCGCGGCCAGGCCGCCGACGTGGGCCTGGGCCTGCCCGGCCAGGGTGTTGCCGACCTGCACGGCCAGGGCCTCGGCCTGCTCGCGGGCGACGATCGCGGCGCGCTCGGCCAGCTGCTCGGCGGTGGGGCGGACGTAGACCGTGGCCAGGTCGACGATGCGGCCCTGCATGGCCTGCACCGCCAGGTATTCGGCCTTCTGCGCGGTGGTCGGGCGGACCACGACGGCGGGCAGGTCGACGATGCGGTTGGCGGCCAGCTCGGCGCGCAGGGCCGGATCCGGGCGGACCTCGACCGCCGGCAGGTCGACGATGTGGTCGACGCGCGGGGTCTCGGCGGCAAAGGCAGGCGTCGCGGCGAGGGCAAGGGCCAACGAGGCGGCAAGGGTCTTGGCGTTCATCGTGTGCTCCGGTGTCGTTGATCAGTGGTGTGGTAGTAATGTAGTACACCTAAGCAGAGGGTGCAAGGAGAAGGTGGGGTTCCGGCACGCTGCTTCAGCATTTATTCAGTAACCCTCGGAGTGCTTCCGGGGAAAGCTGTACAAAGCACGTCGCGTGCCAAGAATTTCTTCTTCCAGATCAATTGGTTGGATTTCTGACCCGGTGTCCGCGGGACGGCGCGGACGTCCGCACGGGGCGGACACCGCGCCGGACAGGGATGCGGACGAGGGTCGTGGTCACCGGTCCGCAGGCCGCAGCAGGGCCGAAATCCGGGACCGGAACGGCCTGGAAGCCGGTGGCGTGTCGCCGCCAGGGCCGGCCGCAGCGCTGGCCCCGTGCAGCTGCCGGCGCAGGGCGTGGAGCGCCAGCCGACGGGGTGGTCGTGCGCCCGTCGCCAGGCCGCGCGGCCTGGCCGGGGAAAGCGGAGGCACGGCAGGAACCGGGAGGGCCGGGGTCGGGCGCCGGAGCGGATTGCAGCCTCAGGCCGGATGCGTGCTTCCGGTTGCGGCCGCCGCCTTCGTAGCGGCCGGCCGGGCCCGGGCAACCGTTCTCACCAGGGCAGGACCGCGCCGTCGGGGCCGAGGAACAGGCCGCTGTCGTCCGGGCCCAGGCGGTCCAGCACCGCCAGCAGCGCGGCGGCGGCCTCCGCCGGCAGGGCCGGGGCGCGCTCGCCGCCCATGTCGGTGCGCACCCAGCCCGGATGCAGGGCCACCACACGGATGCCGCGCGGCTGCAGCGCCCGGGACAGCAGCACCGTGCCCATGTTCTGCGCGGCCTTGCCGACGGCGTAGCTGGGGGTGCGGAACTCGCGGCGCAGCGCCAGCGAGCCGATCTCCGAGGACAGGTTGGCGACGATGCCGCCGTCGGCCAGCAGGTCCGCCAGCGCCTGCACCAGCAGGAACGGGCCGATGGCGTTGGTGCGCAGGCTGGTTTCCAGGTCGGCCTCGGCCACCTGGCCGAAGCGCTCGCCGCCGTGCAGCACGCCGGCGTTGTTGAGCAGCAGGTCCAGCGGTTGGCCGTCCAGCACCAGCGCCAGTTCGCGCGCCAGTTCCCCGCGGCTGCGCGCAGCGGCCACGTCCAGCGGCAGCACGTGCAGGCGCCCGGGGTAATCCCCGGCCAGGGCATTGAGCGCGGCGGCGCGGCCGGGATGGCGGGCGGTGGCGACCACGCGCGCGCCGCGCGCCAGCAGCTGGCGGGTGAACTCCAGGCCGAGGCCGCGGTTGGCCCCGGTGACCAGGCAGTGGCGCATGTCCGTGTCCGCTCCGGCCGGGATGGCTTGTGGCCTAGTGTAAAGGCCGCCCGTGGCGGCTAGCATCGGCGCACCAATCACAGCACAGGGAGCGTCACGATGAGGATCACGCGCAGGCCGCTCGCCGCGGCCCTGGCCATGGCCATCACCGCCACCTTCGGGGTCGCCGGACTGGCCCCGGCGGATGCCGCCACCCGTCCCGCGGCCGGCAGCGAGGTGCTGATCCCGTACGAGGAGTTCACCCTGCCCAATGGCCTGCGCGTGGTGGTGCACACCGACCGCAAGGCGCCGATCGTGGCGGTGAACATCTGGTACCACGTCGGCAGCAAGGACGAACCGGCCGGCCGCAGCGGCTTCGCCCACCTGTTCGAGCACCTGATGTTCAACGGCTCGGAGAACCACCGCGGCGAGTACTTCGAGCCGTTCGAGCTGGTCGGCGCCACCGACATGAACGGCACCACCTGGCTGGACCGCACCAACTACTTCCAGAACGTGCCCACCACCGCGCTGGACCTGGCGCTGTGGATGGAGTCCGACCGCATGGGCCACCTGCTCGGCGCGATCGACCAGAAGGTGCTGGACGAGCAGCGCGGCGTGGTCCAGAACGAGAAGCGCCAGGGCGAGAACCAGCCCTACGGCCAGGCCGACGACCTGATCTACCGCGCGCTGTACCCCAAGGACCACCCGTACCACCACAGCACGATCGGCTCGATGAACGACCTCAACGCGGCCTCGCTGGAGGACGTGAAGCAGTGGTTCCGTGCCTGGTACGGCCCGAACAACGCGGTGCTGGTGCTGGCCGGCGACATCGACGTGAAGACCGCGCGCGAGAAGGTCACCCGCTACTTCGGCCACATCCCCGCCGGCCCGACCCTGGAGCGGATCCAGGCCGGCCCGGTGAAGCGCGCGACCACGCGCGAGACGATGGAGGACAAGGTCCCGCAGGCGCGCATCTACCGCGCCTGGAGCGTGGAACAATACGGCAAGCCGGACCTGGAGCGGCTGCAGCTGCTGGCCCAGGTGCTGGGCGGCAGCCGCGGCTCGCGCCTGGACCGCCGCCTGGTATTCGAGGACAAGCTGGCCGACAAGGTCAGCGCCTACGTGCTGCCGTTCGAGCTGGCCTCCACCTTCTACGTCACCGCCGACGTGCGCCAGGGCGTGGACCCGGCGCAGGTGGAGAAGGCGCTGGACGAGGAAATCGCGCGCCTGCTGGCCGAGGGGCCGACCGCCGAGGAGCTGGGCCAGGCCAAGATCATGACCAAGGCCTCGGTGGTGCGCGGGATCGAGCGCATCGGCGGCTTCGGCGGCAAGGCCGACGCCCTGGCCGAGTGCGCGGTGTACACCGGCAACCCCGGCTGCTTCCGCGACGCCCTGGAGGTGGTCGCCAACGCCACCGTCGAGGAAGTGCGCGAGGCCGGCCGCACCTGGCTGGGCGAGGGTTCGCACACCCTGGTGGTGCTGCCGGGCGAGCGCCAGGCGCTGGCCGAGGAACCGTCGCCGACCCCGGAACCGTTCAAGCTGCCGCCGCCGGACCGCAAGTACCGCGCGCTGAAGCCGCAGGTGGACCGCAGCAAGGGCGTGCCCATGCCCGACCGCTTCCCGGACCTGAAATTCCCGGCGCTGGAGCGGGCCACGCTCAGCAACGGCACCCAGGTGATCCTGGCCCGCCGCGACGCGGTGCCGGTGGTGCAGCTGAGCTACGAGTTCAAGGGCGGCTTCGCCGCCGACCTGGGCCGCAAGCTGGGCACCTCCAGCTTCACCATGGCCATGCTCGACGAGGGCGCCGGCGAGCTGGACGCGCTGGGCTTCGCCAACCGCGCCGAGTCGCTGGGCGCGGTGCTCGGCGCCGGCGCCACCCTGGACGGCGGCAACGCCTACCTGTCGGCGCTGAAGGAAAACCTGGACGCGTCGTTGCAGCTGTTCGCCGACATGGTCCGCCGCCCGCGCTTCGAGCAGAAGGAGATCGAACGCGTGCGCGCCACCTGGCTGGCCGGCATCGCCCAGGAGAAGGCGCGCCCCAACGGCGCGGCCATGCGCGTGCTGCCGCCGCTGTTGTACGGCCAGGGCCACCCCTACGCGATCCCGTTCAGCGGCACCGGCACCGAGGAATCCATCGCCTCGCTGACCCGCGAGGACCTGCAGTCCTTCCACGCGCAGTGGGTGCGCCCGGACGGCGCCACCCTGATCGTGGTCGGCGATACCACCCTGGAGGAGATCGTGCCGCTGCTGGAGCGCCACTTCGGCGACTGGAAGGCGGCCGCCCCGGCCCCGGCCGCGGTCGAGGCCATCCCGGAGGTGGAGCGTCCGCAGGCGGCGGCGGTGTACCTGATCGACCAGCCCGGCGCGGTGCAGGCCACCATCCTCGCGGGCCAGGTCGTGCCCTCGACCAAGGACCCGTCGACCATCGTGTTCGACTTCGCCAACTCGGTGCTGGGCGGCGAGTTCTCCTCGCGCCTGAACATGAACCTGCGCGAGGACAAGCACTGGGCCTACGGCGCCTACAGCTTCACCACCCAGGCCCTGGGCCAGCGGCCGTGGATGGCCTTTGCCCCGGTGCAGATCGACAAGACCGCCGAGGCCCTGGCCGAGCTGGACCGCGAGGTGCGCGAGTACGTCGGCGGGCGCAAGCCGCCGACCCCGGCCGAGGTGGCCAAGATCCAGGCCACCGAGATCCGCAGCCTGCCCGGTGCCTACGAAACCGCGCGCGCGGTGCTGGGCACCATCGGTGGCATCGTCCGCTACGACCGCCCGGACGACTGGGTGTTCCGGCGCAAGGCCCGGATCGAGGCGCTGACCGTGGAGCAGGTGCAGCAGGCGGCCGCCACCCTGGATCCGGACAAGCTGGTCTGGGTTGTGGTGGGCGACCTCAAGCAGGTCGAGCAGCCGGTGCGCGCGCTCAAGCTCGGCCCGGTCCACGTGATCGACGCCGACGGTCGCCCGGTCGCGCGCTGACCCGTGCGCCGGCGCCGTCCCGACGGGCGGCGCCGGCGGTTGTCCCCCTGTTGCACCGAACCATGGCAGGCTTTCCGGCCTGCCTTCACCTTCCCGGAAGACCCGCATGCGCCTTGCCGCCGCCTCCCTCCTGCTCGTCCTCCCGCTGGCCGCCTGCACCTGGGTGCCCTTGCAGCCCCAGGGCAAGGCCGTGCGCGTGATCGCCGCCGGGGCGGCCCCGGCCGGCTGCACCCGCCAGGGCGAGGTCGAGGTCTCGGTCAAGCACAGCGTGGGCTTCTACCAGCGCGACCAGGTCAAGGTCCGCGACGAGCTGGAGAGCCTGGCCCGCAACGAGGCCCCGGGGGTCGGGGCCAACGTGGTCCAGCCGCTGGGCGAGCCGGCCGGCGGGACCCAGCGCTTCGCCGCCTGGCAGTGTCCCTGAACGGGGCACGCCCCGCCCCGTACGTAAAGGTGCGGTGAAGGCGGGCAACCGGTAGAATCGACGCCCCTTTCGCCTTACCGGCGTGGTCTAGCCATGCTTTTCAAGAACGTCTCGATCGCGGGGCTGGCGCATATCGATGCGCCGCATACCCTGACCTCGGAGGAAATCAACGCGCGCCTGAAGCCGACCCTGGACCGCCTCGGCATCCGGGTGGACGTGCTGGGCGACATCGCCGGCATCCATGCCCGCCGCCTGTGGGATGACGGCATGACGGCCTCCGACGTGGCGACCATGGCTGCGCGCAAGGCGCTCGAGGACGCCGGCATCGGCGTGGAGAAGATCGGCTTGCTGGTCAACACCTCGGTCAGCCGCGACTACCTGGAGCCGTCCACTGCCTCCATCGTCTCCGGCAACCTGGGCGTGTCCGAGGAGTGCATGACCTTCGACGTCGCCAACGCCTGCCTGGCCTTCATCAACGGCATGGACATCGCCGCGCGCATGCTCGAGCGCGGCGAGATCGACTACGCCCTGGTGGTGGACGGCGAGACCGCCAACCTGGTGTACGAGAAGACCCTGGAGCGCATGAGCGCCCCGGACGTGACCGAGCAGGAATTCCGCGACGAGATGGCGGCCCTGACCCTGGGCTGCGGCGCCGCGGCCATGGTCCTGTGCCGCCGCGAACTGGCCCCGGATGCCCCGCGCTACAAGGGCGGCGTGACCCGTTCGGCCACCGAGTTCAACCAGCTGTGCCGCGGCAACCTCGACCGCATGGTCACCGACACCCGCCTGCTGCTGATCGAGGGCATCAAACTGGCCACCAAGACCTTCGCCGCGGCCAAGCAGGCGCTGGGCTGGGCGGTGGACGAGCTGGACCAGTTCGTGATCCACCAGGTCAGCCGCCCGCACACCAAGGCCTTCATCAAGTCGCTGGGCGTGGATCCGAAGAAGGTCATGACCATCTTCGGCGAACACGGCAACATCGGCCCGGCCTCGGTGCCGATCGTGCTGAGCAAGCTCAAGGAACTGGGGCGCCTGAAGAAGGGCGACCGGATCGCCCTGCTGGGCATCGGCTCGGGCCTGAACTGCTCGATGGCCGAGGTGGTGTGGTAACCCACTCCTGCCCCGCATGACAAAGGGCCGGCTCTGCCGGCCCTTTGCTTTTCCGGCGTCCGGCATCGCTGCCGGGGCCGGGGTGGCGGCGCGGCCTCAGCCGGCGCCGCAGCACTTCTTGTGCTTCTTGCCGCTGCCGCAGGGGCAGGGATCGTTGCGGCCGGGGCCGTCCTCGCGGCGGATCGGGGTGCGCGGAGTCTGTTCGGCGATGTGCTGGTGGTTGAGGTCGGCCAGCATGCCCGGCAGGTCCATGACGATGTCCAGGCGCTCGCGGTAGGCCAGCGGCACCGGCTCCTTCTCCGGGTGTTCCGGATCGACCACCTCGCCGGAGGCCAGGCGCTCGAGCAGGTCGAAGATCTCCTCGATCCACTCGTGCTCGTCCAGCCAGCGGTCCCAGGCCTCCTCGCGCAGGGCCGCGCCCTCGAAGAAGCCCAGCGCCCATTCCCGGCCCACGTCCAGTTCGTCCTCGGCCAGGGCCTCGTCCGCGCTTTCCGGGTCCTCGGGCAGCCACATCAGCGGCAGCAGGTGTTCCGGCAGGTCCTCGCCCTGGCGGGCGCGGGCCACGCACATGTTCCAGTGGCCCTGCAGCAGGGCCTGGACCTCTTCGGCCTCCTCCGGGCTGCCCCAGCTGGGCAGCTTGCCGCCCCAGACCACCGGCTGCCATTCCTCCGGCGGCACCGGCGCAGGTGCCACCGCCAGGGCCGACAGGAAGCCGTCCAGCGCCTCCAGGTTGAAGCCGCGGAAGGGCACGGCGCGCTGTTCAAGCAGGGTGGAGAGGCGTTCGATCTGCGCGTCGTCGAGATAGGGCGGGGGCATGGCCATGGCGGCTGGAACGGTGGAGGGGCGTGCATGGTAGTCCCTGGCGGGCCGCGGCGGGGCCGTGGCGGGTCCGCGCTGGCCTACAATGCGCGGTTTCCGCGCGAACCTGCTGCCCGTGTCCCAGTTCCCCGGCTACCCCGAGCACCCCCGCCGCTTCGAAGTCCGGCCCGGCATCCACATGTCCTACCTGGACGAGGGCCCGCGCGACGGCGAAGTCGTGGTGATGCTGCATGGCAACCCGTCGTGGAGCTACTACTGGCGCACCCTGGTGGCCGCGCTGGTCGGCCGCTACCGCTGCATCGTCCCCGACCACGTCGGCATGGGCCTGTCGGACAAGCCGGACGACCGCCCCACCGCCTCGCCGCGCTACGACTACACCCTGCAGTCGCGGGTGGACGACCTGGAGGCGCTGCTGCGCCATGCCGGGGTCGACGACGCCACCCCGGTGACCCTGGCCGTGCACGACTGGGGCGGGATGATCGGCTTCGGCTGGGCGCTGTCGCATGCGGCCCAGGTCAAGCGCCTGGTGGTCCTCAATACCGCCGCGTTCCCGATGCCGGCGGCCAAGCAGATGCCCTGGCAGATCGCGCTGGGCCGCGACTACTTCGTCGGCGAAGTCATCATCCGCGCGTTCAACGCCTTCTCCGCCGGCGCCTCGTACTTCGGCGTGGAGCGGAAGATGCCGGCCGACGTGCGCCGTGCCTACGTGGCTCCCTACGACTCGTGGAAGAACCGCATCTCCACCATCCGCTTCATGCAGGACATCCCGCTGCGCCCCGGCGACAAGGCCTGGCCGCTGCTGGAAGCGGCCGGCAAGGCGCTGCCGTCCTTCGCCGACCGCCCGGCCTTCATCGGCTGGGGCCTGAAGGATTTCGTGTTCGACCACCACTTCCTCGAGCGCTTCCGCGCCGACCTGCCGCGCGCGCAGGTGCATGCGTTCGAGGACGCCGGCCACTACGTGCTGGAAGACAGGCACGAAGTGCTGGTGCCGGCGATCCGCGCCTTCCTCGACGCCAATCCGCTGGCCTGAGCGGACCACGGGCCGGCTTTCCCTGCGCGGGCTAGCCCGCGCCGCAGGAAAATCCATGCGGCGAATCCCTGCCTTCCCGCAATGCGGGATGGCGCCCGTTGCGATGCAGCCGCCTAGGCCGCGATTGGCGTGACCGGCGGCGAGGACGGGCTGTTGCCGCTGTCGTCCGGTTCGCCGTCGTCGTTGCTGGCGGCTTCGCGCCAGGTCCAGTCGGCCGGGGTCAGCGGTGGCAGGCCGTGGGCGATGCGGGCGCGGTCGCATTGCGAGCTGGCGGCGCCGAATTCCCAGGACGCATCCACCTCGCGGCATACCGAGGGCCGGTTGGGGTGGATGGTGCAGCGCGAGTACACCCCGATGTCCGCGTCCAGCGCCACGCAGCGCACCGGCGGGCCGTAGGTGCCGCGCATGCACAGGCGGTGCGCGTCCAGGCGCTGGGTCAGTGCGGCGGGTACGCCCCCTTCGGTCACTTCATCCGATTCCATCCAGTGGAAGGCGACCCGGTACTGGGTGCAGCAGGCGCCACAGGTGAGGCAGGGATGCATGGGGGGCGGGCCGGGCCTTGCGCGGCTGCAGTTGCGGGAGGCGCGATTCTGCCGCATCCGGTGGCGGCGGCGAAGTGGCGCCGGGCGGTGGGCACGCGCGTGGGATAATCCCCGCATGACTTCCAGCCCCTGCAACATCGCCGCGGCGCTGCCGCGGCTGGCCGCCGAGCGTCCCGACCAGCCCGCGATCCGCTGCCCCGGCAAGCGCGCCTCCGGCCGCGGCCTGGCCCGCTACGACGTGGTCCTCGACTACCGCACCCTGGACACCCGCAGCGATGCGCTCGCCGCCGGCCTGGCCGCGCACGGCATCGGCCGCGGCGTGCGCACGGTGGTGATGGTGCGGCCCTCGCCGGAGTTCTTCCTGGTGATGTTCGCCCTGTTCAAGGCCGGGGCGGTGCCGGTGCTGGTGGACCCGGGCATCGACCGCCGCGCGCTGAAGCAGTGCCTGGACGAGGCCCGCGCCGAGGCCTTCATCGGCATCCCGCTGGCGCACGTGGCCCGGCGCCTGCTGGGCTGGGCGCCGTCGGCGAGGAAGCTGGTCACGGTGGGCACCCGCATGGGCTGGGGCGGGACCACCCTGGCCGCGGTCGAGCGCGCCGGCCAGGGTGCCGGCCCGCAGCTGGCCGACACCGCTCCGGACGAGGTCGCCGCGATCCTGTTCACCAGCGGCTCCACCGGCGTGCCCAAGGGCGTGGTCTACCGCCACCGCCACTTCGTCGCCCAGATCGCGCTGATGCGCGAGGCCTTCGGCATCGAGCCCGGTGGCGTGGACCTGCCGACCTTCCCGCCGTTCGCCCTGTTCGATCCGGCCCTGGGCCTGACCTCGGTGATCCCGGACATGGATCCGACCCGCCCGGCCGAGGCCGACCCGCGCCGCCTGCACGATGCGATCGCGCGCTTCGGCGTGACCCAGCTGTTCGGTTCGCCGGCGCTGATGCGGGTGCTGGCCGACCATGGTGCGCCGTTGCCCACCGTGCGCCGCGCCACTTCCGCCGGCGCGCCGGTGCCGCCGGAGGTGGTGGAGAAGATCCGCGCGCTGCTGCCGGCCGATGCGCAGTTCTGGACGCCCTACGGCGCCACCGAGTGCCTGCCGGTGGCGGTGATCGAGGGCCGCGAGCTTCAGGAAACCCGCGCCGCCACCGAGGCCGGCGCCGGCACCTGCGTGGGCCGCCCGGTGGCGCCCAACGAGGTGCGCATCATCGCCGTGGACGACGGCCCGATCGAAAGCTGGAGCCAGGCGCGCGTGCTGGGCGTGGGCGAAGTGGGCGAGATCACCGTCGCCGGCCCGACCGCCACCGACAGCTATTTCAACCGCGAGGCCGCCACCCGCGCGGCCAAGATCCGCGAGGCCCTGGCCGACGGCAGCACCCGCGTCGTGCACCGCATGGGCGACGTGGGCTATTTCGACGAACACGGCCGGCTGTGGTTCTGCGGGCGCAAGACCCAGCGCGTGGAGACCGAGCAGGGCCCGCTGTACACCGAGCAGGTCGAGCCGGTGTTCAACGTGCATCCGCGCGTGCGCCGCACCGCGCTGGTAGGCGTGGGCGCGCCCGGGGCGCAGGTTCCGGTGCTGTGCGTGGAACTGGCCCGCGGCGTGCGCGCCACCGAGTTCGAGCGCATCGCCGAGGAACTGCGCATGCTTGGCAGCCGTACCCCGCAGACCGCGCGCATCGGCCGCTTCCTGCGCCATCCCGCGTTCCCGGTCGACATCCGCCACAACGCCAAGATCGGACGCGAGAAGCTCGCCGCATGGGCGGCCCGGCAACTGGAGAAGGCCCGATGAAGGTGCTGGTGACCGGTGGCGGAGGCTTCCTCGGCCAGGCCCTGTGCCGCGCGCTGCTGGCGCGCGGCCATGCGGTGCACAGCTTCCAGCGCAGCCATTCGCCCGCGCTGCAGGCGATGGGCGTGGTCCAGCACCTTGGCGACCTGGCCGACGCGGCCGCGGTCGCGCGGGCGGTGGCGGGCATGGACGCGGTGCTGCACAACGCCGCCAAGGCCGGCGCCTGGGGCAGCTACGACAGCTACTACCAGGCCAACGTGGTCGGCACCCGCAACGTGATTGCCGCCTGCCGCGCCAATGGCGTGCAGCGGCTGGTCTACACCTCCACGCCCAGCGTCACCCATCGCGCCACCCATCCGGTGGAAGGCCTGGGCGCGGACGAAGTGCCCTACGGCGAGGATTTCCAGGCGCCGTACGCGGCGACCAAGGCCATCGCCGAGCAGGAGGCGCTGGCGGCCAACGGACCGGAGCTGGCGGTGGTCGCGCTGCGCCCGCGCCTGATCTGGGGCCCGGGCGATCCGCAGATCCTGCCGCGCCTGGTCGAACGCGCGCATGCCGGGCGCCTGCGCCTGGTCGGCGACGGCTCCAACCTGGTCGACACCACCTACATCGACAACGCCTCCCAGGCGCACCTGGACGCGCTGGACCGCCTGGCGCCGGATGCGGCCTGCGCCGGCAAGGCGTACTTCATCTCCAACGGCGAACCGCTGCCGATCCGCGAGGTGCTCAACCGCCTGCTGCAGGCCGCCGGTGCGCCGCCGGTCACGCGCAGCATTTCGTTCAAGACGGCGTACCGCATCGGTGCGGTGTGCGAGCGGCTGTGGCCGCTGCTGCGCCTGCGCAGCGAGCCGCCGATGACACGCTTCCTCGCCGAGCAGCTGGCCACCGCGCACTGGTACAGCATGGAGCCGGCGCGGCGCGACTTCGGCTACGTGCCAAGGGTCGGTTTTGACGAGGGAATCATCAGGCTGAAGGCCAGCTGGCAACAGGGCGCATCCGTCACCTGATCACGACCGGCGCTTGGGCAGCATGCCGCTCGACCGCCCCCCGCGGCGCCACCCCGAGGAATGCCCAGATGCTCCATTACGCCGTCGTGTTTTTCGTCATCGCCGTGATCGCCGCCCTGCTGGGTTTCAGCGGCATCGCCGGCGCCGCCACCAACATCGCCTGGATCCTGTTCGTCGTGTTCCTGATCCTGGGTGCGATCTCGCTGCTGCGCGGCAGGCGGGTCTAGTCCGCGCCGGCGCCCCTGGCGCCGCCGGAACCCCAGCACGGGCGTGGCCACTGGCTGCGCCCGTGTCGTATCCGGACCCCGGGTTTTCCGGTGCGGCGCCGCCGCGACCGCTAGAATGGCCGCATGCCAAGCCCCCTCGATGCCCTCAAGCCGCTGGCCGGACGCGCCCTGGAAGCGGCGCTCAACCGTGCCGCGGCGCTGGACCCGGATACCCTCGCCGCGCTGGCGCAGCTGGACGGTCGCAGCGTTTCCCTGACCCTGGAGCGCCCGGCGCTGGCGCTGGAAATCCGCGTGCATGACCGCTACCTGCAGGTCGGCCCGCCGCTGCGCGAGGCCGACCTGGCCGTGCGCGGAACCATCGGCGGCCTGCTCGGCCAGCTGCCGTTCCTGGCCGCCGCCGCGCGCGGCAAGCCCGCCGGGCGCCTGCACGTGTCCGGCGACGCCGACCTGGCACGGCGCCTGCAGAAGCTGGCCTCCGGCTTCGAACCGGACTGGCAGCAGCCGTTCGTGGAGCTGTTCGGCCCGGTGCTGGGCGTGCAGCTGGCCAATGCCGCGGCCGCGGCCCTGCGCGGCGCGCGCGGGCTGGCCGGCGGCCTGGCGCGTTCCGGTGCCGAATACCTGGTGG
The DNA here is from genome assembly GCF_003931635.1 of Pseudoxanthomonas sp. SGNA-20. NCBI lineage: Bacteria > Pseudomonadati > Pseudomonadota > Gammaproteobacteria > Lysobacterales > Lysobacteraceae > Pseudoxanthomonas > Pseudoxanthomonas sp. SGNA-20. Next base: position 970,618 of record NZ_RRYK01000001.1, on the reverse strand, counting down.
AGGAATCGCGCGACGTGGTCGGCCGCGCCGAGCTGGCCGCGTTCAACGACGAGGTCGATGCGGTCCGCGACGACGTCGAGCGCCTGGCCGCGCGCATCGCCCGCCTGCGCGTGCCCGGAGGCGCGCCATGAGGGCCGCGCTGCGCGCCTGGCGCATCGCCCGGGTGGTGCTGCGCTACCGGCTGGACGCGTTGCTGGAAGGCACCCCGGCCGAGCGCTGGCTGCGCCTGGCCAAGCCGTTCGTGCCGCGAGCGGCGGCCGACGTGGCCTCGCAGCCGCGCGGCATGCGCCTGCGCCTGGCGCTGCAGGAACTGGGACCGATCTTCGTCAAGTTCGGGCAGATCCTGTCCACCCGCCGCGACCTGCTGCCGGCGGACATCGCGGCGGAGCTGTCCCTGCTGCAGGACCAGGTGGCGCCGTTCGACGGCCAGGCGGCGCGGGCCATCGTCGAGCAGGCGCTGGGGCGGCCGGTGGAGGCCGCGTTCGCCGGCTTCGACACCCGCCCGCTGGCCTCGGCCTCGATCGCCCAGGTGCACGCGGCGCGCCTGCACGACGGCCGCGAGGTGGTGGTCAAGGTGCTGCGCCCGGGCATCGAGCGCCAGATCGACGCCGACCTCGCCCTGCTGCGCTCGCTGGCGGCGCTGGTCGACCGCGCCCATCCGCGGGCCGACCGCATCCGCCCGCAGGCGGTGGTGGCCGAGATCGAGTCCACCCTGGCCGCCGAGCTGGACCTGCAGCGCGAGGGCGCCAACGCCTCGGTGATGCGCCGCTTCTGGAAGGACTCGCCGGACCTGTACGTGCCGGAGGTGATCTGGTCGCACAGCGCGCAGCGGGCGCTGACCATGGAGCGGGTGCACGGCATCCCCTCCGACGACATCGCCGCGCTGGATGCCGCAGGCATCGACCGCAAGGTGCTGGCGGCCAAGGGCGTGCGGGTGTTCTACACCCAGGTGTTCCGCGACAACTTCTTCCACGCCGACGCGCACTCGGGGAACATCTGGGTCGATGGCGACCCGGCGCGGCGCCACGACCCACGCTTCATCGCCCTGGACTTCGGCATCGTCGGCCAGCTGTCGCCGCGCGACCAGTACTACCTGGCCGAGAACTTCATGGCGATCTTCCGCCAGGACTACCGCCGCATCGCCGAGTTGCACGTGGAGGCGGGCTGGATGCCGGCCACGGTGCGGATCGAGGAACTGGAGGCGGCGGCGCGCGCGGTGTGCGAGCCGTACTTCACCCGGCCACTGAGCGAGGTCTCGCTGGCCGAGGTGCTGGCCAAGCTGTTCCGCACCGCGCAGCGCTACGAACTGACCCTGCAGCCGCAGCTGATCCTGCTGCAGAAGACCCTGCTCAACATCGAGGGCGTGGGCCGGCAGCTGGATCCGCAGCTGGACATCTGGGCGGTGGCCAGCCCGGTGCTTGGGAAGATCCTGCGCGAGCGCTACAGCCCGCGCCGGTTGCTGCGCGAGTTCCGCCAGCGCGCCCCGGAGCTGATGACCCGCGCACCGGAGATGCCGCGCCTGCTGCACGAGTGGCTGGAGCAGCAGGTGCAGGGCCGGCACCGGATGGGCATCCACTCGCCCGACCTGGCCGGGATCGAGCACACCCTGCGGGTGATGCAGCGGCGGGCGGTGGCGGCGATCCTGGGCGTGGGCCTGCTGCTGGTGGCGGCGGTGCTGTACGCGCTGGAGGCCGGCGGTCCGCGCCTGGCCGGGGTGCCGCTGTCGGCCTGGGTCGCCGGAATCGGCGGGTTGTGGGCGGTGCTGGCGGCCTTGCCGCGACGCTGACCCCCGCGCAGCCGCAAGCAACGAACGGGCCCGCCTCGCGCGGGCCCGTTCGCCGCTGCGCCCGCCGCGCCTGGCGGCGGGCTTGCCGGGGCTAGTCGGCCATGGCCGGCGCGGCCGGGGCGGCGGCGCCGGAGCCGGCGCGGGCCACCGCGTCGAAGTCGCCGGCGGCGACCACGCTCAGCTTGCCCGGGGCCAGGTGGCGGGCGATGGCGGCGTTGACCTGGGCCGTGGTCAGCCTGCGGTAGGCCTCGTCCAGTTCCGCGGTGAAGGCCATGGTGCGGCCGAAGTACAGCTGGTCCTGGAGCATGCCCGCCACGTTCTGGTCGTCCGCGCGCGCCTGCGCGCGCTCGGTGAGCAGGCCGGACACCGCATCCTGCAGTTCCGCCTCGGTGATGCCCTCGGCCACCAGCCGCTGCAGTTCCTCGCGCATGGCCACCTCGACCCGGGCCAGGTTCTGCGGCGCGGCGATGGCCTGGATCAGCAGGTTGCCGGCATCGTCCACGCCGTCGGCGCTGTCGTCGGCATGCAACGAGCTGCTGACCCCGTAGCTGAGGCCGTCCCTCTGGCGGATGCGGTCGCCCAGGCGCGACTTGAGCGCGCCGCCGCCGAGGATGCGGTTGGCCACCACCAGCGCCGGGTAGTCCGGGTCGGTGACCCGCAGGGCCACGTTCTGCCGCGCCAGCAGCACCGCGTTGGCCTTGTCCGGGGTCGGCAGCTGCCGCTGCAGCGGCGCGACCTCGGCATGCCGGGTGGCGATCGGCTGGTACGGATGCGGACTGCGCCAGCCGGCGAACAGGCGTTCCAGCTGCGCGCGCACCGCCTCCGGGTCGAAGTCGCCGACGATCGCGATCTCGCCCTGCGCGGTGCCGTAGAAGTCGCGGTGGAACGCCACCACCTCCTCGCGCCGGAGCGCACGCACCGCGGCCAGGGTTTCATCCAGGCTCTGCGCGTGCAGCGGATGCCCTTCCGGCCACGGATCGAAGTGCAGCGCCAGCGCCCGCTGCGCCACCGCGCCCGGCTCGCCGCGCGAGGCCTCCAGCCCGGTGATGGCCTGCAGCCGCAGCTGCTCGAACTCGTCCTCGGGGAAGGTCGGCTCGCGCAGCAGGGTGGCCAGCAGTTCCAGGGTCTCGCCGAGCCGCTCGCGGCGGCCGATCAGCGACAGCTGTGCACCCTGCAGCCCGCCGGCCACCTGGGCCCGGGCCTGCAGCTCCTCCAGCCTGCGGTCGATGGCCTCGCGGTCCAGCCCGCGCGCGCCACGCATCAGCATCGCCCCGGCCAGGCCGGCGGCATGCTGGCGCCCGGCCAGCGACTGCGCGTCGCCGAAGCGGAAGTAGCCGTCGACCACCACGGTGCCGCCGCGGGTGCGCTTGGGCAGCAGCGCCACCCGGAGCCCGTCGCCGAGGGTGAAGCGCTGGGTGCGGGCCTCGATGTTCTGCGGCGTGGGATCGAAGTGCTCGCCGGCGTCCAGCGCCTGGCGCCCGGTGTAACCGGCCACCACCTCGGCCGCGGCCGGGGCCGCCGGCACCTGTACCCGCTGCGGTTCGTCGGTGGGCACGAAGCGGCCCAGGGTGCGGTTGTCGCGGCGCAGGTAGGCGGCGGCGACGCGGTTGACGTCGGCGGCGGTCACCGCGGCGATCGCGTCGCGGCTGGTGAACAGCAGGCGCCAGTCGCCGGCGGCGACGAACTCCGACAAGCCCATGCCCACCGCGTTGACGTCGGTGAAGTACAGGTCGTAGGCATTGGCCACCCGCTGCCGGGCCTGCTCGACCTCGGCCTCGGTCACCGGGTTGCGCGCCAGTTCCTCCAGCTGCGCCAGCAGCACCTGCTCGGCGCGCTCGCCGTCGCCGTCGCGCGGCTGCACCACCACCGCGCTGAACAGGCCCGGCTCGGCCAGGCCGTCGGCACCGGCACCGACGCCGGCGGCGATCCGCGGCTCGACCAGGGCCTTGTGCAGGCGCCCGCCGGGGGTGTGGCCCAGGACCTGCGCCAGCACCACCAGCGCGGCGTTGTCGGCATGGGTGCGGGCCGGGATGTGGTAGCTGGCCATGGCGATGCGCAAGTCGCCGGTGCGGCGCACGGTGACCTCGCGCTCGCCGTCCTGCGGCGGCTCCACCGTGGCCCGCCGCGGCAGCGGCGTGGCCGGCGCGGGCAGCTTGCCGAACGTGGCCTGCACCTTGCGCAGCACATCCGCCGGGTCGATCCGGCCGGCGACCACCAGGGTGGCGTTGTCCGGGCGGTACCAGGTCCGGTAGAAGGCGCGCAGCTGGCCGATGTCGGCCGCCTCCACGTCCGAGCGCGCGCCCACGGTGGCCTGGCCATAGCCATGCCACTGGTAGGCGGCCGCGCGCACGCGCTGCACCAGCACGCCGCTGGGGTTGTTCTCGCCGGCCTCCAGCTCGTTGCGCACCACCGTCATCTCGCTGTCCAGGTCGGCGCGTTCCAGGCGCGCGTTGACCATGCGGTCGGCTTCCATCGCCAGCACCCAGTCGAGGTTGTCGCCGCCGGCGGGGAAGGAGGCGAAGTAGTTGGTGCGGTCCTGCCCGGTGGTGGCGTTGTAGCGGATGCCGCGGCGCTTCATCTCGCCGCTGATGTCGCGGTGCGCGGGCGTGCCCTTGAACAGCAGGTGCTCGAGCAGGTGCGCGGCGCCGGTCTGGCCGTAGGTCTCGTGCACCGAGCCGACCCCGTAGGTCAGGTTGACCGTGACCGTGGGTTTGGTCGGGTCGGGGAACAGCAGCACGCGCAGGCCGTTGCCCAGGGTGTATTCGCTGATGCCCTCGATGGAGGGACCGGCGCTGACGCCGCGCGGCAGGGCGGGCGCGGCGGCGCCGGCGCCCCAGGCGGGCGCCAGCAGGGCGACGGCGAGGGTCAGGGCGAGTGCATGTCTTCCGGGGATCATCCTTGGTCTCCAGTTGCTGCGGCCTCATGGCCGGCGCCGAGTTTCCCAGAATGCGGCGGCGCGGGCTTGAAGCGTCCCTGAAGCCGCGCCGGCACGGCCGCATGGGCCGCCCGGGCCCGGCGCGCCCTTGCCGCGCCCGCCTTCGTAATCGCCGCCGCGCCCGCGGATAATGCGCGGGTGAACGACATTCCCGGATCCCTCGCCGTCCTCCACGCCGACGACTGCCTGGCGGTGGTGGACAAGCCCGCCGGGCTGATGGTGCACGACAGCCCGCTGGCGGCGGACGAGACCGACTTCGCCGCCGACCGCCTGCGCGCCCAGTTCGGCCGGCCCGTGTACCTGGTCCACCGCCTGGACCGCGCCACCAGCGGCTGCCTGCTGCTGGCCTTCGACCGCGACACCGCCTCGGCCCTGGGCCGGTCGGTGATGGCCCAGCAGCTGGACAAGCGCTACCTGGCGGTGTGCCGCGGCTGGCCGGAGGAGGCGTTCGAGATCGACCATCCGCTGGACGGCGGGCCCGGCAAGCCGCAGAAGAAACCGGCGCTGACCCGCTTCCGGCGGCTGGCCTGCGGCGAGCTGGACGAGCCCTCGGCCGGCTTCCCGACCTCGCGCTACGCCCTGCTGGAATGCGCGCCGGTGACCGGCCGCTTCCGCCAGATCCGGCGCCACCTCAAGCACGCCTCGCACCACCTCATCGGCGACACCAGCCACGGCGACGGCCGCCACAACCGCATCTTCCGCATGCGCGGGGTGCACCGCATGCTGCTGCATGCGTGGAAGCTGGGCTTCCCGCACCCGCGCGGCGGCGCCCGGGTGGAGGTGGTGGCGCCGCCCTCGGGCGAGTTCATCAGGGCGATGGCGCTGTTCGGCTGGAGCCTGCCGGAACACACCGGGGCGGCCGGCTGAGCACGCCGCGGCGCGCCGCCCGCTTACAATCCGGCCATGCCCGTCGACGCGCTCAGCATCAGCCCCGGCCTGGCGATCCCGGAGTCGGAGATCGTCGAGCGCTTCGTGCGCGCCAGTGGCGCCGGCGGGCAGAACGTCAACAAGGTTTCCAGCGCCGTCGAGCTGCGGTTCGACGTCGCCGGCTCGCCGTCGCTGCCCGAGGCGCTGCGTGCGCGCCTGCTGGCGCGGCGCGACCGGCGGCTGACCGACGACGGCGTGCTGGTGATCGACGCGCAGCGCTTCCGCACCCAGGAGCGCAACCGCCAGGATGCGCGCGAGCGCCTGGCGGCGTTCATTGCCGCCGGCCTGGCGGTGCCAAAGCGGCGCATCGCGACCCGCCCCACCCGCGCCTCGCAGCAGCGGCGCCTGGAGGGCAAGCGCGAGCGCAGCCAGATCAAGCGCGGGCGCTCGCGCCGCGACTGGGAGTGAGAATGTCCGAGGCTTCACCCCTGCTGCCGGCGATGCCGGCGCGGGTTCCGCAGACCCCCGAGCGCGGCATGGGCCGCTTCACCTGCTGGCTGGGCCGCAGCGTGCTGCGCCTGGGCGGCTGGCGCGTGGTCGGGCAGATCCCGCCGGTCGGCCGGCTGGTGGTGATCGCCGCGCCGCACTCGTCCAACTGGGACGGGATCTGGGGCATGGCCGCCAAGCTGGCCCTGGGCGTGGACATCCGGGTGCTGGCGAAGGCCCAGCTGTTCTGGTGGCCGCTGTCGATCGTGCTGCGCCGGCTGGGCGTGATCCCGGTGGACCGCAGCAACCCGCATGGCATCGTCGACCAGGCCATCGACCTGGTGCGCGCCAGCGAGCGGATGTGGTTCGTGGTCGCCCCGGAAGGCACGCGCAAGCCGGTCAAGGAGTGGAAGCGCGGCTTCTGGAAGATCGCCCACGGTGCCGGCGTGCCGGTGCTGATGACCTACTTCCACTACCCGGAGCGGATCATCGGCTTCGGCCCGCTGTTCCACACCACCGGCGACATGGAGGCCGACATGGCCGCGGTGCGCCAGTGGTACCGGCCGTGGATGGGCCGCAACCGCGGCACTGCCTGAGGGTCGCCCATGGGCGTGGCGCTGGTCTGGTTCCGTGACGATCTCAGGCTGGACGACCACCCCGCCCTGCGCGCCGCGCTGGAGCGCGGCCTGGTGCCGGTGCCGGTGTACATCCACGCCCCGGACGAGGAGGGCGACTGGGCGCCGGGCGCCGCTTCCAACGCCTGGCGCCGGCGCTCGCTGGCGGCGCTGGCGGCCGAACTGCGGCGCCGCGGCTCGCGCCTGCTGATGCTGCACGGGCCCAGCCTGGGCACGCTGCAGGCGCTGGCGGCGCTGACCGGGGCCGAGGCGGTGCTGTGGTGCCGCCGCTACGAGCCGCGGATCGAGGCCCGCGACACCCGGATCAAGCGGCAGCTGCGCCAGGCCGGGCTGCATGCGGAAAGCTTCAACGGCTCGCTGCTGTTCGAACCGTGGGAGATCGAGACCAGGCAGGGCGACCCGTACCGGGTGTTCACCCCGTTCTGGAAAGCGGCGCGTGCGCACTGGCGCCTGCGCCCGTTGTGGCAGGCGCCGGAGCGCTTGCCCTCGCCGGACCTGGCCGGCGCGCCGGAAGGCCGGCACCTGGACGCGATCATCCCCGAGACCCGCCCGGACTGGGACGCCGGTTTCTGGGAGCAGGCCACCCCCGGCGAGGCCGGGGCGCAGGCGCGGCTGCAGCGGTTCCTGGCCGCGGGCCTGGCCGGTTACGCGCAGGCCCGCGACCAGGTCGCGGCCGACGGCACTTCGCGCCTGTCGGCGCACCTGCACTTCGGCGAGATCTCGGTCCAGCGCGTGGCCGCCGCGGTGCAGGCGGCGGAGGTGGCCGAGGCCGACCGCGAACGCTTCCTGGCCGAGCTGGGCTGGCGCGAGTTCGCCCACCACGTCATGCACCACTACCCGCACGTGGTCGACCAGGACCTCGACCCGCGCATGGCCGGGTTCCGCTGGGCGCGGCCGTTGCGCGCCACCCTCGATGCCTGGGAGCGCGGCCGCACCGGCGTGCCCATCGTCGATGCCGGCATGCGCCAGCTGTGGCACACCGGCTGGATGCACAACCGGGTGCGCATGGTCGTGGCCAGCTGGCTGGCCAAGCACCTGCGCATCCACTGGCGGCACGGCGCGCGCTGGTTCTGGGACACCCTGGTCGACGCCGACCTGGCCAACAACACCCAGGGCTGGCAGTGGGTGGCCGGCACCGGCGCCGACGCCGACGCAGCGCCGTACTTCCGTGTGTTCAACCCGGTCAGCCAGGCGCAGAAGTTCGATCCGCAGGGCGAGTACATCGCGCGCTGGGTGCCGGAGCTGGCGCCGCTGCCGCTGCCGGCGCGGTTCGCACCGTGGCAGCACCCGGAGCTGCTGCGCAGGGTCGCGCCTCGCTATCCGCGGCGGCCACAGGTGGACCTGGCCGCGGGCAGGGCGGCGGCGCTGGAGGCGTTCGCGGCGTTGCGGGCCGGCCGGGAAGGCTGATGTGCGGCGCTTGCCGGCGCGATAGGATCGGCATCGCGCCGGGGGGGGGGGGGGAACATGGCCGGGACCGGCCATGGCGCGACAACCCACATGCAACGGACAGGAAGCCATCCATGCACTCGATCCGCCGCATCCGCATCACCGCCGCCGAGACGTTCGCCGCATGCGCGTTCGTGGTCGCCGGCCTGGCCTGGTCCCCGCTGCTGCTTGCCGGGGCATGGGCGACCTATGGGTTGGTCCTGGCGCGGCACAACCGCCTCCTCGGCGGCGCCGGGCTGGCCTGCACGGCGGCCTTCCTGCTGTTCGTTGCCGGCTACGGCATCGGCAAGGACCTGGCGATGCGCGACCGGCAGGTGGAAGCCGCCCAGGTCCGCTGAGCCAAGTCCGGAGGGGCGACGATGCCGGAGGAAGCCATCGGGGGCCTGCTGGGCTGGACCGTCCGCGTCGTCGGCTACGTCCTGGTCGACGTGGTGCTGGAAATCCTGGTGAAGGGCATGGGCTATGCGCTGCTGCGCGGCCTCGGCGTGCGCACCCACCCGGAAAGTGCGTGGTGCGCGGTGGTGGGCCTGGCGTTCTGGTTCCTGTGCATGGCCGCGGCCGTGGCCATCTGGCGGCATACGCACCCGGCCTGATCCATCCCCTCCTCCTGGCCAGGCTGCCGGCCCGTAGGCGGATGCTCAGCGTTCGGAATGTCCGCTCTGGTCGTACTCGCGCGGCGCAAGCAGGTCCGGGCGGATCAGGGCCACGAACGCACGCGCCTGCGGCGACAGCACCCGGCCCTTGCGCACCACCACCCCATAGCTGCGTGCCGGGAAGAACGCCGCCAGCGAGCGCGAGCCCAGGCGGGCCTCGTCGCCCTCGGCCAGGCATACCGAGGGGATGATCGACACGCCCAGGCCCATGGCCACGTACTGCTTGATCACGTCCCAGCCGCTGACCTCAAGCGCCACCGTGTACGGCACCCGGTTCTGCTGCAGCACCAGGTCGACCAGGCGCCAGGTGACCTGGCGCTGCGGCGGCAGGATCAGCGGGTATTCGGCCAGGTCGGCCAGTTCCAGCCGCGGCTTGCGCAGCAGCGGGTGCCCGGGCGGCGCGATCAGCCGCTGCTCGAAGCGGTGCGCGGCCTCGTAGCTGAGGTCGGCCGGCACGTCGAGCAAAGTGCCGACCACCAGGTCCACCGCGTCCTCGCGCAGCAGCTCGGTGCCCTCGCTGGTGACCACGTTGTGCAGCACCAGGTGCACGTCCGGGTGCTGCTGGCGGAAGGCGGCGACGATCTTCGGCAGCAGGTAGAGGATGGTCGAGCTGTTGGCCGCGATCCGCAGCTCGCCGGCATCCAACCCGCGCACCCGCTCGCGGAAGGCGTTCTCCAGGCCGTCCAGCTGCTCGACCAGGGGCTGGGCCATCTCGTACAGCAGCTCGCCCTCGCGGGTGGGCACCAGGCGGCGCCCGGAACGCTCCAGCAGCGGCATCCCCAGGTCGCGCTCCAGCGCCTGCAGCTGCAGGGTGATGGCCGGCTGGGACACGAAAAGCGCCTCCGCCGCCCTCGATACCGAGCCCAGCCGCACCGTCTGGCAGAACGCGCGCAGCGGCTTGAGACGGTCGGATTTGTAGGAAAAACGAGGACTTGCAGCGGCACTCACGGCAGCCTCACGGTGGCTATAAGCCTGGCTAATGAACTACATTGACAAAACTGCTTTGTCAAATACCTGGCCAAGCAAGCAGCGTGGACGCCCGACCGATGCAGGAGCACCGTCATGTCCGCGACCGCTGAATCCGCCATTCCCGCTTCGAATCCGGGCCGGCGCCCGGGGCCGGCCGCCGTTCCCAAGGGTGCGGCCGGGCTTTCGCTGACCGAGCGGGTCGCCGGGCAGGAACAGCTGCTGCCGGCGCCGCTGCTGGGGCTGCTGGTGTCGCTGCACCGCACGATCGAGCCGGAACGCCGCGCCCTGCTGGCCGCCCGCCGCGAGCGCCAGGCGTTCTTCGACGCCGGCGGCCTGCCCGATTTCCGCGCCGACACCCGCCACATCCGCGAGGGCGACTGGAAGGTCGCGCCGATCCCGGCCGCGCTGCAGGACCGCCGCGTGGAGATCACCGGCCCGGTGGACCCGAAGATGGTGATCAACGCGCTGAACTCCGGCGCCCACTGCTACATGGCCGACTTCGAGGACTCCACCTCGCCGACCTGGCGCAACCTGCTGGCTGGCCAGCGCGCCCTGGCCGCGGCGGTGGATGGCTCGCTGAGCTTCCAGGCCGGCAACGGCAAGCAGTACCGCCTGCGCCCGTACGAGGAGCGCGCGGTGCTGATCGTGCGCCCGCGCGGCTGGCACCTGGACGAGAAGCACGTGCGCGTGGACGGCGAGCCGATCGCCGGCGGCCTGTTCGACATGGCCGTGTTCGCCTTCCACAACGCGCGCACGCTGATGGCCAACGACCGCGGCCCGTACTTCTACCTGCCCAAGCTGCAGTCGATGGAGGAGGCGGCGCTGTGGGAAGCCGCGCTGTCGCACGTGGAGGCCTTCCTGGGCCTGCCGCACGGGCAGATGAAGGCCACCGTCCTGATCGAGACCCTGCCGGCGGTGTTCGAGATGGACGAGATCCTGCACGCGCTGCGCGACCGCATCGTCGGCCTGAACTGCGGGCGCTGGGACTACATCTTCTCCTACCTGAAGACGTTCCGCGCCCACCCGGACAAGGTCCTGCCCGAGCGCGGCCAGGTGACCATGACCCAGCCGTTCCTGAAGGCGTATTCGGAGCTGCTGATCCGCACCTGCCACCGCCGCGGCGCGCACGCCATGGGCGGCATGGCCGCGCAGATCCCCAACGCCTCCGACCCGGTGGCCAACGAGCAGGCCCTGGCGCGGGTGCGCGCGGACAAGCTGCGCGAGGTCACCGCCGGCCACGACGGCACCTGGGTGGCGCATCCGGCGCTGATCCCGGTGGCGCGCGAGGTGTTCGACGCGCACATGCCCACGCCCAACCAGCACCACGTGCTGCGCGAGGACGTGCAGGTCACCCGCGACGACCTGATCCGCCCGTGCGAGGGCACGATCACCCGCGAGGGCTTCGAGAACAACATCGAGGTCTGCGTGCGCTACCTGGCCGCCTGGCTGGACGGCAACGGCTGCGTGCCGATCCACGGGATGATGGAGGACGCGGCCACCGCCGAGATCGCCCGCGCCCAGCTGTGGCAGTGGCTGCACCACTCCGACCCGCGCGGCCGCCACGCCGACGGCAGCCCGGTGCACCTGGCCGACGGCACCGTCATCGACTTCGCCCTGTTCGAACGCACCCTGGCCGCGCTGCCCGGGCGCCTGGGGGACACCGCCAACCTGCCGGGTGGCCGCCGCATCGCCGAGGCCACCGCCCTGCTCGACGAGCTGACCCGCGCCTGCCAGCTGGTCGAGTTCCTGACCCTGCCGGCCTACGCCCGCATCGACTGACCCACGCCCGCGTCCCGGCCCAGGCCGGGACCCGGGACCTTCCACCACGGACCCATCGAGGCCACCGCGTCCGGCCCGCCGGAACGACGGCAGGACCCCTCGAGCGCAAGAAGCCCACCGCCACGGAGAAGCACCATGAGCACGCTGAAGACCGCCGAGCAGATCCAGCACGAATGGAACACCGACCCGCGCTGGGCCGGCATCACCCGCAACTACACCGCCGAGGACGTGGTGCGCCTGCGCGGCACCATCCCGGTGGAGCACTCCATCGCCCGCATCACTTCCGAGAAGCTGTGGCGCTACCTGCACGAGATGGACTTCGTCAACGCGCTGGGCGCGCTGACCGGCAACCAGGCCATGCAGCAGGTCAAGGCGGGGCTCAAGGCGATCTACCTGAGCGGCTGGCAGGTGGCGGCGGACGCCAACCTCGCCGGGCAGATGTATCCCGACCAGTCGCTGTACCCGGCCGACTCGGTGCCGGCGGTGGTCAAGCGCATCAACAACACCCTGCTGCGCGCCGACCAGTTGCACCACGCCGAGGGCAACGACAGCATCGACTTCCTGCAGCCGATCGTGGCCGACGCCGAGGCCGGCTTCGGCGGCGTGCTCAACGCCTTCGAGCTGATGAAGGCGATGATCGAGGCCGGCGCCGCCGGCGTGCACTTCGAGGACCAGCTGGCCTCGGTGAAGAAGTGCGGGCACATGGGCGGCAAGGTGCTGGTGCCGACCCGCGAGGCGGTGGAGAAGCTCAACGCCGCGCGCCTGGCCGCCGACGTGATGGGCGTGCCGACCATCCTGATCGCGCGCACCGACGCCGAGGCCGCCGACCTGCTGACCTCGGACATCGACGAGAACGACAGGCCGTTCTGCACCGGCGAGCGCACCGTCGAGGGCTTCTTCCGCACCCGCAACGGCCTGGACCAGGCCATCGCCCGCGGCCTGGCCTACGCCCCGTACGCCGACCTGATCTGGTGCGAGACCGGCAAGCCGGACCTGGAGTTCGCGCGCAAGTTCGCCGAGGCCATCCACGCCAGGTTCCCGGGCAAGCTGCTGGCCTACAACTGCTCGCCGAGCTTCAACTGGAAGAAGAACCTGGACGACGCCACGATCGCGAAGTTCCAGAAGGAAATCGCCAGCTACGGCTACAAGTTCCAGTTCATCACCCTGGCCGGCTTCCACGCCCTGAACTACTCGATGTTCAACCTGGCCTACGGCTACGCCCGCAACCAGATGAGCGCCTTCGTCGAGCTGCAGGAAGCCGAGTTCGCCGCCGCGGACAAGGGCTTCACCGCGGTCAAGCACCAGCGCGAGGTCGGCACCGGCTACTTCGACGCGGTCACCCAGGCGATCCAGCAGGGCCAGTCCTCGACCACCGCCCTGAAGGGTTCGACCGAGGAAGAGCAGTTCCAGGACCGCAACGCGGCCTGACGTCCAGGATGCCGGAGTGGCGGCGCTCCGGCACCGCCCCCGGCTGCACGGGTTTGGTGGGTCGTGCAGCCGGGGGTTTCTTTTGTTCCCCCCGATGCGTGCGTACCGCGCAAGCTCCCCTTCCCGCGGGAGGCGAATTCACCAGGCAGGTCGATGCGGACGCCCCGGCTCCGGCGCAGCGCCACTGCGTGCCTGGAGGAATGCTGCGGATCGGGCCTCAGTCGCGCAGCAGCAGCGGTGCGCGGAAGCCGAGGGCCTCGGCCAGGTGGTCGCGGCCGATGCCCTCGCTGGCGTCGAGGTCGGCGATGGTGCGCGCCACCCGCAGCACCCGGTGCAGGCTGCGCGCGGTCAGCTGCAGGCGCTCGGCGGCCTGTTCGAGCAGGGCCTGCTCGCCTGCACCGAGGCGGCAGCACGCGGCCAGCCCGGCCGGATCCAGGCGCGCGTTGGGCCCGGTGCCGCGGGCCTGCTGGCGTTCGCGCGCCGCTTCCACCCGCGCCCGCACCGCGGCGCTGGATTCGCCCGGCGGCGCATCGGCGCGCAGCTGCGCCGGCGGCAGCCGGGCCATGGCCAGGTGCAGGTCGATGCGGTCCAGCAGCGGACCGGACAGCCGGCCCCAGTAGCGCGCGACCATGTCCGGGGTGCAGCGGCAGCGCGCCGACGGGTCGCCGGCATAGCCGCAGGGACAGGGATTCATCGCCGCCACCAGCTGGAAGCGTGCGGGGAACTCGGCGCTGCGGCCGGCGCGGGAGACGGTGATGCGGCCGGATTCCAGCGGCTCGCGCAGCACCTCCAGCGCGGCGCGGCTCCATTCCGGCAGCTCGTCCAGGAACAGCACGCCGTTGTGCGCCAGCGAGATCTCGCCCGGGCGCGGCGGACTGCCGCCGCCGGCCAGGGCAACCGCGCTGGCGCCGTGGTGCGGGGCGCGCAGCGGGCGCTGGCGCCAGCGCGCCGGGTCCAGGCCATGGCCGCTGATCGAATGCACCGCGGCGGTTTCCAGGGCCTCGGCCTCGCTGGCTTCCGGCAGCAGTCCGGGCAGGCAGGAGGCCAGCAGGGTCTTGCCGCAGCCAGGCGGGCCGCTCATCAGCAGGTGGTGGCCGCCGGCGGCGGCGATCTCCAGCGCCCGCCGCGCCTGCAGTTGGCCGCGCACCGCGGCCAGGTCGGGCAGGGCGGGAGCTGCCGCAACGGGCGTGGCCGCGGCGCCGGCCTCGGTCGCGCGCGGCAGCCGCGCCTGGCCGCCCAGCCCGGCGCAGGTTTCCAGCAGGGTGCGCGCGACATAGGCCTCGGCCTGGCGTGCCAGCGCCGCTTCGGCCGCGCTGGCGGCCGGCACCACCAGGCGGCGGCCGTCGCGCGCGGCGGCCAGCACCGCCGGCAGCACGCCGTCCACCGCGCGCAGCTCGCCGGTCAGGCCCAGCTCGCCGAGGAACTCGCAGCCAGCCAGCGCGTCGCGGTCGATCTGGCCGCTGGCGGCGAGGATGCCCAGCGCGATCGGCAGGTCGAAGCGGCCGCCGTCCTTGGGCAGGTCGGCGGGGGCCAGGTTGATGGTGATGCGCCGCTGCGGGTACTCGAACTGCGCGCAGAGGATGGCCGCGCGCACCCGGTCGCGGGATTCGCGCACCGCCGCCGCCGGCAGGCCCACGATCTGGGTGGAGGGCAGGCCGCCGGAGAGGTGTACCTCGACCTGCACGGCCGGAGCCGCCACGCCCGCACGGGCGCGGCTGTGCACCAGGGCCAGGCCCATGGTGGATCAGTGGGCGGTGCCGCTTCCGCCGTCGCCGGCGGCCAGCCGGGCTTCCAGCTGCTCCACCGCCCGCTCCAGCTCGTGCAGCTTCTCGCGGGTGCGCAGCAGCACCGCGCGCTGGACGTCGAACTCCTCGCGGGTCACCAGGTCCAGGCGCGACAGCCCGGCCTGCAGCGCGGCGCGGAAGCTGGCCTGCAGCTCCTCGCGCGATTCGCGCAGGCCCGGCGGGACCAGCTCGCTCAGGCGGCGGGCAAGGTCGTCGATGTGGTTCAGGTCGATCATGGGTGCTCCTCCGGCGGGATGGGCAGTGTGCGCCGGCGACGGGGGGCACGGCAGTCGGCGGGGTTCGCGGCGCGGCGTGGGAAAACTCCGAGCCTGGCGCATTGGACAGGAGGCGGGTGCTGCTGGGCAAGCAGCGCGGCGCGGTATCCTGTGCGCCCCGTTATCCCATGTGGCGACCCGGAGACCAACGCATGAAGATGATCATGGCCGTGATCAAGCCGTTCAAGCTGGACGACGTGCGCGAGGCACTCGCCAGCCAGGGCATCGCGGGCATCACCGTCACCGAGGTCAAGGGCTTTGGCCGGCAGAAGGGCCACACCGAGCTCTACCGCGGCGCCGAGTACGTGGTCGACTTCCTGCCCAAGGTGAAGGTCGAGGTGGCGGTGACCGACGACCGCGTCGACGCGGTGGTGGAGGCGATCGTCAAGGCCGCGGCCACCGGCAAGATCGGCGACGGCAAGGTGTTCGTGTACGACCTGGGCCGGGTGGTGCGCATCCGCACCGGCGAGCTGGACGCCGACGCGCTCTGAGGCGCGCCGGCGATCCGGTCGGCGACTCAGCCGCCGAAGGTGGCCTTGAACCCGCGGTAGAAGCGCTTCCAGCCATCGCGCACGGCGGTGACCCAGCGCGGGTCGGCCAGCACCTGCGACACGAACTCGCCCGGCGCGCGGCCGGTCAAGCGCTGCTCGATCTTCAGCGCGTTGGCCAGGTCGCTGCGGCGCAGCTCGCGCACCACCGGGGCGTTGCGCATCCAGCGCGGCACGCGCAGGGCCGAGGCGAAGTCCAGCAGGACCACGCGGTCGCCGCTGACCATCACGTTGGCCGGGTGCAGGTCGTTGTGGGTGATGCCGTTGGCGTGCAGGTGCGCCACCGCGTCGCGCAGCTGGCGGAAGGTGTCCTCGCTGACCCGGCGCTGCGCGCCCAGCGGTTCGCCCGGCACGAACTCCATCGCCAGCGCCAACCCGCCGACGATGCCCAGCAGCATCGGCGCGTGCGCCCAGCCGCGCAGGCGGCCCAGCGCGCGCGCCTCGCGCCGCACCAGCAGCCGCGCCAGCGGCGCCAGCGGGGTGCGGCGGTAGCGGCTGTAATCCTTGACCACGGCCACGCGGCCCTTGACCAGGGTGCGGTAGACGTCTGGCTCCAGCAGGCGGGTGCCTTCCTTGAGCAGCACGGGCGCCTCGAACTGCCGCCCGGCGATGCCTGCGGCATCGGCAAAGGTGTTCATGGATCTTCTTCTTCTTCGTGCCCGCGGGAAGGGGAAGGGGGAGCCGCGGGTGGGGGGTAACACCAGGCGCAAATATAAAACCGGCGCGTCTGGTAACTATGAATGTTAAGAAAAGGCTATGTTCCGTTCGCAGAACGGAGCCTTAAAAAGTTCAGGTTTCCCTGCCGCCAGCTGAACGGGTCAGCGCGTGGCGGCGCCGGCGGGGACATGGCCGCCGGGCCGGGTCCGGCTTACTCGCCCAGGGCCTGGGCCACGAACGGCGGGGCCACCAGCACGCCGCGGTGCAGGTGCGCGGTGTAGTAGCGGGTGCCGAAGCCCTTGGCTTCGGCGTCGGCCTCGCGGAAGCCGAAGCCCTGGCCCTTGCGCGCCAGGGTCACGCTCCACCAGCCGGTCGGGTAGCACGGCTGCGGGAACGGCAGGGTCTTGAAGGTCGAGAAGCCGGCCTTGCCCATCTCCGCGCGCATCGCCTTGATCAGCTCCAGCTGCGCCAGCGGCGATTCGGACTGCTGCACCAGGATGCCGTCCTCCTTCAGGGCGCGGAAGCAGCTGGCGTAGAAGTCCTTGTTGAACAGGCCCTCGGCCGGGCCGACCGGGTCGGTGGAGTCGACGATCACCACGTCCACGCTGCCGGCCGGGCAGTTGGCCATGTAGGCCACGCCGTCGTCGAACAGCAGCTCGGCGCGCGGGTCGGCGTTGGATTCGCATAGCTCCGGGAAGTGCTTCTCGGCCATGCGCGTGACCTGCTCGTCGATGTCGCACTGGGTCGCGCTCTCCACGCCCGGGTGCTTGAGCACCTCGCGCAGGGTGCCGCAGTCGCCGCCGCCGATGATCACCACGCGCTTCGGCGCGGCGTGGGTGAACAGCGCCGGGTGCGTGATCATCTCGTGGTACAGGAAGTTGTCGCGGCTGGTGAGCATCACCGCGCCGTCGATCAGCATCAGGTTGCCCCAGTCGGTCGTGCGGTAGACCTCGATCTTCTGGAAGCGGGACTGCACCTCGTCCAGCTTGGCCTCGACCCGGTAGCCGATGGCCGATCCGGTCGGCTCGAAACGCTCGATGTACCAGTTGTCCTGGGTGCTCATGGGCAGTCCTCGTGGGGAGCAGGGGGTGCCGCGGCGGCGGCCGGGAGGGCGGGGCGCCGCCGGGGGGCGGCGGCGAAGGGCGCGCATTGTAACGGAGCGCGGCGCACGTCGGCGCTAGAATGCGCGTCCTTTTCACCATCCGAGTCCTGCCCGATGAGCGACTGGTCCGCCGACCGCGCCCGCGCCACCTGGTCCATCCCGCACTGGTCCGGGGGCTATTTCGACGTGGCCGACGGCGCGATCCAGGTGCGGCCGCGCGGCGAGGGCGGCCCGGCGCTGCCGCTGCCGGAGCTGGTGGAGGCGGCGCGCGCGCGCGGCATGCAGCTGCCGCTGCTGCTGCGCTTCCCGGACATCCTCGGCGACCGCCTGGCGCAGCTGCAGTCGGCCTTCGCCCTGGCGATGGACGACGCCGGCTACGCCGGCGGCTACACCGCGGTGTACCCGATCAAGGTCAACCAGCACCGCGGCGTGGCCGGCACCCTGGCCTCGCACCACGGCGAGGGCTTCGGCCTGGAGGCCGGCAGCAAGCCGGAGCTGATGGCGGTGCTGGCGCTGTCGCGGCCCGGCGGGCTGGTGGTGTGCAACGGCTACAAGGACCGCGAGTACATCCGCCTGGCCCTGATCGGGCGCAAGCTGGGCCTGGAGACCTTCATCGTCATCGAGAAGCCCTCCGAGCTGCGGCTGGTGATGGAGGAGGCGCGCGCGCTGGGCGTGCAGCCGGGCCTGGGCGTGCGCATGCGCCTGGCCTCGCTGGGCGCCGGCAAGTGGCAGAACAGCGGCGGCGACAAGGCCAAGTTCGGCCTGTCCCCGCGCCAGCTGCTGGACCTGTGGAAGAACCTGCGCGACAGCGGCATGACCGATTGCCTGCAGCTGCTGCACTTCCACATGGGCTCGCAGATCTCCAATGTGCGCGACATCGCCAACGGCATGCGCGAGGCGGTGCGCTACTTCAGCGAGCTGTCGCGGCTGGGCGCCGGCATCCGCTACATGGACGTGGGCGGCGGCCTGGGCATCGACTACGAAGGCACCCGCTCGCGCAGCGAGTGCTCGATCAACTACGGCCTGCACCAGTACGCGGCCAACATCGTGCAGCCGCTGGCCGAGGCCTGCGCGGCGCAGGGCCTGGCCCCGCCGCGGATCGTCACCGAGTGCGGCCGCGCCATGACCGCGCACCACGCGGTGCTGGTGGCCGACACCATCGAGGTCGAGCAGGCGCCGGAAGGGCGCGTGCCGGACCCGCACGACGACGAGCCGGCGGCGATCCGCCACCTGCGCGAGCTGCATGCCGACCTCGACCGCCGCCCGCCGCTGGAGCTGTTCCACGAGGCCCAGCACTTCCATGCCGAAGGCCTGGCTGCCTACGCCCTGGGCCAGATCGACCTGCCGCAGCGCGCGCGCGTGGACGACCTGTTCTACGCCGTGCTCAACGGCGTGCGCGCGCGCCTGGACGGCAACGAGCGCAGCCACCGCCCGGTGCTGGACGAGCTCAACGACCGCCTGGTCGACAAGTACTTCGTCAACTTCAGCGTGTTCGAGTCGATCCCGGACGTGTGGGCGATCGACCAGGTATTCCCGATCGTGCCGATCGAGCGCCTGGACGAGGCGCCGACCCGCCGCGGCGTGGTCGCCGACATGACCTGTGACTCCGACGGCACGGTCAAGACCTACGTCGAGAACGGCGGCCTGGACACCTCGCTGCCGCTGCACCCGGTGCGCCGCGGCGAGCGCTACCGCCTCGGCTTCTTCCTGGTCGGTGCCTACCAGGAGATCCTCGGCGACATCCACAACCTGTTCGGCGATACCGACGCGGTCGAGGTGCGACTGGCCGAGGGCGGCGGCTACGAGCTGGCGCAACAGCGCCGCGGCGACACCACCGACGTGATGCTGGACTACGTGGGCTACCGCCTGGACGACCTGCGCGCGGCTTACGCGCAGCGGGTGCACGACGCCGGGCTGCCGCAGGAAGAGGCGCTGGCCATGGCCGCGGCGCTGGAGGCGGGGCTGACCGGCTACACCTACCTGACCGACTCGCCGTTCGAGTGACGGTGCCGGCGCGCGGCGGCGCGGCCGCCGCCGGCCGTCAGCCGCGGTGCACCTGGAAGCCGGCGAAGCTCTGCGTCACCGGCATGATCTCCAGCCGGTTGATGTTGAGGTGCGGCGGCAGGGTCGCCACGTAGTAGATCTGCTCGGCGATGTCCTCGGCGCTCATCGGGTGCGCGTCCTTGTACAGCGCGTCGGAGGCGGCCTGGTTGCCGTGGGTGCGGACCAGGGTGAACTCGGTCTCGGCCATGCCCGGCTCGATCGTGGTCACGCGCACGCCGGTGCCGTGCAGGTCGCTGCGCAGGTTCAGCGAGAACTGGCTGACGAAGGCCTTGGTGCCGCCGTAGACGTTGCCGCCCGGGTACGGGTACACGCCGGCGACCGAGCTGATGTTGATGACCGCGCCGCGGCGCTCGACCAGCTTCGGCAGCAGGCGGTGGGTGAGCGTGACCAGGGCGGTGATGTTGGTGTCGATCATCACCTTCCAGTCGTCCAGCGAGGCGTGGGTCGCCGGCGCGGTGCCCAGCGCCAGCCCGGCGTTGTTGACCAGCACGTCGATCCCGGCGAAGGCCTCCGGCAGCGCGGCCAGGGCGGCATCCATGGCGGCCGCGTCGCGCACGTCGAAGACCGCCGGGTGCACGTTGTCCGCGCCGAGCTCGGCGACCAGGGACTGCAGGCGGTCTGCGCGGCGGCCGGTGGCCACGACCTTCCAGCCGGCGGAGACGAAACGGCGCGCCGCCGCCAGGCCGAAGCCGGAGGTGGCGCCGGTGATGAACACGGTCTTGGACATCGTGGATTTCCTCGCGGGAGAAACCCGCCGATTCTCGCACCATCACGCGACGGTGGCCCACCGCATGCGAGGCCGGGCTTCGGCCTCCCTGGGCGCTGTGGGCATGGGCAGCACCCCCTGGGCCAGGGGGTGCGCGCCGGCGGGCGCAGGGGGTATGGATGCAGCGGGCACGGGGCCCGGGATTGTGCCGGGCAAACCTTGGGGTGATTCCGCCCGGGGCGGAATCACTGCGCCCTGATCGCCACCGCCGGCAGGCCGCCTTCGGCCAGCGCCTGCTTGGCCGCGGCCAGCTCGCTGGCGCTGCCATACGGCCCCATGCGCACGCGGTACACGGTGCGCCCGCCGGCCTCGCCGGATTCCACCCGGGCGCTGAGCCCGAGCATGGCGATCTTGGCCTTCACTTCCTCCGCATCGCCGGGCGCGCCGAAGGCGCCGGCCTGCAGGATGTAGCGTGCCTCGCCCGTGCCGGTAGCGGCCTGGGCCGGCGCCGGCGGGGCGGGCGTGGGCGCACCGGCATCGCTGCCGGCGGCCGGCATGGCGGTGGAGGCGCCGGCCATGGCCGGGTCCGGCTCGCGCAACGGCACCGGGTCCGGGGCGCGGCCTTCCAGCGCATCGCGGGCGCGGCGCGCCTCCTCGCGTTCGCGGCGGGCCTGTTCCTCGCGCGCGCTGGCGGCCAGCTCGGCGTCGGACATGCGCACCTCGTTGCCCGGCAGCACGGTGTAGAAGTCGTACTGCGGCGGTGGCGGCGCGGCGGGGCGCGCCGGCTCGGCCGGCGCGGTCTCGGCGATGGCCTCCGGGTCGGCCACCGGCGGCGGCTGCGCGTCGGGATCGGCGCGCGGGCCGAAGCGGACGAAGCCGTCGCCGTCCTGCTTCAGCAGGCCTGGCGCGCCCAGCACCACCAGGGCGCCGAGCGCCAGGCCGGCCACCAGCCACACCCACGCCGGCCGGCCACTGCTGCCGTTGCGTCGTGCCTGGCTCTTGCCGCGTCTTGCCGCCATCGTCTTCCGGTCTCCGTAGCCTGGTGCCTTACATGCGCTCCGGCGCGCCCACGCCGAGCAGGCCCAGGCCGTTGGCCAGTACCTGCTGCACGGCGCGGGCCAGCGCCAGGCGCGCGTCGCGCAGCGGGGCCTCGTCCACCAGCACCGGCGTGTTCGCATACCAGGTGTGGAAAGCATAGGCCAGGTCGCGCAGGTACTGCGCCACCAGGTGCGGTTCCAGCGACTGGCCGGCCGCCTCCACCACCTCCGGGTAGCGCGACAGTTCCACGACCAGCGTCAGCGAGCCGTCGTCGTCCAGGCGGGCGAGGTTGGCCAGGCCGTTGTCCTGGTCGAAGGCGTAGCCCTTCTCCCCGGCCTGGCGGAACAGCGCGGCCACGCGGGCGTGGGCGTACTGCACGTAGAACACCGGGTTGTCGTTGCTCTGCTGGCGCGCCAGGTCGATGTCGAACACCAGCTGCGAGTCGGGCTTGCGCGCGACCAGGAACCAGCGGGTGGCGTCGCGGCCGACCTCGTCGATCAGGTCGCGCAGGGTCAGGTAGGAGCCGGCGCGCTTGGACAGCTTCACTTCCTCGCCGCCGCGCATCACCGTGACCATCTGGTGCAGCACGTACTCCGGCCAGCCCTGCGGGATGCCCACGTCCAGCGCCTGCAGGCCGGCGCGCACGCGCGCCAGCGAACCGTGGTGGTCGGCGCCCAGCTCGGTGATCGCGCGCTCGTAGCCGCGCTGCCACTTGCTCAGGTGGTAGGCCACGTCCGGCACGAAGTAGGTGTAGGTGCCGTCGGACTTGCGCATCACCCGGTCCTTGTCGTCGCCGAAGGTGGTGGTGCGCAGCCACAGGGCGCCGCCTTCCTCGTAGGTGTGGCCCTTGGCGGTGAGCTCGCGCACGGTCTCCTCGACCTTGCCGTCGCGGTACAGCGAGCTTTCCAGGAAGTAGATGTCGAACTCCACCCCGAACGCGGCCAGGTCCTGGTTCTGCTCGTTGCGCAGGTAGGCCACGGCGAAGCGGCGGATGGCCTCGATGTCCTCGGCGTCGCCGCTGCCGGTGACCGCGTGGCCCTCGATCTGCACGGTTTCGCCGCGGCGGTAGGCGTCGGCCACGTCCTGGATGTAGTCGCCGTTGTAGGCCTCCGCCGGCCACTGCGCGTCGCCCGGCTTGAGCCCGCGCAGGCGCGCCTGCACCGAGCGCGCCAGGTTCTCGATCTGCACGCCGGCGTCGTTGTAGTAGAACTCGCGCTTGACCTTCCAGCCGTTGGCGTCGAGCACGCGGGCGATGCAGTCGCCGATCGCCGCGGCGCGGCCGTGGCCCACGTGCAGCGGGCCGGTCGGGTTGGCCGAGACGTATTCCACGCCGGCGGTGCGGCCCTGGCCGGAGGTGTTGCGGCCGTACTCGGCGCCGTGGCGCAGCACGCCGGCGACCTCGCGCTGCCACGCGCCCGGGGCCAGGTGGAAGTTGATGAAGCCCGGCCCGGCGATCTCCACCCGGGCGATGTCGTCGCTGGCGGGGAAGGCCTCGACCAGCGCCTGGGCCAGCGCGCGCGGGTTGGTGCGCGCGGCCTTGGCCAGCAGCATCGCCGCGTTGGTGGCGAAGTCGCCATGCTCGCGGGTCTTGGGGCGCTCGATCACGAAGTCGGGCGTGGGGGCGTCGGCGGGCAGCTTGCCGGCGACGCGCAGGGCTTCGATACCCTGGCTGACCAGGGCCTTCAGGAGGATCTTCACGGGGGACCGGTTCTGCGGTTTGGCCGCCTATTTTACCCGGTCCGCGGGCCCGGGCCGATGCCCGCGCCGGCGGGGCCTAGAGCAGGCCGCGCGCGGCCATCGACACCGGCTCGCCGTCGCCGACCACGAAGTGGTCCAGCAGCCGCACCTCCACCAGGGACAGGGCCTGGCGCAGCCGGGCGGTGATGGCGCGGTCGGCGGCCGAGGGATCGGGGCAGCCGGAGGGATGGTTGTGGCCGACGATCACCGCCGCGGCGTTGTGCGCCAGGGCCCGGCGCACAACCTCGCGCGGGTGCACCTCGGCGCCGTCGATGGTGCCGGTGAACAGCTCCTCGAACGCCAGCGCCCGGTGGCGGTTGTCCAGGAACAGGGCGGCGAAGACCTCGTGCGGGCGCGGCCGCAGGCGGCGGGCGAAGTAGCGGCCGGCGCTGGCCGGGTCGGTCAGGGCCTCGCCGCGCTCCAGGGCGGCGGCCAGGTGGCGGTTGCCCAGTTCCAGGGCCGCGGCCAGGGCGCAGGCGCGGGCCGGACCCACCCCTGGCAGGCGCGCCAGCGCCCGCGGCGGCCGGTCCAGCAGGGCGCGCAACGGGCCGTGCGCGGCCAGCAGCTCGCGCGCGGTCTGCACCGCGTCGCGGCCGCGCAGGCCGGAGCCGAGGAACAGGGCCAGCAGTTCGGCGTCGGAGAGCGCCGCCGCGCCGTGCGCCAGCAGCTTCTCCCGTGGACGTTCACCGGCTGGCCAGTCGCGGATCCGCATATGCCCAAGGGTGCCGTCCGCGCAGGCTCGCGGGAATCAGGCGGAAGCGCCGCCTGGAGTAAGCTTGTAGCCCTTTCCCGGGTAGGAATTTCCAAGTGATTGCAACGGCCACCGCCGCCCTGGCGGGACAGCGGATCCTGTTGTGCGTCGGTGGCGGGATCGCCGCCTACAAGGCGCTGGAACTGGTGCGCCGCCTGCGCGACGCCGGCGCCCAGGTGCAGGTGGCGATGACCGCCGGCGCCCAGCAGTTCGTCACCCCGCTGAGCTTCCAGGCCCTGTCCGGGCATCCGGCGCGCACCACCCTGTGGGATACCGCCGCCGAACAGGCCATGGGCCACCTGGAGCTGGCACGCTGGGCCGACCGTGTGGTCGTGGCCCCGGCCACCGCCGACCTGCTGGCGCGCCTGGCCCACGGCCTGGCCGACGACCTGGTCACCACCCTGTGCCTGGCCACCGAGGCCCCGCTGGCGGTGGCCCCGGCGATGAACCACCGCATGTGGAAGCACCCGGCCACCGTGGCCAACGTCGAGCTGCTGCGCTCGCGCGGGGTGCAGGTGATCGGCCCGGACGACGGCCCGCTGGCCGAGGGCGAATCCGGCCCCGGCCGCCTGGCCGAGCCGGAGGCGATCGTCGCCGCCCTGGCCGGCGGCGCCGCCGCGGCCCCGGCCGCGGCCGCCACGCCGGGCCTGCTGCAGGGCCTGAAGGTGGTGGTCACCGCCGGCCCGACCTACGAGGACCTGGATCCGGTGCGCTACCTGGGCAACCGCAGCAGCGGCAAGATGGGCTTCGCCGTGGCCGCCAGCGCCGCCCGCGCCGGCGCGGAGGTGGTGCTGGTCGCCGGTCCGGTGCAGCTGCCGACCCCGCCGGGGGTGCAGCGGGTGGACGTGCGCTCGGCCGAGCAGATGCGCCAGGCGGTGTTCGCCGCGTTGCCGGCGGACATCTACATCGGCGCCGCCGCGGTGGCCGACTACACCCCGCGCGCGTTCTCGCCGAGCAAGATCAAGAAGACCGGCACCGGCCAGGTGCTGGCCCTGGACCTGGTGCGCACCCCGGACATCCTGGCCGAGGTGGCCGCGCGCGAGGACGCCGGGCTCAAGCTGGTGGTGGGTTTCGCTGCCGAAACCGACAACGTGGCCGACTATGCGCGGCAGAAACTGACGTCCAAGCGCCTGGACCTGATCATCGCCAACCGCGTGGGCGTGCCCGGCGCCGGGTTCGAGAGCGACACCAACGCGATGACCGCGTTCTGGCCGGGTGGCGAGCGCGACTTCGCCTCCGCGCCCAAGGTGCAGCTGGCCGACGCCCTGGTGGCGCTGGTGGCCGAGAGGCTGCAGGCATGAGCTCCCGGGTGCTGGAGGTGAAGCTGCTGGACCCGCGCTTCGGCGACAGCTGGCCGCTGCCGGCCTACGCCACCGAGTCCAGCGCCGGCATGGACCTGCGCGCGGCGATCGAGGCTCCGCTGGTGCTGCGGCCCGGCGACGCCGCGCTGGTCCCCAGCGGCCTGGCGATCCACATCGGCGACCCGAACCTGTGCGCGCTGGTGCTGCCGCGCTCGGGCCTGGGCCACCGCCACGGCATCGTGCTGGGCAACGGCACCGGCCTGATCGACGCCGACTACCAGGGGCCGCTGCTGATCAGCACCTGGAACCGGGGCCGGGAAGCCTTCACCATCGAGCCGGGCGACCGCATCGCCCAGCTGGTGTTGGCACCAATCGTGCGAGCGGAACTGAAGGTAGTGGACACGTTCGCGGCCAGCGCCCGGGGAGAGGGCGGTTTCGGCCACACGGGCGTACGGTGAAACAGGGGGCGGGGATGAAGCAGAAGGACGCGGGTCCGGGGCTGTCGCAGGTCCGGCGGGGGGCGCTGCTGCTGGCGGCATTGCTGGCGCTGCTGGCCGGCTGGTTCGCCTGGAGCGGGGTGCGGCAATGGCAGGCCGACCAGCGCCTGGCGCAGCTGGAGGCGGCGCGCGACCAGGTGGTCGAGGCCACCGCCGCGGCGGTGCGGGCGCAGACCCGCGCCCTGGCCGGCCGCCTGGAAAGCGCCGCGGTCGCCGCCGCCCTGGAGGCCGGCGATGCCGAAGCGGCCGCCGCCGCCCTGGTGGACGGCTGGGACAAGGCCGAGCAGGCGCAGGTGCTGCGAGCCGACCTGGCCGCGGCGCATGCCGACGCGGCGACCTTCGGCTACGCCCGCCTGGCCCTGCTGCAGCGCGCGCTGGCGCAGGACGAGGCGGTCGCCACGGTGGTGC
Source organism: Pseudoxanthomonas sp. SGNA-20 (assembly GCF_003931635.1). NCBI lineage: Bacteria > Pseudomonadati > Pseudomonadota > Gammaproteobacteria > Lysobacterales > Lysobacteraceae > Pseudoxanthomonas > Pseudoxanthomonas sp. SGNA-20. The sequence continues at coordinate 944,766 of NZ_RRYK01000001.1, read as the reverse complement.
GTGACGCCGACCGCATCGCCCTGGGCGTGGCGGCGCCGGTCCGCCTGGGCCAGGACGCCGCGGTCGCCTACGTGCGCCTGCCGCTGGGCGTGCTGACCGCCGCGACCGAGGCCGCGGCGGTGCCCGACGGCGCCTACCTGGCCCTGCGCCAGGGCAACTACAACGTGCTCGAGCGCGGCGACGCCGGCCTCGGCGGCAGCGCCGACGTGCTGTCGCGCCCGGTCGGCCAGGAGGGCCTGCGCGCCGCCGCGGCGGCGCCGGATCCGGGCGCCGGCCCGTTCGGGCTGGGCGCGCTGCCGTGCCTGGCAGCGGCGGCGGTGCTGGCGCTGGGCGTGCTGGTGGCGCTGCTGGCCGCCGGCGGCAAGCTGCGGCGGCGCCGCAGCGCCGCCCCGGCGCCGGTGGACGAGGCCCCGACCCTGGGCCAGACCCTGAAGCAGGAGCCGCGCCCGGCACCGGCCGCTTCCACCCCGGCCGCGGCCCCGGCCGCACCGGCGCCGGCGCCGGAAGACGACGTCGCGGTGGACCCGGCGATCTTCCGCGCCTACGACATCCGCGGCGTGGTCGGCAGCCAGCTGGACGCGAAGGTGGCCGCGCGCATCGGCCAGGCGATCGGCACGGTGATGGCCGAGGAAGGCCTCACCGACATCGTGGTCGGGCGCGACGGCCGCCTGTCCGGGCCGGAGCTGGTCGAGGGCCTGGTCGAGGGCCTGCGCAAGGCAGGCCGCAATGTCATCGACATCGGCATGGTGCCGACCCCGGTGGTGTACTTCGCCGCCTACCACCTGCGCGCCGGCAGCGGCGTGGCGGTGACCGGCAGCCACAACCCGCCGGACTACAACGGCTTCAAGATCGTGGTCGGCGGCCAGACCCTGTCCGGGGAGGCGATCGTCGACCTGTACGCACGCATCCGCGACGGCCGCCTGCGCAGCGACGCCCCGGGCAGCTACGCCACCCAGGACGTGGCCGAGGACTACGTCCGCCGGATCGCCGACGACGTGCAGCTGGAGCGCCCCCTCAAGGTGGTGGCCGACGCCGGCAACGGCGTGGCCGGCGAGATCGCGCCGCGCCTGCTGGAGGCGATCGGCGCCGAGGTGGTGCCGCTGTACTGCGACGTCGACGGCACCTTCCCCAACCACCACCCGGACCCGAGCGAGCCGCGCAACCTCGAGGACCTGGTGCAGACCGTCCGCCAGTTCGACGCCGACCTGGGCGTGGCCTTCGACGGCGACGGCGACCGCCTGGGCGTGGTCACCCGCGAGGGCCGCATCGTCTACGCCGACCGCCTGCTGATGCTGTACGCGGCCGACGTCCTGCAGCGCAACCCGGGCGCGATGGTGATCTACGACGTCAAGTGCACCGGCCGCCTGCAGGACTACATCCTGCGCCACGGCGGCAGCCCGCAGATGTGGAAGACCGGGCACTCGCTGATCAAGGCCAAGATGCGCGAGACCGAGGCCGAGCTGGCCGGCGAGATGAGCGGCCACTTCTTCTTCAAGGAGCGCTGGTACGGCTTCGACGACGGCCTGTACGCGGCCGCGCGCCTGCTGGAGATCCTGGCCGGCCGCTTCGAGGCGCCCTCGGAGGTGCTGGACGCGCTGCCGGACAGCGTGTCCACCCCGGAGATCAAGGTCGCGCTGGAGGACGGCGAGGACCCGCACGCGCTGGTGGAGCGGTTCACCGCCGCGGCCCAGGCCGAGGATTCGGCGTTCGCCGGCGCGCGCCTGACCACCATCGACGGCCTGCGCGCGGACTGGAACGATGGCTGGGGCCTGCTGCGCGCCTCCAACACCACCCCGGTGCTGGTGCTGCGCTTCGAGGCCGACGACGAGCCGGCGCTGGCGCGGATCCGCACCCTGTTCCGCGAGCAGCTGCAGCCGCTGCTGCCCGGGCGCACCCTGCCGTTCTGAGCGGAGCGGGGCCGCCGCGCCGCGGGCGCGGCCGGCGGCCTTACTGCGCCGCGGCGGTGGCCGGTGCAGCGGCGGTGGTGCCGGACTTCAGCGCCCGGTAGCGCTCCAGGGTGGCCTCGATCTCGCCGTCCAGCGCCGCGCGCTGGCGCTCGAAATTGCGCTGCAGCAGCTGGTGGTACAGCAGCTGCGCATGGCGCTGGCGGATGTCGGCGGCCAGCTTCTCGGCCACCGGCTTGCCGGCCAGTTCGCGCTCGGCGGCGGTGCGCAGCAGGGTGACCAGGCCCTCGCGCAGGCTGGCCACGTTGTAGCGCGCGGTCTCGATGCTGTTCTCCACCAGGGTGACGCGCTCGCTGAACACCCGGCGCAGTTCGTTCTCGTCCTGGAAGGTGATGAGCATCGCCTGCTCGGTGCGGCGCCGGGTCTCCTCGGCCATCGCATCCAGCTGCCGGCGCTGCTCCTCCTCGGCCAGCGCGGCGCGTTCCTCCGGGGTCAGCGCGCGCTGCACCTGGCCGGTGCGCATGCCGCTGCTGGCGCTGATCTCGTCGCGCGCCATCCCGGCCGCTTCCGCCGGCAGGGTGTCGGCGCACACGCGCTGCCCGTCCTGGTCCCAGCAATAGAGCTTCTTGTTGGCGGCCTTCTGCTGCGCCATCGCCGGCGCCGGCAGCAGGACCAGTGCCGCCAGCATCGCCAGCGGACGGATGTGTTGCGGCGTCACGGCAGCCCCCTGCGCTGTCAGTCAGCCCGTGTGGTCGCAGCCGTAGCGGGCGCGGTAGGCCAGCAACGGTGCGTGGTACGCCGCCAGTGTGTCGTTTCCGGCGGCGAATGCAAGCAGGTCGGCCAGCCCGGCCACCGCCACCACCGGCACCCCGGCCTCCGCCGCCACCGCCTGCGCGGCGGAGCGGCGGTCCTGCTCGGAGGCGATCTCCTGGCGGTCCAGCGCGACCACGATCCCGGCCACGGTGCCGCCGGCGGCGGCGATGATCCCCAGTGCCTCGCGGATCGCGGTGCCGGCGGTGATCACGTCGTCCACCACCAGCACCCGGCGCCCGGCCAGCGGCGCGCCGACCAGGGTGCCGCCCTCGCCGTGGTCCTTGGCTTCCTTGCGGTTGAACGCCAGCGGCAGGTCGCGGCCGCGGCCGGCGTACTCGCAGGCCAGCGCGGTGGCCAGCGGAATGCCCTTGTAGGCCGGGCCGAACACCACGTCGAACTGCAGCCTGGCCGCGTCCACCGCGTCGGCGTAGCAGGCGGCCAGGCCGGCCAGGCGCGCGCCGCTGTCGAAGCGGCCGGCATTGAAGAAATAGGGCGAGACACGGCCGGACTTGAGGGTGAACTCGCCGAAGCGCAGGGCGTCGGCGTCCAAGGCCAGCTGCAGGAAGCGGGTGCGGTGGTCGGACATGGGGATGGCGGCGGTGGGACGGCGGCATAGGATACGGCCGCGGCGCGCCGCGGAGGCAGCGCCGGCGGGCGCGATTGGGTAGGCTGTCGGCCTGTTTTTCCGACCCGTCCCCGCATGCGCATCATCAGCTTCAACGCCAACGGCATCCGCTCGGCCGCCAGCAAGGGCTTCTTCGACTGGCTGGCCGGCCAGGACGCGGACGTGGTCTGCCTGCAGGAAACCAAGTCGCAGGAGCACCAGCTGGCCGACGCCTGCTTCCGCCCCGACGGCCACCACTGCTTCTACCGCGATGCCACCAGCAAGAAGGGCTACAGCGGCGTGGCGATCTACGCCCGGCGCGAGCCGGACGAGGTGCGCACGGTGCTGGGCCGGCCGGACTTCGACGAGGAGGGGCGCTACATCGAGGCGCGCTTCGGCAACCTCAGCGTGGTCTCGTTCTACATCCCCTCCGGCTCCTCCGGCGAGCTGCGCCAGGGCTACAAGTTCCAGGTCATGGAGTGGCTGAAGCCGGTGCTCGACGAGTGGCTGGCCAGCGGCCGCGACTACGTGCTGTGCGGCGACTGGAACATCGTCCGCTGCCGCAAGGACATCCGGAACTGGACCTCCAACCAGAAGAATTCGGGCTGCCTGCCGCCGGAGCGCGCCTGGCTCAACGGCATGATCGGCCCGGACGAGGGCAGCGACGGCACCCCGCCGCGACCCGGCGGCTGGGTCGACGCCTACCGCGCGCTGCATCCGCAGGGCGAGGACTACACCTGGTGGAGCAACCGTGGCGCGGCGCGCGCCAACAACGTGGGGTGGCGGATCGACTACCAGTTCGTCACCCCGTCGCTGAAACCGCGCCTGCGCGGCTGCTCGATCTACCGCGAGCAGCGCTTCTCCGACCACGCCCCGTTCATCGTCGACTACGAAGGCGCGCTGCCGTGAACGCGCCCGCGGGCGAGCCGCCGCGCTACAAGGGCTGGGCCGGCATCCGCCGCGCCTTCGGCACGCCGTCGGCGCTGACCCTGGCGCTGCTGGGCTTCGGCTGCGGCCTGCCGTTCCTGCCGGTGGCCTCGATGACCCTGTCCACCCGCCTGCGCGACGGCGGCCTGGACCTGGCCAGCATCGGCCTGATCAGCCTGGCCAGCTTCTTCTACCTGCTGAAGTTCCTGTGGGCGCCGCTGCTGGACCGCTACGTGTTCGCGCCGCTGGGGCTGCTCGGACGGCGCCGCTCGTGGCTGCTGGCGGCGCAGCTGGGCGTGGCGGCGGGCCTGGCCGCGCTGGCCTTCACCCGCCCGGAGCTGGGCGTGGGCCCGCTGGTGGGCTGGGTGCTGTTCACCTCCTTCGCCGGCGCCACCCAGGACTCGGTGGTCGACGCCTACCGCATCGAGGTCGCCCCGGCGCAGGCCCAGGCCGCGCTGGCGGCCACCTATACCCTGGGCTACCGCATCGGCCTGATCCTCGGCGGCGCCGGCGCGCTTTACCTGGCCGAGTTCGGCGGCTGGACCGTGGCCTACCTGGCGATGGCGGCGCTGATGCTGGCGCCGGCGCTGGCGACGCTGCTGTCGCGCGAGCCGGCGGTGCCGGAGGCCACCGTGGTGCGCCGGATCGATTTCCTCGGCGCGTTCTGGCAGCCGTTCTCCAGCTTCTTCGCCAACAACGGCCTGGCCCTGGGCCTGGCCCTGCTGCTGTTCGTCGGCCTGTTCAAGTTCCCCGACCAGGTGATCGGGGTGATGGCCGGCCCGTTCTACCTGGACAGCGGCTACAGCAAGGCCGACATCGCCACCGTGTCCAAGCTGTACGGCATCTGGGCCGGGATCGGCGGCGCGTTCCTGGGCGGGTTGTGCGTGGCCGCGTTCGGCTTCCGCCGCATGCTGTTCGTCGCCGCCCTCGGCGTGGCGCTGTCGAACCTGGCGTTCCTGCTGATGAGCCAGTACCCGTCGCAGATCTGGGCGTTCTACGCGGCGATCACCGTGGACAACGTGGCCCAGGGCTTCGCCGGCACGGTGCTGGTGGCGTTCATGTCCTCGCTGACCGACCGCAACTTCACCGCCACCCAGTTCGCGCTGCTGGTGTCGCTGGCCAACCTGCCGGGCAAGTTCGCCGGCGGCGTGTCCGGCTACGTGGTCGAGGCCACCTCGTACGCGACCTTCTTCGTGCTGTCGGCGCTGACCGTGGTCCCGACCCTGGCCCTGCTGGCCTGGCTGTGGCCGCGGATCCGCGAGGCCGGGGCCGACCCGGCACGCTGACGGCGGCCGGCGACTCGTATGCGGCGGCGCTTCGTGGCAGTCTTTGCCCCGCCCCCCACCGAGCCGCCAAGGCCATGCCCGACCTGGTGTTGCGCGACATCGACCCGATCCTGGCCGAGCGCATCCAGCGCGTCGCCCAGGCCCGCGGCTGGCCGCTGCGGGAAGCCGTGATCCGGCTGCTGGAGCAGGGCCTGTTCGCGGCCGAGGAAGAGGTGCGCGCGGGCTTCGAGAACCAGGAAGTGGAGGCGCTGGCCGAGGCCATCGCCGCGCTCAAGCTGCTGCCGGCCGGGCGGGACTTCTGAGCCCGCCGGCCGGCGATCCGCCGCCTCAGTGGCGTCCGGAGGCGCGCCGCGCCTGCAGCAGCGCCGCGCCGGCGCGGGCGTGGCCGCGCGCGGCCAGGGCCTTGCGCTGCTCGCGGATGCGCTGGGCGGCATAGGTGAGGGCCGAGGCCATGATCAGGGTGTAGGCCAGCAGCTCGGTGCATTCCTCGGCCGCGTTCTTGAACACGCGCACGTAGTTCTCCGCCAGCAGGCCGTGCCACAGCGTGGTCATGCCGAACAGGCGCGAATAGATCAGCAGCAGCACCAGGCCGATGGTCATCACCGCCGCCGGGCGCGAGCGCAGGAAGCGCGCGGTGGCGTCCAGGGTGGCCTGGCGCTGGCGCAGGGCGTAGCCGAGGCTGGCGGCGGCCAGGGCCGCGACCAGGATCGACCACAGGCCGCGGAACAGCAGGTCCCAGACCGCGTCCAGCTCGCGGATCAGCATGCAGCCGAAGAAGCCGGCCGCCAGCACGGCGAAGCCGCGCTCGTCCGCGCGGGCGCGGGCCAGGCGCACGAACGCCAGCACGGTGGCGACCAGGAAGCCGAGCTGGGTCAGCTCGACCAGCGACCATTCGCCCACGTTGTCGCCCAGCAGCTGGATGTCGGCGTACAGCAGCGCCACCGGGGTGGCCATGACCAGCGCCAGCAGCGCGGAACGGCCCAGGTGGGCCAGCAGGATGTGCCGTTGTTTTTCCATGTCCAAACCCTCGGGGGAGGCGCGCGGGGCCCGGTCGGGGGCGGGCCTGGGGGGGGGGGGGGGGACGCGCGCGTTGGGTAGCGGAATTTTAATTTTGGCAGCCGCCCCCGGCAGCCCGGCCCGTGGAACATTGCGTCATCGCTGCTTCAGCTGCGCGGGCGTCGCGCGGCTGTACGCGGGCCGGCCGCGTGGCACCCTGCGCAGTGCCAGGCACGGAGGAACGCGAACCATGACCCTGCGAATGCGGGCGGTACAGGCCGACATCACCACCCTGGCGGTGGACGCCATCGTCAATGCCGCCAATTCCTCGCTGCTGGGCGGCGGCGGGGTCGACGGCGCGATCCACCGCGCCGCCGGGCCGGGCCTGCTGGAGGAGTGCCGCGCGCTGGGCGGCTGCCCGACCGGCGAGGCGCGGATCACCGCCGGCCACCGCCTGCCGGCGCGGCACGTGATCCACACCGTCGGCCCGGTGTGGCGCGGCGGCCAGGCCGGCGAACCGGAACTGCTGGCGGCCTGCTACCGCAACAGCCTGGCCCTGGCCGAGGCGCATGGCTGCGCCAGCGTCGCCTTCCCCTCGATCAGCACCGGCGTGTACGGCTATCCACCGGACCTGGCGGCGCCGCTGGCGCTGGCCACGGTGGCGGGGTTCCCGGCGCGGGTGGTGCGGGAAGTGCTGTTCTGCTGCTTCTCGGCGGCCGACCTGGCGCGCTACCAGCGCCTGCTGGCCGGCGCCTGAGCCGGCTCAGGGCAGCGGCAGCGGCTCGTCGAACACCGCCACGTGCGGCACCCCGTCGGCGCCGATCCAGCCGCGGTACATGCCGCCGGTGTTGAACGGCAGGGCGATGCTGCCGTCCGCGCCCAGGGCGATGGCGCCGCCGTTGCCGCCGGCGGCGGGGATGTCGCGGTTGATCACCTCCGCGGCCGCCTGCACCAGCGGCTGCCCGGCCAGCCGCACCCGCGCGCAGATCTCGTGCGCGGCGGCGGCGCGGATGTAGTACTCGCCCCAGCCGGTGCCGGACACCGCGCAGCGGGCGTCGGCCCAGGTGCCGGCACCGATGATCGGGGAGTCGCCGATCCGGCCCCAGCGCTTGTTGGTCATGCCGCCGGTGGAGGTGCCGGCGGCCAGGCCGCCGCGCGCGTCCAGCGCCACCGCGCCGACCGTGCCGAAGTAGGGGTGCGCCGGCGCGGCGGCGGCCTGGCCCTGCTCGCGTGCCCGCGCCTGCTGCAGCTGGCGCCAGCGCTTGTCGGTGCGGAACCAGGACGGATCGACCAGCTCGATGCCCCGGGCCGCGGCGAAGGCCTCGGCGCCCTCGCCGGCGAGCATCACGTGCGGGGAGGCTTCCATCACCGCGCGCGCCAGGCGGATCGGGTTGCGCACCCGGCGCACCCCGGCGATCGCGCCGGCGCGGCCGCTGGTGCCGTCCATGACCGCCGCGTCCAGCGCGTTGTGGCCGTCGTGGGTGAACACCGCGCCGCGGCCGGCATTGAACTCCGGCGCGTCCTCCAGCACCGCGATCGCGGCAGTCACCGCGTCCAGCGCCGCGCCGCCCTCGCGCAGCACCGCGTGCCCGGCCTGCAGCGCCCGGGCCAGGGCCTGGCGCGCGGCGGCTTCCTCGGCGGCCGCCAGGCTGCCTCGCTCCACCCCGGCGCCGCCATGCAGCACCAGCAGTGGCGCCGCCGCCGGGGCGCCGTCGTGTACCGGATCGGACTGCACTCCGGCCTGGGCGCGGGCCGCGAGCATCGCGCCCAGTGCCAGCCAGGCCGCCATCCAGGTCCCGCCACGCTTGCCCATTGCCATCCTCCTCTTCCGGTGCGGCGCGCGGCGCCGCGCTCAGGCCGGGTGCACCACGCCCAGCACGCGGGGTCCGCGCGCGCCGGTGACCGCCGCCAGGTTGCCGGGGCGCCCGGCCAGGGTTTCGCGCGCCAGCCAGGCGAACGCCATCGCTTCCACGAAATCCGGGTCCAGGCCGTAGGCCGCGGTGGACTCGACCGCCACCTGCGGCAGGCGCGCGCCCAGCCGCGCCATCAGCACGGGGTTGCGCACGCCGCCGCCGCATACCAGCACGCGCGCGGTGCCGGGCTGGTGCGCCTGCAGCGCGTCCGCGACGGTGGCGGCGGTCAGTTCCAGCAGGGTGGCCTGCACGTCGGCCGCGGGCTCGCCGCGCAGGCGCGCTTCCACCCACTCCAGGTGGAACTGCTCGCGGCCGGTGCTCTTGGGCGGTGGCAGGGCGAACCAGGGCTCGTCCAGCAGCCGTGCCAGCAGCGCCTGGTCCACGCTGCCGGAGGCGGCGAACGCGCCGCCGGCGTCGAACGCCGCGCCGGTATGGCGCAGGCACCAGGCATCGAGCAGGGCGTTGGCCGGGCCGGTGTCGAAGCCGCGTATCGCGCCGGCGCGCGGCAGCAGGGTGTAGTTGCCGATCCCGCCGAGGTTGAGCACGGCGCGGTCCTCGGCCGGCGAATGCAGCAGGGCGGCGTGGAACGCCGGCACCAGCGGCGCGCCCTGGCCACCGGCGGCGACGTCGCGGCGGCGGAAGTCGCAGACCGTGGCGATGCCGGTGCGCTCGGCGATCACCGCGCCGTCGCCGACCTGCAGGGTGAACGGCGCCGGGCCGTGCGGGCGGTGGCGCAGGGTCTGGCCGTGCGAGCCGATCGCCGCCACCTGCGCCGGCGCCACCCCGGCCTGGCGCAGCAGGGCCAGGGCCGCGGCGGCGAAGGCCTCGCCCACCTGCACGTCCAGCCGGCCCAGCTCGTCCAGCGACTGCGGCTCGCCGCCCTGGCCGATCGCGACCAGGCGTGCGCGCACGGCTTCTTCCCAGGGATGGGTATGGGCGGCGACCAGGCGCAGGCCCGCGGTGGCGGGGCCGTCGGGGAATTCGACCAGCGCCGCGTCGATGCCGTCGGCGCTGGTGCCCGAGATCAGGCCAAGGAAGAGTCGGGACATGCGCGCCATTGTAGGCGCGGGCGCCGGCTCAGCCGCGCTTGCCGGCGGCCTTGTCCGCCTCCGCCTTGGGTGCGCTGGCGTAGAGCAGTTGCTCCATCGACTCGATGCGCGCCAAGGTCGGCGCGGTCTGCTGCCGGAACGCGGCCAGGGCGGCGCCCTTGAGCGGCTCCGGTGGCGGCATGGTCACCGACAGCGGGTTGCGGTGCTGGCCGTTGACCCGGAATTCATAGTGCAGGTGCGGGCCGGTGGCCAGGCCGGTGGAGCCGACGTAGCCGATCACCGTGCCCTGGGACACGTGCTGGCCCTGGCGGATCTTGCCGAAGCGCGACATGTGCGCGTACAGCGTGGTGTGGCCCTTGCCGTGGTCGAGGATCACCACGTTGCCGTAGCCACGCTGCTGGCCGACGAACTGCACCCTGGCGTCGCCGGCGGCCATGATCGGGGTGCCGGTGCTGGCGGCGTAGTCCACGCCCTTGTGCATGCGCATCTTGCCCAGCACCGGGTGGTGGCGCGCGCCGAACTTGGACGACAGCCGCGCATACGGGATCGGCATGCGGATGAAGCTCTTCTTCAGCGGGCGCCCGTCGGGGGTGTAGTAGCCGACCTTGCCCTCGTGCTCGAAGCGCACGCCGGTGTAGGTCTTGCCGCCGGTGGTGAAGCTTGCCGCCAGGATGCGGCCGCCGCCGATGCGCTCGCCCTCGCGCCAGGTCTCCTCGATCACGGCGCTGAAGCGGTCGCCGCGCTGCACGTCCTTGAAGTCGATGTCGTACTTGAAGATCTCGTCGGTCATCACCGCGATCGAGGCCGGGCTCAGGCCGGCCTTGCGCCCGGCGGCGTACAGCGAGTGCTCGATCTCGGCGCTGGCCACCGCGATCCGGGTGGTGGTGGCGCGCTCGAGCACCTTCTGGTGGATCTTGCCGCCGGCCAGGGTCAGCTCGACCCGCTCGGTCGGGCTGCGGTCGAAGCGGAAGCCGTGCAGCTGCCCGTCCTCGCCCAGGGCGAAGGCCAGTTCGGCGCCGGGACGCAGGCGGCTGAGCGGCTCGCGGTTGCCGGGCTGCTCGAGGATCTGGTGCATCACCTGGCTGGACACGCCCATCGCCGCGAACAGCGCGCCCAGGGTCTGGCCGGGCTGGATCTGGACCACTTCCCACTGGTGCCCGGGCTGGGCCGCGGTGGGCGCGCGCACGGTCAGCGGCGGCAGGCTCAGCGGCAGGGTGGCGTGCAGCCGGGTCTGCGGCTCCAGCTGTGCGGAGAATCCGGGGATGATGGTGGCGATCAGGGCGCCGAGGGTGGCGAACAGGCTGGCGTGGACCCAGTGGCGGCGGGTCCAGCGGGTGTTGAAGGCCGCCGGGAAGCGTTTCTTCAGCTTGAGCTTGTGGCGGAGGGTTCTGTGGTGGAGGATCCCGAGCCGGTCGTGGAACTGCTGCTTGCGCACGCGGTGTTCGGTCAGGGGCATTGGACGGCTTCCTTCACGGGACCCCGGAATGCGGCCCACCGCCGCGTACCTTAGACACATGAAATCCATGCGTCAAACCATTGAAGAACCTGAACTTTCCGGTGGCGCCCCCGTTAACTAGCACTTAACATGACGTTCAAGTTTGTCAGCCCCCTTCCCCCGACTTCCCGCTGGAGCAGAACGTGCCTTCCGTCGAAGAATCCCTTGCCCTGATCGGTCGCGGCGCCGACGAGATCCTCAAGCCCGAGGAGCTGGAGGCGCGGCTGAAGCTTGGCCGCCCGCTGCGGGTCAAGGCCGGCTTCGACCCCACCGCGCCGGACCTGCACCTGGGCCATACGGTGCTGCTGAACAAGATGCGCCAGTTCCAGGACCTGGGCCACCAGGTGATCTTCCTGATTGGCGACTTCACCGGGATGATCGGCGACCCCACCGGCAAGAGCGCCACCCGCAAGCCGCTGACCCGCGAGGACGTGCTGGCCAACGCCCAGACCTACGCCGAGCAGGTGTTCAAGGTGCTGGACCGCGAGCGCACCGAGGTCCGCTTCAACAGCGAGTGGTTCGGCAAGATGTCGGCGGCGGACATGATCCGCCTGGCCGGCCAGCACACCGTGGCGCGCATGCTCGAGCGCGACGACTTCTCCAAGCGCTTCGCCGCGCAGCAGTCGATCGCCATCCACGAGTTCCTGTACCCGCTGGTGCAGGGCTACGACTCGGTGGCGCTGCAGGCCGACGTCGAGCTGGGCGGCACCGACCAGAAGTTCAACCTGCTGATGGGCCGCGGCCTGCAGGAGCACTACGGGCAGGCGCCGCAGATCGTGCTGACCATGCCGCTGCTGGAAGGCCTGGACGGCGTGAACAAGATGAGCAAGTCGCTGGGCAACTACATCGGCATCGCCGAAGCCGCGATCGACATCGTCAACAAGACGATGAAGATCGGCGACGAGCTGATGTGGAAGTGGATCGAGCTGCTCAGCTTCGAGATCTCCGCCGCCGAGGCGCGCAAGCTGCGCGAGGAGGTCGCCGCCGGCCTCAATCCGCGCGACGTCAAGCTGCGCCTGGCGCGCGAGCTGGCCACCCGCTTCCACGACGCCGCCGCGGCCGAGACCGCGATCGCCGGCTGGCACGCCGCGGTCACCGGCCAGGGCGATACCTCGCTGCTGCCGCTGCAGGACGTGGCCGTTCCGGCCGAGGGCCTGCGCATCGCCGCCCTGCTGACCGCCGCCGGCATCACCCCGTCCAACTCCGAGGCCAACCGCAAGCTCAAGGAGCGCGCGGTCAAGGTCGACGGCGAAGTGGTCGAGGACGCCTCGCGGGTATTCACCCCGGGCTTCGAAGGCGTGCTGCAGGTGGGCAAGCGCAACTTCGCGCGGGTGCGCCTGGTCGCCGCCTGAGCCCGGCGGCCGGCGGATGGAAAAGGGGCGCCGATGGCGCCCCTTTCCGTTTCCTACGTGGCTGGCCGCGGCTCAGTCGCCCAGGGTCAGCAGCGAGGCGTTGCCGCCGGCGGCGGTGGTGTTGATGGTCACCGTCTTCTCGGTGGCGAAGCGCAGCAGGTAGTGCGGGCCGCCGGCCTTGGGGCCGGTGCCGGACAGGCCCTGGCCGCCGAACGGCTGCACGCCCACCACCGCGCCGATCTGGTTGCGGTTGACGTAGACGTTGCCGACCTTGGCCCGCGCCACGATGTGCTCGACGGTCCCGTCGATGCGCGAGTGGATGCCCAGGGTCAGGCCGTAGCCGGTGGCGTTGACCTGGTCGATCACCGCGTCCAGCTGGTCGGCCTTCCAGCGGACCACGTGCAGCACCGGGCCGAACACCTCGCGCTGCAGCTGCGAAAGCGACTGCAGCTCGTAGGCGCGCGGGGCGAAGAAGCTGCCGTGCTCCAGCGCCGGATCCAGCGGCGCCACCGCGATCGCGCGCGCCTCCTGGTCCATGCGCGCGGCGTGCGCCTTGAGCATCTCCAGCGCGTCGGCGTCGATCACCGGGCCGACGTCGGTGGCCAGCAGCGCCGGGTCGCCAACCTGCAGCTCGGCCATTGCGCCGGCCAGCATGGTGGTGACCTTGTCGGCGATGTCCTCCTGCACGAACAGCACGCGCGCGGCCGAGCAGCGCTGGCCGGCGGAGGTGAAGGCGCTGGCGATGGCGTCCTTGACCAGCTGCTCGGGCAGGGCCGAGGAATCGGCAATCAGCGCGTTCTGGCCACCGGTCTCGGCGATCAGCACGGCGATGCCGGCGTCCTCGCGCGCGGCCAGGGCGCGGTTGATCGCGCGCGCGGTCTCGGTCGAGCCGGTGAAGGCCACGCCGGCCACGCGCGCGTCGCTGGTGAGCGCGGCGCCGACGCTGGCGCCGTCGCCGGGCACGAACTGCAGCACCGCCTCCGGCACGCCGGCCTCGTGCAGCAGTTGCACCGCGGCGTGGCCGACCAGGCTGGTCTGCTCGGCCGGCTTGGCCACCACCGCGTTGCCGGCGGCCAGGGCCGCGGCCACCTGGCCGAGGAAGATCGCCAGCGGGAAGTTCCACGGGCTGATGCACGCGAACACGCCGCGGCCCTGCAGCTGCAGCTGGTTGGACTCGCCGGTCGGGCCCGGCATCTGCTCCGGGGCGCCGAACTTCGCCCGTGCCTGGGCGGCGTAGTAGCGCAGGAAGTCGACCGCCTCGCGTACCTCGGCCACCGAGTCGGGGATGGTCTTGCCGGCCTCGCGCACGCACATGGCCATGAACTGCGGCATGCGCTGCTCCAGCAGGTCGGCGGCGTGCTCCAGGATCGCGGCGCGGCTGGCGGCCGGGGTGCGGTCCCACTGCGGCTGCGCGGCCACGGCATTGGCCAGGGCGCGGTCGACGGTGGCCTCGTTGCCCGGCTGCCATTGGCCGACGACCTGGCGGCGGTCGGCCGGGTTGCGCACCACCACCGGCTCGAGCACGGCATCGAGTGCTCCGGGCACCAGCGGCGCGGCGCGCCAGAGGCCGGTATGCGCGGCCATCTGCGCGGCCAGTCCGGCAAGTGCGTTGTCGTCGGCGAGGTTGAGGCCCATGGAGTTGTTCCTGTCCAAGCCCTGGTGGCTGTAGAGGTCGCGCGGAAGCGGGATGCGCGGGTGGGGGATGGAGTCGAAACCGGAGACCACGGCCACCGGATCGCGCACCAGTTCGGCCACCGGCACCTCCTCGTCGGTGATGCGGTTGACGAAGCTGGAGTTGGCGCCGTTCTCCAGCAGGCGGCGGACCAGGTACGGCAACAGGTCCTCGTGGCTGCCGACCGGCGCGTACACCCGGCAGGGCACGCCCAGGCGGTCGGCCGGCACCACCTCGGCGTAGAGGTCGTCGCCCATGCCGTGCAGCTTCTGGTGCTCGTACGGGCGGCCATCGGCGATGGCGCGGATCGCGGCGATGGTCTGCGCGTTGTGGGTGGCGAACATCGGGTAGATCGCGTCGCCGTGCTCGAACATGCGCCGCGCCGTGGCCAGGTAGGACACGTCGGTGTTCTGCTTGCGGGTGAACACCGGATAGCCGGCCAGGCCTTCGACCTGGGCGCGCTTGATTTCCGCGTCCCAGTACGCCCCCTTGACCAGGCGCACCGGGATGCGGCGGCCTACGCGGCGGGCCAGGTCGGCGAGGAAGTCGATCACGTACGGCGCGCGCTTCTGGTAGGCCTGCACCGCCAGGCCGTAGCCTTCCCAGCCCTCGAGCGAGGGATCGGAGAAGGTGGCCTCGATGATGTCCAGCGACAGCTCCAGGCGCTCGCTCTCCTCGGCGTCGACGGTGTAGCCGATGCCGTAGGAGCGGGCCAGCTGCGCAAGCTCAAGCACCGCCGGGGCCAGCTCGGCCAGCACCCGCCCGCGCTTGGCGTGCTCGTAGCGCGGATGCAGGGCCGAGAGCTTGATCGAGATGCCGTGGGCGCGGGTGACGTCGCCGCCCGGGCCGCCGCCGCGGGCGAGGTTGTCCTTGCCGATGGCGTGGATGGCGCGCTTGTAGTCCTCCAGGTAGCGGCGCGCGTCCTTCGTGGTCAGCGCGCCCTCGCCGAGCATGTCGAAGGAATAGCGGTAGCCGGCGTTGTCGCCCTTGTGCGAGCGGGCCAGCGCCTCCTCGATGGTGCGGCCCATGACGAACTGGTGGCCCATGATCCGCATCGCCTGGCGCACGGCCAGGCGCACCACCGGCTCGCCGATGCGCGCCACCAGGCGCTTGAACGCGCCGGGCACGTCGTGGCGGGTGGCGTCGTTGAGCTGCACCAGGCGGCCGGTGAGCATCAGGCCCCAGGTCGAGGCGTTGACCAGCACCGATTCGCTCTGGCCCAGGTGCTTCTCCCAGTCGGCGTCGCCGAGCTTGTCGCGGATCAGCTTGTCGGCCGTTTCCTGGTCGGGGATGCGCAGCAGCGCCTCGGCCACGCACATCAGCAGTACGCCTTCCTCGCTGCCCAGGTCGTACTGGCGCATGAAGGCCTCGATCGCGCCCTGGTCGGCGGCGCGGGCGCGCACGCGGCGGACCAGGTCGGTGGCGAGGGCCTCGACCTCGGCCTGGCGGGCGGGGTCCAGGCGCGCCTGCTCCAGCAGCTCGCGCACATGGGTGGTCTCGTCGCGCAGCCAGGCGGCGGTGATGGCTGCGCGCAGGGGCGAAGCGGTGCCAGGCGGCAGCTCCTGGCAGGGGACGGTCAGGGCGGACATGGGTCGACTCGGAACGGGGCGGCCGGAGGGCCGCCGTGCGAGCGCATCTTCGCCGCCGGGCGTGGCGGCTGGATTGATCGATTCCCCCGGCGCGGCCGCGGGGGGCGGCACAAACGCAGCGCGCGCGGGCCGCGTCCCCAGCCTGGTCCACCGGCGGGCGGATGGCGTGAACGCCGGCGTCGCCTGCCTGTCCGGTTCAGCCCGCGCGCAGGCGCCGGTACTCGCCCGGGGTCATGCCCACCAGGGCCACGAAGCGCCGGGTGAAGGCGCTCTGGTCGGAGAAGCCGCAGGCCTGGGCAATGGAGGCGATGCTGCCGGGTCCGTGCAGGCGGTGCATCGCCGCCTGGATCCGCACCCGGGTCAGCAGCTGCAACGGCGAGAGCTGGAACACCTTCTGGAAGGTGCGCTCGAGCTTGGACTCGGAGAAGCCGGTGATGTCCAGCAGGTCCTGCACCCGGATGTTCTCGGCGTAGTGCCGGTTCATGTGCACCAGGGCCTCGCGCAGGGAGCGGTAGTCCGCCTCCAGGCCCTCGCGCCCGGCCAGGTCGCGGGAGATGCCGATCAGCCCGGCTACCTGGCCGTCGATCCGCAGCGGGCGCTTGCAGGTCAGGCACCAGCCCGGCTCCTGGTCGGAGAACAGGTGCAGCTCCAGCAGGTTGTCGATCACCGCCCCTTCCAGCACCTGGCGGTCCTGCAGGCCGTAGTTGGCGCCCAGGCCGCTGGGATACACCTCGCTGGCGCGCTTGCCGATGATCTCCTTGCGCGAGCGCAGGCCGAGGCGGCGCAGCATGGTGGCGTTGACGTGGGTGTAGCGGCCCTCGCGGTCCTTGATGAAGAACAGCACGTCCGGGATCGAGTCGAACAGGGCCTCGACCTCGGCGGCATCCACGGCGAGCGGGCTGGGCTTCACGGGGGCAGGGGGGCCGGCGGCAGGGCACGACATTCTAATTGGGTGCGGTGTCAGGCCGCCCCCGGTCCGGCCCGGGCCGCGCGGGCGTGACCCCCTCCATGCCACGGCCCGGGCCCGGCCGCCTTGTCCTGGATCAATGCGGGTTGCCGCTGCCAGTGATTCGCGCTTACCATCTTTCGGTTTTCCGCAGCTGCGAGCGGCGGTAGGCGACGTGATCGAGGTGCTGCCAGGCAGGTCCGGCGACGCCGGCGCGCAGTTGAGGCTGCGCCCGCCGCGGGCCCTGACGGCAGGCCAGTTCAGGGCGCTGTTCGCCGCGCTGGCGGGGGCGATGTGGCTGGCGGCCGGCCTGGGCTGGCTGGCGGGCAACGTCTTCGCGCCGGCGTTCGCACTGCTGCACAGCGCAGGGGTGGCGCTGGCGTTGCGCATGCTGTGGAGCAACGGGGAACGCGGCGAGGAGATCGCCATCGGGCCGCGGGCGGTGGAAGTCCGCCGCGGCGCCGAGACGGTATTCAGCGCCCATCCTTACTGGGTGAGGCTGCAGGTGGCGCCGGAAGATGGCATGGTCATGCTCTCCTCCGGCGGCCGGGACGTGGAGGTGGGAACCTTCCTCGGCCCGGGCGAGCGCCGGCAGCTGGCGCGGTGCCTGAGGGAATTCCTGGCGGCCGCCAGCGGCCGCAACCGATGACGCAACCAGGGTCTAGGCAATGATGCAAGCGAAGGGATGGTGGAAGCGTTGGATGGCTGCGGGCACGCTGATGGCGGCACCGTTGCTGGCCTGGGCCCAGTCGGCCGATCCGCAACGGTGGCAGCTGAACATGGGGCGCGGCGTCACCGCCACCTCCCAGAACGCCTATGACGCGCACATGGTCGCGCTGTGGATCTGCGTGGCCATCGGCGTGGTGGTGTTCGGCGCGATGGCCGTGGCGGTGGTCCGCTTCCGCAAGTCCAAGGGCGCGGTCGCGGCCCAGTTCAGCCACAACACCACCGCCGAGCTGATCTGGACGGTGATCCCGGTCCTGATCCTGATCGCGATGGCCTGGCCGGCCACCGCCAAGCTGATCTCGATGTACGACACCCGCGACGCCGAGATGACCGTCAAGGTCACCGGCTACCAGTGGATGTGGAAGTACGAGTACCTGGGCGAGGGCGTGAGCTTCACCAGCCGCCTGGACCGCGAGCACGACCGCATCCGCCAGAGCGGCGAGCGCCCGGACCCGGCGCAGCACCCGCACTACCTGCTCGAGGTGGACAACCGCCTAGTGCTGCCGGTGGACACCAAGGTCCGCTTCGTGATCACCGCCGACGACGTGATCCACTCCTGGTGGGTGCCGGCGCTGGGCTGGAAGCAGGACGCCATCCCCGGCCTGATCAACGAGGCCTGGACCGAGATCAAGACCCCTGGCGTGTACCGCGGCCAGTGCGCCGAGCTGTGCGGCAAGGACCACGCGTTCATGCCGATCGTGGTCGAGGCGGTCTCCAAGGAGGAATTCGCGCGCTGGCTGGCCTCGAAGAAGCCGGCCGCGCCGGAGGCGCCCGCGGAGGAGTCCGGCGAAGCGCCGGCCGACGCCGCCGAGCCGGTCGACGAGGCCGAGGGCAGCGCCCCGGCCGCGGCGCCGCAGGCCGCCTGATCCCGCACGCAACGGCCGCCGCCGCGGCCGCCACGCAAACGCATCCCAGAGGTAGCAACGCCATGGCCCATACCGCCGCCGAGCACCACGACGACCACCACGGCCACAAGCAGGGGTTCGTCGAGCGCTGGTTCTTCTCGACCAACCACAAGGACATCGGCACGCTGTACCTGCTGTTCTCCTTCGTGATGTTCATCATCGGCGCGGCCATGAGCGTGGTCATCCGCGCCGAGCTGGCCACCCCCGGCCTGCAGGTCGTCAGCCCCGAGTTCTTCAACCAGATGACCACGGTGCACGCCCTGGTCATGATCTTCGGCGGCGTGATGCCGGCCTTCGTCGGCCTGGCCAACTGGATGGTGCCGCTGCAGATCGGCGCGCCGGACATGGCCCTGCCGCGCATGAACAACTGGTCGTTCTGGCTGCTGCCGGTGGCCTTCACCCTGCTGCTGATCTCGCTGTTCCTGCCCGGTGGTGCGCCGGCCGGCGGCTGGACCCTGTACCCGCCGCTGTCGCTGCAGGGCGGCTACAACGTGGCCTTCACCATCTTCGCCATCCACGTGGCGGGCATCAGCTCGATCATGGGCGCGATCAACATCATCGCGACCATCCTCAACATGCGCGCCCCGGGCATCGACCTGCTGAAGATGCCGATCTTCTGCTGGACCTGGCTGATCACCGCGTTCCTGCTGATCGCGGTGATGCCGGTGCTGGCCGGCGCGGTGACCATGCTGCTGACCGACAAGTTCTTCGGCACCAGCTTCTTCAACGCCGCCGGCGGCGGCGACCCGGTGATGTACCAGCACATCTTCTGGTTCTTCGGCCACCCCGAGGTCTACATCATGATCCTGCCCGCCTTCGGCGTGGTCAGCGAGATCATCCCGACCTTCAGCCGCAAGCCGCTGTTCGGCTACCAGGCCATGGTGTACGCCACCGCCGCGATCGCCTTCCTGTCGTTCATCGTGTGGGCGCACCACATGTTCACGGTGGGCATGCCGCTGGGCGGCGAGATCTACTTCATGTTCGCGACCATGCTGATCTCGGTGCCGACCGGCGTGAAGGTGTTCAACTGGGTCTCCACCATGTGGAAGGGCTCGCTCACCTTCGAGGCGCCGATGCTGTGGGCGATCGCCTTCGTGCTGCTGTTCACCATCGGCGGCTTCTCCGGCCTGATGCTGGCGATCGTGCCGGCCGACTTCCAGTACCACGACACCTATTTCGTGGTCGCGCACTTCCACTACGTGCTGGTCACCGGCGCCGTGTTCGCGCTGATCGCCGCGGTGTACTACTGGTGGCCGAAGTTCACCGGCCGCATGTACAACGAGCGCTGGGCCAAGTTCCACTTCTGGTGGTCGGTGGTGTTCGCCAACCTGCTGTTCTTCCCGCAGCACTTCCTGGGCCTGGCCGGCATGCCGCGCCGCATCCCGGACTACAACGTGGTGTTCGCCGACTGGAACCTGGTCAGTTCGATCGGCGCGTTCGGCATGTTCGCCACGCCGTTCATGATGGGCTTCATCCTGTGGCACTCGCTGCGCCACGGCGCCAGGGCCGAGGCCCGCGCCTGGGAAGGCGCGCGTGGCCTGGAGTGGACCATCCCGTCGCCGGCGCCGCACCACACCTTCACCGTGCCGCCGGTGATCAAGGACGGCGACCTGGCCCACGGCGACATCACCCACTGAGCTTCCGCCGCGGCGGAAGCAGTTCCCGCCCGGCGCGCCCGGGCGGGCCCGGAACAACGGAGGAACGATGAACCACGCCCCCGACCATCGCGATGACGCCGCACGCCGCCGTGGCGTGGTGCGCACCGTGTGGGTCGTGGGCGCGATCGCCCTGGCGATCTACGTGGGCTTCATCCTCTCGGGGGTGCTGCAGGCATGAGCGATCCGCGCGCCGACGCCGCTCCGCGCCGCCGCGGCTGGCTGAAGCTGGCCGGGGTGTCGCTGGCCGCGTTCGCGTTCGCCTTCTCGCTGGTGCCGCTGTACCGGATCGCGTGCGAGAAGGTGTTCGGCATCCGCCTGGAAGGCGGCACCGGCCAGGCCCGTGCCGCCGCGCCGGCCGCCGCCGGGCCGCGCCAGGAACGTACCGTCACCGTGCTGTTCGATGGCGGCGTGAACTCGAAGCTGCCGTGGTCCTTCGGCCCGGAGCAGCTGACCATGCAGGTGGTCCCGGGCGAACTGGCCGAGGCGACGTACTACGCGCGCAACGACAGCGACCGCCCGATCGTCGGCAGCGCCGTGCCCTCGGTGGCGCCGGCGCGGGCCTCGGGCTACTTCACCAAGACCGAGTGCTTCTGCTTCACCGCCCAGACCCTGCAGCCGGGCGAGCGGCGCGAAATGCCGGTGCGCTTCATCGTGGACCCGGACCTGCCGGCCGACGTGAAGACCATCACCCTCTCGTATACCTTCTTCAGGAACGAGGCCCTCACCGCGCAATTGGGCGCGGGCGGGGCTTCCCGCGCGCCGCTCGCGGCGCCTTGACCCGAGCAACGGAATCCACGCCATGGCCCATTCCCAGACCGACGCCAACATCTACTTCGTGCCGGCCAAGAGCAAGGCGCCGATCTTCGCTTCGGTGTCGATGTTCGTGATGATGATCGGCGTGGCCACCTGGCTCAACGAGATCGCCTGGGGCAAGTGGTCGTTCTTCCTCGGCGTGGCGCTGATGGTGGCGACCCTGTTCTACTGGTTCGGCGAGGTGATCCGCGAGTCGCAGGGCGGCCACTACAACCGCCAGGTCGACGGCTCGTTCCGGATGGGGATGATCTGGTTCATCTTCTCCGAGGTGATGTTCTTCGGCGCGTTCTTCGGCGCGCTGTTCTACACCCGCCAGTTCGCGCTGCCGTGGCTGGGCGGCGAGGGCGACGGCGTGCTCACCAACGAGCTGCTGTGGCAGGGCTTCAGCGCGGCCTGGCCGAGCGCCGGCCCGGGCGGCGTCGGCGGCCAGTTCCAGACCATCCCGGCCTGGGGCCTGCCGCTGGTCAACACCCTGATCCTGCTGACCTCCGGCGCGACCCTGACCGTGGCCCACCACGCGCTCAAGGCCGGCAAGCGCGGCCAGCTGCTGGTCTGGCTGGGCGCCACGGTGCTGCTGGGCCTGACCTTCCTGGTGTTCCAGGGCGAGGAGTACATCCACGCCTACAAGGAGCTGAACCTGACCCTGGGCTCGGGCATCTACGGTTCGACCTTCTTCATGCTCACCGGCTTCCACGGCGCCCACGTCGCCCTGGGCACGATCATGCTGATCGTGATGTGGTTCCGCGCGCTGAAGGGCCACTTCACCCGGGACAAGCACTTCGGCTTCGAAGCCGCGGCCTGGTACTGGCACTTCGTGGACGTGGTCTGGCTGGGGCTGTTCCTCTTTGTTTACGTGCTGTGATTCGTGATTCGATAGAAGCGAAGCGCGAGCCACAAGCAACAAGGGCGCCATCAGGCGCCCTTGTTGTTTCGGATCACTGATCACCAATGACAAACCACGGGCTGGCGGCCTCAGCCGCCAACCCCATGCGGCTGTATCACGCCGGTCCAGATGCCGATGATGACCAGCAGGATCAGGCCGATGGACAGGGCGATGCGGCGGGTGAGGGCGTTGACCGTGCGCTTGCTCTCGCCGCGGTCCACCATGAGGTAGTAAAGCGCCGAGCCGAGGTTCCAGATGATGAGCAGCAGGAACGCGACGACGATCAGGGTTTTGAGCGAATCGTTCACGGGACGTGGCTCGTGGCGTGCGGGTTTGCGCCGGGCATTATCGCAGCCCGGCGCCGCGGCGGGCGTGGGGGCCGCGTGAGCCGTCGCCTGCCGTCGTGGGCGGGCTGGGGCCTGGCCCTGGCCGTGGCCGCGGCCTGCTGCGGGCTGGGCACCTGGCAGCTGCAGCGCATGCACGCCAAGCAGGCCCTGCTGGACGCGTCGGCGCAGGTGCTGGCCGAGCGCCGGCCGCAACCGCTGGCGCTGGCCGCCGATCCGGCGCGCGCGCGCGGCTACGACTGGGCGTCCGGCCGCGGCCGCTTCGCCGACCTGCCGGCGGTGCTGCTGGACAACCAGAACCGCGATTCCCGGCCCGGCGTACGCGCCTACCGCGTGTTCGAACCGGAGGACGGGCTGCCGCTGCTGGTGGATCTGGGCTGGCTGCCCCTGCCCGGCGACCGCCGCATGCCGCAGGTCCCGCCACCGGCAGCCGGCACGATCGAAGCCTCGGGCCTGCTGCTGCCGCCGCCGGCCCGCGGCCTGGCCGCGCCGGCGGTGCAGCGCCAGGCCGACGGCACCGCGCTGGTGGTGGCGCTGGAGCCGGCGGCAGTGGCCGCCGCACTGGGCCTGCCGGCGCTGGCGCCGCGGGTGCTGCGCCTGGATCCGGAACTGCCGCTGGGCTACGCGCGCGACCTGGAACTGCTGCCGAACACGCTGCCGCCGCAGCGCCACCTGGGCTACGCGGTGCAGTGGTTCGCCCTGGCCGCCGCGGCGCTGGCCATCGCCCTGGTGCTGACCCTGCGGCGGCGCCGGTGAGGCGCGTGGCCGGCGCGCGGAACAGGGCATGGCCCGGCATGCGAAAATCCCGCGCATGAGCCATTCCGTTCCCGACGCTGATCGCACTGCCCGCGGCCGCCTGGTGCTGGTTGCGCTGTTCGTGCTGTTCTTTGGCAGCGCGCTGGCCGCCGGCGCGCTGCGCTTCAGCGGCTGGATGCCGGCCGGCCTGCGCAACCACGGCCAGCTGCTGGAGCCGCCGGTGGACCTGCGCCAGGCCCGCCTGCAGCTGGCCTCCGGCGAGCCCTATCCCTGGCAGCCGCAGGCCCGCATCTGGCGCATCGTGGCCGTGCCCCCGGCCTCCGGCTGCGACGCGGCGTGCACCACGCTGGCGGCGCAGCTGGACAAGGTCTGGCGCCTGTTCGGGCACAACGCCGACCACGTGCACGTGCTGTGGCTGGGCGCCGCCCCGGCCGGCGCTGCGCAGCTGCCGGAGATGCGCGTGCTGCGCGACGACCCGGGCGTGCGCGCGTCCCTGCCCGGCGCCTCCGACCCGGCCGGCGTGCCGGTGTACGTGGTCGATCCCAACGGCTTCGTGATCCTGCGCTACGCGCCGCAATCCGATCCGGCCGGCCTGCGCGCCGATGTCGCGCGCCTGCTGAAACTGAAGTGAGGCTTCCCATCCGATGAACGCGCTCGTCCGCCCGACGCTGGCACGCCATTTCCACCGCATCGCCTGGCTGGCGGTGGCGCTGACCGCCTGCGTGGTCGTGTTCGGCGCCTTCGTGCGCCTGTCCGACGCCGGCCTCAGCTGCCCGGACTGGCCGACCTGCTACGGCCGTGCCACCTGGCCATCGGCGCCGGCCGACGCGGCCGCGCACGCGGCCAGCGGGATCCGTCCGTTCGAGACCCACAAGGCCTGGCGCGAGCAGGTACACCGCCACCTCGCCGCCAGCCTGGGCGTGGTGGTGCTGCTGCTGGCGCTGCTGGCGGTGCGCCGCCGCCGCCTCGGCGTGCCGCTGGTGATCGGCGCCTCGCTGCTGGTCGCCGCCGCGATCCCGGCGTACATGTACGGCCACATCGGCCTGGCCTTCGCCCTGGCCGGTGCCGGCGAGGCGGTACTGCTGCTGGCGGCGCTGCGCTGGTCCAACATCGACCTGGCGCGCGCGGCGGTGCTGACCCTGGCGGTGATCGTGTTCCAGGCGCTGCTGGGCAAGTGGACCGTGACCCTGCTGCTCAAGCCGATCGTGGTGATGGGCCACCTGCTGGGCGGGCTGACCACGTTCGCGCTGCTGGTATGGATGGCCTGGCGCGCCACCGGCCTGCCGATCCGCCTGGCAGACGCGCGCGTGCTGCGGCGCTGGGTGGTCGCCGGGCTGGTGGTGCTGGGCCTGCAGATCGCGCTCGGCGGCTGGACCAGCGCCAACTACGCGGCGCTCGCCTGTGGCGGCGGCGGCTGGACCGGCGCCAGCCACCATTACATGGATTTCCCGCGCTGCGTCGGCCAGTGGTGGCCGCCTGCGGACTTCCGCGAAGGCTTCGTGCTGTGGCGCGGGATCGGCGTGGACTACGAAGGCGGCGTGCTCGACGGCGCCTCGCGCATCGCCATCCAGATGGCGCACCGGATGATGGCGGTGGTCGCGGCGCTGTACCTGCTGCTGCTGGCCGGGCGGCTGTACCGGCTGCCGGGCATGCGCGGCTGGGCCGCGCTGCTGGGCCTGCTGGTGCTGGTCCAGGTCGCGCTGGGCGTGCTCAACGTCAAGCTGTCGCTGCCGCTGCCGGTGGCGGTGATGCACAACGGCGGCGCCGCGGCCTTGCTGTTCGTGCTGGTGACCTTGCTGGCTCGGTTGCGGGAGCCCGAGCAGGTCGCATGAGCACCCACGTTTCCCTCTGGCGCGAATACCTGGAGCTGACCAAGCCGCGGGTGGTCGCGCTGCTGGTGTTCACCGCCCTGGTCGGCATGTTCCTGGCGGTGCCGGGGCTGCCGCCGCTGCGCGAATCGGTGCTGGGCCTGGTCGGCATCTGGCTGGCCGCGTCCTCGGCCGCGGCGATCAACCACCTGATCGACCAGCGCATCGACAAGCTGATGGCGCGCACCGCGCACCGCCCGCTGGCCACCGGCGCGCTGCGCCCGGCGCAGGTGCTGGCGTTCGCGCTGGCGCTGGGCGTGGCGTCGATGCTGGTGCTGGTGCTTTGGGTCAACACCGTCACCGCGGTGCTGACCTTCGCCTCGCTGATCGGCTACGCGGTGGTCTACACCGGCTACCTCAAGCGCGCCACGCCGCAGAACATCGTGATCGGCGGCGTGGCCGGCGCCGCGCCGCCGCTGCTGGGCTGGGCCGCGGTCACCAACATGCAGGGCGCCTGGGACTGGCAGCACGCGCTGCTGCTGGTGCTGATCATCTTCGTCTGGACCCCGCCGCACTTCTGGGCGCTGGCGATCTTCCGCCGCGAGGACTACGCGCGCGCGCTGATCCCGATGCTGCCGGTGACCCACGGCGTGACCTACACCCGCTGGCAGATCCTGTTCTACACCGTGCTGCTGGTCGAGGTGAGCGTGCTGCCGGTGGTGTTCGGCATGAGCGGCCTGTTCTACCTGGGCGGCGCGCTGGTGCTGGGCAGCGTGTTCCTGTGGTACGCCTGGCGCCTGCTCGATCCGCCGGACGAGTTCTACGCCATGCGCGTGTTCAACTACTCGATCGTCTACCTGATGGCGCTGTTCGCCTTCCTGCTGGTGGACCACTGGCTGCCGCTGCTGCTGCCGGTCTGAGCCGGCAGCACGGCCGGGCGCGGGCGACGGCCCGCGCCCTGGCATCGCTTACTCGGCGACCCAGGCCAGCTGGCCGTCGCTGGCGCGCTCGATGCGGCCCAGGCCGGGGAACGGGAAGTGCACCGAGTACAGGCGTTCGCCGCTGTCGGCGGCGGTGTCCAGCATCTTCGCCCGCTGCGCCGCGCCGGCGGCGGCGTCGCGATCCCACTGGATCGTCCACTGCGGGCGCTGCACCGAGACCACCGGGTGGTGCACCAGGTCGCCCACGTACAGCAGGCTTTCCCCGCCGCTGCTGATGCGGAAGGAGACGTGGCCCGGGGTGTGTCCCGGGGTCGGCAGCGCCTGCACCATGCCCGGCACCAGCTCCGCCTCCGGGGCAAAGGCGTCGACCTGCGGCGCGATCGCCGCGACCAGGCTGGCCATGGCCGCGCCTTCGCCGCTGGCCTGGGCCTGCAGGTCCTCCCACTCCGGCTGCGAGACATGGATGGTGGGGTGGCGTTGGGGAAGGCCAGCGCGCCGCTGGCATCGACCAGGCCGCCGACATGGTCGCCGTGCGCATGCGAGATGAACACGTCGGTGACCTGCGCCGGCACGATGCCGGCCGCCTGCAGCGCCGCGCCCAGCTTGCCCGCGCTGTCGCCGACGAACTGGCCGGCGCCGGCATCGAACAGCATCACCCGCTGCCCGTCGCGCACCAGCAGCGGCTGCACGCTCAGGTGCAGGCGATCGGTGTCCAGGCCAGCGCCCGACAACACGCCGGCGACCTCGTCCGGAGTCAGGCCGACGCCAAACACCGAGTTGTCGTTGGGCACGGCAATGCCGCCGTCGCGCAGCGCGGCAGCCTGCAGCGATCCGACCTGGAACGGGTGGACGTGCTCGCTGGCGGGCACGCCGGCCTGGGCGGCCTCCGGCGCGGCGACCGGGGCAGGCGCGGCCCCGGCCGCTTCCTCGTTGCGGCTGCAGGCGGCAAGCGCCGCGCCCATTGCTACCACCAGCAGCGGCAGCGCCGCCTTGCGTACGTGCGACATGGCTGACTCCCGTGGATTGACCGCCGGATTCTGGCGGCGCGCCGGCGCAGCGGCAAGGCGATGGCGGCAGGCGCCGACGGAAGGCGGGAACCAGCCCCGCGCCGCCGCGGGCGGGCATGGTGGCTTCCGGCGCCCACCGGGTATGCCCGCCGCCGGCGACCCGCGGCGCGCGCATGACCGCGACGGAAGCATCCGGCTGCCGCGCCGTGTTGCCGCGCTTCACGGTCACGCGGACATCGGCCGCCCCTGGGCGATACCTGCCCTCCCTTCGCCGGGCGGGGCCGCGCAACCAGGGGCGCGCGTCAGTCCCCGCCTGCCCGCGCCACAGCCTGCTGCTCGCGGCGCCGGATCCACAGGTTGATCAGCTCGACGAACACCGAGAAGGCCATCGCCGCGTAGATGTAGCCCTTGGGGATGTGCTGGCCGAAGCCGTCGGCGATCAGCACCAGGCCGATCATGATCAGGAAGCTCAGCGCGAGCACCTTGACCGTGGGATGGCGCTCGACGAAATCGCCGATCGGGCCGGCGAAGCCGATCATGAACACGATCGAGATCAGGATCGCGGTGGCCATCACCCAGCGCTCGTCGACCATGCCCACGGCGGTGATGATCGAGTCCAGCGAGAACACGATGTCCAGCACCATGATCTGCAGGATCACGCCACCGAAGGAGGTCGCGGCGCGGGCCAGGTTCGGCCCTTCCTCGGCCAGCCCGGCACCCTCGATCTTCTGGTGGATCTCATGGGTGGCCTTGGCGATCAGGAACAGGCCGCCGCCGATCAGGATCAGGTCGCGCCAGGAGAAGGCATGGCCGAACAGCTCGAACAGCGGCCTGGTCAGGCCAATGATCCAGGCGATGGTGAACAGCAGGCCCAGGCGGGTGATCGCTGCGGCGGCGATGCCGAGCCTGCGCGCCCTGTTGCGCTGTTCCGGCGGCAGGCGCCCGGCCAGGATCGAGATGAAGATGATGTTGTCGATGCCCAGCACCAGTTCCAGCGCGGTGAGGGTGGCCAGGGCGATCCAGGTTTCGGGGTTGAGCAGGGCGTCCATGTGGGCTCGCGTGGGTCAGGCAACGGAAGACTGGCGCCGTGCGGGTGCAGGCGGCGTAGCGGATGCGGGGACGGGGATGCCGGCGCGCGCGCGGTGGGACGCGGGCGGGCGGCGCCGCACGGCGCCACGCACGGCGCGGGCCGGGGAGCGGTATGGCGTTGGATCTGGCACGGGTTGCGGGCTCCAGGGTTTCCAGGGCCGCGGTGGGGTGGCATCGCCGATGGACGCACCTTCGCCGCGGGGTGGCGAAGGTCTTGCCCGCAGGCCGTCCGGGCCTGCCGCTGCGCCGGGGCCGGGTGGCCCGTCATGACGA
The DNA here is from genome assembly GCF_003931635.1 of Pseudoxanthomonas sp. SGNA-20. Lineage (NCBI taxonomy): Bacteria > Pseudomonadati > Pseudomonadota > Gammaproteobacteria > Lysobacterales > Lysobacteraceae > Pseudoxanthomonas > Pseudoxanthomonas sp. SGNA-20. The sequence continues at coordinate 917,017 of NZ_RRYK01000001.1, read as the reverse complement.
CGCCAGCGTTGGGGGCTACTCCCCTTCGAAGGCCCGCATCCTAGCATGGCACGCCGGGGCCGGGCTTCAGGCGCGCCCGGCCAGGACCTTCAGCAGCATCCGCAGTTCGTACTTGTCGGTCTCGTCCAGGCCTTGCGCGCGCTGCTTGGCCTGCAGCTCGTCGATGCGCTGCTGCAGGGTCTGCCGCTCCAGCTGGGCGATGGCATCGTGCAGCTCCACTGCCCAGCTCTGTTCGTCGCCGGGCAGCGGCTGCGCCGCCAGCTTGCGCAGGGCCTCGCCCTGTTCGTGCCCGGCGAAGTGTTCCAGCAGCGCGCCGGTGCTGATCTCCGGGCGCTGGTGCACCACCTCCAGCAGTTCCAGCAGCAGCGGCACGCCCGCTGCGCGCAGGGTGTCGAAGCGGTACGGCCGCTCCAGCTGCAGGCCCAGCGAGGGCTGCTGCAGCAGCAGGGCGATCGCGCTGCGCACCAGACTGCGCTTCTGCGCCGGCACCACCCGGCGCGCGGGCGCGGGCGGCGGCGCGGCGGCGACCGTGGCGGTGACCCCGGTCTGGCGCTGCAGCTCCTGGCGCATCAGGTCGGCGAAGGCGCCGTCGGGCAGCTGTGCCAGCAGCGGACGCGCGCGCTCGGCCAGGCGGGCGCGGCCGTCGAGGGTGTTGCGGTTGATGTCGCGGCCCAGTTCCTCGAAGAAGAACTGCGACAGTGGCGTGGCCTGGGCCAGGCGCGCGTCGAACCCGGCCGCGCCCTCCTTGCGCACGATGGTGTCCGGGTCCTCGCCCTCCGGCAGGAACAGGAAGAACGCCTGGCGCCCGTCCTTCATCCGCGGCAGCACCGACTCGACCGCGCGCCAGGCCGCGCGCCGGCCGGCGGCGTCGCCGTCGAAGCAGAAGTACACGTCCGGCGCGTTGCGGAACAGCAGCTCGGCGTGCTCGGCGGTGGTGGAGGTGCCCAGGGTCGCCACCGCCTGGGTGACGCCGAACTGGAACAGGGTGACCACGTCCATGTAGCCCTCGACCACCACCAGCCGCTCCAGCTTCTGGTTGGCCTGGCGTGCCTGCCACAGGCCGTACAGCTCGCGGCCCTTGTGGAACAGCGGGGTTTCCGGCGAGTTGAGGTATTTGGGGCTGGCGTCCTTGTCCAGCACGCGACCGCCGAAGGCGATCACCCGGCCGCGGCGGTCGTGGATCGGGAACATGATCCGGTCGCGGAACTTGTCGTACACGCTGCCGCGCTCGTTGCGCGAGAGCATGCCGGTGCGCTCCAGCAGCTTGCGCCGGCGTTCGTCCGTGCCCAGCGCGTCCAGCAGGGTGGAATAGCCGTCGGCGGCGTAGCCGATGCCGAAGCGGGCGCGGGTGTCCGCGTCCACCCCGCGGCCCTGCAGGTAGGACAGCGCGCGCGGGCTGTCGGCCAGCTGGCGCTGGAACAGCCGGGCCGCCGCCTCCAGCGCCGCGTACTGGTCGCGCAGGTCGTTGTCCTGCGGGCCGGCGCGGGTGTCCTTTGGCATCTCCATGCCGGCGCGCCGCGCCAGTTCCTCGACCGCGTCGAGGAACTCGAGGCGGTCGTAGTTCATCAGGAAGCTGATCGCGGTGCCGTGCGCGCCGCAGCCGAAGCAGTGGTAGAACTGCTTGGTCGGCGAGACGTAGAACGAGGGCGTGCGCTCGTCGTGGAACGGGCAGGGCGCGGCGTATTCGCGGCCCTTGCGCTTGAGTGGCACCCGCGCACCGACGATCTCGACGATGTCGGTGCGCGCGAGCAGGTCGTCGATGAACGCGTCGGGCAGGCGGGCCATCGCAATAGGATGCCATCCGCGCGGGTTCCTGGCCCTGTCCGCGTGGCGGAAAAAGCCCCGGCGGGGCGCGGCGGCGCGCGCGGGGCCTCAGGGCGCGGCCTGCGTGCCCCCGTCAGCGCCGGTGCGCGGGGGCACGGCGCCGATCCCGGCCCGGCGCAGCCGCTGGCGCGCGTGCGCGCGTTCGTCGATCACCGCGGTCACCAGGGCCCCGGCGAAGAACACCAGGGCCGCGTAGTACATCCACACCAGCAGCAGCACCAGCGCGCCCATCGAGCCGTAGGCGCTGCCCGGGGCGGCCTGGGCCAGGTAGAGGCCGATCAGGTACCGGCCCAGGGCGAACAGCCCGGAGGTGATCGCCCCGCCCAGCCAGGCCTGGCGCCAGTCGACCCGGCGGTCGGGCAGGTAGTGGTAGAGGAAGGCGAAGGCCAGCGCGTACAGCAGCAGGGTGGTCACGTAGCCGACCACCGGCAGCAGCGAGGGGATGCGCGCGAACACCAGCTGCAGCGCGGTGGTGGCGATCATCGACACGATCAGCAGGAAGCCCAGGGCCAGGACCACCCCCAGCGAGAACACCCGCTTGCGCAGCCAGGCACCCAGCCCGCCGAGCTTTTCGCCGCCGGTGCGGAAGATCAGGTTGAGCGCGCCCTGCAGCTGGGCGAACACCACGGTGGCGCCGACGAATAGCAGGCCGGTGCTGGCCAGGCCGGCCAGCGAGCCCACGTCCGGCTGTGAATCGGCATTGCGGATGATGGTTTCGGCCACCACCGCGGCCTGCTCGCCGGCCAGCGCGCCGATCTGGTCCACCAGCGACTGCTGCGCCGGCGGGTACAGCGAGGCGGTCAGCCACAGCAGCAGCACCAGCAGCGGCGCCAGCGACAGCAGGGTGTAGAAGGACAGCGAGGCGGCCTGGGTCATCAGGTCGGCCTCGACGAAGCGCTTCACCAGCGCCACCGGCAGGCTTTCCTGCAGGCGCTGCAGGTGCCGGCGCAGCTTGTTGGGCGAGGGACGGGTCATGCGGGCACGGTCGCGGTGGCGTGCCCAGCTTGTTGACTGGCGCGTTGCCGGTGCGTGAGCGCTCAGCCGCCGGCCTGGGCCGCCAGCGCGTGCAGGGCCTGGCCGTCGACGCGCTGCACGGTCCATTCGTCCATCGGCCGCGCGCCGAGGCGGCGGTAGAAGGCGATCGCGGGCGCGTTCCAGTCCAGCACCGACCACTCGAAGCGGCCGTAGCCGCGCTCCACCGCCAGCGCCGCCAGATGGGCCATCAGCCGGTGGCCGATGCCACGGCTGCGGAATTCCGGGCGCACGTACAGGTCCTCCAGGTACAGGCCGGGCTTGCACAGGAAGGTGGAGAAGGAAACGAAGAACAGGGCGAACCCGGCGGCCTGGCCGTCGCATTCGGCGATCACCACCTCCGCCGCCGGGCGCGCGCCGAACAGGGCCGCCTCCAGGTCGGCGGCGGTGCCCACCGCCTCGTGGGCCAGGCGCTCGTATTCGGCCAGTTCGCGGACCAGCAACAGGATCAGCGGGATATCCGCGGGGGTGGCGGGGCGCAGGGACAGGTGGCTCATGCGTCGGCGGGAATGGATACGGTGCTGGAACCGCCAACTCTAGGGCGCGCGGAATGAATCGGTACTGGCCTCCGCCCGGTGTGGCGCACGCGCAAACGGCGCCGCCTTGCCGGGGCACCGCTGGCGCGTGGCGGGGCGGCGGGTCAGGGCAATGCCAGCGCGGCGGCCAGGGCGCGGCCCAGCGCCTGGAATGCCTGCTCGGCCTGCTCCAGTTCGCCGAAGCGCTCGGCGCAGGCCACCACGACGGTGGCGCCGTCGCGGCCCAGGGCGGGATCGAGCAGGCCGACATTGCACGCGCGCTGCTGCTGGGTGCCGGTCTTCTGCGCGAAGTCCGCGCCTGCCGGCAGCCCGGCCTGGATGCGGCGGCTGCCGGTGCTGATCGCGCGCATGTGCCCGAGCAGCAGCGCGGTCGAGCGCGGCGACAGCAGCTCGCCGCTGGCCAGCCGCTCCAGCAGGCGGCCGTAGGCCGGCAGGGTCGCCGAGTTCAGGCCGCGCGCGTAGTAGTCCTCGAACACCTGCTCCAGGATGGTGTCGCCCAGCTCCGCGCGCGGTACGCCCAGCGCATCGGCCAGCGCCTGCAGCCGCGGCTCGCCGGCCTCGGCCTGGCGCAGGGCCAGCATCTGCATGCTGTCCAGCCCGGCCACCCCCGGATGCAGCGCGCCATAGGCGTCGTAGCGTACCTGGCGGATGCTGGTGACGCGGCCGAAGCCGGAGCCGGTCCAGGCGGACAGGCGCGCGTTGAGCCGGTCCTGGCCGATCCGCCGGACCAGCATGTCGGTGGCGGTGCTGTCGCTGTCGCGCAGCGACTTGTGCAGCAGGGTGGCGATGCTGAAGCGCTCGCCCGGTTCGTGCTGGAGCATGTCGCCGGCGCCATCTACGAAGTCGCCGGCGGTCAGTTCCAGTTCCTCGTCCAGGGCCAGTTCGCCGGCATCCACCGCCTCCAGCACCGCGATCGCCACCGGCACCTTGATGGTCGAGGACAGGTACCAGGCCCGGCCTTGGCCCAGGTCCAGCTTGCCGGCCTGGGCCGGGGGCCCCAGGCGGTGCACGTACACGCCGAAATCGCCGGGCATGGCCGCGTCGATCGCCGCCACGTCCCGCTCCAGCGCGGCGATCCACGCCGGCGCTTCCGCTTCCGTTGCCGTGGGCGCGGCAGGCGGCTGGGCAGGGCGGCTGCAGGCGGCCAGCACCAGGGCCAGCACGGCCGGCAGCGCAGGATGCAGGGGGCGGGAACTCAGGGCCATGCCGGCGGCGACACCGTGGGTCGTGGCGGGGTGTCCACGAATACCCCGGCGGCGGTGATGGCTGCGGCAATCCGCTGCAGGGCGTGCACGCCGGCGGCGGTGCCGATGCCGCGCACGCAGGCGGCAACCACCACCCGCGCCGGATCCGGACGCGCCGGCGGATCGGCCGGCTGCATGGCGATGCCCAGGTCGCAGGTGCGCCGGTACTGGGTGCCGGTCTTGTGGGCGAAGGCGATGCCCGGCGGCAGGCCGGCGCGCAGGCGGCGGTGGCCGGTTTCCACCCGCAGCATCCGCTCCAGCAGCCAGCCGGTGGCCTCCGCGCCCAGGGCCTTGCCGTCGGCCAGGGTGGCGAGCATGCGCCCGTAGTCGACCAGGGTCGCGCTATTGGCGCCGGTGGCGTAGTAGGCCTCGAACGCCGCGGCCAGGTCCGGTTGCCGCAGCTGTTCCGGCGGCACGCCCAGCAGCGCGGCGAGCTTGCGTACCCGTGCCGGGCCGGCGGGGACGCGCTTGAGTGCCAGCAGGTCCTGCGCGTCCAGCCGCGCCGCGCCGGGATGGAACTGGCCGTAGGCCAGGCGGCGCACGTCGGCCAGGGTGGTGATGCGCAGGCGCGCGTCCACCAGTTCGGCCGCGACCCGGTTCACCGCGGCCAGGCCGACGGTGCGGATCAGCACGTCGGTGGCGGTGTTGTCGCTGTGCACGATCATCTGCTCCAGCAGCCAGGACAGCGCCAGCGCCTCGCCGGGGCGGTGCCGGTTCGTGGCGCCGGCGCCGTCGACGAAGTCGTCGGCCCGCAACACCACCGGCGTGTCCAGCGCCAGCGTGCCGCGCTCGACCTCGCGCAGTACCGCGATCGCCACCGGCACCTTCACCCCGGAGGCCAGGTACCAGGGCTCGCCGGCGCGGTAGCCGTAGGACTCGTCGCGCTCCATGTGCAGCACGTAGACCCCGATCCCGGCGCCCTCGCCCAGCGCGGCCTCGATCGCGCGCAGCCTGGGCTCCAGTGCGGTGGACCAGGCCGGCACCGCGGCCTGGGTGGCGGGAGGCGCGGTCGGCGGCGCGGCGGCCGCCGGCGGCGGCAGCAGGGCGAGCAGGGCCAGCAGCAGGCAGCAGCGGCTAGCCCGCATGCGCGGCTCCGCGCTGCCGCTCCCGCCACTGGCGCAGGCGCGCGCGCAGCGCCTGCCACAGCGCGATCCACGCCGCGGTCGCGACGACCAGGCCGCCGGACAGCAGCAGCGCGTGCTCGTAGGACACGGCCTGGTAATAGCCCAGCGTCCCGCGCAGCAGCAGGAAGATCACCGAGATGTGGACGATGAAGGCCATCAGCGAGTCGCTGCCGACCACCGCCAGCGGCCGCAGTGCGCGCGCCAGGAGGTTGCCGCCGGCCACGCTGAGGCCCAGCAGGACCAGGGCGCCGCCGACGCTGAACAGCGAGAACAGCAGGCCGGGCGGATGCTTGCCGTGGTTGCGGCCGATCTCCACCAGCACCGGGCGCAGCGGTTCGCCGGCCAGGTGTGCGAAGGCCGCCAGCAGCAGCAAGCCGGCCACCACGATCCCGCCCGCCAGCAGCAGCCGGCTGCGGGCCTCCTGGTCCCAGCGCCGCAGCAGGCCGCCGAGCAGCAGTCCCAGCAGCACCAGCGGCAGGCGCGACAGCTGGCCCCAGGTGTACAGCTCGTGGTCTTCGACCAGCACCGCGCGCAGCGGCCGGCTGTCGAAGTCGACGTGGCCGGACACCCACCACCACAGCCCGCCCGCCAGCAGCGGGCTGGCCCAGCGCAGCCAGGCCGGGGTACGCGCCCACAGCGGCAGCAGCCAGGGGATCCACAGCAGGGCGATGGCGTAGAAGCCCAGGATCTCCACGAACGAGGGGAAGGACCGGTACAGCAGGGCGTCCACCACCGCGTCGCGGCCGCGGTCCCACAGCTCGACCACGGTCAGCAGCTTGTACCAGAACAGCACCAGCAGGCCGCGCCGGACCAGGTGGTTGCGCCGCCCGGGCCAGTCCGGGGCGGCGGTCTTCGGCACGAAGGCCACGGCCAGGGCGATGCCGAAGACGATGAAGAACAGCGAGGAGGAGAACTTGGTCAGGGCGTGGACCGGCACCTGGCCCCAGTCCGGGAAGTCGGCGTAGGGCATCAGCCCGTTGGTGCCGTGGGAAACGATCATCAGGCACACGGCCAGGCCGCGGGCCAGGTCGATCGAGCCGATCCGGCCACCGCCCACGGCCACGGCGGCCGGGACCGTGCCGGGCGCGGCCGTGGTCGCGAGGCTGTCAGCGGACATGCGCCCGATCCGCCGCGCAAGCGGGACGGCTGCCCGCGGCGGCGGCGGGCCGGTCGGGGCGCCCGTCGCGGGCGTGGGTGGCCATGGGCGGGTTCCGGGCGCGGGGACGGCCATTGCAGCAATGCCGCCGTGAGGGCCCGATCAGGGATAGGGCTGCCCCGGTCGCGGGGGCGGCCGGGGCAGGGGCCGGTGCGGGGGCACCGGCGGGGGGAGGGATCAGCCGGCGAGGCGGCGCTTGACCAGGGCCGAGACCTGGCCCATGTCGGCCTGGCCGGCCAGCTGCGGCTTGAGCACGCCCATCAGCTTGCCCATGTCGGCCGGGCCGGCGGCGCCGGTCTGGGCGATGGCGGCGTCGATCGCCGCCAGGATCGCGGCCTCGTCCAGCTTGGCCGGCAGGTAGCGTTCGATCACCGCGATCTCGTTGCGCTCGACCGCGGCCAGGTCCTCGCGGCCGGCGGCCTCGTACTGGGACACCGAGTCGCGGCGCTGCTTGACCATCTTGTCCAGCACGCCGACCACCGCGGCATCGTCCAGCTGGATGCGCTCGTCGACTTCCTTCTGCTTGATCGCGGCGTTGATCAGCCGGATCACGGCCAGGGTTTCCTTGTCGCCGCCCTTCATGGCGGCCTTCATGTCGTCGGTCAGACGCTGCTTGAGGCTCATCGCACACCTTCCAAGGTCGCTAAATCAAAGCCGGACGGCCGCCCGGGGCGGTGCCGCGGCGAACACAAAAAGCCGGCCACGCGACGGCGTGCCGGCTTCGGTGCCCTGTACACCATGCGCCCGCGCACGGGCGGCATGGCGTCAGCAGCGCAGGCTCAGTACAGGCGCTGGCGCTTGGTGACGTCGCGCGACATGCGACGCAGCTGGCGCTTCACCGCGGCAGCAGCCTTGCGCTTGCGCTCCTGGGTCGGCTTCTCGTAGTACTCGCGCTTGCGGGTTTCGGCCAGGACACCGGCCTTCTCGCAGGTGCGCTTGAAGCGACGCAGCGCAAACTCGAAGGGCTCGTTCTCGCGGACTTTGACGCTGGGCATGGAATCTCCGGGACACAAAATACCGGGTCGCGCCCGGTGAGCCGCGTATGATAGCCACCTCGCCGGCCGCGCTGCAAGTGCGCCGGTGCAGGCCGCGCCGCGGCCGCCCCCTTTCCCCCCGGAACTCCCCCCATGCGTGTCCTTGGCATCGAAACCTCCTGCGACGAAACCGGCGTGGCCGTGTACGACACCGCCCCCGGCGCAGGCCTGCTCGCCCATGCGGTCTACAGCCAGATCGCCCTGCACGCTGAATACGGCGGCGTGGTGCCGGAACTGGCCAGCCGCGACCACGTGCGCAAGCTGCTGCCGCTGGTGCGCCAGACCCTGGCCGAGGCCGGGCTGGCCCCGGCCGACCTGGACGGGGTGGCGTACACCGCCGGCCCCGGCCTGGTCGGCGCCCTGCTGGTCGGCGCCGGCACCGCGCGGGCCCTGGCCTGGGCGCTGGACGTGCCGGCGGTGGCGGTGCACCACATGGAAGGCCACCTGCTGGCGCCGTTGATGGAGGACAACCCGCCGGCTCCGCCGTTCGTGGCCCTGCTGGTCTCCGGTGGCCATACCCAGCTGGTGGCGGTGGAGGCGATCGGCCGCTACCGCCTGCTCGGCGAGACCCTGGACGATGCCGCCGGCGAGGCCTTCGACAAGACCGCCAAGCTGATGGGCCTGCCGTACCCGGGCGGCCCGCAGCTGGCCGCGCTGGCCGAACGCGGCACGCCGGGTGCGTTCCGCTTCGCCCGGCCGATGACCGACCGCCCGGGACTGGATTTCTCCTTCAGCGGGCTGAAGACCCAGGTGCTGCTGGCCTGGCAGCAGTCCGACCAGTCGGAGCAGACCCGCGCCGACATCGCCCGCGGCTTCGAGGACGCGGTGGTCGACACCCTGGCGATCAAGTGCGGGCGCGCGCTGGACGCGGCCGGCAGCGACACCCTGGTGATCGCCGGCGGCGTCGGCGCCAACAAGCGCCTGCGCGCCAGGCTGCAAGAGATGTGCGCCCGGCGCGGCGGCCGCGCCTGCTTCCCGCGCCCGTCGCTGTGCACCGACAACGGCGCGATGATCGCCTTTGCCGGCGCGCTGCGCCTGGAGGCCGGCCAGCACGAGGACACGTCGGTGCGGGTCACGCCGCGATGGGACATGGCGACGCTGCCGCCGTTGGCGGCAGCGTCGCCGTGATTGGTGATTGGTAATTCGTGATTCAAAGGCGCAAAGCGAAGCGGCCGGCGCTGGCGTCGCGGCGACGACTGTTACCATCCCACGAATCACGAATCACGAATCACGAATCACGAATCACCGCCTCATGGACAAAGTCTTCATCGAAGGCCTCGAGATCGAGGCGCTGATCGGCATCTACGACTGGGAGCGGCGCATCCGCCAGACCCTGCGCTTCGACCTGGAGATGGCCTTCGACAACCGCGTGCCCGCGGCCAGCGACGACATCGCCGACACCCTCGACTACAAGGCGGTGAGCAAGCGCCTGATCGAGTACGTGGGCCAGTCCGGCTTCGGCCTGGTCGAGACCCTGGCCGAACGTTGCGTCGAACTGGTCATCCGCGAGTTCGGCGTGCAGTGGGTGCGGTTGAAGCTGAGCAAGCCCGGTGCGGTGCGCGGTGCGCAGGCGGTGGGCGTGGTGATCGAGCGCAGTGCGCCGGCGAAGGAGTCGTAAGTGGTGTGGGGTGTATCGACTGCGGGTGACTGGACCAGCCTGATCGGGCTGCATGGGGTGAGGGACCTGCTGGCGCCTTGGCCCTGGGCCTGGCCGGCCCTGCTGCTGGCGCTGCTGCTGGGCGCCGCGGCCATCGCGAACTTCGTCACCAAGCGCATCCTGCTGCGCGGCCTGCGCCGGCTGCTGGCGATGCTCGCCAGCCAGACCGGCAAGGCCGGGATCGCCGACATGCGGGTGATCCCGCGCCTGGCCAACGTGGTGCCGGCGATGGTGATCTCCTCCGGCATCGGCTGGATCCCCGACCTGTCGCCGGCGCTGGTCGCCTTCGTCCACGGCGCCTGCCAGGCCTGGGTGGTGCTGACCCTGGCGCTGGCGGTGTCGCATGCGCTGGACGCGGCCAACGAGCTGTACGAGCGCCGTCCCGACGCGCGCAACAAGCCGATCAAGGGCTACCTGCAGGTGGCCAAGATCGTGGTCTTCGCCCTGGCCGGCCTGTCGATCGTCGCCACCCTGGCCGGGGTGAAGCTGCTGCACCTGCTGACCGGCCTGGGCGCGGCCACCGCGGTGCTGATGCTGGTGTTCCAGGACACCCTGCTGTCGCTGGTGGCCAGCGTGCAGATCAGCGGCGACGGCCGCGTGCGCATCGGCGACTGGATCGAGATGCCCAGCCAGAACGCCGATGGCGACGTGATCGACATCGCCCTGCACACGGTCACGGTGCAGAACTGGGACAAGACCGTCACCACCATCCCGACCAAGAAGCTGATCAGCGAGTCGTTCAAGAACTGGCGCGGCATGCAGGAGGCGGGCGGGCGCCGGATCAAGCGCGCGCTGTACCTGGACCAGTCCAGTGTGCGCTTCCTGGAGCCGGAGGAGCGCCAGCGCCTTGGGCGCTTCGTGCTGCTGCGCGAGTACCTGGCGCAGAAGGAGCGCGAGCTGGCCGAGTGGAATGCCGGTCTGGGCGAGGACGGCCAGCTGCCGGTCAACGCCCGCCGCATCACCAACCTCGGCACCTTCCGCGCCTACGTGGAGCGCTACCTGCGCCGCCATCCCGGCGTGCACCAGGACATGACCCTGCTGGTGCGCCAGCTGCAGCCGGGTGCCGACGGCATCCCGCTGGAGATCTACTGCTTCACCAACGACACCCGCTGGGCGGTGTACGAGGGCATCCAGTCGGACATCTTCGACCACCTGCTGGCGATCCTGCCGGAGTTCGGCCTGCGCGTGTTCCAGCAGCCCGGGGGCGCCGATTTCCGCGCCCTGCTGGCCGAACGGGGCGGGCAGGGCCCGCTCGCCCCGGCCTCTTGACGGCCGCCCGCCGGCGTTGCATGTTGCGGTGCAACAACCGGCGCGGGGCCGCCGGGAGGCCGGGCGGGTGCGATGGACTGGACGAAGTACCGGACGCCTTCGTATGACGAGCTGATCGGGCCGGACGGCCGGCCACGCCCGGCCGCGCGCCCGCTGGTGGAATACCTGTCCGGGCTCTCCGACCAGGAGCTGGCCGAGCGCCAGCTGGCGGCCGACGTCGCCGCCCGGGTCATGGGCATCACCTTCACCGTCTACAGCGACGGCCGCAACGTCGACCGCACCCTGCCGTTCGACCTGATCCCGCGCATCATCGACCGCCGCGAGTGGCAGCGCACCGAGGCGGGGCTGGTCCAGCGCATGCGCGCGCTCAACCTGTTCATCGCCGACATCTACGGCGAACAGCGCATCGTCCGCGACAAGGTGTTCCCGGCCGCGCTGCTGGAGCGCTCGGTCAACTTCCGCCCGCAGTGCGTGGGCGTGCGCCCGCCGCTGGACGTGTGGGCGCACGTCTGCGGCTCGGACCTGGTGCGCGACGCCGACGGCACCCTGTACGCGCTGGAGGACAACCTGCGCATCCCCTCCGGGGTGTCGTACATGCTCGAGAACCGCATGGTCGCCAAGCGCGTGTTCCCGGAGCTGTTCGAGACCAGCGCGATCCTGCCGGTGGACGACTACACCGCGCAGCTGTACGACACCCTGGCCGCGCTGTCGCCGCGCCCGGGCGACACCCCGGTGATCGTGCTGCTGACCCCGGGGGTGTTCAACAGCGCCTACTTCGAGCACGCCTACCTGGCCCAGGCCATGGGCATCGAGCTGGTCGAGGGCAGCGACCTGTTCGTGGCCGACGACGACTGCACCTACATGCGCACGGTCGACGGCCCGCAGCGGGTGGACGTGGTCTACCGCCGGGTCGACGACCTGTTCCTGGACCCGGAGGTGTTCCACCCGGACTCGCTGCTGGGCGTGCCGGGGCTGATCCGCAGCTGGCGCGCCGGCAAGGTCGCGCTGGCCAACGCGCCCGGCGCCGGCGTGGCCGACGACAAGGTTGTGTTCGCCTACGTGCCGAGGATGATCCGCTACTACCTGGGCGAGGAGCCGATCCTGCCCAACGTGCCCAGCTACCTGTGCCACGACGCCGACGACCGCCGCTACGTGCTCGAGCACCTTGGCGAACTGGTGGTGAAGCCGGCCAACGAGTCCGGCGGCTACGGCATGCTGATCGGCCCGCGCGCCAGCAGCAGGGAACGCGAGAAGTTCCGCGCCCTGATCGAGGCCGACCCGCGCAACTACATGGCCCAGCCCACGCTGTCGCTGTCCACCGCGCCGATCATCGGTCCCGGCGGGCCGGTGCCGCGGCACATCGACCTGCGGCCGTTCATCCTCTCCCGCGGCGATACCTACGTGACCACCGGTGGCCTCACCCGGGTGGCGATGGCCGAGGGCTCGCTGGTGGTCAATTCCTCCCAGGGCGGCGGCGCCAAGGACACCTGGGTGGTGGACCTGGAGGAGACCGCCTGATGCTCTCGCGCGTCGCCAGCCAGCTGTACTGGTTCAGCCGCTACCTGCGCCGCGCCGAGAACACCGCGCGGCTGGTGGGCGTGGGCAGCCTGCTGCAGCTGGACCTGCCGCGCTCGGTGCGCTTCACCTGGCGGCCGATGATCGCCACGGTCGGCGCCGAGGAGCTGTTCCTGGGCGTGCATCCGGAGCCGGACGAAGCCGATGTGCTGGACTTCCTGCTGCTGGACGCGCGCAACCCGTCCTCGCTGCGCAGTTCGGTGGCGCAGGCGCGCGAGATCCTGCGCAGCATCCGCGACGCGCTGCCGCAGGAGGTGTGGGAGGCGGTCAACGACCTGCACCTGTACCTGGACGCCGACGGCCCGCGGGTGCTCACCCGCCGCTACCGCATGGACTTCATCGGCCGCATCACCGACGGCTGCCTCAAGGTCTCCGGCCTGCTGCAGGCCAACGTCAGCCGCGACATGGGCTTCCACTTCCTGCGCCTGGGCACGGCGATCGAGCAGGCGGACATGACCACCCGGATCATCGACGCCGGCGCCTCCGGCCTGGTGCGGCCGCGCCACGAGGACGACCTGGAAGCCTGGCGCAACATGCAGTGGATGGCGGTGCTGCGCGCGCTGGCGGCGTACCAGATGTACCGCCGCCACCTGCGCCAGCGGGTCACCGCCGCCCACGCCCTGCGCTTCCTGCTGCATGACAACGAGTTCCCGCGCAGCGTGCAGTTCTGCCTGGGGCGGCTGCACCGGATCCTGCCGGCGCTGCCGCCGCGGCCGCCGGTGGACCGCGCCCTCAACCGGGTCACCGGGCTGGTGCGCCAGGCCGACCCGGCGCTGCTGGCCGCAGGCGACCCGGCCGGCTTCATGGACGAGGCGCAGGTGCTGCTTGGGCGCCTGCACGAGGCCATCGCCGAGGGCTATTTCGCCGGCTGAGCGCGCGCCGGCCGCCACCGGGGCCGGGTGTAGAATCCACCGAACCGCAACCTGCAGATACCCATGACCTATTGCGTCGGCATCGAAGTGGACGAGGGCCTGGTGTTCGCGGCCGACACCCGCACCAACGCCTCGCTCGACGACGTGCGCGTGCACCGCAAGCTGCACGTGTTCGAGTATCCCGGCGAGCGCGTGTTCGTGGTCATGAGCGCGGGCAACCTGGCCACCACCCAGCTGGCGGTGTCGCGCCTGCGCCGCGACGCGGAGGATCCGTCCGCGCCGCGCAGCCTGCGCAACTTCCGCCACCTGTTCGAGGTGGCCGAGTACGTCGGCGAGGTGCTGGTCGCCAGCCAGGTGCAGGCCGGCAGCGACAACCCGCACGGCGGCATCAACACCCAGGCCACGCTGATCCTGGGCGGACAGATCGCCGGCGAGCGCCCGGGCCTGTACCTGGTGTACCCGCTGGGCAACTGCATCTCCGCCTCGCCGGAAACGCCCTACCTGCAGATCGGCGAATCCAAGTACGGCAAGCCGATCCTGGACCGCATCGTGCGCCCTGGCACCGCGCTGGAGGACGCCGCGCGCTGCGCCCTGCTGTCGCTGGACTCGACCATCCGCTCCAACCTCTCGGTCGGGCTGCCGGTGGACCTGGCGCTGGTCCGCGCCGGCGACCTGCGGGTGAGCCAGCAGATGCGGCTGGAGGCCGACACCCCGCTGTACGCGGAGATCCACGACACCTGGTCGCGCAAGCTGGAGAACGCGGTGCGCACCCTGCCGCGCTTCCCCTGGGAGCCGCAGGCGCAGGCCACGGAGGACCCGTCCGCGCTGCCACCGTTGCCACCGCGCCGGGTGCCGGCGCGCAAGGATCCCGGCGACCAGTCCGCGCAGCAGTAACAGGCACGCACCGCATGCACAGCCAGCCGGCGCCCGCGGGCGCCACCCCCGTATTGCTCAGCCTCGGCAGCAACCTGCAGCCGGAGCGCCACCTGCGCGCGGCGCTGGAGGAATTGCGCGCCCGCTTCGGCACGCTGCGGGTCTCCCCGGCCTACCGCACCCCGGCGGTCGGCTTCGACGGCCCGCCCTTCCTCAACAACGCCGCCCTGCTGCATACCGGCCTCGCGCTGCCGGAGCTGGAAGCCTGGCTGCACGCGCTGGAAGACCGCCACGGCCGCGTGCGCAGCGGCCCGCGCCTGGCCGACCGCACCCTGGACGTGGACGTGGTGTTCCATGGCGACCTGGTGCTGCGCGAGGGCGGCAAGGTGCGGATCCCGCGCCCGGAACTGAAGCACGCCTTCGTGCTCAAGCCGGCGGCCGACATCGCCCCGGACTTCGTCGATCCGCTCAGCGGCCGCACCCTGGCCGAGCTGTGGCGCGACCACCCGCAGCACGGCGAGGCGTTCGAGGTGGTGCCGCTGTGACCCGCCTTCAGTGGGTGCGGCCGCCGTCCACGTGCAGCACCTGGCCGGTGACGTAGCCGGCCTCCTCCGACAGCAGCCAGGCCACGGCGGCGGCGATGTCCTCCGGCGTGCCGGCCCGGCCAAGCGCGGTATCGCCAAGGATCGTGGCTTGCGCCGCCGGGTCCTGCGCCTGCTCCGGCCACAGGATCGCGCCCGGCGCCACCGCGTTGGCCCGCGCCTGCGGCGCCAGTGCCTGGGCCAGGCCGCGGGTCAGCGAGACCAGCGCCGCCTTGGCCGCCGAGTACAGCGGATGCCCGCGCAGCGGCGTCCCGGCGTACACGTCGGCCAGGTTGACCACCGCGCCGCCGCGCTCGCGCAGGTGCGCGGCGGCGGCCTGGGCGAGGAAGAAGGGCGCGCGCGCGTTGACCGCGAACAGCGCGTCCCACTGCGCCGGCGTGGCCTGGTCCAGCGGCGTGGGGAAGAAGTTGGAGGCGTTGTTGACCAGCCCGTCCAGGCGGCCGTAGCGGGCGATGCAGGCCTGCACCAGTGCCGCCGGCGCTTCCTCCGCCTGCAGGTCCGCCTGCAGCACCAGCACGCTGCCCGGGCGCGCCGCCTCCAGGGTGCCGGCCAGCGCCTGCAGTTCGGCGTGCGAGCCGTGGCAGTGCAGGGCGAGGTCGAAGCCGTCGCGGTGCAGGCGCCGGGCGATGGCCGCGCCGATGCGGCGGGCGGCGCCGGTGACCAGGACGACGGGGCGGGGATGGGGCATCGGGCATGTCCGCTCGGCTATGCTGGCCATTCTCCACGCCGTCCCACAGCGATGCACCCCCACACCGACCTGCCGGAACCCGCGCCCGGCGCCCTCCACCACAGCGCGATCCTGGCCGACCACATCCGCGAGGAGATCCGCCACGGCGGTGGCGCGATCCCGATGTCCCGGTTCATGGAGCTTTGTCTGTACGCACCCGGCCTGGGCTACTACAGCGCCGGCGCGACCAAGTTCGGCCCGGCCGGCGACTTCGTCACCGCACCCGAGTCCGGGCGGCTGTTCGCGGCCACCGTGGCGGGCGTGCTGGCCGAGGGCCTGCGCCAGCTCGGCGGCCACGCGCGGGTGCTGGAAGTGGGCGGCGGCAGCGGCGTGTTCGCCGAGGTCGCGCTCAAGCGACTGCTGGAACTGGACGCGCTGCCGGACCGCTACGCGATCCTGGAGCCCTCGGCCGACCTGCGCGAGCGCCAGCGCGAGCACCTCCGGCGCACCCTGGTGCCCACCGTGTTCGAGCTGGTGGAGTGGCTGGACCGCCCGTTCCAGGACGAGTGGGACGGCCTGCTGTTCGCCAACGAGGTGATCGACGCCCTGCCGACGCCGCGCTTCGTGCTGCGCGACCGCCAGGTGTACGAGGAGCACGTGGCGCTGGACGGCAACGACGGCTTCGTGCGCGTGGACCGCCCGGCCGACGCCCTGCTGGAAGCGGCGGTGCGCCACATCGAGGACTACCTGGAGCAGCCATTCCCGGACGGCTACCGCTCCGAGCTGCTGCCGCAGCTGCCGTACTGGCTGCAGGCGGTCGGCGGCGGCCTGCGCAGCGGCGGCATGCTGTTCTTCGACTACGGCTACGCCCGCCGCGAGTACTACCTGCCGCAGCGCAGCGACGGCACCCTGCGCGCGTTCTACCGCCAGCGCATGCACGATGACGTGCTGCGCTGGCCCGGGTTGCAGGACATCACCGCCTCGGTCGACTTCACCGCGCTGGCCGAGGCCGGCACCGGCGCCGGCCTGGACCTGGCCGGCTACTGCAGCCAGGCCAGCTTCCTGCTGGGCAACGGCATCGACCGCCTGCTGGCCGAGGCCGAGGCGCGTACCGACGAGGCCGGCGTGCTGCGCCTGCGCCAGGAACTCAAGCGCCTGACCCTGCCCGAACAGATGGGCGAGCGCTTCCAGGCCATGGCTTTCACCCGCGACATCGACTTGGGCGCGGCCTTCCTGCTCGGCGACATGACCTGGCGGCTGTGAGCACCGGCGCGCTGAAGCCGCTGCGGCGGCCGCATCTGTGGCTGGGCCTGTGGCTGCTGGCGGTGGCCGTGGTCTGCGTGGCCAGCCTGACCCCGCCGCCGCCGATGGAACTGCCGCGGCATGGCGACAAGGTCGAGCACCTGCTGGCCTATGCCGCGCTGGCGGCCGCGGCGGTGCAGGTTTTCCGTCCCGGGCGCGCGCTGTGGGCGGCGGGCATCGGCCTGGTCCTGATGGGCGTGGCGCTGGAGTTCGCCCAGGGGGCGCTGACGCAGACGCGCATGGCCGATCCGGCCGATGCCCTGGCCAATACCGCTGGCGTGCTGCTGGGCCTGGGCACCCGCCTGACCCGCTGGCGCGACCTGCTGCTGCGGCGCGGCGGCTGAACGCGACGCCGGCCGCAGCCGCGGGCCGGCGTCGCGCCGCGCGGTCAGCGCCTTTCCAGCGTCACCCGGTCGACCACCCACATTTGCGGGCGGGTATCGCCGGTAAAGCGCAGGCACAGGTCCTGGCGCCCGGACAGCGCGGGCGCCAGCGGCGCCTCCAGTTCGACGAAACCGTCCGCGTCCGGCGCCGCCGGCAGCGGCACGCTGGCCACGCGCTGGCCGTCGCAGCCGCCGGCATGCACGTCCAGCTCGCCATGCGCCGAACGCGCCGGCTCGAAGCGGCGGTGCGGTTCGTCGTGCGCCAGCTGGAAGTAGTAGGGGATGCGCCCGGCGCGCACCTTCACCGCGACCACCCCGTCCAGGCGCGCGGCGGTCCATTGCCAGCACGGATAGAAGATGTCGGTGTCGAAGATCGCGCGCTCGCCCTCGGCCGGGCCGTCGTCCTCCAGGCGCAGGCGCAGCGCCGCGCGCCCGCGGCAGGCGTCCAGCTGCTCGTCGCTGCGGGTCAGCAGCGAGGCCGCGTCCCAGTGCCAGGCGCGCGCCGGCGCCAGCGGCTTGCCGGCGAAGAACGCCGCGGCCTGCAGCCGCGCCGGCAGCGGCAGCTGCAGCGGCGCCTGGTAGCGCGGCGAGGCCGCGGTCGGCGCGCTGCCGTCGCTGCTGTAGCGGATCTCGTAGCCCAGCGGGTTGGACAGGGCCACGCGCACGCCGGCGTCGCTTTCGTCCTGCAGTTCCACGTCCACCTGGAACGGGGTGGACGCGTAGCCGATGCCCCAGCGCCGGTAGCGCTGCAGCTGCACCGGCAGGCGCTGCAGGAAGGAACCCAGGTCGCGCGCCTGGCGCGGCGACCAGGCCACCTCGGCCAGCGCCGCCAGGCGCGGGAACATGTGGTGCTGCAGGCGCTCGAAGCTGCGCGTGTGCTCGGTCCACAGGTTGGCCTGCACGCCGAGGATGTGGTGCTGCCGCTCCGGCTCCAGGCCCTCGGGCACCGGCTCGAAGCCGTAGACCTGCTGCAGGGTGATGGTGGCCGGGCGGCCCGGCGGCTCGTGCGGGGAACCGGTCTGCAGGTAGTCCAGGTACAGCGCCGACACCGGCGCCATGACCACGTCGTGGCCCAGGCGCGCCGCCTTGAGCCCGCCCTCGGTGCCGCGCCAGGACATCACCGCCGCGCCGGCCGGCAGTTCGCCGTCGAGGATCTCGTCCCAGCCGATCGCGCGCTTGCCGTGCTTCTCCAGGAAGGCGGCGAGGCGATGGACGACATGCGCCTGCATCGCGGTCTCGTCGGCCAGTCCCAGCTCGCGCATGCGCGCCTGCACCCGCGCCGAGGCCTGCCACTGGTCCTTGACCGCCTCGTCGCCGCCGATGTGGAAGTAGCGGCCGGGGAACAGCGGCAGCAGCTCGGCGATCACGTCCTCGAGGAAGGCCAGGGTGGCTTCCTCGGTGTTGAACAGGTTGGGGAACACGCCCCACTCGCTGGTCGGGCGCAGCGGCGCATCGGTGCTGCCCAGCTCCGGGTAGGCGGCGATCGCCGCGGTGGCGTGGCCGGGCACGTCGAACTCCGGCACCACGGTGATGTGGTGCTGCGCGGCGTAGGCCACGACCTCGCGCACCTGCTCCTGGGTGTAGTGGCCGCAGTAAGGGCGCGGCTGGCCGCTGGCCGGATCGATGGCGCCGTCGCCGGCCGGCAGGCGGCAGCTGCCGGCCTCCACCAGGCGCGGATGGCGCCTGATTTCCACCCGCCAGCCCTGGTCGTCGGTCAGGTGCCAGTGCAGGGTGTTGAGCTTGTGCAGGGCCATCGCGTCGATGACCTGCTTGACCTGCTCCACGCTCCAGAAGTGCCGGGCCGGATCGAGCATGAAGCCGCGCCAGGGGAAGCGCGGCGCGTCCTCGATCCGCAGCGCCGGCAGCCGGATGGGGCCGGACTCGTCCAGGGTGGCCAGCTGCAGCAGGGTCACCGCGCCGTAGAACAGGCCGGCCTGGTCGCCGGCGGTGATGCTGGCGCCGCCGGGCGCGACTTCCAGCAGGTAGCTTTCGCGGCCGCCACCGTGCGCCGGGTCCAGGCGGAAGCGGATGCCGGGGCGGCGGCTGCCGGCCACCACCTTCGGCGCGATGCCGCGGCTCTTTTCCAGCAGCGCGGAAAACTGCGCGGCCACGGTGCGCTCGGCCTCGCCGGCGGCCAGCAGCGGCGTGTCCGCGTCCAGCGCGAACTGCCCGCGCAGCGGCTCGAGCGAGGCCGGCATCGGGATCAGCGGCAGCGGTTGCGCCGGGGCGGAGGCGGTGGCGGTACCGGCCAGCGTGCCTGCCAGCACGACGGCGCCCAGCAGGCACAGCCGCCGCAACGGGTTGGATCGGGTCATGCGTGCTCCCTGGTCATGGCCTTCGGCAATGCAGCGGGCCCGGAAGGCTCCGGGCCCGATGATGCGGCCGGCGCGGACGCGGGTCGACCGCGCCGCGCCGGCGTCCCCGCTCAGTACTTCAGGCGGACGTTGAAGTAGTACTGGCGGCCGTTGCTGTAGAAGGCCGTGGGGATGGTGGAGCTCTGGTAGTAGGTGATCTCCGGGTCGTTGAGGTTCAGCGCGTCCAGGCTGAAGCTGAGCTGGTCGTTGAGCTTGTAGCTCAGTGCCGCCGACAGGGTGCCGAAGTCGTCCTGGTAGTACGGGTTGGCGCCGGACAGGCCGATCAGGAACTCCGAGCGGCGGGTGTAGCTGAGCCGCGCGCCGAAGGCCTCGTTCTCGAACCAGGCGCCGACGTTGTAGGTGTGCCTGGAGGTACCCAGCAGGTTGTTGCTGCCGTCGGCCCAGGTGTGCGCGGTGCTGCCGTCGGCGAAGGTGTAGTTGGCGCTGACGCCGAAGTTCTCGCCGATCGGCTGCTCGTAGGCCAGCTCGACGCCGTGCACCTTGCCGTCGGAGTTCACCGGCACCGAGACCAGGTAGTCCTCCAGCTGGTTGGTCAGCTCCGAGAACAGCTGCCGGGTCTCGGTGCCGAAGGCCACGTAGTCCTTCAGGTCCATGGCATAGGCGCCGACCGAGAGCAGGCCGCGCGGCATGAAGTACCACTCCAGGTTGGCGTCGAAGTTGGTCGACACCACCGGCTTGAGGTTGGGATTGCCGCCGCCGCCGGTCTTGTTGAGGTCCGAGCCCCAGGACGCGGCGCCCAGCGCCGAGTAGTCGGGCAGGGTCTGGGTCTGCGAGGCGGCGAAGCGGAACACCAGGTCCGGGGCCAGGTTGAACTTCAGGTTCGCGCTGGGCAGCACGCGGCTGTGCGAGTTGCTGGTGCGGACCCGGATCCACTGCCCGAACAGGCTGGAGACCTCGGCGTTGGCCGGATTGCTGACCGCCTGGTAGGAGTGGATGTCCTGGTCGATGTCGACATAGCGCAGGCCGACGTTGCCGCTCCAGTTGTCGCCGCGGAAGTTGGCCTGCACGTAGGCGGCCAGGCTTTCCTCGGCCACCTTCCACTCGCCGCCGTAGTTGTGGCGGCCGGTGGGGCCGTCGTCGCCGGACAGCCAGGTGGAGTTGCCGACCACCGCGTCGCGCAGCGCGCCGGGGGTGAAGTACCACAGGTTGCGCGGGAAGCTGCCGCCGATGCCGTCGGCGAAGCCGGACGGGTAGGGCGCGGTGGCGCCGTCCTGCAGGTCGCTCCAGATGTCGCCCGGGGTCGCGCCCTCGGGCGAGCGTGCCTCGCGCTCGTGGTCGGCGTAGCGCAGGCCGAAGTCCAGCGAGGACAGCGCGCCAACGTCGAAGTAGCGGGTGAAGTCGGCGCTGAACCAGTCCTCCTCGTCGATCGCGCTCACCAGCTGGTTGCCCCAGGTGCCGAAGCTGGTGACGCCGGCCGGGCTGGTGTCGCCGCCCACGCTCCAGTCCACCGGCGCGCTGGCGCCGTGGGTGTTCCAGCTGGCGCCGCCGCCGCGGGCGAGGGTGACCTCGGCGATGTACTGGCGGTTGGTGGTGCCTTCGCCCTTGGTGGTGCCGGCCTGGAAGCGCGAGCGCAGGTCCGGGCTGATGTCCCAGTCCACGTCGAAGGTGGCGTAGCGGGTCTTGGCGCTGGCCTCGCGGTAGATCATGTCGTACACCGCGTAGTCGCGGCCCGGCTCGCCGGTATAGCTGGCCTGGGCCAGCACCCCGTCGCGCACCACGTAGCCCGGCTCCGGCGCCTGCGCGCGGGCGAAGTTGCCGCCCCATAGCATGAAGTTGCGGTTGTAGTTGTCCGCGTCCATGTCCGAGCTGAAGGCGCTCACGCCCAGGGTGAGGTTGTCGGCCGGCTTGAACTGGACATCGACCAGTCCGCCCTTGCGCTCGCGGGTCTGCTCGAACAGGGTCGAGCCCAGCAGGCCCGGCGCCCACACCCCGACCAGGTCGGGGTTGGTCGCGGCCACCGGGTCGTCCTCGCCGATCTGGAAGAAGCCGCCCGGGATCTCCTGCGCCTCGCGGCGCAGCTCGCGCTTCTGGCTGAAGGCCTGGACCAGGATGCCGAAGGTGCCCTGCTCGTTGCGGTAGTTGAACAGCGCCGACAGCTGCGGGTCGGTGGAGTCGGCCTGCTCGGAGTTGACCACGCCCAGCGAGGCCTCGGCGGTGATCGCGTCGGCGAATTGCAGCGGCTTGCGGGTGACGATGTTGACGCTGCCGGTGGTGCCGCCGTCCGGCAGCTTGGCCTGCGAGGACTTGTGCACCTCGACCGAGCTGACCAGTTCCGAGGGCAGCAGGGTGTAGCTGACGCTGCGGCCGACGTTGTTGCCCTGGCTGAGCACGAACCAGTCGGCCGAGCCGACGCTGTGGCCGTTGATCAGGGTCTGGGTGAGGCTGGGGCTGGTGCCGCGCAGGCTGACCCGGTCGGCCTCGTCGAAGCCGCCTTCGTCGGCGGAGGATGAGCTGATGTTCACGCCGGGCAGGCGCTGCAGGGTGTCGGCGACGTTGTGCGCCGGCAGCTTGCCCACGTCCTCCGCGGTGACCACCTCCAGGCGCGCGTCGGCCTCGCGCTTGGTGTCCAGCGAGCGTTCCATCGAGCCGCGGATGCCGGTGACCACGACCGTGTCCAGCTCGGTGGCCCGTTCCCCCGCATCCTGGGCTTGCGCGCCGGCGGCCACGGCCAGGCTGGCAAGGATCGCCGCGCTCAGTGCTGACTTGCAGTACTTCATGATGTCTCTCCCATCATCGGTTTGGTTGTGCCGGCATGCCGGCAACGGACTGCATCAGGTGCGACGGAACGGCACGACCGCTCGACTCCGCGGCACGACTACACCCGGCGCCTGGCGCGCCGTTCCACTCACTGCTCCACGAATTCCGAACCCAGGTACCAGCTGGCGGCGCCGATCACGCCCAGCTGCCCGTGCTCGACCAGCTTCACCGAGACCCGCTCCAGCGCCTCGCGCATCGAACCCTTGTTGAGGAAGCGGTCGCGGAAGCGGCTGCCGGCGAGGAAACGGCCGATCTGCGGCAGGATCCCGCCGGCCAGGTACACGCCGTGCACGCCGTACAGCAGGGCCATGTCGCCGACCGTGCTGCCGAGCAGGCCGCAGAACACCTCCAGCGCCTCGCGCGCCAGCGGGTCGCCGCCGCCCAGCGCGGCGGCGGTGATCTCGCCCGGGCGCGCGTGCACCGGCGCGGCGCCGCGCAGCGCGCACAGCGCCTGGTACAGGTTCAGCAGGCCGGGCCCGGACAGCGCGTGCTCGATCGGCACGTGGCTGCGCTGGCCGAGCATGTGCTGCAGCAGCTGCATCTCCAGTTCCGTGCCCACCGCCAGCGCCGCCTGCCCGGCCTCGGTGGCCAGCACCACGCCGCGGCGCCCGGTGGGGATCCACACCGCCGCGCCCAGGCCGGTACCGGGGCCCAGCACCAGCAGCGGGCCGGGTGCGGCCTGGGCAGGGCCGCACAGCTGCAGCACCTCGCTGGAGCCGAGCTGGTTGACCGCGTTGGCCACCGCCTCGAAGTCATTGATCAGGTGCACCGCGTCCAGGCCGAAGCGCTCGCGCAGTTCGCGCGGCGACAGCGGCCAGGGCAGGTTGTTGGTGATCACCGTGCCATCGGCCAGCGGGTAGCCGGCGCTGGCGATCACCGCCACCGACACCGGATGGCGGCCGAGGCTGGCGATGAACTCGGCGAGGATGTCGCCGAGGCTGGCGTAGTCGGAGCAGCGGAACTTGCTGTAGGCCAGCACCTGCGGCGCGCCGCCGTCGCCGTCGGCGGTGACCAGGCTGATGCGCACGTGGGTGCCGCCGACGTCGGCGGCGATGAATGGCGCGATGCGGGATTGGATCGATGCGGTCACGCGGGCTCCCGTTGGGCGGCATGGTTGGCGTGGGCGGCCATCCCGGGCGCCCACCGGACGGGCCGAGTCTTGGGTCATCGTGACAACGATGTCAACACTTCCCCCGGACTATCCCGGGGCGCTGGCCGTGGGTTGCGGCGGCACCCGGCACGAATCCCGGCATTCCCTCGTATTCAGCAAAAAACAGCCGGGTCAAGCGAGGCAGGGCGATGTTGCGGGGCAGCACCACGGATGCGCCGGACGGCGCGCGGGGCGGTTGACATCCGGGCAAGTCTCGCGGAAAGAATGTGACAACGTTGTTCCCACCTGGCTGGCGACCGTCGCGCCCCCGGGAGCTGCGCGGGAACGGCATCCAGCCGCCGGGGAGGGCTCCACCAGATGTCCGCGACCACCGCCACGCAAGCGCGTTCCAGCCTCGCCGCCTCGATCGCCATCGTCGGCGGGCTGTTCTTCATCATCGGCTTCTTCACCTGGATCAACGGCCCGCTGATCACCTTCGTGCAGCTGGCCTTCGACGTGAGCGAGATCGCCGCGTTCCTGGTGCTGATGGTGTTCTACCTGTCGTACTTCTTCCTCGCCCTGCCGGCGTCGTGGATCCTGCGCCGCACTGGCCTGAAGAAGGGTCTGGCGCTGAGCCTGGCGGTGATGGCCGCCGGCGCGGCGCTGTTCGGCGAGTTCGCCACCCGCCGCTGGTTCGGCGGCGCCCTGGCCGGGCTGTTCGTGATCGGCGGCGGCCTGGCCCTGCTGCAGACCGCGGTCAACCCGTACATCTCCATCCTCGGCCCGATCGAGACCGCGGCGCGGCGCATCGCGCTGATGGGCATCTGCAACAAGATCGCCGGCATCCTCGCCCCGGTGGTGCTCGGCTCGCTGGTGCTGCGCGGCATCGGCGACCTGGCGGCGCAGGTGCAGGCGGCCGACCCGGCGCTGCGGGCGCAGCTGCTGGAGGGCTTCGCCACCCGCATCCACGCGCCGTACCTGGCGATGGCCGCGGTGCTGCTGGTGGTGGCGGTGGCGGTGCTGTTCTCGCCGCTGCCGGAACTGCGCAGCGAGGAAGCCAACGCCACCCCCGCGCACGCCGGCGGCGGGGGGCCGCGCAGCATCTTCGGCTTCCCGCACCTGTGGCTGGGCGTGGCCTGCCTGTTCGCCTACGTCGGGGTGGAAGTGTTGGCCGGCGACGCCATCGGCACCTACGGCCACGCCTTCCACCTGCCGCTGGACCAGACCAAGTTCTTCACCTCCTTCACCCTGGCGGCGATGCTGCTGGGCTACCTGGCCGGGCTGGCGCTGATCCCGCGGGTGTTCACCCAGGAGCGCTGGCTGAGCGTGTCGGCGGTGCTGGGCGTGCTGCTGTCGCTCGGCGCCCTGCTGACCCATGGCTACGTCTCGGTGGGCTTTGTCGCCGCGCTGGGCTTCGCCAACGCGATGATGTGGCCGGCGATCTTCCCGCTGGCGATCCGCGGCCTGGGCCGCTTCACCGAGACCGGCTCGGCGCTGCTGATCATGGGCATCGCCGGCGGCGCGGTCATCCCGCAGGCGTTCGCCGTGCTCAAGCAGTACTTCCACTTCCAGTGGGTGTTCGCCGCGCTGGGCGTGCCCTGCTACCTGTACATCCTCTACTACGCCCTGCGCGGCCACCGCGCCGGGCTGCCGGCCGGTCGCTGATCGCGCATCATGGACACGGTTTCCAGGAAGACGGACGGCATGCGCAGGCCCACCATCAAGGACGTCGCGGAACGGGCGAAGGTCTCGCTCAAGACCGTGTCGCGGGTCATCAACAACGAGCCTTCGGTGATGCAGGCGACCCGCTCGCGGGTGCTGGCGGCGATCGCCGAGCTGGACTACGAGCCGGACGCCACCGCGCGCAACCTGCGCAGCGGCACCCCGTTCGTGATCGGGCTGGTGTACGACAACCCCAACCCGTACCACATCATCGCGGTGCAGAACGGCGTGCTGGCGGCCTGCCGCGAGACCGGCTTCGGCCTGCAGATCCATCCGTGCGACTCGACCTCGCCGCTGCTGGCCGAGGAGCTGGCCGAGCTGGTGCAGCGCTCGCGCCTGGCCGGGCTGGTGCTGACCGCGCCGATGTCGGAGCGGCCGGACCTGGTGGCGGCGCTGGTGGCGCGCGGCATCCGCGTGGTGCGGATCATCGCCGCCACCGAGGACCCTGGCGATGGTCCCTGCGTGTACATCGACGACCGCGACGCCGCCTACGAGATCACCGAGCACCTGATCCAGCTTGGCCACCAGCGCATCGGCTTCCTCTGGGGCGGGCCGCAGCACCGCTCCTCGGCCGAGCGCTACGCCGGCTACGAGGCCGCGCTCAACGACTACGGCATCACCCTGGACAAGCACCTGGTGATCCCGGGCGACTACACCTTCGACGACGGTTTCCGCGGCGCGCGCCGGCTGCTGGCGCTGCGCGAGCCACCCACCGCGATCTTCGGCTCCAACGACGAGATCGCCGCCGGCGTGCTGGCCGCGGCCAAGTCGGTGGGGCTCAACGTGCCCTACGACCTGTCGATCGCCGGATTCGAGGACAGCCCGTTCTCGCGCCAGTCCTGGCCGGCGCTGACCACCGCCAAGCAGGCCACCGAGGACATCGCCCGCCATGCCGCGCGGCTGCTGATCGGCAGCCTGCGCCAGGACGCGTATGCCGAACACCCGCTGGGCCTGTCCAACCAGGGCTTCGTGCCGCAGCTGGTGGTGCGCGGCTCCACCGGCCCGGCGCCGCTGCCGCGCGCCCGCGCCGCTTCGCCATCCTCCGACGAGGCCTGAACCCGCCATGGCCCTGCCCGCGCAAGACCAGACCCTGATGTTCCGCGAGGCCGCGCAGGCGGCCGAGGTGGTGGCCGCGCAGCTGCGCCGCAACCACGATGCCGTGGCCGCGCTGGCTGCGCGCCTGCGCGCGGACACGCCGCCGTTCGTGGCCACCTGCGCGCGCGGCAGCTCCGACCATGCCGCCACCTACGCCAAGTACCTGGTGGAGACCCGGCTGGGCGTGGTGACTGCCTCGCTGTCGCCCTCGGTGGGCTCGGTCTACGCCGCGCCACTGCGGCTGCGCGGCGCGTTGTTCCTGGCGATCTCGCAGTCCGGGCGCAGCCCGGACCTGCTGCGCAACGCCGAGGCCGCGCGCGCGGCCGGCGCCTGCGTGGTGGCGCTGGTCAACGTCGAGGATTCGCCGCTGGCTCGGCTGGCCGACGCGGTGCTGCCGCTGGGCGCCGGGCCGGAGCGCAGCGTGGCGGCGACCAAGAGCTACCTGGCCTCGCTGGCGGCCATCGCCCAGCTGGTCGCGCACTGGAGCCAGGACGCGGCCCTGCTGCGCGCGCTCGAGGCGCTGCCGGACGCGCTCGCGGAGGCGTGGGCGCAGGACTGGTCGCCGCTGGTCGATGGCCTGGCCGATGCGCACAACCTGTTCGTGCTCGGCCGCGGCCTGGGCCTGGCCGGGGCCCAGGAAGCGGCGCTCAAGTTCAAGGAAACCTGCGGCCTGCATGCGGAGGCCTACAGCTCGGCCGAGGTGCGGCACGGGCCGATGGCGCTGGTCGGCCCGGGCTTCCCGGTGCTGGCCTTCGCCCAGCCCGACGCCACCGGCGCCGATGCCGGATCGGCCGCCGCGCAGTTCCATGCGCGCGGCGCACAGGTCTGGCTGGCCGCCGCCGATGCCAGCGCCGGCGGCGCCGGCACGGCGCTGCCGCTGGCCGCCGCGCCGGACCCGGCGCTGGCGCCGCTGCTGGCGGTGCAGAGCTTCTACCGTGCGGTCAACGCGCTGGCGCTGCGGCGCGGGCACAACCCGGACCTGCCGCCGCACCTCAACAAGGTCACGGAGACGGTGTGATGGCCACCCAGGCCCTGGTGAACGGCCGCGTCCTGCTGGACGACGGCTTCCATGACGACGTGGCGGTGCTGGTCGACGGCAGCGGCCGCATCCAGGCGCTGGTGCCCGAGGGCCAGGCGCGGATCGAGGCCGGCAAGGTGCGCGACCTCGGCGGCGGCTGGCTGCTGCCGGGCTTCATCGACGTGCAGGTCAACGGTGGCGGCGGCGTGCTGTTCAACAACGACACCCGTCCCGAGGCGATCGACGCCATCGGCCGCGCGCACCGCCGCTACGGCACCACCAGCTTCCTGCCGACCCTGATCAGCGACACCGCCGAGGTGATGGAGCGCGCCATCGCCGGCACCCGCGCGGCGATCGCCGCCGGCGTGCCCGGGGTACTGGGCATCCACTTGGAAGGCCCCTACCTGGCGCCGGCGCGCAAGGGCACGCACGACGCCAGCCGCTTCCGCGTGCCGGACGCGGCCGAACTGGCCATGGCCACCTCGCTGGACAACGGCATCACCCTGGTCACCCTGGCGCCGGAGCAGGTGCCGGCCGACACCATCCGCGCCATGGTCGCGCGCGGGGCCATCGTCTGCGCCGGGCATACCGCCGGCACCTACGAGCAGGTCCATGCCGGGCTGGAGGCCGGGGTGCGCGGCTTCACCCACCTGTACAACGCGATGTCGCCGCTGCAGGGGCGCGAGCCGGGCACGGTCGGCGCCGCGCTGGAAAGCCGCGAGGCCTACTGCGGGATCATCGTCGACGGCGTGCACGTGCATCCGGCCAGCCTGCGCGTGGCGCTGGCGGCCAAGCCGCGCGGCACCCTGTTCCTGGTCACCGATGCGATGCCGATGGTCGGCTCCGACGATCCCTCGTTCGAGCTGTACGGCGAAACCATCACTGCGGTGGATGGCGTGGTGCGCAACGCCGCCGGCGCACTGGCGGGCTCGGCCCTGGACATGGCCACCGCGGTGCGCAACACGGTGCGGCTGCTGGGCCTGCCGCTGGAGGAGGCGGCGCGCATGGCCTCGACCTACCCGGCGCGCTTCCTTGGCGTGGATTCGCGGCTGGGCCGGATCGCGCCGGGCTGGCAGGCCGACCTGGTGCTGCTGGACGAGGCGCTGCAGGTGCAGGCGACCTGGGTCGCAGGCGCCGCTTCGGACGCCTGAGCGTCGCGGGGAGCCACGATGGCCCTGGCCCTGGTTTCCCGGTGAGTTCCATGGCGCACGCGGGCGTGCAACGCCTGGCCTCGGTCGATGCCCTGCGCGGGCTGACCGTGGCGGCGATGCTGCTGGTCAACAACCCCGGCGACTGGGGCCACGTGTATGCCCCGCTGCTGCACGCAGACTGGCAGGGCTGCACGCCGACCGACCTGGTGTTCCCGTTCTTCCTGGCGATCGTCGGGGTTTCCATCGCGCTGGGCGTGGTGCCGCGCGCGGAGGCTGGCGGCGACCGCGCCGTGCTGATGCGCGCGGTGGCGGTGCGCGCGCTGCGCATCCTCGGCCTGGGCCTGCTGCTGCACCTGCTGGCCTGGTGGTGGCTGGACCTGCCGCATTACCGGCCGTGGGGCGTGCTGCAGCGGATCGGCCTGTGCTTCCTCGCCGCCGGCGCGGCGGCGCTGTACCTGCGGCCGCGCGGGCAGTGGCTGCTGCTGGCGGGCCTGCTCGCCGGCTGGTGGGCGTTGCTGCGCGCCGGCGGCAGCCTGGAGCCTTACGCCAACATCGCCAGCCGCATCGACGATGCGCTGCTGGGTCCATGGCTGTACCAGCACGACGCCGCCGGCCGCGGCCATGATCCGGAAGGCCTGCCCACCACCCTTGGCGCGCTGGCCACGACCCTCCTGGGCCTGCGTGCCGGCGACTGGCTGCGCCACGGCCAGCTGCGGCGGCTGGCGGGCGCCGCTGTTCTGGCGCTGCTGCTGGGGCTGGCCTGCACGCCATGGATGCCCTGGAACAAGAACCTGTGGACGCCGTCCTACGTGGCGTGGAGCGGCGGCTGGGCGCTGCTGGCGCTGGTGGTGGCGCACGCACTGGTGGACCTGCGCGGCTGGCCGGCGCTGGGCCGCGCGTTCGGGGTCAATGCGATCGCCGCCTACGCGGGTTCGGCGGTGATGGTCTACGCGCTGGCCGGGCGCGGCTGGTGGGAGCCGGTCTACCGCGGCGTCTTCGCCGGATGGATGACGCCGCGCTTCGGGCCGTACCTGCCGTCGCTGGCGTTCGCCCTGGCCTTCGTCGGCCTGTGGTGGCTGCTGGTGCGCTGGATGGACCGGCGCGGCTGGTACCTGAAGATCTGAGCCGCCAGCTAGGCGTGGCAACGCGCGGCGCGCGCCAGCAGCAGGCCGCGCTCGCGGGCGTTGCCGGTCATCGCCGCGGCGCGCTCGAACTCGGCGCGCGCCTCGTGCAGGCGGCCGAGCCGGAACAGCAGGTCGCCGCGCACGCTGGGCAGCGGGTGGTAGCTGGACAGCTTGGGCTCGTCCAGCAGCGCATCGACCAGCGGCAGCGCCGCTTCCGGGCCGGCGGCCATCGACACCGCCACCGCGCGGTTGAGTTCGACCACCGGCGACTGGGTCAGCCGCGCCAGCGCGTCGTACAGCGCCACGATCCGGCTCCAGTCGGTGTCCTCCGGCGCCAGGGCGCGGGCATGGCAGGCCGCGATCGCCGCCTGCAGCGCGTAGAAGCCCGCGCCGCCCCCCAGCCGCTGCGCGCGCTCGAGCGCCTCCAGGCCGCGCCCGATCAGCAGCCGGTCCCAGCGCGAGCGGTCCTGCTGCAGCAGCAGGATGGGCTCGCCGTCCGGGCCGGTGCGCGCGTGCAGGCGCGAGGCCTGCAGTTCCATCAGCGCGACCAGGCCATGCACCTCCGGTTCCTCCGGCATCAGCCCGGCCAGCACCCGGCCCAGGCGCATGGCCTCCTCGCACAGCGCCGGGCGCATCCAGTCGTCGCCGCTGCTGGCGGCGTAGCCTTCGTTGAACACCAGGTAGATCACCCCCAGCACCGCCGACAGCCGCTCCGGCAACTCCTCGCGGCGCGGGATCTCGAACGGCACCCCGGCCTCGGCCAGGGTGCGCTTGGCGCGCACGATGCGCTGGGCGATGGTGGCCTCGTTGGCCAGGAACGCGCGCGCGATCTCGCCGGTCTCCAGGCCGCCGAGCAGGCGCAGGGTCAGGGCCACGCGCGAGTCCTGCGGCAGCACCGGGTGGCAGGCGATGAACATCAGCCGCAGCACGTCGTCGCCGACGGTGTCGTCCAGCAGGTGCTCCGCGCGCGCGGCCACGTCCTCCTGCAGCTGCTCCAGCTCCCAGGCCACCTGCACGTGCTTCTCCTCGCGCAGCTTCAGGTGGCGCAGGCGGTCGATGGCGCGGTTGCGCGCGGTGGTCATCAGCCAGGCCCCGGGATTGTCCGGCACGCCGTCGGCCGGCCACTTCTCCAGCGCCGCCACCAGCGCGTCCTGGGCCAGCTCCTCGGCCAGGCCGACGTCGCGCACGAGCCGGGTCAGGCCGCCGATCACGCGCGCCGATTCCATCCGCCAGACGGCGTCGATGGTGCGGGCGATGTCGACCTGGTGCGGGTGCGGACTCATGCGCGGTGGATCACACCACCGCGCGCGGCGCGGAGCAAGCCGTGATGCGCATCGCATTGCGGCGCCCGGCCCTGGGGCCGGCGGCCGGACCGGCGGGAAGCGGCCATGGCCGGCGCGTGCCCCGGGCAGCCCGGGCAAGGCCGCCGCGCGCGGTGCCACCACGCGGCATGCACGCCATGCATGCGATCAGGAAGCTCCGGATCACGGGAAGCGGAGGCGGTGGTGGACGCCAGGCTGCTCGCACGGCGGTACCGCGATTACATTGCCTGCCTGAACGCGCGCGACTGGGACGCGCTGGGCCGGTTCGTCGATGCGGCCGTGGAGCACAACGGCAGGGCCCTGGGCCTGGCCGGCTACCGCCGGATGCTGGAGCAGGACGTGGCGGCGATCCCGGACCTGCAGTACGCGGTCGAACTGCTGGTGGCTGAGCCGCCGCGGCTTGCCGCGCGCCTGGATTTCCACTGCACGCCGCGGGGCCGCTTCCTCGGCCTGGACGCAGGCGGCCGGCGGATCCGCTTCGCCGAGCACGCGTTCTACGAATTCGCCGGCGAGCGCATCGCGCGGGTGTGGTCGGTGATCGACAAGGCGTCGATCGAGGCGCAGCTGGAGCCGGGAGCCGGCCGGTAGCGGCATGCGTCGCGGAACCGCGCGCGCCTGCCGGCTAGACTCGGCCATCGATCGCCGGAGGACGCGGGCATGCGGCAGTCGCTGGGCCTGGTATCGCTGGTCGTGCGCGAATACGACGAGGCGATCGCGTTCTTCGTCGGCACGCTGGGCTTCCGCCTGGTCGAGGACAGCTGCGTGCCGGAGCAGGGCAAGCGCTGGGTAGTGGTGGCGCCGCCGGGCGCGGACGCGGGCCAGCTGCTGCTGGCGCGCGCGTCCACCCTGGAGCAACGGGCGCGGATCGGCGCGCAGGCCGGCGGGCGCGTCTTCCTGTTCCTGTATACCGACGACTTCTGGCGCGATTACCACGCCTACCGCGCCAGGGGCGTGGTGTTCGTGCGCGCGCCAAGGACCAGGCCCTACGGCACGGTGGCGGTGTTCCGCGACCTGTACGGCAACCTGTGGGACCTGCTGCAGCCTTCGCCGGCGCCGCGCGCCGCCGGCGATCCGCCCACGTGACCGCGGAGGAGATGCCATGACCCGTCGCCATGCCTCATGCAGCTGCGGCCAGCTGGCCCTGACCGCCGAAGGCGAACCGCTGCGCGTGTCAGTCTGCCACTGCCTGGAATGCCAGCGGCGCTCCGGCAGCGTGTTCGCGGTGCAGGCCAGGTTCCCGGCCGACGCGGTGGCGATCCGCGGCCAGGCCGGTGCCTACGCGCGCACCGGCGACGAAGGCACCTCGTGCACCTTCCATTTCTGCCCGCGCTGCGGCACCACCGTGTACTTCGTACCCGATGCGATCCCGGGCGTGGTGAGCGTCCCGGTGGGCGTGTTCGCCGATCCCGGCTTCCCGCCACCGCGCGTATCCGTGTACGAGGCGCGCAGGCACGCCTGGGTGCGCCTGTCCGGGGACATCGAGCACATCGACTGACCCGCGCTGCGCCGACCGGCGTCAGCGCCCGCCGTGGCCCGGTTCCCAGGGCGGATCGGCGAAGCGCTCGGCGAGGAAGTCGACGAACGCGCGCACCCGCGGCGGCACCAGGCGGCGTTGCGGCATCACCGCGTGGATGCCGGTGGCCGCGATCGGGTAATCGGCCAGCAGCTGCACCAGCCGGCCCCGGCGCAGGTCCTCGCAGACCTGCCAGGTCGAGTGCATGGCGATGCCCAGGCCGGCCAGCGAGGCGTCGTGCAGGGCCTCGCCGTAGTTGCTTTCCAGGCGGCCGCGCACGCGCACCACGATTTCGCCGCCGCGGCCGTCGCCGAACCGCCACACGTCCTGGCGGCCGTGGCGGCCCACCAGCAGCAGGCAGTCGTGCGCGGCCAGTTCCTGCGGCGTGCGCGGGGTGCCGCGGCGGCGCAGGTAGGCGGGTGCGGCGCACAGCACCCGCCGGTTCTCGGCCAGCCGCCGCGCGACCAGGCTGGAATCGCCCAGCTCGCCGATCCGCACCGCCAGGTCGAAGCCGTCGCTGACCAGGTCGCGCAGCTGGTCGTTGAGGTCCAGGCGCAGGGTCAGCTTCGGGTGCCGGGCCAGGAACTCCGGCAGCAGCGGCGAGATGTACTCGCGTCCGAACGAGGCCGAGGCGGTCACCCGCAGGGTGCCGGCGACCTCGGTGCCGGCCTGGCGCAGGCCCCCGGCCAGGGCCTCCAGGTCCTCGACCAGCGGACGGCCCTGCTCGGCCAGGGCCATGCCTTCGGGCGTGGGGTGCAGCCGGCGCGTGGTCCGGTGCAGCAGGCGCACGCCCAGTTCCGATTCCAGGCGCTTGAGGCGCTGGCTGGCCACCGCCACCGACAGGTCGAGGCTGCGCGCGGCCGCCGAGATCGAGCCGAGGTCGAGCACGCGCAGGAACAGGGTGATGTCGCCGATGCGGTCCATGGCCGGGGCGGGGCGGAAGGCCGCTCCACGGTTGCGCCGGTCGCGGCGATTGTCAACGGTCCGTTGAAAGTGCTTGCCGGATTGCGTGGTTATTGCGGAAGCCGGACGCGCCTAGCCTGCGTCCGTCATCCCGATCCCGGAGGCTTCCGTGACTGCCACTTCCTCCCAGGGGCGCCTGCCGCTTGCCCTCTACGCCCTGACCGCCGGCTCGTTCGGCATCGGCTGCGCCGAGTTCGTGATCATGGGCCTGCTGCTGCAGGTCGCCGCCGACATGCAGGTCACCATCGCCGCCGCAGGACTGCTGGTGACCGGCTATGCGCTGGGCGTGACCGTCGGCGCACCGGCGCTGACCCTGCTGACCCGGCGCATGCCGCGCAAGGCGGTGCTGCTGGCGCTGATGGCGATCTACAGCGCCGGCAACCTCGCCTGCGCGCTGGCGCCGGACTACGCCACGCTGATGGCCGCGCGCGTGCTCACCTCGCTGACCCACGGCACGTTCTTCGGCGTCGGCGCGGTGGTGGCCACCGGGCTGGTGCCGGAAGCGCGCAAGGCCTCGGCAATCTCGGTCATGTTCTCCGGCCTGACCCTGGCCACCCTGCTGGGCATGCCGGCCGGGGCCTGGCTGGGCCTGCACTTCGGTTGGCGCTCCACGTTCTGGGCGATGGTCGTGGTGGGGCTGGCCTCGCTGCTGGTGATCGCCGCGCTGGTGCCGCGCAGCCGCGGCGGCGATACGCCGGTGCCGCTGCGCGCCGAACTGGCCACCATCGCGCGCCCGCAGGTACTGCTGGGGCTGCTGACCACCATGCTCGGCTTCGCCGGCGTGTTCGTGGTGATCACCTACGTGCAGCCGCTGCTGACCCGGGTGGCCGGCTTCGGCGAGGGTGCGGTGTCGCCGGTGCTGCTGCTGTTCGGCGCCGGCATGGTGGTCGGCAACCTGCTGGGCGGCCGCCTGGCCGACCGCCATCCGGTGCCGGCGCTGCTGGGAACGTTGCTGGCGCTGGCGGTGGTGCTGGCCGGCATGGCCGTGGCGGTGCGCGCGCCGGCGGCGATGGTCCTGGCCGTGGCCCTGCTGGGCGTGGCCGCGTTCGCCACCGTCCCGCCGCTGCAGCTGCGCGTGCTGCGCCATGCCGCCGGCGCCGGACAGAACCTGGCCTCGAGCTTCAACATCGCCGCGTTCAACCTCGGCAACGCCGCCGGCGCCTGGCTGGGCGGGGTCGCGATCGAGCGCGGTCCCGGCCTGCCGGCGCTGCCGTGGCTGGCCTCGATCGTGACCCTTGCCGGCCTGGCGGTGGCGGCCTGGAGCGTGCGCCTGGAGCGGCGCGAAGCGCATGCCGCCAGTGCGCCTGCAGGCGGCATGCCCGAACGCTGCTGATCCGTTTCCCCTGCCACGGAGAACCCGCATGCAATCCCTCAGCCCGACCCGCTTTTCCGCCCCGATCCGCCGCCTTGCCGCGCTGCTGCTGGCCGTGGCGGTCGCCGTACCACTGCAGGCACAGCCGGTGCGGCCGGCATGGATCGCGACCTGGACCGCCAGCCCGCAGCCGCGCTGGGATGGCGACTTCGCCCTGCCGAGCAATCTTCCGTTCCAGTTCTTCGACCAGACCGTGCGCCAGGTGGCGCGGGTGAGCATCGGCGGACCGCGGGTGCGGGTGGTGCTGTCCAACGAGTACGGCACGCGGCCGCTGCGGATCGGCGCCGCGCGCATTGCCCTGGCCGGCCGCGACGGCGCCATCGTGCCCGGCAGCGACCGCGTGCTGAGCTTCGGCGGCCAGGCGGCGGCGAGCATCCCGCCCGGCGCGCCGCTGCTGAGCGATCCGGTGGAGCTGGAGGTGGCGCCGCTGTCGCATGTCGCCGTCAGCCTGTACCTGCCGGAACCGACCGCGCCGTCCACCTTCCACTGGGACGCGCGCCAGACCGCGTGGGTCGGCGCCGGCAACCAGGCCGGCGCGACGCGCATCGCCGCCGACGCGACCCTGGACACGCGCGTGTTCCTGCGCGACGTGCTGGTGGAGGCGGCGCCGGGCACGCGCGCGGTGGTCGCGTTCGGTGACTCGATCACCGACGGCAACATGGCCAGCATCGACGCCGATGCGCGCTGGCCCGACGTGCTGGCCGCGCGCCTGGCGCCGCAGGGCGTGGCCGTGCTCAACGCCGGCATCTCCGGCGCGCGCGTGCTGCGCGACCGCATGGGCGACAACGCCCTGGCCCGGTTCGAGCGCGACGTGCTGGCGCAGCCGGGCGTGGCCGCGGTGGTGCTGCTGATGGGCATCAACGACATCGGCTGGCAGGACACCCCGCTCGGGCCTGGCGAGCGCTCCGCGGATGCGGAGGAACTGATCGCCGGCTACCGCCAGCTGATCGCGCGGGCCCGCGCCCGCGGCGTGCGCATCGTCGGCGGCACGCTGACCCCGTTCGAGGGCGCGCTGGAGCAGACCCCGCAGCACGGCTACCACAGCGCCGCCAAGGAACGCATCCGCCAGCAGGTCAACGCCTGGATCCGCGACGGCGGCGAGTTCGACGCGGTGCTCGACTTCGACGCGCTGCTGCGCGACCCCGCCCGGCCCACGCGCTTTTTGCCGGCATACGACTCCGGCGACCACCTGCATCCGGGCGATGCCGGCTACCGGGCGATGGGAGAAGCCGCGGACCTGAGGCTGCTGCTGGGCGGGGACCGGGCGCCACTGGCCGCGCCGGCGCGGCAGCGCCGGCCGCGGCGCTAACATGGCCCGCGCGCGCGGACGGCGCGTTGCGCTCGATGGAGGATGCGGTGGGCGATTTCCTGTGGGTGGGACTTGGGGGCTGCATGGGCGCGGTCGCGCGCTACGCGGTGGCCCTGGCCATGGGCCAGGCGGCGATGCAACGCTTCCCGTGGCCGACCTTCGCGGTCAACGCCGCCGGCTGCCTGGCGATCGGCCTGCTGGCGGGGCTGTCCACCCGCGTGCCGGTACCGGCGCAGCTGCGCCTGTTCCTGGTCACCGGCCTCCTCGGCGGCTTCACCACGTTCTCCGCGTTTGGCCTGGAGTCGCTGCAGCTGCTGCGCCGCGGCGAGCCCGCGCTGGCCGCGGCGTACGTGGCCGGCAGCGTGGCCGCGGGCCTGCTGGCGGTGTGGCTGGGCTGGCGCCTGGCCGGCGGCGCGCAGGCCTAGCCCGCACGCCGCCGCCGCGCACCGGCGCTCAGCCGCGGCTGGCCAGGGTCTGGCGCAGGCGTTCCTCCTGCTCGCGCAGTTCCGGGGTGAACTCCGGCCCGAAGTCCTCGGTCTCGAATACCGGCCGGATCTCGATTTCGCTGTCCTCGGGCATCGGGTTCGGGCAGCGCCGCACCCACTCGATCGCCTCCTCCATCGAGCGCACCTGCCACAGCCAGAAGCCGGCCACCAGCTCATGGGTCTCGGTGAACGGTCCGTCGGTCACCGTGCGGGTGCTGCCGGAAAAGCGCACCCGCACGCCGCGCGAGCTGGGGTGCAAACCCTCGCCGGCGAGCATCACCCCGGCCTTGACCAGTTCCTCGTTGTAGCGGCCCATGTCGGCCAGCAGCTGCCCGTCGGGCATCGCCCCGGCCTCGGAGCTTGGGGTGGCCTTCACCATCACCATCACGCGCATGTCGGTGTCCTCCTGGGTGGATGGCCGCGGCGCCCGCCGTCGCGGTCCTCGCAGCTGCGACGCATGGAGCGCGCCGGATTCGACAGCCGCCTCAGTACTCGACGATCGGCCTGAAGCCGCCCCAGAACATGCGCTGCCCGTCGAACGGCAGGGTGGCCGGGTCCATGCCGGCGATGCGCTTGTCCTCCATCACCGCGGCATCGATGCGGTCGCGATCCTCGCGCGAGGCATAGCGGATCCAGGCGAACACCACCACCTCGTCCGGCTTGAGCTGCACCGCCTGCGGGAACGAGGTCAGCTTGCCGGGCTGCACGTCGTCGGCGACGCATTCGACGTATTCCAGCGCGCCGTGTTCCAGCCAGACCTTGCCGGCCTGTCCGGCGATCGCCCGGTAGTCCTCGATCCGGTCACGGGGCACCGGCAGCACGAAACCATCCACGTAAGCCATTGCCATTTCCTCCTCGGTTGCGCGGGGCGGCCGCCCCGCCTGGTGCGACGGATGGAAACGCGCGGATTCGACGGCGGCCGCGGTGCGCGGGCTGGCGTGGCGCTAGCCCGCGTCGCGGCGCAGGGTGCGCGCGGCGGCGATCGCCCGCACCCGCGCGCGGCGCAGGGCGGCGCCGACCTGGGGCCCGGAGATGCCCTCGGCCAGCGCCAGGTCGCGCGCGTTCACCGCCGCGGCCGCGGCATGCAGGCGCTGCAGTTCCGGACCCTGCGGATAGGCGTCGTCCTCGTGGTCCAGGCGGCCGCGCTTGTCGGCCTCGCAGCACAGCGCGATGCGGGCCACCTGCGCCGGCTGGCGGAAGGCATCGCAGCGCTCCAGCAGTTCCAGCACGGTGTCGTCGCGCAGTTCGCCCAGGCGGTGCACGTTGAGGTGCTCGCGGCACACGGCCTCGGCCAGCTTGCGGTGCGCGGCCGGCACCCGCAGGCGCTCGCACAGCCGCGCCAGCGGCTTGAGCCCGGCGCCTTCGTGGCCGATATGCCGCGGCAGCACGTGCGCCGGGGTCAGCGCCTTGCCGAGGTCGTGGGCCAGCGCGGCGAAGCCGACCAGGTCGTCGCCCGGCGCCAGCCGCGCGGCCATGTCGCTGACCAGTTCCTGGTGGACGCCGGTGTCCACTTCCGGGTGGAACTCGGCGCGCTGCGGCACGCCGTACAGCGCGTCGACCTCCGGCAGCACCACCGCCAGTGCGCCGCAGGCGCGCAGGGTGGCCAGGAACGCCGACGGCCGCGCCGCGGCCAGCGCCTTGCGCAGTTCCTGCCACACCCGCTCGGCCACCAGGGTTTCCAGTTCGCCGGCGGCGACCATGGCGCGCATCAGTTCCATGGTTTCCGGGGCAACGCGGAAACCCAGCGGCGCCAGGCGCGCCATGAACCGGGCGGCGCGCAGCACCCGCAGCGGATCCTCGACGAAGGCCGGGCCGACATGGCGCAGCACGCGGTCGCGGAGGTCGCGCGCGCCACCCCAGGGATCGACCAGGCGGCCGTCGCCGGCGCGGGCGATGGCGTTGATGGTGAAGTCGCGCCGCTGCAGGTCCTCCTCCAGCGTCACCGAGGGATCGGCGTCGACCACGAAACCGCGGTGGCCGCGTCCGCTCTTGCGCTCGGTGCGCGCCAGCGCGTGCTCCTCGCCGGTTTGCGGGTGCAGGAACACCGGGAAGTCCCGTCCCACCGGCTGGAAGCCGGCTTCGAGCATCTGTTGCGGGGTGGCACCGACCACCACCCAGTCGCGGTCGCCGGGCGGCAGCCCGAGCAGTTCATCGCGGACCGCGCCGCCGACAAGATAGGTTTCCATGCGCGGCATCCTACCGTGGCCGGCCGCCGCGGCCGCCGCGCGCTATTGCGCCGCGGCCGGGCAGGCGAAGCCCTTGCGCTTGCCGCTGGTGCGGCCAAGCATGCGCTCGCCCAGCGGCAGTGCGTCGCCGTTGAGGCGCCAGTCGTAGATCACGCTGAAGGCCAGCACCCGCGCCACGTAGTCGCGGGTTTCCTTGTAGCTGATGGTCTCGATCCACAGGTCCGGGTCGTGCCCCGGGCGCTGCTGCAGCCAGCGCGCGGTCGGCGTCGGCCCGGCGTTGTAGGCGGCGATGGCCTGGTAGGTGGCGCCGTACTTGTCCTCCATCTCGCGCAGGTAGGCGCTGCCGAGGGCGATGTTGACCGCCGGGTCGTACAGGCTGTCGGCGCCGGCGTAGGGCAGGCCGGTGCGGCGCGCGACCGCGGCGGCGGTGCCCGGCAGCAGCTGCATCAGCCCGCGGGCGTTGGCCGGCGAGCGTGCCTTCGGGTTGAAGATGCTCTCGGCGCGGATCTCGGCGGCGATCCAGGCCGGGTCCAGGCCGTTGCGCGCGGCCGCGGCGCGGATGTCGGCGTCGTGGTGCAGCGGGAAACGCAGTTCGTACAGGCGCAGCTCGTCGGGGGTGCGGCCCAGCGAGAACACCGCGCGGTCGAACCAGCCCTGCTCCTGGGCCAGGGCAACGGCGATGCGGCGGCGGACGTCGTCGAAGCGGCCCACGGCCTCGTTCCATTCGCGCGTGGCCCAGCCGGCCTGGTCGATGCGGTACAGCGCCAGCGCCCGCACCAGGGCCGGGTCGCGCGCCACTTCCGCGCGCAGCGCCGCCGGTTCCTCCGGTTTCCACGGGCACAGCGCGTAGGACAGGCCGAGGCGGTCGGCGGCGAGGAAACCGTGGAAGGTGGCGGTACGCGCGGCCTGCGCCAGCAGCTCGCGCGCCTGCGCGGCCTGGCCGGTCTTCTCCAGCATGCGTGCCTCGAACCACTGCCAGCGCGGATCGGCGCGCTGCTTCGGCGGCATCTTCTGCAGTGCCGCCAGCGCCGCCTTCCAGTCGCCGCGGGCCATGGCCTCGCGCACCCGCCATTCGTGCAGGCGCTCGTCGTAGGCCGCGTCCGGCACCGCCTGCAGTCGGCGCGCCGAATCGGGCAGATATGAAGCCACGGTCCACAACGCCACCTGGTACAGCACCTGTCCGCGCTCGGCCTCGTCCAGGCCCAGCGCCGGCGCCAGCTGCGCCAGCTGGCGCTCGGCCGCGTCCGGATCGTTGCGCGCCAGCCGCGCCAGGCCGGCGGCAGCCACCTTGCGGCTGCGCGCGTCACGCGGCCATTGCGCCGCGCGCGGGTGCGGCGCCAGCACGAAGGCGGCGTAGTCCTCGGCCAGCCCGCGCCGGGCGTGCGGCAGGCCGCGGGCGATGGCGCGCATCACGCCCGGCTGGCCGGCGGCCACCGCCAGGTCGAAGCGCTCCCAGCGCAGCGCCTCGTCCAGGCCGCCGCGCCGCTCCAGCGCCGCGATCACGGGGTCGCAGGCGTCCGGCAGTGACTCGCCGGTGCGCCAGATCGCCTGCGCCTCGCGGTTCCAGTCCGGGCCGTGGCGGCCGAGTTCGTGCAGCGCGGTCAGCCGCGCGCAGCGCAGGGCCACGTCCTCCACCGGGCGCCAGTCGGCCAGCAGGTCGGCCCACTGCTTGCGGCGCGACAGCGAGGCCAGCCACAGCGGGCGCAGCGCCGCGGCCACCGCCTGGCCGTCGTGGCGCTGCAGGAAAGCGCGGACCTCGGCCGGGTCGGCGCGGTCCAGGTCGCGCGACAGGCGCGCGTACTCGATCCAAGGCCAGCGCGGATCCGCGCGCAGGGCCGGCGAGGCCGCCACCGGCTCGCCGCGCCGGGCAGCGGCGATGGCGGCGCTCACCGCGGCATCGGCGGCGGCATCCGGCAGCGCCTGCGCCTGGGCCGCGCCGCACAGGGCGGCCAGCAGCCACAGCAGCGGCGCCAGGGCCGGGTGGTTGCGCGCGATGGACGGGAAAGCGAAGCGGGGGGTGGTGGGGGGAGACGACATGCGCTCGAATATACGCAACGCGCCTGAATGGCCGTGACGAAGCGGCCGCGCGCGGCGGCGTCCACGGCCGGCGCATCGACAGGAGCACGCCGTGTCGCCGTGGATGTACCTCGGATTCCCCCTGCTTGGCCTGGCCGCAGGCCTGCTTGCCGGCCTGCTGGGCATCGGCGGCGGGCTGGTGATCATCGCCGCGCTGGCGTGGATGCTGCCGCTGTTCGGCATCCCGCAGGAAGCGGCCATGCACGCGGCCCTGGCCAGCTCGCTGGCCAGCATCGTGCTGACCGGCCTGTCGTCGGCGCGCGCCCATGCACGCCGCGGCAGCGTGCTGTGGCCGACGGTGGCGTGGATGGTGCCGGGCCTGCTGCTGGGCGGTTGGCTCGGCAGCGGCCTGGCGGTGGCGCTGGATGATTCGGTGCTGCGCTGGGTGGTAGCGGGGTACTGCCTGCTGGCGGCCTGGCAGATCGGTTTCGGCGCCACCCGCGCGCCGGCCGACGGCAGCGAGGTGGCGCCGCCGCGCGGCTGGCCGATGACCCTGGCCGGCGGCGGCATCGGCGCGATGTCGGCGGTGGTCGGCATCGGCGGCGGCAGCATGACCGTGCCGCTGCTGGTATGGCGCGGGGTGCGCCCGGTGCGCGCGGTGGGCACGTCCAGCGCCTGCGGCGTGGCGATCGCGGTTTCCTCGGCCGCCGGCTACGCCCTGCACGCGCCGCCGGGCGCGTTGCCGCAGCACGCGTTCGGCTACATCTACCTGCCGGCGGCCCTGGGCGTGGCCATGGCCTCGGTGCTGGCGGCGCCGCTGGGCACGCGGCTGGCGCATGCAATCAGCGGCCAGGCCTTGCGCAAGGTGTTCGCACTGTTCCTGCTGCTGGTGGGCGTGAGCGTGGCGCTGTCGGGCTGAGCGGCGATCAGCCGCCACCGCAGTCGCGGGCCATGCGCGCGTCGATGCGCGCCTGTTCGGCGTCCAGCGCCTGGCGTTCGCTGGGCATCAGCCCGTGGTAGACGCGCAGGATCCCGTAGCGGCGGTCGGACAGTCGCGCGCAGACCTCTTCCTGCGGCAGGCGCTCGCACGGGTCCTGCACCCAGGTGCCGGTGGCGACCAGCGCCGTGCCCGGATGGGGCGGCCGCACCGGCGGCACCGGATCCCGGCCGGGACCCGGACGGGCCGGGGGACGCGGCGGATGCAGCCGCGGCGGCGGGGCGCGCCCTGCCACCCAGAGCGGCACCCAGCGCGGCGTGCCCTGCGGCTGGTCGCTCAGGTAGCGCTCGCCGTCGGGAGCGGTGCAGGCGTACATCGGCTCCGGGTCCTGCACCCGGACCACGTGCACGATGCTGCGTGGCGGCGGCGCGGGCTGCGCCGGGGCGGGCGGCACCGGATTGGCCCCGGGCGCGGGGTCGCGCGGACGCTCCATGGTCCGCTGTTGCTGGCGCTCGCCGCTGCCGCAGGGCTGGTTGCCGAGGCTGACCGTGCCGTCGCTGGCGGTGCAGCGGTAGATGGTGAGCGCGTCGCCGGCGGTCGCGGGCGCTGCCGCCAGCAACGGTGCCAGGCAGGCAAGCAGGGCAGTCGTGGCCCCGGCAACCGCGCCTGCGCGATGACCGTGCCCGGGCATGGGCTTATCCGCGCAGGACGGCGCCGTCGAGCGCGGCGCGGATCGGGGTGGGGCGGTCGAGGCCGCCGGTTTCCCCGCCGACCACGCCGTCGATCCCGCCCAGCAGGGCCGGATCCAGTTCGTGCCGGGCGTAGGCCGGCGGCCGTCCGGCGAGGTTGGCGCTGGTGGAGACCAGGGCTCCGCCGAAGGCCTCGCAAAGCGCCACCACCTCCGGATGCGCGCTGATGCGCACCGCCAGGCTGCGGTGGCTGCCGGTCACCCACGGCGGCGCCAGCGACGTGGCCGGGATCGCCCAGGTGTTCGGGCCGGGCCAGCTGGCGCAGACCTCGGTCATGCGCCCGGCCGGCAACTGCGCCAGGTCCAGCCACGGCCGCACCGCTTCCAGCCCGGCGGCCACCACGATCAGGCCCTTTTCCACCGGCCGCTGCTTGATCTCCAGCAGGCGCATGACCGCCGCCTGGTCGGCCGGGTCGCAGCCCAGCCCCCATACGGCTTCGGTGGGATAGGCGATCACGCCGCCGCGCCGCAGCAGGTCCACGGCCGACGCGATGTCGAGGGTGTTCTCCATGCGCGGATGGTAGTACGCGGCGGTGTGCCCGGGATGAAGCCCGGCTGGCGGGAACGCGCCCGCGGAAAACGGACGGGCCCGCTCGCGCGGGCCCGCCTGGTTGCGATCGATGCCGCCGGACTCAGAACGGCGGGGCGTCGTCGGCCGTCGCGCGCGCGGCCTTCCTGGCCGGAGCCTTTTTCGCGGCGGTCTTGGTGGCCTTCTTGGCCGGAGCCTTCCTTGCCGCGGCCTTCTTCGCCGGCGCCTTCTTCGGCGCGGCGTCATCGGCGACCGCCTTCTTCGCCGCCTTCTTCGCCGGCGCCTTCTTGGCGGCGAAGCCGCGGCGCGCGGGCTTGCCGGTCTCGGCCAGCAGCCGTTGCACTTCCTCCAGGGTCAGCGAGGACGGCTCGCGGTCCTTGGGGATCTTGCCGTTG
Organism: Pseudoxanthomonas sp. SGNA-20; assembly: GCF_003931635.1. Lineage (NCBI taxonomy): Bacteria > Pseudomonadati > Pseudomonadota > Gammaproteobacteria > Lysobacterales > Lysobacteraceae > Pseudoxanthomonas > Pseudoxanthomonas sp. SGNA-20. The sequence continues at coordinate 873,760 of NZ_RRYK01000001.1, read as the reverse complement.
AGCTTGCCGTCGCTGATGTACGGGCCGAAGCGGCCGTTGAGCACCTGGATGTCGCTGCCCGGGAACTCCTTGATGATCCGGTTGCGCGCGATCTCCTCCTTCTCCTCGATCAGGAACACCGCCCGCGCCAGGTCGATCTTGTACGGGTCGTCCTCCTTCTTCAGCGAGGCGTAGGTGCTGCCGCGCTTGACGAAGGGGCCGAAGCGGCCGATGCCGACGCTCACCTGCTGGCCGTTGCTCTCGCCCAGGTTGCGCGGCATGTCGAACAGCTTCAGCGCCTCCTCCAGGGTGATGGAGTAGATGCTCTGGCCCGGCTGCAGCGAGGCGAACTTCGGCTTCTCCTCGTCCTCGACCGTGCCGATCTGCACCATCGGCCCGAAGCGGCCGATGCGCGCGCTGACTTCCTTGCCGGTCCTGGGGTCCACGCCCAGCACGCGCGAGCTGCCGGCGTCGGTGCGGTCCAGCGATTCCTTCTTCTCCTCGACCAGCTCCTTGAACGGGGCCCAGAAGCGCTCCATCAGCGGCACCCACTCCTCCTCGCCGCGGGAGACGGCGTCCAGCTCGTCCTCCATGCGCGCGGTGAAGTCGTAGTCCACGTAGCGGCTGAAGTGCCCGGCCAGGAACTTGCTGACCGCGCGGCCCACGTCGGTGGGCTTGAACGCGCGGCCTTCCATCTCCGCGTACTTGCGGAACAGCAGGGTCTGGATGATCGAGGCGTAGGTCGAGGGACGGCCGATGCCGTATTCCTCCAGCGCCTTGACCAGGGCCGCTTCGGTGTAGCGCGGCGGCGGCTGGGTGAAGTGCTGGTCGGCGTGGACGCGGTCCAGCGGCACCCGCTCGCCGGGCTTGAGCGGCGGCAGCTTGCGGCCCTCGTCCTCGTCCTCGGCGGACTTCACGTCCTTGCCTTCCTCGTACACCGCCAGGAAGCCGGGGAAGACCACGGTGGTGCCGCTGGCGCGGAACACGTGCTCGCTGCCGGCGGCCAGGTCGACCGAGACGGTGTTGAGGGTGGCCGGCACCATCTGGCTGGCCACCGCGCGCTTCCACACCAGCTCGTAGAGCTTGCGCTCGTCGTCGGTGAGGAAGCGGGCGACCGAGGCCGGGGTGCGCAGCGCGGAGGTCGGGCGGATCGCCTCGTGCGCCTCCTGCGCGTTCTTGGACTTGGTCTGGTACACCACCGGCTTGTCCGGCACCGAGGCGGTGCCGTAGTCGCGGGCGATCACGTCGCGGATCTCGGCCACCGCCTCCTGGGAGAGGTTCACCGAGTCGGTACGCATGTAGGTGATCAGGCCGACCGTGCCCTCCTCGCCCAGGGTCACGCCCTCGTACAGCTTCTGCGCCACCTGCATGGTCTTGCGGGTGGTGAAGCCGAGCTTGCGCGAGGCTTCCTGCTGCAGGGTCGAGGTGGTGAACGGCGGCGCCGGGCGGCGCTTGCGCTCCTTGCTGGCCACGGCGGTGACGTGCAGGGCGCCGCCGGCGGCCTGCTGGATGCGCAGGCGCGCAGCCTCGGCCGATTCGCCGTCGGTGATGGTGAACTGCTCGAACTTCTGCCCGTCCAGCTTGACCAGCTTGGCGGCGAACGGCTGCGCCGGGTGCGCCAGCTCGGCGCCGATGCTCCAGTACTCGCGCGCCTTGAACGCCTCGATCTCCTCCTCGCGCTCGACGATCATGCGCAGCGCAGGCGACTGCACGCGGCCGGCCGACAGGCCCGGCTGCACCTTGCGCCACAGCACCGGGGAGAGGTTGAAGCCGACCAGGTAGTCCAGCGCGCGGCGCGCCTGCTGGGCGTCGACCAGCGGCGCGGCGATGGTGCGCGGCTGGTTCATCGCCTCCTTGATTGCGCGCGGGGTGATCTCGGTGAACACCACCCGGCGCAGCGGCTTGCCGTCGAGCAGGCCGCGTTCCTTCAGGATCTCGGCGATGTGCCAGCTGATCGCCTCGCCCTCGCGGTCCGGGTCGGTGGCCAGCCAGATGTCGTCGGCCGCCTTGGCCGCCTTGGCGATCGCCTCGACGTGCTTCTCGTTCTTCTCGATCAGGTCGTAGCGCATGGCGAAGCCGCGGTCCGGGTCGACCGCGCCTTCCTTGGGAACCAGGTCGCGGACGTGCCCGTAGGAGGCCAGGACGGTGAAGTCCTTGCCGAGATACTTGTTGATCGTCTTGGCCTTGGCGGGCGACTCGACGATGAGGAGGTGCTTGGGCATGTGTGAACCAGACAAGGGCGACGGTCCTTCCGGGACCGGAACGTGCGGGACGACGCGTGAAGAACGCGTTCCCCATAGATGTCGACGCCCGGGGGCGGGACCCCCGGGCGTCGGCCAGCTTTCTTTTTATAGGTGAATCACGCCCCGGCCGGCCGTGTCAAGCCGGCCTCCGGCGCGGCTCAGGCGGCCAGCGAGGCGATCACGCCGATCATGGCCACCAGCGCGACCAGGGCGCCGACCAGCAGCAGGCCACCCAGGACCAGGACCACGATGGTCAGCGTGCCCAGCTCCCGGCGCTGCCATTCCGGGTGCTCGGTGAAGGCCCACTTGTCCACCACCAGGGTGTCGCAAACCATGTCGTGCAAGGCCTGCTTGCGCTGGGTGAAGGCCGCCATCAGGTAGCCGATGCACAGGATCAGGCTGCTGAGGATGGTGGCGAAGTAGCGGCCGATGCCGCGCAGCAGGCTGATGCGGCTGCCGTCGGTGCGCACGACCTTGATGCCGATGGCCATCTTGCCGGGGGTGGCGCCGCCGCGCGAGGCGTGGAAGGCGGCGTAGTAGACGGCGGTCAGCAGGATCGAGAACAGCTGCACGCCCAGGTGCATGATCGCCGTGGCGGCGCCGGAGTCGTCGGACAGGGCCAGCGGCAGCGCGAACAGGGCCAGGACCATGCCGACCAGGGTGCCGGCCACGCCGACGATCACGCTGTCGATCAGGTAGGCGGCCACGCGCTTCCAGAACCCGGCCAGCACCACCTCGCCGGCGGCCTGGGGGGCGTAGGAGCCGGTGGCCGCCGCCACCGGGGCGGCGTAGGGCGAATAGGCCTGGCTGGCCTCGGCCGTGGTCCAGGCGTGGCCGCCGTCGTGGCCGTCCGCGGTGCCGGTCCCGGGGGCGGCGGTCGGGGCCAGCGGCTCCAGTTCCAGGCGGGCCTCGGGGGCGCTCCCGTGGTGGGGGCTGGTGACCTCGGCAAGGGCCGGTCCGGCCACCTGCTCGGGCGTGGCTGGCTCCAGCACGGGCTCAGCGACGGGCGCCACGCCGGATGCGGCGGTTCCGGGGACGACCGGTTCCGCGACCGGTTCCAGGACGGGCTCCAGCACGGGTTCCAGCACGGGTTCCAGCACGGGCTCCGCGGGCTGCCACGCGGCCGGTCCGGCCGCGACGGGCGCGGTCGCCGGCGCCGGGGCGGGCTGCGGGGCCGGCGGCGCGGCCACCGGCGCGGGCGGCGGCACCGGCTGGTCCAGGCCCAGCTCGCCGCGGTGGGCGCCCAGCGGCTGCCACTGGGACAGCCCCTCGCGCCACACCAGGGTGGCATCGCCGACCCGGCCCTGGCGGTACAGGCGCGCCACTTCGGCGGCCGCGACCGGGCCCTGCTGCTGGCGGTTGTGATCGGCGTAATACCACTGGGTCATGCGTTGGATCCTTCGTGTACCGCGTCAGCCGCGGCATTCATGGGGCAGGTAACGGTCTTCGATGGCCGAGGAGCACAGCCAGGTGTCCACCGCCGCGTTGTATTCCAGCCAGACCGGTTGCTGGTCGAGGTCGTCGTTGCCTGGCACGCGCAGGGTGGCGGCCAGGCCGCACAGCTCGCTTTCCTCGAACTCGCCGAAGCGGATCGCGGCGAGGTTGCCGCCGGCGTATTCCTCGGCGCTGGCGAAGCCTTCGTCGTCGTTGGTCGGGCAGCGGCCGTGCTCCTCGACGAAGGCCACCACCGCCGGCTGGTGCGCGCGTGCCTCGGCGATGGCCGCCGCCACCCGGGTCCTGGCCACGTAGTCCTGGTAGGCCGGCAGGGCGACCGCCGCCATGATGCCCACGATCGCGACCAGCACCAGCAGCGCGACGCCCAGGACCACGGCCACGATGCAGCCGGTGCGCCGCGGCGGCGGCGCCGGCATGGCGGTGCGCGCCTGGCCGGGGAGCGGGGGCGGCGGCGGGGCGGCCAGGCCCAGTTCGACGGCCACGGCCGACAGCGGGCACCACTGCGCCAGGCCTTCGCGCCAGACCAGGGTTTGCGGCCCGATCGCGCCGCGGCGTGCCAGCGCGGCCAGTTCGGCGGCCGGCAGCGGCCCGTGCTGCTGGCCGTCCGGGGTGGCGTAGTACCAATGGCTCATCCCAGCAGCTCCCCAAGCACGGACAAGAACACGAACGCGGCCAGCGCGATCAGCACCGACAGCGCCGACCACAGCGCCCACAGGCGCGCCTTGCGCGAGGCCTCCAAGGCCCCGGCCAGGTCGCCCTCGGCGCGGCGGCGGTCCACCTTGCAGGCATGGACGATGGACACCACGCCCAGCGGCCAGCAGCACAGCAGGGTGGTGAGGATCGCCCAGGCCAGGTAGGTCGGCACCGGCTGCACGACCGGCGCCGGGCGCGCGCTGTCCCAGGCCTGCGGCGGCGCGTAGGGGCCGGCAGCGGCGGCCGGCGGCAGTGGCGGCGGCGGGCTTGCGCCGAAGCCGGGCAGGCCCAGCTCGGCCGCCACCTGTGCCAGCGGCTGCCACTGCGCCATGCCCTCGCGCCACACCAGCGTGGCCGGCCCGATCTCGCCCGTGGCGGCCAGCTCGCGCAGGCGCGCGGCCGGCACCGGGCCATGCCCCTGCCCGCCGGCAGTGGCGTAATACCAGTCCATTCGTGTCCCCGGAAAATCCGTTTCGTCACGTTACCTTAACCTCCAGATGCGCGGAAGCCGGCGCGTGGCCGGCTTCCGGGAGGCAGGGCAGTGGCGCGGCCGGTCAGTGCACCGGCTCGGGGTCCTCGCCGAACATCTGGGTTTCCATCCAGGCGTAGGCGGCCTCGGCGCCGGGCTGGGTGAACAGCACCATCAGCACCACCCACTTGAGGTCGTCCAGGTCCAGCTCGTCCTGGTCCAGGGCCATGGCGCGGTCGACCACCAGCTCGCGCTGGGCGGCATCCAGCACCCCCTGCTGCTCCAGGAAGGTCAGGAAGCCGCGGCATTCCACGTCCAGCTTGTCCAGCTCCGGGCCATGGAACACCCGCACCGGCCCGTTGCAGCGCGGCTCGGCGCTGGGGCGCTGCTGGGCCAGGCCGTCGAGCCAGTCGAAGGCCTTGGCGATCTCGGCGGGGGTGAATCCGGCCTCGATCAGGCCGGCCTGCAGCGGATCCCGGTCGCGCAGGGTGTCCGCATCGTCGGCGATGTAGTGTTCGAAGAGGTAGAGCAGGACGTCCAGGATGCTTTCTTTCATTGCCCTCGGCCTGCGTCCGGGAAGGACGCGGTGGGTGGGGAACCACGGGCCTGGCGCCAGGCCGTCCGGCCGCCGTCAGGCTCCGGGGCCGTCGCCGCTGGACCTGCGCGCATAGCGGCCATGTTCGACCACGATCCGCCCGTCCAGTTCCATGGCCAGCAGCATGGACGACAGGGTGGCGGGCGTCAATCCGGTCCGTTCAGCGAGGATGTCCATAGGGATTGGGTCATGGCCCAGTGCCTGCCACAACTTGTCGTGGTCCCCCCGGGGCTGGGCAGGCGTCGTGGCGGGTCCGGGACGGGCCGCGGGCGGGGGGGCCAGCTGCCGGGCGAGGTGCCCGGCCAGCGCGGCGATGCCGGCCAGCACGTCCTCCGGCGTTTCCGCCAGCTGGGCGCCGTCGCGGATCAGGCGGTGGCAGCCGCGGGCCTGCGGGTGGTGGATCGAACCGGGCAGGGCGAACACCTCGCGCCCGTAGGTCGCGGCCAGGCGCGCGGTGATCAGGGCGCCGGAGCGCAGCGCGGCCTCCACCACCACCGTGCCCAGGGCGAGCCCGGCGATGATCCGGTTGCGCCCGGGGAAGTGCGCGGCCCGCGGCGGGGTGCCGGGCGGATGCTCGCTGGCCACCGCGCCGTGGGCCGCGATCCGTTCCAGCAGCCCGGCGTGGCGGCGCGGATAGGCCACGTCCGGGCCGGTGCCAAGCACGGCCACGGTGCCGCCGCCGCACTCCAGCGCCGCCTCGTGCGCGGCGCCGTCGATGCCGGCGGCCATGCCGCTGGCCACCACCAGGCCGGCGCGGCAGAAGGCGTGGGCGAACGCGCGGGCGTTGTCGCGGCCGCCGGCGCTGGCGGCGCGGCTGCCGACCAGCGCCAGGGCCGGCCGCCACAACAGGTCCGGGTCGCCGGCCACGAACAGCGCCAGCGGCGCGTCCGCGCATTCCCGCAGCAGGGCCGGGTAACGGGGGTCGTTCCAGGGCAGGAAGTGGTGCCCGGGCTGTTCCAGCCAGGCCAGGCAGCGCTCCAGCAGGGGCGCGGGCACCGCGTCCAGGCGCGCGGCCAGCTCCTGATCGGGCCGCGCCGCCGGCCCGGCCTGCAACAGCGCCCGGCGCGGCGCGCGCGGGCCGCCGGCCAGGGCCAGGCGCAGGGCGGGCAGGGGATCGGCGGCAGTTGCGGGCGGGTAGGCGACGGCGGCGGACATGCCCGCCATCGTCGCCCGGAAACGGCGACGGCGCCCTAGGGCGCCGTCGCATCGGTGCGTAGGACTAGTCCGGCTTACTCGGTATCCGGATGCCGCGCGCTGTAGCCCACGCGCACCGGCTTCACCCCGTCCATCACCAGGGCGTAGCTGACCTTGTCGAAGGTGCGGAACACCATCGCGTGGGCCGCGTACTCCTCCGGCAGGGCCACGCCGCCCCCGCTGAAGCGGTCGTCCATGCGCGAGGTCTGGCCGCCGGTGACGCGGTCGTTGACCTTGGTGCTCGTGCGCCACAGCGAGACCACGGTGCCGTTGTCGAAGCCGTCGCGGGCGCCGGCCGACAGCGCGATCACGTCGCGCGGGCCGCCGGAGGCGATCGCGTCGGCCACCGCCAGCACGCGCACGTCGGTCGGCAGTTCGCGCGGCGGGTGCGGGAAGAACTGCAGGTCGTACGGCTGCGGCTCGACCGGGATCAGGCGGTCGCCGGCGCGGACTTCCTTGCCGTTGCTGTCCTCCAGGGTCAGCGTGGCCACCTCGACCGAGCCGGCCGGCACGCGGGTGATGGTGCCGACGTTGACCTGGGTCAGCTCGTAGCCGAGGAACTCGTTGCGGTCGGTCGGCGGCACGTATTCCTTCCACAGCGCGCCGTCGCCCGGGGTCGGGCGGCCGCTGGGCAGCAGGTCGCGGGTGTTGCGCGGCATGGCGTAGCGCACGGTCGGGCGGACCACGGCGTAGCGCTGGCCCACGGCGGCGCCGGCGAGGTTCTTCACGTAGGCGGCCTGGCCGGCGCTGCCGCGCAGGCGGTTGTCCTCGAACGCGACCACGTACGGCAGGTGTTCGAAGGCGTCGGTCACGCGCAGGTTCTTCAGGAACGGCTCGATCTCCGACAGCGGCACGGCGCCGATCGGGGCCTCCTCGCGCGGGCCCGGCTCGACCGCGACCACGCGGTCCAGGTAGGCCAGGCTCAGCACGTCGCCCGGATAGATCAGGTGGGGGTTGGCCACCTGCGGGTTGGCCTGCCAGATCTCCGGCCACAGCCAGGGCTTCTTCAGGAAGCGGCCGGCGATGTCCCAGAGGGTGTCGCCCTTCTGGACGACGTAGGTATCCGGATGGGAGCCGGCGGATTCGACCGCCAGCGCATAGGTAGCGACAGTCAGCATCGCGACGGCGAAGGCCGTCCGAAGGCGCGTGAGCATTGTTGAAATCCGCCTGATTCCCCAACAGGTCCGCGGACTATAGTCCAGAAACCCGGTCCCAGCGCAAGCATCCGCGCTAGAATTGGGGACGCTGGCCGGGTCCGTCCCGGCCGATCCTGTTTGCCACCCCCCGGAGCGCCCGCCATGGCCCTGCTGCCCATCCTCGAATTCCCCGATCCGCGCCTGCGCACCAAGGCCGCCCAGGTCGATCCGGCGCAGGTAACCAGCCCGGAGTTCCAGGGCCTGGTCGACGACATGTTCGAGACCATGTACGCGGCGCCGGGCATCGGCCTGGCCGCCACCCAGGTGGACCGCCACCTGCGCTTCATGGTCATCGACGTCAGCGAGGACAAGTCCGCGCCGATGGTGTTCATCAACCCGGAGATCGTCTCCTCCCAGGGCAAGCGCGCCTACCAGGAGGGCTGCCTCTCGATCCCGGGCATCTATGCCGACGTGACCCGCGCCGACACCATCGTCGTGCGCTACCTGGACCGCGAGGGCAAGCAGCAGGAACTGCCCGCCGAGGGCCTGCTGGCCACCTGCATCCAGCACGAGATCGACCACCTGGACGGCAAGCTGTTCGTGGACTACCTCTCGCCGCTCAAGCGCGAGATGGTGCGCAAGAAGCTGGCCAAGGCGCGCAGGCACGCCGCCTGAGCCCGGTGGCGCCCCCGCCGCGGCGGCGCCCCGCAGCCCCCCGGGCCGCCGGCGGCGCGCCGGCCGGCCCCCGTACCGCCCGCGGGCGGACGGGCCATCTGGAGACGATGACCCGATGAGGATCGTATTTGCAGGCACCCCGGAGTTCGCGGTGCCTTCCCTGCGCGTCGCCGCGCAACGCGGCGAGGTGGTGGCCGTCTATACCCAGCCGGACCGGCCCGCCGGCCGCGGCCGCGGGTTGCAGGCCTCGCCGGTGAAGCTGGAGGCGGTGGCCCGTGGCATCCCGGTCTACCAGCCGGAAAGCCTGCGCGACCCCGCCGCCCAGGAACAGCTGCGCGCGCTGCGGCCGGACCTGATGGTGGTGGTGGCCTACGGCCTGATCCTGCCCAAGGCCGTGCTCGCCATCCCGACCCACGGCTGCTGGAACGTGCATGCCTCGCTGCTGCCGCGCTGGCGAGGCGCCGCGCCGATCCAGCGCGCGATCCAGGCCGGCGACGCCGAGACCGGCGTGTGCCTGATGCAGATGGAAACCGGCCTGGACACCGGCCCGGTGCTGCTGGAACAGCGCACCGCCATCGGCGAGGCCGAGACCGGCGGCCAGCTGCACGACCGCCTGGCCGAGCTGGGCGCGCAGGTACTGGGCGACGGCCTGGGCCTGCTGCGCGCCGGGATCCGGCCGGTGCCGCGGCCGCAGCCCGCCGAGGGCGTGACCTACGCGCACAAGCTGGACAAGGCCGAGGCGCGGCTGGACTGGAGCCGCCCGGCGGCCGAGCTGGCGCGCACCGTGCGCGCATTCAACCCGTGGCCGGTGGCCGAGGCCCAGGTGGCCGGCGAACGCCTGCGCATCCACGGCGCGGTGGCGCTGGACCAGGCCCATGGCGCCGCGCCCGGCACCCTGCTCGGCGCCAGCCGCGAGGGCATCGACATCGCCTGCGGCGAGGGCGTGCTGCGCCTGCGCACGGTGCAGCGCGACGGCGGCCGCGCGATCACCGCGGCCGACTGGCTCAACGCGCGCCGCGACCTGGTGGCTGGCTGACGGATGCCTGCGCCGCGTCCGCCCGCACGACGCCCTGCGCACCCGCGCCCGGAGCGGCCGCTGGCCCCCGGCGTGGAAGTGCGCGTGCACGCCGCGCGCGTGCTCGACGCGGTGGTGCACCGCGGCCGCTCGCTGAAGTCCGAGCTGGCGCCGGTGCTGCCGCGCCTGGCCGATCCGCGCGACCGTGCCCTGCTGGAGGCGGTGGTGTTCGCCGCGCTGCGCGGACGCCACCGCTACGAGGCCGCGCTGCGCGGCTGGCTGGCCAGGCCGCCGGGCGCCGGCGACGGTTCCCTGGTGGCCCTGCTGCTGGCCGGCTGCGCCCAGCTCGACGCGCTACAGCTGCCGGCGCACGCGGCCCTGGATGCCACGGTCGAGGCCGCGCGCGCGCTGGGCCGTCCGCACCAGGCGGGCCTGGTCAACGCGCTGCTGCGCCGTGCCCAGCGCGAGGGTTTCCCGGCCGCCGATCCGGCCGCGGCCTGGCCGCAATGGCTGCGGAAGAAGGTCGAGGCCGCCTGGCCGCAGCACGCGGCCGCGGTGTTCGCGGCCAGCGCGCATGCCGCGCCGCTGTGGCTGCGGGTCAACCGCAGGCTGGCCGGTCGCGAGGCCTACCGCGCGCGGCTGCAGGAGGCGGGCATCGCCGCCAGCATCGATCCGCGCCTGGTCGACGGCCTGCGCCTGGACGAGCCGGTGCCGGTGGCGGCCCTGCCCGGTTTCGAGGAAGGCCTGGTCGCGGTCCAGGATGGCTCGGCGCAGCAGGCGGCCGACGCCCTGGCCCCGGAGCCGGGCGCGCGCGTGCTCGATGCCTGCGCCGCCCCCGGCGGCAAGGCCGCGCACCTGCTCGAGCGCGACCCCACGCTGGAACTGCTGGCGCTGGACGTGGACCCGCGCCGGCTGGCGCGGGTGGAAGACACCCTGCGCCGCGGCGGCCTGCTCGGCGAGCGCGTGCAGCTGCGCCCGGTCGACGCCACCACCCCGGCACTGTGGTGGGACGGTTTCACCTTCGACGCGATCCTGCTGGATGCGCCGTGCTCGGCCACCGGCGTGGTCCGGCGCCAGCCGGACATCCTGCTGCACCGCCGTCCCGAGGACATCGAGTCCCTGGTCGCCGCGCAGGCGCGCCTGCTCGACGCGGTCTGGCCGCTGCTGCGCCCGGGCGGCATCCTGCTGTACGCCACCTGCTCGATCCTGCCGGAGGAGAACGCCGGCCAGGTCGAGGCGTTCCTGGCCCGTACCCCGGACGCGGCCGCAGTGCCGTTGCCGGAGGCGTTCGGCCATGCCGCCGGTCCCGGCCGCCAGCGCCTGACCGGGGAGGACGGCATGGACGGCTTCTTCTACGCGCGCCTGCGCAAATCCGAGTGACCTGATCCCCGCCAACCCGAGCCACGGCCATGCCGATACAAGACCTGCGCAAGCGCGACCTCTGGTTGTTCTGGACCCTGGCCCTGCTGGTACTCGGCGCGGGCCTGGGCCTGCGCGACCCGTGGCCGGCCGACGAACCGCGTTTCGCCCTGGTGGCCAAGCAGATGGTGGAGAGCGGCAACTGGCTGTTCCCGCACCGCGGCACCGAGCTGTACTCGGACAAGCCGCCGATGCTGATGTGGCTGCAGGCCGCGTTCTACACCGTGACCGGCAACTGGCGGGTGGCGTTCCTGCTGCCCTCGTTGCTGGCCGCGCTGGGCACGCTGTGGTGCGTGCAGGACCTGGCCGGCCGGCTGTGGACCCGGCGCGTGGGCCTGTACGCGGCGTGGGCGCTGCTGTTCGCGTTCCAGTTCACCTGGCAGGCGAAGAAGGCGCAGATCGACCCGCTGGTCACCTTCTTCATCACCCTGGCCAACTACGGCCTGCTGCGCCACCTGCTGCTGGGCCCGGCCTGGCGCTGGTGGGCCCTGGGCTGGGCCGCGGCCGGCCTGGGCACGATCACCAAGGGCGTGGGCGCGCTGGCGTTGCTGATGGTGCTGCCGGCGGCGATCGCCGCGGTGCGCGGCTGGCCGCGGGTGCGGGTACACGCGCGCGACCGCCGTTTCTGGCTGGGCCCGCTGGCGTTCCTCGGCGCGGTGTCGGTGTGGCTGGTGCCGGTGCTCGCGGTGGCGCTGTCGCAGGACCTGCCCGAGTATCGCGCCTACCTGCACGACATCCTGCTGCGGCAGACCGCCAAGCGCTATTCGCAGTCCTGGGACCACCACCAGCCGGCCTGGTACCACCTGGGGGTGATGGCGAGCATGTGGATCCCGGCGGTGCTGGCGCTGCCGTGGGCGATCCCGGCCTGGCGCCGGCGCCTGCGCCGGCGCGACCCGCGCTACCTGCTGCCGCTGGCCTGGTGGCTGCTGGTGCTGGTGTTCTTCTCCATCCCCGATGGCAAGCGCGACGTGTACATCATGCCGGCGCTGCCGATGATGTGCCTGGCGCTGGCGCCGTTGCTGCCGGGGATCCTGCGCCGGCGCCTGCCGCGCGCGCTGCTGCTGGCGCTGGCGCTGCTGGTGGCGCTGCTGTTCCTGGCCGGCGGTGCCTCGGTGCTGTCCGGCGTCGGTTCGCTGCCGGAGCGGCTGCGCGAGCAGCGCGGCCTGGATCCGCAGGGCATCGTCGCCGGCGGCTGGATGCTGCTGGCGATCGGCGCCTGGGGCCTGGGTTGCGTGCTGGCTTTCCGCCGCCGCGCGGTGGCGGCGCTGTCCGCCACCCTGGCGGGGCTGTGGGTGGTGTTCGGGCTGGTCGGCTACGGCCTGCTCAACGACGCCAGTTCCGCGCGCGGGGTGATGGCCGCGGCCGGCCGCCGCATCGGCCCGGAGGCGGAGCTGGGCCTGGTCGCGTGGAAGGAGCAGAACCTGCTGATGGCCGACCGCCCGGCGGCGACCTTCGGCTTCAACCGTCCCTGGGACGAGCAGCTGCAGCTGGCGGTGGCCTGGCAGGCGCAGGCCCCGGACCGCTGGTTGCTGGTGCTGGAGGACGCGCTGGAGCACTGCCTGGACCCGCAGCGGATCGAGCTGGCCGGCATTTCCAACCGCCGCCGCTGGTACCTGGTGCCGCCGGACGCGGTCGTCGCCCCCTGCGAGGCTACCCCGGAGGAGCGCGCGCGCGCGGCCGCCGGGCAGGCGCGGGACCTGGAGGAGTGAGCGCCGGCGCCGGCGCCGGCTCAGCCTTCGTTCCGCGTGGCGCGGCGACCATGTGCGGCTCGCCGCGCACGCAAGCCGAAGAAAGAGTGGGGAGTGACGACGACCGCATGGAAGGACACCGGCTGCACTGGGCACGGCGCTGTGCGGCCTGCGCGCTGTGGTGCCTGCCGGCGCTGGCCCTGACCCTGCCCAAGGGACTGCTCCCGTTCGGCCTGCTGCTGCTCGTCTCCACCCTGCTGGTGCCCGGCGTGGTCGCCGGCGCCCGCCGCATCGGCTGGCCGCTGGCGGCAGTGGCCGCGACGGCCCTGCTGGCGATGGGCGTGGCCCTGCTTTCCAGCCACTGGGCCGGCGGCGGGAGCATCGAGAGCCGCGACCGCCTGCTGGTCCTGCCGTGGACGATGGCCTGGGCCTGGGCCCTGCGTCCGCCGGCCAGCTGGCTGTGGCGCGGGGCGATGGCCGGCCTGGCCGGCGCGGTGGTGCTGGCCTTCGTCCAGGTCGCCACCGGGCTGGGGCGCGCCTCCGGCTGGGTCAACGCGATCGTGTTTGCCGACGTGGTCCTGCTGCTGATGGTGCTGGCGGTGTTCTGCCGGCCGCCGCGCAGCTGGCACTGGGCGCTGTTCGGAGTGGCCTGCGGCACCGTGGCGATCCTGTTCAGTGGCACCCGCGGGACCTGGCCGGGGCTGCTGCTGCTGCTGGCCGCGGTGGTGCTGGGCAGCGGCTGGCAGAGCTGGCGCTACCGGGTGCTGCTGCTGGCCACCGCCCTGGCCGGCGTGGTGGCGCTGGTGGGGGCGGTGCCCGGGATGAGCCACCAGATGCGGCTGGTCGAGCTGCAGCAGGACATCGAGCGGATCAATGCCGGCGACTACGATTCCTCCGCCGGCGCGCGCCTGGAACGGCTGCAGGTGGCGGTCGACGCCTTCCTCGAGCGGCCCTGGACCGGGGTGGGCTTTGCCCAGTTCGACCGCGCCATGCGCGAGCAGCTGCCGGCCTGCCGCGAGCCGCACCCGGCCGAGCGCTGCGACCTGGGCCACGCCCACAACGACCTGGCCGAGTGGGCCGCGACCATGGGCATCCCCGGCCTGGTCTCGCTGCTGCTGCTGTACGGCGTGCCGCTGGCGCTGTTCCTGCACCTGGCCTGGCGCACCGGCGTGCCGCGCATGCGCGGCATCGCCGCCGGCGGCGCCATGCTGGTGGTGGTGTTCGCCCTGTGCGGGCTTACCCAGTCGATGTTCGCGCACCAGACCACCACCAGCGCCTATGCCGCGCTGACCGGCATCCTGCTGGGCCTGGCCCTGCACGAGGCCGCCGCCGCCGGACGCCTGCGCGGACGCGGCGTGCGCGGGGACTGAACCGCGGCGCGGTCCGGCGCCCGGCGCCTGCCGGCCGCTGCCGTCTCCATGGTCCGTGGCAGGCCGCGGCCACAGCCGCAGTCCCGGGTGTGCACCGGTTGGCACGGGCCTCGCCTTCCGTTCTCCCGGGCGTGCTGCGCTTGTCCGGACTGCTCCGCGACGGCCCACCGGCCGTGCTGGTGTCGTGTTCCGCGCCCTCCATTCCCGGGCGTGCTGCGCCTGCGCGGACAACGGTCGCGGCCCAGCGGCGCGGGGGCACTGGCCGATGGCGCCGTCGCGTCCGGTGTCCGCCGTTGCAGGGCAGGGGATGCCAGGCCGTGCCTGCCTGCCGGCCGGCCGCGGGCCACGCGCGGCATGAAAAAGCGCCGGCCCACGGGGGCCGGCGCCGGGTGCTGCAGCCGGTCCGCGCGGGACCGGCCTTGCCTGCCGCGGAGGGTCAGGCGGTGATGTCCACGTCCTTGGTCTCGCGCAGGAACAGGGTGCCGATCACCAGGGTCATGACCGCGATGATGATCGGGTACCACAGGCCGTAGTACAGGTTGCCCGAAGCCGCCACCAGGGCGAAGGAGATCGCCGGCAGGAAGCCGCCGAACCAGCCGTTGCCGATGTGGTACGGCAGCGACATGGAGGTGTAGCGGATGCGGGTCGGGAACAGCTCCACCAGGTAGGCGGCGATCGGGCCGTAGACCATGGTCACGTAGATCACCAGGAGCCACAGCAGCAGGATCGTCATCGGCATGTTGATCCGGGCGGTGTCGGCCTTGTCCGGATAGCCGGCGTCGACCAGGGCAGCCTTCAGCGCGCCGCCGAACTCGCCCTGCTTGGCCTTCAGCTCGTCGCCGGCCAGGCCGGTGGCGTCGTACGAGGTGACCGGACGGTCGCCGATGTGGACCTCGGCCACCGAGCCCGGGGCCGCCGGCTGGATGGTGTACGGCACGCCGGCGCGGGCCAGCGCGGCGGTCGCCACGTCGCAGGAGCTGGTGAACTTGCGGACACCGGCCGGGTCGAACTGGAAGCTGCAGGTTTCCGGATCGGCCACCACCACCGCCGGCGAGGTGCGCGCGGCTTCCTCCACCGCCGGGTTGGCGAAGTGGGTCAGGCCCTTGAAGATCGGGAAGTAGGTCACCGCGGCCAGCAGGCAGCCGGCCATGATGATCTTCTTGCGGCCGATCTTGTCCGACAGCCAGCCGAAGAACAGGAAGAACGGGGTGGCCAGGGCCAGCGCCGCGGCGATCAGCAGGTAGGCGACGGTGGAGTCGACCTTGAGCATGCTCTGCAGGTAGAACAGCGCGTAGAACTGGCCGCAGTACCAGACCACGGCCTGGCCGGCGGTGGCGCCGAACAGGACCAGCAGCATCAGCTTCAGGTTGCCGGTCTTGATCGAGTCACGGAAGGGCATCTTCGAGCCCTTGCCCTGCGCCTTCATCTCCTGGAACAGCGGCGACTCGCTCAGCTGCAGGCGGATCCATACCGAGATGCCCAGCAGCACGATCGAGGCCAGGAACGGGATGCGCCAGCCCCAGTCCTCGAACGCCTCGGTTCCCAGCGACAGGCGGCAGCCCAGGATCACCAGCAGCGACAGGAACAGGCCCAGGGTCGCGGTAGTCTGGATGAAGCTGGTGTACAGGCCGCGGCGGTTGGCGGGCGCGTGCTCGGCCACGTAGGTGGCCGCGCCGCCGTACTCCCCGCCCATGGCCAGGCCCTGGGCCAGGCGCAGGATGATCAGGATGACCGGGGCGGCCATGCCGATCGAGGCGTAGTTGGGCAGCACGCCGACCAGGAAGGTCGAGATGCCCATGATCAGGATGGTGACCAGGAACGTGTACTTGCGGCCGATGCGGTCGCCGAGGCTGCCGAAGAAGGCCGCGCCGAACGGACGCACGAAGAAGCCGGCGGCGAAGGCCAGCAGCGCGAAGATCATGCCCGTGGTCGGGTTGACGCCGCTGAAGAACTGCTTGGCGATGATCGCTGCCAGCGAGCCGTAGAGGTAGAAGTCATACCACTCGAAGACGGTACCCAGGCTCGACGCGAAGATGACCTTCTTGTGGCCCGAGGTGAGCTCGCCCTTGGGCGAGGCGGATGCTGCCGTGGTGCTCATAGGGATCCCCTTCCTCAGAAGCTGTACTTGATGGAGGTATGCAGACGCTTGAGGTCGCCCTCGCGGTCATCCTCGAGGGAACGCTGGCCGTAGCTGATTTCCGCGCCAACGTCCAGCTTCGGGAACGGCGAGTAGATCAGGTTTGCGTGGAACGACTGGGTGCGCTCGGTCGCGCCGTAGCCGGTGAGGCTGGTGTCGTTGTCGAAGTGCGAGGCCGCGTACATCAGGTTGGTGCGGACCTTCGGGCTGAACACGTGGCGCCAGGCCACGAAGCCGCCGTAGCCGTCCTGCGCGTGCAGCGCGCCGTTGGCGTCGACCACCACGTCGCTGCCGATGCCGAACGCCAGGTAGCGGCCGATGCCGCTGCCGCCGTTGACCGCCCAGCGGATGTCGTCGCTGGCGCCGAGGTTGAACTTGCCCGACACGCTCAGCGCGGCGCCGGTCTCGGTCTCGTCCAGCCACTTGAACTGGCGCACCAGGCCGGCGACGGTGAAGTGGCCCCAGTCGCCCTTGGTCAGCCAGCGCGCGGTCAGGTCGGGCAGGACGTTGTCGCCGCTGTTGAAGCGCGCCGCGGCGCTGAGGTACGGGTTGACCGTGGTCTGCGGGTTCTCCAGCGAGACCGACCACGGGCCCTTGGTGTAGCGCACCTGGGCCTGGCGCACGAACACGGTGCCGTCGGTCGGGCCGACGAAGTCCACCGCGTCGGGCAGGGCGGCCACGTCCATGAAGTTGGACCAGGTCTGGCCGGCCAGCCAGTTGTTCCAGCTGACGTAGGCGTGGCGCAGGGTGACGGCGTAGGTGTTGGTCGCCGTCTCGTTGCCGGCCAGGGCGTTGCTGCCGCCGCCGAAGAAGTCGGCCTCGACGTAGCCCTTGAACTTGTCGCCGTTGGCGGTGACGTGGTCCACGCCCAGGCCGAAGCGCGAGAACTGGGCATGGAAGTCGGTGTACGGGTCGCCGCCGCCGGCGCCGGCGCCGCCCACCGGGATGGTGCTGGGCACGTAGAACAGCCGGCCCGACGAGCCGTCGGCGATGCGGCCGTCGCTGGTCTCGGTGACCATCGCGTCCATCTTGATGAAGCCGGTGTACGAGAACGTGGTGCCCGGGTTGGCGTTGGGCGTGATCGTGGTGGCCTGCACCGGCTGCTTGCCGGCCGGGACCGCCGGTGCCGCCGGTTGCGCCGCCTGCTGCTGCTGGGTGGTCAGCAGCGCCTGCACCTGGCGCTCCAGTTCGGCCACCCTCGCCTCAAGTTCCTTCTCGCGGTCGCTCTGCGCCATGGCGGCGCCGGGCACGGCAAGCGCGAGCAGCATTGCGGCTGCCAGCGGCCTGCGCACCAGTCTTGCGGGATGCATGCTCATTGCCCCTCCTCTCCCTCTGCGAATGAGTGCTCGAAATGGCGACCGACCGCCCCTCTGCGGCCGGTTGCGCGGCCAGACTTCGCACGCTGCCGGGCAAGCGCCTATTCGCCATTAGTCGAAAACGCCGGGCGGCCGGACATCCGGGCCCGCCGTTGCGGGATCCGCGCGCGCAAGGCCGCCATGCTGCAGTGCATCTATCGACCAAGGTAGTAGCCATACTGCTGCATTGCGTCACGGCCCTTGCGTCAAACTTGGGCCGTTGCCGCACGCCCCCGCGCGGCGTCCAGTCACTGGCATCTGGAGGAGGAAGCCATGTCCGACCTGTACCCCGTCAAGCCCGAGTTCGCCGCCAAGGCGAGGATCGGCAAGGACGACTACCAGCGCCTCTACCGCGAATCGGTGGAGGATCCCGAGGGCTTCTGGGCGAAGGCGGCCGAGCGCCTGGACTGGTTCCGCAAGCCGACCGTCATCAAGGACGTCAGCTACAAGCTCGAGGACTTCCGCATCCGCTGGTTCGCCGACGGCGAGCTCAACGCCTCGGTCAACTGCCTGGACCGCCAGCTCGAGAAGCGCGGCGACAAGGTCGCCATCCTGTTCGAGCCGGACGACCCGTCCGCGCCGGTGCAGAAGGTCACCTACCGCCAGCTGTACGAGCGGGTGTGCAAGCTGGGCAACGCCCTGCGCAACCTCGGCGTCGGCAAGGGCGACCGCGTCACCATCTACCTGCCGATGATCCCCGACGCGGTGGTGGCGATGCTGGCCTGCGCGCGCATCGGCGCGATCCACTCGGTGGTGTTCGGCGGCTTCGCGCCCAACTCCATCGCCGACCGCGTCGCCGACTGCGGCAGCAAGCTGATCATCACCGCCGACGAGGGCCTGCGCGGGGCCAAGAAGATCCCGCTGAAGGCCAACGTCGACGCCGCGCTGAAGCTGCCGGGCACCAATACCGTCGAGACCGTGCTGGTGGTGCGCCATACCGGCGGCGCGGTCGACATGCAGGCCCCGCGCGACCGCTGGTTCCACGACGTGGTCGATGGCCAGCCGGCGCAGTGCGAGCCGGAGCGCATGAACGCCGAGGATCCGCTGTTCATCCTCTACACCTCCGGTTCGACCGGAAAGCCGAAGGGCGTGCTGCACACCACCGGCGGCTACCTGCTGTACGCGTCCTACACCCACGAGGCGATCTTCGACCTGCGTGAGGACGACATCTACTGGTGCACCGCGGACGTGGGCTGGGTCACCGGCCACAGCTACATCGTCTACGGCCCGCTGGCCAACGGCGCCACCTCGCTGGTGTTCGAGGGCGTGCCCAACTACCCGAGCGTGTCGCGCTTCTGGGAAGTGATCGACAAGCACCAGGTCACCATCTTCTACACCGCCCCGACCGCGATCCGCGCGCTGATGCGCGAGGGCGAGGCGCCGGTGAAGAAGACCAGCCGCTCCAGCTTGCGCCTGCTTGGCAGCGTCGGCGAGCCGATCAACCCGGAGGCCTGGCGCTGGTACTACGACGTGGTCGGCGACGGCCGCTGCCCGATCGTGGACACCTGGTGGCAGACCGAGACCGGCGGCATCCTGATCTCGCCGCTGCCCGGCGCGGTCGACCTCAAGCCGGGCTCGGCCACGGTCCCGTTCTTCGGCGTGCGCCCGGCCCTGGTCGATACCGACGGCCGCGTGCTCGAGGGCGCGGCCGAGGGCAACCTGGTGCTGCTGGATTCCTGGCCGGGGCAGATGCGCACGGTCTACGGCGACCACCAGCGCTTCATCGACACCTACTTCCGCACCTACCCGGGCACCTACTTCACCGGCGACGGCTGCCGCCGCGACGAGGACGGCTACTACTGGATCACCGGCCGCGTCGACGACGTGATCAACGTCTCCGGCCACCGCATCGGCACCGCCGAGGTGGAGAGCGCACTGGTGGCGCACCCGAAGGTGGCCGAGGCCGCGGTGGTCGGCTTCCCGCACGAGATCAAGGGCCAGGGCATCTACGCCTACGTCACCCTCAAGGCCGGCGAGCAGCCCAGCGACGAGCTGCAGAAGGAGCTGGTGGCCTGGGTGCGCAAGGAGATCGGCCCGATCGCCACCCCCGACCACCTGCAGTGGGCCGCCGGCCTGCCCAAGACCCGCTCGGGCAAGATCATGCGCCGCATCCTGCGCAAGATCGCCGAGAACGCCCCGGACCAGCTGGGCGACACCTCGACCCTGGCCGATCCGTCGGTGGTCGAGTCGCTGGTCTCCGAGCGCAAGGTGAAATGAGGTCGTGATTCGTGATTAGTTATTGGTGATTCGGAAGAGCGAGGCGCCCGCTTCGGTCACCATCGGGGCGGCGGTCCGGCCGCCCCCGCTTTTGCGAACCGCGAATCACGCATCCCCAATCACGGCCCCTATGACCATCCTGATCGCCGACGACCATCCGCTGTTCCGCGAGGCCCTGCGCGGGGCGGTGCAGCGGATCCTGCCGGGCACCGAGCTGCACGAGGCCGACAGCGTGGACGCGCTGTACGCGCTGGTGGAGGCGCATCCGGACGCGGACCTGCTGCTGATGGACCTGAACATGCCCGGCGCGCACGGCTTCAGCGCCCTGGTGCACCTGCGCGCCCAGCACCCGCAGCTGCCGGTGGTGGTGGTCTCGGCGCGGGAGGAGCCGGGGGTGATGCGCCGGGCGCTGGACCACGGCGCGCTGGGCTTCATTCCCAAGTCGGCCGACTCGGAGACCATCGGCACCGCCATCAGCACGGTGCTGGACGGGGAGCGCTGGGCGCCGGCGGCTGCGGCCGCCGCCCCGGCGCTGAGCCGCGACGAGCAGGAAGTGGCCCAGCGCCTGCGCGAGCTGACCCCGCAGCAGTTCCGGGTCCTGCAGATGCTGGGCGAGGGCCGCCTGAACAAGCAGATCGCCTACGACCTGGGCGTGTCCGAGGCGACCATCAAGGCGCACGTCACCGCGGTGCTGCGCAAGCTGGGGGTGGGCAACCGCACCCAGGCCGTGCTGATGGCCGGACGCCTGGCGGTGGATCCGGACGGGCTGGTGGTGCCGCCGGAAGAACAGGACTGATGTCACAAAACCACGGCTAACCAACCCTTCGCAAGGCAAACACGCGGCTGAACGGGAATACTGCAACCCCGTGCCCAGCCCCTTGGTGCGGCGCACAATGATGCGACGCTTTCCTCCGGCCCCTCACCGGGCTCCGGAATGCGACCGAGGGAGACACCCGTGTTGCAAGTCATCGAATCCACCGGCCCCGCCGTCCAGCGGTGCCCCGCGCCGCTGCCGTCCCCGCGGCCGCTGGCCGCCGAGGCCTGGCTGCCGCCGGCCACGCCGCTGCCGATGCCGCGCCAGTCCCTGCGCGAAGGCGAGCTGGCCAGGGTCCGGCCGGCCACCTCGCCGGCCCGCGTCGGCTGGCGACGCGCCGCGGTGGTCGGCTCCACCGCCGTGCTCACCGCCGCCGCCAGCCTGGGCATGACCCAGGTGCTGCGCATTGGCGGCTTGAGCCTGCTGGACCTGATCCTGCTGGGCCTGTTCGTGGCCCTGTTCGCCTGGATCGCGCTGTCGGCGGTGACCGCCTTCGCCGGCTTCTGCGTGCTGCTGTCCCGCCGGCGCAATCCGCTGGGGCTGTCGGCCGACGGCCCGCTGCCGCGCCTGCGCACCCGCACCGCGCTGCTGATGCCGACCTACCACGAGGACCCGGCGCGGGTCCTGGCCGGCCTGCAGGCGGTGTACGAGTCGGTGGCCGCCACCGGGCAGCTGGACGCATTCGATTTCTTCTTGCTCAGCGACAGCCGCCGCCCGGAAGTGGTGGCGGCCGAGGTCGAGCAGTTCCGCGCCCTGCGCGAGCGCCTGGGCGCCGAGGGCCGGCTGTTCTACCGCTGCCGCTCGGACAACCGCGGGCGCAAGGCCGGCAACATCGGCGACTGGGTGCAGCGCTTCGGCGGCGCCTACCCGCAGTTCCTGATCCTGGACGCCGACAGCGTGATGAGCGGCCAGACCCTGGTGCGCCTGGCCGGGGCGATGGAGGCGCATCCGGGCGTGGGCCTGCTGCAGACCCTGCCGCGGGTGGTCAATGGCAACACCCTGTTCGCGCGCATGCAGCAGTTCGGCGGGCGCGTGTACGGCCCGGTGATTGGCCATGGCGTGGCCTGGTGGCACGGTGCCGAGAGCAACTACTGGGGCCACAACGCGATGGTCCGCACCGAGGCCTTCGCCGCGCACTGCGGCCTGCCGGAGCTGCCGGGGCGGGAGCCGTTCGGCGGCCACGTGCTGAGCCACGACTTCGTCGAGGCGGCGCTGATGCGGCGCGCCGGCTGGGCCGTGCACCTGGTGCCGGAGCTGGGCGGCAGCTACGAGGAGGGCCCGCCCTCGCTGAGCGACATGATGGTGCGCGACCGCCGCTGGTGCCAGGGCAACCTGCAGCACATGAAGGTGGTCGGCAGCGCCGGCCTGCACTGGGTCAGCCGCAGCCACATGCTGGTCGGCATCGGCCATTACTTCACCGCGCCGATGTGGGCCATGCTGATGCTGGTCGGCCTGGCGATCCCGCTGTACCACGCCGACCTGGCCTGGGACGGCTTCCAGCTGGCCGGGTTCTCGCCGATCGAGTACTGGACCCGGCACGACGCCGAGCGCGTGGCCTGGCTGTTCGCCGCGACCATGCTGGTGCTGTTCCTGCCCAAGATCCTGGGTTTCCTGGCCATGCTCGCCGACCCGGCCGAGCGCCGTGGCTGCGGCGGCGCGGCGCGCGCCTTCGCCGGCGTGCTGATCGAGAGCGTGCTGGCCGCGCTGATGGCGCCGATCGTGATGTTCCGGCAGTCGCGCGGCGTGGCCGAGGTGCTGGCCGGCCGCGATTCCGGCTGGGAAGCGCAGCAGCGCGACGACGGCAGCGTGCCGCTGTCGGCGCTGGTGCGCAGCTACGGCGGCATCACCCTGTTCGGCGCGTTCATGGGCCTGCTGTCCTGGGCGGTGTCGCCCGGGCTGGCGCTGTGGATGCTGCCGGTGGTGGCCGGCATGGTGCTGTCGATCCCGACCGTGTGGCTGACCTCCTCGCGCCAGGCCGGCCAGTGGCTGCGCCGGCACCGCCTGCTGTGCATCCCCGAGGAACTGCAGCCGCCGCCGGTGCTGCGCCGCGCCGCCGAACTGCGCGCCCGCGCCTGAGCCGCGACGGTGCCCGCGGCGGCGCCTGCCGCCAGCGGGCATACTGTGGGGCTTCGTTTTCCGGGGAATCCCATGCTGCTGCAGACCGTCGAACAGGAAACCGGCGCCAACCCGCAATGGACCGTGCTCTGGCTGCACGGACTGGGCGCCGACGGCCACGACTTCGCCCCCATCGTCCCGGAGCTGGTGCGTCCGCACTGGCCGGCGCTGCGTTTCGTGTTCCCGCACGCGCCGGTGCGCCCGGTGACCATCAACGGCGGGGTACCGATGCGCGCCTGGTACGACATCGTCGGCATGGACTTCGCCACCCGCGCCGACGCGGCCGGGGTGGAGGAATCGATCGAACAGGTCGAGGCCCTGATTGCCCGCGAGGCCGAGCGCGGCATCCCCGCCTCGCGCCTGCTGCTGGCCGGGTTCTCCCAAGGCGGCGCCATCACCCTGGCCACCGGCCTGCGCCGGCGCGAGCCGCTGGCCGGCCTGGTCGCCCTGTCCACCTACCTGCCCGGCGGCACCGCGGCGGCAGCCGCGCGCGAGCCCAACGCGGTGGCCCAGCCGGTGTTCTTCGCCCATGGCAGCGCCGACCCGGTGGTCGCCTTCCAGCACGGGCAGGCCAGCGCGCGCGCGCTGGAGCAGGCGGGTTTCGAGGTGGAATGGCACCACTACCCGATGGCCCACCAGGTCTGCGCGCAGGAGATCGCCGACCTCGGCGACTGGCTGGAACGCCGCTTCCGCTGAGGCGCGGAACGGGGGGGCGGCGAGGACGGATGGCGGCCGGCCGCCGGCGCGGCTACCATGGCCGCGGGGAAAATCCGCAATCCGCCTGATGCACAGCCTGAAGCTGGTGATCGCCGACGACGAGCCGCTGGCGCGCGAGCGCCTGCGCACGCTTCTT
The DNA here is from genome assembly GCF_003931635.1 of Pseudoxanthomonas sp. SGNA-20. Taxonomy (NCBI): domain Bacteria; kingdom Pseudomonadati; phylum Pseudomonadota; class Gammaproteobacteria; order Lysobacterales; family Lysobacteraceae; genus Pseudoxanthomonas; species Pseudoxanthomonas sp. SGNA-20. The sequence continues at coordinate 850,338 of NZ_RRYK01000001.1, read as the reverse complement.
GCCGGCGATGCAGGAGTCGAAGTAGTGGCCGAGGCCGGCGACGGCAGCGAGGCGCTGGAGGCCTGCGCCCGCCACCAGCCGCACGCCGTGCTGCTGGACATCGCCATGCCCGGCATGGACGGGCTGGAAGTGGCGCGGCGCCTGGCCGGCAGCGACCCGGCCACCGCGGTGGTGTTCTGCACCGCCTACGACGAGCACGCGCTGTCGGCGTTCGAGGCCGCGGCGATCGACTACCTGGTCAAGCCGGTGCGCCCGGAGCGGCTGGCCGCCGCGCTGGAGCGCGTGCGCGCGTTCCTGACCGGGCGCGGCAACGCCGTCCCGGCGCAGCGCCGCACCCAGCTGTGCGCGCGCCTGCGCGGCAGCCTGCGGGTGATCCCGCTGGAGGACGTGCGCTATCTGCAGGCCGAGGAGAAGTACGTGGTCGTGCACCACGCCCGCGGCCAGGACCTGATCGAGGAATCGCTGAAGTCGCTGGAAGAGGAGTTCGGCGACCTGTTCGTGCGCATCCACCGCAACTGCCTGGTGGCGCGCCGCGAACTGTCCGAACTGCGGCGCGGCCCGGACGGCCACGTCCAGGCCCTGCTGCGCAGCGGCGGGCCGGCCCTGGAGGTCAGCCGGCGCTGCGTGCCGGTGCTGCGCCAGGCCCTGCAGCAGCCCTGAGCGCCAGCCGGGCAGGGGCAGGCCACCGGCGCAAGCGTTCCGCGCAAGGCGCCGGGGGCGTGCTTCGCCGATAATGCGCGCATGGACACCCTGCGCATCGCCACCCGCAAGAGCCCGCTCGCCCTGTGGCAGAGCGAATACGTCGCCGCCCGCCTGCGCGCGGCCCATCCCGGCCTGGAGGTGGTGCTGGTGCCGCTGAGCACCCGCGGCGACGAGGTCCTGGACCGCTCGCTGGCGGCGATCGGCGGCAAGGGCCTGTTCCTCAAGGAACTGGAGCTGGCGATGCAGCGCGGCGAGGCCGACTGCGCGGTGCACTCGCTCAAGGACGTGCCGATGGAGCTGGAGCCGGGCTTCGCCCTGCCGGCGGTGCTGGAGCGCGCCGACCCGGCCGATGCCTTCGTCAGCAACGCCTGCGCCGACCTGGACGCATTGCCGCAGGGCGCGGTGGTCGGCACCTCCTCGCTGCGCCGCCAGGCGCAGCTGCGCGCGCGCCGCCCGGACCTGCAGCTGCGCGACCTGCGCGGCAACGTCAACACCCGCCTGGCCAAGCTCGACGCCGGCGAGTACGACGCCATCGTGCTGGCGTGCGCCGGCCTGCAGCGGCTGGGCCTGGACGCGCGCATCCGCTCCCGCCTGCTGCCGCCGCAGTGGCTGCCGGCGCCGGCGCAGGCGGTGGTGGCCTGCGAGTGCCGCGCCGGCGACGAACGCACCCTCGGCCTGCTGTCGGTGCTGGAGCACGCGCCCACCCGCACCGTGATCGAGGCCGAGCGCGCGCTCAACCGCAGCCTGCACGGCAGCTGCCACGTGCCGGTGGCCGCCTACGCGGAGCTGCGCGGTGACCGCCTGCACCTGCAGGCCCTGGTCGGCTCGGCCGCCGACGGCCGCGCCGTGCGCGCCGAAGGCGAGGGCCCGGCCGCCGACCCGGCGGCGCTGGGCCGGCGCCTGGCCGCCGAGCTGCTGGAGCGCGGCGCCGGCGAGTTCCTGTAGGCCCCGCGCCCGCCCGCACGCCCCGTGCCGCAGCTGGCGCGAGCCGCGCCGGTGGGCCGGGTGCCTGCGAGCCAGGCAAGCGCGGCCGGCAGGGCGGGTCGCCCGGCCTCCGTCGCAGCGGGCCCTGCAACCGCGCATAATCGCGGGCATGGACCGCTACGAACGCATCAACGCGCTGCACCGCATCCTCAAGGCGGCGCGCTACCCGGTGACCGTGCCGCGGCTGCAGGAGGAGCTGGGCTGCTCCCGGGCCACCGTCTACCGCGACCTGGCCTTCCTGCGCGACGCGCTGATGGCGCCGGTGGAGGGCGACGGCGAGGCGGGCTTCCGCTACGCGGCGGCCGAGAGCGAGCGGTTCGAGCTGCCGGGGCTGTGGCTCAGCTCCGAGGAGCTGTACGCGCTGCTGGCCTCGCAGCAGCTGCTGCGGCGCACCGGCGCCGGGGTGCTGTCCAGCGTGCTGGCGCCGCTGCAGCAGCGCATCGAGGGCCTGCTTGCCGCCCAGGCTGGCACCAGCCGCTGGCCGGTGGAGCGGGTGCGGGTGATCCCGCACCGCGGCCGCCGCCTGGACGAGACCAGCTTCCGCACCGTCGCCTCGGCGGTGCTGGAGCGCAAGCGCCTGGCCTTCGAATACCGCGCCCGCTCCACCGACGAGATCACCCGGCGCAAGGTCTCGCCGCAGCGGATCACCCATTACCGCGACAACTGGTACCTGGATGCCTGGGACCACGAGCGCGAGGGCCTGCGCAGCTTCGCCGTGGACCGGATCAGCCAGGCGCGGCTGCTGGACGAGCCGGCGCACGATGTCGAGGACGGCGTGCTGGACCAGCACTTCGCTTCCAGCTACGGCATCTTCTCCGGCGAGCCCAAGGGCTGGGCGACCATCGTGTTCAGCCCCAAGGTCGCGCGCTGGGTGGCCGACGAGCACTGGCACTCGCGCCAGCAGGGCCGCTTCCTGCCCGACGGCCGCTACGAGCTGAAGGTGCCCTACAGCGTCTCGCGCGAGCTGCTGATGGACGTGCTGCACTACGGTGCCGATGCCGAGATCGTCGAGCCGGCGGTGCTGCGCGAGCAGGCCAAGAGCCTGCTTTCGCTGGCGCTGGCGCAGTACGACCGCTGAGGCGGGGGCCATGCTTCCCTCTTCCTCCCGGGGATAGGGGAAGGGCCCGGCAACCCGGCGCCGGCTGGGGCCCGCAAGAAGCGGAACTCCGGGCTCCCCGGGCGCGGGCACCGGTTGCAGCATTGCCCGCAAAGTCGGTGTGCTTCCGTAGGCCCTGGCAGTGATCGCTGCGGCTGGAGCCCGGCTCTCGCCCCCGACCTCCCCGCAGGCGGAGGGGGTACACCATCGCAGCCGGTGAGATGGCCCCCCGGCAACCTGCGCCTCCCAACAAGGAGCCGCAGCCATGTCGAACTGGTCGCCTACCCCCGCCGCCGCCCCCCGCCAACCCGAAGCGGCCGGGGCTCCGGAATCGAACCTGGAAAGGCTGTTGCGCTACTGGTTCGCCACCGGCCTGCTGGGCGTATGCCTGGTGCCGCCGCTGCGCGGTTCCTCCGAGTGGATCGGCTGGTGGCCGCTGTGGCTGGTGGGCATGCCGCTGGCGGCATGGTGGGCGCTGCACCGTTTCCGCCTGCCGCCGGCGCTGCCGGCCGCCGCGCGCCGCCTGCGCCAGCTGCGGCCGCGGGTCCAGGCCCGCCGCCGCGGGGGGCGCCGGGCTTCCGGCTTCGGCCGCCGCGCCGCCGCCTGAGCGCGGCCGGGACCGCCACGGGCCCCTGACCATCGGCATGCGTACGTCCGGCGGGCGCTGTGCTAGCTTCGCCGGCTGTCCCAGTTTCACGGAGTGCGTATGTCGCGTCTTGCCCAGGCCTGCCTCGTCGCTGGTCTCGCCGCCGCCGGGGTGGCCCATGCCCAGGAGCCCAACATGGCCGACGATCCCTACCAGTGGCTGGAGGACGTGACCGGCGAGCGCCAGCTGGCCTGGGTCCGCGCCCAGAACGCCCGGACCGACGCCGCCCTCGCCTCCACGCCCGAGTTCAAGGCCATGGAGGCCGGCATCCGCGAGGTGCTGGACTCCGACGCCAAGATCCCCGGGGTGCAGAAGATCGGGGGGTACTACTACAACTTCTGGAAGGACCGTAACCACGAGCGCGGCGTCTGGCGCCGCACCACGCTCGAGGAGTACCGCAAGCCCAATCCCGCCTGGGAAACGATCCTCGACCTCGACGCGCTGAACAAGGCCGAGGGCGAGAACTGGGTGTGGCACGGCGCCGACTGCCTGCGCCCGGCCTACGAGCGCTGCCTGATCGCGCTGTCGCGCGGCGGCGCCGACGCCGACGTCACCCGCGAGTTCGACCTCAAGCGCAAGGCCTGGGTCGAGGGCGGCTTCTTCCGGCCCGAGGCCAAGGGCGGCCTGAACTGGATCGACCAGGACACCGTCTACGTCTACACCGACTTCGGCGACGGCTCGACCACCGAGTCCGGCTACCCGCGCATCGTCAAGCGCTGGAAGCGCGGCACCCCGCTGGAGTCGGCCGAGGTCGTGTACGAGGGCAAGGACGACGACATGTACATCGCCGCCTTCCACGACGACACCCCGGGCTTCGAGCGCGACTTCGTCAGCCGCACCATCGCCTTCTACAACGACGAGCTGTACCTGGTCGGCAAGGACGGCAAGCTGGCCAAGGTCGACGCGCCCAACTCGGCCAACAAGGGCGTCAAGCGCCAGTGGCTGACCCTGGAGCTGCGCGAGCCGTGGTCCGTGGGCGGCCGCACCTACGCCGCCGGTTCGCTGCTGGCGGCCAACTTCGACGAGTTCATGGCCGGCAAGCGCGAGTTCCAGGTGCTGTTCGAGCCGACCGAGCGCAGCTCGCTGGCCAGCTTCGCCTGGACCCGCTCGCACCTGGTGCTCAACGTGCTGGAGGACGTGAAGAACCGCCTGCACGTGCTGACCCCGGCCGCCGGCGGCTGGAAGCGCAGCGAGTTCGTGGGCGCGCCGGCGTTCGGCACCCTGGCCGTGGGCGCGGTGGACAGCGACGAATCCGACGCGGTGTGGCTGACCGCCACCGACTACCTGACCCCGACCACGCTGTCGCTGGCCGCCATCGGCCAGCCGCCGGAGCAGCTGAAGTCGATGCCGTCGTTCTTCGACAGCAGCAAGCACGCGATCGAGCAGCACTTCGCCACCAGCAAGGACGGCACCCGCGTGCCGTACTTCCTGGTGCGGCCGAAGGACCTGAAGCTGGACGGCAAGGCGCCGACCCTGCTGTACGGCTACGGTGGCTTCGAGATCTCGCTGACCCCGTCGTACTCCGGCGGCCTCGGCCGCGCCTGGCTGTCGCGCGGCGGCGTGTACGCGGTGGCCAACATCCGCGGCGGCGGCGAGTACGGCCCGCGCTGGCACCAGGCCGCGCTCAAGCAGAACCGGCACAAGGCCTACGAGGACATGGCCGCGGTCGCGCAGGACCTGGTCAAGCGCAAGATCACCTCGCCGCAGCACCTGGGCGTGCAGGGCGGCAGCAACGGCGGCCTGCTGACCGGCAACATGCTGACCCAGTACCCGGAGCTGTTCGGCGCGGTGGTGGTGCAGGTGCCGCTGCTGGACATGAAGCGCTACAACAAGCTGCTGGCCGGCGCCTCGTGGATGGCCGAGTACGGCAACCCGGACACTTCCGACTGGGAGTTCATCAGGACCTTCTCGCCGTACCACCTGTTCGACCCGGCGAAGGAGTACCCGCCGGTGATCTTCCTCACCTCCACCCGCGACGACCGCGTCCACCCGGGCCACGCGCGCAAGATGGCGGCGAAGATGATCGATGCCGGCAAGGACGTGACCTACTACGAGAACATCGAGGGCGGCCACGGCGGCGCGGCCAACAATGCCCAGGCCGCGCACATGAGCGCGCTGGCCTACGCCTTCCTCTGGCAGCGCCTGAGCCAGCCGGCCAAGGCCAAGAAGTGATCCCTCGCGCCCCCGGCCCCGGCCGGGGGCGCCTGGTTCCGGGGTCCGCGCGCGCGCGGACCCTTCCGTTTTCCATCCCGGGACCGCATCGATGAGAATGCCCTTCCTGTTCGCACTTGCCCTGCTGATGACCACGCCCCCCGCCATCGCCGCCCCGCCCGACGCCGAGCGCAAGCCGTTCACGGTGACCGCCCCGTTCGGCGCCTCCCGCCAGGACGACTACTACTGGCTGCGCGACGACACCCGCCAGGACCGCCGCATGCTGGCCTACCTGGAGGCCGAGAACGCCTACGCCGACCAGCTGCTGGCGCCGCTGAAGCCGCTGCAGGAGAAGCTGTACGGGGAGATCGTCGCGCGCATCAAGCAGGACGACAGCTCGGTGCCGTACCGCGAGCGCGGCTGGTGGTACTACTCGCGCTACGAGAAGGGCAAGGACTACCCGGTCCACGCCCGCCGCAAGGACGGCCCCGGCGTGGACGCGGTCGCGATCCAGGCCGCCAACGAGGCCGGCGACTTCGCCGCCGAGCAGGTGCTGCTGGACGTCAACCAGCTGGCCGCCGGCAAGGACTACTTCAGCGTCGGCGACTACGAGGTCAGCCCCGACAACACCCTGCTGGCCTGGGCCGAGGACGACGTCGGCCGCCGCCAGTACACCATCCGCTTCCGCAACCTGGCCACCGGCGAGGTCTACCCGGACACCATCAAGGGCGTCTCGCCCAACCTGGTGTGGGCCGACGACAACCGCACCCTGTTCTACGTCGAGAACGACCCGGAAACGCTGCTGACCGTGCGCGTGAAGAAGCACGTGCTGGGCACCCCGGCGGAGCAGGACCCGCTGGTGTACGAGGAGGAGGACGATTCCTTCTACATGGGCATCGGCCGCACCCGCGACGACAAGTACATCACCATCGGCCTGGACAGCACCGTGTCCTCCGAGGTCCGCTACGCCCCGGCCGCGGACCCGCGCGAGTTCCGGGTGCTGGCGCCGCGCCAGCGCGACGTGGAGTACGACGCCGACCACCACGGCGGCCGCTGGGTGATCCGCACCAACGCCGACGGCGCCACCAACTTCAAGCTGGTCACCGCGCCCAGCGACGCCACCTCGCGCAAGCAGTGGCAGGACTGGCTGCCGCACGACCCCGAGGTGTTCATCGAGGAGTACGAGCTGTTCGACGGCTTCACCGCGGTCGGCGAGCGCTCCGGCGGCCTGGAGCGGGTGCGCATCCTGCGCGCCGACGGCAGCCAGCAGTACGTGGCGGCGGACGAGCCGGCCTACTCGATGGGCCTGTCGGTCAACGCCGAGCCGGACACCCAGTGGCTGCGCTACGGCTACACCTCGCTGACCACCCCGGCCACCACCTACGAGCTCAACGTGGCCACCGGCGAGCGCCGCCAGCTCAAGCAGCAGGCGGTGCCGGGCTACGACCCGTCGCAGTACGCCACCGAGCGGCTGTGGGTGGAGGCGCGCGACGGCGTGCGCATCCCGGTGTCGCTGGTCTACCGCAAGGGCTTCCGGAAGGACGGCACCGCGGCGCTGTTCCAGTACGCCTACGGCAGCTACGGCATCTCCATGGACCCGGGCTTCAACGGCCCGGTGGTGAGCCTGCTGGACCGCGGCGTGGTCTACGCCATCGCCCACATCCGCGGCGGCCAGGAACTGGGCCGCAAGTGGTACGAGGACGGCAAGCTGCTGCGCAAGCAGAACACCTTCAACGACTTCGTCGACGTGACCCGCGCCCTGGTCGCGCAGGGCTATGCCGCGCCGGCCCGGGTCGCGGCCATGGGCGGCAGCGCCGGCGGCCTGCTGATGGGCGCGGTGGCCAACCAGGCGCCGCAGGACTACAAGGTGATCGTGGCCCAGGTGCCCTTCGTGGACGTGGTCACCACCATGCTCGATCCGTCGATCCCGCTGACCACCAACGAGTACGACGAGTGGGGCAACCCGGAGCAGCCGCAGTACTACGAGTACATGCTCAAGTACTCCCCGTACGACAACGTGCGCGCCCAGGCCTACCCGGCGATGTTCGTCGGCACCGGCCTGTGGGACTCGCAGGTGCAGTACTGGGAGCCGGCCAAGTGGGTGGCGAAGCTGCGCGACCTCAACACCGGCAGCGCGCCGATCGTGTTCCGCACCAACATGGACGCCGGCCACGGCGGCAAGTCCGGCCGCTTCCGCCGCTTCCGCGAGCAGGCCGAGTACTACGCCTTCGTGCTCGACCAGCTGGGCGTGGCCGAAAAGCCCTGACCCGGGCGCGTGCGCGGGCCTGCCGCCCGCGCACGCCATGCCTTCCTGCAGCGTCCGTGGCCGGGCGGCCACGGACGCGCCACGCCCGCCGGCCTATGATGCGCCGATGGGCAACCGCGACCGCTTCCGCTGGGCCTGGTGGCTGCTGGCCTACGCCAGCCTCGGCGTGGGCATCCTCGGCATCTTCCTGCCGGGCCTGCCGACCACGGTCTTCATCCTGGTCGCGGCCTGGGCCGCGGCACGCGGCTCCGATCGGCTGGAACGGCGGCTGCTGGAGCATCCGCGCTTCGGTCCGGTGATTGGCGCCTGGCGCCAGCACCGCGCGGTACCACGCCGGGCCAAATGGGCGGCGACCTGGGCGATGCTCGCCTGCGCCGCGGTCCTGCTGGGGGTGATGCTGGCCGTGCCCTCGCACCGCGCCTGGATGGTGGTGCTGCCGGTTGCCTGCATGGCCGTGGTCGGCACCTGGCTGTGGCTGCGCCCGGAGCCACCGGAGGGCGCCGATCCGCCGCCGTGAATGGCAGCCGGCGAACCGGCCTGCACCAGCGCGTCGCTATACTCGGCGCATGGACACCATCCGACGTTCCGCCTTGCTCCTGGCACTTGCCGCGCTGCCGCTGCTGGCCGCCTGCGGCAACAAGGGCCCGCTGGTCATGCCGCAGAAGCCGGTCCCGGTCGAGGACCCGGCGCCCGCGCCGCCGGCCAGTTCCCCGGTGGAGCCGGACGCGCCCGCGCCGGGCGCCGTTCCCACCACCCCGGCCGGGCCGCTGCCCGTGCCGGAGGACGCAGGCGCGGACGATGGCGATGGCTGAGCGCCTGCGCTTCAGCAAGATGCACGGGGCCGGCAACGACTTCGTCGTGCTGGACCTGCGCGATGGCAGCCCACCGCCGGACGCGGCACTGGCCGCGCGCCTGGCCGACCGCCACCGCGGCGTGGGCTGCGACCAGATCCTGACCATCGAGCCGCCGCGCAGCGCCGGCGCGGTGGCCGCCTACCGCATCTGGAACGCCGACGGCAGCCCCTCGGGGCAGTGCGGCAACGGCGCGCGCTGCGTGGCCGCCTGGCTGGTGCGCGACGGTGCCGCCCGCGGCGAACGCTTCGTGGTCGACAGCCCCGCCGGCATCCACCAGGTGCAGGTACTGGGCGACGACCGCTACGCGGTCGACATGGGGGCGCCGCGCTTCGCCCCGGCTGCGGTGCCGCTGGCCGGGTTCGAGGCCGAGGCGGCGGAGTACGCGCTGGAGCTCGATGGCCGCCGCGTCGTGTTTGGCGCGGTGTCGATGGGCAATCCGCACGCGGTGATCGAGGTAGGCGACGTGGGCGCAGCCGACGTGGCCGGGCTTGGCGCCGCCCTGCAGGCCTCGCCCGCGTTCCCGCAGTCGGTCAACGTGGGCTTCGCCCAGGTGCTGGCGCCGGACCACGTGCGCCTGCGCGTGTACGAGCGCGGCGTGGGCGAGACCCTGGCCTGCGGCAGCGGCGCCTGCGCCGCGGTGGCCGCGCTGGTGCGGCGCGGCCGCATCGCGCGGCAGGCCACGGTGTCGTTGCCGGGCGGGGACCTGCGCATCGGCTGGGCGGCCGACGACGCACCGATCATCATGGCCGGACCGGCCGCATTCGTATTCGAAGGGGAGTGGCAGGCATGAGCGAGACCCAGGAGAAACTCGGCGCGCACGAGGTGGCTGCCTGGCTGCGCCGGCACCCGGATTTCCTCAAGCAGTTCCCCGACCTGGCGCAAAGCCTGGTGGTGCCGCGCGAGGACGGACGCACCGCCTCGCTGGCCAGCTACCAGCTGGAGGTGCTGCGGGAGAAGAACCGCGAGCTGTCGCGGCGGCTGGCCGACCTGTCGGCCAACGCCCAGGTCAACGAGCAGCTGGCGGTGCGCACCCACCAGCTGACCCTGTCGCTGATGCGCCAGGACAGCCGCGCAGAGACCCTGCGCGCGATGGCCGCCTCGCTGGCCGAGGACTTCGCCGGCGACCTGGTGCGGATCGTCTCGTTCCGCCCGGTGGCGGGCCTGGAGGACGCCGAGTGGCTGCGCGTGGTGGCCGAGGACGCGCCGGAACTGGGCGCGTTCCGCGACGCGCTGGCCTCCGGCGAGCCGCTGTGCGGGCGCCTGCAAGCGGACAAGAACGCGGTGCTGTACGGGCAGGCGCGCGAGCAGGTGCAGTCCAGCGCGTTGCTGCCGCTGGCCGGCACCGGCCTGGTCGCGGTCGGCAGCCACGACCCGAACCGCTTCTACCCGGGCATGGGCACCCTGTTCCTGCGCATGATGGGCGAGGCCCTGGCCACCGCGCTGGCGCGCTTCGACGCCCAGCCCTGAGCCCGGCACGCGCCCGCCGCGCCGCGGCGGGCGCATGATGCGACCCATGTCCCCGGCCCCGGCGCCATGACCACGAACGGCATCGACGATTTCCTCGAGCACCTGCGGGTGGAGCGGGCGATGTCGCCGCACACCCTGGACGCCTACCAGCGCGACCTGCAGGCGCTGCAGGACTGGGCTGCCGCGCGCGGCGCCGCGGCCGCCCGCCTGGACGGCGCGCAGCTGCGCGAGTTCATCGCCAGCGAGCACCGCCGCGGGCTGTCGCCGACCAGCCTGCAGCGGCGCCTGTCCGCCTGCCGCAGCTACTACGCCTGGCTGCTGAAGCACGGCGCGATCGCCGCCAGCCCGGCCACCGGCCTGCGCGCGCCGCGCGCCCCGCGCAGGCTGCCCCAGGTGCTGGACGTGGACGAGGCGGTGCAGCTGGTGGAAGTGGACACCGACGCCCCGCTGGGCCTGCGCGACCGCGCCCTGCTGGAACTGTTCTATTCCTCCGGCCTGCGCCTGAGCGAGCTGTGCGCGCTGCGCTGGCGCGACCTGCAGCTGGAGGAAGGACTGGTCACGGTGCTCGGCAAGGGCAGCCGCCAGCGCACCGTGCCGGTGGGCTCGCACGCGCGCCGCGCGCTGCAGGAGTGGCGCAAGTCCACCGGTGCAGGCGCCGACGATTTCGTGTTCCCCGGCCGCGGCGGCCGCCCGATCAGCCCGCGCGCGGTGCAGGTGCGGATCCGCCAGCTGGCCGCGCGCCAGGGGCTGTTCAAGCACGTGCACCCGCACATGCTGCGGCACAGCTTCGCCAGCCACGTGCTGGAGTCCTCCGGCGACCTGCGCGGCGTGCAGGAACTGCTCGGCCATGCCGACATCGCCACCACCCAGATCTATACCCACCTCGATTTCCAGCACCTGGCGAAGGTCTACGACGCCGCGCACCCGCGCGCCCGGCGCAAGGGCTAGCGGCGGGCGGCGCAGGCCGGCCCGGAGATGCCCCGCAGGCGATTCCGGCGTACCCTGCCTGCGTCGCCCCGCCGGGTTCCAGCGGCGGGCCATCCTGGGCAGGGTAGCGCCGCAACCGGCAGCGCCCGCGGGCAGTGGAGGACGAGGATGCATTCCCGCGACGAGAAGCTGTGGACCGTGCTGCGCCTCGTGCTGGCGGTGCTGATCGCCGCGCATGGCTGGGCACGCCTGTTCGCCGGCGCGGTGGCGCCGTTCGGGCAGTGGCTGGACGGCCTGGGCTTCATGATCGGACCGGTGATCGCCTGGGGCGTGACGCTGTACGAGATCGTCGGCTCGGCCCTGTTCGCGCTGCGTCGTTTGGTGTTCCCGCTGAGCCTGGGCTTTGCCGCGATCTACCTGGCGGGACTGGTGCTGGTGCACCTGCCCGAGGGCTGGTTCGTGGTCGGCCTGGGCCGCAACGGCATGGAGTACAGCGTGCTGCTGGTCTGCGCCCTGCTATGCGTGGGCACGCATTACCGGGAGTCGCGACCGCGCTCCTGAAGCCCGGCACCCGGAGGCTACCAATGAAGCCGGAACAACTGCGCCAGTATGCGCTCTCACTGCCGGAGGCCAGCGAGGCCCCGCACTTCGACTACGCCTCGTTCCGGGTCGGGGGCAGGATCTTCGCGACCATGCCGCCGGACGGCAAGCACGCGCACCTCTTCCTCGACGACGAGCAGCGGGAACTGGCGGTCCGTTTGCATCCGGCCTGGGTCGAGACCCTGACCTGGGGCAGCAAGGCGGTGGGGGTGCGCATCCGCCTGGCCGGCGCCAACCCGAAGATCGTGGCCGCGCTGGTCCGCCTGGCCTGGGAGCGCCGGGCGCCCAGGGCGCTGCGCGGCGGCTGAGGCGCCGGGACGCCGCAGCTGCGTGCCAGCGGCCCTGGCCAGATCGAAGTTCCGGCCGCTCAGTCGCGCCGCAACAGCCACCAGGCCGCCAGCCCGATGCCCAGCCCGGCGATGATGGCCTTGGCCGGCGAGCGGCGCACGTCCTGGCACAGGCCCTCGACGATGTTCACCCGGTCGGCGGCAACCAGCGCCAACCAGTGGCCGATGTCGTTCTCGCTGCGGCGGAAGGCGGCGCGGCGGATCGCGCCGCTGAGGCCCTTCGGTGGAAGGCGGGTGCCGAACGTGCGCGAATGCTCCGGCCGCTCGACCGACTTGAGCACCTCGACGGTCATCGGCTGCCGCGGCGGCGGGTCGCTCCACGGCACGTCCAGCCGTGGTGGGGTGCGTTCCATTGGCACAGCCGGGCGGTTCCCGCGTTCCAGGTCCGAACCCCAGCCGGGGATGTGGGCGTAGCTGCTGCGATCCATGGTCTGCTCCTGTGCGCGCCGGCTCATGCTTCCGCCCGCGCCGAAGGCGGGACCAGCACGGTCTTGATGCAGTTGTCGCGCTTGTTGACGAAGATGTCGTAGGCGTCGGCCACGTCCTCCAGCGGGATGCGGTGGGTGATGACCTCGCGCGGGGAGATGTGGCCTGCGCGGATGTGCTCGATCAGCCGCGGCAGGTGGCGCTTCACGCTGGCCTGGTTCATGCGCAGGGTCAGGCCCTTGTTCACCGCGTTGCCGATCGGAATCATGTTGAAGGTCGGCCCATAGACACCGACGATCGAAATGCGCCCGCCCTTGCGCGCGCTGTTGATTGCCCAGTGCAGGGCGATCGGCGAGCCGGCCTGCAGCATCAGGATCTTCCCGGTGATGCCGTGGAACGCGCTGCCGGTGGCGTCGCAGCCGACCGCGTCGATGCACACGTCCGCGCCCAGCCAGTCGGTGATCTTCTTCAGGTGGGTGGCGACGTCATCGACCTCGCGGAAGTTGACCGTCTCGGCGTGGGCGAACTTCTTCGCGAACTCCAGGCGGTAGTCCTCGCAGTCGACCACGATCACCCGGCCGGCGCCGAAGAACCACGCGCTCTTGGCCGCGAACAGGCCGACCGGACCGGCGCCGAACACGACCACGGTGTCGCCCTCGCGGATGCTGCCCATCTCCGCGGCCTGGTAGCCGGTGGGGAAGGCGTCGGTCAGCAGCACCGCGTCCTCGATGTGGATGTCCTCGGGGATCACGGTCGGGCCGACGTCGGCGAAGGGCACGCGCACGTACTCGGCCTGGCCGCCGTCGTAGCCGCCGGCGGTATGGGTGTAACCGTAGAAGCCACCCATTGCGCTGGCCTGCGAATTGACGTTGTGGCAGTTGCCGTACAGCTCCTTCTGGCAGAAATAGCAGCTGCCGCAGAAGATGTTGAACGGCACCAGCACCCGGTCGCCCACCTTCAGGTTCTGCACCGAGGGCCCGACTTCCTCGACCACGCCGCAGAACTCGTGGCCGATGATCGAGCCGACCCGGGTGTCGGGCACCAGGCCGTTGTAGATATGGATGTCCGATCCGCAGATGCAGGTGCGGGTGACGCGCACGATGGCATCGTTCGGATGCTCGATCTCCGGCTCGGCGACATGCTCGATGCGCATCTTGCGGGGGCGGCGGTAGGTGGTGGCCAGCATTGGGATCTCCACTCGGATTGCTGCGCCGGGGGCCCGGCCAGGCGTACGACCTTGGCGCCAGAGCCGTGAACAGCACGCGTCGCCGACGTGGCGGGGGCGTGGAGGTGCCGCGCCGGAGCCTGCACGTTCTGCAGTGCCGACGGTCCGGCAGATGCTCCGCAGCCGCCTGCCAGCCGCCGCGGGCCGGACCCGAGGGCGGCAGGCCGCCAATCGCGGGCAGGAACCCGGCCGGTGCCGCGTCCGCGTGCGGTGGATGGACTTGCGGCGACGCGGCCTTGCCGGGCCCGTGGAAGGGGATCGCACGCGCAGCTGCCAGCGAGGCGTCGCGTGCGGAGACTGCCCGCCGCGGTCCCGGTTGCCGCGAGCGGTGGACTGCTGGGCTGCGGCCTGGATGGCGCGGCGATGGCGGGCCTGGCCTGGCCCCGGTGGGGATCCGGGCCCTGGATGCCCAATGGGCTTGCGCGCGGTGGTCATCGCCGGCGGGCGCCAGGCCTGGCGGCGGCCGGCTTGAACCGGTCCGGGTCAGCCCCCACTGAGGGAGCTATCGATCCCCGGAGTGCCGCATGGACCCCAGCCAGAACCCCAATGTGTTCCACGCCACCACCATCGTCTGCGTGCGCCGCGGCGACAAGGTGGCCATCGCCGGCGACGGCCAGGTGACGCTTGGCCACACGGTGATGAAGGGCAACGCGCGCAAGGTGCGCCGCCTGGGCCGCGACGGCCAGGTACTGGCGGGCTTCGCCGGCGCCGCCGCCGACGCCTTCACCCTGTTCGAACTGTTCGAGGCCAAGCTTGAGAAGCATGGCCAGCTGACCCGCGCCGCGGTGGAGCTGGCCAAGGACTGGCGCACCGAGCGCCGCCTCGGCAAGCTCGAGGCCCTGCTGGCGGTGGCCGACAAGGAAACCTCGCTGGTCATCAGCGGCACCGGCGACGTGATCGAGCCGGAGGACGGCATCATCGCCATCGGTTCCGGTGGCAGCTACGCGCTGTCGGCCGCGCGCGCCCTGCTGGCGCATACGCAACTGGACGCCCGCACCATCGCCACCGAGGCGATCGGCATCGCCGGCGACATCTGCATCTACACGAACCGCAACGTGGTGGTCGAAGAGCTGTGAGGAAGAACCGGGATTCAAGAGCCGGGATTCGTGATTCGGGATTGGTGATTCGTAGAGAGCAAAGCGCTCCTTCAACTCACTTCCGTCGCGAACCGGCCCGGTGCTGCTTCTTCCAGCCACAAATCACGAACCACGAATAACGAATCACGGATCCCCCAGATGACCGCGAACAATTCCCCGACCATGACCCCGCGCGAGATCGTGCAGGAGCTGGACCGCCACATCGTCGGCCAGCAGGCCGCCAAGCGCGCGGTCGCGATCGCCCTGCGCAACCGCTGGCGGCGCATGCAGCTGGACCCGGAGCTGCGCAACGAGGTGATGCCGAAGAACATCCTGATGATCGGCCCCACCGGCGTGGGCAAGACCGAGATCGCGCGGCGCCTGGCGACGCTGGCCAACGCCCCGTTCGTCAAGGTCGAGGCCACCCGCTTCACCGAGGTCGGCTACGTGGGCAAGGACGTGGAGCAGATCATCCGCGACCTGGCCGATACCGCGGTCAAGATGTACCGCGAGCAGGCCAAGGCGCGCGTGCGCCTGCAGGCGGAGGAACGCGCCGAGGAGCGCATCCTCGACGCGCTGCTGCCGCGCCGCGCGGTGCCGGGCTTCGGCGGCGGCACCGCCGAGGTGCAGGTGTCCGGCCCGGAGGATTCCACCCGCGCCAAGTTCCGCCGCATGCTGCGCGACGGCGAGCTGGACGACCGCGAGATCGAGCTGGAGCTGGCCGCCGCCGCCCCGGGCGTGGACATCATGACCCCGCCGGGCATGGAGGAGATGGGCCAGCAGCTCAAGCAGATGTTCGCCAGCCTCGGCGGCGGCCGCACCCACAAGCGCACCCTGACCATCCGTGCCGCGCGCCCGCAGCTGATCGAGGAGGAGGCCGCGCGCCTGGTCAACGAGGACGACGTGCGCGCCGCGGCGATCGAGGCCTGCGAGCAGCACGGCATCGTGTTCATCGACGAGATCGACAAGGTCGCCAAGCGCGGCGAGAACGTGGGCGGCGGCGACGTCTCCCGCGAGGGCGTGCAGCGCGACCTGCTGCCGCTGGTGGAAGGCTCCACCGTGTCCACCAAGTACGGCACGGTCAGGACCGACCACATCCTGTTCATCGCCTCCGGCGCCTTCCACCTGGCCAAGCCCTCGGACCTGATCCCGGAGCTGCAGGGCCGCTTCCCGATCCGCGTGGAACTGGGCGCGCTGAGCAAGGAAGACTTCGTGCGCATCCTCACCGAGCCCAAGGCCGCGCTGACCCGGCAGTACGTGGAGCTGCTGGCCACCGAGGGGGTGAAGCTGGAATTCACCACCGACGCCATCGAGCGCATCGCCGAGATCGCGGCCCAGGTCAACGAGCGCCAGGAGAACATCGGCGCCCGCCGCCTGCACACCGTGCTCGAGCGCCTGCTCGACACCCTCAGCTACGAGGCCCCGGACCGCGATGGCCAGGCGATTACCATCGACCGCGCCTACGTGGACCAGCACCTGGGCGAACTGGTGCAGGATCCGGACCTGAGCCGCTACATCCTCTGAGCGCTCGCGACGCCTGGCATGGAAGGGCCGGCACCATGGCGGTGCCGGCCCTTCTTGCTAGCGGAAAGCCGCCTGGGCGCGCCCGCGCAGCGCAACGCCGGTGCGCGACCTGGCCACGCCGGCTTTCTTCGCGCTCCCGGCCGAAGGCTCGCGCGGCGCGGCCGCGGTCGTCGCGCGCCGGCCCGGGCGCGAGGCGGCGGCGTTGTTGCCGAGTGCCAGCTCGCCCATCACATCGGATGATTCGCGGTTGATCCGGGCCAGCTGTGCCTCGAAGTGCTCCAGGGCGCGGCTGAACAGCTGCTCCTTGCGCAAGGTGCGCGTGATCGTGGCCGATTCCCTGGAGCGTCCCTGCGTGGTTGCCGCCACGCGCTGGCGCTGGGCCAGGTCGCGCTGGCGGTCGCGCAGTTCGCGGGTGCGCCGGATCAGGGTGGCCAGCTGTTTCACTTCGTACGGCCCGCGCGCCTGCAGCAGCTGCTTCTCGCGGGCATTGAGCAGGGCGGACTGGGCGGGCGTCATCCTCATCTGAGGTCCTCCGTCTTCGTCGGGCGTGCCCTGGATCATGCGGAGCACGGCGTGCAGGCCGTGCGATTTGTGCCGCCCCGCGGGCCACGCGCCACCCGGCGGACGTGCCCCGGGTCTGCTTCGCGATCTGCGAGCCTCCGCGCGCGTCATGCAGCGGAATCGCCGATGCCTGCTTCACTGCGCCGGCGGTGGTGGCGCGTTCCTCGGCGGCTGGTGGCTGGCGCTTTAGAGGGCCTTCATCGCACAGCGTTCAGCGCGGCCATGGCGGCAGGGCGAAGGCCTCGTCCTCGACGCACGCTACCAGGCGCTCGCCCGGCTGCTGCATCGGCACCACGCCGGCGGTGAAGGCCGAGAACGCCGGCAGCACGGTCAGGCGCTCGCGCAGCCAGAACGCCGGCCAGCGCCGGCGCATGCCGGGCAGGGCGGCCAGGGGGTGCAGGTGGCCGCACAGCACGTGCGCGTCCGGCGCCGGGCGCGGCTCGTGGCGCAGCAGGAACGGGCCATCGCGCTGTTCGCTGCCGGCGTCCTCGACACCCAGCGCGGCCGCGTCCAGGGCGCGGTCGTGGTTGCCGCGCAGCACGCGGATGCGCAAGCCGGGATGGCCTGCGCGCCAGGCCTGCCACGCCGCCAGCCAGTGTGCGCGCGGTGCCGGGCCGTGCAGGAGGTCGCCGAGGATCCACAGCACCTGGGCCGGATGCGCGGCCAGCAGGGCATCCAGGCGCTGCAGGTCGTGCGCGGTGCCGCCGCCGGGGATGGCGATCCCCGTCCTGGAATCGGCGCACGCGGGCGCCTGCGCGATCAGTTCCTCGGGCAGGTCGTAGTGGAAATCGGACTTCTTCAAGGCAGCGGCGGAAGGCATCGCCCTTGCCCAGGTGCAGGTCGGCCACCAGCAGGGCGCGCGCGCGTGGGCGCCAGAGCGCGCGGCCACCCAGCAGGTGCACCGGCTCGCCGGCCAGCCGCGTGCGCCACTCAGCGTCCATGGCGGCGCTCCAGCCGTTTCTGGGATCGCGTCGACAACTCGGCGTCGCAAGGCGCACGCGGGTTTCATCGCCCTGCAATGTTCGCGAAGAAAAATTTGAAACGCACTGGCGACTACCATGCCGCGCTGCCACCGACCGGTGGCCTTTCTTTTTTGGCAGAACCCGATGAAGCGCACCACTTGCAGCAGAAACCGCCTGTTCGTCGTCATCTCCGGCATCCTGGCGCTCGCGCCGGCGGCCCCCGGCATGGCAGAAGATGCAGTCGCCGCCGACACCCCGGTCAGCACGCTCGACGCCGTGCGCGTCGTGGCGGACTACGGCTACCAGCCCGTCGACGTGAAGCGGGACGCCGACGTCATCGTCGATTCGGTCACGTACAACGACCTCGAGGCGCCGACCGGCGACAACTCCATCGCTTCGATGCTGGTCCAGGTCCCGGGAGTCAGCTTCGAGGGCGACGGCGACGAGCCGCGCTACATCACCATTCGCGGCATCTCCGCGGACCTCAACGTGACCACGCTGGACGGCCTGGCGCTGGCGACGACCGGCGAGAACGGCGGCGGCAGCCGCCGCGTCAACCTGCAGCTGATCCCCAGCGACATCGCCGAACGCGTGGACGTATTCAAGGCGTTCACCGCGGAACAGGATGCCGCCGCCATCGGCGGTGCGGTCGACATCGTCACGCGATCGGCCTTCGCCACGGCCAGCCCCTACTTCATGGCCGACGCCTACGGGATCTATTCCAGCTTCGAGGGCCCGGCCGGCGAGAACGCGGGCGGCGCCGGCAGGTCGCACTGGGGCAAGGGCCTGAAGACCGCGTTCGCAAGCCGTTTCGGCGCCGACGAGCAGTTCGGCGTGGTGTTCACCGCGCGCTACCAGGACCGCGTGCGCAACTCCAGCAAGATCTGGAGCGACGCGCGCACCTATTTCAACGAGGCCGGCCAGACGATCGCCGCGCCCGACCCGGCGCTGGGCTGGGACGGCAACAACTCGCTGACGAAGCTGGCCTGGGGCGACTACAGCAACGTCATCACCAACAAGGGCGCCTCGCTCAAGCTGGAGTGGCGCCCCCGCGAGGACGTCGACGCCTTCGCGATGGGCTATGCCTACAACCGCCGGGAATCGTCGACGATGAACTCGACGAACCTGCTGGGCAACCCCCGCAACTTCCCCGAACGGTTGCGGGACAGTGGAACGGTGGCCGTGGACTACATCCAGTCCGTGGTGCGCTACAACCAGTGGGACCGCACCGCCAGCGGCCTGATCAGCGGCATGGACTGGCGGCTGGGCGACCTGTCCGACCTGTCGCTGCGCGCCGGCTACACGCGCGAGGTCTACAAGGACACGCAGCCTTACCTGCAGACGCGCACGACGCCGCGCGGGCAGTACTTCAGCTACCGGATGAGCGAGCTTCCGGAGCTCGCCGGATACACCGGCGACCCGCTCTCCAACACCTACGTGCTGCGCTCGGCGGAGATGACCTACACCCGGGCGCAGCAGAACGTCCTCGACCTGCGCGCCGACTACTCATTCAACGTGGCCCCCGGCGCGACCGGCCTGGGCTTCGTGACCGGGGTGCGCTGGAGCCGCCTGCGCATGGACAAGGACGTGGACAGCATACGCAAGGTCACCGGCAGCGACGCGACCGGATACATGTACGACCCCGGCTATTCGCACCACGGCAGCAACGGCTTCGTCGTGCCGTGGCCGGACTACGACCGCTTCTACGGCAGCGTGTTCCCGAACCTGCCGGTCGACCAGGCGGCCACCCGGCACCACAGCACGATCTCCGACTACGCCTACGAGGAAGAAGTCGCCAACGCCTACCTGTCGCTGCACTACGCGACCGACGCGACCCACTACATCCTCGGCTTGCGCTACGACGATGCGAGCTTCGATGCCCGCACCCCGCTGACCCTAGACGGCACGCTCACCGACCAGGTCACCCGGCCGAGCGGCGAGTACAGGAGCTGGCTGCCGTCGTTCAACGTCGTCCACGATCTCGGCGAGAACTGGAAGCTGCGAGGCTCGGTGAGCCGCACCATCGGCCGGCCCACGCCCGGGCAGCTCGCCCAGGCCGAGAGCCGCACCTGCGGCGAGGAAACCAGCGGCTGCAGCATCACCCGCGGCAACCCCGATCTCGACCCCCGCCGCGCCGACAACTACGACCTGGCGATCGAGCGCTACTTCGGCGGCAGCGCCCTGGTCGCGCTGACCGCGTTCCGCAAGGACATCGCCGACGACATCTTCACCCTCACCACCGAAGAGGTCGTCGACGGGCTGACCAACCGCATCCGCCAGCCGATGAATGCCGAGAAATCGATGATCCAGGGCCTGGAGCTCGCCCTGGTGAACCGTTCGTTCGGCTTCCATCCGAACCTGGGCGCCTCGTTCAACGTCAGCTGGCTCGACGGCGAGATGAACTACGTTGCCGACGGCAGCGGCCGCAAGCTCGACCGCATGCAGTACCAGCCGGACTGGATGGCCAACCTGACGCTGAGCTACCGCATCCCCGCGATCCGCGGCACCGCGCGCCTGTCGGTGAACCACCAGGACGACTACCTCGGCTCCATCGGCTCCACGCCATGGAACGACAAGTTCGTCAACCGGATGACCACGGTCGATCTCTCCTTCTGGCACCAGGTGGGCGAGCGCTGGACGTTCAAGTACGAGATCGACAACCTGCTGGATGCGAGCCCGGAGTGGTACCACGCGCGCGACATCGGCGGCACGATCTCTCAGCGCGACGAGTACGGCCAGGGCGTGTACTTCCACGCCATCTATTCGTTCTGACCCGCCTTCGCGCCGCGCCCGCACGGGCGCGGCGCCCGTTCCGGAACCGTCCGAGATGACCCACGACATCAACCGCCGGCGCCTGCTCAAGGCGCTGGGCACCGGCGCCGCCAGCGGGCTCCTCGCGCCGTTCGGCATGGCCTTCGGCCAGGCCGCACCGCGCAACCTGCTTGCCAATCCGCGCTTCGACCGCGACCCGTTCCAGCTCGGCGTCGCCTCCGGAGAGCCCGCGCCCGATGGCTTCGTCCTCTGGACCCGGCTCGCGCCGCAGCCGCTGGAACAGGGCGGCGGCATGGTGATGCGGCCCATGGCGGTGACCTGGGAGCTGGCCGAGGACGAAGGCTTCCGCCGCGTCGTCCGCGATGGCCAAGCGCTGGCCCGGCCGGAGCTCGCGCATGCCGTGCATGTCGAGGTCGAGGGCCTGGCGCCCGGACGGCCGTACTGGTATCGCTTCGCCGTAGGCGGTGCGACCAGTCCGGTCGGCCGCAGCGCCACGCTCCCTGCGACGGATGCGCGCGTGGACCGCGTGCGCTTCGCCGTGGCCGGCTGCCAGCACCTGGAGGAGGGCCATTTCACGGCCTGGCGCCGGATCGCCGAGGAGCCCCTGGACTTCGTCTTCCACTACGGCGACTACATATACGAAGGCCCCGACCGCGGCCCTGGCGAGCGCATGCTCAACGGCCGCCCGTTCATGCCGCTGCGCCGCCACGTCGGCGGCGAGATCTATTCGCTGGACGACTACCGGCGGCGCTATGCGCAGTACCGCAGCGACCCGGACCTGCAGGCGGCGCACGCTGCGGTGCCCTGGTTCGTCAGCTTCGACGATCACGAGATCGACAACAACTGGGCCGGCGAGTTCGACCAGGACGGCACGCCGCCCGAGCTGTTCATGCTGCGCCGTGCGGTCGCCATGCAGGCCTACTACGAGCACATGCCGCTGCGGCGGCGCTCGATGCCGCACAACGGCCACATGCGCATGTATCGCCGCGCGGGCTGGGGCGACCTGCTGCAGGCGCACTTCCTCGACACGCGCCAGTACCGCAGCGACCAGGTCAACGGCGACCGCGACGGTCCCCAGAACGACGCGGTGGCCGATCCTTCGCGCACCATGCTCGGCGCGGAACAGGAAGCCTGGCTGTACGACGGCCTGCGCCCGGACCACCATCGCTGGCACGCGATCGCCCACCAGGTGAGCCTGGCCAACCTGGCGATGCGCTCGCGCGAAACCGGAGAGGTCGTGCATTCCATGGACCAGTGGTCCGGTTATCTCGGCCCGCGCCGCCGCCTGCTGGGGCACATCCATGAGGCGGGCATGAAGAACGTGGTCACCGTGTGCGGCGACGCGCATCGGCACTTCGCCAGCGACCTGCTGCAGGACCACGAGGACTCCGGCGTGATCTCCACCGAGTTCCTCGCCACGTCGATCAGCTCGGGCGCCGACGGCGCCGGCGAGGACGACGACTTCAACCGCAACGCGCGCAGCCTCAATCCGCAGCTCAAGGCGATCACCGACCGCCGCGGCTACGTGCTGTGCGAGGTGACCCGCGACGAGTGGCGCGGCGACCTGAAGGTGCTCGACCGGGTGACGGTACCGGACGAACCGGTACGCACCTACGCCAGCTTCGTGGTCGAGCGCGGTCGGCCGGGGCTGCAGCCGGCCTGACGCCGGCCGCTTGGCGAGCTGCCGGGGCGGCCCTGTGCGCCCCGCCAGCCCGCCACCCCGGGGCACCCGGCATGGGGAACACCGCGCCGGTCGACCCGGGGCGAGGCTCGCAGGGCAAGCTAAACTTGCCGTGTGCCTCCGCCCTCCTTGCCGCCGCTCTCGAGTTTGCGCGCCTTCGAGGCGGCCGCGCGGCTGGGCAGCTTTTCGCGGGCGGCCGCCGAGCTCAACATGACCCCGGCGGCGGTCAGCTACCAGATCAAGCAACTCGAAGCGCGGCTTGGCGTAGTGCTCTTCCGCCGTTTCCCGCGCCGCGTGGAACTGACCGCGAATGGGGACATGCTCGCACCGGCGATCTCCGGCGCATTCGCCACGATGCGAGCCGCAGTCGCCCAGACGGTCGAGCGTGCGCAGGACGAACTTTCCATCACGACCTTGCCGACGGTCGGCGCGACATGGCTGGCGCCGAAGCTCGGCCGTTTCAAGGCGCGCATGCCTGCCCTGCGCGTGCGCCTCGACATGAGCGTCCCTACGGCGGACCTCGATGCGCTCGATTTCGACGTCGCGATCCGCAGCGGACTGGGCACTTGGCCCGGTCTCCACGTTCGGCGGCGCGGCGCACGCGGGTGCGCCAGTCCTCGGTGCTGAGCTGGCCACGCTGGCCCTCGGCCCAGAGCGGGAACGACAGCGGGGTCAGCCCCGGCGGCCGGGCCAGGACCAGCGCGCGCGCGCCGCGGTCGCGCAGCACCTGCTCCAGCCGCGCCAGTTCCAGTTCGCCCTCCAGCACCTCGCGCTCGGCCTGGGCCAGCAGCAGGTGCCCGGGATCGTGGCGGCTCAACACGTCGAACAGCAGCCCGGAGGAGGCCTGCAGCTGGCGCAGGCTGCGCAGCTGGCGGCCCGGCAGCGTGGGCACCAGCAGGCCGGAGACGCGCGCGATCTCGCGGAAGCGGCGGCGCGCCAGCTCGCCCAGGTTGAGCGCCTGGCGCAGGTCGGCCTCCAGCCCTGCCGGCGAGAACATCGCCCGCAGCAGGGCTTCGTCCACCGGCGCCGCCTGCACCGGCGACAGCACCAGGCCGTAGTCGTTGGCGGCGAAGGCGAAGCTGTTGCGCTGCAGCCGACCCCAGCGCAGGGCGAACAGCGCGGCCAGGCCCTCGTTCACCTGGCGCCCGCCGAACGGGTACACGAACAGGTGCTGGCGCCCGCGCAGGCGGAGCCGCTCGACCAGCAGGCGGTCCGGTCCGGGCCGGGCGGAGATGCGCTCCTGCAGCGCCAGCAGTGGCGCCAGCGCGAGCAGCTCGAGCGAGCCGTCGGGCACGGCCAGCAACCGCTCCACCCCGTCGGCCAGTTGCGAGGACAGCGGCATGCGCCCGCCGCGCCAGGTCGGCACCGCACCCTCGCCGCCACGGGCCAGGCGCACGTAGGCGGTCATGTCCTCCAGCCGCACCAGCTCCAGCAGGCGGCCGGCGAAGCGGAAGCGGTCACCGCGACGCAGGCGGCCGACGAACTGTTCCTCCACCGCACCGAGCCGACCGCCGCGCAGCATGCGCACGGTGACGCTGCCATCGCTGGTGATGGTGCCGATCGACAGCCGGTGGCGGCTCGCCACGCGGCGGTCTTCGACCACGTAGCGGCCGTCTTCCGCGCGGACCACCTTGCGGAAGTCCGGGTAGTGCGAGAGCGCGCGGCCGCCCTGGACGATGAAGTCCAGCACCGCCCGCCAGGTCGCATCGTCCAGCCCGGCGAAGGCGTGGGTGCCGCGCACCTCCGCCAGCAGCACATCCGGCTCGAAGCCGCCGGCCAGCGCGCAGCTGACGCAGTGCTGGGCCAGCACGTCCAGCGGGCACCGCGGTGGCGGGCGCGCTTCCACCCGGCCGCTGCGGAGCGCATGGCGGGCGGCGGCGAACTCCAGCAGTTCCAGCGCGTGCGTGGGAACGCAGGTGATCGCGCCGGATTCGCCGGGACGGTGGCGTGCGCGGCCGGCGCGCTGCAGGAGGCGCGCCACGCCCTTGGGGCTGCCCAGCTGCAGCACCTGGTCCACCGCCGGGAAATCCACGCCCAGGTCCAGGCTCGAGGTGGCCACCACGCAGCGCACCGTGCCCTCGCGCAGTCCCTGCTCGGCGGCGCCGCGCAGGGCCGGGTCCAGCGAGCCGTGGTGCAGGGCGAGGGTGGCCGGATCCTCGGGCCAGACCGCAGCGAGCGCCTGGTGCCAGAGTTCGGCCTGGGCGCGGGTATTGGTGAACAGCAGGCTGCTGCGCACCGCCAGCAGCCGCTGCAGCACGCGCGCCAGCTGGCCCAGGCCCAGATGCCCGGCCCAGGGGAAGCGTTCACGGCCCTCGGGTCGCAGCGTCCGCACCGCCACCGTGCGGGCGCGGGGGCTGCCGACCAGGGCCGCACCGGGAACGTGAGGCAGCAGCACCTCGCGTGCCTGCCCGAGGTTGCCCAGCGTGGCCGACAGGCCCCAGATGCGCAGCCCGGGGCGCAGCGCGCGCAGGCGCGCGAGGTTGAGTTGCAGCAGCACGCCGTGCTTGTTGCCCAGCAGCTCGTGCCACTCGTCGACCACCACCATGTCCAGCGCGCGCAGGCGCTCCGGCGCGTCGGGATAGGACAGCAGCAGGGCCAGCGATTCCGGCGTGGTCACCAGCGCGTCGAGCCCGCCCTCGCGCGCCAGGCGGCGGTCGCGCGCGGAGGCGTCGCCGGTGCGATGGCCCACGCGCCAGTCCAGGCCCAGCGCCGCTGCCGGCTCGCGCAGCGCGCGGGTGGTATCGCTGGCCAGCGCGCGCAGCGGGGTGATCCACAGCAGGCGCAGGGGATGCGCCTCGGCGGCGCGCATGCGGCGCTTCGTGGCTGGCGCGGATTCGGCGCGTGCCAGCGCCTCGAGCAGGGACGCGCCGGCCACCGCCAGGGTCTTGCCGCTGCCGGTGGGCGTGTGCAGCAGGCCTGACTCGCCAGCCAGGGCGCGGCGCCAGACCTCGCGCTGGAAACGCAGCGGAATCCATTCGCGTTGCGCGAACCAGGCATCCAGTTGCCGGCGCGCGCGACGCAATGCGGCCGCGGTCGGCCGCGGAGGCGCCGGTGGCGTGGCCGGCGGCGCGCCGCTCATCGCGCCAGCGCCTGCAGCGTGGCCAGCACGTCGGCCTCGGCGGCCGGCTTGTCGTGGCGCCAGCGCAGGATGCGCGGGAAGCGCACGGCAATGCCGGACTTGTGCCGGCTGCTGCGGTTGACTGCTTCGAAGCCCAGCTCGAACACCTGCACCGGTTCCACCGAGCGCACCGGGCCGAAGCGTTCCAGGGTGTGCGCGCGGATCCAGCGGTCGAGTTTCAGGATCTCGGCGTCGTCCAGCCCGGAGTAGGCCTTGGCCACCGGCACCAGGGCGCCGTCGTGCCACAGGCCGAAGGTGTAGTCGGTGAACAGGGTGCTGCGCCGGCCATGGCCGGCCTGGGCGTAGATCAGCACAGCGTCGATGGTCAGCGGGTCGATCTTCCACTTCCACCAGTCGCCGCGGCGGCGGCCGGACTGGTAGGCGGCACTGGCGCGCTTGAGCATCAGGCCTTCCACGCCGCGCCCGCGCGACTGCATGCGCAGCGCGGCGGCGTGCTCCCAGCTGGCGGGCTGCACCTGCGGCGACAGCGCGATGCGCGGGCCATCCAGCGCCGCCAGCACCCGTTCCAGCCGCGCGCGGCGCTGCAGTTGCGGCAACGCGCGCAGGTCCTGGCCATCGAGCTCCAGCAGGTCGTATGCCACCACCCGCACCGGCGTGTCGGCCAGGGTCTTCGCGCCCGGCTTGCGCCGCTGGATTCGGGTCTGCAGCGCGGTGAACGGCAGCGGCGCATCCTCGCCATCGCGCCAGGCCAGCAGTTCGCCGTCGATCACCGTCCCGTCCGGCAGCGCCGCGGCGGCCTGTTCGATCTCGGGGAAGCGGCCATCCAGGCGCTCCTCGCCGCGCGACCACAGCGCCACCTCGCCGGCGCGGCGCAGCAGCTGCACGCGGATGCCGTCCCACTTCCATTCCAGCAGCCAGTCGTCGATCGGGCCCAGGTTCCCGGGTTCGGCTTCCAGCGGCGAGGCAAGGAAGAACGGATAGGGTTGCTGGCGGTCGCCTGGTTGCTCTTCCGGGTCCAGCAGGTGCTGCATCCAGGCCGCATCGGGCGTCCAGGCGCCAAGCATGCGCTGGGCAATGCGGGCGATATCCACCCCGGACAGCTCGGCCAGCGCCTGCTGCACCAGTCGCTGCGACACACCCACCCGCAGCGAGCCGGTCAGCAGCTTGTTGAAGGCCAGGCGCTCGTCGAAGCACAGGCTGCGCCAGGCCTCGATGATCGCGGCGCGACGTACTTCCGGCACGGCATTGGCCAGCGGCAGCAGGCGCCGTTCGATCCATTCCGACAGCGGCACGTCGGCGCCGGCATCGGGCGGGTCGTCCAGCAGCAGGGTCACGGTCTCGGCCAGGTCGCCCACCTGCGAGTAGCTGTCGTCCACCAGCCAGCCGGGAAGGCCGGCGACTTCGCCCACCCAGGCGCGCAGTTCGCCGCTGGCGGCGATCTTGCGGCCGGCGCCGGAGATCTTGCCGCCGGACAGCAGGTGCAGGGCCCAGGCGGCGTCGGCCGGCGGCGCATCGCGGAAATAGGCGACCAGGGCCGCGCGCTTGTCGCCGGTGGCGGTGCTGCGGTCCAGTTCCCGGTAGAGCGCGGCGAAGCGCCTCATGTGCCCGGCTCCTGCGGCTCGCCGGCCGCTGCGGCGTCCTGCAGGGTTTCATCGCCGTAGCCGGTGTGGAAGGACTCGGCGGCCACGCCCTGTTCGCACAGGTGGCGCACCAGGGCGTCGGTGTTGCCGTGGGTGGCGATGATCCGGCGCGCGCCGGTGTCGGCGATGGTGCGCAGCAGGTCGGGCCAGTCGGCGTGGTCGGAGATGACGAAGCCGCGGTCCACGTTGCGCCGGCGGCGGTTGCCGCGGATCCGCATCCAGCCGGAGGCAAAGCCGTGCTGGGCGCGACGGAAGCGCCGCAGCCAGGCGCTGCCTGCGGCCGAGGGCGGGGCGATCACCAGGCGCCCGGCGCAGTCGGCGTTGCGTGGCAGGTCCGAGACGCGTTCGGTATCGAGCATCGCGATGCCGGCCTGGCGGTAGACCTGCACGCCGGCGTCGATCGCACCGTGCAGCAGCGCTGGCACGTCGTCGAGGTCGCGCAGTTCGGCCAGCACGCGCTGCGCCTTGCCCAGCGCGTAGCAGTACAGGATCGCGGCCTCGCCGCGCTCGGCGCATTGCCGCCGCCATTGCACGATGTCGGCCGCGACCTGGCGCGTGTCCGGCCAGCGGTACACAGGCAGCCCGAAGGTCGCCTCGGTGATGAAGGTGTCGCACTGGACCGGTTCGAACGGAGCACACGTGGGATCGGGCTGGCGCTTGTAGTCGCCCGAGGCGACCCAGACCTGGCCATCGGCCTCGATCCTTACCTGCGCCGAGCCCAGTACATGCCCGGCCGGATGCAGCGACACGCGTGCCCGGCCGAGGGTGAAGGCCTCGCCGTAATCGTGCGCGTGCACCACCTGCCCGCCCAGGCGCCAGCGCAGGATCGGAATGCTGTCGCGACTGCAGTGGTACTCGCCCATGCCGCCGCGGGCGTGGTCGCCATGGCCATGGGTGATGACCGCGCGCGGCACCGGCCGCCACGGATCGATGTGGAAATCGCCGGGCGGGCAGTAAAGCCCTTCCGGGCGCAGGACGACCAGGTCGTCGGGGGACTCGGGCATGGCCCGAGTCTCGGCCGGCGCGCGTGCAGGCGGCGAGAACCTCCCGCGCGCCGCGGATCAGTCATTCAGTGTCCGTGGCCGCAGGCGTCGTCTTCGCCGATGTCCTCGTTCCACACGTGCGGGTTGGCGGCGATCCAGTCGCCGAGCATGCGGATGCACTCGGCGTCGTTGAGGTCGATGACCTCAACGCCCTGTTCGCGCAGCCACTCGTGCCCGCCCTGGAAGTTGACCGCCTCGCCCATCACCACCGTGCCGATGCCGAACTGCCTGACCAGGCCACTGCAGTACCAGCACGGCGAGAGCGTGGTCACCATGATGGTGTCGCGGTAGGAGCGCTGGCGCCCGGCCTTGCGGAAGGCATCGGTCTCGCCGTGCACGGAAGGATCGTTTTCCTGCACCCGGCGGTTGTGGCCACGGCCGAGCAGGGTGCCGTCGCGGCGGAACAGGGCCGCGCCGATCGGGATGCCGCCCTCGGCCAGGCCCTGGCGGGCTTCCTCGACGGCAATGGCCAGCAGGCTGCGGTAATCGATGCTCACGGTCGCGGTCAGGTTGCGGAGGGGGGCGCCAGCGTACGCCGGACGGGCGTGGTTGTCAGGCGCCGGTATCCACCGCCACCACCACCGACATGCCCGGCGCCAGGCGCGACAGCAGCGGTTCCTGGCCCGGGTCGATGCCGATCCGCACCGGGATGCGCTGCGGGATCTTCACGAAGTTGGCGGTGGCGTTGTCCGGCGGCAGCACCGAGAACTGCGCGCCGGTGGCCGGGGCGATGCGCTCCACGTGGCCGGACAGGGCCAGGCCGCCAAGCGCGTCGACGGTGAAGCGCACCGGCTGCCCGGACTGCACCCGCGCCATCTGCGTCTCCTTGAAATTGGCCACCACCCACAGCTCGTCCGGCACCAGTGCCATCAGCGTCGTCGCAGTGGCCACGTATGCGCCCTCGCGCACGCCTACCTGGCCCAGGCGGCCGTCGCGCGGTGCGAGGATGCGGGTGTTGTCGAGGTTGATCCGGGCCAGTTCCACCGCCGCCTCGGCGGCGGCCACCCGCGCTTCCAGGCCCCGGCGCCCGGTCTCGATGCCGCGCTCGTTCTCGCGCGCGGCCTGCAGCGCGGCGCGGGCCTGGACGAGGTCGGCACGGGCCTGGACGAGGTCGGCACGGGCCTGGCGGTCGCTGGCCAGCGCGGCCTCGCGGTCCTGTTCGGAAACCAGGCGTTGCGCGGCCAGTTCGTTGGCCCGGCGCAGCACCGCATCGGCATGCTCGCGCTGGGCCTGCTGCGCCTGGATGCGGGCGGCGACCTGGGCACTGGCGGCAGCCGCGCCGCGGCGCTGCTGGTCCCAGGCGGCCAGCTCGGCGCGGGCGGCCAGCAGCTGGGCCCGGGCCTGCTGCAGCTGCTGGGCGTAGATGCGGTCGTCGATCCGCGCCAGCAGCTGGCCGCGGCGGACCTGCTGGAAGTCCTGCACCGCCACCTCGACCACGTAGCCTTCCACCTGCGGTGCGACCAGGGTGACCTGGCCCTGCACCTGGGCGTCCTCGGTGCGTTCGATGGCGCCGTGGAACGGCGGGACCTGCCAGGCGTAGAGCACCAGTCCGATCCCCGCCAGCGCGAGCGCGGCGATGCCCAGTGTGGCCAAGAGCCGGCGCCGGGGCGCGGCGGGCTGCGGCGTGGAGGCGGTGGGGGAGGCGGTGGGGGAGGCGGTGGCGGGGGCGTTCATGGGCGTGCGGGGGAAGCGGGCGCGGGCAACGCGCCGGGTGCGGTGGGTTGCGGCGCGGCCTTGCGCCGGCGCAGGTACAGGTCGTTGTAGGCCAGCACCGTGGCTTCGCGCCCGGTGGCCTGGCCGAGCATGCGCAGCGCCTGCAGCTGGCGCTGCGCCGCATCGGGCACGTCGTGCAGGTGCAGCGCGGCGTAGCCGTGCAGGCGCGCGGCCACCTGCGGGTCGGGCGGCTCCAGGCCCTCGCCCAGGCGCGCGGCGTGCAGCCGGGTGCGCACGGTGAGGAAGCTGCCGAGCACCGCGCTGCCGAGCAGGCTGCCCAGGCCCTGGGCCATGCCGAACAGGACGATGAAACTGATGAAGTTGCGCGGCTGGGCCAGCACCTTGCCGATGCCGCTGAGCATGGCCGGGGCGATGAAGACGGTGCTGCCGCAGCCGATCAGGAACTGGCTGAGGTACATCTGTGCCGGCCGGGTCTGGCTGGTGGCGTGCGCGTCCATGAACGCGCCGGTGGCGATCAGCAGCACCGCCGCGATCAGCTGCTGCGGGAAGTTCGGCGGCGCCAGGGTCAGGGCACTGGCCGCGATCCCGCACAGGCAGCCGGCCACCACCATTGCCGACATCACCTGCAGCTGGGCGTTGTCCAGGCCCAGCTGCTGGAACATGGGCACCGCGCCGAAGCTGTGCTCGGACAGGCAGACGCGGATCAGCAGGATCGACAGGGTCAGCCGCAGCAGGTCGCCGCTGGCCAGCCAGCGCAGGTTGAGCATGGGATTGCGGCGGTTGTGCTCGATCACCGCGGGCACCGCCAGCAGGGCCAGCGAGGCGGCCAGCACCAGGCCCAGCCAGGGGGTGTCGGCCCACCACAACACCGGGCCGAAGGCCAGGACCACGGCCAGGCCCGCGGCGCCGGGGATGAAGCTCAGCAGGGTGGCCAGGTCCAGCCGCTCGAACACCTTGTAGCGGTCGCCGGGCGGCAGCTTCACCGCCAGCACCCCGGCCAGCGCCACCATCGCCAGGCCCAGTTCGAACACGTGCAGGCCGCGCCATTCGCCCAGCTGCAGCAGCTCGGTGGAGAACATCCGCGCCAGCGGGATCGGCAGCTGGGTCAGGCCCAGGGCGATGGCCAGGGCCTTGCGGCGGTGCTCGGGCGGGAAGGCCTGGATCATGTAGTACACGCCCAGCGAGTTGAGCGCGGTGGCGCACAGGCCATGCGCGGCACGCACCGCCACCGCCGAGCCGAGGTCGTTGGCGAACAGGTGGGCCAGGGCGATGGCCGCGTACAGCGCCAGGCAGATCTCGGTGAACAGGCGCAGGCCGTACTGCTGGCGGAACTTCACCAGCACCAGGTTGGCCGACATGCTGGTCATGAAGAACGCCGCCGGCAGCCACTGCATTTCCCAGGCATAGGCGCCGAAGTTGCCCTGCAGGTAGGGCAGGTTGGCGCTGACCAGGGCGTTGCCGAGGCCGCCGGCCAGCGCCACCAGCACGCCCACGCCGGCGAACTGCAGCCGGCGCAGGGTGGGATGGTGGGGCGTGGACGGCGAGCCGGGGAAGGTCGGGCGTTCGTGCGGGAGCCACTGCCGCGGGATGTAGCGCGGGTCCATCGGGGTTCAGCCGTTGCCGTCCCCGGGCGCGGCGCCAAGGCTGCGGCACAGCCGCCGCAGGTAGTCGTGGAGCTGCGCGGTCTCGTCCGGGCCGAAGTCCTGCATGGCCTGCTCGCGCGCCTGGCCGAGCACGCGCAGGATCCGGCGCAGGGCCGGGCGCGCCTTCGGCGCCAGGTGCACGCGCTTGCTGCGGCGGTCGTCCGGATCGGGCCGGCGCTCGACCATGCCGCGCGCCTCCAGCCGGTCCAGGTGGGCGACCAGCGACATCGGCTCGATCGACAGCGCCGCAGCCAGCTCGGTCTGGCGCACCGGGCCGAGCTTGTCGGCCACCACCAGGGTGCGGGCCTCGCCGGGGGTCATGTCCAGGTCGGCCGCGGCCAGGGCGGCCTCGAAGCGCTGGCGCAGCAGGCGGGCGGCGGTGACCAGCAGGAAGCCGAAGCTGTCGTCGCCGCGTGAGGGGGAGTGGGTTTCCATGGGAGCCATATTGTAAGCTTGGCTTATGAACTGGCCGGAACCGCGCGCCCGGCGGGCGGCCTCCACGCCCGTGGTGCCATAATTGCCGCATGAGCGAATCCCCCTACGAACGCGGCACCACCCACTTCGGCTTCCGGGACGTCCCGGCCACGGAGAAGCAGAAGCTGGTGGGCCAGGTCTTCACCTCGGTCGCGCGCAAGTACGACCTGATGAACGACCTGATGAGCCTGGGCATCCACCGCGCGTGGAAGCGCTACTTCACCGCCACCTGCCAGGTGAAGCCGGGCGACCGGGTGCTGGACCTGGCCGGCGGCACCGGCGACATCGCCGCGCTGCTCAAGCCGCGCGTGGGCGCCACCGGGCAGATCGTGCTGGGCGACATCAACGCCGGCATGCTCTCGGTCGGCCGCGACCGCCTCACCGACCGCGGCCTGGTCTCGGGCCTGGAGTACGTGCAGTGCAACGCCGAGAAGCTGCCGTTCCCGGATGGCAGCTTCGACCTGGTGACCATGGCCTTCGGCCTGCGCAACGTCACCGACAAGGACGCGGCCCTGCGCGAGATCGCGCGCGTGCTGCGCGTGGGTGGCCAGGCGCGGGTGCTGGAGTTCTCCGAGGTGAAGGCCGAGTGGTTCCGGCCGATCTACGACTTCCACTCGTTCAAGGTGCTGCCGAGGCTGGGCCAGCTGTTCGCCGGCGATGCCGCCAGCTACCAGTACCTGGCCGAGAGCATCCGCAAGCATCCGCCGCAGGAGCAGCTGAAGGCGATGATGGAAGAGGCCGGGCTGTCGCGCTGCGGCTACGTGAACCTCAGCGCCGGCATCGTCGCGGTGCATACCGGCTACAAGGTCTGAGCGCGCGGGCCGCCAGGCGGCCCGGATTGTCCTTCCGGCTTGCCCGGCCTGCGCGTCGGCGGGTGGCCGGGGCGCGGGCGCGCCCGGCGTGGCGTGGCCTGCGCCGGTGGCCGGCCGCCAGCCGGGGTCAGGGGCCACCGGCCTGGGAAAGGGGGCAGGGCGCGGGGCGCGCGGTACACTCGCTGTTTTCCGCTTGACCCTCGAACATGCGCTTTCCAGCCCTGCTGCTCACCCTTGCCATGACCGCCGCCGCCAGCGGCTGCTCCGGCGAACAGGCCGGTCCGGCCGATCCCGCCAATCCCCAGGCCCGCCCGGCCCAGGCCGCCCAGGCCTCGGCCCGCCGCCACGACGAAAGCTCCTGGTCCGAGCCGGACAAGGTGCGCATCGCCGACCTGGCGCTGGACCTGAAGCTGGACTTCGACGCCCGCCAGCTGTCGGGCACCGCCACCTACGCCCTGCAGTGGGCCGATCCGAAGGCCACCCAGCTGGTGCTGGACACCCGCGACCTGGCCATCGACAAGGTCGAGGGCGAGGTCGACGGCGCCTGGACCCCGCTGCAGTTCGAGCTGGCCGAGGCCGACCCGGTGTTCGGCAGCAAGCTGACCATCCAGGCGCCGCAGCGCAACGCCAGGATCCGCGTCACCTACGCCACCTCGCCGCAGGCTTCCGGCCTGCAGTGGCTGGAGCCGTCGATGACCGAGGGCGGCAAGCTGCCCTTCATGTTCAGCCAGTCGCAGGCGATCCATGCCCGCAGCTGGGTGCCGCTGCAGGACACCCCGGGCGTGCGCTTCACCTATAGCGCGCACGTCACCACTCGCCCGGACGTGATGGTGCTGATGAGCGCCGACAACGACCCGGCGGCGGTGCGCGACGGCGACTACAGCTTCACCATGCCGCAGCCGATCCCGTCCTACCTGCTGGCGATCGCCGCCGGCGACCTGGTGTTCAAGCCGATCTCCGCGCGCAGCGGCGTGTGGGCCGAGCCGTCCATGGTCGACCGCGCGGTGAAGGAGTTCGAGGACACCGAGCAGATGATCGTCGCCACCGAGGGCCTGTACGGCGCCTACCGGTGGGAGCGCTACGACATGCTGGTGCTGCCGCCGTCGTTCCCGTTCGGCGGCATGGAGAACCCGCGCCTGAGCTTCATCACCCCGACCGTGATCGTCGGCGACAAGTCGCTGGTCTCGCTGATCGCCCACGAGCTGGCGCACAGCTGGTCCGGCAACCTGGTCACCAACGCCAGCTGGAAGGACATCTGGCTCAACGAGGGCTTCACCACCTACGTCCAGGGCCGCATCGTCGAGGCGCTGTACGGCGAGGAGCTGGCCGAGATGGAGCGCCAGATCGACCAGGCCGGGGTCAAGGCCGACATGGAGCACATGGCCGCCCAGGACCAGCTGCTGGTGCTGCCGCCGCTGGCCGCACGCGACCCGGACGAGGCGCTGAGCGAGGTGGCCTACACCAAGGGCGCCTGGTTCCTGCAGTTCCTGGAGCAGCGGGTGGGCCGCGCGAAGTTCGACCCCTTCCTGCGCGGCTGGTTCGACGACCACGCCTTCCAGAGCGCCGACAGCGAGCAGTTCGTCGCCTACCTGCGCGAGAAGCTGCTGAAGGACAACCCGATGGCGGTGACCGAGGAAGAGCTGGACGCCTGGCTCAACCAGCCCGGCATCCCCGCGTTCGCCACCCCGGCGCAGGCGCGCACCTTCGCCAGCGTGGACAGCGCGCGCATCGCCTGGCTCGGCAGCGGCGAGCTGCCCAGCCCGCAGGTGACCGCCGACTGGGGCACCCAGGCCTGGGTGCGCTTCCTGGAAGGCATGGGCGAGCGCCTCGAGCCCGCGCGGCTGGCGCAGCTGGACAAGGCCTACCGCTTCACCGGCACCCCGAACGGCGAGATCGCCATGCGCTGGTATCCGCTGGCCCTGCGCAGCGGCTACCTCGAGGCGCGCCCGGCGGCCGGCGAGTTCATCCAGCGGGTCGGCCGGCGCAAGCTGATCCTGCCGGTGTACCTGGAGCTGGTGAAGACGCCGGACGGCCTGGCCTTCGCCCGCGAGGTGTTCGAGCGCGCCAGGCCCGGCTACCACCCGATCACCACCGCCTCGGTGGAGGCGATCCTGGCCCGTGCCGAAGGCGCGAAGCAGTAAGACCCCGGGCGCGCCGGCCCACCCGGCGCGCCCGCCCGAGGAAGCAAGACATGCAGCCGATCCGTCCGCGACTGTCCCTGGCCCTGCTGCTGGCCGCCACCCTGGCCGGCGCCAGCGCCTGCACCGACCGCGAGGCCCAGCGCCAGGCGCAGCTGGCCGCCGAGGCCGAGGCCCGGGCCCGTGCCGCGGCGGAACTGCAGCGCCAGTACGAGGCGGCGGTGGCCGACCGCAACTGGGAACTGGCGCGGGTCCACGGCGTGGCCCTGCTGGACCAGTACCCGGACAGCGAGGCCGCCGCGGCCATCGGCCCCGGGCTGGAGGAGGTCAAGGCGCGCGCCGAGGAGGCGCGCGAGCAGCGCCGCCTGGCGAGCCTGTGGAACTACGCCCGGGTGCCGGCCGGCAAGGGCGAACAGCGCACCGCGGCGATCCTCAGCCAGGAGCCGGTGGACACCGGCGGCAGCCGCCCGGCCGCGGTGCAGCTGGTGATCCGCGACCACCCCGAGTGGAAGCGCAGCGCCTACCTGGTGCTGGAGGGCGGCGACTTCGACTGCTACGGCGGCTGCAAGGTCCAGGTGAAGTTCGACGATGCCGCGGCGCGGCCGATGTCGGCTTGGCGCCCGAAAACCGACGAGGCCATCGCCATGTTCATCGAGGACTACCGCGGGCTGTGGAAGCGCATGCGCCAGGCGCGGCGGCTGGAGATCAGCTTCCCGGTGAAGGCCGGCGGCAGCCGCACCGCGGTGTTCGAGACCGGGGGCCTGGACGGCAGCCAGATGCCGGGCTGGGACTGACGCCGCCATGCCGAACCTGGACTACGTGGTCGTGGCGGTGGTCAGCGTGCTGGCCATCGCCCTGCACGTGGTCCTGTTCGTGCTGGTGCGGCGCTGGATGGACCGCGACCTGGCGCTGTCGCTGGCCGGCGAGGACCCGGCGCGGCGGCAGTGGATGCTGGAGCAGCTGGCCCTGGCCCGCCGCCAGGGCGTGCGCCGGCGCGATCTGCCGGTCTGGCTGGAGCAGGCGGCCAGGGCGGCGCCCGCGGCGGCAAGCCCGCCGGCGGAAGGCTGAAAGCGAAGGCGCGGGCTGGCCTGGCCCGCGGCGACGGCGGTGCCGGGCGCCTGCCCGGCGGCGCGGGCCGCCTTACTCGAGGCTGTAGCCGAACTGCTGGCGGAAGTGCTCGTTGAACTCGGCGAAGTCGAAGCGCTGGTTCTGGGTGCCGGGGTGCTCGACCTTGAGCGCCCCCATCAGGTTGCCCATGCGGCCGATGGTCAGCCAGTCGTAGCCCTTCTCGATGCCGAAGATCAGGCCGGCGCGGAAGGCGTCGCCGCAGCCGGTCGGATCGACCACCCGGCGCTCGTGCGCCGGCGGCACCTCGTAGGTCTTCTCCGGGGTATGCACCAGGGCGCCACGCGGGCCCTGGGTGGTGATGTAGGCCTTCACCCGCGAGACGATCTCGCGGTCGGTCCAGCCGGTGCGCTCCTGCAGCAGGTTGGACTCGTAGTCGTTGACCACCACGTAGTCGGCCAGCTCGATGAACTGGCGCAGCTCCTGGCCGTTGAACAGCGGCATGGCCTGGCCCGGGTCGAAGATGAACGGCACGCCCATCTCGTGGAACTCGGCGGCGTTCTGCAACATGCCCTCGCGGCCGTCCGGGCCGACCAGGCCCAGGGTGATCCCCGGCACGTCCTTCACGTGGTTCTCGTGCGAACGCATCATCGCGCCCGGGTGGAAGGCGGTGATCTGGTTGTTGTCGTGGTCGGTGGTGATGAAGGCCTGCGGGGTGAACAGCTCCTCGATCACCTTGACCTGCGACAGGTCGATGCCAAGGGACTCGAAATGCTCGCGATAAGGGCCGAAATCGCCGCCAACGGTGCCCATCGGCACCGGCTTGCCGCCGAGCAGGTGGAGGTTGTAGGCGATGTTGCCGGCGCAGCCACCGAACTCCCGGCGCATGCGCGGGACCAGGAAGGAGACGTTCAGGATGTGCACCTTGTCCGGCAGGATGTGGTTCTTGAACTGGTCCGGGAACACCATGATGGTGTCGTAGGCGAGGGAACCACAGATCAGGGTGGACATCGGCTTGGTACTCGGGCGCGCGCGGCGCGCGTGACAGGGGCTGCGGCCTTGCGCCGCGGCGCAAAGGTTACCGGCTGCGCCCCCGCGCGGCCAGCCCGGGCCTCGGGGCGGGCGCCGCCGGCGACGCCCCGGATGCGTCCAAACCCGCGGATTACCGCGGAATTCCTTGCCCGCGACCGGCCCCGTTGCTAGGCTAGCCGGCCTGTTTTCGCTGTCCAATTTTTCGCCATCGGCGCGCCTCGCGCGCCGACCGCCGCAAGCGCCGGCGTCCAGCCGGTTCCGTCACGCCCGCCTCCTCCAGACCGGAAACCCCAGGACCGCCCCTCGATGTTCAAGAAGCTCCGCGGCATGTTCTCCAACGACCTGTCCATCGACCTGGGCACGGCCAATACCCTGATCTACGTCCGCGGGCAGGGCATCGTGCTGAACGAGCCTTCGGTGGTGGCCGTGCGCCAGGACCGCGCGATCGGCGGCACCCGCTCGGTCGCGGCGGTGGGCGCGGAGGCCAAGCAGATGCTGGGCCGCACCCCGGGCAACATCACCACCATCCGGCCGATGAAGGATGGCGTGATCGCCGACTTCACCTACACCGAGGCCATGCTCAAGCACTTCATCAAGAAGGTGCACAAGGCCCGGGTCCTGCGTCCGAGCCCGCGCGTGCTGGTGTGCGTGCCGGCCGGCTCCACCCAGGTCGAGCGCCGCGCGATCAAGGAATCGGCCGAGGAGGCCGGCGCCCGCGACGTCTACCTGATCGAGGAGCCGATGGCCGCGGCGATCGGCGCCGGCATGCCGGTGTCCGAGGCGCGCGGCTCGATGGTCATCGACATCGGCGGCGGTACCACCGAGGTCGCCGTGATCTCGCTCAACGGCATCGTGTATTCGGCTTCGGTGCGCATCGGCGGCGACCGCTTCGACGAGGCGATCACCAACTACGTGCGCCGCAACCACGGCATGCTGATCGGCGAGGTGACCGCCGAGCGGATCAAGATGGAGCTGGGTTGCGCCTATCCGCAGGCCGAGGCCAAGGAGATGGAGATCACCGGCCGCAACCTCGCCGAGGGCGTGCCGAAGATGATCAAGATCAACTCCAACGAGGTGCTGGAGGCGCTGCACGAGCCGCTGTCGGGCATCGTCTCGGCGGTCAAGCTGGCGCTGGAGCAGACCCCGCCGGAACTGGGCGCGGACGTGGCCGAGCGCGGCATCGTGCTGACCGGCGGCGGCGCCCTGCTGGCCGACCTGGACAAGCTGATCTCCGAGGAGACCGGCCTGCACGTGCAGGTCGCCGACGACCCGCTGACCTGCGTGGCCCGCGGTGGCGGCCGCGCGCTGGAGCTGGTCGACATGCACGGCAACGAGTTCTTCGCGCCGGACTGACCCGCGCCCTCCGCGCCGCCCCGCGCCGGGGCGGCGTTCGCCAGCGGCGGACGCTGCCGCCATACTCCCATCTCCGCCGCGCTGCCCCGACTGATCACCGTCCGTGTCGTCCTACGTCGGTTCCCCACACGCTGCGCGCCCCGGTGAATCCGGTCCCCTGCGGCTGCTGGCCTACCTCGCCCTGGCCGTGACCCTGCTGGTGCTGGACCACCGCGGCGGCTGGCTGTCGTGGGTGCGCACCCAGGCCACGGTGCTGGTGCAGCCGCTGCGCAGCATCGCCGGCCTGCCGGGGACGGTCCGCGGCGCGCTGCGCGACGGCCTGGCCTCGCACGCCAGCCTGGTCGAGGAGAACCGGCGCCTGCGCAACGAGCTGCTGGTGGCCAATGCGCGCCTGACCCGGCTGCGCAACGCCGCGGTCGACAACGCCCAGCTGCGCGAACTGCTGGGCGTGGTCGAGCGCCGCGGCCTGGACGTGCAGCTGGTGCCGATCCTGGACATCGACCTGGAGCCCTCGCGCCAGCGCCTGGTGCTGCGTGCCGGCAGCCGCCAGGGCGTGCAGCGCGGGCAGGCGGTGATCGACGCCGGCGGCCTGCTCGGCCAGGTGATCGAGACCACCCCGACCCAGTCCACCGTGCTGCTGCTGACCGACCCGGACCACGCGGTGCCGGTGATGGTGGCGCGCAACGGCGTGCGCCTGATCGTGTACGGCCGCGGCGACCGCCTGGAGCTGCGCGACATCCCGCTCAACCAGGACGTGCAGGTTGGTGACCAGCTGGTCACCTCCGGCCTGGGCGGGCGCTTCCCGCCGGGTTTTCCGGTGGCCACCATCACCGCCCTGCACCCGGACGACAGCCAGGCCTTCCTGGTCGGCGAGCTGAGGCCGGCCGCGCAGCTGGACCGCGGCCGCGACGTCCTGCTCCTGCGCCCTGGCGCCGCCCCCGACCTGCCGCTCCCTCCCGTCCCCGGCGAGCCCGGCGAGGCCGAGGATCCGGCCGCGCAAGGGGAGCCGGCCGCCGGCTCTTCCGAATCACCAATCCCCAATAACGAATCACAGCCTCCGCAGGAGGCGACCCGATGAGCGCCCGCGACCGCCTCGGTGGCTGGCTGCTGCCGCTGAGCCTGCTGCTGGCGCTGCTGCTGGGCCTGCTGCCGCTGCACGCGCAGCTGCAGCCGCTGCGGCCGTACTGGCTGGCCCTGGTGCTGGCCTACTGGGTGATCGAGACGCCCTCGCGCGCCGGCCTGGGCCTGGCCTTCGCCTGCGGCCTGGTCGCCGACCTGGCCTACGGCAGCCTGCTCGGCGAGCAGGCCCTGCGGCTGGTGATCATGGCCTTCATCCTGCAGCGCTTCCGCGCCCGGCTGCGTTTCTTCCCGCTGTCGCAGCAGGCGCTGGCGATCGGCGCGCTGCTGCTCAACGACCGCATCGTCGACGCGGCGGTGAACCTGGCCCTGGGGCAGCCGCTGCTGCCGTGGGAATACTGGTGGGCGCCGCTGCTGGGCCTGGCGCTGTGGCCGCCGCTGTTCCTGCTGCTGGACGCCCTGCGCCTGGGCCGCCGGGACTGAGGCCATCGCATGGGCAGCCGCCGCGCGAGCAAGAACCCGCACGCCGAGGCCGAGCAGTTCCGGCGCCGCGCCGCGCTCGGCTTCCTCGCCGTGGCGCTGGCCCTGGGCGGGCTGGCGGCCTGGTATTTCCGCCTGCAGGTGCTGCAGCACGACGACTACGCCACCCGCTCGGAGGCCAACCGCATCCGCCCGCGGCCGGTGGTGCCCGCGCGCGGCATGATCTACGACCGCCAGGGCCGGCTGCTGGCCGAGAACGTGCCCGCCTTCCGCCTGGACGTGGTCCCGGACAAGGCCGGCGACACCGAGAAGCTGCTGGCCGAGCTCGGCCGGCTGATCCGGCTGGACGAGGACGACATCGAGCGCTTCCGCCGCGAGCGCAAGGCCGGGCGCGGCTTCCGGCCGATCACCCTGAAGCTGCGCCTCACCGACGAGGAGATGGCCGCGTTCGCGGTCAACCGCTGGCGCTTCCCGGGCGTGGAGATGGAGCCGTACCTGACCCGGCACTACCCCTACGGCGAGCTGTTCGCGCACGTGATCGGCTACGTCGGCCGGATCGACGAGAAGGACCTGGAGACGCTGGGCGAGGGCGGCAGCGCGCTGACCCACATCGGCAAGACCGGGATCGAGCGCGCCTACGAGGACGTGCTGCGCGGCAAGGTCGGCTACGAGCAGATCGAGACCAACGTCCAGGGCCGCGCCCTGCGCACCGTGGGCCGGGTGCCGGCGCGTCCGGGCGCGGACCTGCGCCTGTCGATCGACGCCGAGCTGCAGCGCGCCACCGTGGCCGCGTTCGGCGACCTGGAGGGCACGGCGGTGGCGATGGATCCGCGCACCGGCGAGATCCTGGCGCTGGTGAGCCTGCCGTCGTACGACCCCAACCTGTTCGTCAACGGCATCTCCCACGCCGACTACCGCGCGCTGATGGACAACCCCTCGCGCCCGCAGTTCAACCGCGCGGTGCTCGGCGGCGTGGCCCCCGGGTCGACGCTCAAGCCGTTCCTGGCCCTGGCCGGCCTGGACAGCGGCGTGCGCCGGCCCGAGGACCGCACCCTGTCCACTGGCATGTTCTACCTGCCCGGCACCAGCCGCGGCTGGGGCGATTCGCACCGCGGCGGCCATGGCTGGACCGACGCGCGCAAGTCGATCGCCGATTCGGTCAACACGTACTACTACCAGCTGGCGCTGGACATGGGCATCGAGCGGATCGAGCGCTTCCTGGTGCGCTACGGCTTCGGCCAGCCCTCGGGCATCGACCTGGTCGGCGAGAGCTCGGGCATCCTGCCCACCCCGGCGTGGAAGATGAAGCAGCGCAAGGAGCGCTGGTATCCCGGCGACACCGTGAACATCTCCATCGGCCAGGGCGACTGGAAGGTCACCCCGCTGCAGATGGTGCGCGCCACCGGTGCCCTGGCCGACGAGGGCCGGCTGCGCCGTCCGCGCCTGGTGGAGGCGCGCCGCGACCGCTTCGACGCGCCGTGGGCGCCGCTGCCCGGCGGCGAGCCGGAGCGGATCAGCGAGCGCCCGGACAACCTCCGGGTGGTGCGCGAGGGCATGGAGATGACCGTGCACGGCCCCGGCGGCACCGCGCGCGCGATCGGCGTCGGCGCGCCGTACCGGATCGCCGGCAAGACCGGCACCGCGCAGGTGGTCAGCCGCCGCGGCACCAGCGCGGTCGACCCGCGCAGCCTGCCCATGCACCTGCGCCACCGCGCGCTGTTCATCGGCTTCGCCCCGGCCGAGGACCCGCAGATCGCGGTGGCGGTGGCGGTGGAGGGCGGCGGCTACGGCGGCAGCACCGCCGCGCCGATCGCGCGCAAGATCTTCGACGCCTGGCTGCTGGGCAAGCTGCCGGACGGGCTGGAACCGCTGGACGGCGCCCCGCAGCCTGCCTCCTGCAGCGAGGGCGGCGCCGGGTGCGCGCCGCTGGACGCGGCGGGGCAGCCCGGGGAGGGCACGCCATCCGCCGGCGCGGGCGGGGATGCCGCCGCGGTGCCGGCCGCGCCGGTGGCGTCGCGGCGCACCCCGGCCCTGGCCAGCGACCGCAATCCCGCCGGCAACAGCTTCGGCAGCTGGATCCGGCGCCAGCCGCACCTGCTGCGCCAGGCCACGCCCGCGGCCGGCGGCGGCAGCGGCGATGGCAGGCGCGGCGACAACGGCACCGACAACGGCACCGGCACGCAGGTGTCGCCTGCCCCGCCTGCCGGGCCCGGCGGGGACGCGCCCGCCGCCCCGGCGTCCCCCGGACCCGCGCCCGACCAGGAGGGAGGCGACCCATGAGGGATTTCCTGCGCTGGTTGCTGGACCTGGCCGGGCGCTTCGTGCGCACCCTGGACTGGCCGCTGTGCCTGGCCCTGGCCGGGCTGATGGCGTTCGGCCTGGCGGTGCTGTACAGCGCCGGCGGCCCCTCCGGCGGCGCCGCGCTGGTCAAGGCCCAGGGCGCGCGCTTCGCCCTGGGCGTGCTGGCGATGTGGGCGCTTTCGCGGGTCTCGGTGATCCGCCTGCGTGCCTGGTCGCCGATCGTGTACGCGCTGTCGCTGCTGCCGCTGCTGGCGGTGCTGCTGGTGGGCACCGGCAAGCACGGCCGGCACTGGCTCAACCTCGGCGTGTTCTACCTGCAGCCCTCGGAGCTGCTGAAGATCGCCCTGCCGATGATGGTCGCCTGGTACCTGCACTCGCGGCCCCTGCCGCCGCGGGTACCGACGGTGCTGGCCACCGGCGTGCTGATCGCGGTGCCGACCGGGCTGATCCTGCTGCAGCCGGACTTCGGCACGGCGATGCTGATCGCCAGCAGCGGCGTGTTCGCCCTGCTGCTGGCCGGCCTGCCGTGGTGGTGGGTCGGGGTCGGCATCGGCGGCGTGGCCGCGGTGGCGCCGGTGGCCTGGTTCTGGCTGCTGCGGCCGTACCAGAAGGACCGGATCCTGACCTTCCTCGATCCGGAGCGCGATCCGCTGGGAGCCGGCTGGAACATCATCCAGTCCAAGATCGCGATCGGTTCCGGCGGCCTCACCGGCAAGGGCTGGGGCGAGGGCAGCCAGTCGCACCTGAACTTCATCCCCGAGCAGACCACCGACTTCGCCTTCGCCGTGCTCAGCGAGGAGTTCGGCTGGATCGGCGTGGCCACCATGCTGGCCCTGTACCTGTTCGTGATCGGGCGCTGCCTGTGGATCGCGGCGCAGGCGCGCGACGGCTACTCGCGGCTGCTGGCCGGCTCGCTGGGCCTGGCCTTCTTCGTCTACGTGCTGGTCAACGGCGGCATGGTCTCCGGCCTGCTGCCGGTGGTCGGCGTGCCGATGCCGCTGCTGAGCTATGGCGGCACCTCGGCGGTGTCGCTGCTGGCCGGGCTGGGGCTGGTGATGGCGGTGCGCAGCCACCGTCCGGTCCATGCCTGGCACTGAAGCGGGAAATCCCAATGCCTGCGCGGCCTTGCGCGCGCATGCTAATCTGCCTTCGATGACCAGGAAGCCCGCAACGCGCGGCCGTGTGCTGACCGGCCTGATCCTCGCCGGACTGCTGGGCTGCACGCCCCGCGCCGGCGTCGTGTCCCAGAACCCGCCGGACGCGGTCCCGGTGGCCGCCACGTCCACGCCGGCCGAGGCCCGGCCCGAGGCCCCGGCCGCCGCGCCGGTGGACCTCACCCCGGTGCCGTTCGAGCTGGCGCGCGCGCGCTTCGTCGCCCAGACCAGCGAGCGCTACGGCATTCCCGCCGCCGAGATCGAGGCCACCCTGGCCCGGGCGAACTTCCTCGACAGCGTGGTCGCGGCGATGTCGCGACCGGCCGAGCGGGTCAAGCCCTGGCACGAGTACCGGCCGATGTTCATCAGCCAGGCCCGGATCGACGGTGGCCGCCGCTTCCTCGAACAGCACCGGGCGAAGCTGGCGAAGGTGGAGGCCGAAACCGGCGTGCCGGCCGAGGTGATCGTGGCGATCATCGGCGTGGAGACCAGCTACGGCGCCAACACCGGCCGCTATTCGGTGCTCGACGCGCTGTACACCCTGGCCTTCCGCTACCCGCGCAGCGGCGACCCGGCCAAGCTCGAGCGCGAGGTGCGGCGCGAGCTGTTCTTCCGCGAGGAACTGGCGCAGCTGTTCGCGCTGGGCCGCGAGGAAAAGCTCGACATCGCCGCGCTCAAGGGCAGCTACGCCGGCGCCATGGGCATGGGCCAGTTCATGCCCTCCAGCTACCGCGAGTACGCGGTGGACGGCGACGGCGACGGCCGCCGCGACCTGTTCGGCAGCCTCGACGACGTGTTCGCCTCGGTCGCCAACTACTTCGTGGAGAAGGGCGGCTGGGTGCGCGGCGGCCTGGTCGCGGTGCCGGCCACCCTGGAGCCGGGGCGCGAGCCGTTCGAGCCGTCCGAGTGGGCGCCCACCCACAGCCTGGCCGAGCTGGCCGCGCGCGGCTACACCCCGCAGGCGCCGGTGCC
Organism: Pseudoxanthomonas sp. SGNA-20; assembly: GCF_003931635.1. Lineage (NCBI taxonomy): Bacteria > Pseudomonadati > Pseudomonadota > Gammaproteobacteria > Lysobacterales > Lysobacteraceae > Pseudoxanthomonas > Pseudoxanthomonas sp. SGNA-20. The sequence goes on along the minus strand of NZ_RRYK01000001.1, from coordinate 806,134 downwards.
GGCCGGCGCCACCGCCACCCCGGTCAGCCTGGCCGGCAGCAACGGCCCGCAGTACTGGCTGGGCTTCCAGAACTACTACGCGATCACCCGCTACAACATCTCCAAGATGTACGCGATGGCGGTGTTCCAGCTGTCGGAGGCGATCGCCGGGCGGGAGATCCCGCCGGCATGACCCGGCGCCGGGCCCGGACCCTGGGGCTGCGCGCCGCCATGGTGCTGGCCGCGCTTGCGCTGGCCGCCTGCGGCAGCGCGCCGAAGAAGCCTGCGGCCCCGTCCACGGGCAGGGCCGGCGGCGCGCCCGCGGGCGCCGCGCCGGCCGGCGACTGCGCCGGGGTCTACTACCCGCCGGCGCAGGAGGACCCGTCCACCCGCGGCCACTACACGGCCGGTGGGCTGTACAAGCCCGGGGTGCCTGACCGGCTCCCCGACCACCTGCCCAACGTCGACTGCATCCCCGAGCCGGTGGTGACCGACGAGCCGCGCTCGCCGGTCGGCAACCGCTCGCCGTACACGGTGCTGGGCAAGCAGTACAAGGTGCTGGACCGTCCGCACGGCTACGTCGAGCAGGGCATCGCCTCCTACTACGGCGCCAAGTTCCACGGCCGCCGCACCTCGAACATGGAGGTGTACGACATGTACGCCTTCACCGCCGCGCACAAGACCCTGCCGCTGCCCAGCTTCGCCCGCGTCACCAACCTGGACAACGGCAAGTCGGTGGTGGTGCGGGTCAACGACCGCGGCCCGTTCCACGAGGGCCGGGTGATCGACCTCAGCTACGCCGCGGCGGTCAAGCTGGGCATCCATCCGCGCGGTACCGGGCGGGTCGAGGTGCGCGCGCTGGTCCCGGGCGAGGACGACGGCACCCGTTACGCCGGCCGCGCCGCCACCCCCGCTGCGCGCCCGGCCACGCCCGCGCCGGTGCAGACCGCGCCGGCCACCCCGGCCACCGCCCTGGACCAGCTGGTGCAGGCGCTGCCACCGGATCCGCCGCCCGCTGCCGCCGCGCCGGCAGCCGCCACCCCCGCCGCGCCGGCCGCCGCTGCGTCGACCCTGCTGCAGGTGGCCAGCTTCTCCAGCGCCGACAATGCCCGCCGCGCCCTGGAACGGTTGCTGGCCGCGGGCATCAGCGACGCGCGCCTGGAGGACGTGGTCAGCGGCGGGCGCACCCTGTGGCGCCTGCGGGTGCCGGCCGCCGGCGACCCGGCGGAACTTGCACTGCGCATCGCCGGTCTGGGATTCGGTACCCCGCAGCCGGTGCGCGACTGAGCCGGGGCTACAATCCGTCCTTTCGTCCTTCCCTTCCGCCCGGCCGCGAGCCGGTTGCCGCAGGAGTTCCCGTTTCCATGAAGTTCCGTTCCCCAGGCATGCTCGCCGCCCTCGCCGCGGTGGCCACCTTCGCCTTCGGCCTGGCCAGCGCCCAGGCGCCGGCACCCGCCCCGGCGGCGCCGGCCGCCGCCGCGCCGGCCCCGGTCGCGATCCCGCCGGCGCCGCGTCCCTCCCAGGCCACCGCCTGGCTGGTGATGGACTACGCCACCGGCCAGATCCTGGCCGGGGAGAACGTCGACGAGCGGGTGGAACCGGCCAGCATCACCAAGGTGATGACCGCCTACGTGATCGCCGCGGAAATGGCCGCCGGCCGGGTCCGGCCCGACGACCAGGTGCTGATGAGCGAGCGCGCATGGCGCGAGGGCGGCGCGCGCACCGACGGCAGCTTCAGCGGCTTCCCGGTCAACCAGACCGCGCCGCTGGAGGATATGGAGAAGGGCATGGCGGTGCAGTCGGGCAACGACGCCGCGATCGCCCTGGCCGAGCACGTGGCCGGCACCCAGGAGGCGTTCGCCGACCTGATGAACAGCTACGCGGCGAAGATCGGCATGAAGAACAGCCACTTCGTCAACGCCCACGGCCTGTCGGCGGAAGGGCACTACAGCACCGCGCGCGACCTGGCGCTGCTGGGCCGCGCCTTCGTGCGCGACTACCCGGAGCAGTACGCGTACAACAAGATCAAGGAATTCACGGTCAACGGCATCACCCAGCCGAACCGCAACCTGCTGCTGTGGCGCGATTCCTCGGTCGACGGCATCAAGACCGGGCACCACTCCAGGGCCGGCTACTGCCTGATGAGCTCGGCCCAGCGCGGCGACCAGCGCCTGATCGCGGTGCTGATGGGCGGCGCCTCCGAGCGCCAGCGCGCCGACGACAGCCTGGCCCTGCTCAACTGGGGCTTCCGCTTCCACGAGACCCACCGCCTGTACGAGCCCGGCAAGCCGGTGGCTTCGCTGAAGGTGTGGAAGGGCAAGGCCGACCAGGTGCAGCTGGGCGTGGCCGAGCCGCTGCTGGTGAGCGTGGCCCGTGGCCGCTACGGCGACCTCAAGCCGGCGATGGAAGTGCCGCGCTCGCTGGTGGCGCCGATTGCCGCCGGGCAGCAGATCGGCACGGTGAAGGTGTCGCTGGACGGCCAGGTCATCGCCGAGGCGCCGCTGGTGGCCACCGGCGCGGTCGAGGAGGCCGGTTTCTTCAAGCGCCTGTGGGACGCGTTCTGGATGTGGTGGGAATCCTGACGGATCGCCCACGCAACGCCCTGGAAACAGCCGGCCCCGCGCCGGCTGTTTTCGTTGCGCGCGACCGCGCCTCCCGACGGGTGGCGCCCGCTCGGGTTTTTCCATCGTTTATCCTCGGCCGGCGCGTTGCCTGCCGAGGTCGCGCGTGGCGGGCGGGATTGCCCGCGCTTTGTGCAAATCTCCAACGGGGAAAAACATGGGCAATAGGAAGGCAGTACGCGCGGCGCTCGGCGCTGCGTTGACGGTGGCGCTTGTGTCCGCTCCGGCCATGGCGCAACGGCACAGCGCGCAGGAACTGCGCCAGCAGCAGGCGGCGGAGATCCCGGTATGCAAGAAGCCGCTGGGCACGATCTCGGTACTGGAACCGGAGCATGGGGTGAACTGGTGGAGCGGCCACCAGCTCCCGGAGCCCTCGCGCCTGATCAAGGTGTTCGTGTCGCGCTCGCGCTGCTTCACCCTGGTCGACCGCGGCGCCGGCATGGCCGCCGCGCAGAACGAGCGCGCGCTGGCGGCGGACGGCAACCTGCGCCGCGGCTCCAACGTCGGCAAGGGCCAGGTCAAGGCGGCCGACTACGTGCTGGTGCCTGACCTGATCTCGCAGAACAGCGACGCCGGCGGCAACGCGGTCGGCGGCCTGCTCAGCGGCCTGGTCGGCGGCCGTGCCGGGCAGGTGCTCGGCGGCCTCAACTTCAAGAAGAAGACCGCCGACGTGGTGCTGACGGTCACCGACGTGCGCTCCTCCGAGCAGGTGGCGCTGGCCGAGGGCAGCGCCAAGAAGACCGACATCGGCTTCGGCGCGCGCGGCAACCTGTTCTCGGGCAGCGGCCTGGGCGCGGCCGGCGTCGGCGGCTACGCCAACACCGAGATCGGCCAGGTCATCACCCTGGCCTACCTGCAGGCCTACACCAACCTGGTCGCCCAGCTCGGCGGCCTGCCGGAGGACGCCTCGGCGGCCAGCCCGATCCAGGCCCTGCGCGTAACCCGCGCGGCGCGCATGCTGGCCAACGCCAAGGGCACCGGCAAGGCGGTGCGCGACCTGGAGCCTGGCATGCTGCTGTACCCGACCGGGCAGAAGGACGGGGCGATGTGGGAAGTCGAGGACGAACTCGGCAACCGCGGCTGGGTCAACTCGACCAGCACCGAACTGGCCCGCTGAGCGCGGCGGTTCCGGGGAAGGCCGGCGCTTTGCCGGCCTTTTCCTTTTGCGGGAGGGTGGCCTCCCGGCCTTGTTCATTGAAATGAAGGTTTCGTTAAACTTGGCTTCCTGCGCGCCGCAACCAGGCGCCAGAGCAATCCAAGGGGAAACCATGAGCCATCCGCATCTTCCGTCCCGTGCCCTGGTGCTGGGCGCGGTCCTCGCCACGGCGGCCTGGGCGCCGGACGCCCGCGCCGCCCTGTTCGGCTCCACCTGCAGCGAGCCGATCGGCACCGTGCGCATCTCCGAGCCGGACGACGGCGACGAGCTGTGGGCCAGCTACGGCCTGTCGGCCCCGACCCGCATGCTGCGGGTGCTGGTCAACGAATCGCGCTGCTTCACCGTGGTCGACCGCGGCGCCGGCCTGGCCGCGATCCGTGCCGAGCAGGAGCTGGCCGCGGCCGGCCAGCTGCGCGAGGGCCACAACGTCGGCGGTGGCCAGATCCGCGCCGCCGACTTCGTGCTGGTCCCGGACATCGTCTCGCAGAACGCCAATGCCGGCGGCAGCAGCTTCGGGGTCGAGGCCGAGGCCAAGCGCGGCCTGCTGCGCGGGATCACCGGCGCCGGCCGCGCCGGCGTGTCCACCCGGCGCCAGAACGCGGAGGTGGTGCTGACCCTGATCGATGCGCGCACCTCCGAGCAGGTGGCCACCGTCAGCGGCGAGGCCAAGATCTCCGACAAGGCCTGGGACGCGGCGCTGCGCGCGCAGCAGGCCCAGGCCGGCGTGCGCGGCGGGATCCACTACAGCAGCTGGGAAAACACCGAGATCGGCAAGGTGATCAAGAAGGCCTACGAGGAGGCCTTCGAGAAGATGGAGCCGGCCCTGCGCCGGCTGGCCGCGCAGCGCACCGGGCGCCCGCAGGGGATGATGTCGGCCGCCCTGGGCCTGCTGGGCGTGCCCAAGGACGCCCCGGCGGCGCTGCGGACGGGCGCGGCGCCCGCCCCGGTGGCCGCCGCCGCGGCTCCGGCCCCCGTGCCGGCCGCTGCGCCGGAACCGGAGCCGGCCCCCGTCGCCGCCGCGCCCGCCGCCGAACCGGCGGTTGCCGCGCCGGCGCCGGCGGCGGTGGTGGCGCCGGACATGGACGCGGACGCGGAGCTGCTGGCCAGCCAGACCCTGGCCCTGCGCCGTACCGCGCGCCTGCTGGCCCAGCCCAGCGCCGACGCCGACGTCGTGGCCGAGCTGCGCACCGGCATGCTGCTGTTCCCGACCGGCGGCAAGCAGGGCACCATGCTCGAGGTCGAAAACGAGGTCGGCCAGCGCGGCTGGGTGCCCTCGGCCGCGGTCACCGTCGCCCAGTAAGGCGCGTTCCCCCGGCGCCGCCGCGCGGCGGCGCCGGCTTCCCGGCCGGGCCTACAGCATCCGGCTGATGGTGAAGCTGCCGAACACCGGCCGCTCCTTCTGCCCCTCGAACTCGCGCGCGCCGTGGTAGCGCGCCAGCGCGAACTTCCAGCGGCCGTGGGTCACGGCCATCCCGTAGCCGACCTCGCCCACCAGCGGCCGCTTGTCCACGCTGTGGCTGCTGCGGAAGGTGTTGCCGTCCAGGGTGATGTCGCGCGCCACCGCGCGCACGTCGGAGGTGGCGAACACGTGCCAGGACCAGCCCGACAGGCGTTCGCGCGCCGGCGCGGTGTTCTCGCCGGCCGGACGCAGCGGGGTGCTGCCGAAGTCGTCGGGCAGGCGCCAGCCCCAGCGCAGTTCCAGGCCGGTGTTGACGTAGGTGGCGCGGTTGCCGAGGGCGCCGCCGTAGTGCGCGATCGCGTCCCAGCCCCAGCCGCCGGCGTTGCCCTCGCTGTCGCCCCAGCGGTGCATGCGTTCGTGCACGATGCCCAGCAGCGGCTCGTTGTGCAGCTGGTTGTCCCAGCCGCGGAAGTCCTCGCCGTCGAACACGTGGTGCACCGCCCTCTGCACCTGCTTGCCCAGGGCCGCCGGGCCGATCACGCCCAGCTGCAGCTGGGTGGTGCGCAGGCTGTCGCCGCTGCGCGCGTTGTAGCCGAAGCTGGCCATCAGGATCGCCGCGTACGGGCGGTCGTCGGGGATCAGGTCGGCGCGGCTGTAGTCGGTGGGCGTGTACAGGCTCTGGCTGATGCTGAACACCATGTTCTGCTGCTCGAAGCGGCCGGGATGCAGCCGCTCCAGGTAGCGGTTGATCCAGCGCGCGGGGCGCGGCAGGCAGGGGTCGTCGGTGTAGTCGGCCAGGTTGGGCGAGACCAGGGTGATCACCGCGCCATTGGTGTATCCCTGGTCCTGGTTCTCGCCGCCGAACAGGTCGTTGTCGACGCGGAAGTTCACCGCCGGCGGGGTTTCGCTGAGGCGGCTGTTGCTGCATTGCGGGGCGCCGATGGCCGCGGCGGGGAACAGGAAGACCAACAACAACGCGGCGGTGGGGACGCGCGGGGGTCGCGTCCGTGCGGGAGCGGGCATGGGCGGGATCCTTGGGCGGGGGAGGTGGTGGGGGAGGGACGCGCATTGAATCGCATGCGGAGCGTCCGCGGGGCGTGCATGGCCGCACCGGTGCGTTGCAACGCACCGCCGCTTGGGTTCGCGCACGCAGGCCCTGATAATGCCCCGATGGAAATCAAGTCCGACAACCCCCAGCACGGCTTCCAGTTCCCCGGCACCTTCGAGCTCAGCGCCATGGGCGCGGCCGACAAGGGCCTGGAGACCGAACTGCCCCGGTTGCTGGCCGCCACCGGCGTGGAAGTGCTGGAGGAAAGCGTGCAGTGGCGCCATTCCTCCAACGGCCGCTACGTTTCGGTGCGGATCGGCTTCCGCGCCCAGAGCCGCGAGCAGTACGAGCGCGCCCACCAGGCGCTGCGCGACCATCCGGAAGTGAAATGGACGCTGTGAACGCCTGCGGCGCCTCCGCGGCGCCGGCCCGCGCCCTGCGCCCGGCGCGGGTATTCGACCTCGGCCGCCAGGCCTACGAGCCGGTGTGGCGGGCAATGCAGCGTTTCACCGACGCGCGCGATGGCGACACCGTGGACGAGCTGTGGCTGGTCGAGCACGAGCCGGTGTTCACCCTCGGCCAGGCCGGCAAGCCCGAGCACGTGCTGGCGCCGGGCGACATCCCGGTGCTGCACGTGGACCGCGGCGGCCAGGTGACCTACCACGGCCCCGGCCAGATCGTGCTCTACCCGCTGCTGGACCTGCGCCGGCTGGGCGTGGGCGTGCGCGAGTACGTGTGCCGGATCGAGCAGGCGATCATCGACACGCTCGGCGAATGGAACATCGGCGGCGGGCGCCGCGAGGGCGCGCCGGGCGTGTACGTGGGCGGGGCCAAGGTCGCGGCGCTGGGCATCCGCGTGCGCCGCGGCTGCTGCTTCCACGGCCTGTCGTTCAACATCGGCATGGACCTGGAGCCGTTCCACCGGATCAATCCCTGCGGTTACCAGGGGCTGCGCGTGACCTCGTTGCAGGACCTGGGCGGCCCGTCCTCGATGGACGCGGTCAAGCCGGTGCTGCTGGAGCAGGTCGCGCGCCAGTTCGGGCTGGAGCTGCGGCCCCAGGCGGGGCTGCCCGACCTCTCCGCCGCGCCAGGCGGGGAATGAAGACCGGCGCTGCGGGCGCCGGGAATGGAATCGGGTGCCGGCGTGCATGACGCGTTGCCGCGCGCCGCTGGCCTGGCCGCACTGCCCGGGGCTTCCCCCTCCCGCTCGCCGCCCTGGCTCCGATGCGCGACCACGGGCCATCCATGGCCTGCTTGCCCCATCCCCCGCGCTACCGCGTCCGCGGGCGCGCCGGGCGCGTGGCTTCGTTTTCCCGTACCCGGAGTGGGGTGCCATCCAGCTGCGCCGCAGGCGCGGACAGTGGGGGCTGGCCCCGTCCGTTCCATCCGCCGCCACCGGGCGTTCCGGTCCCGGCACTGCTGGTGCCGGGCGCGGGGCGCGGCGGCGGCCTACAATAGGCGCCATGACTGACGCCGCTCCCCGCACCATCCCGCTCCAGGTCCTGTCCGAACCTGCCGCCCCGGCGGCTCCGCTGCAGGCCGGGGCCAAGCAGCTGGGCGGGGACAAGATCGGCCGTTCTCCTGTGCAGTTCGCCGACGCCCCGGTGCTGCGCAAGCCTTCGTGGATCCGCGTGCGCATCCCGTCCGGCAACGCCGTGCAGAACCTCAAGGCCAAGCTGCGCGCCAACCGCCTGGTCACGGTGTGCGAAGAGGCCAGCTGCCCGAACATCCACGAGTGCTTCGGCCACGGCACCGCGACCTTCATGATCCTCGGCGAGGTCTGCACCCGCCGCTGCTCGTTCTGCGACGTGGCCCACGGCCGCCCGAAGCCGCCGGATCCGGACGAGCCGGCCAGCCTCGGCCAGACCGTGGCCGACATGGGCCTGAGGTACGTGGTGGTCACCAGCGTGGACCGCGACGACCTGCGCGACGGCGGCGCCCAGCACTTCGTCGACTGCATCGCCGCCATCCGCGAGCGCGCTCCCGGCACCCGGATCGAGATCCTGACCCCGGACTTCCGCGGCAAGGGGCGCATGGAGCGCGCGCTGGAAATCCTGGCGAAGAACCCGCCGGACGTGTTCAACCACAACATCGAGACCGTCCCGGACCTGTACCGCAACGTGCGCCCGGGCGCGGACTACCAGTGGTCGCTGACCCTGCTGAAGAACTTCAAGGCGCAGCATCCGTCGATCCCGACCAAGTCCGGGATCATGCTGGGCCTGGGCGAGACCCTTGAGCAGGTGCAGGCGACCCTGCGCGACCTGCGCGCGCACGACGTGGACATGGTCACCATCGGCCAGTACCTGCAGCCGACCGCGCACCACCACCCGGTGATGCGCTACTGGACCCCCGAGGAGTTCAAGGCGCTGGAGGAGTACGGCTACCAGCTGGGCTTCAGCCACGTCGCCTCCGGGCCGATGGTACGTTCGTCCTACCACGCCGACCGCCAGGCGGCCGGCGCCGGGGTGGCGGCCTGAGCCGGCCGCGCGCGGTCCTTCTCCTCCGCGGGCGCCGGCCCCGTCGCGCCCCGTCGCCACGCCGTTTCCGTTCACCTTTCCCTACGCCGCAGCGGCTAGCCTGCGGCGGAACGTCCCCGTGCACCCACGGGACCGTCCGGCAACTTCCGGCGCCGGCCGTGGTCCCAGTGGCGGTGACGCCCGATTTCCAACGGCCGCCTCCGGCCCGAGCCCCCGCATGAATTCCAGAATCACCGCAGCACTGTTCGCCCTCCTGCTGGCCGCCCCCGCGGCGCTGCTCGCGCGCGCCGACGCCCCCGCGCAGGTGGCCGTGGCGCCGACCCCGGACCAGTCCACCACCACCCGCCTGGTCTACGGCCTGCTGTCGGACAGCCGCTACGCCTACCGCCCGCGCCCGGCCGACGACGCGATGTCCGAGGACATCTTCCGCCGCTACCTGGAGGCGCTGGACGGCAACAAGCAGTACTTCACCGCGGCCGACATCCAGCGCTTCGAGCCCTACCGCCTGCAGCTGGACGACGCCGTGCGCGGCGGCGACCCGAGCCCCGCGTTCGCCATGTTCTCGGTGTACCGGCAGCGGGTGGTCGAGCGCGTGGCCTACGCGCAGAAGCTGCTGCAGGAAGGCAACTTCGACTTCAGCGGCAACGAGCGCTGGGAATACGACCGCGAGAACGCGCCGTGGGCCGCCGACGGCGCCGAGCTGGACGCGCTGTGGCGCAAGTCGGTGATGAACGACTGGCTGCGCCTGAAGCTGGCCGGCAAGGAGCCGGAGGAGATCCGCAGGACGCTGGAGAAGCGCTACGCCCAGCTGGCCCGCTCGGTGGACCAGCTCAAGAGCGACGACGTGTTCTCGATCTTCCTCAATGCCTACACCGCTTCGATCGACCCGCACACCAACTACCTCAACCCGCGCACGGCCGAGAACTTCAACCAGGCCATGTCGCTGTCGCTGGAGGGCATCGGCGCCCAGCTGCAGCGCCAGGACGACGTGGTGGTGGTGCGCGAGATCATCCCCGGCGGCCCGGCGGCCCTGGACGGCACGCTCAAGGCCGGCGACCGCATCGTCGGGGTGGGCCAGGGCAAGTCCGGGCCGGTCGAGGACGTGATCGGCTGGCGCATCGACGACGTGGTCGCCAAGATCCGCGGTGCCAAGGGCACCCAGGTGCGGCTGGAGTACATCCCGGCCGAGGATGGCCTGGACGGCGAGCACCGCACCGTGACCCTGACCCGCGCGCGGGTCCAGCTGTCCGAGCAGGCGGCCAAGAGCAAGCTGTACAACATCCCGGCGCAGGACGGCCTGCCGGCGCGCAAGATCGGCGTGATCGAGCTGCCGACCTTCTACCAGGACTTCGAGGGCCGCCGCCGCAACGGCAGCGACTACACCTCCGCCACCCGCGACGTGGCCAACCTGCTGGCGCGCTTCCGGGAAGAGGGCGTGGACGGCGTGGTCCTGGACCTGCGCAACAACGGCGGCGGCTCGCTGGACGAGGCGGTGCAGCTGACCGGCCTGTTCATAGACCGCGGTCCGGTGGTGCAGGTGCGCGAGTCCGGCGGCCGGGTCACGGTCAACAGCGACAACAAGCCGGGCGTGGCCTGGGACGGCCCGCTGGCGGTGCTGGTCAACCGTGCCTCGGCCTCGGCCTCGGAGATCTTCGCCGGGGCGATGCAGGACTACGGCCGCGCCCTGATCATCGGCGAGACCACCTTCGGCAAGGGCACGGTGCAGAACCTGGTCGACCTGGACCGCTGGCCGGCTTCCGAGGGCCCGCGCTTTGGCCACGTCAAGCTGACCATCGCCCAGTTCTTCCGCATCGAAGGCGGCAGCACCCAGCACAAGGGCGTGGTCCCCGACATCGCCTACCCGCTGAGCGTGGACGCCAACGAGTTCGGCGAGAGCACCTACGACAACGCCCTGCCGTGGACCCGCATCGCCGCGGTGCCGCACGAGCGCTACGGCAACTTCCAGCCGCTGCTGCCGCGCCTGCAGGCCATGCATGCGCGCCGCATCGCCGACGACCTGGAGTTCCAGTGGTGGAGCGAGGACGTGGCGCGCTACCGCGAGGAAGCGGCGAAGAAGTACCTGTCGCTCAACGAGGCCGAGCGCCGCGCCGAGCGCGAGCGCCAGGAGAAGCAGCGCAAGGAGCGCCAGGCGATCCGCAAGGAGAAGGGCCTGGAGCTGGATCCGCTGGCCGAGGACTTCGACGACGGCCTGACCGCCAGCGAGCGCGACGTGGTCAAGGACGCCGAGCGCGAGAAGGCGGCCGAGAAGCGCCCGGACCCGTTGCAGCGCGAGGCCGCCGCGATCCTGGCCAACGCCATCGGCCTGCTGGAGCAGGACCGTCCGCTGACCGCGCAGGTGCTGCCGCTGACCGCCTCGGCGGTGCGCTGGGCGCGCTGAGCCCCGGCGCCGGTGGTGCAATGAAGAACGGCGGCCCAGGGGCCGCCGTCTTTCTTTGTGCGTTCCGCGCGCGTTGCAAGCCGATCCCGGCTGCGCTCCGCTTGCCCGCGTTACCAATCGCCAATCACCAATCGCCAATCACCAATCACCAATCCCGTCAGTCAGGCACATCCAGCGCCAGTGTCTCCTTGACCTCCTCCATCACGATGTAGCTCTTGGACTCGCGCACGTGCGGCAGGGTCAGCAGGCTGCTGCCCAGCAGCCGGCGGTAGGAGGCCATCTCGGTGATGCGCGCCTTGATCAGGTAGTCGAAGTCGCCGGAGACCAGGTGGCATTCCAGCACGTTGGGCAGCTTCAGCGCGGCGCGGCGGAATTCCTCGAAGATGTCGCCGGACTTGTAGGCCAGGCTGATCTGCACGAACACCAGCAGGCTGGCGCCCAGGTGCTGCGGATTGAGGCGGGCGTGGTAGCCGGTGATCACCCCGTCGCGCTCCAGCCGGCGCACGCGCTCGGTGCAGGGCGTGGTCGACAGGCCCACGCGCTCGCCCAGCTCGGTGAAGGAGATGCGGCCCTCCTCCTGCAGGATGCGCAGGATGTGGCGGTCGATCCGGTCCAGGTGGCGCGGACGGTCGCCGCGCAGGCGTTCGGGGCGGGCGGGCATGGAAACCTCCGTGGAAGCGGCCTGTGGCAGTGCAAAGGCCGGCTGGCGGGAAGAAAAACAGAAAATAATCCTGGAATCGTGGCGGTAGTATGCGCGCATTCCATGGCTCCGGCGCTTCGGGGCAGTGAAAGCTCCTGACGGAGGGTGCGATGCAGCGGGTCCTGGTTCTTGGCAGTGGCGTGATTGGCGTGGCCAGCGCGTGGTACCTGGCGCGCGCCGGCTTCGAGGTGGCCGTGGTCGACCGCGAGCCGGGCCCGGCGCGCGGCGCCAGCTTCGCCAACGCCGGACAGATCTCGCCGGGCTATGCCTCGCCCTGGGCGGCGCCGGGCGTGCCGCTGAAGGCGATCAAGTGGCTGTTCCAGGAACACGCCCCGCTGGCGATCCGCCTGACCTCCGACCCGGCGCAGTACCGCTGGCTGTGGCAGATGCTGCGCAACTGCACCGCCGGCCGCTACGCGGTGAACAAGGAGCGCATGGTGCGGCTGGCCGAGTACAGCCGCGACTGCATGGACGAGCTGGCGCGCGAGACCGGGCTGAGCTGGGAAGGCCGCAAGCTGGGCACCACCCAGCTGTTCCGCACCCAGGCCCAGCTGGACGCCGCGGCGCGCGACATCGCGGTGCTGGAGCAGGCCGGCGTGCCCTACGAGGTGCTGGACCGCGCCGGCATCGCCCGCGTGGAGCCGGCGCTGGCCGCCGCCTCCGGCCTGCTGGTGGGCGGCCTGCGCCTGCCCGGCGACCAGACCGGCGACTGCCAGCTGTTCAGCGAGCGCCTGGCCGCGCTGGCCGCGGCGCAGGGCGTGGAGTTCCGCTACGGCGCGACCATCGAGGCGATCGAGTCCGATGGCGAGCGCGTCACCGGCGTGCGCATCGACGGCCGCGTCGAGACCGCCGACCGCTACGTGCTGGCGCTGGGCAGCTGGTCGCCGCGGCTGCTGCGGCCGCTGGGCATCGACCTGCCGGTGTACCCGCTCAAGGGCTACTCGCTGACCATCCCGATCACCGATCCGGAGATGGCGCCGACCTCGACCATCCTCGACGAGACCTACAAGATCGCCATCACCCGCTTCGACCAGCGCATCCGCGTCGGCGGCATGGCCGAGGTGGCCGGCTTCGACCTGCGCCTGGATCCGCGCCGGCGCGCGACCCTGGAGAAGGTGGTCAACGATCTCTACCCGCGTGGCGGCGACCTGTCCCGGGCCACGTTCTGGACCGGCCTGCGCCCGGCCACGCCCGACGGCACCCCGGTGGTGGGCGAGACCCGCCTGCGCAACCTGTACCTCAACACCGGCCACGGCACCCTGGGCTGGACCATGGCCTGCGGTTCCGGCCGCTACCTGGCCGACGTGATCGCGCGCCAGCCCACCGGCATCCGCCGCGAGGGCCTGGACATCTCGCGCTACGGCCGCGGCGGCGCACGCGGCGACGGCAAGGGCCCGGTTCCGGCGACAATGTCGCCCTGATCCGGCGCGCATCCGCACACCGCTTCCCCGTTCCCGCTGCCCCCTGCCTGCCATGCGTCCCGCCCGCGCCCTGATCGACCTTTCCGCCTTGCGCCACAACTACCGCCTGGCACGCAGCCTCGGCGGCGGGCGCGCGCTGGCGGTGGTCAAGGCCGATGCCTACGGCCATGGCGCGCTGCGCTGCGCTGCGGCGCTGGAGCCGGAGGCCGACGGCTTCGCGGTGGCCTGCATCGAGGAGGCGCTGGTCCTGCGCGAGGCCGGGATCCGCAAGCCGATCCTGCTGCTGGAGGGCTTCTTCGAGGCTTCCGAACTGCCGCTGCTGCTGCAGCACGACCTGTGGTGCGTGGTCCACGCACCCTGGCAGGTGGAGGCGCTGGAGCGCACGCCGCTGCCGGCGCCGCTGACGGTGTGGCTGAAGCTGGACTCGGGCATGCACCGCGTGGGCATCGGCGCCGACGACTACGCCGCCACCTGGCGCCGGCTGGAGGCGCTGCCGCACGTGCGCGTGGTGGTGAAGATGAGCCATTTCGCGCGCGCCGACGAACTGGACTGCGCGCGCACCCGCGAGCAGCTGGACACCTTCGCCCGCGCCACCGCCGGGCTGCCGGGCCAGACCAGCATCTGCAACTCGCCGGCGCTGCTGGGCTGGCCGCAGGCACGCGGCGACTGGGCGCGCCCGGGCCTGATGCTGTACGGCGTCTCGCCGTTCGCCCAGGACCACGACCTGGCCGCGCAGCTGCGCCCGGTGATGACCCTGGAGTCGAAGGTGATCGCGGTGCGCGAGCTGCCCGCGGGCGAACCGGTGGGTTACGGCGCGCGCTTCGTCACCGAGGCGCCCACCCGGGTGGGTGTGGTGGCGATGGGCTATGCCGACGGCTACCCGCAGTTCGCGGTCAACGGCACCCCGGTGGCGATCGACGGCCGCCCCGGGCGCCTCGTCGGCCGGGTGTCGATGGACATGCTCACCGTGGACCTGACCGACCACCCGCACGCCGGGGTCGGCAGCGTGGTCGAGCTGTGGGGCAGCCGGGTGCCGGCCGCGCAGGTGGTGGCGCACAGCCAGACCAGCAGCTACCGCCTGCTGTGCGCGGTCAAGCGCGTGCCGCTGCAGTACCAGGACTGAGCCCGCGCGGGCGCGGCGCGCAGGCCATCCTCCCGCGGGATGGGCCCGGCGCGCGGACTACTTGATGCAGCGGCCGGTGCCGCCACGTTTTCCGGCCAGCCCCGCGGGGCTGGCTTTTTCATGTGCCGGCGGGTGTCCGCCATGCACGGAAGAAGACGGACAGCCGGGCCATGGAGGGGAGGAGCGGCCCGGCTGTCCTTGGGGGAAATCAGGCCGGGATGGACACGCCGGCCAGGCGCGCGGCATACAGCGCCGCGCCGTAGTGCGGCGGATGCTTCGGCGCGGTCGGCACGAACCCGGCATCGGCCCGGGCCAGGGCCTCGCGGAACGGCTGCAGCAGCAGTTCGCCGGCGCTGAAGGCGCCGCCGGACCAGGACAGCGGCACCGGCGTGCCGGCCGGGAACCGCAGTTCCCGGTGCAGGGCCAGCGCGATCGCCGCCAACTCCCGCGCCGCGTCGGAGAAGATCGCCAGCGCCACCGCGTCGCCCGCGGCCGCCGCCTCGCTGACCAGCCGCGACAGCTGCGCCAGCTCGCCGCGCGCCAGGCCGCCGGCGCCGTTGATCCGCGCGCACAGGTCCAGGTCGCGCTGCAGGCCGAGGGCGCGGTTGAACACCGCGTGCAGCGGGCCCTTCGGCAAGCGGCCGTCGCTCATGCGCGAATACGCGTTGAGGCCGCGCACCGCGATCCAGTAGGCCGAGCCCTCGTCGGAGAACACCTCGCCCCAGCCGCCCACGCGCGCCGTCCGACTTCAACACCCATTACTTCTCGCTGGCCGGCGACAACGTCCGCGACCAGATCACCGGCAGCAACGTCGGCGGCGAGCTGTACGTGGGCGAACTGAACATCGACAAGATCAAGTTCGGGATCGGCCACAACCAGCGCAAGAAGTCGCGCGACCTGGTCAACAACTCGCTCAACGGCGGCGCCGACTACTACTCCGGCGACAACGCGATCAACGTCGGCCTGCTGGGCGGCAACGTGCTCTCGCGCAGCTTCAACCTGCCGCACTTCATGGACGAGTCCGGCTCGGTGTTCCCGCGCTCGTTCCTGGCGTTCGACGTGCCGGCCTACATCGAGGCGCTGAAGGCCTACAACGGCACCCGCCCGGACGGCACCCCGTACGACTACGCCGCCGCCGGCCCGGTGTGGAACCCGCTGGAAAGCTACCGGGTGACGGAGAAGACCTGGACCGGCTACGTCGAGCTGGAGATGGCCGGCGAGCGCTGGGACGCCAACGCCGGCGTGCGCCTGGTCAAGACCCGCACCACCGCCCAGGCCTGGGACGGGAAGATCACGAAGATCGTCGAGAACGGCGCCTGGAACTACACCGCCACCTACGCCGAGCCCAGCTCGATCTACCAGACCTCGGACTACACCTGCGCGCTGCCGTCGGCCAACTTCAGCTGGCACTTCAGCGAGGACCTGCTGCTGCGCCTGGGCGCGGCCAAGACCATGGCACGCCCGGCGGTCAGCACCCTGGCGCCGACCAACACCACCGAGAGCGTGTCCTGGGGCGAGTTCACCCAGATCTACGGCGGCAACGCCGAGCTGAAGCCGTACACCGCCAACCAGGCCGACGCCTCGCTGGAGTGGTACTTCGCCGAGAACTCGATCTTCAACTTCGCGGTGTACTACAAGAAGATCAAGAACCAGATCACCACCAGCTGGGAGCCCGGCGAGGACATCGGCGTCGGCCCGATCCTCGACGCCGCCGGCAACGCCATCACCGACGGCCCGACCCTGTTCAACATCATGCGCCCGATCAACGGCGACCACGCCAAGGTGCATGGCTACGAGATCGGCGCCCAGCACTTCTGGGACAACGGCTTCGGCGTGCGCGCGCAGTACACCCGCAACTGGTCCAGCAGCTGGGTCGACGGCGAGGAGCGCCCGCTGGAGGGCATCGCCCCGTCGGTGTACTCGCTGGGCGTGATGTACGAGCGTGGCCCGTGGTCGGCCGGCGTCACCGCCGACCGCACCGACGGCTTCGTCACCGCGACCAACGTGCTCGGCGCCGGCTTCAACGAAGTGGCCGACCCGATCACCTGGGTCACCGCGCACGTGTCCTACGAGTACGACAAGCACCTGACCTTCTCGCTGGAAGGCCGCAACCTGCTGGACGAGGCCAACACCTACAGCATCAACGGCAACCCGCTGCTGAGCCAGGGCTACTACCGCTACGGCCGCGGCATCACCCTCGGGGTGAGCTACCGCTTCTGAGCTTGCGAGAGGGCGACGCGGCGCCGGCCATGACGCCGCGTAACCCGGGCCAGCCTCCCCCGCGGAGGCTGGCCTTCTTTTTTTGCCCGCGCACCGGCCGCTGCGGCGCGCTGCCGCGACTGGCGGATAATAGCCGGCCCCGCCGCCCGTTCCCGACCGCGTGAGCACCGAAGACGAACCCCTCAAGGCCCTGCTGCTGCCGTTCGACGGCGGCGTCCTGCCGTGGCCGCAGGGCCGCGTGCTGTTCCTGCGTGGGCGCGACGGCTGGCCGCTGCGCCGCCACGACCTTTCGCGCCTGCGCTGCGAGCAGGGCTCGCGGCCGCTGGCCGACGCGCTGCAGCGCGCCGGGATCGACGCGGTCCCGGAACTGCCCGCCGACGAGCCGGCGGCGCTGGTGCTGGTGCTGCCGCCGCGCCAGCGCGAGGAGGCGCGCGCCCTGCTGGCACGCGCCGTGGACCTGGCCGCGCCCGGCGCGCGCGTGGTGGCCGCCGCGGCCAACGACGAAGGCGCGCGCTCGCGGGAGAAGGACCTGCAGCAGCTGGCCGGGCTGGACGGCAACCTGGCCAAGTTCCACTGCCGCGTGTTCTGGACCCCGCCGTTGCAGGGGCCGCGCGACGCCGCGCTGGCCGCGCAGTGGCGCGGCGGCGACGCGGTGCGGCCGCTGCCGGGCGGGCGCTTCCACAGCCGCCCCGGCGTGTTCGCCTGGGACCGGATCGACGCCGCCTCGGCGCTGCTGGCCACGCACCTGCCGGCCGACCTGCGCGGGCGCGGCGCCGACCTCGGCGCCGGCTGGGGCTACCTCGCCGCCGAGGTGCTGGAACGCGCCCCGGGCGTGACCGCGCTGGACCTGTACGAGGCCGAGTTCCGCGCGCTGGAGCTGGCGCGCCGCAACCTTGCCGGGGCGCGCATCGCGCCGGGCTTCCACTGGCACGACGTCACCGCCGGGCTGGCCCGGGGCGGCTACGACTTCATCGTCAGCAACCCGCCGTTCCACGCCCACGACCGCGGCGACCGCCCGGAACTGGGCCAGCGATTCATCGAGGTGGCGGCGCGGGCGCTGCGTCCCGGCGGGCGCCTGCTGCTGGTGGCCAACCGCCACCTGCCGTACGAGGGCACCCTGGCGCAGGCGTTCGGCCAGCGCAGGGTGCTGGCCGAAGCCGGGGGATTCAAGGTGATCGAGGCAACCAAGGGAGCGTCGCGTTGAGCAAGTCGATGAAGCTGGTCAAGCACCTGGCCAACCTGGGCTACGGCAGCCGCAAGGAGGTGGCCTGGATGTTCCGCGAGGGCCGCGTCACCGACGCCAATGGCGGGGTGCTGTACCAGGACGACCCGCTGGACCACGACAACGTGCGCGTGGACGGGCAGCCGCTGGACCCGCCGCCGGGCCTGGTGCTGATGCTGCACAAGCCGGCCGGCTACACCTGCTCGACCAAGGACCCGGGCCGCATCGTCTACGACCTGCTGCCGCCGCGCTTCCGCCTGCGCAACCCGGTGCTGTCCACCGTCGGACGGCTGGACCGCGACACCACCGGGCTGCTGCTGATGACCGACGACGGCCAGCTGCTGCACCGGATCGTCTCGCCGAAGTCGAAGCTGGCCAAGGTCTACGAGGCCGGGCTGGCCGAGGACCTGCGCGGCGACGAGGCGCAGCTGTTCGCCAGCGGCACCCTGGTGCTGGAAGGCGAGGACACGCCGCTGCTGCCGGCGCGCCTGGAGGTGCTGGGCCCGCGCCGCGCGCGCCTGGTCCTGCACGAGGGCCGCTACCACCAGGTGCGGCGCATGTTCGCCGCCGCCGGCAACCGGGTGCTGGCACTGCACCGGCCGCAGGTGGGCGGGCTGGAGCTGGGCGGGTTGCCGGAAGGACAGTGGCGCCAGCTCGGCCAGGCCGACCTCGACGCGCTGTTCGCCGGAGCGGGCGCGTGAGCGCCGGCGCGGGCCTGGCCCCGCTGCCATTCGCCCCGGAGGCGGTGCTGTTCGACATGGACGGGCTGATGCTGGACAGCGAGCGCGCCATCACCCGCTGCTACGCGCGCGCCGCCGCCGCGCTCGGCCACGACCTGCCCGAGGACTACTGGCTGCAGATGGTCGGCACCGGCGATGCCGCCTGCCGCGCGATGCTGGTCGAGCGCCTGGGCCAGGCCCAGGCCGATGCGTTGCTGCAGCGCTCCGGCGCCGAGTACAGCGCCATGGTCGATGCCGGCATCCCGCACCGTCCCGGCATCCTCGCCCTGCTGCAGTGGCTGCAGGAGCGCGGCGTCCCGCGCGCGGTCGCCACCTCCACCCGCAACCCGCTGGCCAGCCACAAGCTGCGCCAGGCCGGCCTGCTGCCGTACTTCCCGGTGGTCTGCACCGCCTCGGACGTGGCCCATCCCAAGCCGGCGCCGGACGTGTACCTGCTGGCCGCCAGCCGCCTGGGCGTGGAGCCGGCGCGCTGCCTGGTGCTGGAGGACTCGCCCGCCGGCGTGCGCGCCGCGCTGGCCGCGGGCATGACCCCGATCCAGGTCCCGGACCTGGTGGCGCCGGACGCGGCCACCCGCGCCCTGGGCCACCGCATCGCCGCCTCGCTGGAGCAGGTGCTGCCGCTGCTGCAGGCGGTGTTCGACCCGGTGGCGGCGGCGGACTGAGCGCCGCCGCGCGGCTGGGACCATCTGTCACTGGCCGTGCGCGCCCCTTTGTCTAGAATCCGGCCCATGCTGCGCGCCTCCCGCCTCCACCGGCTCCTGGCCCCGCTGGCCCTGCTGGCGGGGCTGTTGCTGGCGTTGGCGCCGGTGGCCGGGCGCGTGCTGGCCGCCGGCGGCCCGCAGCTGCTGGCCGGCTGGTCCGAGTTGTGCACCGCCGAAGGCCTGCAGCTGGCGCCCAGCGAGGCCCGCGATGCCGACGGCGCACCGCTGGCGCCGGCCAGCCTCCATGGCGACGCCGACTGCCCCTACTGCCCGCTGGCTGCCTCGCTGGCGCTGCCGGCGACGGCGACCGCGACCGTGCCCGGCCTGGCCCCGGCCACGCCTCCCGCCCGGCGTGCCAGCCCGCGGCGCCGCTTCCGCCGCCTCCACGGTCCCGGCAGCCGTGGACCGCCGCTCCAGGCCTGAACCGCGAACCGTCCCGCGCGGCCACGCCGCGCGTTCCCGCGTCCTGGAGCCCAACATGCCCTGCCACCGCCTGCCGCCAACCGCGGCACGCCGGACCGTGGCCATGCCCGCGGTCCTGCTTCTCCTGTCCCCGATCCCGATCGTGCATGCCGGCCAGGCGCCGGCCACCACCACCCTCGATGCCGTGCAGGTCAGCGGCCGCGCCGGGCCGCTGCAGGCGCCGGCCGGCAGCGCCTCGCGCCTGGGGCTGGACGTGCTCGACACCCCGGCCGCAGTCACCGTGGTCGAACGCGACACCCTGGACGCACGCGGCGTGCGCACCACCCAGGAAGCCCTGGCCGCGGTGCCCGGCCTGACCGCCGCCGCTCCGCCCGGGCAAGGCAACAACGTGGCCTGGCGCGGCTTCTCCGGCAGCCAGGTCAGCCAGCTGTTCAACGGCATCGACGTGCAGTACGCCAGCATCGCCGCGCGTCCGGTGGATGCCTGGCAGTACGAGCGGATCGAGGCCATCGGTGGCCCTTCCAGTTTCCTGCATGGCGTGGGCGCCGTCGGCGGCGCGATCAACTACGTCACCCGCCTGGCCAGCCTCGGACACGACCAGGCGCGCTGGCGCGCGGCCTGGGGTTCGCACCGCGACGGCACCGTGGCCTTCGGCATGAACCTGCGCGATGCCGCCGCGCGCCAGGCGCTGGCGCTGGACCTGAGCGCGCGCGATGGCGACAGCTGGATCGATGCGCAGCAGCGCAGCGCGCTGGCGGCGGCCGGGTCGTGGCGGGTGCGGCTGGCGCCCGGGCTGGAGCACGTGCTGGCCCTGGAATGGCAGGATGAGGACGTGCGGCGCCCGTACTGGGGAGTGCCGGGCGAGGCCACGGGCGGGCGCCTGCGGCTGGATCCGGCCCTGGCCGCGCGCAACTACAACGTCGGCGACGGCCGCTACGCCCAGGACGTGCGCTGGGTGCGCTCGCTGCTGGAATGGCAGCGCGGCGACGGCGACCGCGTGCGCAACACGGTCTACCACTACGACGCCCTGCGCGATTACCGCAACGTGGAGAGCTACCGCCTGGCGGAGGGCGGCGTGCAGCGTTCCGGCGCGCTGCTGCAGCGCCACGACCACGAGGTGTGGGGCAACCGCAGCGAATGGCTGCACGAGGGCCTGCTGGCCGGCCGCCCCGCGCGCTGGGCCGTGGGCGCGGAGGCGGCGTGGAACCGGCAGACCCGCTTCCCGCTGTCGCTGCCGGGCGTGGTCGACACCGTGCCGGTGGACGCGGTGGCGCCGGGCCGCTTCCTCGACGTGCCGGGCGCGGAACTGGCTTACCGACCGGACCGCAGCAACCGCCTGCGCAGCCAGGCGGTGTATGCCGAGAACCTCACCACCCTGGGCGCCGGCGTGTCGCTGCTGGCCGCGCTGCGCCACGAACGCCTGCAGCTGGAGGTGCGCAACCACCGCGCGCCCGGCCCCGGCAACCCCGCGCGCTTCGAGCGCCGCTACCGGCCGACCACCGGCCGCCTGGCCCTGGAATGGGCACCGGCGCCGAACGCGCGCGCCTACGTCCAGGCCAGCACCGCCGCCGACCCGCCGGCCGGCGTGCTGAGTACCGCCAGCTTCGCCCAGCTGCGCGACTTCGACCTGTCCAGCGGACGCCAGGCCGAGCTGGGTGCCAAGCTGCAGTCGGCCGACGGCCGCAGCCACGCCACCCTGGCCGTGTACCGCATCGTCCGCCGCAACCTGGCGGTGGCCGACCCGGACAACCCGGGCCAGACCCTGCCGGTGGGGCGGCAGTCCGCGCGCGGCCTGGAGCTGGCCTTCGGCTGGAAGCCGGCGCAGCGGCTGGCGCTGGACGGCAACCTGGCCTGGGTGGATGCGCGCCTGGACGCGTTCACCGAGACCGTCGCCGGCCAGGCGGTCTCGCGCGCGGGCAACCGCCCGCCCAACATCCCGGCGCGGGTGGGCAACCTGTGGCTGGACTGGCAGCTGCAGCCGCGCTGGGCGCTGGGTGCCGGCCTGCGTACGGTATCGGCGCGCCAGGCCGACGCGGCCAACAGCCTGCGCGTGCCTGGCTACGCCACCTGGGACGCGCACCTGCGCTGGCGCGCCGGCGCGCGCACCGAACTGACCCTGCGCGGGCGCAATCTTGGCGACCGCCGCTACATTGCCCAGGCGCTGGGCGGGCAGATGGCCTGGCCGGGCGATCCGCGCAGCTGGGAACTGGTCCTGCACCAGGCCTTCGACTGAGGACAGCGCATGCATACGCCATCGCCATCCAGCCACTGGCGCGCCACCGTCGCGGCGCTGCTGCTGCCGCTGCTGCTGGCTGCCTGCGGCCGCGACACGGAAACGCCGGTCCGGCCGCTGCAGGCGCAGCCGTGGACCCTGCCGGCGCCGCCCGGCGCGGCCCAGCCGGACCTGGTGCGGGCGCCGGACGGGCGCCTGCTGCTGAGCTGGCTGGAACCAGCCGGCGACGGCCACCGCCTGCGGCTGGCCGGTACCCGCCCTGGCGCGGACTGGGAACCCACGCGCACCATCGCCGAAGGCAGCGACTGGTTCGTGAACTGGGCCGACACCCCGCACGTGTACGCCCTGGGCGACGGCTCGCTGTGGGCGCACTGGCTGCGCAATACCGGTCCGTCGCGCATGGACTACGGCATCGCGCTGGCGCGTTCCGGCGACGACGGCTACAGCTGGACCCCGGCTGCCGCGGTGCATCCGGGCGGCAGCCGCGGCGACCACGGCTTCGTCAGCTTCTGGGAACAGGGCCAGGGCCAGCTTGGCATCGCCTGGCTCGACAGCCGGCAGAAGGCGGCCGCGGCCGGCGGCGGACACGACGGCCATGACGGCGACGGCCACCACGGCGGCGCGGCAATGATGCTGCGCGCCGCTGTGCATGGCGCCGATGGCGCGCAGCTGCGCGAATGGCCGCTGGATGCCTCCACCTGCGACTGCTGTCCCACCGCCGCCGCGCGCAGCGGCAAGGGTGTGGTCGTGGTCTACCGCGGGCGCGGCGCGGGCGAGATCCGCGACATCCGCATCGTGCGCTTCGACGGCCAGGCGTGGACGCCGCCGCGGCCGGTGCATGCCGATGGCTGGCACTTCGCCGGCTGCCCGGTCAACGGCCCGGCGGTGGCGGCCCAGGGCCCGCGGGTGTGGGTGGCCTGGTACACCGAGGCCGGCGGCTGGCCGGAGTTGCGCGCGGCGGTGTCGCAGGACGGCGGCGACAGCTTCGCCGCGCCGGTGACCCTGGTGCGCGGGCCGCAGCTGCTGGGCCGGGTGGCCGTGGCCGCCGCCGACGACCAGCTCTACGCGGCGTGGCTGGAGGAACTCCCCGAAGGCCTGCAACTGCTGCGCCTGATGCGCTACACGGCCGACCTGCGGCGCGGGGAGATGCAGGTCGTGGCCACCTTCCCGGCGCGCGGCCGCGCCAGCGGCATGCCGCGCATGCAGGTGGCCGACGGCGCCGCCTGGCTGGTGTGGACCGAGGTGGTGGACGGCACCCCGGCGCTGCGCGGCGCGGTCGCGCGCTGAAGCGCGCTCAGGCGTACTGCATCTTGCGGGTCATGCCGCCGTCGACGATGAATTCCTGCCCGGTGGTGAAGCCGGACAGCGCCGGCGCCAGCAGGTGGACCGCCAGCGCGGCGATGTCTTCCGGGGTGCCGACGCGCCCGGCCGGATGCTGGGCGTGGTCGCGGCGCGACAGCTTCGGCCGGCGCCGGCGTGCGGGTGCCTGCCAGGCCTCGGTGGCGATCCAGCCGGGGCTG
The DNA here is from genome assembly GCF_003931635.1 of Pseudoxanthomonas sp. SGNA-20. NCBI lineage: Bacteria > Pseudomonadati > Pseudomonadota > Gammaproteobacteria > Lysobacterales > Lysobacteraceae > Pseudoxanthomonas > Pseudoxanthomonas sp. SGNA-20. The sequence continues at coordinate 782,753 of NZ_RRYK01000001.1, read as the reverse complement.
ATGCAGTTCACCCGCACCCGCGGGCCTTCGCTGAGTGCCAGCGCGTGGGTCAGCGCGACCAGTCCGCCCTTGGCCGCGGCGTAGGCCTCGCTGTGCGGCTCGGACTGGTGGGCACGGGTGGAGGCGATGTTGACGATGGCGCCGCCGCCGGGCGCCTGGCGCAGCGCGGGCAGGGCATGGCGGCTGCACAGGAAGGCGCCGTGCAGGCTGGACAGGCGCCGGTTCCACCCGGCGAAATCCAGCGCTTCCAGCGGCGGCACCTGCGGATCGGGCAGGCCGGCGTTGTTGACCAGGCCGTCGATGCGGCCGAAGCGCTCCAGCGCCGCGGCCACGAACGCCGCGGTGCTGCGCTCGCTGGCCACGTCCAGGCGGCGGAACATGGCCCGCCCCGGGACGCCCCATTCGCGCAGGCAGGCGCGGCCGGCTGTGGCGTCGAGGTCGCCGATGGCCACGCAGCCGCCGGCGCCCAGCACCGCCTGGGCGATGCCGCGGCCGATGCCCTGGGCGCCGCCGGTGACCAGGACCACGCGGTCCCGTAGCGGCGCGGGATCCCAGGGCTGGACGGGAGGGACGATCGGCATGGCGTGGCTCCGTTGCGGCTGCAGTGTGGCGTGCGCGGCGTGCAGGCGCGGTCGCCGCGCGCCGGCGCGCTCAGCCGGCCTCGTCCGCGAGCAGCCTGCGCCAGCCCTCGTGGCCGAGCTTGCGCAGGGTGGCGTAGTTGCGCTCCACGATCACGTCCGGGTCCGGGTAGGCCTCCACCGCGCGGGCCACGCTGTCCTCGCGCAGCAGGTGCAGGGTCGGGTAGGGCGCGCGGTTGGAGTAGTTCTCGATGTCGTCCGGGCGGCTGTCGGCGAACTGGTAGTCCGGGTGGAAGCTGGCCACCTGCAGCACGCCGTCCAGCTCCAGCGCCTCGACCAGGGCGTCGGCCTGGTCGAGGAAGTCGTTGTAGTCGAGGAAGTCGCCCAGCACCAGCGGGTGCACCAGCAGGGTGGTGTCGACCTGTTCGGCCGGGGTGTCGCGCAGCAGCACCAGCTCCTCGCCCAGCTGCTCCAGCAGCTGCTCCGGCGTGGTCGCGTCGCTGGCGACGAAGCGCACCTGCTCCTTGACGTACACCGCCTTGGCGAACGGGCACAGGTTCAGGCCGATCACGGCCCGCTCCAGCCAGCGCCGGGTATCGGCCAGGACCCTGGCCTCGTCCAGCGCGGCGTCCCCGCCGGGGTTGCCGATGGCCGGATCAGTCACGGAAGTTCTCGAACTGCAGCGGGATGCCGAAATCGCCCTTGCGCAGCAGGGCGATGGCCTCCTGCAGGTCGTCGCGCTTCTTGCCGTTGACCCGCAGCTTCTCGCCGTTGATCTGGCTGTCGACCTTGAGCTTGGCGTCCTTGAGCGCGGCCTGGATCTTCTTGGCCGTCTCGCGCTCGATGCCCTGCTTCACGGTGACCTTCTGCCGCGCGCCGGCCAGGTTGGTCTCGATGTCGCCGAACTCCAGGCAGCGGATGTCGATGCCGCGCGCGGTCATGCGCTGGCGCAGGATGTCGGTCATCTGCCCGAGCTGGAAATCGCTGGGCGCGGACTGGCTGATCACGTTGTCCTCCAGCACGAACTTCGCGTCCACGCCCTTGAAGTCGAAGCGGGTGGTCAGTTCGCGGCTGGCCTGGTCGACGGCGTTGGTCAGCTCGTGGGTGTCCACTTCGGACACGATGTCGAAGGAAGGCATCGGGGGGCTCCTTGTGCGGATGCGCACATTCTAGGCGGTGCCCGCGCCGGCGCGCGCATCGGCGCGCGTGCGCGGATAATGCGTGCATGCCCCCACGTCCCCGCTCGAACCTGGCGGCCGCCGCCTGGATGGTCGCCGCCATCGCCTGCTTCTCGCTGATGGACACGGCGATGAAGCTGCTCTCGGCCCGCTACCCGCCGCTGCAGGTGACCCTGCTGCGCGGCGCCGCCTCGCTGCCGTTCGTGCTGGCCTGGGTGATGGCCACCGCCGGCCCGCGCTCGATCCTGCCGGTGCGCTGGGGCCTGCACCTGCTGCGCGGCGCGCTGGGCATGGCCATGATCGGCTGCTTCGTGTTCGCGCTCAAGCGCATGCCGCTGTCCACCGCGTACACGATCTACTTCGTCGCGCCGCTGCTGGTGGCGGCGCTGTCGGTGCCGCTGCTGGGCGAGAAGGTGGGGCCGCGGCGCTGGACCGCCATCGGCATCGGCCTGGTCGGCGTGGTGGTGGTGGTGCGCCCGGGCGCAGGCGGCTTCGCGTCGCTGCCGGGGCTGATGGTGCTGCTGGCGGCCACCGCCTACGCGATCGCCGCGGTCACCGTGAGCCTGCTGACCCGCACCGACACGCCGCAGTCGATGGTGGTCTGGTTCCTGGCGATCATGGCCGTCGGCGCGGGGCTGGCGGCGATCCCGGGCTGGGTGCCGCTGCAGCGCGGCGATGCGCCGCTGATCCTGGGCCTGGGCCTGGCCGGGGCGCTGGGGCAGGTCGCGCTGACCGCGGCGTTCATGCGCGGCGACGCCTCGCTGGTGGCGCCGCTGGAGTACACCGGCCTGGTCTGGGTGATCGGCTGGGACTGGCTGTTCTGGCGCACCCTGCCGGACGCGGTGACCTGGATCGGCGCGGCCATCATCATGGGCAGCGGCCTGTACCTGCTGCGCCGCGAGCGCACGGTCGGCGCCGCGCGCAGCGCGCCGCTGGACCATTCCTGAGCCGGCCGGGACGCTGCGGGGCGCGGCTGGAACGCCGCGCCACGCCACCGGGGCAGGGCAGCTGCTAGGCTTGCCGGCCCGCGCGTCGATGCCCTTCCGCTCCCCCGTGATCCGGTTCCAGCAGGTCCACAAGTCCTACGCCGTGGGTGGCCGCCAGGTCGCCGCCCTGCATCCGCTCGACCTGGAGATCCGGGCCGGCGAGGTGTTCGGCATCATCGGCCACTCCGGCGCCGGCAAGTCCACCCTGATCCGCCTGATCAACCGCCTGGAGGCGCCCAGTGGCGGCCAGCTGTGGGTCGATGGCCAGGACGTGGCGGTGCTGGACGGCGAGGGCCTGCGCGCGCTGCGCCGGCGCGTGGGCATGATCTTCCAGCACTTCAACCTGCTGTCCTCGCGCACGGTGGCGCAGAACGTGGCCTTCCCGCTGGAACTGGCCGGCGAGCCGCGCGCGCGCATCGACGCGCGGGTGGCGGAACTGCTGGAGCGCGTCGGCCTGGCCGAGCACGCGAACAAGTATCCGGCGCAACTTTCCGGCGGGCAGAAGCAGCGCGTGGGCATCGCCCGCGCCCTGGCCACCGGGCCGAAGATCCTGCTGTGCGACGAGGCCACCAGCGCGCTGGATCCGCAGACCACCGCCTCGGTGCTGTCCCTGCTGGCCGGGATCAACCGCGAGCTGGGCCTGACCATCGTCCTGATCACCCACGAGATGGACGTGATCCGCCGCGTCTGCGACCGCGTGGCCGTGCTCGACGCCGGCCGCCTGGTCGAGAGCGGCCCGGTCACCGAGGTGTTCCTGCACCCGCGGCACCCGACCACGCGCCGCTTCGTGTCCGAGGCCGAGCACGTGGACGAGCATGGGTTGCATGCCGACTTCGCCGCGGTGGAAGGGCGCATCCTGCGCCTGACCTTCCTCGGCGCCGATACCTACGCGCCGCTGCTGGGCCGCATCGCGCGCCAGTGCGGCGTGGACTACAACATCCTGTCCGGCCGCATCGACCGCATCCGCGACACGCCCTACGGGCAGCTGGTCGTGGCCCTGGTCGGCGGCGACGCCGACGCCGCGCAGCAGGCGTTCGCGGCGGCCGGCGTCACCGTGGAGGTGCTGCGCGCATGAGCACGTTTGCCCTGGTCGCCGCCGCGGACGGCTTCTTCCGCAACCTGGACGCCGGCAAGTGGGCCGAGATCGGCCAGGCCACGCTGGATACCCTGGCCATGCTCGGCGGCGCGCTGCCGCTGACCCTGCTGGCCGGCCTGCCGCTGGGCGTGCTGCTGTTCCTGTGCGGCCCGCGCCAGCTGCACGAGCGCCGCGGGCTGTACGCGGTGCTGTCACTGGTGGTGAACATCCTGCGCTCGGTGCCCTTCATCATCCTGATGATCGCGATGATCCCGCTGACCCTGGCGGTGATGGGCACCTCGCTGGGCGTGCGCGGCGCGATCCTGCCGCTGGTGGTGGGCGCGGCGCCGTTCTACGCGCGCCTGGTGGAGACCGCGCTGCGCGAGGTCGACCGCGGCGTGATCGAGGCGACCCTGGCGATGGGCGCCACCACCTGGCAGCTGGTGTGGCGGGTGCTGCTGCCGGAGGCGCGGCCCGGGCTGGTCGCCGGCGCCACCGTCACCACCATCGCCCTGGTCGGCTTCACCGCCATGGGCGGCGCGATCGGCTCCGGCGGCCTGGGCGACCTGGCCTTCCGCGACGGCTACCAGCGCTCGCACACCGACGTGGCCCTGGTCACGGTGGTGCTGCTGCTGGTGCTGGTGCAGCTGGTGCAGATGCTGGGCGACCGCCTGGTGGCCCGCTACAGCCGCCGCTGAGCCGTATCCTTCCCCCAACCCACACGGACTCCCCCCATGCGCGCCATCCTCCTGCCCCTCCTGCTTGCCGCCAGCACCGTGCTTGCCGGTTGCGGCGGCGGCTCCGGTTCCGCCGCCGGCGGCGACCAGACCCTCCGCGTGGCCGCCACCGCGGTGCCGCACGCGGAGATCCTGGCGGTGGTCAAGCCGATGCTGGAGAAGGAGGGCGTGCGCCTGCAGGTGCGGGTGTTCAACGACTACGTGCAGCCCAACGACCAGGTCGCGCAGAAGCACATCGACGTCAACTACTTCCAGACCGAGCCCTACCTGCAGGCCTACAACCAGGGCCGCGGCACCGACCTGGTGACCGTCGCCGGCGTGCACATCGAGCCGTTCGGCGCCTACTCGCGCCGCCACGCCTCGCTGGAGGCGCTGCCGGCCGGCGCCGACGTAGCCATCCCCAACGATCCGAGCAACAACTCGCGCGCGCTGATCCTGCTGCACACCGCCGGCGTGATCACCCTGGCCGACCCGACCAACGCCCTGGCGACCCAGCGCGACATCACCGCCAACCCCAAGGGCCTGAAGTTCCGCGAGCTGGATTCGGCGATGCTGCCGCGCATCCTCGACCAGGTCGACCTGGCCCTGATCAACACCAACTACGCGCTGGACGCCGGGCTGGACCCCACCCGCGACGCGCTGGCGATCGAGGGCAGCGATTCGCCCTACGTGAACTTCCTGGTCGCGCGCCCGGACAACCGCGACGATCCGCGGGTGCAGGCGCTGGCGCGCGCGCTGACCAGCCCCGAGGTCAGGGACTTCATCCAGCGCAGGTACAAGGGCGCGGTGCTGCCGGCGTTCTGAGCCGCGCCCGTGCCGCTGCTGCTGGCCCTCGTCGCCGTCCTGGCGCTGTTCCTGGCCCTGCTGCCGGTGGCGCTGGCGCTGCGCATCCGCGGCGCGTTCAATACCCGCCGCCAGGCCTGGCTGCTGCCATTGCGGCTGGCCTGGTGGTCGAGCCTGCTGTCGGCGGTGCTGTTCGCGCTGGCCGCGCTGCTGGCGGGCTTGTTCTGGCGCAACGTGTGGACGTACGTGCCGTTGGCGGCGTTGGCCGGCATCGTGCTGGGCCTGCTCGCCACCACCCGCGTGCGCTTCGTCGAAACCACCGCGGGCCTGTTCTACCGCACCAGCCCGGTGGTGTCGGTCGGCCTGCTGGCGCTGGTCCTGGTGCGGCTGGTGGCTGGCCTGGTGCAGGGTTTGCGCGTGGCCTTCGGTGATGCCACCTGGCCGGAGTCGGGCTGGCTCAGCCATGCCGGGTTGATGGCGGTCGGCGGCCTGCTGCTGGGCTATGCCCTGGTGATGACCCGTTACCTCTACATGCGTACCGCGGCGTACAGGCGCGACGGCGGGGTCCTGCGCCGGCCCTGAGCGGCCGGCGTCGGTTAGCCTTGGCCGGTCCACCCGGGGAGGAACACGATGGTGTTGCAGTGGATCGGAAGGCGCCTGGCGCGGTTCCTGGCGCGGCCGCGTCCGGGCCGCGCGCGCGGTCCCAGCAGTCGCCTGGAGCTGGTCGCGGCCAGCCTGCGCCGCGGCGACGTGCTGCTGGTCGAAGGCACCAGCCGCTTCTCCAGCGCGATCAAGTACCTCACCCAGTCGACCTGGTCGCACGCGGCGCTGTGCCTGGGCGTGCCGGAGGGCGGCGACCAGCCCTGGTTCGTGGACGTGGACGTCAACGACGGCGTGCGCACGGTGCCGCTGTCGGAGTTCGCCGGCCTGCACCTGCGCATCTGCCGGCCGGTGGGCCTGGGCGCGGCCGAGATCGACGCGGTGGCCGGCTACATGCTGCAGCGGCTGGGCTACAGCTACGACCTGAAGAACATCCTCGACCTGGCGCGTTACCTCATCCGCCAGCCGCCGCTGCCGGACCCGCTCAAGCGGCGCATGCTGGCGCTGGGCAGCGGCGAGCCGACCAGGGCGATCTGCTCGACCCTGCTGGCCCAGGCCTTCGGCTCGATCGGCTATCCGATCCTGCCGGAGATCGAGGTGCTGGAGGCGGCCGGTCCCGGCGGGCGCTTCGCCCGCGAGGAAGTGCTGCACATCCGCCACCACAGCCTGTACACCCCGCGCGACTTCGATGTCTCGCCGTTCTTCCGCATCGTCAAGCCGCGGCTGGAGGCCGGCTTCGACTACCGCCGCCTGGTGTGGGCGCCGCCGCCGGTGGTGGACGCGCCGCTGGAGCCGGCGCGCTGACGCAAAAAAGGACGGGCCCGCGGGCCCGTCCTGTCGCCGTGTCGTGCGGCGGGAGCGTCAGAAGCGCGCGCCGATGCCGACGCCGACGGTCCACGGGTCGAGCTTGAGCTCCTGCCCGGTGCCGGCGCCGTCGATGCGGACTTCCGGGCGCGAGTGCATGTAGCGCACGTCGGTGCGCGCGAACCAGGTCTCGTTGATGTTCATGTCCACGCCGACGGTGCCGATCGCGCCCTTGGCGGTCTCCAGGCCGACCACGCCGCCCAGGCCGGCGACTTCCTCGTCGCTGAAGTTGGACTCGTAGTAGCCCAGGCCGACGAACGGGCGGAAGGTCTGCCCGGCCTGGCCGAAGTGCCACTGGCCGCTCAGTGCGATCGGCTGCTGCTCGACCGTGCCCAGCTTGCCCAGGTCCTTGTCGCGCACGCGGTGGTCGAACTTGTCGGCCGCGCCCCACAGCTCCACCGCGAAGTTCTCGGTGGCGTACCAGCTGGCGCTCAGGGTCGGGGCCGGGCCGCCGTCGACCGTCAGGTTGTTGCCCGGATCGGAGGGCTCGATGTGGGCGATGCCGCCAACCACGGCGAAGCGCTTGTCCGCGGCGGTGGAAGAGGCGTCCTGGGCGAAGGCCGGGGCAGCGGCCAGGGCGGGGACGAGGGCGAGGGTCAGGATTCGAATGGACCGCATGGGGGAGTCTCCTTTGTTGTTCTAGGCGCCCTTGGAGTGGGCGCGACCGAACGTAGGAGCACGGGGATGAACCAAACCCTGCCGCACGGGGCGCGTCGTGCGCGGCGTTCAGGCAAACCGCCGCAGGCCGCGCCGTTGCTTGCCCGTCCGCGCGGACCGGGTTCATCCACGTCGGCGCGGCGTGGAAGGTGGGCGAGGGGCGGGTGAGCGTGATGCGCCGGTGAGGGCGGGTGCACCCTGCGCTTGCGTATGGTCACCGTTGCAACCGTAGCGCCTGAAAGCGGCCTTCAATGTTCCCGCAGCGCGACAGTGGCGGAGGTTGGCGGGTGGGGCGCGGACGGACACAATAGGGGTCTTTCCCCACGTACAACGCCGGAGCCCTGGCATGGCCGAAATCAAGGAAGCGCGCGTCCCCGACATCGGGGATTACAGCGACGTCCCCGTCATCGAAGTCCTGGTCGCCGTTGGCGACACCGTGAACCAGGACCAGGGCCTGGTGACCCTGGAGTCGGACAAGGCGACGCTGGAAGTGCCTTCTCCCTACGCCGGCGTGGTCAAGGAACTGAAGGTCAAGCTTGGCGACAAGCTGTCCGAGGGCAGCGTCGTGGCCCTGATCGAGGTCGCCGAAGGCGGCAGCGCGCCGGCCCCCGCCGCCGCGCCGAAGGCCGAGGCCGCCCCGGCCGCGCCGCAGACCCCGGCCGCCTCGGTCAAGACCGCCGAGACCGGCGAGCGCATCGAGCCGGTGGCCGTGCCCGAAAAGACCGACAACCTCGCCCAGCGCGACATCGGCCAGGCCCAGCTGCAGCAGCCGTCCGGCCCGCGCACCCCGCCGGTGGAGTTCAACGCCGACAGCGTGCTGCCGGAGAAGGTGCCGTATGCCACCCCGGCGGTGCGCCTGTTCGCGCGCGAGCTGGGCGTGGACCTGGCCCGGGTCAGCGGCAGCGCCCGCGGCGGCCGCATCACCCGGGAAGACGTGCAGCGCTACGTCAAGTCGGCGCTGGCCGGCGGCGCCGCGGCGTCCGCTCCGGGCGGCGTTGCCACCGGTGGCGGCCTCAACCTGCTGCCGTGGCCGAAGGTGGACTTCAGCAAGTTCGGCGAGATCGAGACCAAGCCGCTGTCGCGGATCAAGAAGATCTCCGGCGCCAACCTCGCCCGCAACTGGGCGATGATCCCGCACGTCACCCAGTTCGACCAGGCCGACATCACCAACCTGGAAGAGCTGCGCGTGCAGCTCAACAAGGAGCAGGAGAAGGCCAAGTCCGGCATCAAGCTGACCATGCTGGCGTTCCTGCTGAAGGCCTCGGTCGCCGCGCTGAAGCAGTTCCCCGAGTTCAACGCCTCGCTGGACGAGTCCGGCGAGAACCTGACCCTCAAGAAGTACTTCCACATCGGCTTCGCCGCCGACACGCCCAACGGCCTGGTCGTGCCGGTGATCCGCGACGTCGACAGGAAGGGCGTGCTGCAGATCGCCCAGGAAATGGGCGAGCTGGCGAAGAAGGCGCGCGAGGGCAAGCTGGGCCCGGCCGAGATGACCGGCGGCTGCTTCTCGATCAGCTCGCTGGGCGGCATCGGCGGCACCGCGTTCACCCCGATCATCAACGCGCCGGAGGTGGCGATCCTGGGCGTGTCCAAGTCCAGCTTCCAGCCGGTGTGGGACGGCAAGCAGTTCCAGCCGCGGCTGATGCTGCCGCTGTCGCTGAGCTACGACCACCGCGTGATCGACGGCGCCGCCGCCGCGCGCTTCACCAGCTACCTGGCCCAGGTCCTCGCGGACATGCGCCGCGTGTTGCTGTAACGGAGGGCACATGGCGAACACGATCGAAGTGAAGGTCCCGGACATCGGCGACTACAAGGACGTGCCGGTCATCGAGGTGCTGGTCGCCGTCGGCGACACGGTGAAGAAGGACCAGGGCCTGGTCACGCTGGAGTCGGACAAGGCCACCCTGGAAGTGCCGTCCTCGGCCGAGGGCGTGGTCAAGGAAGTGAAGGCCAAGGTCGGCGACAGGCTGTCCGAGGGCAGCGTGGTCGTGGTGCTGGAAGCCGCCGGTGCCGCCGCGGCGGAGGCGCCGAAGGCGGCCGCCCCGGCTGCCGCCGCGCCCGCGCCTGCTCCGGTCGCTCCCGCCGCGGGTGGCGGTGCGGTCGAGGTCAAGGTTCCGGACATCGGCGACTACAAGGACGTGCCGGTCATCGAGGTGCTGGTCGCCGTCGGCGACACGGTGAAGAAGGACCAGGGCCTGGTGACGCTGGAATCGGACAAGGCCACCCTGGAGGTGCCGTCCTCGGCCGACGGCGTGGTCAAGGAAGTGAAGGTCAAGGTCGGCGACAGGCTGTCGGAGGGCGACGTCGTGGTGGTGCTGGAAGCCGCGGGCGCGGCCGCCGCGCCGGCCCCGGTGGCGCCGGGCAGCAAGCCGCCGGTGACCCCGTCGCACCGCGCCCCGGCCGAGCCCCCGGCGCCGAAGCCGGCGCTGGCCACCGGCCGCCCGGCCGACATCGAATGCCGCATGGTCGTGCTCGGCTCCGGCCCCGGCGGCTACACCGCCGCGTTCCGCGCCGCCGACCTGGGCCTGGATACGGTGCTGGTCGAGCGCTATTCCAGCCTCGGCGGCGTGTGCCTCAACGTCGGCTGCATCCCGTCCAAGGCGCTGCTGCATTCGGCCGCGATCATCGAGGAGGCCGCGCACGCCGGCGAGTGCGGCATCGAGTTCCCGGCGCCGAAGATCCACCTGGACAAGCTGCGCGAGTACAAGGAGAAGGTCGTCGGCCAGCTGACCAAGGGCCTGGCCGGCATGGCCAGGCAGCGCAAGGTGCGCGTGGTCCAGGGCGTGGGCAAGTTCGTCTCGCCCAACGAGCTGGAGATCACCGGCGCCGACGGCAAGGTCCAGCTGCTGCGCTTCGAGCAGTGCATCATCGCCGCCGGGTCGCAGGCGGTGAAGCTGCCGAACTTCCCGTGGGACGACCCGCGGATCATGGATTCGACCGACGCGCTGGAACTGGCCGAGGTGCCGAAGAGGCTGCTGGTCGTCGGCGGCGGCATCATCGGCCTGGAAATGGCCACCGTGTACAGCGCCCTGGGCGCCAAGGTCACCGTGGTCGAGTTCATGGACCAGCTGATGCCGGGCGCCGACAAGGACCTGGTCAAGCCGCTGGCCGACCGCCTGAAGAAGCAGGGCATCGAGGTGCACCTGAAGACCAAGGCGGCCGGCGTGAAGGCCGACAAGAAGGGCATCACCGTGACCTTCGAATCGGCCGTGGAAGGCCAGAAGCCGGAGCTGGAGTCGGGCACCTGGGACCGCGTGCTGGTCGCCGTCGGCCGCGCGCCGAACGGCAAGAAGATCGACGCGGAAAAGGCCGGCGTGCAGGTCACCGAGCGCGGCTTCATCCCGGTCGACCGGCAGATGCGCACCAACGTGCCGCACATCTTCGCCATCGGCGACATCGTCGGTAACCCGATGCTGGCGCACAAGGCCACGCACGAGGGCAAGCTGGCCGCGGAAGTGGCCGCTGGCGAGAAGAAGGAGTGGGTGGCGCGGGTGATCCCGTCGGTGGCCTACACCAGCCCGGAAATCGCCTGGGTGGGCGTGACCGAAACCGAGGCCAAGGCCAAGGGGTTGCAGGTCGGCGTCGGCAAGTTCCCGTGGGCGGCCAGCGGCCGCGCCATCGGCATCGGCCGCACCGAGGGCTTCACCAAGCTCATCTTCGACGAGGCCACCCACCGCATCATCGGCGCGGGCATCGTCGGCGTGCATGCCGGCGACCTGGTCTCCGAACTGGCGCTGGCGATCGAGATGGGCGCCGAGGCCGGCGACATCGGCCACACCATCCACCCGCACCCGACCCTGGGCGAGACGGTGGCGATGGCGGCCGAGGTGTACGAGGGCACGATCACCGACCTGTACATCCCGAAGAAGAAGTAAGCCGGCGCCGCTGGCACCGCAACGAAGAACCCCGGCCTGCGCCGGGGTTCTTCGTTTCCGCAGGTGTCGCCGGCGCGGTTCAGAACGCCAGGGTCACGCCCACCACCGGGCCCTTGAAGCGCTGGTCCCAGCCGGCCAGGCCGTCGCGCATGCCGTCGCCGGAGACCGTGCGCTTGACGTCCAGGCGGTACCACTCGTAGCCGGCGAACAGGCCGAAGTTGTCGGTGAAGCGGTACTCGGCCACGGCGTTGGCGCGGGTGATGCTGCCGTCGTAGTCGCCGAAATCGCCCCAGTCCGCGTCCAGGTACTGGCCCTGCAGGTTCAGCAGCCAGCGCTCGCCCGGGCGCGCGGTCAGGCGCACGCCGACCACCGGGGCGTAGCCGTCCTCGCTGGTGTCGTCGCTCCAGCGGTCCTCGCCGGCCTCCGCCACCAGGGTGGCCTTGGCCTTGGCCCACTCGGCGCCGATCTGCAGGCCCAGGCTGAAGGAATCGGTCTGCACCACCGAGTAGTCGTACAGCAGGCTGGCCAGCTGGAAGTCCAGCGTGGCCTCGGCGTAGCTGCCGGCGGGGATGGTGATGTCGTCGTAGGAGAGGTTCTCGCCGAGGGTCTCGCGGCGGCTCTTGTCGTAGTTGAAGTAGTCGAACACCAGGCGCTGGCGCTCGGACAGGCGGAACACGCCGTCGATGCGCGGCACCCACTCGTCGCTGCCGAAGTCGAAGCCCTGGGAGAAGCGGTACGGCTCGCCCATGAAGGTGGTGGAGGCCGACAGCTCGGTCTCGGCGGCGGCGCTCATCGCACCCACGCGCAGGGTGAAGCGGTCGCCGCGCGCGTCCTGGGCGGCGGCGGTGCCGGCGCAGGCCAGCAGGGCGGTGGCAAGCAGGGCGGGGGCGGGGTGGAAGCGCATCGGGTCGGGCTCTCGTGGGAGGAGGGGCCGCCACTATGCGGGCGCGTGCGGTCCAGAACCCGTGAGCCCGGCGCACAGGCCGGGTGAAGGCGGGCCACCCTACCAAGGCAGGCCCCTACCAAAGACGAAGGCCCCGGTGGGGACGGGGCCTTGGCGGCGACGGATCGACGAGGTACTCCGCGGCTGCAGGGGCTTACGACCGGGATTTTCCCGGCAAGTTCCCGCCCGGGGGCCGTGACTTGCGTCGGTTGTCCCGCAAATTGTCCCGCTGCTATACTTTTGCGGCTCAACGGGCGCATCTGCTGCAGTGCAGCCTGCTTCCGCCTCCCCTCACAGGTACCGTCGCGTGATCAATTCCGTTGCCGCAGCCCGGCGACAGGCCGTTCGCGCGATTGCCTGGCAGGCGATGGCGACGCTGCTGACCGCGCTGGCCTGCCTCTGGCAGGGCTGGAAGGCGGGCGCGGCGGCGCTGGTGGGCGGGGCTGCGGTGCTGCTGGGCGGCTGGATCGCGGCCCGCATCGGACTGGGCGGCGGCATCACCGGGGCGGTTCCGGCGATGGCGCGGCTGCTGGCAGGGATGCTGGCCAAGTGGTTCGTCCTGGTCGCCGTGATGGTGATCGGGGTGGTCGCCCTGGGATTGCCCCCGCTGCCGATGCTGGTGGCGGCGGCGGTCTCGCTGGTGGCGCAGGTACTGGCCATGGCGCGACATCCCTGAACGGCTCAGGCCGACGGGGCCGTTATACCGCAACACACAACTCCAGGTCGTTAGCACAGGAAGATCGGACCTATGGCGGGCGAGGCGGAACTTACCCCTACCAGCTACATCCAGCACCACCTGCACAACCTGACGGCGCACGTCGGCGAGGGCAGCTTCTGGACGATTCACGTCGACACGCTGGTGACCTCGGTCCTGATGGGCCTGCTGATGGTCTTCCTGTTCTGGCTGGCCACCCGCAAGCCGACGTCCGGCGTGCCGGGCAAGTGGCAGGCCTTCGTCGAGATCTGCCTTGAATTCGTGGACCGCCAGGCCCGCGACACCTACCACGGGACCAGCAAGCTGGTGACGCCGATCGCGATCACCCTGTTCTTCTGGATCCTGCTGATGAACCTGCTGAAGATGATCCCGGCGGACTTCATCGTGCAGCCGCTGCACGCGCTGGGCGTCTCCTCGTGGAAGCCGGTGCCGACCGCCGACGTCAACGCCACCCTCGGCATGTCGATCAGCGTGTTCTTCCTGATGCTGTTCTTCGCGCTGCGCGCCAAGGGCCTGGGCCACTTCACCGCCGAGTTCCTGACCGCGCCGTTCGGCAAGTGGATGATGCCGTTCAACCTCATCCTCAACATCGTCGAATGGCTCAGCAAGCCGATCTCGCTGGCGATGCGACTGTTCGGCAACATGTTCGGCGGCGAGATCGTGTTCCTGCTGATCTGGGTGCTCGGCGGCGCCGGCCTGCTGGGCATGCTCGGCGGCGCGGTCTTCGGCTTCGGCTGGATGATCTTCCACCTGCTGGTGATCCCGCTGCAGGCCTTCATCTTCATGATGCTGTCGATCGTGTACCTGAGCCTGTCCGAAGACAGCCACTGATTTCCCCCATTCGCTTCACCCTTCGTTCCCACCGTTTCACCAACTCAGCTATCCGTTCCGGAGAAAACCATGGAAACCGCACTGACCGCCCTCGCTTCCGTCCAGGCTTCGACCGTTCTGGCCATCGGCATCATGATCGGCCTGGCCGCGCTGGGCGCCGGCCTGGGCCTGGCCATCATGGCTGGCAAGTTCCTGGAATCGGCCGCCCGCCAGCCGGAACTGATCCCGGTGCTGCAGGTCCGCATGTTCATCACCGCCGGCCTGATCGACGCCGCGTTCATCATCTCGGTCGCCGTGGGCCTGCTGTTCGCCTTCGCCAGCCCGTTCCTGGTCGGCGGCCTGGCCCCGTAACTGCCGGATCGTTCGATTCGACGGGTCTGCCGCCGGTCCGCTTCGCGGGAACCGGCGGCGGCATGTAGGCAGCCTCGCGGCGTCCGCGCCGCAGGCTCCCTGAGCACAGGCAGAGCGTACCAATGAACCTCAATCTGACTCTTTTCGCCCAGGCGCTGGCCTTCGCAGGCCTGATCTGGCTGGTCGCCACCAAGATCTGGCCGCCGCTGCTCAAGGCCCTGGAAGAGCGCCAGCAGAAGATCGCCGAGGGCCTGGCCGCGGCCGACCGCAGCCAGAAGGACCTCGCCCAGGCGCAGGACAAGGTCAACGAGCTGCTGAAGGAAGCCCGCGCCAAGGCCAACGAGATCATCGACCAGGCCCACGCGCGCGCCAACCAGATCGTCGACGCGGCCCGCGAGGAGGCCATCGTCGAGGCCAACCGCCAGAAGGCGCTGGCCCAGGCGGAGATCGAGGCTTCGGCCAACCGCGCCCGCGAGGAGCTGCGCAAGCAGGTCTCCCTGCTGGCGGTGAGCGGCGCCGAGAAGCTGCTGCAGCGCGAGATCGACGCCAACGCGCACAAGGCGCTGCTGGACGAACTGGCGGCCGAGATCTGACATGAGCCAGGCGCTGACCCTCGCACGTCCCTATGCCCGCGCCGCCTTCGGCGCGGCCCGCGACCAGGGCCGCCTGGACGCCTGGTCGCAGGCGCTGGCGTTCTCGGCGCAGGTCGCTGCCGACCCGCGCGTGGCCACGCTGCTGCTCAACCCGGAACTGGGCGACGAGGCGGCCATCGCGCTGCTGGCGCCGCAGGACGCCGACGACAGCTTCCGCCGCTTCCTGGCGGTGCTGGCCGAGGCCGGCCGGCTGCCGCTGCTGGCCGAGATCGCCGGCCTGTTCGAGCAGCTGCGCGCCGAGGAACAGCGCGTGGTGCGGGCCAAGGTCACCTCCGCCACCGAGCTTTCGGCCGAGGAGCTGGAGAAGATCCGCGCCGCGCTGCGCCGCCGCTTCGGCCGCGAGGTCGAGCTGCAGCAGGCGGTGGACGCCAGCCTGATCGGCGGCGCCGTGATCGACACCGGCGACGTGGTCATCGACGGCTCGCTCAAGGGCAAGCTGGCGCGCCTGCAGACCGCCCTGGCGGGCTGACGGACGCCGCACCCAGACAGTTCACTTTTCAGGTCGCGACCCGGGATGCCGGCGAGCGACTCCAAGGAAACCAACATGGCTACCACGCTCAACCCCTCCGAAATCAGCGACCTGATCAAGTCCCGCATCGAGCAGGTCAAGCTCTCGGCCGAGGCCCGCAACGAGGGCACGGTGACCAGCGTGTCCGACGGCATCGTGCGCATCTTCGGCCTGGCCGACGTGATGCAGGGCGAAATGATCGAGCTGCCGGGCAACACCTACGCGCTGGCCCTGAACCTGGAGCGCGACTCGGTCGGCGCCGTGGTCCTGGGCGACTACGAGCACCTGCGCGAGGGCGACGTGGCCAAGACCACCGGCCGCATCCTCGAAGTGCCGGTCGGCCCGGAGCTGCTGGGCCGCGTGGTCAACGCCCTGGGCGAGCCGATCGACGGCAAGGGCCCGATCAACGCCAAGCTGACCGCCCCGGTCGAGCGCGTGGCCCCGGGCGTGATCTGGCGCAAGTCGGTCGACCAGCCGGTGCAGACCGGCTACAAGTCGGTGGACGCCATGATCCCGATCGGCCGCGGCCAGCGCGAGCTGATCATCGGCGACCGCCAGACCGGCAAGACCGCGATGGCGATCGACGCGGTCATCAACCAGAAGAACACCGGCATCAAGTGCGTGTACGTGGCGATCGGCCAGAAGGCCTCGACCGTCGCCAACATCGTGCGCAAGCTGGAGGAGAACGGCGCGCTGGAGCACACCATCGTGGTCGCCGCCACCGCCTCCGAGTCGGCCGCCATGCAGTACATCTCGGCCTACGCCGGCTGCACCATGGGCGAGTACTTCATGGACCGCGGCCAGGACGCCCTGATCGTCTACGACGACCTGTCCAAGCAGGCCGTGGCCTACCGCCAGATCTCGCTGCTGCTGCGCCGCCCGCCGGGCCGCGAGGCGTACCCGGGCGACGTGTTCTACCTGCACTCGCGCCTGCTGGAGCGCGCCGCGCGCGTCTCGGCCGAGTACGTGGAGAAGTTCACCAACGGCGAGGTCAAGGGCAAGACCGGCTCGCTGACCGCGCTGCCGATCATCGAGACCCAGGCCGGCGACGTGTCCGCGTTCGTGCCGACCAACGTGATCTCGATCACCGACGGCCAGATCTTCCTGGAAACCGACTTGTTCAACGCCGGCATCCGCCCGGCCGTGAACGCCGGTATCTCGGTGTCGCGCGTCGGCGGCGCCGCCCAGACCAAGATCATCAAGAAGCTGTCCGGCGGCATCCGCATCGCCCTGGCCCAGTACCGCGAGCTGGCGGCGTTCGCCCAGTTCGCCTCCGACCTGGACGAGGCCACCCGCAAGCAGCTGGAGCGCGGCCAGCGCGTGACCGAGCTGATGAAGCAGAAGCAGTACGCGCCGATGCCGATCGCGCTGCAGGCCCTGTCCATCTACGCGGTCAACGAGGGCTACCTGGACGACGTCCCGGTCAACAAGATCGGCGCCTTCGAGGAAGGCCTGCACGCCCACTTCATCAACACCGCCGGCGAGCTGGTCGAGCGCATCAACAACACCGGTGCCTGGGACGACGAGATCGAGGCGGCGTTCAAGAAGGGCATCGAGGAGTTCAAGACCACGGGCTCCTACTGAGTCCTTGGGATTTGGGATTCGAGATTCGGGATTCGTAGGAAAACAGGGTTCGTGACGGGACACGGGATGCGCCTTCGGCCAATCCCCGTTCCCGAATCCCGAATCCCGGCGAGCGGAGCGAGCTAATGGCAGGCGGCAGGGAAATCAAAACCAAGATCAAGAGCGTGCAGAACACCCGCAAGGTGACCCGCGCGCTGGAGATGGTCTCGGCCTCCAAGATCCGCAAGGCGCAGGATCGGATGCGGACCTCGCGCCCGTACGCGCAGGCGATGAAGCAGGTGATCGGCCACCTGGCCCAGGCCAACACCGATTACCAGCACCCGTTCCTGGTGCAGCGCGAGCAGGTCAAGCGGGTCGGCTACATCGTGGTCTCCTCCGACCGCGGCCTGGCCGGCGGCCTCAACAACAACCTGTTCCGCAAGCTGCTGGGCGAGATCCGCCAGCACAACGAGCAGGGCGTGGAGGTCGACATGGTCACCATCGGCCAGAAGGCGCAGGCCTTCTTCCGCCGGATCAAGGTGAACATGGTCGGCAGCGTCTCCCACCTGGGCGACATGCCGCACCTGGACGACCTGGTCGGCGTGATCAAGGTGATGCTCGACGCGTACACCGAGGGCAAGGTCGACCGCGTGTACGTGGTCTACAACCACTTCGTGAACACGATGAGCCAGAAGGCCACGTTCGACCAGCTGCTGCCGCTGCCGGCGGCGCAGACCGACGTGCCGGCCCACGACTGGGACTACATCTACGAGCCCGACGCGGCCAGCGTGCTGGACCACGTGATCACCCGCTACATCGAGTCCCTGGTCTACCAGGCGGTGCTCGAGAACGTCGCCTCGGAGCACGCGGCGCGCATGGTGGCGATGAAGGCCGCCAGCGACAACGCGACCAAGCTGATCGGCACGCTGAACCTGGTCTACAACAAGGCCCGCCAGGCGGCGATCACCCAGGAAATCTCCGAGATCGTCGGCGGCGCGGCGGCGGTCTGACGCGAACACCAAGCGGCCGCGCCTCCCGGCGGCGGCCATCAGGAAAAACCTTCGGCGACCCGGTCGCGAGAAATTTCAAGAGTCTGAGGAAATCACCATGAGTCAGGGCAAGATCGTTCAGATCATCGGCGCGGTCGTCGACGTCGAGTTCCCGCGCGCGGAAGTGCCGAAGGTGTACGACGCGCTGAAGGTCGAAGGCACCAACATCACCCTGGAAGTGCAGCAGCAGCTGGGCGACGGCGTGGTGCGCGCGATCGCGCTGGGCTCCACCGACGGCCTGAAGCGCAACCTGGTCGCGACCAACACCGGCCGCGCGATCTCGGTTCCGGTCGGCGCCGGCACCCTGGGCCGCATCATGGACGTGCTGGGCAACGCCATCGACGAGGCCGGCCCGGTGCAGGCCTCCGACCACTGGGAGATCCACCGCGCCGCCCCGTCCTACGAGGACCAGTCCTCGGCCACCGAGCTGCTGGAGACCGGCATCAAGGTGATCGACCTGATGTGCCCGTTCGCCAAGGGCGGCAAGGTCGGCCTGTTCGGCGGCGCCGGCGTCGGCAAGACCGTCAACATGATGGAGCTGATCAACAACATCGCCAAGGCGCACTCGGGCCTGTCGGTGTTCGCCGGCGTGGGCGAGCGCACCCGCGAGGGCAACGACTTCTACCACGAGATGAAGGAGTCGAACGTCCTCGACAAGGTGGCGATGGTGTACGGCCAGATGAACGAGCCGCCGGGCAACCGCCTGCGCGTGGCCCTGACTGGCCTGACCATGGCCGAGTACTTCCGCGACGAGAAGGACGCGTCCGGCAAGGGCAAGGACGTGCTGCTGTTCATCGACAACATCTACCGCTACACCCTGGCCGGTACCGAAGTGTCCGCGCTGCTGGGCCGCATGCCGTCGGCGGTGGGGTACCAGCCGACCCTGGCCGAGGAAATGGGCGTGCTGCAGGAGCGCATCACCTCGACCAAGACCGGTTCGATCACCTCGATCCAGGCCGTGTACGTGCCCGCGGACGACCTGACCGACCCGTCGCCGGCCACCACCTTCGCCCACCTGGACGCCACCGTGGTGCTGTCGCGCCAGATCGCCGCGCTGGGCATCTACCCGGCCGTGGACCCGCTGGACTCGACCAGCCGCCAGCTGGACCCGAACGTCATCGGCCACGAGCACTACGACACCGCGCGCCGCGTGCAGGCCACGCTCCAGAAGTACAAGGAGCTGAAGGACATCATCGCGATCCTGGGCATGGACGAGCTGTCGGAAGAGGACAAGCTTGCCGTGTCGCGCGCCCGCAAGATCGAGCGCTTCTTCAGCCAGCCGTTCCACGTGGCCGAGGTGTTCACCGGCTCGCCGGGCAAGTACGTCTCGCTGAAGGACACCATCCGCGGCTTCAAGGGCATCGTGGACGGCGAGTACGACCACCTGCCGGAGCAGGCGTTCTACATGGTCGGCACCATCGAGGAAGCCGTCGAGAAGGCCAAGAAGATCGCCTGAGCGCGGTCTTCCTTGGACACTGAGCACAGCGAGGCAGCATGAGCACCATCCGTTGCGACATCGTCAGCGCCGAGCAGGAGATCTTCCACGGCGAGGCCACCCTGGTCGTGGCCACCGGCGAGCTGGGCGAGCTGGGCATCGCGCCCCGGCACGCGCCCCTGATCACGCGCCTGAAGCCGGGCAAGGTGGTGGTGACGCTGCCGGACGGCTCGCAGCTTGACTTCGCCATCTCCGGCGGCATCCTCGAGGTGCAGCCGCAGGTGGTGACGGTGCTGGCCGACACCGCGATCCGCGCCGAGGACATCGACGAGGCCGCGGTGCGCAAGGCCAAGGAAGAGGCCGAGCGGGTGCTGGCCAACCGCAGCGAGGCGATGGAAGTGGCCGAGGCGCAGCAGCGCCTGGCCGAGGTCACCGCCCAGCTGCAGGCGCTGGAGCGCCTGCGCCGCAACCTCAAGCACTGACGCTGCTCCCGGCCACGGCCGGGCAGGGTTACGCGAACGCCGGCCCCGGGGCCGGCGTTTTGCGTTTGGGGGCCGGAAATGGACCAGGGGCTGGCAAGACTCATGGCCCGCTTGTGGCATGCCCGCGTGCTACAAGCGGCTTCCGGCGCGTCGGGGGGCGTGTGGTCCTGTTCCGCCCCTGGAGTGGGGCGCCCCGGCAACGGGTATTCCGATGCTCGCAGCCCGGACGAGCGAAGCGGGCCCCGGGAACCGGCTGCGGCAGGCGCCCGGGAGCCCGGCGCGCCATCCCGGATGCCCCCTACGGCCTGTCCCGAGGCCACGCACGCGCCACCGCGATAAACTCGCCCGGGTACCCCCCGCACAGCCGCCATGACCATGACCTTCACCCCGCAGGAAGCCCTGCAGCGCACGATCGAACACCGCGAGATCTTCCACGACGAGATGGTCGACCTCATGCGCCAGATCATGGGCGGGCAGGTCTCGCCGGTGATGGCCGCGGCCATCCTCACCGGCCTGCGGGTGAAGAAGGAAACCGTGGGCGAGATCGCCGGCGCGGCCACGGTGATGCGCGAGTTCTCGCGCAAGGTCGAGGTCGCCGACCGCAGCCACCTGGTCGACATCGTCGGCACCGGCGGCGACGGCTCGCGCACCTTCAACATCTCCACCTGCTCGATGTTCGTGGCCGCCGCCGCCGGCGCGCGCGTGGCCAAGCACGGCGGGCGCAGCGTGTCCTCCAGCTCCGGCGCGGCCGACGTGCTGGAGGCGCTGGGCGCGGCGATCGAGCTGCAGCCGGAGCAGGTGGCCGAGTCCATCGCCCGCACCGGCATCGGCTTCATGTACGCGCCCATCCACCACCCGGCGATGAAGGTGGTGGCGCCGGTGCGGCGCGAGATGGGCGTGCGCACGATCTTCAACATCCTCGGGCCGCTGACCAATCCGGCCGGCGCGCCGAACATCCTGATGGGCGTGTTCCATCCGGACCTGGTCGGCATCCAGGCGCGCGTGCTGCAGGAGCTGGGCGCCGAGCGCGCCCTGGTGGTGTGGGGCCGCGACGGCATGGACGAGATCTCGCTGGGCGCGGCCACCCTGGTCGGCGAGCTGCGCGACGGCAAGGTGCGCGAATACGACATCCACCCGGAGGACTTCGGCATCGCCATGTCCGCCAGCCGCAACCTCAAGGTGGCCGATGCGGCGCAGTCGCGCGGCATGCTGCTGGCGGTGCTGGACGGCGCCCCCGGCCCGGCGCGCGACATCGTCCTGCTCAACGCCGCCGCCGCGCTGTACGTGTCCGGCGTGGCCGAGGACATCCCCGACGGCATCGGCCGCGCGCGGCAGGCGATCGACTCCGGTGCCGCCCGCGCGGCGCTGGACCGCTACGTCCAGACCAGCCGCGCGCTGGCCGCGGAGGCGGCTCCGGCATGAGCGAGGGACGCTTCGCCACGCTGCCGGCACCGCCGTACTACATGGTGGTGTTCGCCTCGCAGCGCAACGACGCCGACCCGGAGGAATACGCCGCCGCCGCGGAGCGCATGGTGGCACTGGCGCGCCGGCAACCCGGTTTCCTGGGCGTGGAGTCGGTGCGTGGCGCCGACGGCTTCGGCATCACCGTGTCGTACTGGGAAAGCGAGGCGGCGATCGCCGCCTGGCGCGCGCACGCCGAGCACGCGGAGATCCGCCGCCACGGCCGTGCCCACTGGTACGAGCGCTACGAGCTGCGCGTGGGCAGGGTCGAGCGCGCCTGCGGCTACCGCGCCGGCGTGCCCGCCGCCGACTGAACGGCGCCGGGCCGCGCCCGGCTCATGCGAGAATGCCGGTCCCGGCCCCGGCCGGGGTGCCGCGCCATACAGGGACCCCATGAGCGACATCCTGCAGACCATCCTGGCCCGCAAGGCCGAAGAAATCGCCGAGCGCCGCGCGCGCCTGCCGCTGGCCGAGGTGGCTGCCCGCGCCCGCGATGCCGGGCCGGTGCGCGGCTTCGCCGCGGCCCTGCAGGCCGCCATCGCCCAGGGCGACCCGGCGGTGATCGCCGAGATCAAGAAGGCTAGCCCGTCCAAGGGCGTGATCCGCCCGGACTTCCGCCCGGACGAGATCGCCGTCAGCTACGAGTTCGGCGGCGCCTCCTGCCTGTCGGTGCTGACCGACGTGGACTTCTTCCAGGGCGCGGACCAGTACCTGCAGCAGGCGCGCGCGGCCTGCACCCTGCCGGTGCTGCGCAAGGACTTCACCATCGATCCCTACCAGGTGCACGAGGCGCGCATGCTCGGCGCCGACTGCATCCTGCTGATCGTGGCCGCGCTGTCCGGCGAGCAGCTGGCTGAGCTGTCCGGCACCGCGCTGGAACTGGGCATGGACGTGCTGGTCGAGGTCCACGACATCGACGAGCTGGAGCGCGCGATCCAGGTGCCGGTGCCGCTGGTGGGCATCAACAACCGCAACCTGCGCAGCTTCGAGGTGTCGTTGGACGTGACCCTGGGCATGAAGGACGCCGTGCCGCGCGACCGCCTGCTGGTCACCGAGAGCGGCATCCTCGGCCCGGCCGACGTGGCCCTGATGCGCCAGGCCGGGGTCCACGCGTTCCTCGTCGGCGAGGCCTTCATGCGCGCCGAGGAGCCGGGCGAGGCCCTGCGCCAGCTGTTCTTCGAAGCATGAGTACCTGGCCCGAACCCAAGGCCGACGCGCCACTGGTGGTGTTCGACTTCGACCACACCCTGTACGACGGCGACTCCGGCAGCCACCTGTTCGCCTGGCTGATCCGCCGCAGCTGGCTGCGCACCTTGGTGGCGCTGCTGGCCACGCCGGTGCTGGGGCCGATGGTGGCGTTCCTGCCGACCCGGCGCTGGGGCATCTCCGGCTACGCTTGGATCGGCAGCTTCGGCATGCACCGGGTGCGCGAGTTCGACCGGGTGATCGACCGCTACGTGGCCACCCACCGCGAGGAGATCGCCGCGCGCCTGCTGCCGACCGCGCTGGAGGTGTTCGCCAACCACCGCGCCCGCGGCGACCGCGTGGTCGTGGCCACCGGCGCGCCGCCGGAACTGGCGCGGGCGATCCTGGGCTTCGTCGCCCACGCCGACGTGCCGGTGGTGGGCACCGAGGTCGGGCCGCGCCTGGGCGGGGTCAAGGCCACCCGCCACTGCCACAACCGCGAGAAGGTGCGGATGCTGCGCGAGCGCGGCTATGGCGACATCGACATGGCCTACAGCGACAGCACCGCCGACCTGCCGCTGCTGCAGGCCGCGCGCCAGCCGGTGGTGGTCAATCCCAAGCGCGGGCGCGAGGCATTCTTCCGGCAGGTGCTGCCGGCCGGGACGCCGATCCTCAACTGGGGCTGCAAGGACCGCGGCGGCGAGGCACCGCCCCGGGCCTGATCCACTGAACGGTTAAGTTCAGCGCGTGCCGTAGACCACGACGGTCTTGCCGCGCGCATGCAGCAGGCCGTCGGCCTGCAGCTTCTTCAGCACGCGGCCGGCCATCTCGCGCGAGCAGCCGACCAGGCGCGCCAGCTCCTGGCGCGAGACCCGCAGCTGGGTGCCCTGCGGGTGCGACATGGCGTCCGGCTCGCGGGCCAGGTCGTGCAGGGTGCGCACGATGCGGTCGGTGACGTCGAGGAAGGCCAGGCGGCTGGCCTTGCGGCTGGTGGTCAGCAGGCGCCGCGACAGCTGCACGCCGATCGAGTAAAGCAGGCGCGGGGCGTCGGCCGCCAGCGAGCCCAGCATCAGCTGCTGCAGGCGCTCGTAGCTGATCTCGGCCAGTTCGCAGGCCGCGCGGGTGCGGAGGATCACCTCGCGGCTGTCGGTCTCGATGAACAGGCCCATCTCGCCGACGAACTCGCCCGGGCCGTAGTAGCCCAGGACCAGTTCGCGGCCATCGTCTTCCTCGGCGATGATGCTGACCGAGCCGCTGACCACGTAGTACAGGGTCCCGGCGGGGTCGCCAGGCCTGAACACGTCGGTGCGGTTGGGGTAACGTCGGCGCTGGCAGTGGACGAGGAATCGGTCGACGACGGTCTGGTCCAGCGACAGGGGGCTGGTGGCAAAACGCACGGGAGACACGGCGGCAGGATTCCTGACGTTCATGAATTGGGGGTATGGGGCAAGCGAAGGGTACCCCCGTGTCGCCCGGGGGGCAAACTCCGGTTCACGGAGCGTATCCCCCCTTCATCGGCTTTGCCGCATAATGGCGCGTTTCCCACCCCCAGAGGCATGACCGCCGTGGTCAAACCCCTGCCGCGCCTGAGGCTGCAAGGCTTCAACAACCTGACCAAAGCGCTGAGCTTCAACATCTACGACGTCTGCTACGCGGTCTCGGAGGACGAGCGCCAGCGTTACATCGAGTACATCGATGAGGCGTACAACGCCGACCGCCTGACCCAGATCCTGACCGACGTGGCCCGGATCATCGGCGCCAACATCCTGAACGTGGCCCGCCAGGACTACGACCCGCAGGGTGCGTCGGTGACCATCCTCATCTCCGAGGAGCCGGTGATCGACAAGAAGCAGGCCGGCAAGGAGGTCATCTCCGACGCGGTGGTGGCGCACATGGACAAGAGCCACATCACCGTCCACACCTACCCGGAGACGCACCCGCAGAACGGCATCGCGACCTTCCGCGCGGACATCGACGTGGCCACCTGCGGCGTGATCTCGCCGCTGAAGGCGCTGAACTACCTGATCGAGAGCTTCGAGTCCGACATCGTGGTGATGGACTACCGCGTGCGCGGCTTCACCCGCGACATCAAGGGCAAGAAGCACTACATCGACCACAAGATCAACTCGATCCAGGACTTCCTGGCCAAGAACATCCGTTCGCGCTACGAGATGATCGACGTGAACGTGTACCAGGAGAACATCTTCCACACGAAGATGCACCTGAAGGAGTTCGACCTGGACACCTACCTGTTCGAGGAGAAGGCGCGCAACCTCTCGTTCAAGGAGCGCATGCGCATCGAGGCGCTGCTCAAGCGCGAGATCGAGGAGCTGTTCCACGGCCGCAACCTGGTCGAGTGACGGTTACGCGCGGTTGCGCCGGCGCCGGGTATCCCGGCGCCCGCTGAAATCCAGGCGGGACGGCCCGCCCGCGGCACGCGCCGCGAACGCAGGACCGACGGCGGTCCGGAACCATGTTCCGGGCCGCTTTCGCGTTCCTGGCCCGGTGGAAAGGAGGAGATCGACGATGTCCTGGATCCTGCTCGTGCTGGCCGGCCTGCTGGAAGTGGCATGGGCCGTGGGCCTGAAGTATTCGCAGGGCTTCACCCGGCCGTTGCCCAGCGCGGTCACCGTGGTGGCCATGCTCGGCAGCTTCTGGCTGCTGGCCACGGCGCTGAAGCACATCCCGCTGGGCACCGGCTACGCGGTGTGGGTCGGCATCGGCGCGGTCGGCACCGCCCTGCTGGGCATGCTGGTGTTCAAGGAGCCGGCGACCACCGCGCGGCTGCTGTGCATCGGCCTGATCGTGGCCGGGATCGCCGGCCTCAAGCTCACCAGCGCCTGAGCGCCCGCGCCGGGAGCGGGCCAGGGCGTTGGCACGGGGGAGGACGTGGACACGCGCCGGTGGCCTGTCATCCGCCGTACCCCGGATGCGCTGCGCCTGCCCGGGCTACGGATCAACCCCCGATCACCAATCACCAATCACGGATCCATCAGATCCGGTACGCCACCAGCTTCATGAACTTCGAGGCCAGGGCCATCGCCTGCGGAATCGGCGGCGGCAGCACCCGCGCGCCGGCGTGCTCGGCGTTGTCGGCGTGGCGCGCCTCGTCCTCCTTCATCACCCGGATGATCTCGCGGCTGCGCTGGTCGCCCGGCGGCAGGCTGTCCAGGTGCTCGTCCAGGTGGGCTTCGACCTGGCGCTCGGTCTCGACCACGAAGCCCAGGTTCCAGCCGTCGCCGCGCAACCCGGCCAGCGAGCCGATGGCGTAGCTGCCGGCGTACCACAGCGGGTTGAACAGGCTGGGGCGGCTGTCCAGCTCGCGCAGCCGCTGCGCGCACCAGGCCAGGTGGTCGGTCTCCTCCTGGGCCGCGTCCAGCAGGTGCTGGCGGGTGGCCGGGTCGCGTGCCACGGCGGCCTGGCCGAAGTACAGGCCCTGGGCGCAGACCTCGCCGACGTGGTTGATCCGCATCAGGCCGGCGGCATGGCGGCGCTCGGCCCGCGGCAGCACCGGGTCCCCGGCGCGGGCCGGGCAGGGACGGGACGCCGGCGGATCGCCCAGGGTGGTCTCCAGCGCGCGCTGGACCTCGACCAGGACGCGGTCCAGGGGGGAGAGCTGGCGGGCGGCGACGGACGACATGGGCGAACCTCCTGCGTGGAACGGGGGATTGTCGGCCGGCCCGCGGGCGTCGCCAAGTGAAGCCGCCCCCGGACGCGGCGCCTGCGGCCGGAGTACCCGGCGGCTTGCGTCGGACCGCGCGGATGCGCTACCATCCCGCGTCTTTGCTGCACCCTTCACAACGCGAGGCAAAGTTCCGTCCGGGCAATCCGGTGCGGAATCCGCCCGACCAACCTTCGAGTCCCCATGAAGACCTTCATCGCCAAGTCCGAGACCGTCCAGCGCGACTGGTATCTCGTCGACGCCTCCGGCAAGACCCTGGGCCGCCTGGCCGCCGAGCTTGCCCACCGCCTCCGCGGCAAGCACAAGCCCACCTACACCCCTCACGTTGACACCGGCGACTACCTGGTCGTGATCAACGCCGAGAAGATCGCCGTCACCGGCAAGAAGCTGCAGGACAAGATGTACCACCGCTTCACCGGGTACGTCGGCAACCTGAAGAGCGAGACCCTCGCCCAGGCGCTGGAGCGCCACCCGGAGCGCGTGATCGAGATCGCGGTCAAGGGCATGCTGCCCAAGGGCCCGCTGGGCCGCGCGATGTACCGCAAGCTCAAGGTCTATTCCGGTTCCGAACACCCGCACGCGGCGCAGCAGCCGAAGCCGCTGGAAATCTGAGGCACACACGATGGCTACCACGCAAAACTACGGCACCGGCCGTCGCAAGTCCTCCACCGCCCGCGTGTTCCTGCGCAAGGGCAGCGGCAACATCACCGTCAACGGCCGTCCGCTGGACGAGTTCTTCGGCCGTGAGACCGCGCGCATGATCGTGCGCCAGCCGCTGGAGCTGACCCAGACCACCGACAAGTTCGACGTCGTCGTCACTGCCAGCGGCGGCGGCACCACCGGCCAGGCCGGTGCGATCCGCCTGGGCATCGCCCGCGCCCTGGTCGAGTACGACGAGTCGCTGAAGTCCGACCTGCGCAAGGCCGGCTTCATGACCCGCGACGCCCGCGAGGTCGAGCGCAAGAAGGTCGGCCTGCACAAGGCCCGCCGCGCCACGCAGTTCTCCAAGCGCTGATCCGGCGCCTGGAGGGGATCCGGCACGCGCTGCGGTGCGTGCCGGTTCCACCGCCGGTGGTGTTGCATTCGCACCGGCACCTGGGGTTATAATCTCCAGCCCACAGCCCCGTCGCCAAGTGGTAAGGCACCTGACTCTGACTCAGGCATTCGGTGGTTCGAATCCATCCGGGGCTGCCAAATTCGAGATCGAGAAAGCCCGGCCCTCAAGCCGGGCTTTTTCGTGCCGATGGAACCAGGGTTTGCAGCGGACGCACGCCATGCCCGACAACCCAGGCAATGCAGGAAGCTCCCTGGCGCGATTCGTCAGGCACACCGCCCTGATGCGGGCGCTGGGCTTTGTCGCCGGAGCCTTCGGCGTGGCCTCCTCGCTGGCCGGGCAGGGCCATCCGGCCTGGGTACTGGCGGTGGTGTGGCTCAACGCGGTGTGCTGGCCGCTGCTGGCCTGGCGCCTGGTCGACGTATCCCTGCAACCCCTGCGCACCGAGTACCGCAGCCTGCTGGTCGACACCGGCATGGCCGGGTTCTGGATGGCCATGACCGGCTTCGACCTGGTGCCTACGGCGATGATGCTGGCGATGATGATGATGGACCGCCTGATCGCCGGCGGCTGGGGCCTGGCCCTGCGCGCGTTCGCGACGATGGCCGCGGCCGCCCTGCTGACCTGGATCGCGCGCGGCTTCCCGTTCCACCCCCATACCAGCTTCCGCACCATGCTCTGGTGCATGCCGTTCTTCGTGCTCTACCCGCTGGCGATCGGTGCGGTGGCCTGGCGCCTGACCGAGCACGTGCGCGTGCGCAAGCGCGAGCTGGAGCAGGATTCGCGCATCGACCCGCAGACCGGTCTGGCCACGCGCCGGCAGTGGCAGGCACAGGTGGCCGCCGAGGTGCGGCGCTACCGGCGCTACGGCACGGTGGCCTCGCTGATGATGGTGGACATCGACCACTTCAAGCAGGTCAACGACGCCGCCGGCCACCTGGCCGGCGACGAAGTGATCCGCAAGGTCGCCGCCTGCGTGCTGGACAGCCTGCGCGGCGGCGACGCCGCCGGCCGCTTCGGCGGCGACGAGTTCGGCGTGCTGCTCCCCGGCACCGCGCGCGAGGCCGCGCTGGACCTGGCCCGGCGCCTGGCCGACGCGGTGCGGGCCTGCGTGCTGGGCGGCGGCCGGCCAGTGACCCTGAGCATCGGCGTGGCCCAGATCGGGCCGGGGCTGGATGATTTCGAAGCCTGGACCGGGGCGGCCGACGCCGCCCTGTACCGGGCCAAGCTCGCCGGCCGCGACTGCGTGCGCGACTGAGCGCTCAGCCGCCCGCCGGGCGGCAACCCAGCGCCGCCAGCGGGCCGTGCAGCGCCGGCACCTGCATCAGCCAGGGCGCGGCCATGGTCAGCAGGCCCGCGCACAGCACCAGCAGGGCGAGCGAAGCGCGCAGCGCCGGGCGCTGCAGCCAGCGCCCGACCCGCGCCCCGCTCCAGGTCAGCGGCAGCATCACCGGCAGCGTGCCCAGGCCGAACGCGGCCATCACCAGCGCCCCGCCGGCGGCGCTGGCCTGCAGCCAGGCCACGGTCAGCAGGCCCAGGCTCAGGCCACACGGCATCCAGCCCCACAGCGCGCCCAGCGCCAGCCGCTTCCAGCTGCGGTCGGCGGGAACCAGGTGCCGGCGCAGCGGCTGCAGCCAGCGCCAGGCCTGGATCCCGGGCCTGGCCAGCAGGTCCAGGCGCCCGCCGCGGTCGAGCAGGCGCAGGGCGACCAGCACCAGGGCCAGGCCGGCGGCCATGCGCAGGCCCAGGGCCAGGGCCTCGATCCGCAGCAGCCGCAGCACGCCGCCGCCCAGGCCGCCGACCAGGGCACCGGCCAGCACGTAGCCGAGGATGCGGCCGGCATTGGCCTGCCAGGCCACGCGGTGCGCGGGGCCGGCGGCCATGGCGTGGAAGCCGGTGGCGATGCCGCCGCACATCACCGCGCAGTGCAGGCCGCCAAGCAGCCCGGCGGTGAGCGCCGCCAGCAGGGTCGGCAGGTCGACCGGCAGGATCATGGCGCCGGCCGGTCGCCGTCCCCGCGCGGTTGCCCGCGCGGCGGGGCCGGGCGGTCGTTGTCCTCGAGGATGTCCAGGGCGGGGGTGTCGAGGTCGTCGAACTGGCCGCGCTTGACCGCCCAGACGAAGGCGGCGATGGCCACGCCCAGCAGCACCAGGCTGATCGGGATCAGCAGCAGCAGGATCCTCATGCGCGGGCCTCGCGGGTGGTGGCGGTACCGCCATTGTCGCCGCTGGCGGACGTCGGCGCGCGCCGGGCCAGGCGCAGCGCGTTGAGGGTCACCAGCAGCGAGGACAGGGCCATGCCCAGCGCCGCCAGCCACGGGGTGACCAGCCCGGCGGCGGCCAGCGGGATCGCCAGCACGTTGTAGGCGGCGGCCCAGGCCAGGTTCTGGCGGATGATGGCGCGGGTGCGGCGGGCCAGCGATACCGCCGCCGGGATGCGCAGCAGGCCCTCGCCGGTGGTCACCAGGTCGGCGGCGCGGTGGGCGAGCGAGGCGCCCTGGCCCATGGCGATGGAGACGTCGGCGCCGGCCAGCACCGGGGCGTCGTTGAGGCCGTCGCCGACCATGGCCACGATCCGGCCCCCGGCCTGCAGGCGGCGCACCAGGGCCAACTTGTCCTCCGGCGACTGCCGCGCATGGCGCGCGTCCAGGCCCAGCGCCGACGCCAGCCGCGCCACCGCGGCCTCGCCGTCGCCGCTGGCCAGGTGCAGGCGCAGGCCCTGCGCGCGCAGCGCGGCCAGCGCCGCGGCGGCATCGGCGCGGGCGCGTTCCTCGAGCACGAAGCGCGCGGCCGCGTGCTGGCCGTCGCCCAGCCACAGGGCACCGTCGTCTTCGCGGCCGGCGGCGAAATCGGCGCGGCCCAGGCGCCAGGCGCGGGCGCCGACCACGCCCTGCACCCCGCGGCCGGGCAGGGTTTCCACCGCGCTCGCGGCCAGTGGCGTGGCACCGGCGAAGGCGGCCGCCAGCGGATGCCCGGTATCGCGCTCCAGCGCCGCGGCGATGGCGAGCACGCCGTCGCGGTCCAGCGTGGCGTCCAGCACCTCGACCGAGGCCAGTGCGGGGCGGCCATCGCTGAGGGTGCCGGTCTTGTCGAACACCACGTCGGTGGCGCGGGCCAGGGTGTCCAGTGCGTCCGGACGCATGGCCAGCAGGCCGATCCGCGCCAGTGCGCCATGCGCGGCGGCCAGCGCGGTCGGCACCGACAGCGACAGCGCGCAGGGACAGCTGACCACCAGCAGGGCCAGGGTCACTTCCAGCGCCCGCTCCGGCTGCCAGTGCCACCAGCCGGCGAACACCAGCGCCGCCACCGGCAGCAGCGACATCACGAAGCGGCTGCCGATGCGGTCGGCCACCCGCGCCAGCGCCGGGCGGTGCGCCTGGGCCTGCTCGACCAGGCGGGCCAGCTGCGACAGCCGGGTGGCGGTGCCGGTGCAGGTCACCCGCAGGCGGGCCGGGCGCTCGCGGCAGATGGTGCCGGCGTAGACGGTTTCGCCGGCGGTGCGGCGCACCGGGGCCGACTCGCCAGTCAGCAGTGCTTCCTCGAACCAGGCCTCGGCGCTGTCGCCATCGGCCAACAGCACGCCGTCGGCCGGCACCGCCTCGCCGGCGGCCACGCAGGCCACGTCCCCGGGCGCCAGCGCCGCCAGCGGCACGGTCTCGCGGCGGCCGTCGGCCAGTTCGCGGGTGGCGAAGGCCGGGCGCGCACGGGCCAGTGCGTCGACCTGGGCCGAGGCCACGCTGCGCGCGCGCTGCTCGAGCATGCGCGCGGCCAGCAGCAGGAACACGAACATCACCGCCGCGTCGTACCAGACGTGCGGGCCGCCGCGGATGGTTTCCACCAGGCTGGCGAAGTAGGCCAGCAGGGTCGAGCTGGCGATCAGGAAATCCATGCCCAGGCGGCGCTGGCGCAGCTCGCGCGCGGCGCCGGCCAGGAACGGCCAGCCGGAGTAGAACACCACCGGCGCGCACAGCAGGAAGGTCAGCCAGCGGAAGAAGTCGCGGGTCGCCTCCGGCATGGTGCTGTCGAAGTCCAGGTACAGGGCCTCGGCCATCATCATCGCCTGCAGCATGCCCAGTCCGGCGATGCCCAGCCGCAGCAGCCAGCGCCGGCGCTCGCGCGTGCGTTCGCGTTCAAGCGCCTCGCTGCCGGCCAGGTAGGGCCGGTAGCCGAGCATGGCCAGCCGCCGCAGCGGCGCCGACAGCGCGGTGCGCTGCGGGTCCCAGGCGATGCGGATGCGGCCGGTCACCGCATTGGCGCCGCAGTCGAGCACGCCCGGCTCGCGTGCCAGGGCGCGGTCGATCAGCCAGGCGCAGGCGGCGCAGCGCATGCCGTCGGTGAGCAGGGTGATCTCGCGGCCGCCCTCGACCGGCCGGCTGTGCTCGGCCTGGACGTCGGGCCGGTCCCAGACCGCCAGGTCGGGCAGTTCGTCGCCGACCTTGCCGGCGGCGGCGCTGCGCAGGCGGTAGTAGCCGTCCAGGTCGGCCTGGGCGATCCATTCGGCGGCCGCGGCGCAGCCCTGGCAGCAGAAGGAACGGGCCTGGCCGTCGAGTTCGACCACGCAGGGGGTGGCCGGCAGGGGCTCGCCGCAGTGGTGGCAGTGGCCGCTGGTGGAAGCGGCAGCCGGCATGGCCAGGGCAGCCGCCATGGCGCTCAGCCCTGGCCGCCGCCCAGCGCCGGCGCCAGCCGCGTGGCGTGCTGATCCTTCGGCAGCCGGCCTTGCAGGCGCCAGCTGCCGTCGGCCGCGCGCAGGCGCGCGATCCAGTCGTGCGAGCCGTCCACCGCCTGCTCGGTGCGCCAGCCCGGGCCGTGCGGCTGCAGTTCCAGCTGCAGGTCGCGGGCCTGGGTGGTCGGGTGCTCCAGGTGCAGCCGCAGCGGCGCGGCTCGGTCGAACTTGCCGGTGGCCGGCAGCACCTCGACGATGCCGTCCTCCACCCGCAGCACCGCGCTCAGGCCCAGCTTCTTCGCCTGCGCGTCCGGGCCCAGGTCGGCGGTCTGGATCTGCGAGACCCGGCGCACCGGGTCGGTCACCACGTCGGCGCCGCCGGAGCGCACCGAGACCACCACCAGGCCCACGCCGGCGACGATCGACAGCAGCGGCAGCCCGATGACCAGCCACAGCACGGGGTTGCGCCAGGCCGGGGAATCCTTGTGCGGGTTGGGCTCGTTCATTGGACCGGTCCGAAGAAGCTGCTGTCGATGATGCGCCTTTCGCTGCCATCGATGCTCTCGACGACGAACCGCAGCTCGTGGC
Organism: Pseudoxanthomonas sp. SGNA-20; assembly: GCF_003931635.1. Taxonomy (NCBI): domain Bacteria; kingdom Pseudomonadati; phylum Pseudomonadota; class Gammaproteobacteria; order Lysobacterales; family Lysobacteraceae; genus Pseudoxanthomonas; species Pseudoxanthomonas sp. SGNA-20. Next base: position 750,258 of record NZ_RRYK01000001.1, on the reverse strand, counting down.
GGCCGACGGGGATGCCCTCGTCGGCGACCACGCTGACCGCCACCGGCACCACCTGCTCCGGCCCGGCGGCGACCTCGCCGGCGCCGGCCAGGCGCAACGGGGCGTCGGTCTCGAGGCTGATGCGGTAGCGCTGTTCCTGCTGGCTCTTGTTGACCAGCTTGAGCGTGTAGTCGTTGGCGACGCCGTCGTCGCCGAGCTGGCGGTAGAGTGCGTTGCGGTCGCGCAGCACCTCGACGATCAGCTCGCTGCGGTTGGCCACGCCCCAGGCCCAGGCCGCGCACAGGCCCAGCAGCACCAGCCCGTAGACCAGGATGCGCGGGCGCAGCACCCGGCTGGGCTTGCCGTCGATGCCGTTCTGGGTGGCGTAGCGGATCAGGCCGCGCGGGTAGCCCATCTTGCCCATGACCTCGTCGCAGGCGTCGATGCAGGCGCCGCAGGCGATGCACTCGTACTGCAGGCCGTTGCGGATGTCGATGCCGGTCGGGCAGACCTGCACGCAGATGGTGCAGTCGATGCAGTCGCCCAGTTCCTCGGGGGCGAACTTCGGCAGCGGCTCGGGCTTCTGGCCGACGCCGGCCAGGGTGATGGTGCCGCGCGCCTGGGCGCGGTTGTCGGCCGCGGTCGGGTGCGCGCTGGCGCGGAACACGTAGTCGTAGGCGGTCTTCGGGTCCAGCAGGCCGCGCGCGCGCTCGAGCACGCTGCCCAGCCCGCGCTTGCGCGGGCCGCGCGGCTCGCCGCGCATCGGGTCGTAGGCGATCAGCAGGGTGTTGCGGTCGAACATCGCGCTCTGGAAGCGCGCGTACGGGCACATGTACTTGCACACCTGCTCGCGCAGGAAGCCGGCGTTGCCCCAGGTGGCCAGGGCGTAGAAGAACACCCAGAAGGTCTCCCAGCCGCCCAGCTCGAACGGGAACATGCGGGCGCCGAGGTCGCGGATCGGGGTGAAGAAGCCGACGAAGGTGAAGCCGGTCCACAGCGCGAACGCCAGCCACAGCGCGTGCTTGGCGCCCTTGCGCAGGATCTTCTCGCGGTTCCAGGGGCCGGCGTCGAGCTTCATGCGCTTGGGCCGGTCGCCCTCGGTCCAGCGCTCCATCCACAGGAACACCTCGGTCCACACCGTCTGCGGGCAGGCGTAGCCGCACCACAGGCGGCCGGCCAGGGCAGTGAAGAAGAACAGCGCGAACGCGGCGATGATCAGCAGCAGGGCCAGGAACAGGAAGTCCTGCGGCCAGAACGCCAGGCCGAACACGTAGAACTTGCGCGCCGGAAGGTCGAACAGCACCGCCTGGCGCCCGTCCCACTTCAGCCAGGGGAACAGGTAGAACATGCCCAGCAGCCACACCACCGCGGCCACGCGCAGGCGGTTGAAGCGGCCGGAGACGTCGCGCGGGTAGACCTTGCGCTCGCTGACGTAGAAGGAGTTGCCCTGGTCGTCGACCACGTCCAGGGGAATGCGCTTGCTCACGGCGTCCACCGTACGCCGGCGGCGTGGCAAGGAAGGGAAAGGATGCGTTCTTGGGCAGTCATGGCGTTTGCTTGGCCGCGTCCGCGGCGTGGCGTGCGGGGGAGTCCGCCGCATGTCCCAGTATCCGCATCCGGTCCGCGCGCGAAAGCGACAGATTGTCCCAGGGCCGCGCGCCGGAGCGCGCTTATTCAGGCGGAAGCGCGCGGTTGAAGCGGCTGGAGGGACGCAGCAGGATCCAGGTGAAGAGGCTGGAGGACGCGGTCGCGATCCAGAAAAGGAAAAACCCCAGCGTGTAGCCGAGTTCCCGTGTCATCGGCAGGCCGGGGAAGGTGAGGTCGCGCAGGACCAGCGGGTCGACGAAGGCGAAGAACACCATCGTCGACACGCCGGCCGCGAAGAAGCTGGGCCAGGCGATGGCCCCCACGCGCTGGGCCAGCGGACGTGGGGGGTGGTCAAAGCGTGGCTCGCTGAAGTCGGTCACTGTTGGTCCGTCGGTTCCCCGGAGTCGGCCCGATTATGCGACAGCGACCAGACATAGGCACCGACCAGGCGCGCGCGGGTCTCGCCGAGCAGCTCGCGGTGGGCCGGCATGGTGCCGTGGCGGCCTTCGGCGATGGTCTTGCGCAGGCTCTCGCGGCTGCTGCCGTACAGCCAGTAGTCGTCGGTCAGGTCGGGCGCGCCGAGGTCCTGGTTGCCCTTGCCGTCGATGCCATGGCAGGCCACGCAGACGCCCTCGTACAGCTTCTTGCCCTGGGCGGCCATGAAGTTGTTCTGCAGGCCGGCCTCCGGGTCGGACAGGGCGCGCACGTAGGCGATCACGTAGTCCACCACCTCCGGGCCGCCCATGCCGGTCAGCACGGTGCCCCACTCCGGCATCACGCCCTCGCGGCCGTCCAGGATGGTCTCCAGGATGCGGTCCGGGCTGCCGCCCCAGTGCCAGATCTCGTCGGTCAGGTTCGGGTAGCCCACCGCGCCCTGGCCGGCCGAGCCGTGGCAGGTGGCGCAGGTGTTGCTGAAGATCGAGCGGCCCAGGGCCACCGCCTTCGGATCCTGCGCCAGCACGTCGATGGACTTGCCGGCGTACGGCTTGAAGGTCTGCTCCAGGCGCGCGTCCTGCACCGCCTTCTCCTCGGCGTGCTCCTGCTTGGAGCTCCAGCCGCTGTAGCCGGGGATGCTGCCCAGGCCGCCGTACCAGAAGAAGTAGCCGATGCCGAAGACGATGGTGATGTAGAACAGGTTGATCCACCACCGCGGAAGCGGCTTGTTGTACTCGGTGATGTCGCCGTCCCAGGTGTGCAGCGTGTCCTCGGGCTTCGGATCGCCCGGGCGCCGGCGCGACGTCCACCACAGCAACCAGACGTAGCCGACGATGTTCAGCGCGACCAGGGCGATGACGTACCACGTCCATCCCATGCTCATGCGCGGTTCTCCCCAATATTGCCCTGATGCGAGTCCTCTTCCAGCGGCAGCTGCGCCGCCTGCTCGAACTCGGTCCTGCGTGCCGGGCTCCAGGCCCAGATCCAGCCGCCGATGAACAGCACCAGCAGCACTGCGGTCACGATTCCGGAAATCACTGCTGGCCTCCCTTCGGCGCGTGCCGGCCCAGGCCCTGCAGGTAGGCGACCACCGCGTCGAGCTCGGTCTTGCCCTCGAGCTCGGCCGGGGCCTGCTCGATCTGCTCGTCGGTGTAGGGGTCGCCCAGGGTCTGCAGCGCGCGCATGCGCTTGGCCACGACTTCGCCGTCGACCTTGGCCTTGGCCAGCCACGGGAACGCCGGCATGTTGGATTCGGGCACCACGTCGCGCGGGTTGTTCAGGTGCACGCGGTGCCAGTCGTCGGAGTAGCGGCCGCCGACGCGGGCCAGGTCCGGGCCGGTGCGCTTGGAGCCCCACTGGAACGGGCGGTCGTAGACCGACTCGCCGGCCAGCGAGTAGTGGCCGTAGCGCTCGGACTCGAAGCGCAGGGTGCGCACCATCTGCGAGTGGCAGTTGTAGCAGCCTTCGCGGACGTAGACGTCGCGCCCGGCCAGCTCCAGCGCCGGGTAGGGCTCCACGCCCTCCAGCGGCTCGATCGCCTCGGCCTGGAACATCAGCGGGACGATCTCGGCCAGGCCGCCGAAGGACACGGCCACCGCGATCAGCACGGCCATCAGGCCGACGTTCTTCTCGACTTTCTCGTGCGCGTTGTGGTTTTCGCTCATGGTCCTAGTTCCTCCTCAGGCGCGCGCATCGGAGGCCGCCACGGGCAGCACCGGCTGCGGGGCGATCGCCGGGGCCGCACGCCAGGTGCGCCACGTGTTCCAGGCCATCACGCCCATGCCGGACAGCACCAGCAGGCCGCCGCCCAGGCGGATCAGGTAGTACGGGTAGGTGGCGTGCAGCGACTCGACGAAGCTGTAGGTCAGCGTGCCGTCCGGGTTGGTGGCGCGCCACATCAGGCCCTGCATGACGCCGGCGATCCACATCGAGGCGATGTAGAACACCACGCCGCCGGTGTGCAGCCAGAAGTGCAGGTCGATGGCCTTGGTCGAGAACATCTGCTCGCGGCCCAGCAGCTTCGGCAGCAGGGCGTAGATCGAGCCGATGGAGATCATCGCGACCCAGCCCAGGGCGCCGGCGTGCACGTGGCCGACGGTCCAGTCGGTGTAGTGCGACAGCGAGTTGACCGTCTTGATCGACATCATCGGCCCCTCGAAGGTGGCGATCATGTAGAACGAGACGGAGACGATCAGGAACTTCAGGATCGGGTCGGTGCGCAGCTTGTACCAGACGCCGGACAGGGTCAGGATGCCGTTGATCGCGCCGCCCCAGGACGGGGCCAGCAGGATCAGCGAGAACACCATGCCCAGCGACTGCGCCCAGTCGGGCAGCGCGGTGTACTGCAGGTGGTGCGGGCCGGCCCACATGTACACGGCGATCAGCGCCCAGAAGTGCACGATCGACAGCCGGTAGGAGTACACCGGGCGGCCGGCCTGCTTGGGCACGAAGTAGTACATCATTCCCAGGAAGCCGGCGGTCAGGAAGAAGCCGACCGCGTTGTGGCCGTACCACCACTGCACCATCGCGTCGACCGCGCCGCTGTACACCGGGTAGGAGTGCAGGGCGCCGGTGGGGATGGCGATGTTGTTGACGATGTGCAGCAGCGCCACGGCGATGATGAAGCTGGCGTAGAACCAGTTCGCCACGTAGATGTGCTTGACCCGGCGCTTGGCGATGGTGCCGATGAACAGCACCGCGTACGCCACCCAGACCACGGCGATCAGGATGTCGATCGGCCAGATCAGCTCGGCGTACTCCTTGCCCTGGGTCAGGCCCAGCGGCAGGGTCACGGCGGCCAGCACGATGACCAGCTGCCAGCCCCAGAACACGAAGGCCGCAAGGCCGTCCGAGAGCAGGCGCACGTGGCAGGTGCGCTGCACCACGTGCAGGCTGGTGGCCATCAGCGCGCTGCCGCCGAAGGCGAAGATGACCGCGTTGGTGTGCAGCGGGCGCAGGCGCCCGTAGCTCAGCCACGGCAGGTCGAAGTTGAGGGCGGGCCAGTACAGCTGGGCGGCGATCAGCACGCCCACGGCCATGCCCACGATGCCCCAGACCACGGTCATGACCGCGAACTGGCGCACTACCTTGTCGTTGTATGTCTCCTGAACGGTCGACACGTCCCAATCCTCCTGTGGATGGGGTGCATGATCGGCAGGGAAGGCAAGCGGGGCATTGATCAGGATCAAGGCGCCAAGCGCCGTTAACGGGTTATCCCTTGAAATAGGGGAACTGCATCCCGGTTCCGGGACCCGGAGGCGCCCGCCGGCGCCGCACTGTATCGTTTAGCCCTGAGACGTACCGAGCCGTTCGCGGATGAGCATCTACGCGCTGGAAGCCGTTTTCGCCCCCAAGTCGGTGGCCGTGGTCGGGGCCAGCCCCCGCCCCGGGTCGGTGGGCCGCACCGTGGTCCACAACCTGCGCCAGGCCGGATTCGCCGGGCAGGTGGGCCTGGTCAACCCCAAGTACCGGCGGATCGAGGGCGTGCCGGCGGTGGCCTCGCTGCGCGACCTGCCGTTCGCGCCCGAGCTGGTGGTGGTGACCACCCCGGCCGAAACCGTGCCCGGGGTGGTCGCCCAGGCGGTGGCGGTGGGGGCGCGGGCGGCGATCGTGGTCACCGCCGGGCTTGGCCAGGGCCCGGGCTCGCTGCTGGAGCACCTGCGCAACGAGGCCCGCCCGCACGGCCTGCGCATCGTCGGCCCCAACTGCCTGGGGGTGATGGCCCCGCACGTGGGCCTCAACGCCAGCTTCGCCGCGCGCAGCCCGCTGCCGGGCGACCTGGCCCTGGTCTCGCAGTCCGGCGCCATCGCCGCAGGCCTGGTCGAGTGGGGCGCGGCGCGCTCGATCGGCTTCTCGGCCGTGGTTTCGCTGGGCGATGCCCTGGACGTGGACTTCGGCGACCTGCTGGACTGGTTCGCCCAGGACCCGAAGACCCGGGCCATCCTGCTGTACATCGAATCCATCCGCGACGCGCGCAAGTTCATGTCGGCCGCGCGCGCCGCGGCCCGCTCCAAGCCGGTGGTGGTGGTCAAGTCCGGGCGCCACGAGCAGGGCGCGCGCGCCGCCGCCACCCATACCGGCGCCCTGGCCGGCGCCGACGCGGTATACGACGCCGCCTTCCGCCGCGCCGGCCTGCTGCGCGTGCACGCGCTGGACGAGCTGTTCGCCGCGGCCGAGACCCTGGGCCACCTGCGCCAGGCCCCCGGCCGGCGCCTGGCCATCCTCACCAACGGCGGCGGGATCGGCGTGCTGGCGGTGGACCGCCTGGTCGACCTTGGCGGCACCCTGGCCAGCCTGGATCCGCAGACCGTGCAGGCCCTGGACAAGGTGCTGCCGCCGACCTGGTCGCATTCCAACCCGGTGGACATCGTCGGCGACGCCGACGCGGCCCGATACACCGCCGCGCTGGAGGCGCTGCTGGCCGACCCGGGCAGCGACGCGGTGCTGGTGATGAACGTGCCCACCGCGCTGTCGTCCTCGCTCGAGGCGGCCGAGGCGGTGGCCTCGGTGCTGGCGCGGCGGCCGCGCCCCGGCCACGGCAAGCCGGTGCTGGGGGTATGGCTGGGCGGCGGCCAGGAGGCGCTGGCGCGGCTGGACGCGGCCGGGGTGCCCACCTACGCCACCGAGGCCGACGCGGTGCGCGGCTTCACCTACCTGGTGCGGCAGCGGGAGGCGCAGCAGGCGCTGATGGAAACCCCGCCCAGCCTGCCGGAGGACTTCGTGGTCGACGCCGCCGCGGCGCAGGCGATCGTCGCCCGTGCCCTGGAGCAGGGCCGCGACTGGCTGGACCCGCTGGAGGTGGTGGACCTGCTGGGCGCCTACGGCATCCCGGTCACCCCGGCGTGGCGCGCCGCCGACGCCGAGGCCGCGGTCGCCGCCGCGCGGCCGCTGCTGGAGGCGGGCAAGCTGGTGGCGCTGAAGATCCTGTCGCCGGACATCGTGCACAAGTCCGACGTGGACGGCGTGCGCCTCAACCTGTCCAGCGAGGCCGCGGTGCGCGAGGCGGCGGCCTCGATCCTGGCACGCGCCCGTGAACTGCGGCCCAAGGCGCGGATCGAGGGCGTGACCGTGCACCCGATGGTGGCGCGGGCCAAGGCGCGTGAACTGATCGCCGGCATCGCCCACGACCCGACCTTCGGCCCGGTGATCGTGTTCGGCCGCGGCGGCACCGCGGTGGAAGTGATCGACGACAAGGCACTGGCCCTGCCGCCGCTGGACCTGCGCCTGGCCCACGACCTGATCTCGCGCACCCGCGTCAGCCGCATCCTCAAGGCCTACCGCGACGTGCCGGCGGCCGACGAGCGCGCGGTGGCCCTGGTGCTGGTCAAGCTGGCGCAGCTGGCGGCCGACGTGCCGCAGATCCGCGAGCTGGACATCAACCCGCTGCTGGCCGACCGCGAGGGCGTGGTCGCGGTCGATGCCCGGGTGGCGGTGGCGCCGCACCCGGGCCCGGCGCAGAAGGGCCCGTGGCATTCCAGCTTCGTGATCCGCCCGTATCCGAAGGAGTGGGAGCGCACGCTGGAGCTGTCGCAGGGCCGGCGCATGTTCGTGCGCCCGGTGCGGCCGGAGGACGAGCAGATGTTCCTGGAGTTCTTCTCCCGGGTCAGCGACGAGGACCTGCGCCTGCGTTTCTTCTCCGCGGTGCGCCACTTCAGCCACGAGTTCATCGCGCGCCTGACCCAGCTCGACTACGCCCGCTCCATCGCCCTGGTGGCGATCGACCCGGACAGCGGCGAGATGCTGGGCGCGGTGCGCCTGCTGGCCGACGCCAACTACGAGCGCGGCGAGTACGGGATCATGGTCCGTTCCGACCTCAAGGGCCTGGGCATTGGCTGGCAGCTGATGCGGATCATGATCGAGTGGGCCGGCAGCATCGGCCTGAAGGCGGTCGAGGGCCAGGTGCTGCGCGAGAACGTGACCATGCTGGCGATGTGCCAGCAGCTGGGCTTCAAGGTCGCGCCCGACCGCGAGGATCCCACCGTCATGGACGTGGTGCTGGACGTGGCCAGCGCCAACGCCGCCGCCTAGCCGCCTCGCGCCGCGTTCACGCCGGCCGCCTATCGTTCCGGCGAGGACGACGGAGGTGGGCCGTGATCGAGACGGACGTGCTGGTGGTTGGCGGCGGCCCTGCGGGGCTGACCGCGGCCATCTACCTGGGGCGCTTGCACCGCCGCTGCGTGGTGGTCGACGCCGGCGACAGCCGCGCGCGCTGGATCCCCGAGAGCAACAACTGCCCCGGCTTCCCCCAGGGCATCGCCGGCACCGCGCTGCTGGCGCGGTTGCGCGCCCAGGCCGAATCGTTCGGCGCGGTGCTCGAACACGGCCTGGTGGCCTCGCTGCAGCGCGGCGCCGACGGCGTGTTCGTCGCCGAAGCACCGGACGGGCGCCGCTGGCACGCGGCGGCGGTGATCCTCGCCACCGGGCTGAGCGACCGCCTGCCGGACCTGCCGGACGTGGAGCAGGCCGTGGCCTGCGGCGCGCTGCGGCTGTGCCCGGTCTGCGATGCCTACGAGGCCAGCGACCAGGCCATCGGCATCTACGGTCCGTGGGAGACGATCATCGGCCACGTGCCGTTCCTGCGCGGCTACAGCGCACGCCTGAGCCTGCTGCCGACCGATGCGGTGCCGGCGTCGCCGCCCCCGGACCTGGGCGTGGAAGTGCTGCCGCCCGGCGGCCGCCTGGTGTTCGCCGACGGCCGCTGCGGCTACGTGGTCGACGGCCACTGCCACCGCTTCGACACGGTGTACCCGTTCCTCGGCTGCGACAGCAGCGCGCACCTGGCGCGGCAGGCCGGGGTGGAGCTGTCGGACAGCGGCGAGATCCCGGTCGACGCCCACCAGCTGACCTCGGTACCGGGCCTCTACGCGGCCGGCGACGTGGTCAGCGGGCTCAACCAGATCTCGGTGGCGGTGGGCCAGGCGGCGATCGCCGCGCTGGCCGCGCACAACCGGCTGCCGCCGCGGCCGCGGGAACTGCAGCAGGAACAGGCGGCGGCCGCGGGACCGGGGGCGGCCTGAGCCGGCGCGCCGGGAGGCGGCGGGCCGGCGAGGGATCAGGCCGCGGGCACCCGGACGTGGCCTTCCATCAGCACGCGCGCGCTGCGGCTCATCACCGCGCGGGTCACGGTCCACTGGCCGTCGACCCGGGCGACCGAGGCGCCCACGCGCAGGGTCCCGGAGGGATGGCCGAAGCGCACCACCTCGCGCGCGCCGCCGCCGGCGGCGCGGTTGACCAGGGTCCCGGGCACCGCGGCGGCGGTGGCGATCGCCACCGAGGCGGTGCCCATCATCGCGTGGTGCAGCTTGCCCATGGACATGGCGCGCACGTTGAGGTCGATGTCGGCGGCCGCGATCGGCTTGCCGCTGCTGGACACGTAGTCGCGCGGCGGTGCGACGAAGGCGACCTTGGGCGTGTGCTGGCGGGTGGCGGCCTCCTCCGGGGTGCGGATCAGGCCCATGCGCAGTGCGCCGGCCACGCGGATGGCCTCGAGCTTCGCCAGGATCGCCGGATCGCCGTTGATCGCCGGCTGCAGCTCGGTGCCGGTGAAGCCGATGGCTTCCGCGTCCACGAACACGGTGGGGATGCCGGCGGTGATCAGGGTCGCCTCCAGCGTGCCCACGCCGGGCACCTCGAGGCTGTCGGCCAGGTTGCCGGTGGGAAACATGCTGCCGCCGTCCTCGCCTTCCTCGGCCGGATCGAGGAACTCGACGACCACCTCGGCGGCGGGGAAGGCCACGCCGTCCAGCTCGAAATCGCCGGTCTCCTGCACCTGGCCGCCGCTGACCGGCACGTGCACGACGATGGTCTTGCCGATGTTGGCCTGCCACACCCGCACTTCCACCGTGCCTTCCCGCGGGATGCGCGCCGGGTCGATGAAGCCGTTGGCGACCGCGAACGGACCGACCGCGGTGCTGAGGTTGCCGCAGTTGCCGCTCCAATCGACGAAGTCCTCCTCGATCGCGACCTGGCCGTAGAGGTAGTCCACGTCGTGGCCCGGGCGCGTGGCCGGGCCGATGATCACGCACTTGCTGGTGCTGGAGGTGGCGCCGCCCATGCCGTCGGTGTGCTTGCCGTAGGGATCGGGCGAACCGATCACCCGCTGCAGCAGGCGGTCGCGCGCCGGACCCGGCACCTGCGCCTCGGCGGGCAGGTCCTGCAGGCGGAAGAACACGCCCTTGGAGGTGCCACCGCGCATGTAGGTGGCGGGGATGCGGAGCTGGGGCTTGTGGCTCATGGATTCGCTTGCGCTGAGGGTAGGGGAGGGCGGGGCTCAGGCCCGGTCCGGGATCTCCGGTTCGACCAGTTTCGCCAGCATGTCCAGCGAGTCGCGCCAGCCCAGGTGGCACATGTCCTCCGGGATGGCCGCGGGAATGCCTTCCTGCACGATCCGCAGTTCGGTCCCTGCGATGCTGGGCTTCAGCGACACGGTCACGAGCATCTCCCCGTGCAGCCCGGGGTCGTCGAACGTGTCGGCATGCCGGGCCAACGCGTCCTCGACCAGCTCGAGGTAGCGCACGGTGAACGACTCGCTGCTGCCGGTGGAGAAGTTGGTGAAGGCCATGCGGTAGCCCACGCCGGGCTTGAACTCGAGCATGCGCGCGGTGAAGCCGTACGGCGGCATCCAGCGCACCAGCGCGTCCGGATCGGTGAACGCGCGGAACACCCGGGCCGGCGGCGCGGCCAGGATGCGGTGCAGGTGGACGGTGCCGGTGGCGGTCGTGTCGGTCATGGTCGTGGCTCCTTCGCAGTGGGTCATGTCACTGCGACGAACCAGTCAGGCAGCCTTCGACGCCTCCAGGAAGTCCTGGGCGAAGCGCTGCAGCACGCCGCCGGCCTCGTAGATGCTCACCTCCTCGGCGGTGTCCAGGCGGCACGTCACCGGGACCTCCAGGGCCTGGCCGTTGCGGCGGTGGATGACCAGGGTCAGGTCCGCGCGCGGGGCGCGGGTGCCGACCACGTCGAAGGTCTCGGTGCCGTCGATGCCCAGGGTCAGGCGGGTGGTGCCCGGCTTGAACTCCAGTGGCAGCACGCCCATGCCGATCAGGTTGGTGCGGTGGATGCGCTCGAAGCCCTCGGCCACGATCGCCTCCACGCCGGCCAGGCGCACGCCCTTGGCGGCCCAGTCGCGCGAGCTGCCCTGGCCGTAGTCGGCGCCGGCGATGATCACCAGCGGCTGGCGGCGCTGCATGTAGGTCTCGATCACCTCCCACATGCGCATCACCTTGCCTTCCGGCTCCAGCCGCGCCAGCGAGCCCTGGCGCACGCTGCCGTCCTCGTTGCGCACCATCTCGTTGAGCAGCTTGGGATTGGCGAAGGTGGCGCGCTGCGCGGTGAGGTGGTCGCCGCGGTGGGTGGCGTAGGAATTGAAGTCCTCCTCCGGCACGCCCATCTTCGCCAGGTACTCGCCGGCGGCGCTGGTCGGCAGGATGGCGTTGGACGGGGACAGGTGGTCGGTGGTGATGTTGTCGCCCAGCACCGCCAGCGGGCGCATGCCGCGCAGGGTGCGCTCGCCGGCCAGCGCGCCTTCCCAGTACGGCGGGCGGCGGATGTAGGTGCTCATCGGGCGCCAGTCGTACAGCGGCCTGACCGGCTCGCCGTGCTCCACGCGCACCTGGAACATCGGCGCGTAGACCTTGCGGAAGTGCTCCGGCTTGACGCTGGCGCGCACGATGGCGTCGATCTCCTCGTCCGCCGGCCAGATGTCCTTGAGCGTGACCGGCTTGCCGTCGGCGTCCAGGCCCAGCACGTCCTTCTCGATGTCGAAGCGGATGGTGCCGGCGATGGCGTAGGCGATCACCAGCGGCGGGCTGGCCAGGAATGCCTGCCGGGCATACGGGTGGATGCGGCCATCGAAGTTGCGGTTGCCCGACAGCACGGCCACCGAGTACAGGTCGCGCTCGACGATCTCCTGCTGGATCTTCGGGTCCAGCGCACCGCTCATGCCGTTGCAGGTGGTGCAGGCGAAGCCGACGATGCCGAAGCCCAGCTTCTCCAGCTCCGGCAGCAGTCCGGCTTCCTCCAGGTACAGCTGCACCGCCTTGGAGCCCGGGGCCAGCGAGGTCTTGACCCAGGGCTTGCGCAGCAGGCCGCGGGCGTTGGCGTTGCGCGCCAGCAGGCCGGAGGCGATCACGTTGCGCGGGTTGGAGGTGTTGGTGCAGCTGGTGATGGCGGCGATGATCACCGCGCCGTCCGGCAGCAGGCCGCGGGCCTCTTCCTCGCGCGCCGCCTGCAGCTTGGCCGGGTCGGCGATGCCGCGCTCGCCCAGCGCGCTGACCGGCAGGCGCCGGTGCGGGTTGGACGGGCCGGCCAGGTTGCGCACGACCGAGGACAGGTCGAATTCCAGCACGCGCTCGTACTGCGCCTGCGCCAGGTCGTCGGCCCACAGGCCGGCGGTCTTCGCATAGGTCTCCACCAGCTGCACCTGCTGCTCCTCGCGCCCGGTCAGGCGTAGGTAGTCCAGGGTCTGCTGGTCGATGTGGAACAGCGCGGCGGTAGCGCCGTACTCCGGGCACATGTTGGAGATGGTGGCGCGGTCGCCGATGGTCAGCGTGGCCGCGCCCTCGCCGAAGAACTCCAGGTAGTGGCCGACCACGCGCTGCGCGCGCAGGAACTCGGTCAGCGCCAGCACCACGTCGGTGGCGGTGATGCCCGGGCCCGGGCGGCCGGTCAGGCGCACGCCGGTGATTTCCGGCAGCCGCATCCACGAGGCGCGGCCGAGCATCACGTTTTCCGCCTCCAGGCCGCCGACGCCGATGGCGATCACGCCCAGCGCGTCCACGTGCGGGGTGTGCGAGTCGGTGCCCACGCAGGTATCGGGGAAGGCGACGCCGTCGCGCACGTACACCACCGGCGACATCTTCTCCAGGTTGATCTGGTGCATGATGCCGTTGCCCGGCGGGATCACCTCCACGTTGCGGAACGCATGCCGGCACCACTCGATGAAGTGGAAGCGGTCGGCGTTGCGGCGCTCCTCGATCGCGCGGTTCTTCTCGAAGGCCTGCGGGTCGTGGCCGCCGCACTCCACCGCCAGCGAATGGTCGACGATCAGCTGCACCGGCACCACCGGGTTGACGCTGGACGGGTCGCCGCCCTTGTCGGCGATGGCGTCGCGCAGGCCGGCCAGGTCCACCAGCGCGGTCTGGCCGAGGATGTCGTGGCATACCACCCGCACCGGGAACCAGGGGAAGTCGAGGTCGCGGCGGCGCTCGACCAGCTGGCGCAGGTAGTCGTCCAGGTGGGCCGGGTCGGCGCAACGCACCAGGTTCTCGGCATGCACGCGCGAGGTATAGGGCAGGCTGGCCCAGGCGCCGGGCTGCAGGGCTTCGACCGCCTCGCGGGCGTCGTACCAGTGCAGGGGGGTTCCGGGGAGGGGCTTGCGGTGCTTGGTATTCATGGCGGGCAGGTCGCTGGTCGCGCCGGCCTGCCTGCCGCCGGTGCGGAGCGCACCGGCCTGCCGGGCGGGCCGGGCATGGATCGGAGGACCGATCTTACCCCTGCGTCGCGCCACGACCCGCCGCCGGAGGCCGGAAACAGCGGGTTTGCGGCCTGAATGCGGGTCTCGTATTGATGCCGGCGATCAACGGATCGCCGCGGCGCTTCAGCCGCTGCAGCCGCCGCAGCACACCGAAGGCACGATGTGGATGGCCTGCTGCGGCACCGGGACGCCGGCGGCGGCGAGGATCGCCCCGACCTCGGCGGTGCCGGCGTAGGTGGCCACGCGCAGGTGGCCGCTGGCCGGGTCCAGGTCCACGAGGGCGGCCGGGTCGCTTTCCAGCAGGGCCTGCTCGATGCGTGCCAGGTCGACCCGCGTCGGATCGATGCGGATGTCCAGTTCCATGCGGGAATCCCCTTGGGGCCGCGTCGCGGCCGGGAACGGGCCACCCGTGCCTCGGCGGCACGGGTGGCGCGGGACTTACTTGGTGACGACCAGCTTGCCCTTCATCATGGCCGAATGGCCCGGGAAGCTGCAGAAGAAGCTGTAGTCGCCGCCGGCGGCCAGGGCCTTGCCGGGGAAGGTGATCTTGGTCTTCTGGCCGCCGCCCACCAGGTCGGTGTGCGCGATCACGCGGGCGTCGCCCTTGGGCACGTAGGCGTTGGCGGCGCCGGCCTTGATGCCGTCGCGGGCGATGCCGGCCATGTCGGCGGTCTTGCTGATGACCACGTTGTGGCCCATCGCGGTGACCGGCAGCTTGCCGGTGTGCGCCAGCTCGACGGTGATGGTCGGGCAGCTGGCCGAGACGGTGGCCTCCTTCAGGTCGAACTTCATGGCGTCGTCGCCCTTGAGCGAGATGGTGCAGTTGCCGGCGGCCTGGGCCATGCCGGCGGCGCCCATCAGGGCCAGGGCAGCGAGGATGCGGGTGCGGTTCTTCATGGTGGTTACTCCGGTTTGACGGGGATGGATGGAAGCGTCAGTCCGCGGCCAGCGTGGCGCGGACCTGTTGCACGAATGCGGGATCGGGCGCGATGCCCGTGACTTCGGAGCGTGCGACCTCGCGGCCCTCGGCGTCGAGCAGCACCAGTACGCTGGTGTGGTTGATGCTGCCGTCGTCGCGGAAGCGGTAGCGTACGCCCAACACGCTGGCCAGGGCGCGGACCGCGTCCGGTTCCGGGCGCAGGTAGCGCCAGGCGGCGGGCGTGCGGTGGTCGGCGGCGACCGCGGCCAGGGCCTGCGGGGTGTCGCGCGCCGGGTCCAGGGTGATGACCGCCACGCCCAGGCGTTCGCCGTCGGCGCCCAGCTGCTTCTGCAGGGCCTTGGCGTTCTCCAGGATCAGCGGGCACATCAGGTGGCAGTTGGCGTAGAACATCGACACCAGCTGCGGCCGGCCGTGCAGGTCGGACCAGCGCAGCGGCTGGCCGTGCTGGTCGGTCAGGCCGGCATCGACCTGGTACAGCGAACTGCCGGGCAGCATGGTCGCCGCGGGCGCGTCCGGCCCGGCCAGCGCGGCCAGGGCGACCGGCAGCGGCCCGCACAGGGATAGCGCCAGGGCCAGGCCCAGGGCAGTACGCAGGGGTTTGAAGTGGTGGTTCATGGCTGGCTCCTCGCGCAGCGGAAGCCCAGGTTGCCGAGGGTGGCAGCGGGCGTGAGGGCCGACAGCAGGACGAAGCGCTTGACCGCGCCGTAGTCGGCCGGATCGTTGAAGGCCATGGCCGAGGCGCCGCAGTACTGCAGGGCGTCGCCGTCGTCGCGGCCGCGGCGGTCGCCGCCGCCCAGCAACGAGGTGGCGTCGCCGGTCCATTCCCAGTAGGCGCCGTGCAGGCCACGGACGCCGTACACGTTGGCCGGGGCGTCCGCCGCGGCATCGGGCGCGTGCGGGGTGCCGTCGTTGGCCTGGCGCAGGCGCCACTGGCGGTCGTGGCGGGCATCGGCGCGGGTGGCGTCGGCGGCCGCGGCGAATTCCCACTCGAGGAAGTCCGGCAGGCGCCCGCCAGCCTCGCGGCAGAACGCATCGGCGGCGTACCAGTTCACGTGCACCACCGGTGCGTCCGGGTCCAGCCTGGCGCCGGGGGCGTCGGCACTTTCCCAGTGGCCCAGGTAGCCGGGACTGGAGAACAGCGCGGGGATGCGGTCGCGCCGCCACTCGGGGCGGCGCGCCACGAATGCGGCGAACTGGGCGTTGCTGACCGGGCGCTCCATCAGCTGGAACGGCGCCACCGGCAGCACCGGCCGCTCCTCCTCGAAGCGCACCGCCGAACGGAACGCGCCGCCGGGAATGGACCGCCATGCGATCCCGCCGCCGGACGCCGCGTCGGTGGCGGCGGCCCCGGCCAGGGCCGGAGCCAGCGCCAGGACGGCGGCGAGGGTGGTGGACAGGAGGGGCATGCTGCGGGACATGGCGGCGGCTGCGCTCAGTGCTGGTGGCCCTGGGGTTCGGCTTCCGGGTACTCGACGTCGTGCTGCTGGCCGGTGTAGATCTCTGGGCGCTTCTCGCCGTCGACCTTGAGGATGCCCAGCGTGCCCTTGTGGAAGGCGCGGAACAGGCTGTGGTCGACCAGCACGAAGTTGCCGGGCACGTCGGCCTTGAACTCGACGATGGCCGAGCCGCCGGCCGGGATCAGCGTGGTCTGCACGTTCTCCTGGTACTTGCTGCCGCCCTCGAAGTAGACCTTGTCGAAGATCTCGCCGATGACGTGGAAGCTGGAGGTCAGGTTGGGGCCGCCGTTGCCGACGTACATGCGGATCTTCTCGCCGGCGTTGGCCTGCAGCGCGTTGTCGCCGGTGAGCGCGCCGACCGAGCCGTTGAACACCACGTAGGTCGGATCCTCGGCGATGCCCTTCTCCAGGCTGAAGGCCTGCAGGCCTTTCTCGCCGTTGGCACCCTCGGTGTAGAAGTCGCCCTGCATGACGTAGAACTCCTTGTCCACCGGCTCCATGCCTTCCTCCGGTTCGACCAGGATCAGGCCGTACATGCCGTTGGCCACGTGCATCGCCACCGGGGCCATCGCGCAGTGGTAGACGTACAGGCCGGGGTTGAGCGCCTTGAACGTGAACTGCGTCTCGCGGCCGGGCAGGGTGAAGGTGGCCTCGGCGCCGCCGCCCTGGCCGGTCACCGCGTGCAGGTCGATGTTGTGGGAGAAGTGCGAGCTGTGGTGGTTCTTCAGCCGGAACTCCACCGTGTCGCCCTCGCGCACGCGGATGAAGCTGCCGGGGACCGAACCACCGAAGGTCCAGAAGTTGTAGGTGACGCCGTCGTCCAGCTGCATCTCCTTCTCGACCATCTCCAGGTCGACCACGACCTTGGCCGGGGTCTTGCGCGAGATCGGGGCCGGGACCAGCGGCGGCGCGGTCAGCTGCGCCTGCACGACCGGCAGCGGGGCATCGGAAGCCTTGGCCTTGGCGGCGAAGGCGGGAGCGGAAGCCAGGGCGATTGCCGCCGAAAGCGCGCCGATGGCCAGGTGGTGACGGATCTTCATGTTTCGTCTCTTTCGTCTCGTTGGGCTGCGGGACGAACAGTGCGCGTACGCCACCGGACGGACCTTGATTTGCATCAATCCGCTACCCGCGGCGGGCAGGACCTGCGCTCCACTTGACCCAGGTCAAGCCGGTGCATGGCGGCCGCCTGCGGGGGCTTGCGATTGACCACCATCAAGGCGCATGCGGCGGCCGGCGCGAAGACTGCCCGTACCCCGAGGCAACGCGCACGAGGCGCAGCCATGATCCGCAATCCCCTTGCCCATGCCCTGGTCGCCGCGCTTTGCGCCGCCGTCCCCGCCGCCGTGGCCGCGGACGGGCATGTCCATGCCGAACTGGCCACCACCGACCTGGATGGGGTGGTGGTGCTGGGCGTGGCCCCGGTGGCCGCGGCCACCTTCACCACCGATCCGAAGCTGCCGCGCCAGCCGGTCCCCGCCAGCGATGGCGCCGACTACCTGAAGACCATCCCCGGCTTCTCCACCCTGCGCAGTGGCGGCACCAACGGCGATCCGGTACTGCGCGGCATGTTCGGCTCGCGCATCGCCCTGCTTACCAACGACGGCGTGCTCAGCGGCGCCTGTCCCTCGCGCATGGACAACGCCATGTCCTACATCGCGCCGGAGACCTACGACCGCCTGACCGTCGTGAAGGGTCCTCAGACCGTGCTGTGGGGAGGCGGCGCCTCGGCCGGCACGGTGCGCTTCGAGCGCGAGATCCCGTACTTCGACCGCCCGGGCGTGCGTGCCCAGGGCAGCCTGCTGGCCGGCGGCAACGGCCGCAACGACCAGGTGCTGGATGCCAGTGCCGGCACCCCGCGCGGTTATGCGCGTGTCGCCGGCAACCGTTCGGAGGCCAGCGACTACCGCGCCGGTGACGGCCGCCGCGTGCCCTCGGCCTGGGGCAAGTGGAACGCCGACGCGGCAATCGGCTGGACCCCGGATGCGGACACCGTGCTGGAGCTGTCGGCTGGCACCGGCGATGCCGAAGCCCGCTATGCCGGCCGCGGCATGGACGGCTCGCGGTTCCGCCGCGACAGCCTCGGCCTGCGCTTTGAAAAGAAGCACATGGGTGGCGTGCTCGATGCGGTGGTGGCCAGCCTCTACCGCAACGAGGTCGACCACGTGATGGACAACTACAGCCTGCGCGACCCGGATCCGGATTCGGCCATGCCCATGCCGATGGCCAGCAATGTCGGCGACACCAGCGAGGGCGGGCGCATTGCCCTGACCTTCCAGCACGGCCGCTGGGAGGTGACCGCCGGCGTGGACGGCAGGCAGGGCGAACACCGCCGGCGCAGCGGCATGGGCCGCGACGCCTGGCGCCAGGCGCCCTGGACCCATGACGCACGCACCCGCACCGTCGGCGCGTTCGCCGAATCGCACTGGCACATCGACGAGGTGCACCACCTGATGTCCGGCCTGCGCGTGGACCGCGCCCGTGCCGAGGACCGGCGCGCGCGCACCGGCAGCGGCATGGACGCCATGCCCAACCCGACCGCGGGCCAGCGCCGCGGGGAAACCCTCGCCGGCGGCTTCGTCCGCTACGAGCACGACATGGCCGGGCGCTTCGGCTGGTATGCCGGCCTCGGCCACGCCGAGCGCATGCCGGACTACTGGGAGCTGTTCTCGCCCACGATGGGGCCGCAGGGCGCGGCCAATGCCTTCATCGGTCTGCAGCCGGAGCGCACCACCCAGCTCGACGCCGGCCTGCAGTACCGCGCCGGCAAGGTGGAAGCCTGGGCCTCGGTCTACGCCGGGCGGATCGACGACTACATCGTGTTCGACTATCTCCCCGGCGGGATGATGGGAGGCAGCACGCGTGCACGGAACCTGGATGCGGACATCGCCGGCGGCGAACTGGGCGCGGACTGGAAGCCGCGGCCCGGGCTGAAGCTGGGCGGCGCCCTGGCCTATGCCTGGGGCCGGACCACGGAGGGCGCGCTGCCGCAGATGCCGCCGCTGGAGGCGCGCCTGACCGCCAGTGGCGAGCGCGGTCCCTGGTCCTGGGGCGCGCTGCTGCGCGTGGCCGCGGCCCAGCACCGCAGCAATACCGGGCAGGGCAACGTGGTCGGCCGCGACCTGGGCCCGAGCCCGGGCTTCGCGGTGTTCTCGCTCAACGGCGGCTACCGCTTCGGGCATCGCGTGCAGCTGGCCGCGGGCATCGACAACCTGTTCGACCGCGATTACCGCGAGCACCTCAATGCCGCCGGCAACAGCGGTTTCGGCTACCCCTCCGAGCCGGAGCGCATCGCCGAGCCGGGGCGCACGGCCTGGATCAAGCTCAACTTCAGCTACTGAGCCGGATGTTGCCGGTGGCGGCGCTGTCGGGGACCGCCGCCGGATATCCGCACCTCATCGGTAGGCTTCCGGATGCAGCCGGAAGTGGCGCGCGCGTCGCAGGCAACGCAGCAGGCAGAGCGCGGTTGCCGCATGCGCCGCAGACAGGGCCAGGCCGGCGGCAAGCGTCGCCAGCGGTCCGAGGAACGCGGCCGGCAGCAGCAGCACTGCGACCAGGTGCAGGGCCAGGACGCGGCGCTTGTCTTCCTCCGGCTGCAGGCGGCCCACCGCGGGAATGCGCATGCCGCGCGGGCAGCGGCCGCGCAGGTCCACCCAGGCGATGAATGCAACGATCTCCAGCAGCATGCCGGTGACCAGCAGCGGCGCACCGACGCCCAGGCCCAGCACACCCGCAAGCATGGCCCACGCCGGTGCTTCCAGGCCTGGAGCGCCGGCTGCACCCGCGCAGGCCGCCGCGGCCGCCAGGCACAGTGCGATGCAGCCGGCGCACCAGAAGCGCACCAGCGCCGGATTGCGCCGGTGCGGCGCATGCCATTGCAGCCGCAGCACCGCCGCGGCAAGGACGCCGGCCTGCAGGGCGAGGGCCAGCATGACCACGGTCGTCGGCATGCCAAGCAATCGCGCCACTGCCGCGGCCAGCGGCAGGACCACCGCCGCCAGGGTCCAGGCGCGCTGCGCGCGTGGCGCCACCTGCGCGGTGCCCTGGAACATGGGCACGGTCACCCCGCCGACTGCCGCCAGCAAGCCAAGCAGCCAGCCGCCGCCACCGAGCATGGCGTGGGCGTCCACCACCTGGTCCAGGGGCAGCATGAGGTAGCCGCGCAGCACTGCGGTCGCCACCACGCCCAGCAACGCCGTCGCCGCCAGTGCCAGCAGCGCCGCGCCGATGCCCGCGCGCAGCAGCCGCTGCGTGCCCTGGCGCAGCAGCGCCGGCAGCGGCGGGGCGAGCACGGGCAACAACGATGCCGCCAGCAGGGGCGCCGCCGCGGGCAGCACGGCAGGCCAGCGGTACAACGCCAGCACGAACAGGACCAGGCCCAGGTTCAGCGCCGCATGCGCCAGCGGCAGCAGGCGCCCGGCGCGCACCGGCGTGCCGGCGGCCACCGGCAGGAACTGCAGCAGGCTGCCGAGCATGGCGTTGCCAAGCACGCCCAGGGTGAACACATGTACCAGGGCCACCACCGGCGGCGACCAGCGTCCGCCGTCCAGGAGGTGCGGGTCGGCGACCAGCAGTGCGCCGGCAACCACGCCCCACGCAGGCGCGCACAGCAGGAAGCGCAGCGGCCGCACCGCCGGCGGCGCGCTGGCGAAGGCCAGGCCGCTCACGCCCGTGCCGTTGCCGCGCCCGCAGCGGGCGCAGCGATGGAGCCGGCCCGGCTGCGCGGCCGCCGCCAGATCGCGATGCGGCAACCGCCTTCGGGCAGATCTCGCAGCCGCCATGCCCAGCCTTGCGCTTCCAGCATGGGTAGCAGGGGTACCGGACGGAACGGCGTCAGCGCCACCAGGACCGCGCGTACGGGCAGGACCTCCAGCGCATCGAGGATGCGCTGCATTGGTTCGGGTGGCGGCAGGTGGCGCAGGTCGAGCAGATGGGACATGGCGATCGGCGGGCGGGTGCGGGCCGCTGCACGTTCGCAGCGCGGCTGCCGCGGCGCATTGACGTGCGTCAGCCGCGTGCGCGGATCACGCCGCCGCCGCGGCGTCTTGACCCTGGTCATGGCTCGCTGGCGCTGGCGGGCCTAGCGTGCGCGCAACCCCACACTCCGGCTCCCCCATGACTGCCCAATACCGTCCGCGCCACGTCGCACCCCTGCTTGCCCTGGCCGTGCTTCCCCTGCCCGCGTTGGCCGCGCAGGACGCAGGCCCCGGCACCTGGCTCGACCTGCGCTACCGCCATGAACGCGTCGACCAGTCCGGCTTCGGCGAGGATGCGGTCGCCAACACCTTGCGCCTGCGCGTGGGCGCACGCAGCGCGCCGTGGCATGGCTGGTCGGCGCTGGCCGAGGCCGACGCGGTGCTGGGCCAGGACGATGGTCGCTACAACGACACCCGCAATGGCCGCCGCGCCTATCCCGTGGTCGCCGATCCGGCCGGCGCGGAGATCAACCAGGCCCTGCTGCGCCACGCCGGCACCCGCACCGTCGCGACCCTGGGCCGGCAGCGGATCAACCTGGACAACCAGCGCTTCGTCGGCGGCAGCGCGTGGCGGCAGAACGAACAGACCTACGACGGCGTGCACCTGCAGCTGGCCGCCACGCCGCGCCTGGCGCTGGATTACGCCTGGATCGGCGGGGTCAGCACCATCTTCGGGCCGGCCGACAGCAGCGCCTCCACCGGTGCCAACCCCTCCGACAGCAGCGGCGACAGCCATCTGCTGCGCGCCGCGCTGCAGCTTGCGCCGCCGCTGCGCCTGGTCGCCTACCACTACCGGGTGGAACTGGAGGACATGGCGGTCACCGCGGCCGCGCCGCTGGGCACCCTGGACAGCCGCACCAGCGGCCTGCGCCTGGAGGGAAGCCGGGGCCGATGGAGCTATGCGGGCGAATACGCGCGCCAGCGGGACCTTGCGGGCAACCCGTGGCGGCTCGACAGCCGCTACGTACTGGCCGAGCTGGGCTACGCCCTGGCCGGCGGCAGCGTGCTGAAGGCCGGGTACGAGTCGCTGGGCGGCGGCGAGGGCGAGGGCAACCGGGCCTTCCAGACCCCGCTGGCGACCCGGCATGCCTTCCAGGGCTGGGCCGACGTGTTCCTGACCACGCCGGCGCAGGGCGTGGACGACCGCTACGCGGGCGCCACCGTGCCGCTGGCCGGCGGCAGCCTGCAGGCCTGGTACCACGACTTCGCCGCCGAGCGCGGCGGCGGCAGCTATGGACGGGAGCTGGATGTCTCCTACGCGCACGCGGTACCGGGCGTGCAGGGCCTGACCGGCCTGCTGAAGCTGGCCCGCTACCGCAGCGACGACCCGGCTTACAGTGCCGACACCGGCAAGCTCTGGCTGCAGCTGCAGTACAGCTACTGAGCGGGACTGGCTAGCCGGCGGCAGGATCCGCTGGCGGCACCGCTTCCAGGAACAGCGCCACGCCCGCCGCATCGAAGGATTCCTGCAGCAGCGGGCTGGCCGCCAGGCACGGATCGGGAAGCTCGGGGCACTCGTGTTCCATGGTTCCTCCGCTCAGCCGCCGAGCAGGTAGAGCGCGCCTAATGGATGGTGGGCGCGGGCGATGCAGTAGGCCTGCAGGAAGCACAGCGCCGCGGCGGCCAGCATTCCCCCGCGCGCCCCGGGCCCGCGGCGCGGACGGAAGGCGAGGATGCCCAGCACCACGTAGCTGTCGACGAAGCCCAGCTTCACCAGCAGCCAGCCGTTGGCGTACAGCTCGTGCGGCAGGATGGTCAGCAGCATCAGCGCCGCGGTCAGCAGCACGGTGTCGATCGTGTAGCTGAGGTAGCGCGGCAACGCGTGCCGGGGCCATTGCAGGCCTGCCAGCAGCGATAGCCCGCGCAGGGCGAAGAAGCTGCCGCTGAGCATCACGGCGCTGACGTGGACGAGCTTGATCTGCGGATAGAACTCGATCATGGGAGTGGCTCAGCCAGGACGACCGTCGCGGCGCGGGGTGAGGTAGACATGGCCGATGCGCGCCACCCACGGCGACAGCGCCAGCAGCCAGCCGACCGCGGCCAGTGCCTGCCACAGCCCCGGATCGGGCAGCACGTCGGCCAGGATGCGCAGGGTGGCCACGACCTGGATCGCCACGAACGCGAACCAGGCGATGCCGTACATCCGCAGCGGACGCCCGGAATGGCCCTGGGTCACGCGGGTGACCATCGCCACCAGCAGGCTGCCGAAGAAGCCGATGAACAGCGCGTGCATCGGCGCACGTCCCAGGATGAATTCGCCGGTGAGCCCATAGGCCAGGCTCTGCGCCACGTACAGGCCGAAGGTCACCGGCAGCCATGCGGTGCCGATGAACAGCACCGCCAGCAGGCCCGGCATGCGCGCGCGCGGCCACCAGCGCCACACGGCCAGGGTGGTGAACGCCAGCAGCGGCGCATCGGTGGTCCACAGCCAGGCGTAGCCGTGCACCAGCTCCAGGGCCAGATGGGCCAGCGCCAGCACCCACACCGCCAGCAGCCACCACAGCGGCCGCCAGGCGCGGTAGCCGGGCACGGCATTGCCGGCGAAGAACGGGAACATGCGATGGGCGACGGTGACGTAAAGCGGCAGCAGCAGGCCGAAGCTCCCCAGCTTGATGCTGGCGAAGGCCCATTGCGCCGATGCACCCAGCACGAAGGCCAGGAACATGGCCAGGCCCAGCCAGCCCAGCAGCAACGCGGCGAAGCAGGAGCGGGCGTGCCAGGTGCGGCCGCGCTCGTCGACCAGCAGGCGGCCCAGCAGGAACAGCGCGGTACTCCAGCCCGCCAGTGCCATCCACAGGCCCACGGTCAGGCCCGCTTCCCAGCCGGCGGCCCCGAGCA
Source organism: Pseudoxanthomonas sp. SGNA-20 (assembly GCF_003931635.1). NCBI lineage: Bacteria > Pseudomonadati > Pseudomonadota > Gammaproteobacteria > Lysobacterales > Lysobacteraceae > Pseudoxanthomonas > Pseudoxanthomonas sp. SGNA-20. The sequence goes on along the minus strand of NZ_RRYK01000001.1, from coordinate 726,576 downwards.
GGATCGCCAGCTGCCCGCCCATCAGGCCGGCGCCCACCGGCAGGTAGTGGTGGCGCTGCAGTTCCGGCAGTCCCATCCAGCGCGGGAACACGGTCAGCAGGAAGCCGAACACGAAGCTGGGCAGCACCAGGTACTGCATCAGGAAGGCGTGCAGCCATCCGGCGGGAACCGGCAACTCCGGCATGGTCCACGCGCCCCAGCGCGCGGACACCAGCCACAGCGCCCACCACAGCATCGCCAGCAGCACATTGGCCGCGCCGATGAAGAACATCAGCCGGTGCGGGGCATGCGCGAGCCAGGCAGGCGAGGGCCGCGCATGGCCGCGGCGGGGCAGGGGAACGGTCTCGATGTGCATGGGCGCAGTCTGTCTCCCGTCCAGGGATGCCGCCTTGACCCAGGTCAGCCCGGAGCGTTGCGCCGGGTTTGACCAGGGTCAAGGCGGGAAGCGAGCGTGCTGCCTAACGTGCGGCCACTCCGATCACGCCACGAGGAACGCATGAGCCATCCCTCCGCCCAGGCCGATACCGGCGCCGGCCTGTCGCGCCTGGCCGCCATCAGCGCGGCGCTGCGCCCGCACGATCCCGGCGCGCAGGTGGCGCTGGACCCGGACCACGGCAGCGTCCAGGTCCTCACCGTGCTTGACCCGGAAGAAGTGGACCGCATCCTCGCCGCGGCCGGGATCCCTGTCGCGCCAACCCCGGCCGGTGCCGGCGGCGGCTGCGGTTGCGGCTGCTCCTGCAGCGGCGGCTGAGTTCCCCGGATGTCCCTCCGGGCGTGGCGCGCGGCGGCGCCCGCCCGGCGCTTGGGCCTGGGTTCATCGGCCCGGGTGGTACCATGGCGGCGAGCTCCGTGCTCCCACGCGCGTCCCGCGCGGCCTTGCGGCCCCGATTCGCTCCCTTCCACACCTGAGAGGCCCGCCCTGCGCGGCCAAGCCCGGGGAGCAGCACATGCCTGGCTACGAAACCCGCCAAGAACACGTCGCCATCGGCGGCCACGACTACCGCCTGCGCGTGCTCGCCGATCGCCAGCAGTTCTGGGATCCGGACGGGCACGGCGAGCGCCTGGGCATCTCCTCGGCGCAGTGGGCGCTGTTCGGCCAGCTGTGGCCGGCCGGGCAGCTGCTGGCGCGGGCGATGCAGGACTTCGACATCCGCGGCAAGCGCATCCTCGAGCTGGGCTGCGGCATCGGCCTGGCCAGCCTGGTGCTGCAACGGCGCGGCGCCGACGTGGTCGCCTCGGACATGCACCCGCTGGCCGAGGTGTTTCTGGCCTACAACGCCGCGCTCAACGAGCTGCCGGCGCTGCACTACCGCCACCTGCAATGGGACGCGCCGCTGCCGGAGCTGGGCCGTTTCGACCTGATCATCGCCAGCGACGTGCTCTACGAGACCGCGCACGCGCCGCTGCTGGGCGGGGTGATCGACCGCCACGCGCACGCGGCCGCCGAGGTGCTGGTGGCCGACCCGGGGCGCGGCAACAGCGCGCACCTCAACCGCCAGCTGGCCGCGCGCGGCTTCGCCCTGGAGGAGCGGCGCTGCGCATTGCAGCCTGGCGAGGCGCCGCCCTACCGCGGGCGGCTGCTGCACTACACCCGCGGCGTTCCCGGCGGCCAGGCATGAGCCGCCACGGCGCCCGGCACGCGCGCTGCGCGGCCGAGTGCAGCCGTTGCGACGCGGTGTGCTGCCGGCTGACGGTGGTGCTGGACGATGACGACCATGTCCCCGAACACCTGACCGAGCTGCTGCCCGGCGGGGCACGGGTGATGGCGCACGGCGCCGATGGCTGGTGCGTGGCGCTGGATGCGGAGCATCGCAACTGCGGCATCTACGACGACCGCCCGGATACCTGCCGGCGTTTCGTGATGAATGGCCCCTATTGCCGCTCGGTGCGCAGCGAACACGCGGCACGCGGGACGATCCCCCTGTTGCTGCGTTGACCATGGGCCCTTCTCCCTCCGGGAGCGGGGCAGCCTCCCGGCCGCGCCACCGGACCCGGCGGGGACGATGCGCCGCACCTCGGGCGCCCCGCGCCGCACCGCGCGGCACGTGCCATGTGGCCACCCGGGGAAAAAGAAGACGGGCCGCGAATGCGGCCCGTCCCTTTGCATCGGATGCCGGACTCAGCGCCGCGGCATGATCGCCGCCGCGGCCACCGTGGTGGCGGACGAGGCCTGGGCGCCGCGCTTGGGCGCCACCCACAGCCGGAACACGAACCAGGCCAGGGCCAGCGCGCCGACGCTGAACAGCGTGTCGGCAGGGACGCGCATCCACACCAGCAGGTCGATGATCGGCTGCTGCATGAACTCCGCCGAGCGCGCGAACCAGTAGCCGTGCTCGATCGCCGCGTCCAGCTGCAGGATGCCCAGCGGCAGCAGGGTGAACAGCGACATCCCGGCCAGGCCGATGTTGAGCGACCAGAAGCAGGTCTTCAGCAGGCGCTCGCTCCACTGCAGGTCGGGCTTGAGCCCGCGCAGGCAGAACAGCATCAGGCCGATGCCGAGCATGCCGTACACGCCGAACATCGCGGTGTGGCCGTGGTTGGCGGTCAGGTTCAGGCCCTGCATGTAGTACAGCGGCAGCGGCGGGTTGATCAGGAAGCCGAACAGGCCGGCGCCCACCAGGTTCCAGAACGACACCGCCAGGAAGAACATGATCGGCCACCTGTAGCGCGCCATCCACGGCGTGGCCTTGCCCAGCCGGTAGTTGTGCCAGGCCTCGAAGCCGACGTAGGCCAGCGGCACCACTTCCAGCGCCGAGAAGCTGGCGCCCAGGCCGATGACGGCGGTCGGGGTGCCGGTGAAGTACAGGTGGTGCAGGGTGCCGAGCACGCCGCCGGCCATGAAGATGATGGTGGCGAACAGCACCGCGACGGTGGCCGAACGCACCTGCAGCAGGCCCAGGCGGGTGAACAGGAAGGCGATCACCGCCACCGCGAACACCTCGAAGAAGCCTTCCACCCACAGGTGCACCACCCACCAGCGCCAGTACTCGACCATCGACAGGTGGCTGTGCTCGCCCCACATCAGGCCGGCCGAATAGAACACGCCTATCGCGACCACCGACAGGAACAGCAGGCCCACGATCGAGCGCGACTGCGCGCCCTTGCGCATCGCCGGCCACAGCGCGCGGCCGACCAGTACCAGCCACAGCAGCAGGCCGACGAACAGGAACCACTGCCAGAACCGGCCAAGGTCGACGTATTCCCAGCCCTGGTGGCCGAACCAGAAGTTGTGGGCCAGGCCCAGCTTCTGCATCACCGCCATCCACTGTCCGGCGAAGGAACCGACCACGATCACCAGCAGGCAGGTCCACAGCACGTTGACGCCCAGGCGCTGGAACTTCGGCTCGTGCCCGGAGATGGCCGGGGCGATGTACAGGCCCATGCCCAGCCACGCGGTGGCGATCCACAGCACGGCCAGCTGGGTATGCCAGGTGCGGGTCAGCGCGTAGGGAAGGATCTCGGCCAGGGCGAAGCCGTAGGCCTCCTGGCCCTCGACCTGGTAGTGCGCGGTGGTCGCGCCCAGCAGGATCTGCACCAGGAACAGCGCGATCACCACCCAGAAGTACTTGGCGGTGGCACGCATGGACGGGGTGACCCTGATCAGCGCCAGCGGATCGGACTTGGGCAGCACCGGCTGCATTTCCTCGCCGTGGCCGGTGGCGTAGTGCCAGCCCAGCAGGCCGACGCCGGCGATCAGGAACAGCACGCTGAACACCGTCCAGATCAGGAGGTTGGACGGCGGCGTGTTGCCGACCAGTTCGTCATGCGGCCAGTTGGCGGTGTAGCTGATCTCCGAGCCCGGACGCTCGGTCACCGAGGCCCAGGCCGCCCACCAGTAGAACGCCGCCAGCTGGCGGCGATGCCCGGCGTCCGGCACCGCGTCGTTGCGCATGGCATAGGCCTCGCGCAGCTCCGCCGTGGCCGGGTCGTTGGAGAACAGGCTCTCGTAGTGCGCGGAAACCTTCGCCATCGCCGCGGCGCGCTCGGCGTCGAGGGTGATGGTGCCGCTGTCCGCGTCCCAGGTGTTGGGCCGCAGCAGTGCCTGCACGCGCTTGGCGTACGCGGCCTGGGTCGGTTCGTCCAGCTGCTTGTACGAATCGACGCCATGCTCGCGCGCGGCCCAGGCATCGAGGATGGCCTCGGCCTCGCGGTGCAGCCAGTCCGCGCCCCAGTCCGGCGCCACGTAGCCGCCGTGGCCCCAGATCGAGCCCAGCTGCTGGCCGCCGATCGACTGCCAGACCTGGCGTCCGGTCTCGATGTCGGCGCGGGTGTAGACCACGGTGCCGTCGGTGGTGACCACCTGTTCGGGCATGGGTGGCGCCTGGCGATGGATCTCGCTGCCGACCCACAACAGGGCGGCGAACGAGGCGAAGAGCAGGACCGCCAGGCCTGCCCAGAGCTTGCGTGTTGGATCCATGATGCGGCCTCTCCGGGGAAGGAACGGCCGCATCTTCGGCAGCGGGGCCGGCGGCGGCCCTGACGCAGGTCAAGCCACGGACACTGGCGGTGCTGGAGCGGTGAGCCGGCGCAGTTGTCGCGTGACGGGGTAGGCAGTACGGGCGCGATGCGCGTCCGGTCCCAGGTGGCCGGCATGCCGTGGCGGGAGCTGGAGGCTTCCGCACCGCAACCCCGGCGGCGCCCTGCCGGTCGGCGGTGCAGGTGCCCGGGCGCCGCATGCATGCACCGCACAGGCCGGCCCATCGCGTTGACGCGGCCGGGGCCATGGCCCGGTAAATTCCGGTTCCCATCCCGCCGCCTTCCCGGGTGCCATGCCGGTGCACAGGAAGCCCTCTCCAGCGATCGAACAGGTGCCGGGGCACCCAGGCCGCATCCGCGTCCGGGACGCGACGGCACCGGCGATCCGTCGCGGGACGCTGCTGCTGGCCGCAGTGCTGGCCGGCTGCGTGGCCACGCCCCGCGAACCTTCCGCTGCCGCCGCAGCGGCTGGTCCACGCACGCAGCAGGAGGCCGCCGCGCTTGCCCGCCGCGCCGCGCGCGAGCCGGACCCGTCGATCCGCACGCGCCTGTGGCTGGACTGCGCGTCCGCGGCCCATGCCGCGCTGGACGGGGAGGTGGCCCTGCCGGATGCGGGAATCGCACTGGCGGACCATTGTTCGACGCGGGCGCTGCTGGACCTGTTCCGCCGCCATCCCGGCGGATGGCAACCCGGGCGGCGGCGCATCGCCGGACGCGAGCTGGAGTTACGGATCGAAGGTGCCAGCCCGATGGCCCGCGGTGCCTATACGATCACCCCGGCGCAGGATGTCCCGGTGCCGCCGGGCTGGGACTTCCGCCAGCCCGGCTTCGGCCTGCCACTGGTGCTGCGCGCCGACCGCTGCACCGATGCGCCCGATTGTGCGCTGTACACGCCGGAAGGGATCTACCGCTGGGCCACCGCCTGGATCGAGCATGGCGACGACGTCCCCGTCGTGCGCATCGTCGACCCGGTGGCGACGCCGTCGACCACCGTGGGCGGGCGCGGGATGCGGCTCTCGTTCGATGCGTTCTCGTCCTACTGGAAGGGCGCGATGGCCTCGCGCCTTCCGCGGCTGGGCGTCTACGGGCTGCTCGGAGGCGATGGCATCGGCCGGCGCGCGGGCGCCTACCTGCTCACGGACTACGACCCGCGCAAGACGCCGGTGGTGATGGTGCACGGGCTGGGCAGCCACCCGATCATCTGGGCCGAACTGTCCGGCGCGATCTGGGCCGATCCGGTGCTGCGCGACAGCTACCAGGTCATCCACGTCGTATTCCAGACCAACGCCCCGCTGCTGGTGTCCAGGCAACGCGTCCGCACGTACCTGGACCGGATGTGGGAACTGCTCGACCCGGAAGGCGACGACCCGGCGCGCGGGAAGATGGTGCTGGTCGGCCACAGCCTGGGTGGAGTGGTCGCGCGCCTGCTCGCGGTCGACAGCGGACGGGTGCTGTGGGATGCGGCGTTCACCGTCGCCCCCGGGCAGCTCCACGGGGCGGCGGAGGACGTGGCGGCGATCCAGGACATCTTCCTGTTCGATCCGTATCCGGGGGTCTGCGCGGTGGTCATGCTCGCCGCTCCGCACAAGGGCAGCCCGGCCGCATCGGGCTTCGCCGGGCGACTGGCCCGGGCGCTGGTGGCCCGCCGCGCACCGGAGATCCAGGCGCTCAAGGAGGTGACGCTGGCCCACCCGGAGGACGTGCGCGAGGAGGTGCGCGACAGCTACCGCTTCGCCCGGCTCGACAGCATCTGGACCCTGCGCGCGCCGCAACCGGTGCGGCGGGCCGGCGAATCGCTGCTGCCGGCGCCGGGCATCCGCTACCACACCATCGCCGGCGACCTCCACGGGCAGGGCGGTGACGGCCTGGTACCGCTGGAAAGCGCCCTGCTGCCGGGCGCACGCTCGACCCTGGTGGTGGACCAGGGGCACACGCTCTACCGCGATCCGGTGGTCATCGGCCGCGTGCTGGAGATCCTGCGCGAGGAACGCGGGCTGCCGTGCGCGGGCGCGGCCGATCCGGGGAACACGGCGGATGCGGGGGATGCCGCCCGGGACATGCCGGACTAGCGGGACTTCAGTCGCGCAGGACCGCCAGCGCCAGCGCCTCCAGGCGCTGCATGTCCAGCACTTCCACGTCGCGCAGCTTGATGTGCACCAGCCCGTCCTGCTCGAAGCGGCGCAGCACGCGGCTGACCGTCTCCGGGGCCAGGCGCAGGTAGTTGGCGATGTCGGTGCGCGACATGGTCAGCTGGAAGCGGCGCGGCGAGAAGCCGCGCGCGGCCAGCCGCCGCGACAGCCCGATCAGGAACGCGGCCATGCGCTCGTCGGCGGTGTTGTCGCGGGCGAACAGCGAGGCCACGCCGATGTCGCGGCTCATCAGCCGGAACAGGTGTTGCTGCAGGTTGGGCAGGCGCTGGGCCAGCAGCGCGATCTTCGGGAACGAGAACCGGCACAGCATCACCGTGTCCAGCGCCACCGCGTTGCAGGGATAGCGGTCGTCGTGGATGGCGTTGAGGCCGATCACCTCGCCGGGCAGGTGGAAGCCCAGCACCTGCTCGTGGCCGTTGCGGTCGACCTGGTAGGTCTTCACCGTGCCGGCGCGGACCGCGGCGATGGCGCCGAACGGATCGCCCTCGCGGAACACGTGCTCGCCCGGGTGCAGCGGGCCGACGTGCTCCACCAGCACGTGCAGGTCCATCAGCGCGGCCTTGTCCATGCCCTCGGACATGCAGGCCTGGGAGAAGGCGCAGGTGGAGCAGAAGGTCAGCGCGTCGCCGTCGTCGGCCATCACGGCCGGGCCGCTGCGCGGGAAGACCACGCCGGGACCGCTCATGCGCGCGCCCTCCCGCGGTTCAGACGGTGCGCGAGTACAGGGGGGCGGAGCCCCCGGCGGCGGTGAGGTAGCGGTCGAAGCACATGGCGATGATACGCAGCAGCAGGCGTCCGCGCATCGTCGCCCTCAGCCCGGACCCGTCGACCTCCACCAGGCCGTCGGCCTGCAGCGGCCGCAGCCGCGCCAGGGCGTCGGCGAAGTACTCGCGGAAATCGATCACGTGGCGGCGGCCGATGGCGTCGAAATCCAGCCGCCCGTGGCACATCAGCTGCTGGATCACGTCGGCGCGGACCACGTCGTCCTCGTCCATGCGCATGCCGCGCCACACCGGCAGGCGGCCCTCGTCGATCGCCTGCTCCCAGCCGGCGATGTCGCGCGGGTTCTGGCTGAAGCTGGCGCCGATGTGGCTGATCGCGCTCACGCCCAGGCCCACCAGGTCGCTCTCGGCATGGGTGGTGTAGCCCATGAAGTTGCGGTGCAGGCCGCCTTCGCGCTGGGCGCGGGCCAGCTCGTCGGTCGGCAGGGCGAAGTGGTCCATGCCGATGTATTCGTAGCCGGCCTGGCCCAGTTTCTCGATCGCCAGGCGCAGCAGGTCCAGCTTCTGCTCCGGGCTCGGCAGGTCCTCGGCGCGGATCCGCTGCTGCGGGCGGAAGATGCTCGGCAGGTGCGCGTAGCCGTAGATCGCCAGCCGGTCCGGGCGCGCCTGCAGGGTGATGTCCAGGGTGCGCGAGAAGCCCTCCAGGGTCTGCTTCGGCAGGCCGTAAATCAGGTCCACGTTGACCGAACGGAAGCCGTGCGCGCGGCAGGCGTCGATGATGCCCAGGGTCTGGGCCACGCCCTGCACGCGGTTGACCGCCTCCTGCACCGCCGGATCGAAGTCCTGCACGCCCAGGCTGGCGCGGTTGAAGCCGGCCGCGGCCAGCTCGCCGACCTCGGCCGGGGTGATGAAGCGCGGGTCCAGCTCGATCGAGCAGTCCATGCGCGCGCCCGGGGCGAAGTGGAAGTGCCGGCGCAGCACGTCCATCACCTCGGCGATCTGCAGCGGGTCCAGGAAGTTGGGGGTGCCGCCGCCGAAATGCACCTGCTCCACGTCGCGGTCGCGGTCGAACAGTTCGGAGGCCATGCCGATCTCGCGGTACAGCCGGGTCAGGTACGCGGTGCCGCGCGCCTTGTCGCGGGTGATGATCCGGTTGCAGCCGCAATAGAAGCACGGACTGGTGCAGAACGGCACGTGCAGGTACAGGGAGATCGGCCGCGGGATCGGGTCGCCGTTGCTGGCGGCCGCCACCGCGCGCAGGTCCGCTTCGCCGAAGCCGGGGGTGAACTGCGGCGCGGTCGGGTAGGAGGTGTAGCGCGGGCCCGGCACGTCGTAGCGCCGCAGCAGCTCGGGATCGAACAGGGAGGACAGGCTGGCCATGGAGCGAGGCTAGGCCCGCCCGCGGTGCCTGTCCTTGATGCAGGTCAATGGCCGGCGTGCCGGCAGGGCCGCTTCAGCTTCGTGATGGCGGCCCGGCCCCGGGACCGCGTCCCCGGGCCGCACGGGGCCGGCACGCCCGGGCAGGCCTACTGCGCCGCCAGCGACATCCCGGCGCGGGGGTGGGCCTGCAGGAATTCCAGGTCCGCCGGCACCACGAAGCCGGCGCGGTGCAGCGCGTGCAGCAGCTGCTCGGCGCCTTCCGGATCGGTGGCGGCGATCCCGGAGAGGATGTCGCGGGCGCAGGTGGCCTCGGCGATGTACAGCGAGGCCTCGTTGATGTCGTCCGGCAGGCGCGCGATCAGCAGGGTTTCCAGCTCGGCCATGTAGCCGTGCAGGCGCATGTGGTCGGCCGACACCGCGGCATCGATCGCCGCGTCGCGGGCGTTGAACAGGGAGATCACCGCCGGGTGCGAGGCCGGGTACTGCGGCCCGAACAGGTAGCGCCAGGTGGCTCGGGCGAAGAGGGCCACGCCCACGACGATGCCTGCCGCCAGGGCGAGCTTGCCCAGCGGGCCGAGCGGATCGGCCGGCGCGAGCGTGGGCATGGCCGCGGCAAGCGCGGCGGTAGCCGGGGTGGAGCGGCCTGGGGCCGCGGGGGTGCCTGGGGTATGGGGGCGCGGGGCGTTCATGGGGGATGTCTGGACCTGGGGGAGGGCGCGGCGGGCGGACGCGGGCGGGCGCCATGCCGGGGGGGCATGCCGCGAACGGAAACGGCGCAGCCGGTGGTGCGGCCCGGGAAGGCGGGCCGGCCTGGCGGCACCTGGCCGCAGCCGTTCGCGGCGGGGGACGCTGTCCCGCGACCTGTTTCCCTAACGGCCGCGGCAGCGCGGCGGTTGAGGGGCTGCACCGGCCCAGTTGCGCGATCAGTGACCGCTGCCGCGGTTTGCCGCCGGGGCCGCCGCGCGTGCCCGGCGCGACCGGTTCCCACAGCGGCGATGTTGCATGGCAACATCAGGCGCATCCCCCGCCGCCCCGTCCCGATGCCGCGCGTCCTCCTGGTCAACGACACGGACAAGCCGATCGCCGAGCTGCGGCAGGCGCTGGCCGATGCCGGCTGCGAGGTGCTGGAGCCGGTGGCCACTGCCGGCTTGCTGCGCGCGGTGCAGGAACAGCAGCCGGACGTGGTGATCCTGGACGTGGAATCGCCCTCGCGCGACACCCTCGAGCAGCTGGCGATGATCGACCGCCACGCGCCGCGCCCGGTGGTGGTGTTCTCCGCCGACGACGACGAGCGCCTGATCCGCCAGGCGCTTGGCGCCGGCGTGGCCGCCTACGTGGTCGACGGGCTGGCGCCCGGGCGGCTGGCCTCGATCCTGCGCGTGGCCATGGCCCGCTTCGAGCAGCAGGCGCATGTGCGCCAGCGCGTGGGCGAGCTGGAACAGCGGCTGCAGGACCGCAAGGACATCGAACGCGCCAAGGGCCTGCTGATCGACCGGCGCGGCATGAGCGAGGCCGAGGCCTACGCCACGCTGCGCCAGCAGGCGATGAAGCAGGGCCTCAAGCTCGCGGACGTGGCGCGCCGCATCCTGGCCATGGCCGACCTGCTGGGGTGAATGCATGAGCCAAGCCCGCGCCACCACCGCCTCCCTCCGCCCGCTCTACGTGGACGCGGTGGTCGCGCGCGGGGAAGTGGCGGCCGGGCAGCCGCTGCGTGCCGAGGCGCTGGGAACCGGCGAGCAGGACCTGGCGGCGATCCCCGACCTGTTGCTGTCGCCGGACCAGGCCGCCGGCTACCGCGCCCGGCGCACGCTGCGCGCGGGCCAGCCGTTGCGGCGTTCGCTGCTGCAGGGCGGCAGCGCGGTCGCCCGTGGCCAGCCGCTGCGGATCGTGGCGACGGGGCAGGGCTTCCAGACCGCGATTGCAGGCACCGCGCTGGAGGATGGCGGGGTAGGCGACAGCGTGCGCATCCGCAACACCAGCACAGGCAAGACCACCCGTGCCCGGGTCCTGGCCCCCGGCGTGGTCGGCCTGGAGGCGGAGGCGGCGCCATAGCGCGGCGCCGGACGGCGCGGCCAGGCGTGGCGATGGAAACAAAAAGCCCCGCGGATGCGGGGCTTTTGCGTTGCAGGCAATGGTGGCTACGGGTGGACTCGAACCACCGACCCCAGCATTATGAGTGCTGTGCTCTAACCGGCTGAGCTACGTAGCCGAAACCGCGGACCAGGCCGCGCTTCCCGCGCACGCGCCTGCAGGGCGGCGGGGAATTGCGAATTTTTCACGTTCCTGGCCGCGCTGTCAATCGCCGCTTGTCGCCCTGCCGGGGGCGTGGCATTGTCGGGGCAGTCGAATTTTCTGGAGTCCGCATCGTGATCGATCCGGACGGTTACAGGCCGAACGTCGGCATCGTGCTGATGCGCGACGATGGGCAGGTGTTCTGGGCGCGCCGGGTGCGCCGGGATGGCTGGCAGTTCCCGCAGGGCGGGATGCGCAGCGACGAAACCCCGGTCGAGGCCATGTACCGCGAGCTGTACGAGGAAACCGGCCTGTCCCCGGAGCATGTGGAACTGCTGGGCGCCACGCCCGGCTGGCTGCGCTACCGGCTGCCGGGGCGGGCGATCCGCCGTGGCGGGCCGGGGCCGGTGTGCATCGGGCAGAAGCAGGTCTGGTTCCTGCTGCGGCTGGTGGCCGACGAGTCACTGGTGCGCTTCGACGCCACCGACAGCCCCGAGTTCGACCACTGGCGCTGGGTCGACTTCTGGTACCCGGTCGAGCACGTGGTCACCTTCAAGCGCGGGGTCTATGCCCGCGCCCTGCGCCACCTGGCCCCGCTGGCCACCAGCGTGGGCGCCCAGCTGCGGCAGATGCCGGGGGTGGCGCAGCAGGCCTGGCTGCCGGGCAACAGCGCCGGCCACGACCGTCCGCGGCGGCGGCCGCGGCAGCCGCGGGGCGGGCGTTCATCCGCCTGAACCCTGGCAGGGGCCGCGGACGCGGATGCAATTGACAACGGTTCTCATTCATTGTGGAATGGATCCCGGTTCAGCCACATGAGACCGCCGTGTACGTCTGCATCTGCAATGGGGTTACCGACCGCCAGATCCGCGAGGCCGTCGAGGCCGGCTGCGAAAGCGTCGCCGAACTGACCATGCGTACCGGCTGCGGCGCGACCTGCGGCACCTGCCTGCCGCTGGCCGCCGACCTGGTGGCCGAATACCGGGCCCGCGCCCTGTCCCTGCCGCTGCTGCAGGCGGCCTGAGCCTCGCCGGCCCGCGGCCGGCGATGCACACGATTCGCGTTACCTCGCCGCCGCCCGCGGCGCGCTAGAGTGCGCCCATCCCCCGCGCAGGAGCGAACCCGATGAAAGGCGACGCGAAGGTCATCGAGTACCTCAACAAGGCCCTGTACAACGAGCTCACCGCGATCAACCAGTACTTCCTGCACGCCAAGATGCTGAAGAACTGGGGGCTCAAGGAGCTGGCCGAGCACGAGTACAAGGAATCGATCGAGGAGATGCACCACGCCGACTGGCTGGCCGAGCGCATCCTGTTCCTCGAGGGCCTGCCGAACTTCCAGGCGCTGGGCAAGCTGCGCATCGGCGAGGGCCCGCGCGAGGTGCTCGAGTGCGACCTGGCGCTGGAACTGGAAGGCATTCCGCTGCTGCGCGAAGCCATCGCCTACGCCGATTCGGTCGGCGACTACGTCAGCCGCCAGCTGTTCACGAAGATCCTCGACAACGAGGAGGAGCACGTGGACTGGCTCGAGACCCAGCTGGACCTGATCGCCCGCATCGGCGAGCAGAACTACCTGCTCAGCAAGCTCGAGGACTGACCCGGGGTCGCCAGCCAGGCCAGCAGCGCCTCGCGCGCGCGGCCGAATTCGGCGATCAGCAGCGCCGCGGCCACCGCCGGCCGCTCCAGGGTGCCGGTGCGCGCCGCGGTCTCGATCCGGCGCGCCACCGACGACAGCGCCAGCGCGCCGATGTTGGCGCTGGAGGACTTGAGCGCATGCGCGGCCTCGCGCATGGCCGGCAGGTCGGGCGTGGCCGAGGCCTGCTCCACCTGGCGCACCAGCCGCGGCGCATCCTCCAGGAACAGGCGCACGATCGCGGTGGCGTCGTCGCCGGCGATCGCGCGCAGCTCATCCAGCATTTCCATGTCCAGCACCGGGATCCCGGCATCCACGGCCGACAGGGCCGTGGCCTGGGCGCCGCTGGCGCGCGCCGCGGGGGCCGCCGGGCGGACCGGGGTGATTGCCGGCGTGGCCGGAGCCGTGGAAGACGGTGCAGGGTTCGCCGGAGCCATGGGGTGCGCAGGAGCCGCCGGCGTGGCCGCTCGGCTGGCGGCCGGCGCGGCGGGGGCGCCTGGCGCGGTCGGTGCAGTCGGCGCCGGGGCCGGGCGCGGCGGCGTCGCCGCAACCCGCGACGGCTGGGTTGCGGGAGGCATCAGCGGGGCCGCGGGCCGGGCCGGCGGCGTGGCCACGGCCGGAGCGGGGGCCGGGCGCGCCGGGCCAGGGGCGGGCGCGGCGCGCGGGACCGGGCCCGGGGCGGCAGCCGACGCGGGCGTCGCCGCCGGCGGGACGCTGGGTGCAGGCCGCGCCGGGGCCGCGGACGCCGCGGGCGCAGGCGCCTGGGCGGCGGCGGGCGCCGGGCGCAGCCAGCGCCGCAGGCAGGCATCGAGCTGCTCGCGCGCCACCGGTTTGGACAGGTAGTCGTCCATGCCCGCGTCCAGGCAGCGCTGGCGGTCGCCGGCCATGACGTTGGCGGTCATGGCCACGATCGGCAGGCGCCGGCCGCCGCGCACCGCTTCCTGCTCGCGCCAGCGCCGGGTGGCGCTGTAGCCGTCCAGCACCGGCATCTGGCAGTCCATGAAAACCAGGTCGTACTCGGCCGCGGCCAGGCGCGCCAGCGCGGCCTCGCCATTGGTCGCGGTGTCGCAGGCGTAGCCCAGCACCGACAGCAGCTTCTGCGCCACCAGCAGGTTGACGGGGTTGTCCTCCACCAGCAGCAGGCGCGCCGCATGCACCGGCGCCGGCCCGGCCGCCGGCGCGGGAGATGCAGGCGGGGCAGGGGGCGCAGCCGGGGTTTCCGGAGCCTGCGGTGCCGGGCCCGGCTCGGCACCGGCCAGCCCGCCGCCGGCCAGCGCGCCGGGGGTGCCGTCGTCGCCGCCCGGGGCGGTGTCGGCGGCCGTGCCCGCACCATCGCCCGCCGGTTCCTGCAGCGCGGCGCGCAGCTCGGCGTCCGCCGCCATCCGCGGCACCAGCTCGGCGCCCTCGCGCAGTTCCCCCGGCACCTCCGCGCCGTACAGCCACAGCAGGCGGATGCCGGCGTAGGCCGGGGTCCGGGCCAGCGCCCGGTACAGGGCGCGCGCGCTGTGGCGCAGGCCGTCGTGGTCGGCCAGGACCGCGACGTAGGCGCCGCGTGCCTGGCGCGGGAGGGCATCGCCGCGCAGCCGTTCCAGCGCTTCCTGCGGCGATTCGACCGCGTCCACGGCGTAGCCCCACGGTGGCAGCAGCAGGCCCATGCGCTGGCGCAGGCGCACGTCCGGGCTGACCACCAGCACCTGGCGCAGTTCTGCGCCACCGGTCTCGCCGCGCTGCAGGTCGCCGACCACCTTCAGCAGCGGGATCTCGAACCAGAAGGTGGAGCCGCGGCTGGGCTCGGATTCCACCCCGATGCGTCCGCCCATCAGGTCGACGATGCGCTTGCAGATGGCCAGGCCCAGGCCAGTGCCGCCGTACAGGCGGGTGGTGGAGGCGTCGGCCTGGCTGAAGGCACGGAACAGGCGCGCCTGGATGTCCGGGTCGATGCCGATGCCGGTGTCGCGCACCTCGAAGCGCAGCAGGTGCTGCGCCGGGGTCTCGCCCAGCCGGCGCACGGCCAGGGTGACCCCGCCGCGCTCGGTGAACTTGACCGCGTTGCCGACCAGGTTGCCCAGCACCTGGCGCAGCCGCACCGGGTCGCCGCGCACCGGCAGGCGCACGTTGGGGTCGATCTCCAGCTCCAGCCGCAGGCCCTTGTCCTCGGCCGGGCGGCGCATCAGCTGCAGCATCGCCTCCAGCGGCTCGCGCAGGTTGAAGGTGGTGATCTCCAGCTCAAGCCGGTTCGCCTCCAGCTTGGAGTAGTCGAGGATGTCGTCGACGATCCGCAGCAGCTGCAGCGAGGACTCGTGCGCGGTGCGCAGCATCTGCCGCTGGTCCTCGGCCAGGGTGCCGTGCCCGATCAGGTCCAGCATCGGGATGATGCCGTTGAGCGGGGTGCGGATCTCGTGGCTCATGGTGGCCAGGAACTCGCCCTTGGCCAGGGCCGCGGCCTCGGCCGCCTGCTTGGCCTGCAGCAGCTGCTGCTCGAGCTTGTCGTGGCGCTGCAGCTCGCGCTGCAGCTGGTTGCGCTCGTGCTCGGCGGTGGCCGCGCGCGCCAGCGCCGCGTCCAGCACCGCCGCGGCGCGGCGCGCGGTGAACAGGGCCACCAGCGCGGCCATGAACCCGGCGAGCACCAGCCCGCCGGCCAGCGCCAGCCAGGGCCCGGCCACGCCCGCCAGCGCCAGAGCCAGGACCAGCAGCGCCGCCGCCATCGCGCCTGCGGCGGCAGCCGGCCACGGGCTGCGGGAGGCCGGCGCGACCATGGCTAGAGCACCGCGTTCTGGAAGTCGAAGTCCAGCTCGCTGCCTACCGAGCTGACCAGGTTGCCCTGCACGAAGTCGATGCCGGCCATCCACATCGCCGCGGCGGCCTGCGGATCCTCGATCTGCTGGCCGACCACCAGCAGGCCGAAGCCATGGGCCTTGTCGATGGTGGCGCGCAGCTGGTCGCGCAGGCCCTGGTCGGTGTGCGCGCCGGCGAAGCGCCCGGCCATGCGCACGTAGCCCAGCGGCAGCTGGCCCAGCAGCGCCTCGGCCTCCGGGCCGGGCTCGTACTGGCTGAGGCAGAACTGCACGCCGGCCTCCACCAGGCGGCGGCAGACCGGGGCGAGGGCCACGCAGTGGACCAGGGCGTCGGCCAGGCGCAGGTCGATGATCACCGCGCCACCGTCGATGGCGCGCGCGCCGATCGCCTGCAGCAGCCAGTCGGCGTAGGCCTCGCGGGTGAGCGTGCGCGGCGACTGCGAGACGAACAGCTGCAGCGGGTTGCCCTCGCGCGCGCGGCGCGCGATCAGGTCCAGCGCGTGCTCCATCACCTGCTGGTCCAGGTCGGTGATGCGGCCGCTGGCCTCCGCCGTGGGCACCACCTGGCCGGCCGAAAGCACCGTGCCGTCGGCCTGGCGCAGGCGCATCAGCACCTGGTATCGGGCCTGTTCGCTGCCGGCCACCGCCACCACCGGCTGGTAGGCCAGTTCGATCTCGCCTTCCAGCAGGGCCAGCTGTTCCTGTGCCTCCTGGGTGCTGGGCGGCACGTAGCCGCACACGCCCTCCGGCAGCAGGCGCGCCTGCAGCGCGGCGCGCTCGGTCGCCTCCAGCGCGGCGGTGGCGTGCTCGAAGCCGCCGGGCAGGGCGGCGTGGCCGACCGCGCTGCGCAGCTGCAGCGGCTCGCCCTCGCGCACCTGGAAGGTTTCGGTGGCCAGGCGCGCGCGCATCTCCGCGGCGATCGCCTGCAGCTGGTCCGGGACCGCGTCGCGGACCAGCGCCAGGAAGCTGTTGTCGTTCAGGCGCGCCAGCGGCGCCGGCGCCACGATCAGCGCCAGGCGGCGGCCGGCCTCGGCCATCAGCCGCTCGAACGCGGCGTAGCCGAAGCGCTCGCGCAGGCTCAGCGCGCCGGCGACCTCGACGAAGAACAGGCCGGCGGTGGCGCCGGCGGCAAGCATCTCCTCCACCTGCTGCAGCAGCCAGCTGCGGGTGGCCAGGCCGGTGTCCGGGTGGCTGCGCAGGGTCGGCACCGCGATCGCCGGCGCGGCCGCGGCCTCGCGCTGCGCGCGCCGGCGCTGGATGCGGTTGGCCACCGCGGCGATCAGGTGGCGCGGACGCACCGGCTTGACCAGGCAATCGTCGGCGCCGGCTTCCAGCACCTCGAACTGCAGGTCCGGGTCCGGTTCGCCGGTGAGGAACACGATCGGCAGCAGCTGGCAGCCGGGCTGCTGGCGCACCAGGGTGGTCAGGCGGCGGCCGTCCACGCCCGGCAGGTGCAGGTCCATCAGGATCAGGTCCGGCTCGAACCGGGTGATCGCCTCGATCAGGCCCTCCGGCTGCATCAGCACCTCGGCCTGCATGCCGGCGCCGTGCAGCACGCTCTGCGCGAACAGCGCCTGCGGACGGTCGTCCTCGACCACCAGGATGCGGTACGGGGCCTCTTCGCCGGTGCTGAGCACCGGGGCCGGGGTCGGCACCGGGCCGGACGGGGCCACGGCGGCGGGCGGCGGCACCGCGGCGCCCACGCGCGCGGCGGGAGCGGCCGCGGCTTCGGCCGCCACGTCCGCGGCGTCGCGGGTCCAGCGGCGCCAGTAATGCGGTGGCGGGGTTTCGGCGCGTATGCGCTGGCGCGCCGCCGGGTCCTCCGGCGTGGGCGCAGGATCTCGTGCGGCCATCAATGGCTCCCCTATTGGGCCTGCATTATGTGACCAATCCCTCCATCCGGTACAACCCTGGGCGGTCCGCAACGGTTCATCGGGCGGCCAGCAGGCGGCGCATGCCGCGCGCCATCAGCCGCCAGATCCACCACACCAGCAGCGCGCCGAGCACGGTGGTGCCGACCACCAGCGCCAGCGCCAGCCATGGGTGTGCCAGCGCCAGCGCCAGGCCGCCGACCACCACGGTGTCCTCGGCCGCCGAGGCGGCCCAGTTGCTGGCCGGTTCGGGGGAGGTGTTGAGCAGGGCGCGGGTGCCGGACTTGAGCGCGTGGCTGGCCAGGGCCACGCCCGCGCCGGTGGCCAGCGCGCCGGCGCCGAGCTCGCCGTCCGGCGACAACGCGGCGGCGGCCAGGAAGGCGCCCGCCGGGATCCGCGCCAGGGTCTGCAGCAGGTCCCAGACCGAGTCCACCCCGGGGATCTTGTCGGCCAGGAATTCGGCCACCGCCAGCGCCCCGGAGGTGCCCAGCACCCACCACGACTGCGTGGCCTGCAAGGCCGGCGGCAGCTCGACCCAGCCGAGCAGCCCGGCCAGGCCCACGCCGAACACGGTCAGGTAGGCGCGGATGCCGGCCATCCAGGCCAGCAGCAGGCCGATCACGAAGACGTGGGCATCGGTCATGGCGGCTCCTTGCGGAGGGGACACGGGGCCAGGGCGGGGCGGCTCCGGCCGCCGGCACCGGGGCGGTTACACTGCCCGGCCATCGGCCGCAGTATAGGCAGAAACGACGGCATGACCCGATGACAGGATCGTCCTCACGCTTTCGCATCGTCCCGCGCCGTGGTTCCGGGCGCGCATGGAAGATCGGCCTCGCCTGCGCCTGGCTGCTGAGCCTGGTGGTGGTGGGCCTGGTGGCCACCCGGCTCGCCGCACCGGGGCTGCAGCAGGTGCGCGAGGGCGCGCGCCAGGCCCGGCACGAGGCCGAGCAGCTGCGCCGCCAGCTCGAGGAACTGAACCAGCGGGTGGTGACCCTGGAACGCTCGGACCAGATCAGCCGCGCCGCCAACATCGAACTGCAGGCCTCGCTGGCCGCGCGCGACGAGGAGATCGCGGCGCTGCGCACCGACGTGGCGTTCTACGAGCGCCTGGTGGGCGCGACCAGCCAGCGCAAGGGCCTGAGCGTGCACTCGATCGAGTTCGCCCCGGAGGAGGGCGGCACCTGGCGCTACCGCGCGGTGCTGACCCAGAACCTCAACCGCGGCGCGATCAGCCAGGGGCAGATGCGCTTCACCGTGGAGGGCGTGCGCGACGGCAAGCTCGCCAGCATCGGCTGGAACGAGCTGCTGCAGCGCCCGGACGCGCCCGGCCAGCCGTATTCCTTCAGGTATTTCCAGGAACTGGACGGCAGCGTGATGCTGCCCAAGGATTTCACCCCGCAACGTGTGCGAGTCTTGCTGCGCGGCAACGGAGGGGGTGCCGAGCAGACTTTCGACTGGAAAACCGCCGGCAGCGGGGGAGGCAGGTAACGTGTTCGGAAAGAAGAAGTCCGGCCAGCGCAACGGCTACACCATCGATACCCTGGTGGGCCCTGAGGTGGTGATCCGCGGCGACCTGGAATTCAGCGGCGGCCTGTACGTGGAAGGCCGCATCGAGGGCCGGGTGCAGGCGGTCCAGGGCAAGCCCGCCAGCCTGGTGCTGGCCGAGGGCGGCAGCATCGCCGGCGGGATCCACGTCCCGGTGGTGGTGATCAACGGCACCGTGGTCGGCGACGTGCACGCATCCGAGCGGGTGGAGCTGGGGCAGCAGGCGCGGGTGGAGGGCGATGTCCACTATGCCGTGGTGGAGATGAGCGCCGGTGCCCAGCTGACCGGCCGCCTGGTCCACGCCCAGCCGCCGGCGACCCGCGCCCTGCCGGCGCCGGAACAGCAGCCGCGGGAAGCCGCCAAGGCCGGTTCCGGCGAGGCGATGGCGACCGCCGAGGCTTGAACGGGGGGCGCCACGCCCCCATGCTGGCAGCATGATTCCGCTTCCCACCGTTCCCAGCTACCAGCAGCTGGACCAGCCGCTGCGCTTCAGCAGCGCCGCCGCGGCCAAGGTCCGCGAGCTGATCGCCGAAGAGGGCAACGCCGACCTCAAGCTGCGCGTCTACATCCAGGGCGGCGGCTGTTCGGGCTTCCAGTACGGCTTCGAGTTCGACGAGAACCAGGCCGAGGACGACATGGCCGTGAACACCGACGGGGTGACCTTGCTGGTCGACCCGCTGAGCCTGCAGTACCTGATGGGCGCCGAGGTCGACTACAGCGAAGGCCTCAGCGGCGCCCAGTTCGTGATCCGCAACCCCAACGCCAAGACGACCTGCGGCTGCGGCAGCAGCTTCAGCGTCTGACCGCGGCGGAGGCCAGGCCGATGGCCACGTCCACCGCGGCGGCCGCGTTGTCCGGTTATGCCTTCGGCGACGCCGGGCTGGACCGCTCCGACGCCCTGCGCGGCGACGCCGCCGCCCTGCGCGCGCTGTGGCCGCGGGCGCGGCTGCTGCTGCTGGACGCCGAGGGCCGCGCCGCCGCCGACGGGTGCGGCCAGCCGCTGCCGCTGGCCGGCACCGACCTTCCCGACCGCTTCGACCAGGCCGTATTCCTGGGCCTGGACGGCAGCGGCCAGCCGCATTTCGCCCTGCAGGCGCCCGCCGGGCAGGCGGTTCGGCAATGGATCGACCTGCGCCGCGCCGCTGGCGCCTGGCCGCCCACCGTGGCCGGCGCCTTCGCCTATGCCCGCGGCATGCTCCACTGGCGGGCCCGCAACCGCCACTGCGGTGCCTGCGGCGCGGCGGTGGAATTCCAGCGTGGCGGGTTCGTTGCGCACTGCCCGGCCTGCGGCAGCGACCACTACCCGCGGGTGGACCCGGCGGTGATCGTGGCCGTCAGCGACGGCGAGCGGCTGCTGCTGGGGCGCCAGCCCGGCTGGGTGCCGGGGCGCTGGTCGGTGCTGGCCGGGTTCGTGGAGCCGGGCGAGACCCCCGAGCAGGCGGTGGTGCGCGAAGTCCACGAGGAAACCGGGGTGCGGGTGCGCGACTGCCGCTACCTGGCCGCCCAGCCCTGGCCATTCCCTGGCTCGCTGATGCTGGGCTACATCGCCCGCGGCGAGCCCGACCTGCCGCGGATCGACGGCGAACTGGAGGCGGCGCGCTGGTTCACCCGCGAGGAAGTCGGCCAGGCCCTGGCCCGCGGCGACGACGCCAGTGGCGGCCCGGTCCTGCCGCCCTCGCTGTCGATCGCGCGGGCGCTGGTCGAGTACTGGTACGCCGAGGGCGCGCCGGCGGTGACCGCCGCCCGCGCCGCCGGCTAGTATCCGCGGCACGGAGGGAGCATGTTCACGACCCTGGTCGCGGTGATCATCGCCCTGGTGCTGGGCCACGTGGCGCCGGCCGTGCTGGCGCCGGCGCGCAGCTTCGGCTGGTACGCGCGCTGGCAGGCCTGGCTGGCCGCGCAGCTGGCCGACGGCGGCCCCTGGCGCACCCGCTGGGGCATCGCCCTGGCGGTGCTGCCGCCGGTGCTGCTGGTGCTGGCCCTGCAGCTGGCGCTGGGGCGGGTGCTGTACGGCCTGCCGGGGCTGCTGTTCGGCGTGCTGGTGCTGGTCCTGGCCTGGGGCCCGCGCGACCTGGACGTGGACGTGGAAGCGGTGCTGGACGCCGAGGACCCGGCGACCCGCAAGGCCCGCCTGGACCAGCTGGCGGCCGAACCCGGGCAGGTGGTGGCCGAAGGCCCCGGACTGCCGGCGGTGATGGCACGCGCCGCCCTGCGGCGCTGGTTCGCGGTGCTGTTCTGGTTCCTGCTGCTGGGCCCGGCCGGGGCGGTGCTGTACCGCCTGCTGGAGCGTTCGGCGTTCGCCGGCCAGGTCCGCCAGCTGCCCGAGGACAACGCCGCCGGACTGCTGTGGCTGCTGCGCTGGATGGAATGGCCGGTGGCCCAGCTGATGACCCTGGCCCTGGCCCTGGCCGGCAACTTCGACCTGGTCAGCCGTGCCTGGCGGCACAAGGGCGGCGCCGGCTGGAACCCGGAAAGCCGGTTCCTGGAGGCGGCAGCGCGCGCGGCGGTGGTCGGCGAGCTGGCCGAGGAAGACGCCGAGGACCTGGAGGCCGGCCGCGTGCCCGCGCGCGGCGAACTGGCCGAGCTGCGCGACGCGATGAACCTGATCTGGCGGGCGCTGTTGCTCTGGCTGGCAGTGCTGGCCCTGCTGATCCTGGCCGGCTGGGCCGGCTGAGCGGCGCGCGCCGCGCCAGGCAGGCATCAGGGCTGGCCACGACGAAGGCGTCGCCACGCGCCAGCGGCCTCACCGCCCGGGCTGGCGTTGCCCTAGACCGGTGCGAGCAGCGTGAACGGAAACCACGGAAGGTTCCGCAGGATCCAGTACCCCGGCAACACCGCCAGCCACAGCTTCGGCTCCAGCACCCAGCGCATCAGCGGTGCCAGCAGCCGCGGCTGCCAGCCGCCGGACCAGGCCAGCATCAGCGGGGTCAGGCCCAGCGCCAGCAGGCCCAGCGGGTTCATCGAGAAGGCCCGCACCAGGTCGCCGTGCACCAGCGCGTGCATGGCCCGGGTCAGGCCACAGCCGATGCAGAACCAGCCGGTGAAGGCGCGGAACATGCATGGCGGGAACGGGTTGCCGGCCACGTTGGGATCGTAGGTGCGCAGCAACCACACGCCGGCGCCGGCCGCCACCGCGGCCGACGCCAGCATCGCGATCCGCAAGGGCCGCGACAGGGCCATGGATCAGCCCTGCATCTGCTGCATCATCTGCATGTACTCGGCCATGCCGCCGGTGGCCAGCGCCCAGATGTTGAACAGCAGGCCGATGATGGCCAGCGCGGTGGCCACCCAGCACCAGGTCTTGGCATTGGCCGAGGCGCGGCGCGCGCCCTCCAGGTCGCCGCGGTCGAGCAGCGAGTTGACCTTGCTGGCGAACACGATGGCGACGATGCCGACCAGCCCCAGCGGGCAGCACAGGCAGGTGGCCAGGATCGTGGAGATGATGGCCCAGGCCAGGTGGTTGGGAACCGGCTCCTGCACCGGCGCGGCGGACTGGGGGGACGGTGGCGGAACGTAGCTCATCAGGTTGCTCCAGCAGGGAAGGAAAGGCCGTGGCGGGCCTGACGCCGGCCGGCGGCAGGCCGGCGCGGGCACCGGGCCCGGTGCTGCAGGGGCGGACAGCTGCGGTCGCGGATGGTGGCGTGCCGCGCGTGCGGCGGCGCGCCCGTCGTCCGCGGCGCGGTTGCCCGGGCCCCGGTTGCCGGAATACAGGTGCCACGTCCCATGGCGTCGTTCGGCGCGTCCATGCTGGCGTACATCCCCCCGGACAACAGCCGCAAGCCTAACCGACCGGCCACTGGCGGCAAAAGCCGCGCCGTGGCGCGTGGCTCATGCATCGTCGCCGCGCAGTTCGCGCACGCGTGCCTCCAGCGCCTGCGCCGACACCGGGCCGGGCAGCGGCGCGGCGGCGATCACCTCTACCCGCGCGCGCAGCCGGCGCGGCACGCGCATGCGGCCCAGGCGCGAATCGCGCCGGCTCCACATGCTGGCCCACATGCCGCGCAGCGCCATCGGCACCACCGGCACCGGGCGCCCGGCCGCGGCGGCGCGTTCCAGGATCCGCTCCACCCCGGACCTGAACGGCGCGATCCCGCCGTCCTTGGTCAGCGCGCCCTCGGGGAAGATGCACACCAGCTCGCCCTCGGCCAGCGCGGCGTCGATCGCGTCGAACGCGCGCTGCATGCGCTCCGGGTCCTCGCGCGCGCCGGCGATGGGGATGGCGCGGGCGGTGCGGAAGATCCAGCTCATCACCGGGATGTCGAAGATCCGGTAGTACATGACGAAGCGCACCGGGCGCGGGATGCTCGCCGCCAGGATCAGCGCGTCCATGTAGCTGACGTGGTTGCACACCAGCACCGCCGCGCCCTCGTCGGGCACGTGCTCCTCCACGCCGCGCACGCGCAGCCGGTACAGCGCCCGCACCAGCACCCAGCTGAGGAAGCGCATCAGGAACTCGGGCACCAGGGCGAAGATCCACGCCGCCACCAGCACGTTGGCGATCGCCAGGGCCAGGAACAGCTGCGGGCTGCTCCAGCCCAGCATGCCCGCGCCCAGTCCGACCACCGCCGCCAGCACGATGAAGCCGGAGTTCTGGATGTTCAGCGCGGCAAACACCCGCGACATGCGCGAGGACGGCGTGCGGCTCTGGATCAGGGCGAACAGCGGCACCACGAAGAAGCCGGTGAACACGCCGATGCCCAGCAGGTCGACGACGATGCGCAGGCTGCCGGGCTGGGCCAGGAAGCCGGCCACGTCCAGCCCGGTGGCCGGCGGCGCGCCGGGGCGGGCGAAGTAGAGGTCCAGCAGGAACGTGCTCATGCCGGCCGCGCCCAGCGGCACCAGGCCGATCTCCACGGTGCGCGCCGACAGCTTCTCGCAAAGCAGCGAGCCGGTGCCGGTGCCGACCGAGAACAGCGCCAGCACGAAGATGTACAGCGTGGCCGAGCCGGAGGCGCCGCCGAGGTTGAGTTCGGCGTAGGCCGGCAGCTGCGAGGTGACGATGGTGCCGAAGAACCAGAACCAGGACACGCCGAGGATGGCGTTGCGCACCGCCGGCTGGGCGCGCGCCATGCGCAGCACCGCCAGCGACTCAGGCAGCGGGTTCCAGCCGATCTTCAGGTCCGGCGCGCCGGCGTCCACCCGCGGGATCATGCGCGCCACCAGGTTGCCGGCGATGGCCAGCGCCACGATCGCCGCGGCCGCTGCCTCCGGGCCGTGCGCGCCGGCGAGCTGGAAGATCAGGCCGCCGGTGATCATGCCGCCGAGGATCGAGATCGAAGTGCCCATCTCGACCAGGCCGTTGCCGCCGGTCAGTTCCTCGGGCTTGAGGATGGCCGGCAGCACCGAGTACTTCACCGGGCCGAACAGGGTCGACTGCAGGCCGGTGCAGAACAGCGCCACCAGCAGCAGCGGCATGGACTGCAGCAGGAAGCCCACCGCCGCCAGCGACATGATCGCGATCTCCATGCTGGTGGTGACCACGATCAGGCGCTGCTTCTCCAGCTTCTCCGCCACCTGCCCGGCGATCGCCGAGAACAGGAAGTAGGGCGCGATGAAGATCGCCGGGGCGATGACCGCGTAGGTCGAGCGCTCCTCGGCGCTGACCCCGAGGAAGAACAGCAGGCCGATGATGGCCTGGCGGTAGACGTTGTCGTTGAAGGCGCCGAGCGCCTGCACGATGAAGTAGGGCAGGAAGCGGCGCTGGGTCAGCAGCGCGAACTGGCTGTGGGCGGCCATGCGGCTCTCCGCGGGACTGGCGCGGAGCCTAGCAGAGCGCCGGGTCGCGGTGGACATGCGCGGCGTGGACGGCGCACCCGACCGTTGCCTTGCGTGCCGCGTCGGCCGCGCCGGCTTACAGTGGGCGCGGTACCCCCGTTTCCGGAGTCCTGCGTGGACGCCCATGCCCTGATGCCGGCCGCCTTCCTTGGCCACGGCAGCCCGATGAACGCGCTGGAGCGCAACCGCTACACCGAGGCCTGGCGCGCCTTCGGCGCCGCCGCGCCGCGGCCGCGCGCGATCCTGGCGGTGTCGGCGCACTGGTACGGCAACTTCACTGCGGTAACCGCCATGCCCAGGCCGCGCACCATCCACGACTTCTACGGCTTCCCGCAGGCGTTGTTCGACGTGCAGTACCCGGCGCCGGGCCTGCCGGAGCTGGTGGAGGAGGTGGCCGACGCGGTGGCGCCGGACCAGCTCGGCGCCGACCTGGACGGCTGGGGCCTGGACCACGGCACCTGGTCGGTGCTGGTGCATGCGTTCCCGCAGGCCGACGTGCCGGTGGTGCAGCTGTCGATCGACGCGCGCAGGCCGCCGGAATGGCACCCGGCCCTTGGCGCCAAGCTGGCCGCGCTGCGTTCGCGCGGGGTGATGGTGATCGGCAGCGGCAACGTGGTGCACAACCTGCGCGCGATCGACTGGCACCGGCCCGACGGTGCCTTCGACTGGACCCGCCGCTTCGAGGAGGCCGCGCGCGAACTGATGCTGGAACGGCCGCACGACGCGCCCTCGCTGGTATCCCACCCCGACTACCGCCTGGCCGTGCCCACCCCGGACCATTTCCTGCCGCTGCTGTACATCGCTGGCCTGGCCGCCGCTTCCGGGCATCCGGCGCGGCCGCTGGTGGAGGGCTACGCCTACGGCTCGCTGTCGATGACATCGTACGGCGTGGACAGCCATGGCGCGGCCGCCGGCGCTGGCCCGGGCGCCGCCCCGATCGAGACCTCGCTGCCGGCGGAGCAGGCCAACGTCTAGTGCGGCAGCCGGCTACCATCGGCCATCCCCGCGCCGGAGCCGAGCGATGAAGCCGTCGATCCTGCCAGGCCTGCTGGCCGCGCTGCTGGGCATGGCCCTGCCCGCGTCCGCCGCCGAATCCGCCACCACCAGCGCCATCGCTGCGGCCAGGGCGCAGTACCCGGCGATGGTGGAGTGGCGGCGCGATTTCCACCGCCATCCGGAGCTGGGCGGACACGAGGCCCGCACCGCTGCCGCCATCGCCGGCGAACTGAGCGCGCTGGGGCTGGAGCCGCGCACCGGCATCGCCCGCACCGGCGTGGCCGCGGTCCTGCGCGGCGGCAAACCCGGCCCGGGCATCGCCCTGCGCGCGGACATGGACGCGCTCCCCGTGGAGGAGGCCACCGGCCTGCCGTTCGCCTCCACCGTGCGCTCGACCTATCGCGGCCAGCCGGTGGGCGTGATGCACGCCTGCGGCCACGATCTGCACGTGGCGATCCTGCTGGGCGTGGCCCGCGCGCTGGCCGAACGCCGGCAGGAACTGGCCGGCGAGGTGATGTTCGTGTTCCAACCTTCGGAGGAAGGTCCCGACGAACCGGGTGCGCCATTCGGCGCGCGGTTGATGCTGGACGAGGGCGTGTGGAAGGACTTCCGCCCGGAGGCGGTGTTCGGCCTGCACGTGTGGTCCGCGCTGCAGGTGGGCCAGGTCGGCTTCCGCAGCGGGCCGTTGCTGGCCAGCGCCGACGAGTGGGCCCTGACGGTGCGTGGCCGCCAGACCCATGGTTCGCGGCCGTGGGATGGCGTCGATCCGATCACGGTGGCTGCGCAGATCCTGCTGGGCACCCAGAGCATGATCGCGCGCCAGGTGAACATCGCCAGCACGCCGGTGGTGCTGACCGCGGGCCAGTTCAACGCCGGCGTGCGCTTCAACATCATCCCGGACGAGGCGAAGCTGGTCGGTACCTTGCGCACCTTCGACCCGGCCGTGCGCGAGGACGTGATCGCGCGCTTCGAACGCATCGCCAGCGACTACGCGCACGCCGCCGGCGCCACCGCGAGGCTGGAGGTGGTGAACACCGCGCCGGCCACGATCAACGAACCGCAGCTGGCGCGACGCGTGCTGGCCTCGCTGCAGGCCGCCGCCGGCGCGGAGAACGTGGTGGAAATGCCGCTGCAGACCATCGCCGAGGACTTCTCGCAGTTCGCCAACGAGGTGCCGGGCGCGTTCTTCCTGGTCGGCACCACGCCGGCCGGACAGGATCCGGCGCAGGCGCCGATCAACCACTCGCCGCACTACGCGCCGGACGAGGCGGCGCTGGAGCATGGCGCGAAGGCGATGCTGCAGGTGGTGCTGGACTACCTGGGCGGCGCGCCCGGCTGAGCCCTCAGCGGATGCGCGGCTGCGCCGCGAACCACGGCCGCAGCCGTCGCAGCGCCTCCTCCACGTGCACCGTGGCCGGGGCGAAGCTGAAGCGGATGAAGCGGTGGCCATCGACGGGGTCGAAGTCCACGCCGGGGGCCAGGGCCACGCCGGTGTCCTCGAGGATGCGCCGGCACAGGCCAAGGCTGTCGTCGGCCAGGTGGGCCACGTCGGCCCAGATGTAGAACGCGCCGTCGGGCGGGGCGATGCGCTCCAGGCCCAGGTCGGGCAGCGCCTCCAGCAGCAGCTGGCGGTTGCGCGCGTAGGTGGCGCGATGGCCTTCCAGCTCCTCCGTGCAGTCCATCGCCACCAGCGCGGCCTGCTGGCTGGGCGAGGGCGGGGTCAGGAACAGGTTGCCGGCATAGGCACGCGCGGTGTCCACGTGCGACGGCGGCACCAGCAGCCAGCCCAGGCGCCAGTCCACCATCGAGTAGTACTTCGAATAGCTGTTCACCACCATCGCGTCCGGCGCGTATTGCAGGATCGAGTGCGCCGGCTGCGTGTAGTGCAGGCCGTGGTAGATCTCGTCCGACAGCAGGACGATGCCGCGCTGCCGGCACACGTCCGCGATGGCGCGCAGCTCGCCGGGTTCGATGATGGTGCCGGTGGGATTGGCCGGACTGGCGAGGATGACGCCGGCCGGTGCAGGATCCAGCGCGGCGATCGCCGCCGCGGTGAGCTGGTAGCGGCTTTCCGGTCCGCAGCCGATCTCCACCGGCTGCAGGCGCGCGGCGATGGCGGTGTTGCGGTAGGCGATGTAGCCGGGGCGGGCGAAGGCGATGCGGTCGCCGGCCTCGAAGCGGGACAGCATCGCCAGCAGCAGCGCCGGCGATGCGCCGCAGGTGAGGACGACCTGCGCCGGATCCACCTCCACGCCGTAGGCGTCGCGGTAGTGGCGGGCGATGCGCGCCCGCAGCGGCACGCTCTCCCAGTAGCCGGGCGGATCGCGGTCGAGCCCCTCGCGCACCGCCGCCAGTGCCGCGGCCGGCGCCGGCGTGGAAGGCTGGCCGAACTCCATGTGCACCACGGAGCGGCCCTGGGCCTCCAGCGCACGCGCCAGCTGGCTGATGGCGATCGCGCGGAACGGCTCGACCCGGCCGGCCATGGCTCAGTTGCCCTGCTCGCGGGCGATCGCGCGCCAGCCGATGTCGCGGCGGCAGAAGGCGTGTTCCCAGCGGATCGCGTCCACCCCCGTATAGGCGCGGCGCTGGGCGTCGGCCACGCTGTCGCCCAGCGCGGTCACGCACAGCACGCGGCCGCCGGCGCTGACGACCTTGCCGTCGGCATCCAGTGCGGTGCCGGCATGGAACACCTTCACGTCGGCCGGGACCGCGTCCAGGCCGTGGATGGGGTCGCCGGTCACCGGCGATTCCGGGTACGGGCGCGCGGCCATCACCACGCCCAGCGAAGGGCGCGGATCCCACTGTGCCTGGACCTCGTGCAGGCGGCCGTCCAGCGCGGCCTCGACCAGGTCCAGCAGGTCCGACTGCAGGCGCAGCATCACCGGCTGGGTCTCCGGATCGCCGAAGCGCACGTTGAACTCGATCACCTTCGGCGCGCCGGAGGCATCGATCATCAGCCCGGCGTAGAGGAAGCCGGTGAACGGGATGCCGTCGGCGGCCATGCCGGCCACGGTCGGTTCCACCACCTCGCGCATGATCCGCGCGTGCACGTCGGGGGTGACCACCGGCGCCGGCGAGTACGCGCCCATGCCGCCGGTGTTGGGGCCGGTATCGCCATCGCCCACGCGCTTGTGGTCCTGCGAGGTGGCCATCGGCAGGGCGGTGCGGCCATCGACCATCGAGATGAAGCTGGCTTCCTCGCCCTCGAGGAATTCCTCGATCACCACGCGTGCGCCGGCATCGCCGAAGGCATTGCCGGAAAGCATGTCGCGCACCGCGGCCTCGGCCTCCTCCAGGGTCATGGCGACGATCACGCCCTTGCCGGCGGCCAGGCCGTCGGCCTTGACCACGATCGGCGCACCCTTCTGGCGGATGTACGCGAGGGCGGCCTCGACCTGGGTGTGCACCGCGTAGAACGCGGTGGGGATGCCGTGGCGGGCGAGGAAATCCTTGGCGAAGGCCTTGCTGCCTTCCAGCTGCGCGGCCGCGGAGGTGGGGCCGAAGATGCGCAGCCCGGCTTCGCGGAAGCGGTCGACCACGCCGGCCACCAGCGGCACCTCGGGTCCGACCACGGTCACCGCCACGCCTTCGTCGCGCGCAAGCTGCAGCAGCCCCTCGAGGTCGGTGACCTTGACCGCGGCGTTGCGGCACTTGGCCTCGGCGGCGGTGCCGGCATTGCCGGGGGCGACGATCACTTCGCTGACGCGCGGCGACTGCGCGAGCTTCCAGGCCAGCGCATGCTCGCGCCCGCCCGAACCGATGACCAGGACCTTGCTCATGTGGGAAGGGATTCGCGGGAAAGGGAACGCGATTCTAGCCTGCCTGCCGGGTCCGGCCTTCCGCGCGCGGCGCTTTCGCCGGCAACCACCGCGACTGGCTCAGGGCTTCTCGTGGTGGCCGAAGGCCGGATGCAACACCACCTCGCCGGCCGAAGCGGCATCGGTGAAACGCAGGGCCTGGAACGCGCCCTGCGGCGCCCCGGGCAGGGTCAGCAGCGGATCGGCGACGAAGCCGAAGCGGCCGTAGTAGGCCGGGTCGCCCAGCACCACGCAGCCGTTGGCCTCGCGTGCCTGCAGTTCGGCCAGGCCGGCGCGCACCAGGGCGGCGCCGACGCCGTGGCCCTGGTCGGCCGGATCCACCGCCAGCGGACCGAGCACGTACCAGCCGTCGCCATCGCGCGAGGGCCGTGCCGGCGAGAACGCGATGTGCCCGGCGACGCGGCCGTCGATATCGGCGACCAGTGACATCGCCAGGGCGTTGTCCGCGCGCAGGGTGTCGACGATCCGGGTCTCGAGCTTCCCCTCGCCGGGATACTTGGCGAACGCCTTGCGCAGCACGGTACAGATGGCGTCGATGTCCTCGGGGCCTTCCTCGCGGATCCACATTGGCGCGTTCTCCTTTGCGTGTGGTCGGCCCGCGCTGCGGGGCGGCTGTCGGGGGCCACCCTACGGGCGCGGCGGCGAATGCCGGGTGATGCCGGCCGTGCCACGAACGGAAACGGCCGCGCCTGGAAGGGCGCGGCCGTCCGCTACCAGCCAGCCGGGTCGCGCGGGGCGATCAGTGGCGGAAGTGGCGCACGCCGGTGAACACCATGGCGATGCCGTGCTCGTCGGCCGCGGCGATCACCTCGGCGTCGCGCATCGAGCCGCCGGGCTGGATCACCGCCTTGATGCCGGCCTCGGCCGCCGCGTCGATGCCGTCGCGGAACGGGAAGAACGCGTCGGAGGCCATCACCGAACCCTCGACCACCAGCCCGGCGTCGGCGGCCTTGATGCCGGCGATGCGCGCCGAGTACACGCGGCTCATCTGCCCGGCGCCCACGCCCACGGTGCGGCTGTCCTTCGCGTAGACGATGGCGTTGGACTTGACGAACTTGGCCACCTTCCACGCGAACAGCAGGTCGGCGAACTGGGCATCCGTCGGCGCCAGCTTCGTCACCACCTTCAGCTCGTCGCGGGTGACCACGCGGTCGTCGGCGGTCTGCATCAGCAGGCCCGAGCCAACGCGCTTGAGGTCGATGAAGCCCGGCGACGGCGGCGCCATCGGGATCCGCAGCACGCGCACGTTGGCCTTCTTCGTGGCGTATTCCAGCGCGCCGGCGTCGTACTCCGGCGCCAGCAGCACCTCGACGAACTGGCGGTCGAGGATGGTCTTGGCCGTGGCCGCGTCCAGCGGGCGGTTGAAGGCGAGGATGCCGCCGAAGGCGCTGGTCGGGTCGGTGGCGTAGGCCAGCTCGTAGGCCTCGCCGACGTTGGCCGCCACGGCCACGCCGCAGGGGTTGGCGTGCTTGACGATCACGCAGGCCGGGGCGTCGAACTGGCGCACGCATTCCCAGGCCGCGTCGCTGTCGGCGATGTTGTTGTAGCTCAGCTCCTTGCCCTGCAGCTGGGTGAAGGTGGCCAGCGAGCCGGGCGCCGGGTGCAGGTCGCGGTAGAACGCGGCCTGCTGGTGCGGGTTCTCGCCGTAGCGCAGGTCCATGACCTTGACGAAGCTGCCGTTGGCCTGGGCGGAGAAGGCCGCGCGCACCGGCACTTCGGCGCTGGCGTCGGTCACGGCCGACAGGTAGTTGCTGATCGCAGCGTCGTACTGGGCCACGCGGTTGAACGCGGCCACCGACAGGGCGAAGCGGGTGGCGGCCGAGAGCTTGCCGTCGTTGGCCTCCAGCTCGGCCAGCAGGCCGGCGTACTGCTCCGGCGAGGTGGCCACCGCGACCCGGGCGAAGTTCTTGGCCGCGCTGCGCAGCATCGCCGGGCCGCCGATGTCGATGTTCTCCACCGCCTCGGCCAGGGTGCAGTCGGCGCGGGCGGTGACCTGCTCGAACGGATACAGGTTCAGCACCAGCAGGTCGATCGGGGCGATGCCGTGCTCGGCCATCACCGCATCATCCAGGCCCGCGCGGCCGAGCAGGCCGCCGTGGACCACCGGGTGCAGGGTCTTGACCCGGCCGTCCATCATTTCCGGGAAGCCGGTGACCTCGGACACGTCCCTGACCGGCAGGCCGGCCTCGCGGATGGCGCGGGCGGTGCCGCCGGTGGACAGCAGCTCGACGCCACGCGCGGCCAGGGCGCGGGCCAGGTCGATCAGGCCGGTCTTGTCGGAAACGGACAGCAGTGCCCGGCGCACGGGCAGGAAATCGGCGGTCATGGGTGGGCAGCAGGGTGCGGGGAAAGAGGCGGAATTATAGCCGCCGCCCCCGGGGCCGCCCGCGGGCTCAGACCAGCCCGTAGTCCTTCAGCTTCTTGCGCAGGGTGGCGCGGTGGATCCCCAGCAGCGCCGCGGCGCGGCTCTGGTTGCCGTCGCAGTGGTTCAGCACCTCGACGAACAGCGGGATCTCCATCTCGCGCAGGACGATCTCGTAGACGTCGTTGGCTTCCACCCCGTCCAGGTCGCGCAGGTAGCGGCGCACCGACTGCGCCACGTGCTCGCGCAGGGGCGGGCGGGGGGCGCTGCGGCCGGCGTCGGCGCGGGAAGGGGCGTTCTGCTGCACGTGGGATTCCGTTGGATGATGCGCGTGCATCGAGCGGGTTGGGGAGTCTAGCGCGGCCGCCCGGCCGCTGCCATTGGCCATCAGTGGAACCTGAAGGAGAACGCCACCGTGCCCGGCGCCGGCTCCTGCACCACGAAGGTGACCTGCGCGCTCTGCCCGGGTGCGAGCAATCCTTCCGGCGCCTCGCCCAGGTATTGCTCCGGCGCGAACACGCCGCTGCCGGTGGTGCGGCCGTCGGCATCGGCCAGCGACAGCTGCAGCAGCGGCCAGGGCTGGGCCCAGCGCGCATCGTTGCGGAAGGTGGCGTCCACGCGCAGGGTGCCCGGCGCCTGGCCCGGGCGCACGCTGCGCTCGACCATGGTGAATGCGCCCGGCTCGCGCCAGTCCGGCAGGCTGCAGCGCAGCACGCCGCAGGCCTGCAGCAGCAACGGGCGCCATTGCGGATCGGCCGCCAGCCGCGCGCGGTCGGCCAGCAGCACCTGCAGGCCGAGCAGCAGGGCCAGCAGCACCACCAGCGGCCACTGCCAGCGCGCGCGCCGCGGGCGCGCCGCGTTGGTGCGTGGTGCGGCGGACGCCTGCGCCGGCGTGGCATGCAGGGCGACGACGGACGGTGCATCCGCGGCGATGGCCGGTGGCGGCTGCGGCGTGGACCGCGGCTCGGGCTGCGGTTGCGGGATGGGCTCCGGTCCGGGCGCAGGGTCTGCTGCGGCGGATGCCGCTTCCGGCGCGATAGCCGCTGGCGGCGTCGGTTCGTCATCCAGCAGGGTGGCCAGCGCCGGCGGTGCAGCCGCGCCTGCCACGGCCGGACCGCTGGCGGCCGATGCGCCGGGATCGGCCGCCAGCGGCTTGCCGCAGCGCGGGCAGGCCTCGGGCCGCGGCTGGCCCGACAGGTGGGTGACCAGGAAATCGCAGTGCGGGCAGGCGGTGAACATGCCCGCTATTCAACCATGCGCCCGCGGCCGGCGCAGGCGCCTTAGCGGCGCACGCCGTCGATCCGCACCCAATCGCCGTCGACGCTGGCCTGCAGCTCGTCGAACCAGGCCGCGTAGCGCTGCAGCAGTTCGCCTTCCTGGCCCTCCAGGATGCCGGACAGGGCGATGCGCCCGCCCGGGGCCACGCGCGCGGCCAGGGTGTTGGCCAGCGCATCCAGCGCCGAGGCGAGGATGTTGGCCACCACCACCGGATAGGTCGCTTCCGGTTCGTCCTGCGGCAGGTACACCGCCAGCTGGCCTTCGACCTCGTTGCGCAGCGCGTTGTCGAGCGAGGCCTGCAGCGCCTGCGGGTCGTTGTCCACGCCCACCGCCTGCGCGGCGCCGAGCTTCAGCGCGGCCAGGGCGAGGATCCCGGAGCCGCAGCCGAAGTCGAGCACGCGCGCGTCCTGCAGCAGGCCTTCGCCGGCCAGCTGGTCCAGCCAGCGCAGGCACAGCGCGGTGGTCGGATGGGTACCCGAGCCGAACGCCAGGCCCGGGTCCAGGCGCACCACCGCGGCATCGGCCGCGGTGGCCTCGGCCGGCAGTTCGTGGTTCCACGGCACGATCCAGGTGCGCGCGCCGAAGCGCATCGGCTGGAACTGGTCGAGCCAGACCCGCTCCCAGTCCTGGTCCTCGACCTTGCGGAACGAGGCGCTGCTCCAGTCCAGCGACGGGTCGAACGCCTCCAGCGCGGCCAGCAGGGCCAGCGCGTCGACGTCGGCGTCGAACAGCGCGCTCAGCACCAGCGACTTCCACACCGGGGTCTCGCCCACGCCGGGTTCGAGGATGGCGCGCTCGTTGGGAGTGTCGGCGTCGGCGTCCAGCAGGGTCACCGACAGCGCGCCCACGTCCTCCAGCGCGCGCTCGTAGCGCGGCTGCTCGGCCTCGGTGCTGCGCAGGCTAAGTTCAAGGTAGGGCATGGGCGTGGGCGGTTGCGGTGTGGGGGCGCGATTGTCTCACGCGGGGCCTGCGCTGGCCGCAAAGGGAAAGGGCCGGCATGGCCGGCCCCAGGTGCCACCTGCCCGGCGCGGCGCGCCGGGGCGTTCCCGAGGCGGCGCCGCGCAGGCGGGTTGTCCTCACCCCAGTGCGATCGACTGGTTCTTGCGCTCGGCCAGGCGCTTCTCCAGGTAGTGGATGTTCTGGCCGCCGGCCTGGAAGCCCTTGTCGCGCATGATCCGCTGCTGCAGCGGGATGTTGGTCTTGATGCCGTCGACCACCATCTCGCTCAGGGCCACGCGCATGCGGCAGATCGCGGTCTCGCGGTCCGGACCGTGCACGATCAGCTTGCCGATCATCGAGTCGTAGTTCGGCGGCACGCGGTAGCCCTCGTAGATGTGGGTGTCCACGCGCACGCCCGGGCCGCCCGGGGCGTGGAAGTGCTGGATCAGGCCGGGGCTGGGGAAGAAGGTCTCCGGGTCCTCGGCGTTGATGCGGCACTCGATGGCGTGGCCGTTGAGCACCACGTCCTCCTGGCGGATGCGCAGCTTGTGGCCGGCGGCGATGCGCAGCTGCTCGGCCACCAGGTCGATGCCGGTGACCATCTCGGTGACCGGGTGTTCGACCTGGATGCGGGTGTTCATCTCGATGAAGTAGAAGCGGCCGTTCTCGTACAGGAACTCGAACGTGCCGGCGCCGCGGTAGCCGATGCGGATGCATGCCTCGACGCAGACCTTGCCGATCTCCGCGCGCTGCTCGGCGGTGATGCCCGGCGCCGGCGCCTCCTCGACCACCTTCTGGTGGCGGCGCTGCATCGAGCAGTCGCGCTCGCCGAGGTGGATGGCGTTGCCCTGGCCGTCGGCCAGCACCTGGATCTCCACGTGGCGCGGATTCTCCAGGTACTTCTCCATGTACACCTCGCCATTGCCGAAGGCGGCCTTGGCTTCGCTCTTGGTGGTCTCGATCGCGGCCCTGAGCGCGGCCTCGGAGTGGACCACGCGCATGCCGCGGCCGCCGCCGCCGCCGGCGGCCTTGATGATCACCGGGTAGCCGATCTCGCGGGCGATCCTGGCGTTGGCGGCGATGTCGTCGCCCAGCGGGCCGCCGGAGCCGGGCACGCAGGGCACGCCGGCGGCCTTCATCGCCCGGATCGCCTCGACCTTGTCGCCCATCAGGCGGATGGTGTCGGGCTTGGGGCCGATGAAGATGAAGCCGGACTGCTCCACCCGCTCGGCGAAGTCCGCGTTCTCGGACAGGAAGCCGTAGCCGGGGTGGATGGCCTGGGCATCGGTCACCTCGGCGGCGGCGATGATCGAGGCCATGTTGAGGTAGCTGTCGGTGGACGGCGCCGGCCCGATGCAGACCGACTCGTCGGCCATGGCCACGTGCTTGAGGTTGCGGTCCACGGTGGAGTGCACGGCGACGGTGCGGATGCCCAGCGCATGGCAGGCGCGCAGGATCCGCAACGCGATTTCGCCGCGGTTGGCGATTACGACTTTATCGAGCATGGGATTGGGCCCGTGATTCGTGATTCGTCATTGGTAATTCGTAGTAGGCCGGCTCGTCGCGCGCGGCTGCGGTGTCGTCGATCGACCTGATCAGCGCGTTGAGGCGCGCGAAGGTGCGATCGAGCAGCTGCAGGAGGTCCTGGTCCGGGGCGGCGAGGCCGAGCCGCGGAGCCAGCGCCAGCTGCGTATCCAGTTCGGACAGCGAGCCGCGCGCAATCAGCAGGAAACGTACGAGTTCAGGGGCATAGCGACGGGCGGCGCCTTCGGCGATGTTCGATGGCACGCTCACGGCGGCCCGGCGCATCTGCGCCGTCAGGCCGTACCGATCCTCCGCGGGAAAGCCGGCCGAGTACGCGTACACCAGGGCGGCAAGTTCCATCGCATCGCGCCATGCATCCAGGCGCTGGTGCGGCCGCTCCTTCGAATCACCAATCACGAATCACCAATCCCGTCGTGATCGGCGTCAGCCGATCACGAACAGCGGCTGGTCGAACTCCACCGGCTGCCCGCTCTCGCACAGGATGGCGACCACGGTGCCGGAGACGTCGGCCTCGATCGGGTTGAACATCTTCATCGCCTCGATGATGCCGAGGGTGTCGCCGGCCTTGACCTGCTGGCCGACGGTGACGAAGGCCGGCTTGTCCGGGGCCGGGGCGGCGTAGAAGGTGCCGACCATCGGCGCGCGCACGACCTGGCCCGGCGGCAGGTCGCTGCCCGGCTTGGGGGTGCCGCCGGTGGCGGCCTCGACCGGGGAGCTCATCGGCATCGGCGCGGCGGCCGGGGCCGCGGCGGGCGAGCGCACTTCCAGCGAGGCGGCCGGGGCGGCCACCGCCACGCCCTGCGGGATGCGCGACAGGCGCACGCTTTCCTCGCCTTCCTTGATCTCGATTTCGGCGAGGTTGGATTCTTCCAGCAGGTCGATGAGTTTCTTGATCTTGCGCAGGTCCATGGTGGCCTCTGTGTGGGGCGTCCGCGGCGCGGACGCGTTGCAACGGGATGGGGCTCAGGCCGGCAGCCGCGCCAGCGCCGCATCCAGGGCGTAGCGGTAGCTGTCGGCGCCGAACCCGCACACCACGCCGACCGCCTTGTCGCTGAAGTAGCTGTGCTGGCGGAACGGTTCGCGGGCGTGCGGGTTGGACAGGTGGATCTCGATGAATGGGATCGCCACCGCCGCCAGGGCGTCGCGCAGGGCGACGGAGGTATGGGTGAAGGCGGCGGGGTTGATCAGGATGAAGGCCGTGCCGTCCTGGCGGGCGGCCTGGACCCGGTCCACCAGCGCATGCTCGGCGTTGGACTGGAACGACTCGAGCTGGTGCCCGGCGGCCGCGGCGCGGCGGGCCAGGTCGGCGTCGATGTCGGCCAGGGTTGCGTGGCCGTAGACCTCCGGCTCGCGGGTGCCGAGCAGGTTGAGGTTGGGGCCGTGCAGGACCAGCAGCTTTGCCATGGTTGCGGGCGGAACCGGAAAGGGCGGCAGTCTGGAGGAAGGCGCCTTTACTGTCCAGTTCGGCGAAGATGAAAGCGTTTCAAGCAACCGTTTGAAGGCCGGCCTCAGTCCGGCCCGGTGCCGGCCGCGGCCCAGTCGGCGATCTCGCCGGGCTGGAACGGTCCCAGCTTCTGCCGCAGCACCCGGCGCTGCCGATCCAGCAGCACCGTGTAGGGCAGCAGGCCGCGGGTATTGCCCAGCCGCACGCTGGCGTCGGCCGGACCGGGGCGGTCCAGCAGGATCGGGTAGTCCACCGGGACCTGGCGCAGGAAGGCGCGCACCGCCTCCGCCTCGTCCAGGGCCAGGCCCACGACCTGGACACCGTCCGCGCCCTGGGCGGCAGCGAAGCGCTGCAGCTCCGGCATCTCCTCCACGCAAGGCCCGCACCAGCTGGCCCAGACGTTGACCAGCAGCGGGCGGCCGGGCGCGATCGCGGCCAGTTCGACGAGGTTGCCGTCCAGGTCGGGCAGGCGGATCGGGTCGGGGTGCTGCCCCGGCATGGCCGCGCGCACCCCTTCGGGCACCGGCAGCGGCGCCGGCAGGTCCGGGCGGCGCTGCTCGTACCAGGCGCGCGCGCCCAGGCCCAGCGCGGCGGCGCAGGCTGCCGCCAGGACCAGGCGCAGGCCGGGCCTCACCGCGCCGCCGCCCTGAGCAGGGCGTCCTCGACGATCGCCGGGGTCAGCACCGGCGGCAGCACCGCCGGCGGTGCGCCGGGTCCGTAGACCACGTACAGCGGCACGCCCACCGCGTTGTGCGCCTCGAGGAACGCGCTGATGGCCGGATCGGTATTGGTCCAGTCGCCGCGCATGTAGACCGCCCCGGTGCGGCCCAGCAGTTCGCGGAAGCCGTCGCGGGCCAGCACGTTGCGCTCGTTGGCCTTGCAGGTCACGCACCAGTCGGCGGTCATGTTGACGAATACCACCCGGTTCTCGCCGCGCAACCGGTCCAGCTCGGCGGCCGAGTAGGGCACCGCGTCGCTGTCGGCGGCGCGCACGCTGGCCGGCGGCAGGCGGGTCACGCCCCACACCGGCGCCAGCGCCACCGCGACCAGGACCAGGGCGGCCAGGGTGGCGCCACGGCGGCCCCACCAGCGGCTGCGCTCGAACCACCACAGCGCCAGCGCCAGCACCGCGGCGCCGGCCAGCACCATCGCCACCGCGTCCACCCCGCGCTGGCGGCCGAGGATCCACAGCAGCCACACCGCGGTCAGGTACATCGGATAGGCCAGCAGCTGCTTGACCGTCTCCATCCACGGCCCCGGTTGCGGCAGCCGCCGTGCCAGTGCCGGCACGAAGCCGACCAGCAGGAACGGCAGCGCCAGGCCCAGGCCCAGTACCAGGAACACCAGCATCCCGGCCGCGGCCGGCGCGGCGAAGGCGTAGGCCAGGGCGGGGCCCATGAACGGGGCAATGCAGGGGCTGGCGACCACGCAGGCCAGCACCCCGGTGAGGAAGTCGCCGGCCGGTCCGTTGCGCGCGGCGGCCAGGCCGCCGCCGACCCCGGTGCCCAGGGTGTACACGCCCGACAGGCTCAGGCCGACCGCGAACATCAGGTAGGCCAGCGCGGCCACGAACCATGGCTGCTGCAGCTGGAAGCCCCAACCGGCGGCCTGGCCGGCGGCGCGCAGGCCCACCACCAGGGCGCCGACGGCGGCGAACGCCACCAGCACGCCCGCCGTGTACCACAGCGCGTGGGCGCGGGCGCGCTCGCGGCTCTCCCCGCTCTGGGCCAGGCCCAGGGCCTTGAGCGAGAGCACCGGGAGCACGCATGGCATCAGGTTCAGCACCAGGCCGCCTAGCAGGGCCAGCAGCAGGGCGCCGACCAGGCCGCGCTTGCCGTTGCCCGCGGCCGCTGGCGGCGCCGCGGTGCGCGCGGCGTTGCCGGCCGAGGCATCCGGTGCCGCTTCCGGCGGGGCCGGCAGCTCCGCAGGCGCCACCTCGCCGGCGTCTGCGGCCGGGGCCGGGGGCAGCGGCGCGGCGCCCACCGCCGCCGCCGTCGTCACCTCTCCGGTGGGCAGGTCCACGGCCACGCGCCGGGTCATCGGCGGGTAGCAGATGCCGCCTTCCTGGCAGCCCTGGAAGGTCACCACCAGGGTGGCGCGCGCCGGGTGCGGCCGGGTGCGGACCACCGGCAGCACGACCTCCGCCGGTTCGAAGTACACCGTCACCTCGCCGAAGTGCTCGTCGCGGTGCGCGGTTCCCGGCGACCACTGCGGGCGGCCGGCGGACAGGCCCGGCGCGTCCTCCAGCACGAACCGGGTGGTGTCGCGGTAGATGTAGTAGCCGGCCACCGGCTGCAGGCGCACGCGGATGCGGTTGCCGCCGTCGGCGATGGCGTCCACCGCGAAGGCCTGCGCCTCCGGCAGGGCCGGGCGGACGCCGCCCAGCGCCGTCGCGAGGCGGTCGCGCCCGGCGTTGGCCGACTGCAGCGCCGCCAGGCGGCTGGCGGCGGTGCTGGTGCCGGGCAGGCGCACCTGCACCCGGCGGGTCTGCGGCGGATAGCAGATGCCGATGTCGGCGCAGCCCTGGTAGCGGATCTGCAGCTCGGCGCTGGCGCCGGCGCCGGTGGGCTGGCCGTCGAGGATCGCCACCAGCGCGCCGCGGTAGGTTTCCACCGGACCGAAGAACTCGTCGACGTGGCGCTCGCCGGCCGGCAGCCGCAGGTTGCCGCCGACGAAGTCGCCGCTGGCGCTGACCGCGGTGCGGTGGCGGTAGAGGTAGTAGCCCTCGGCGATCTTCCAGTGGATCTCGATCCGCCCCGGTTCGGGCGCGGTCGCGGTCAGGACGAAGGCCTCGTCCACCGGCAGCAGGTCCTTGGCGTCGACCGCGGCCTGGACGGGGGCGAGGACCGCCAGCCAGGCCAGCAGCATCAGGAGCAGGCCGGGCAGGTGCCGGGCCGGCAGGGGGCGGTGCGGGGTCATGCGTGTCTTCGTCTTCCGTTCGTCAGTCGCGGGTGGCCTCGACCACCCATCCGAGGTAGGCGGGCAGCCCGGCCGTGGCCTGGACCGCGAGCACCTCGGGGAGTTCATAGGGATGCAGCGCCTGCAGCCGCCCGATCAGGTCCGGCAGGCGGTCGGCCGGGGCCTTGGCCAGCAGCAGCACCTCGTCGGCCAACTCCACCGCGCCCTGCCAGCGGTATACCGAGTGCATCCCCGGCAGCACGCTGGCGCACGCGGCCAGCCGCTCCTCCACCAGGGTCCTGGCCAGGGTGGAGGCGGTGTCCGGGTCGGGGCAGCTGCAAAACACCAGGTGCACGTCCATGGGCGCAGAGTGTAGCCGGCCGCGGCCCCGGGGCCCGGACCCGGGGCCCGGAAGAAAAACCCGGCCGGCCCCTTGAAAGGCCTCCGCCGGCGCCCCACATGGGGCCCATGCCCTCGGCCCGTCGGGGGTTTTTCCTGCCGTCGCGGGCGCTGGCACTCGCCAGGGGCGAGTGCTAGACTCGCCG
Organism: Pseudoxanthomonas sp. SGNA-20; assembly: GCF_003931635.1. Lineage (NCBI taxonomy): Bacteria > Pseudomonadati > Pseudomonadota > Gammaproteobacteria > Lysobacterales > Lysobacteraceae > Pseudoxanthomonas > Pseudoxanthomonas sp. SGNA-20. Next base: position 686,176 of record NZ_RRYK01000001.1, on the reverse strand, counting down.
CCCTTTTTCCAACCCAGTCAATCACTTGTGAGGGATTGAAATGAGCAACATCAAGCCGCTGTACGACCGCGTCGTGATCAAGCGCACCGAGGAGGAGAAGGTCTCCGCCGGTGGCATCGTGATCCCGGATTCGGCTGCCGAGAAGCCGATCAAGGGCACGGTCATCGCCGTGGGCGAGGGCAAGGTGCTCGACAACGGCAGCGTGCGCGCCCCCAAGGTCAAGGTCGGCGACCAGGTGCTGTTCGGCAAGTACGCCGGCACCGAGGTCAAGCTGGACGGCACCGAGTACCTGGTGGTGAAGGAAGACGACATCTTCGCGGTGCTGGGCTGAGTCCCGCCGCGGTTCCTGCGCTTCGATCCACTCAACGCTTAAAGAATCACGGAGTTTTTCAAAATGGCTGCGAAGGAAATCCGTTTCGGTGAAGACGCCCGCTCGCGCATGGTGCGCGGCGTGAACATCCTCGCCAACGCCGTCAAGGCGACCCTGGGCCCGAAGGGCCGCAACGTCGTGCTCGAGAAGAGCTTCGGCGCCCCGACGATCACCAAGGACGGCGTGTCCGTCGCCAAGGAGATCGAGCTGGCCGACAAGTTCGAGAACATGGGCGCGCAGATGGTCAAGGAAGTCGCTTCCAAGACCTCGGACAACGCCGGTGACGGCACCACCACCGCCACCGTGCTGGCCCAGGCCTTCATCCGCGAGGGCTCCAAGGCCGTGGCCGCCGGCATGAACCCGATGGACCTCAAGCGCGGCATCGACCAGGCCGTCAAGGCCGCCGTCGAGGAGCTGAAGAAGCTGTCCAAGCCGACCGCCGACGACAAGGCCATTGCCCAGGTCGGCACCATTTCGGCCAACAGCGACGAGTCGATCGGCAACATCATCGCCGAGGCGATGAAGAAGGTCGGCAAGGAAGGCGTGATCACCGTCGAGGAAGGCTCGGGCCTGGAGAACGAGCTGGACGTGGTCGAGGGCATGCAGTTCGACCGCGGCTACCTGTCGCCGTACTTCATCAACAACCAGCAGTCGCAGACCGCCGACCTGGATGATCCGTTCATCCTGCTGCACGACAAGAAGATCTCGTCGGTGCGCGACCTGCTGCCGATCCTCGAGGGCGTGGCCAAGGCCGGCAAGCCGCTGCTGATCGTGGCCGAGGAAGTCGAGGGCGAAGCCCTGGCGACCCTGGTGGTCAACACCATCCGCGGCATCGTCAAGGTCGTCGCCGTCAAGGCCCCGGGCTTCGGCGACCGCCGCAAGGCGATGCTGGAGGACATGGCCGTCCTGACCGGCGGCACCGTGATCTCCGAGGAAGTCGGCCTGCAGCTGGAGAAGGCCACCATCAAGGACCTGGGCCGCGCCAAGAAGGTGCAGGTCTCCAAGGAGAACACCACCATCATCGACGGCGCCGGCGACACCTCCGCCATCGAGGCCCGCATCAAGCAGATCAAGGCCCAGATCGAGGAGACCTCCTCGGACTACGACCGCGAGAAGCTGCAGGAGCGCGTGGCCAAGCTCGCCGGCGGCGTGGCCGTGATCAAGGTCGGTGCCGCCACCGAGGTCGAGATGAAGGAGAAGAAGGCCCGCGTCGAAGACGCCCTGCACGCCACCCGTGCGGCCGTCGAGGAAGGCGTGGTGCCGGGCGGCGGCGTCGCCCTGATCCGCGCCAAGAAGGCGGTCGAGGCCCTGAAGGGCGCCAACGAGGACCAGAACCACGGCATCCAGATCGCCCTGCGCGCGATGGAGGCCCCGCTGCGCGAGATCGTGACCAACGCCGGCGAGGAGCCGTCGGTCATCGTCAACAAGGTCAAGGACGGCGATGGCAACTTCGGCTACAACGCCGCCACCGGCCAGTTCGGCGACATGTTCGAGTTCGGCATCCTGGACCCGACCAAGGTCACCCGCACCGCGCTGCAGAACGCGGCGTCGATCGCCGGCCTGATGATCACCACCGAGGCCATGGTGGCCGAGCTGCCGAAGAAGGAAGAGCCGGCGGCCGCGGGCGGCATGGGCGGCATGGGCGGCATGGACTTCTGATCCAGGCCCCAAGGCCGGTCCACGCAGTACCGGAAGGCCCCGCCGCAAGGCGGGGCCTTTCCTTTGCGCGCATGGCGGATTCCGTGACCGGGTGCGCGCCGCGGGCACGCCGCGACCAAGGCGGGATTAATGCGCGCGCGGTGGCGGTCGCTATCCACCCAGGACCCCGCGTCCCAACCCACCCAACGGAATCCCCCATGACCAAGAACAAACTCGCCGCCCTGGCCCTCGCCCTGCCGGCCGCGCTGCTCGCGCCCGCCGCCATCGCCGCCCCGTTCGAGGACGTCAGCGTCGGCGCCGGCGTGTCCACCCTCGGCTACGGCGTGGACGTCAACGCCAGCCTCAGCAAGCGCTTCTCCGCCACCGTCGGCTACAGCACCTTCCAGTTCGACGGCGACGAGACCACCGACGAGGTGCGCTACGACGGCGAGCTGAAGTCCGACAACGCCCGCGTGCTGCTGAACTGGCATCCGTTCGCCGGTGGCCTGCAGCTTTCGGTCGGCGCCGTGGTCGGCGACATCAAGGCCGCGGTGACCGGCACTCCGCGCGCCGGCGGCGTCTACGAGTTCAACGGCACCGAGTACTCGGCCGAGGACGTGGGCAGCCTGCAGGGCCGCGTCGAGCTGAAGGACAAGGTCGCCCCGTACGCCGGCATCGGCTACCGCTCGCGCGGCGGCTCGGGGCTGGGCTTCTACTCCGAGCTGGGCGTGGTCGCGGCCAAGACCTCGGTCGAGCTGGTCGCCACCGGCCTGGCCGGCGACTCCCAGTTCGCCGCCGACCTGGAAGCCGAGCGCCGCGACCTGGAGGACAGCGTCGACCTGAGCCTGTACCCGGTGCTGGGCGCCGGCCTGGTGTACCGCTCCTGATCCTGCGGATTCCCTGATCCGCCGTCCCGCGCCGTTGCGCGGGCCTGGCAAGGCCGCCGCTCTTCGCGGCGGCCTTCTTTTTTTGCGTTCCGTGACCGCATCCACGCCGCGGACGCGCGGGTTGCGGATGAAACTGTGGCAGCGCACAAGACCGCGTGCTATCAATACGGCCCATGACCGCAACCCGTGCCAGCTTTTACTTTTGGTACTACTTTCCGAAGCCGCTGGCGGAGGAAGGATTGCGCTCACCCTGAAGAAAGCTTCAGACGCATTCCCGAAAGCCGCCAGCGAACCTGGCGGCTTTTTTCATGCCGCCACGCTGGGCAGGCCCCCCACCAAGAGATGGAAACGCCATGGCCCCGCATACCGACGACCTCCGCATCCGCAGCCTCGAACCGCTGACTCCCCCGGCCGAGCTGCTGGCCCAGATTCCCTGCGACGAGCAGGCCTCGCAGACGGTGGCCGATGCGCGCCGCGCGCTGTCGGCGATCCTGCACGGCCGCGACGACCGCCTGGCGGTGGTGATCGGCCCGTGCTCGATCCACGACCCGCACGCGGCGATGGAATATGCCCGGCGCCTGCGCCCGCTGCGCGACAGCCTCGGCGACGCGCTGGAGATCGTGATGCGCGTGTACTTCGAGAAACCGCGCACCACCGTCGGCTGGAAGGGCCTGATCAACGACCCGGACCTGGACGGCAGCTTCCGCATCAACAAGGGCCTGCGCATCGCCCGCGGCCTGCTGCGCGACATCAACCACCTGGGCCTGCCGGCCGGTTGCGAGTACCTGGACACGATCTCGCCGCAGTACATCGCCGACCTGGTGGCCTGGGGCGCGATCGGCGCGCGCACCACCGAGAGCCAGATCCACCGCGAGATGGCCTCTGGCCTGTCCTGCCCGGTGGGCTTCAAGAACGGCACCGACGGCAACGTGCGCATCGCCGCCGACGCGGTGATGGCGGCGGCGCATCCGCACCATTTCCTGGCCGTGACCAAGGACGGGCGCTCGGCCATCGCCGCCACCGCCGGCAATCCGGACTGCCACGTGATCCTGCGCGGCGGCAAGGCGCCCAACTACGACGCCGCCAGCGTGCAGGCCGCCAGCGAGGTGCTGGAACGCTCGGGCCTGGCGCCGCGGATCATGATCGATGCCAGCCACGCCAACTCCGGCAAGAACCCGGAGCGCCAGCCCGCGGTGGTGGAGGACATCGCCGCGCAGCTGGAGGGCGGCGAGCGCCGGATCATCGGGGTGATGGTGGAAAGCCACCTGGTCGGCGGGCGCCAGGACCCGGTGGCCGGGCGTGCCCTGGCCTACGGGCAGAGCATCACCGACGGCTGCCTTGACTGGGAGGCCTCGGCCGCGGTGCTGGAGCGGCTGGCGCAGGCCGTGCGCCGACGCCGCGCGCTGCCGGCCGCGCACCAGGCCGCCTGAATCCGCCCCCCGGACGCCCCGGCCGCGCACCGCGCCCGGGGCGTTTTTGCGCAGTCCGTTCAGGCTGATGGCCCCCGCAGGTGCCCGCGGCGGCACCGGAAAGGTGCCCGCGGGTCCTGCCCGGGATCCATGTCGGTTCATGTGATACCGGTATCACTTCGGGGAATATCCGTATTCAGCAAAAATGCCCGGAAATCCACGTTGATGAACCGGCGGGCGCTGTTTTGCAGTGCAGCGTGCAAAGCCTTCGGGCGCTCTTCACGATGGCCCCGCATCCCGACGTGGGGGAGGGAGCAGGCCCGCTGGCAGTACGCTGCAAGCGGGCTTTTTTTATGCCTGCCCGGCCCGGGCGCGCGCCGGGCGCATGCCACAATCCGGGCGATGAGCACGCCCACGCCTCCCGTCCCCGCCGCGGATGAACTCCGCAGGCTCCACGCCGAACGCGCCCTTTCCACCCTGCGTGCCGCCTCGGCCGAGCATGCCGCGCTGCTGCAGGACCCCGGGCTGTGCGACCGCGTCGCGCGGGTGGCCCTGGGCAGCGACTTCGCGATCGAGACCCTGCGCCGGCAGCCGGCGCTGCTGGCGCACCTGGCCGCGGACGATCCGGCGCCGCTGCCGCCGCCGGTGCTGGACCCGCTGCAGCCGCACGACTGGCCCGGCCAGCTGCGCCGCTTCCGCGCCGCCGCCTCCACCCGCCTGGTATGGCGCGACGTGCTGGGCCTGGACGACGTCGACGCCACCCTGGCTGGCAGCACGCGGCTGGCCGAGCAATGCCTGGCGCTGGCCCTGGAGGCGCTGGAGCAGGAGTTCGCACAGCGCCATGGCGTGGTCCGCGATCCGGCCGGGCGGCCGCAGCGGCTGGTGGTGTTCGGCCTGGGCAAGCTCGGCGGCGGCGAGCTGAACTTCTCCTCCGACATCGACCTGGTCTACGCCTACGCCCACGAGGGCGAATCCGACGGCCGCCGCGCGCTGGAAGCCGAGGAATACTTCGCGCGCCTGGGCCAGCGCCTGGCCAAGCTGCTGGACGAGGTCACCGCCGACGGCTTCTGCCACCGCGTCGACCTGCGCCTGCGTCCGTTCGGCAATGCCGGCCGGGTGGCGTGGTCGTTCGCGGCGATGGACCAGTACTTCCAGCGCGAGGGCCGCGACTGGGAGCGCTATGCCTGGCTCAAGGCGCGCACCGTGGCCGGCGACATCGCCGCCGGCGAGGCCTGGCTGGAGACCCTGCGCCCGTTCGTCTACCGCCGCTACCTCGATTTCACCGCGCTGGACGGCCTGCGCGCGATGAAGGCCGCGATCGTGGCCGAAATGCAGCGCCGCGACATGGCCGACGACCTCAAGCGCGGGCGCGGTGGCATCCGCGAGATCGAGTTCCTGGTGCAGTCGCTGCAGCTGATCCGCGGCGGGCGCGAACCGGCGCTGCGCGGCCGCTGCCTGCTGCCGGCGCTGCAGGCGCTGGTGGAGGGCGGGCAGATCGCCGCGCAGGACGGCGCCGCGCTGGCCGCTGCCTACCGCTTCCTGCGCCGGCTGGAGAACCGGGTGCAGATGCTGGGCGATGCCCAGGTCCACTCGGTGCCGGAGGATCCGGAAACGCGCGAGCGCATCGCCCTGGCCCTGGGCCACGCAGGCTGGGAGGCGCTGGCGGCGGAACTGGCCGCCTGCCGCGCCCGGGTGTCGGCCGAGTTCGACGCGCTGCTGGTGCCGCGCCGGCGCGAATCCGCGCCGGACGCACTGCAGGATTACTGGCGCGCGCTGCCGCAGGCCGGCGAGGCCGGAGTGCTGGCCGATGCCGGTTTTGGCGATCCCGCCGGCGCCGACGCGGCACTGCGTGACTTCGCCCGCGGCAACGGCGTGCGCGCGCTGTCGGACGCGGCGCGCGCGCGCCTGGACCGGGTGGTGCCGGCGCTGCTGGGTGCGGCCGCGCGCTCGGCGCAGCCGGATGCGGCGCTCAAGCGCCTGCTGGGCCTGCTGCAGTCGATCCTGCGCCGCGCCAGCTACCTGGCCCTGCTGGACGAGCAGCCCAGCGCGCTGGCGCGGCTGGTCGACGTGCTGGCGCGCAGCGCGCTGCTGGCCGACCGCATCGCCGCCTATCCGCTGCTGCTGGACGAGCTGCTGGACATCCGCGTGGCCGGGCCGATCCCGGACGCGGCGGAAATGCACCGCGCCTGCGCCGCGGCGGTGGCCAGCGGCGACGGCGACCCGGAGGCGGCGTTGCGCGCGCTCAACGAGGTGCGCCTGGCGCTGAGCTTCCGCATCGCCCTGGCCGCGCTGGACCGGCGCCAGCCGGCCACGGACAGCGTGCGCGAGCTGGCCTGGCTGGCCGACGCGGTGGTGGCCCAGGTGCTGGCCATGGCCGAGGGCGAGGTGGTCGCTGCGCACGGCCGCATTCCCGGCGGGCGCTTCGCCGTGGTCGGTTACGGCAGCCTCGGTGGCTGCGAGCTTGGCTTCGGTTCGGACCTGGACCTGGTGTTCCTCTACGACGCCGACCCGGAGGCCCTGTCCGACGGCGCGCGGCCGCTGGAGGCCGGGCGCTGGTACGCGCGCCTGGCGCAGAAGGTGGTGGGCCTGCTGGGCGCGGTCACCAGCGCCGGGCGCCTGTACGAGACCGACATGCGCCTGCGCCCGGACGGCGGCAAGAGCCTGCTGGTGTCCTCGCTGTCCAGCTATTCGGAATACCAGCTGCACCGCGCCTGGACCTGGGAGCACCAGGCCCTGGTGCGCGCGCGCATGGTCGCCGGCGATGCCTCGATGGGGGCGGACTTCGAGCGCATCCGCCGCCAGACCCTGGCGCGGCCGCGCGATCCGGCGGCGCTGGCCGCCGACGTGGCCGGCATGCGCCGGCGCATGCGCGCCGAGCTGGACCGCAGCGACGCGGCGCGCTTCGACCTCAAGCAGGGCGCCGGCGGCCTGGTCGACCTGGAGTTCCTGGTGCAGTACCTGGTGCTGCGCGAGGCCGCGACCTGCCCGCCGCTGCTGGAGCCGCGCGACACGCCGCGGCTGCTGGCCGCGCTGGGCGCGGCCGGCCGGCTGGCGGAGGCCACCGTGCAGGCGCTGCTGGCGGCGCATGCGGCGCTGGTGGAGGCGGGCCTGGGCTGCACCCTGGACCGGCGCCCGCGGCTGGTTCCCGACGACGGCGCGCTGGATCCGCAGCGGGCGCAGGTGGCCGCTGCGATCGCCGCGCACGGACTGGTGTTCGACCCGGCGCCGGACGCCTCCTAGGGCGCGTCCTCCAGTCCCAGCCGCCGGCGCACCTCGGCGGCGACCCGCGCGGTCTCGCGCAGCGGCTGCACCGGGAACGGTTCCAGCCCGCCGGCAAGCGCGCGCACCCGGCCCAGATCCTGCAGTGCGCGCAGGAAGGCCGCCAGGCGCCCGCGTGCCAGCTGCGGTTCGAGCACGTACACCGGCGCGTCGGTGGCACAGGCCTCGGAGAGCATGTTCACCGAGTCCGGGGTGCAGACGATGCGGTCGGCGCAGGCCAGCAGGCCCGGATAGGGGTTGGCGCCGCCGCCGTCCCAGGCCATGCCCGGCACGCCCTGCATCGCCGCGTGCAGCGGCGCGGAGGCGGCCGCCGGGGTGCGCCGCGAGACCGTGGCCAGCAGGCTGCCACCCTCCGCACGCACCTGCGCGCGCAGCGCCGCCAGCGCCTGCGCCAGCGAATCCAGCGACCAAGGCGCATGCCGGGTCGGGCCGCCCAGCAGCAGCGCGGTGCGCGGACGCGGCAGCGCGCACAGCGCGCGGAACTGCTGCCGCGCCCGTTCCAGCCAGGCGTCGTCGACCGGGTTGAGGCTGCCCAGCAGGGTGATGACGTTGGTGCCGCGCAGGCGGTCATGCTCCGGCACCACCACCAGGTCCCAGTGGCGGCTGTCGATGCGCGGATCGAGGATCTGCACCGCACGCGCGCCGCGCTCGCGCGCCAGGCGCCCGGCCAGCGCACCCTGGCGGCCGCAGCCGATCGCCAGCGCCGGGGCCGGACCCGCCAGGGCCACCGCCAGCCCGGGACCAAACGCGTGCCGCGCCCCGGGCAAGCGCCGCGGCGCCAGCCAGCGCCAGGGCGCGCGCGGCGCCAGTTCCGGCAGGCGCGGCGAGTCCAGGCCGAGGGCGCCGGCCAGGGCCTCGGCCTGGCGCACGTTGCCGGCGTTGCCATCGGTCAGCAGCCAGGCCGTGGTGGACGCGTTCCGTTCCATGCGCGACATCAATTCGTTCCGGGCCGGATTTGGTAAACCGCTGCTGCAACACTCTACACTGCGGCCCACCCGTGGCCTCGTGCCGCAACCGGACCCTTTAGCCAGAACCATGAGCCAACCGTTGAACGAAGCCGCCCTCGACCAGCTGTTCCGCAGCGCCCGCACCTACAACGCCTTCACCGGCGAAGTAAGCGACGACACCCTGCGCCGGCTCTACGACCTGCTGAAGCTGGGCCCGACCGGAGCCAATACCACGCCGGCGCGCTTCGTGTTCGTGAAATCGGCCGAGGCCAAGGCCAAGCTCGCCCCGGCGCTGTCCGAGGGCAACCATGCCAAGACCATGTCCGCGCCGGTGACGGTGATCGTCGGCCGCGACCTGGATTTCCACGAGAAGCTGCCCTACCTGTTCCCGCACGCCGACGCCAAGGCCTGGTTCGACGGCCCGCGCGAGGGCCGCGACAAGCCCTCGCTGCTGAACATGTCGCTGCAGGCCGGCTACCTGATCCTGGCCGCGCGCGCGCTGGGCCTGGACGCCGGCCCGATGACCGGCTTCGACCCGGCCAAGGTCGACGAGGCGTTCTTCGCCGGCACCAACATCCGCTCGGAAATCCTGGTCAACCTCGGCTACGGTGACCCGGCCAGCCTGTTCCCGCGTTCCCCGCGACTGTCCTTCGACGAAGCCGCGCGCATCGTCTGAGGCGTCGCCCCCGCAGTCGTCACGGCAAACCACAAGGAGTTCCACCATGCGCAAGATCCTGCTCGCCGTCGCCCTGGCCGCCTTCGCCGGTGCCGCCTCCGCCGCCCCGGTGACCTACAACCTCGATCCGACCCACACCAACGTGCTGGCGCAGTGGAGCCACTTCGGCTTCTCGCATCCGTTCGCCAACTTCGGCGACGTCCAGGGCACCCTGGTGTACGACGCCGACAACGTGTCCGCCTCCAGCGTGGAGGTGACCTTGCCGCTGTCCGGCCTGGAGGCCTTCAGCAGCAAGTTCAACGAGCACCTGCGCAGCGCCGACTTCTTCGACGCCGAGAAGTACCCGACCGCGAAGTTCAGGAGCACCAAGGTCGAGCCCGCCGGCGAGGGCAAGCTCAAGGTCACCGGCGAGCTGACCATCAAGGACATCACCCGCCCGGTGGTGCTGGACGTGACCTTCAACAAGGCCGCCGACCATCCGATGCTCAAGGCCCCGGCGATCGGCTTCGACGCCACCGCCACCATCCTGCGCAGCGAGTTCGGCGTGGGCGCCTACGTGCCCAACGTCGGCGACGAGGTGACCCTGCGCATCACCACCGAGGCCCACGCCAAGGCCAAGTGAGGCCCGCCGGTGCCGGCCCCGCGCGGGCCGGCACCGCCGCGACCCGGGCCGCGGTGGCCCGCGCGCTGGTAGAATCCACGCGCTTCCTGCCGATCCGAGCTACACGCCATGAACACCACCGCCGCCGCGCCCGCCAATGCCGAGAAGCGTTACACCGTGCACCGCGCGGACCTGCCGCTGAGCTGCCCGACGCCGGAAATGGCGCTGTGGAACTCGCACCCGCGCGTGTACCTGCCGATCCAGGACGAGCCGAACGGCGAGGCCAAGTGCCCGTACTGCTCGGCCGTCTACCAGCTGGTCGACTGACGCCCGCCGCATCCCGGCCGCGCCGCCGATGCGCCGCCTGACCGTGGTCCAGCTGCTGCCGGCGCTGGAATCCGGCGGCGTCGAACGTTCCACCCTCGAGATCGCCGCGGCCCTGGCCGCCGGCGGCCACCGCGCCATCGTCGTCTCCGCCGGCGGCCGCCTGGTGCCGCAGCTGCGCGCCGGCGGGGCAGAGCACGTCGAACTGGCCATCGGCCGCAAGTCGCCGGCCGTGCTGCGCCATGTCCCGGCCCTGCGCCGGTTGTTCCTGGACCAGGGCGTGGACATCGTCCACGCGCGCTCGCGCCTGCCGGCCTGGCTGGGACGGATGGCCCTGGCCGGGCTGCCGGCCGCGCGCCGCCCGCACTGGGTCACCACCGTGCACGGACTCAATTCGCCCGGGCGCTACAGCGCGGTCATGGCCAGCGGCGAGCGCGTGGTCTGTGTCTCGCGCACGGTGCGCGACTACGTGCTGCGGCATTACCCGGACACCGATCCGGGCCGGCTGCGGGTGATCGAGCGCGGCATCGATCCGGCGCAGTTTCCGCCGCGGCCCTTGCCCGATCCCGCTGCCCGCGCCGCGGTGGCGGCGGAGCACCCGGCCCTGGCCGGGGCCGCCCCCTTGCTGCTGCTGCCCGGGCGCGGCACGCGCCTGAAGGGCCATGCCGACGCCCTGCGGCTGCTGGCCGCCCTGCGTGCCGGTGGCCAGCCGCAGGCACGGCTGTGGCTGCCGGGCGCGCGCGAACCCGGGCGCGAGGCCTATATCGCCGAACTGGAGGCCTTGGCCGCGCAGCTGGGCGTGGCCGATGCGGTGCTGTTCACTGCACCCACCGCGGCCATTGCCACCGCGTACGCGGCCAGCGACCTGGTGCTGCAGCTGTCGCGCAAGCCCGAGGCCTTCGGCCGTACCGTGGTGGAAGCGCTGGCGGTGGGCCGCCCGGTGCTGGGCTGGGCCCATGGCGGGGTGGGCGAACTGCTGCAGGCGCTGCAGCCGGCCGGCGCGGTGCCGCCGTTCGACAGCGATGCGCTGGCCGCGGCCGCAGCCCGGCTGTTGCGCGAGCCGCCCGCGCCGGTGGCCGTCCCCTTCACCCTGCAGGCCATGCAGCAGGCCACCCTGGACCTGTATGCGGAACTGGCCGGCTGAGCACGCTCCCGCGCCTGGCCGCGCGTTCGCCTGGACGCCGGCCTGGGTGCTGCTGGCGGTGGCGCTGTGGCCGCTACCGGGGCCGGCCGAGGCGGTGCTGTCGCTGGGGGCGCTGGCGGTGGCCGTGCAGCTGGCCTGGTGCGCGCTGCGGCGCCGGCCGTTGCCGCTGCAGCGCGGCGCGTTCGTGCTGGCGGGCCTGCTGTTCGGCGCCTACTGGCTGCCGGAGCTGCTGTCGGCCGCGGACGCGCTGGACCGGGCCCGGGCCTGGAAGGAAACCCTGGCCGACCTGCGCTACCTGCCGCTGCTGTGGGGCGTCGCCATTGCCGTGCGCGAACCGCGCGGGCGCGGGGTGGTGCTGGGTGGGCTGGCGCTGCTGGCGCTGGCCTGGAGCGTCGATGCGCTGCTGCAGGCGCTGGCCGGGGCCAGTCCGCTGTTCCTCGCCCTGGACGCGCTGAAGGCGCTGGCCGGCGGCGGGCCGCTGTGTCCGGTTGCCGAGGTGCAGGCCTGGGACCGGGTCAACGGCGTGTTTGGTGACTGCAATCCCAAGCTGGGCCTGGTGCTGGCCAGCCTGGCGCCATTCGTCCTCGCCCCGGCGGCGGCGCGCGGGCGGGCGTGGGGCTGGTGCCTGGCCGCGGCGGTGCTGGGCCTGGCCGTCGTCCTCGGCGGCGCGCGTGCGGCCTGGCTGACGTTGGCGCTGGTATTGCTGGCCACGGGCTGGCGGGTGCTGGGGCCGGCGCGGCTGGCCGGCTTCGGAGCTGCCGCGCTGCTGGCGCTGGTGGCGCTGTACCTGGCCTCGCCGCCGCTGCAGCAGCGGGTGGCGCGCACTGCGCTGGCGCTGCAGGCCGATGCCGGCGGGATCGACGGCGCCTTGTCCGGACGTGGGCGGATCTGGCGGGGCGCGCTATGCATGGCACGCGAGCATCCGCTGAACGGCGTGGGCGTGCGCGGCTTCCGCCGGGCCTGGGCAGGCTGCGATCCGGCGCCGGCGCAGGAGACCCTGTGGGGCGGCGGCGAGGCGCTGCACGCGCACCAGCTGGTGCTGGAACTGCTGAGCGAGACCGGCGTGCTGGGCCTGCTGGCCTGGCTGGGCGGGGCCTGGGCGGCGTGGCGCGGCTGGTGCCGCGCCGGGCCCGCGGCGCGCCGGCGCGCGGCCCCGGCATTGCTGGCGCTGGCGGCGACCGTGTTCCCGCTCAACACCCACCTGGCGTTCTATTCCACCTTCTGGGGCGGGGTGCTGATGCTGCTGGCCGGGCTCTACGCCGGGCTGCTGCATGCCCGCGGCGACGCGCCGGCGGCGCGCGCCTGAGCTCCGGGCCGGCCTCAGGCGGCCGGTGGCGGCGCGGGCAGGCCGCGGCCGCGCTCGTAGTAGTTGCTGCGGCCCTGCGGCTGGCGCTTGAAGCGGCGGTGGATCCACAGGTACTGCGCCGGCGCCTCGCGCACCATGGCCTCGATCGCGGCGTTGACCCGGGCGGTGTCGGCGACCGCGTCCTCGCTGGGGAAGTCCGCCAGCGGCGGGGCCACGCGCAGGATGTAGCGGCCGCCCTCGCGGCGGTGGAAGAACGGCGCCACCGCGCAGCCGGTGACCCGCGCCAGCTGGTGGGTGGCGGTGATGGTCGAGGCCGGCATGCCGAAGAACGGCGCGAACACCGAGTCCTTGCCGCGCATGTCCTGGTCCGGCGCGTACCACAGCATCCCGCCGCGCTTGAGGTGGCGCACCGCGCCGCGCAGGTCGCTGTTGGCGAACATCGCCACCGCATAGCGCAGGCGGCCGCGCTTGACCGCCCACTCCATCACCGGGTTGCGGTGGCGGCGGTACATGCCGGCCAGCGGCACCTGCCCGCACAGCAGCCGCCCGCACATCTCCAGGGTCATGAAGTGGCCGGAAACCAGCAGCACGCCGCGGCCCTGGGCCTGCAGTTCGCGCAGGTGCTCCAGACCCTCGATCCGGACGTCGCGCTCGATCGGCGCCAGCGAACCCCACCAGGCGCGCGCGAACTCGAACAGGCCAACGCCCAGCGCGTCGAAGCTGTCGCGCGCCAGGCGCGCGCGCCATTGCGGCGTCTGCTGCGGGAAGCACAGGGCGAGGTTGACCTCGGCGGCGCGGCGGCGCTCGCGGGCCAGGTGCCAGGCCAGCCAGCCCACCCCGCGGCCGATCGCGCGCTGCCACAGCCAGGGCAGGCGCGCGGCGGCGACCATGATCCCCAGGGCCAGCCACATCGGCCAGTTGCGCGGGGCGAAGGAAGGGCGGGGAGGGGGCGTGTCTGCGGCGCTCATGCGCAGATTCTAAGCCTTGGCCGGCAACCGGCCGTCGCCGGCTCGGCTATCCTGCGCCGATGCCGACTCCGTTTCCGCCCAAGGAACCGGGCGAACGCCTGGTGCGCTGGCTCTACTCGCTGGCGCTGTACCTGCTGTCGCCCTTCACCCTGTACCACCTGATCTCGCGCGGCTTCCGCGTGCGCGAGTACTTCCGCCGCTGGGACGAGCGCTACGGCGCCTACAGCACCGAGCAGGGCCGCCCGTGCGTGTGGCTGCACGCGGTGTCGGTGGGCGAGGTCAACGCCGCCGCGCCGCTGGTCAACGCCCTGCTGCGCCAGGGCAAGGGCACCCGCTGGGTGGTCACCACGATCACGCCCACCGGCTCGCAGCGGGTGCGCGCGCTGTGGGGCGGGCGGGTGGACCACGTGTACCTGCCCTACGACCTGCCCGGCAGCGTGGACCGCTTCCTGCAGCACTTCCGCCCGACCCTGGCACTGATCATGGAAACCGAGCTGTGGCCGAACATGCTGTTCGGCTGCCGCGACCACGGCATCCCGGTGTACGTGCTCAACGCGCGCCTGTCGGCCCGTTCCCTGCGCGGCTACCGCCTGCTGCGGCCGCTGCTGGGCCGCGCCCTGCGCACGGTGCGCTGCGTGGCCGCGCAGTCCGACGCCGATGCGCGCCGCTTCCAGGTGCTGGGCGCGCGTCCCGACCAGGTGCGGGTGCTGGGCAACCTCAAGTACGACGTGGAGGTGCCCGACGGCCTGGAGGCGTTGCGCGCGGCGTTCGAGGACGCGCTCGGCCGCAAGCGCCCGGTGTGGATCGCGGCCAGCACCCACGAGGGCGAGGAGGAGGACGTGCTGGCCCTGCACCGGCGCCTGCGTGCGCGCTGGCCGGACCTGCTGCTGCTGTGGGCGCCGCGCCACCCGGAGCGCTTCGGGCGGGTACGCGCCGCGGCCGAGGCGGCGGGCTGGCAGGTGGGCACGCGCAGCGCCGGCGGCTGGCCGGCGGCCGGGGACGACGTGTTCGTGGTCGATACCCTGGGCGAGCTGATGGCGTTCTACGCCTGCGCCGACGTGGCCTTCGTCGGCGGCAGCCTGCAGCCGGTCGGCGGGCACAACCTGCTGGAGCCGGCGGCGGTGGGCACGGCGGTGGTCACCGGCCCGCACCTGCACAATTTCGCCGAGATCTCGCGGCGCCTGGACGAGGCCGGGGCGCTGCGCGTGGGCCGCGACCTGCAGGAGGTCGGCGACGCGCTGGAGGCGCTGCTGGGCGACGCCCCGCTGCGCCAGGCCATGGTCGAGGCCGGCCGCGCCCTGGTCGACCAGGGCCGCGGGGCGCTGCGCAACACCCTGGAGCTGATCGCGCCGGACCTGCCGGCGCCGGATCCGGTCGAGGACTGAGCGGAAGCCGGAAACGAAGAAGGCCGCCCCGTGGGCGGCCTTCTCCATTCCGGTGCCGGTGCCGCGGCTTACTGGCGCAGGACCGACGGATCCTGCAGCTGGGCCTCGGCGTCGACGGTCAGCAGGGCATTGACCTGGCGCAGCGCGTCCACGTCCAGCTCGCCGGTGGCCTGCGACAGCAGCAGGCGGTTGAGCAGGAAGTTGTACTTGGCGCGGGCGTACTCGACCTGGGCCTGGAACAGGGTGCGCTGGTTCTGGACCACGTCCAGCACGGTGCGGGTGCCGACTTCCAGGCCGACCTGCGAGGCCTCGTAGGCACTCTGCGCCGAGACCACGGCCAGGCGGCGGGCCTCGACCTCGCTCACGCCGGCGACCAGGGCCTGGTACAGGTTGCGGGTGTTGCGGTCCAGGGCGCGGCGCTGCTGCTCGTACTGGTCCTGGGCGATGTCGCGCTGGGCGATCGCCTGGCGCACGCGCGACTGGGTCGCGCCGCCGGAGAAGATCGGCACGTTCAGGGTGATGCCGATGCTGCTGCCGGTGCTTTCGCCGTTGCCAGCGCCGGTGAGGTTGTCGATGTCGCCCCAGGCCGCGTCCTTGCCCCAGTCGGCGTTGAGCGCCAGGGTGGGGTAGTGGCCGGCACGGGCGGTTTCCACGCTCTGGTCCGCGGCCTGGGCACGCAGCTCGGCCGAGCGCAGGCTGGGATTGCGCTCGATTGCGGCGGCCACCCAGGCGTCGGCGTCGCTGCGCAGGCTCGGCAGCTCCGGACGGAAGTCGGCCGGCAGGGCGCGCAGGTCGCGCACCGACTGCCCGGTCAGCTCGGCCAGCGCCTGGTAGGCGTCCTGCAGGGCGTTGCGGGCGAGGATGGTGTTGGCGCGGGCCTCGTCGTACTGGGCGCGGGCCTCGTGCACGTCGGTGATCGGGGCCAGGCCCACTTCCAGGCGCTTGTCGGCGTAGTCGAACTGGCGCTTGGCGGCGGCCTCGTTGGTCTCGGCGGCGGCCAGGGACTCGATCGCCACCAGCACGTCGAAGTAGGCGGCGGCGGTGCGCACCATCAGGTCGTCGCCGGCGGCGGCCAGGTCCTGGTCGGCGGCGGCGCTGAGCGTGCGCTCGGCGCGCAGGGTGGAGAAGTCGCCCCAGTTGAACAGCGTCTGCGACGCGCGCAGGCCGTAGCTGCGGGAGGTCCTTTCGATGGTGCCGGGACGGCCATCGCGCTCGGTACGCGAGCGGGTGAGGCTGGCGGAGCCGTTGACCTGCGGCAGCAGCGCCGCGCGCGCCTGGACCCGGCCTTCCTTGGTGATCAGCGTGTTCGATTCGGCGATCGCCAGCGTGGGGTCGCCGTTGCGGGCCATCTCGTAGGTCTGCAGCAGGTCGGCGGCGCCGGCGGAGGCGGGGGCCAGTGCGGCCGCCAGGGCCAGGGCGAGGGAACGGCGGATCATCAGCGGCTTCCTTATCTTCATGTTGGGCCCGGGTCCATGCCCGGGCCGTCGTGGGGATATCGGGATCCGACCGCTGCCCCGCGGGGCATTGCGGTCAGAAACTGAACTGCGGGGCCGGCTCGGCGCCGCGCAGGTACTCGAGCTCGGTCTCGAACAACGATTCAACGGCCGGCGCGTTGACATCGCCGGTGTGGCGCAGCAGCACGGCTTCCATCACCGGCGCGCGGCCACGGACCACGAACAGGCGGCCGCCCGGGCGCAGCCACTCCAGGAACCGGGTCGGGACCGTGTCCACCGCGGCGGTCACGCAGACCGCGTCGAACTGGCGGGTCGGCGCGTACTGCAGGGCGTCGGCGGTCTCGATGCGGACGTTGGTGCCCAGGCGGGCAGCGTCCAGGTGCCTGCGCGCGGCGGCGGCCAGTTCCGGCTGGATCTCGATGCTCACCACCTCGCGCGCCAGCTCGCCCAGGCAGGCGGTGACGTAGCCGCTGCCGGTGCCCACTTCCAGCACGCTGTCGCCCGGCTGCAGGGCCAGGGCCTGGAGCATGCGGCCCTCGACCACCGGCTTCATCATGCGCACGCCGTGGCCCAGCGGCAGCTCGATGTCGGCGTAGGCCAGCGCGCGCTGCGCCTCCGGCACGAACGCCTCGCGCGGCAGGCGGCCGATCACCTCGAGCACGGCGGCGTCCAGGACCTCCCAAGGGCGGACCTGCTGTTCCACCATCAGTTCGCGGGCAAGGGCGTAATCGATCGTCATGGCTGCTATCACAAGGCGCGGGAGGCCGGGCATTCTACTACCGCGGCGGCCCGTGCCGGCGCTGGAAGGATCGCCGCGCCCGGGCGGCGGCGTTCAGTGCCGGAAGTCACCGCGACCACCGGCCCTGCGGGACGCGGTTCAGGCCGCATAGGCGCGCAGGAAGAAATCCACCGTGGCCCGCAGGTGCCGCTGCAGGTCGGCCGGCGCGGGCGTGCCGCACAGGCCGCAGGCCATCTTCGAGTACAGCTCGCCCTTGAGCAGGCAGAAGAACTGCGAGGCGGCCAGCGGCACGTCCCCGATCCGCAGCAGGCCCTCGTCCACCCGGGCCTGCAGGAACTGGGCGAAGGCATCCTGCACCCGCCGCGGGCCGGCGTTCCAGAACAGGTGGCGCAGGGCGTCCTCGCCGGCGCCGGCGGTCATCATGCGGTGGATGCGGAGCGCCTCCTCACTGCTGATCAGGGCGAAGAAGGCGTGGCCGATGGCCAGCAGCTGCTCGCGCAGCGGGCCCTCGGGCGGGTTCACGAACAGCTCGTCCGGCAGCACCTCGCGGCACTTGGCGGCGATCGCCTCGGAGAACAGGGTCTCCTTGTCGCCGAAGTGGCTGTAGACGGTCAGCTTGGACACGCCGGCGGCGGCGGCGATCTGGTCCATGCTCACGCCCTGGTAGCCCTGTTCGAGGAACATGCGCTTGGCTGCTTCCAGGATCGCGGCGCGCTTGGCCAGGTCCTTGGGGCGGCCGGGGCCCGGATTGCGGGCGGGCGCGGCGGCGCTGGCGGGCGTGGTCGGGCGGGTCATGCAGGCAATACTAGACTAGTTGGTTTTCTATTTATACCATACCGGCCGGTTCACTATTTTCCACCTACGGGACGGAGTCGTGGCGATGCAGGGACGGGTCAGGCGTGGCGTAGCGGCAGCCCTCGTGGTGGTCGCCCTCGCGGGGTGCGGCAATGGCGCGGAGGCGCCGGAGAAGGCGCGCCCGGTCTGGGTGGTGCAGCCACAGGCGGCCGGCGAAGCTGCGGGGCTGGCCTTCCCCGGCGAGGTGCGGGCGCGCGAGGAAAGCCCGCTGGCGTTCCGCATCGGTGGCGAGCTGGTGGCGCGGCGGGTGGACGCCGGTGCGCGGGTGGCCGAAGGCCAGGTGCTGGCCGAGCTGGATCCGGGCGACCAGGCGCTGCAGGCGCAGGCCGCGCGGGCGCAGCTGGCGGCGGCTGAGGCCGAGCTGGCGCGGGCGAAGGGCGACCTGGACCGCTACGCGAAGCTGGTCGAGCAGCAGCTGGTGAGCCGCTCGGCCTACGAGGCCCAGGAGGCGGCGTACAAGGCCGCGGCCGGGCAGGTCGATGCCGCCCGCGCGCAGTGGGAGGTGACCCGCAACCAGGCCGCCTATGCCACCCTGCGCGCGCCGCACGCCGGGGTGATCGCCAGCCGCCAGGCCGAGGTCGGCCAGGTGGTGGCGGCCGGGCAGACCGTGTTCACCCTGGCCGCCGACGGTGGCCGCGAGGTGGCGATCGACCTGCCGGAGGACCGCATCGGCCAGTTCAAGGTCGGCGATCCGGCCGAGGTCGAGCTGTGGAGCCGCCCCGGCCAGCGCCTGCCGGCGCGGATCCGCGAACTGGCCCCGGCGGCCGATCCGCTGACCCGCAGTTACGCCGTGCGCGTGGCCCTGGACGATGCGGTGGCCGGCGACGTGGTGCTGGGCCAGAGCGCGCGCGTGTTCCTCGGCCACGGCGCGGCCGGCGCCGGCCTGCGGGTGCCGCTGGCGGCGCTGCAGCAGGGCGCCGACGGCAAGCCGGCGGTGTGGGTGGTGCGCGAGGGCAAGGTCGCCAGCGTGCCGGTCGAGCACGGGCCGCTGGGCACCGAGACGGTGGAGGTCCGCGGCGAGCTGCGCGCCGACGACTGGGTGGTCGCCGCCGGCGGCCACCTGCTGCGCGAGGGCGAGGCGGTGCTCGCGGTGGACCGCGGCAACCGGCCGGTGGCCGCCGCCGTGCGGCCGAAGGCGGACTGAGCCATGCGCCGCTTCAACCTTTCCGAGTGGGCGCTGCACAACCGCGGCCTGGTGCTGTACGCGATGATCGCCCTGGCGGTGATCGGCACCTGGTCCTACCTGCGCCTGGGCCAGAGCGAGGACCCACCGTTCACCTTCAAGGCCATGGTGGTGCGCACGCTGTGGCCGGGCGCCACCGCCGAGGAGGTCTCGCTGCAGGTCACCGAGCGGATCGAGAAGGCGGTGATGAACACCGGCAAGTACGAGTTCGTGCGCTCGTACTCGCGCCCGGGCGAGTCGCAGGTGATCTTCATGGCCCGCGACTCGATGCGCTCGAAGGACATCCCCGAGCTGTTCTACCAGGTACGCAAGAAGGTCGGCGACATCCGCGCCACGCTCCCGGACGGGGTGGTCGGGCCGTTCTTCAACGACGAGTTCGGCGACACCTTCGGCAACATCTACGCCCTCACCGGCGAGGGCTTCGACTACGCCATCCTCAAGGACTACGCCGACCGCATCCAGCTGGAACTGCAGCGGGTGGCGGACGTGGGCAAGGTCGAGCTGATCGGCCTGCAGGACGAGAAGGTCTGGATCGAGATCGACAACGCGCGCCTGGCCACCCTGGGCATCCCGCTGCAGGCGGTGCAGCAGGCGCTGGAAGGACAGAACGCGGTGGTGCCGGCCGGGTTCTACGAGACCGCCTCCGAGCGCGTGCAGCTGCGGGTGGATGGCCCGTTCCGCACCCTGGAGGAGATCCGCGCGTTCCCGATCCGCGCCAACGGCCGCACCATCCGCCTGCAGGACGTGGCCACGGTGACCCGCGGTTTCGCCGATCCGGCCGCGCCGCGCATGCGCTTCATGGGCCAGGACGCGATCGGCATCGCCGTGGCCATGCGCGACGGCGGCCACATCCTGCGCCTGGGCGAGGCGCTGGAGGCCGAGTTCGCGCGGCTGCAGGAGCAGCTGCCGGCGGGCGTGCAGCTGCGCAAGGTCTCCGACCAGCCGGAGGCGGTGCGCGACTCGGTGGGCGAGTTCGTGCGCGTGCTGGCCGAGGCGGTGACCATCGTGCTGCTGGTCAGCTTCTTCTCGCTGGGATTCCGCACCGGCCTGGTGGTGGCGGTCTCGATCCCGCTGGTGCTGGCGATGACCTTCGCGGTGATGAACTACTTCGGCATCGGCCTGCACAAGATCTCGCTGGGCGCGCTGGTGCTGGCGCTGGGCCTGCTGGTGGACGACGCGATCATCGCGGTGGAGATGATGGCCATCAAGATGGAGCAGGGCTTCGACCGCCTGCGCGCGGCCAGCTTCGCCTGGGAATCGACCGCGTTCCCGATGCTCACCGGCACCCTGATCACCGCGGCCGGCTTCCTGCCGATCGCCACCGCCGCCTCCAGCACCGGCGAGTACACCCGCTCGCTGTTCCAGGTGGTGACCATCGCCCTGCTGGTGTCGTGGATCGCCGCGGTGCTGTTCATCCCCTACCTGGGCGACAAGATGCTGCCGGACCTGGCGCATCCCCGGCCGCCGAAGCCGGGCAGCCTGGCCGCGCGCCGGCGTGCCTTCCGCGAGCGGCTGGCCGACCGCTGGCCGCAGTACGCCGCCCTGCTGGCCCCGGCGCCGCTCGACGGCCACCACCACGACCCGTACCAGCGCCCGTTCTACCAGCGCTTCCGCCGCCTGCTCGATGCCTGCCTGCGCCGGCGCTGGTGGGTGATCGGCGCCACCGTCGGCCTGTTCGTGCTGTCGCTGGCGATGTTCCGCTTCGTGCCGCAGCAGTTCTTCCCGGATTCGACCCGGCCGGAGCTGATGGTGGACCTGGAACTGGCCGAGGGCGCGTCGCTGCGCGCCACCGAGGCGCAGGCGAAGAAACTGGAGGCGCTGCTGCAGCAGCGCGAGGACGTGCGCAACTATGTGGCCTACGTCGGCACCGGCTCGCCGCGCTTCTACCTGCCGCTGGACCAGCAGCTGCCGGCGACCAACTTCAGCCAGTTCGTGGTCCTGGCACGCGACATCCAGGCGCGCGAGGAACTGCGCAACTGGCTGCTGCGCGAGGTGGCGCCGCAGTTCCCGGAGCTGCAGATGCGCGTGACCCGGCTGGAGAACGGCCCGCCGGTGGGCTACCCGGTGCAGTTCCGCGTTTCCGGCGAGCACATCGACCAGGTGCGCGCGATCGCGCGCAAGGTCGCGGAGAAGGTGCGCGCCAACCCGCACACCACCAACGTCAACCTGGACTGGGACGAGCCGAGCAAGGTGGTGCGCCTGGAAATCGACCAGGACCGCGCCCGCGCGCTGGGCGTCAACAGCGCCCAGCTGGCGCAGTTCCTCAGCGCGCAGCTGTCCGGCTACACCGCCAGCACCTTCCGCGAGGGCAACGAGCTGGTCGGGATCATGCTGCGTGGCGGCGCCGGCGACCGCGAGCAGCTGGAACTGCTGGGCAGCCTGGCCATCCCCACCGGCGACGGCGGCAACGTGGCGCTGTCGCAGGTGGCGCGCATCCGCCAGACCTTCGAGGAGGGGATCATCTGGCACCGCGACCGGCTGCCGACGATCACCGTGCGCGCGGACATCGGCGACGAGCTGCTGCCGGCGGCGGTCACCGCGCAGATCGATCCGACCCTGGAGGAGATCCGCGCCTCGATGCCGGCCGGCTACCTGCTGCAGGTGGGCGGTTCGGTGGAGGACTCGGCGCGCGGCCAGAACTCGATCAAGGCCGGCATGCCGCTGTTCCTGTTCGTGGTCACCACCCTGCTGATGGTGCAGCTGCGCAGCTTCTCGCGCACGCTGATGGTGCTGGTGACCGCGCCGCTGGGCCTGATCGGCGCCACCTGGTTCCTGCTGCTGTTCCGCATGCCGTTCGGCTTCGTGGCCCTGCTCGGCACGATCGCGCTGGCCGGCATGGTGATGCGCAACTCGGTGATCCTGGTCGACCAGATCGAGCAGGACATCGCCGCCGGCCACGACCGCTGGCACGCGATCGTCGACGCCACGGTGCGCCGCTTCCGCCCGATCGTGCTGACCGCGCTCACCGCGGTGCTGGCGATGATCCCGCTGTCGCGCAGCGCGTTCTACGGCTCGATGGCGGTGGCGATCATGGGCGGCCTGATCGTGGCCACCGCGCTGACCCTGCTGTTCCTGCCGGCGCTGTACGCGGCCTGGTTCCGGGTCAGGCCGGAAGAGGCAACAGCCTGACGGCGGGACGGTGTAGCCGGAGCAATGCCGCTGCTTCGGCTACGCCCCGGGCACACCCGCACGAAGCCCCACTCCCCTCGGAAGAGGGGAACCCGGGTGCGCTTCGCTTACCCGTCGGCCAGCGCCATCGTCCCGGCCAATCACCAATCACCAATCACCAATCACGAATCCCCACGCAGCAGCGCGATGAACGCCTGCGCCGCCCGCGACAGCGTGCGGCCGCCATGCACGACATACCCGAGTTGCCGTGAAAGCTGCACGCCCTGGACCGGCAGCACCTGCACCTGCGCGTCGAGCATGGTCAGCGGCAGCGCGCCCCAGGCCAGGCCCACCGAGACCAGCATCTTGATGGTCTCCATGTAATTGGTGGTCAGGCGCAGCTGCAGCGACAGGCCGCGGCGGGCAAAGGCCTGGGCGACGATGCGGTGGGTGAAGGTGCCCGGATCCGGCAGGACCGCCGGATGCGCGGCGATGTCGGCCAGGCCCACCTTCGCCATCCGCGCCAGCGGATGGTCCGGCGCCACCACGAAGCGCAGCGGGTCGTCCCATACCGGCGTCGCCAGCAGCGGTGCCTCGGTCGGCCCCAGCGTGGTCACCGCCAGCTCCACGTCGCCGCCCAGCACCTGGGCATAGGCCTGCTCCGAATCCATGAAGCGGATGTCCAGCGCCACCCGCGGGTGCAGCGCGGTAAAGCGGCGCAGCAGGGCCGGCAGCCGGTGCAGGCCGACGTGGTGGCTGGTGGCCAGGCTCAGGCGGCCGCCGATGTCCTGGCCCAGGTCCTGCAACGCGCGCCGCGCCGCATCGGCCTCGGCCAGCATCTGCCGCGCCCGCGGCAGCAGCAGGCGCCCGGCCTCGGTCAGCACCACCTGGCGGCCGAGGCGGTCGAACAGGCGCACCTCCAGGTCCTGCTCCAGCTGGGCGATGCGCTTGCTTACTGCAGGCTGGGTCAGGTGCAGCTGCTCGGCGGCGGCGGAAAAGCCGCCGCGCTCGGCGACGGCGACGAATGCCGACAGGCTGCCCCAGTCCATCGCGGCTCCGGATTGATTCCTGGCAGGAATCTACCGGATGAAAAATATGCATTTGAGTTATCGATGGCAAGGCGGCAGGATTTCCCCAAGCCCGGCGGGCCGCGCGCCCGCCACCGCCAGAGGAACAGAGGGAATGGCCGGCAAGACCCTTTACGACAAGCTGTGGGAAATGCACGAGGTAAGCCGCCGCGACGACGGCTCCTCGCTGATCTACATCGACCGCCACATCCTGCACGAGGTGACCTCGCCGCAGGCGTTCGAGGGGCTCCGCCTCGCCGGCCGCAAGCCGTGGCGGGTGGACGCCAACATCGCCACGCCCGACCACAACGTGCCCACCACCCGGGCCGAGCGCGCCGGCGGCCTGCAGGCCATCGCCGACCCGGTGTCGCGGCTGCAGGTGCAGACCCTGGACGAGAACTGCGCCGATTTCGGCATCCTCGAGTTCCGCATGGACGATGCCCGCCAGGGCATCGTCCACGTGGTCGGTCCGGAGCAGGGCGCGACCCTGCCGGGCATGACCGTGGTCTGCGGCGACTCGCACACCTCCACGCATGGTGCTTTTGGAGCATTGGCGCACGGCATCGGCACCTCCGAGGTCGAGCACGTGCTGGCCACCCAGTGCCTGGTGGCCAAGAAGATGAAGAACATGCAGGTCCGGGTCGAAGGCAAGCTGGGCCCGGGCGTGACCGCCAAGGACATCGTGCTGGCGGTGATCGGCCGGATCGGCACCGCCGGCGGCAACGGCCACGCCCTGGAGTTCGCCGGCAGCGCGATCCGCGAACTGTCGATGGAAGGCCGCATGACCATCTGCAACATGGCCATCGAGGCCGGCGCGCGGGTGGGCATGGTCGCGGTGGACGAGAAGACCATCGAATACGTGAAGGGCCGCCCGTTCGCGCCCAGGGGCGGGCAGTGGGACGCGGCGGTGGCGTTGTGGCGTACCCTGGTCTCCGACCCGGACGCGCACTTCGACACCGTGGTCGAGCTGCGCGCCGAGGACATCAAGCCGCAGGTCAGCTGGGGCACCTCGCCGGAGATGGTGGTGCCGGTGGACGCGACGGTGCCGGATCCGGAACGCGAACCCGATCCGGTGAAGCGCGATTCGATCGTGCGCGCCCTGAAGTACATGGGCCTGCAACCCAACCAGCCGATCACCTCGATCCGGCTGGACCGCGTGTTCATCGGTTCGTGCACCAACTCGCGGATCGAGGACCTGCGCGCGGCCGCCGCGGTGGCGCGCGGGCGCAAGGTGGCGCCGACGATCAAGCAGGCGCTGGTGGTGCCGGGCTCGGGCCTGGTCAAGGCCCAGGCCGAGGCCGAGGGCCTGGACAAGGTGTTCATCGAGGCTGGCTTCGAGTGGCGCGAGCCGGGCTGCTCGATGTGCCTGGCGATGAATCCCGACAGGCTGGGCGCCGGCGAGCACTGCGCCTCCACCTCCAACCGCAACTTCGAGGGCCGCCAGGGCGCCGGTGGCCGCACCCACCTGGTGAGCCCGGCGATGGCCGCCGCCGCCGCGGTGGCCGGCCACTTCGTCGATGTGCGCGAACTGGTCCAGGCCTGAGGAAACCGCCAATGAAAGCCTTCACCACCCACACCGGCCTGGTCGCCCCGCTGGACCGCGCCAACGTCGACACCGACCAGATCATCCCCAAGCAGTTCCTCAAGTCGATCAAGCGCACCGGCTTCGGCCCGAACCTGTTCGACGAGTGGCGCTACCTGGACGTGGGCCAGCCGGGGCAGGACTGCAGCACGCGGCCGATCAACCCGGACTTCGTGCTCAACTTCCCGCGCTACCAGGGCGCCAGCGTGCTGCTGGCGCGCGAGAACTTCGGCTGCGGCTCCTCGCGCGAGCACGCGCCGTGGGCGCTGGACGAGTATGGCTTCCGCGCGATCATCGCGCCCAGCTTCGCCGACATCTTCTACAACAACAGCTTCAAGAACGGCCTGCTGCCGATCGTGCTGTCCGACGCCGAGGTCGACGAGCTGTTCCGCCAGTGCGAAGCCCGCGAGGGCTACACCCTGACCGTGGACCTGGCGGCGCAGACGGTCACCCGCCCCGATGGCGTGCAGCACCGCTTCGAGGTGGACGCCTTCCGCAAGCACTGCCTGCTCAACGGCCTGGACGATATCGGCCTGACCCTGCAGGAGAAGGACGCGATCGCCGCCTTCGAGGCACGCCACCGCGCCGCCCAGCCCTGGCTGTTCGGCGCCGCCTGATCCAGGATGCGGCGCGGCTTGCCCGCGCCGCGCTCCCGCGGCCGTGGGCGGTCACCTGACCGCCGGCAGCAGCTTGCCGGTCAGCAGGCGGAAGGTCAGTCGCGGCGCGTCGGGCTTGCCGTAGTTGGTCGTGGTGACGACCACGACCAGGCGCTGCGCGGGGAACACCCGCACCGTGTTGCCGCCGGTGCCGTTCATCGCGAACGAATCGAACGTGCGGCCCTCGCTGGTGTCGTGGTGCAGCCACCACAGGTAGCAGTAGTCGATGCCGTCCTCGATGCGCGCATGCGGCCGGGTGGATTCGGCCACCCATGCCGCCGGCACCAGCTGGCGGCCGTTCCATTCGCCGCCGCGGCGGTACAGCTCGCCCAGCGCGAGCAGGTCGCGGCTGCGCAGGGCAAGGCCGCCGCCGGCCTGGGCCAGGCCCAGCGGCGAGAACTGCCAGGCCGGCGCCTCGATGCCCAGCGGGTCGAACAGCCTGGCGCGGGCATAGTCCTGCAGGGGGCGGCCGACGGCGGCCTGGATCGCGGCGCCGAGCGTGGTCACGCCGGCGGTGCAGTAGCGGAAGCTGCGTCCGTATGGCGAGTCTTCCGGCCGCTCCATCCACGCCGGGAAGCCCTGGATCGGCAGGTCCAGGTAGAACCCGACCCAGTCCTCGACCAGGTACATGCGTTCCTCGTTGCCGCGCGACCACTGGTTCCAGTCGTCGCACTCCAGCAGCGAGGACATGGTCATCAGGTCGACCGCGGTGATCGCGTCCTTGCGTGGATCCGGATTGGCCGGAGGCGGGCGCCGCAGCAGCGGCAGCACCGGCGCGTCGGCCCGCATCCGGCCCTCGGCCTGGGCGATGCCGGCCAACATGCCGGCGACGGTCTTGGTCGCCGAGCGCGTGTCGCGGCGCGCCTCCGCGCCACCCTCGTCGAAATAGCGCTCGTAGACCAGCACGCCGTCGCGGGCGACCAGCACGCTGGTGACCTGGCCGAACTCGCCGGCCGCGATGGCACGTTCCATCCCGGCCAGCGCGGCCGGATCGATGCCGTGGTCCGCGGCGGGTTCCAGCCGCCAGGCCGGCGGCTTCGCCGGCACGGTGGCGGGAAGCAGGAGGAGCAGGAGCGTGGCGAGCAAGGGCAGGCGCATGGCAGGTCTCCGGCGGCAAGGGTGCCGGGAGCCTGGCACGCGCCCCGCGCGCGCAGCAGGGGCGATGCGACGAAGCGGCGGAAACGCCGACGGAAGCCGGCAAGGGCGGCGCCAGGCATGGGCCCTGGTGGCCGCCACGCCGCGCCGCGCTGGCGCGATGCGGCGTGCAGACCTTCCGCGGCGGGGCGGCGCCCGCGCCGCGGGCGCCTCAGTACACGCCCTGCGCCAGCATCGCGTCGGCCACCTTCACGAAGCCGCTGATGTTGGCGCCGTCCACGTAGTTGACCGTGCCGTCCTTGCGCTTGCCGTGGCGCACGCAGTTGCCGTGGATGTCCTTCATGATCGCGTGCAGGCGCTCGTCCACCTCGGCGTGGTGCCAGGACAGGCGCAGCGCGTTCTGGCTCATCTCCAGGCCCGAGGTGGCCACGCCGCCGGCGTTTGAGGCCTTGCCCGGCGCGTACAGGGTGCCGGACTCCAGGAACACGTCCACCGCCTCCAGGGTCGAGGGCATGTTCGCGCCCTCGGCCACGCAGATGACGCCGTTCTTCACCAGGGTGCGCGCGTCCTCGCCGTCCAGCTCGTTCTGGGTGGCGCAGGGCAGGGCGATCTCGGCCGGGATGTGCCAGGGGCGCTTGCCGGGCAGGTATTCGAAGCGCCGGTCCCCGTCCAGTTCCGCCAGGCGTCCCCGGCGCACGTTCTTCAGATCCATCACCGCCTCGATCGCCTCCATGTCGAAGCCGTCGCGCGCGTAGAGCGTGCCGCCGGAATCGCTGAAGGTCAGCACCTTGCCGCCCAGGTCGGTGGCCTTCACCGCCGCGTACTGGGCGACGTTGCCCGAGCCGGAGACCAGCACCCGCGCGCCCTGGGTCTCGCGGTGGGCGTGGTGCAGCATCTGCTCGACGAAGTAGACGGTGCCGTAGCCGGTGGCCTCCGGGCGCATCAGGCTGCCGCCGTAGGCCAGGCCCTTGCCGGTGAACACGCAGCCGGCCTGGTTGGACAGCTTCTTCATCATGCCGGCCATGTAGCCGACCTCGCGCGCGCCAACGCCGATGTCGCCGGCCGGCACGTCGGTGTCCGGGCCCAGGTGCCGGTAGAGCTCCAGCATCAGCGCCTGGCAGAAGCGCATCACCTCGCCGTCGCTCTTGCCCTTGGGGTCGAAGTCCGAGCCGCCCTTGCCGCCGCCCATGGGCAGGGTGGTGAGCGCGTTCTTGAAGGTCTGCTCGAAGGCCAGGAACTTCAGGATCGACAGGTTCACCGTGGGATGGAAGCGCATGCCGCCCTTGTACGGGCCGATCGCCGAACTGTGCTGCACGCGCCAGGCACGGTTGACCTGCACCTGGCCCCGGTCGTCGACCCAGGACACGCGGAACTGGATCACCCGCTCCGGCTCGACCAGCCGTTCCAGCAGGCCGTCGCGCGCGTACTGCGGGTTGCGCTCGAGGAACGGCCACAGGCTGGCGGTGACTTCCTTGACCGCCTGCAGGAATTCCGGCTGGCCCGGATCGCGGCGCTGTACCCGCTCGAGGAACTCTTCCCTGGAACCTGGCATGGCTTGTCTCCTTTGCCTGGGGCGGCTGCTCAGCGCAGGCGCTCGATCACGGCCTGCGCGGCCCGGGTGGTGTCGACGGCCTGGCCCGCCGGCGCGAGGTCCGCGGTGAACACGCGGTCGTCCAGCGCGGACGACACCGCCGCCTCCACCGCGGCGGCCTCGGCCTCCAGGCCCAGCGAGTGGCGCAGCAGCATGGCCGCGCTGAGGATGGTGGCGTAGGGATTGGCGATGCCCTTGCCCGCGATGTCCGGCGCCGAGCCGTGGATCGGTTCATAGATCCCGGCCTTCCCGTCGCCCAGCGACGCCGAAGCCAGCAGGCCCAGCGAGCCGGCCAGCATCGAGGCCTCGTCGGTGAGGATGTCGCCGAACATGTTCTCGGTGACGATCACGTCGTAGGCGCGCGGCCGCGACAGCAGGTGCATGGCCATGGAGTCGACCAGCTGGTGCTCCAGGGTCACGTCCGGGAACTCCTCCCGCACCACGCGCGCGGCCACGTCGCGCCACAGGCGCGAGGTCTCCAGCACGTTGGCCTTGTCCACCGAGGTGAGGTGGCCGCGGCGGCTGCGCGCCAGCGCCGCTGCGCTGCGCACCACGCGCTCGATCTCGGCCACGGTGTAGCGGCACAGGTCGCTGGCGTCGGTGGCGCTGCGGGTCTTGTCGCCGAAGTAGATGCCGCCGGTCAGCTCGCGCACCACCACGATGTCCACGCCTTCCAGCAGTTCGGACTTGATCGGCGAGGCGCCCAGCGCCGCCGCGTGCGGGCGCACCGGGCGCAGGTTGGCGAACAGGCCCAGGCCCTTGCGGATCGCCAGCAGGCCCTGCTCCGGCCGCACCTTGGCGTTGGGATCGGACCACTTCGGGCCGCCGACCGCGCCGAGCAGGACCGCGTCGGCGTTCTTCGCCGCCTCCAGGGTGGATGCCGGCAGCGGTTCGCCGTGGCGGTCGATGGCGATGCCGCCGATGTCGTGCTCCTGGAAGGAGAAGCTGTGGCCATGGCGGGCGGCGACCGCCTCCAGCACCGGCAGGGTGGCGGAGACGATCTCCGGGCCGATGCCGTCGCCGGGCAGTACGACGATGTTCGCGTGCATGGGGGTGCCTCGCAACGGGGAAGGTGGGATGCGCGTGGCCGGGCGCGGCTCAGCCGGCGGCTTCGGTTTCGGCTTCGGCCGGCGCGGGCGCCGGATCGCGGGCGGGCCCGGCCGCGGCTGCCTGCGGGCGCACCGGGCCGTCCCACTCGGACGCGTCGGGGCGCGGCGGCAGCGGGATGTCGGCGCGGCGGCGCGCCAGGGCACGGTTGACGGCAGCGTCGAAGCTCAGCGCGGCGGCCGGGTTGCTTTCGGGGATGGGCATGGAACGTTCCTCGGCGACCGGAACGGGGAGCGCCGGTCGGCGGTCTGTGGAATGGAGGCCGGCCGCCGGCTCCCCACCGGCGGCCGGCCGGGTCTGCATCGGTTCAGGCGGTGGCCAGCTGCTCGCTGTTCCCCGCGGCACGGCGCTGGCGCAGCAGGCGGTTGGCCACGTCCAGCCAGGCCAGCGCGCTGGCCTCGATGATGTCGCGGCTGGTGCCGGTGCCTTCGTATTCGTCCTCGCCGTGGCGCACGCTGAGGCTGGCTTCGCCGCGGGCATCGGTGCCCAGGCCGACGCTGTGCACCTGGTAGCTCTCCAGGCTCAGCTGCACGCCGGTGGCGGCCGACAGCGCGGCGAACAGCGCGTCCACCGGGCCGTCGCCCTCGGCGGTCTCGGCCACGCGGCGGCCATCCGGGTCGGACAGCTCGACGGTGGCGCTGGCGCGCTGGCCGGCGTCGCTGACCGTCATCGAGGCCAGGCGGTAGCCCTCGCCGTCGCCGGTGTCCTGCATCAGCGCCTGCAGGTCGGCGTCGGTGACCACGCGCTGCTGCTCGCACAGCGCCTTGAAGTCGGCGAACACCAGGTCCAGCTCCGTCTCCTCCAGGTAGTAGCCCAGCGCGCGCAGGCGCTGCTCGACCGCGGCGCGGCCGCTGTGGCGGCCCAGCACCATCTGGGTGTCCGGCCAGCCCACGTCCTGCGGGCGCATGATCTCGTAGGTGCCGCGGTGGCGCAGCATGCCGTGCTGGTGGATGCCCGACTCGTGGGCGAAGGCATTGCTGCCGACCACCGCCTTGTTGCGCTGGACCGGCATGCCGATCAGGCGCTGCAGCAGCTGCGAGGTCGGCACCAGGCGGCGGGTGTCGATGCCGGTGTCGGCCTCGAAGAACGCGTTGCGCACCTTCAGCGCCATCACGATCTCCTCCAGCGCGCAATTGCCGGCGCGCTCGCCGATGCCATTGACGGTGCACTCGACCTGGCGCGCGCCGCCCTCGATCGCGGCCAGGGTGTTGGCCACGGCCAGGCCCAGGTCGTTGTGGCAGTGCGCGCTGAAGATGACCTTGTCAGCGCCCGGCACCTGCGCGATCAGGCGCTGGAAGATGCCGCGGATCTCCTCCGGGGTGGTGAAGCCGACCGTGTCGGGGATGTTGATGGTGGTGGCGCCGGCCTCGATCGCCGCGGCCACGACCTCGTGCAGGAAGTCCTCCTCGGTGCGGGTGCCGTCCTCGGTGGAGAACTCGATGTCGTCGATGTGGCCCTTGGCGTAGCGGATGCTCTCGACCACCCGGTCCAGCACCTGCTGGCGGCTCATGCGCAGCTTGTGCTCGCGGTGCAGCGGGCTGGTGGACAGGAACACGTGCAGGCGCGGGCGCGCGGCGGCCTCCAGCGCGCGCAGGGAGGTGTCGATGTCCGCCTGCAGGCAGCGCGAGAGCACGGCCAGCACCGGCTCGCGGATCTCGCGGCCGATCAGGGCCATGGCCTCGCGGTCGGACTGCGAGCTGGCCGGGAAGCCGGTCTCGATCACGTCCGCACCCAGTTCGGCCAGTGCGCGGGCCATGACCAGCTTCTGCGGCGGGGTCATGCTGCAGCCGGGGGACTGCTCGCCGTCGCGCAGGGTGGTATCGAACACCCGGATGCGGGCCTGGGAGACCTGGGTTTGGGCTTGGGACTGTTGCGCGTTCACCAGGTGAACTCCTCTTCGACGGGCTGCGGCGCGATGGGCGCCATTGGGACGGAAACGGTGGTGGTGGGGGACAGGTTAGCGGCTGGGCGGCGCTTTGCCACGGGGATCGGTTTGCGCGCCGCACCATCCCCCGCGGCGGCGGCCGGTTCCGGGCCGCGGCTGCGCCGGCGCGGCTTGCGCGGCGGCCGCGGGCGGACCTCGGACAGCAGCTGGGCGAGGGTGGCCGCGTCGATGTTGCCGCCGGAGACCACGGCGCACTTGCGACGCCCGGCCACGCGGCGGCCGGCGGCCAGGGCCAGGGCACCGGCGCCCTCGGCGATCAGGTTCTCTTCCAGCGCCAGCCGGACCAGGGTCTCGCGCAGTTCGGCCTCGCGCACGATCACCACGTCGTCCAGCAGGCGCGCGCACAGGCGCCGGGTCAGGAACCCGGGCACCTTCACCCGGACGCCGTCGGCCAGCGACCTGGCGGGGTCGATCTCGCGCAGGTCGCCGCGGATCGCGCGGGCCATGGAATCCACGCCCTCGACCTGGGCGCCGACCACGCGCACGCCCTGCGACTTCAGCGCCAGGGCCACGCCGGAGGCCAGCCCGCCGCCGCCGATCGGCACGATCACCACGTCCGGGGCGTGCGGCGCGATCTCGATCCCGATCGTGCCCTGGCCGGCGATCACGTCCGGGTCGTCGAACGCGGACAGGAAGCGGTAGCCGTACTGCTCGGCCAGCTGCCGGGCGAAGGCGTAGGCCTCGTCGTAGCTGTCGCCGTGCTGGCGCACGGTGGCGCCCCAGTGGGTGACGCCGGCGATCTTGGTCTGCGGCGCGCCGTGCGGCATCACCGTGATCGCCTGCACGCCAAGGCGGTAGGCGGCCCAGGCCACGCCCTGGGCGTGGTTGCCGGCGGAGGCGCAGATCACCGGGCGGTCGTCGCCGCGCTCGCGCGCGGCCAGCATCGCGTTGAGCGCGCCGCGCACCTTGTAGGAGCCGGTGCGCTGCAGGTTCTCCAGCTTGAGCATCACCCCGAAGCGCTCGGCGTGGTGCATCGGCGTCACCGGCAGGAACCGGCGCAGGCGCGACTGCGCGGCCAGTACGTCGGCCACGCCGACGTCGCCGACGTCCGCTTCTCCTGCGCTGGTGCGGCCGGTATCAGGCATCGCCGCGGCGCTCCGTGCGATTTCCGAGAAGGCACCTCCGCACCGTCGCCTCCACGGGGGCGACGGCGGAACGGGCGGCTGCGCGCGCGTTCATGGCGCGCCTCCGTGGCCGGCGCCGGCTTCGCCGGGCAGCGGGCCGTCGACCGGCGAGATCTGCACCGATTCGCAGTCGTACACCTTCTGCAGCTGGCGGCGCAGGGTCTCGGCCGTGCGCCCGCCGCTGTTGACCACCATCTGCAGGCGCCAGCGCCCGTCGGCGGCGTCGGGGAAGCCCTGGATCGCGCGCGGCGCGAAGCCGCGGCGCTCGGTCATGCCGATCACGCGCACCAGCGCGCCCTCCACGGGCTTCAGCACCAGGTCAAGCCGGTAGTGCATGAGCTGACTCTGCCTTCTGTTCGTTGGGGTTGGCGTCCAGCATGTGGCTGTTGGCCTGCCCGGCGGGGACCAGCGGCCAGACGTTGGCCCTGGCGTCGATCTTCACGTGCAGCAGGCCCGGGCCGGGCGCCGACAGCAGCGCCGCCAGTGCGTCCTCGATCTGCGAGCGCTGCTCGATGCGCGAGGCCGGGATGCCGCACACCTGGGCCAGGGCGGCGAAGTCCGGGTTGTCGGACAGGTCGATCTCGCTGTAGCGCTTGTCGAAGAACAGTTCCTGCCACTGCCGGACCATGCCCAGGGCGCTGTTGTCCAGCAGGATGATCTTCACCGGCAGCTTGCAGCGGGCGATGGTGACCAGCTCCTGCACGTTCATCATGAAGCCGCCGTCGCCGTTGACCAGGACCACCGGGCGGTCGGGGAAGGCGAACTGCGCGCCCATCGCCGCCGGCAGGCCGAAGCCCATGGTGCCCAGCGCGCCGGAGGTCAGGTGGTTGCGCGGATGGCTGAAGCGGCAGTGCTGCGCCACCCACATCTGGTGCTGGCCCACGTCGGCGGTGATGATCGCGTCCGGGCACAGTTCGCTGACCCGCTTCAGCAGCGCCGGGGCGTAGATGTCGGTGCCGGGTGCGTCGTAGCGCGGGGCATGTTTCTCGCGCAGGGCGGTGCAGCGCTGGCGCCATTCGCCGGCGGTGCTGCGCGCCGCGGCCAGGGCGCGCAGGCCCGCGGCCAGGTCGCCGGGCAGGGCGATGTCGGCGGTGCGCAGCTTGGAGATCTCGTAGGCATCCGCGTCCAGGTGGACCACCCGCGCGAACGGCGCGAACTCGGACAGCTTGCCGGTGGCGCGGTCGTCGAAGCGGGCGCCAACCACCACCAGCAGGTCGCACTCCTGCACCGCGATGTTGGCGGCGCGGGTGCCGTGCATGCCCAGCATGCCCAGGAACTGCGGGTGGTTGCCGGGCAGGGCGCCCAGGCCGCGCAGGGTCAGCACGGTCGGGATGCCGGTGGCCTCGACGAACTGGCGGAACTCGTCCACCGCATCGCAGATGCCGATGCCGCCACCGCCGTAGATCACCGGCTTTTCGGCCGCGGCGATCGCAGCGATGGCCTCGGCCAGGGCCGCATCCGGCGGCGGGGGCGGTGCCTGCACCGGGGCCGGCACGTGCGCCGGCAGGTGGGTGGCGGCGCCGACCTGGACGTCCTTGGGCAGGTCGACCAGGACCGGGCCCGGGCGGCCTTCGCGGGCGATGCGGAAGGCCTCGGCCATCACGTGCGGCAGCTCGTCCACGCTGCGCACCAGGAAGCTGTGCTTGACGATCGGCATGGTCATGCCGAACACGTCCAGCTCCTGGAACGCGTCGGTCCCCAGCAGCGACGTCGGCACCTGGCCGGTCAGGCACACCATCGGCACCGAATCCAGCATCGCGTCGGCGATGCCGGTGACCAGGTTCGAGGCGCCGGGCCCGGAGGTGGCCACGCATACGCCGACCTTGCCGGAGGCGCGGGCGTAACCGTTGGCCGCCAGGGCCGCTCCCTGCTCGTGGCGGACCAGGATGTGGCGCAGCCCCGAATCCACCAGGGCGTCGTAGAACGGCATGATCGCGCCGCCCGGATAGCCGAAGATGGTGTCGACCCCCTCGGCCTCCAGCGCGTGCGCGACCCAGGCTGCGCCATTGCGCAGCCCGGCCGCCGTCGCTGTGGGGGTGTTGGCGTTCATGCGGCGGCGGTCTTCTTGGCGGTTTGTTCTTCGGCGGGCTGGGCGCTGCCCTGCAGCCACACCATCTTGGCGCGCAGTTCGCGGCCGACCTTCTCGATCGGATGGTCCTTGTCGGCCTGCTGGAACTTCCTGTAGTTCGGCAGGCCGGCGTCGTACTCGGCCTGCCAGTTGCGCACGAAGGTGCCGTCCTGGATGTCCTTCAGCACTTCCTTCATGCGCGCCTTGACCGAGGCGTCGATCACCCGCGGGCCGGAGACGAAGTCGCCGTACTGGGCGGTCTCGGAGATGAACTCGAGCATGCGGGTGATGCCGCCTTCGTAGAACAGGTCGACGATCAGCTTCAGCTCGTGCAGGACTTCGTAGTAGGCGATCTCCGGCTGGTAGCCGGCCTCGACCAGGGTCTCGAAGCCGGCCTGCACCAGGGACGAGGCGCCGCCGCACAGCACGGCCTGCTCGCCGAACAGGTCGGTCTCGGTCTCTTCCTTGAAGGTGGTCTTGATCAGGTTGGCGCGGGCGCCGCCCAGGCCGCCGGCGTAGGCCAGGGCGTATTCCTCGGCCTTGCCCGACTTGTCCTGGTACACCGCATAGATGCACGGCACGCCGCGGCCGATCTCGTACTCGCGGCGGACCAGGGCGCCCGGGCCCTTGGGCGCGACCAGGACCACGTCCAGGTCCTCGCGCGGGGTGATCATGCCGAAGTGCACGTTCAGGCCGTGGGCGAACAGCAGCACCGCGCCCTGCTTGAGGTTGTCGCGCAGGACTTCCTCGTAGAGCTTCTTCTGGACCATGTCCGGGACCAGCACGGCGACCAGGTCGGCGTCCTTCACCGCCTCGGCCGGGCTCTTGACCACGAAACCGTCCGCCTGGGCCTTGGCCTCGGTCGGACCGCCCGGGCGCAGGCCCACGGTCACGTCGAAGCCGGAATCGCGCAGGTTCAGCGCGTGCGCGCGGCCCTGGCTGCCGTAGCCGACGATCGCGATCTTGGTGGAGGTGCTGCTGGTCATGGCGTGGTCCTGTGCGGTTGCGTGGATGGGAAGGCGAAGCCTGGGAATTTGCCGGAACGAGATCGTTTCTGCTGAGAACTTTCCGGACGGAACCTTGTGCAAGGTGGAAACAAAAAACCCCGCGCCTTCCGGTGCGGGGTTTTGAGGGTCTGGCGTCTTTCTGTTGCCTACACGCCGGCTCGTCCCGCACCTGTTGGCGAGCTAATAAGGACGAGGACGAGGACCGACACCGCGGCGTTCGCGGCTGCGTGCAGGTCGGCGTCGGTGGTCGTGTGGCGATGCAGCATGGGTCGCAGGAAAGCACGCCGATTCCAGGCTTGTCAAGCGCCTTCCGTGGCCGTTTTACTGTTGCAGATGCAACCGTGGAAACGCATCACAATCGGTTGCACCTCCCGCGCGCTCCGTCCGCATCCGGCAACCCCGCCGCGCATGCGCGCCCGCCTTCGCCAGCACCCGTACAGCCATGCCCGAATACCGCTCCCGCACCTCCACCCACGGCCGCAACATGGCCGGTGCCCGCGCCCTGTGGCGCGCCACCGGGATGAAGGATGGCGACTTCCACAAGCCGATCGTCGCCATCGCCAACTCGTTCACCCAGTTCGTGCCCGGCCACGTCCACCTCAAGGACCTCGGCCAGCTGGTGGCGCGCGAGATCGAGCGCGTGGGTGGCGTGGCCAAGGAGTTCAACACGATCGCCGTCGACGACGGCATCGCCATGGGCCACGACGGCATGCTCTATTCGCTGCCCAGCCGCGAACTGATCGCCGACGCGGTGGAGTACATGGTCAACGCGCACTGCGCCGACGCGCTGGTGTGCATCTCCAACTGCGACAAGATCACCCCGGGCATGCTGATGGCCGCGCTGCGGCTCAACATCCCCACCGTGTTCGTGTCCGGCGGGCCGATGGAGGCGGGCAAGACCCGCCTGGCCGACCACAAGCTGGACCTGATCGACGCGATGGTGATGGCCGCCGATCCCAACGCCACCGACGAACAGGTGGCGGCGGTGGAGCGCAGCGCCTGCCCGACCTGCGGTTCGTGCTCGGGCATGTTCACCGCCAACTCGATGAACTGCCTGACCGAGGCGCTGGGCCTGTCGTTGCCGGGCAACGGCACCGTGGTCGCCACCCATGCCGATCGCGAGGCCCTGTTCAAGCGCGCCGGCGTGA
This sequence comes from Pseudoxanthomonas sp. SGNA-20, assembly GCF_003931635.1. Taxonomy (NCBI): domain Bacteria; kingdom Pseudomonadati; phylum Pseudomonadota; class Gammaproteobacteria; order Lysobacterales; family Lysobacteraceae; genus Pseudoxanthomonas; species Pseudoxanthomonas sp. SGNA-20. The sequence continues at coordinate 649,513 of NZ_RRYK01000001.1, read as the reverse complement.
CCGCGGTGGAGCTGTGCCACCGCTGGTATGGCGGCGGCGACGGGCGCGCGCTGCCGCGCGGCATCGCCACTTTCGAGGCGTTCGAGAACGCGATGGCGCTGGACATCGCCATGGGCGGTTCGACCAACACCATCCTGCACCTGCTGGCCGCGGCGCAGGAGGCCGGGGTGCCGTTCACCCTGCGCGACATCGACCGCCTCTCGCGCAAGGTGCCGCAGCTGTGCAAGGTCGCGCCGAACACGCAGAAGTACCACATCGAGGACGTGCACCGCGCCGGCGGCATCATGGCCATCCTCGGCGAGCTGGCGCGCGGCGGACTGGTGCATACCGACGTGCCGACCGTGCATGCGCCCAGCCTGGGCGAGGCGATCGAGCGCTGGGACGTGGCCCGCACCAGCGATGAGGCCGTGCACACCTTCTACCGCGCCGGCCCGGCCGGGATCCCCACCCAGGTCGCCTTCAGCCAGGACACCCGCTGGCCGTCGCTGGACCTGGACCGCAGCGAAGGCTGCATCCGCGACCTGCAGCACGCCTACTCCAGCGAGGGCGGACTGGCGGTGCTTTACGGCAACCTCGCCGCCGACGGCTGCGTGGTGAAGACCGCGGGCGTGGACGAGTCCATCCTGGTGTTCGAGGGCCCGGCGCGGGTGTACGAGAGCCAGGACGCGGCGGTGAAGGGCATCCTCGGTGACGAGGTGCAGGCGGGCGAGGTGGTGGTGATCCGCTACGAAGGGCCCAAGGGCGGCCCGGGCATGCAGGAGATGCTCTATCCGACCAGCTACCTGAAGTCCAAGGGCCTGGGCAAGAAGTGCGCGCTGCTGACCGACGGCCGTTTCTCCGGCGGCACCTCGGGCCTGTCGATCGGCCATGCCTCGCCGGAGGCCGCGGCCGGCGGCACCATCGGCCTGGTGCGCGACGGCGACCGCATCCGCATCGACATTCCCGCGCGCAGCATCCAGCTGCTGGTGGACGAGGCCGAACTGGCGCGCCGCCGGGCCGAGCAGGACGCGCAGGGCTGGCGCCCGGCGCAGCCGCGCGCGCGCAAGGTCAGCACCGCACTGAAGGCCTATGCCCTGCTGGCCACCAGCGCCGACAAGGGCGCGGTGCGCAACCGCGAGCTGCTGGAGGGGTGAGCCTTCGGACGCGCCCGCCCGGCGGTGCCGGCGCGGGCGCGCCTTGTGCGGCCGCAGCATGCCTGCCGCGTCCGTTCCGGGTCTAATGCGCCTTCCCAAGCCAGGAGGGCAGTGCATGCGTGGGATATCGTTACCTCGGCCAGGCCGCCGCTTCGCGTTCGCCGCCGCGGTGCTTTTGGCGGTACTGCAGTGCCTGCCGGCGCCGGCCGCAGCGTCCGGTTTCGTGCGCGTCGACGGGACCGGCTTCGTGCTCGACGGCAAGCCCTACCGCTTTGCCGGTGCCAACTTCTGGTACGGCGCCTACCTCGGCGCCCCCGATGGGGTGGGCGACCGCGAGCGGCTGCGCGCCGAGCTGGACCAGCTCAAGGCCGCCGGCATCGACAACCTGCGCGTGCTGGCGATGAGCGAGGCCAGCGGCTTCAGGCGCGGCGTGCGCCCGGCCTTCATGGTCGCACCCGGCGAGTACGACCAGCGCCTGCTGGAGGGCCTGGACGTGCTGCTGGACGAGATGCGCAAGCGCGACATGAAGGCGGTGCTGTACCTCAACAACTTCTGGCAGTGGTCCGGCGGCATGTCGCAATACGTGTCCTGGTTCAGCGGCGAACCGGTGTTCGATCCGGACGAGACCGGCGACTGGAACGGCTTCATGCAGAATTCGGCGCGCTTCTACGCCATGCCCGAGGCGCAGGCCGCCTACCGCGACGCGATCCGCACCGTCGTCACCCGCCGCAACAGCGTCAACGGCATCGCCTACGCCGAGGATCCAACGGTGATGTCCTGGCAGCTGGCCAACGAGCCGCGCCCGGGCAGCGACGCCGCCGGAGCGGCCAATTTCCAGGCCTACCGCGCCTGGCTGGACGATACCGCCGCCTTCATCCGCCAGCTGGCGCCCAGGCAACTGGTGAGCACCGGCAGCGAGGGCCGCATGGGTTCGCTGGGCGAGGACGACTACTACCTGATCGCGCATGCCTCGCCGCACATCGACTACCTGACGTTCCACCTGTGGCCGTCGAACTGGGGCTGGATCGACCACCACGACCCGGCGGCGCGGCTGGAAGCCGGGCTGCAGGCGTCGCTGGAGTACATCGACCGCCACGTGGAAATGGCGGCCAGGCTGGGCAAGCCGATCGTGCTGTCGGAGTTCGGCCTCAACCGCGACAAGGGTTCCTACGACCCGGCCGCGCCGGTGGCCGCACGCGACCGCTTCTACCAGGCGGTGTACGCGCGCCTGCTGCAGCATGCGCGCGCCGGGGCGCCGATTGCCGGTTCCAACTTCTGGGCCTGGGGCGGCCGCGGCCGCACCTCCAACCCGGACTGGATGTGGAAGGAAGGCGATCCGTTCACCGGCGACCCGCCGCAGGAAGCGCAGGGCCTGTTCTCCCTGTTCGACAGCGACCGTTCGACCCTGGAAATCGTCTCCGCCCACGCACGCCAGTTGCGCGCGCTCCCCTGAACTGGTTCAGGCCGGGCCGGCGGCGCCGTGCTTTCCGCCTTCAGGCCTTGCGCTCGGCGGCCGATATCCGGGACAGGGAGAGGAGGGGAATCATGTCGACGATCGAGTCGCCGACGCAGCAGGACACGCAGGCCAGCGCGCCTGCGCTGCCCGATGCGCCGGTTGCATTGCTGCGCCTGGACGACGGGCTCCGCATCGTGGCCGCCAACCGCACCGCCCGGGACCTGCTGGGGCTGGAGGACACCGCCCTGCCGGTGCCGGCCGCAGGCCCGCTATGGGGCCTGCAGCGCGGCGACCTGGCCGATGGCGCCGGGGTGTGGGCCGCGCCCGGCGACGATCCTGCGCGGCGCCTGCGCTACCAGGCCGATGGCGAGGGCTGGATCGCCTCGCTGCCGCACGCCGAAACCGCCACGCTGCTGCGCGAGGCCGCCGGCATGGCCGCCGGCGGCGGGGCGGTCACCCATCCGTTGCTGGCCCCGCTGGCGCAGCGGCTGGCCGGGGCCGAACAGCCGCGCGAGCTGCTGGCGGCGGTCAACGAGGCCCTGGCCCGCTGCGACCTGGCCCTGCAGCTGCCGCCTGCGCAGGCCGCGAGCGAGGCCGGGCGGCGCCTGGCCGCCGGCTTCGGCAACCTCGCCGAGGCGGTGCGCCAGGCGGTGGCGCTGTCGGTGCAGCTGGCCGCGGACGTGCCCAAGGTGGTCGGCGAGAACGACGAGCTGGCGGCGCAGACCCGCGCCCAGGCCGAGGCCCTGGAACAGGTGCTGGCGGCCACCAGCCGGCTGCGCCAGGACCTGGACGACGTGCGCGGCGAACTGGAGCAGGTGCGCGCCGCGGCGGTGCGCGCCGACGAGGACGCGCGGCGCGGCGGCGAGGCCGCGCGCGCCCTGGCCGCGGCGATGCGCCAGGTGGAGGAACGCGCGGCGCGCGCCGGCGAGGTGATCGAGGTGATCGACTCGGTCGCGTTCCAGACCAACATCCTGTCGATCAACGCCGGGATCGAGGCCGCGCATGCCGGCGAGGCCGGGCGCGGCTTCGCCGTGGTCGCCAGCGAGATCCGGCGCCTGGCCGAGCGCGCCGCCAGTGCCGCGCGCGACGTGCGCGCCATCGTCGGCGGCACGGTCGAGGCGCTGGGCGAGAGCGCCGAGTCGGCGCGCCATACCGGGGAGATGCTGGCCGGCATCGGCCAGTCCCTGCAGGGCGCCGGCGCGGCGATGGAATCGGTGGCGCGGCGCATCGCCTCGCAGGGCGAGGAGGTGCTGGCGATCGACCGCGCGGTGGAGCAGGTGGTGGAACTGGGCCACAGCAACCTGCAGCACGCCGCGCACGTGGCCGAACTGAGCGAGGCGCTGGGCCAGGGCGTGGCCACCCTGCACGACTGCGTCGGCCTGTTCCGGCTGCCGCCGGACCCGATGCAGGTGCCGAGGCATGCGCGCGTGCGCGAACTGGCCGAGGCCGGCGCGCGCCGCATCGGCATGGCCCTGGCCGCGGCGGTGGCCGAGGGCCGGATCGGTGCCGAGGCGCTGTTCTCGCGCGAGTACAAGCAGATCCCCGGGATCGACCCGCCCAAGTACCGCACCCCGTTCGACGCGCTGTGCGACCGCATCCTGCCGCCGCTGCAGGAGCCGGTGGCCAACGCCGAGCCGTGGATCGTGTTCGCGATCAGCGCCAACCCCGACGGCTACGTGCCCACCCACAACCAGCGCTATTGCCAGCCTCTGACCGGCGACCGCGAGAAGGACCTGGTCGGCAACCGCACCAAGCGCATCTTCGGCGACCGCGTCGGCCGCAGCGTGGGCGCGCACACCGACCCGTACCGGCTGCAGGTCTACCGCCGCGACACCGGCCAGATCATGTTCGACCTGTCGGTGCCGGTGTACGTGGATGGCCGCCACTGGGGCGGGTTCCGCATCGGCTACTCGCTGGAGTAGGGCGGCGGCGCCGGGCCGCGGGTGCGGTGCGGCCCATAGACCCAGTGCTCCAGCGCGTGGCGCAGCATCTGCGCGCGGCGGCGGCGCACCTTGCGTGCATGCGCGAGCGTGCGCTGCATGGCCAGGATCACCAGCACCAGCAACAGCGCGAACGGCAGCGCCGAGATCGTCACCAGGCCCTGCAGCGCATCCAGGCCGCCGGCCAGCAGCAGGGCCGCGGCCACCACCGCGATCGCCACGCCCCAGGCGATCCGCCGCAGCGGCGGCGGGTCGCCGGCCTTGTCGCTGGACATGCTGGCCAGCACCAGCACCGCCGAATCGGCCGAGGTGACAAAGAACACCACCAGCAGCGCCACCGCCACCGCGCTCAGGGCGGTGCTGCCGGGCAGGTGCCCGAACAGGGCGAACAGCACGTTCTCGTACCCGCTTTCCAGCACCGGCTGCAGGTCGGCCACGAACAGCTGCTGCCACAGCGCCAGGCCGCCGAACACCGCGAACCAGGCGAAGCCCAGCAGGCTGGGCGCCAGCACCGTGCCGACCACGAACTCGCGGATGGTGCGGCCGTAGGACACGCGCGCGATGAAGGTGCCCACGAACGGCGCCCACGAGATCCACCAGGCCCAGTAGAAGATCGTCCACTCGCTCACCCAGGCGCTGCCGGAGAACGGCGACATGCGCAGGCTCATGCCGACCAGGTTGTCCAGGTAGCCGCCCAGGGCATTGGTGAACACGTCGAACAGGAACGCGGTCGGCCCCAGGGCCAGCACCGCCAGCAGCAACAGGCCCGCCAGCGCGAGGTTGGCGCTGGACAGCCACTTGATGCCGCGCTCCACCCCGCTGAGGCTGGAGACCATGTACAGCACGAAGGCCATGCCGATCACCGCCAGCTGCATCCCGGTACCGGTGGGCGTGCCGAACACCGTGCGCAGGCCGGCGACGATCTGCAGCGCGCCGAAGCCCAGGGTGGTGGCCACGCCGATCGCAGTGGCCACCACCGCGGCGATGTCCACGCAGCGTCCGGCCCAGCCGCGGTGGTGGCGGCCCAGCACCGGCTGCAGGAGATCGCTGAGCTGGCCGCGGCCACGCCGGTTGTACTGGAACCAGGCCATCGCCAGGCCGACCAGGGCATAGATCGCCCACGGGTGCAGGCCCCAGTGGAAGAACGAATAGCGCATGGCCGCGCGCGCGGCCGGCATGCTCGCCGGTTCCAGCGCCTCGGGCGGATTGAAATAGTGCGACAGCGGCTCGGCCGCGCCCCAGAACACCAGGCCGATGCCCATGCCGGCCGCGAACAGCATCGCCAGCCAGCTGCCCACCGCGAACTGCGGTTCGGCGTCCTCGCCGCCAATGCGCAGCTCGCCCAGGCTGCCGAAGGCCAGGTACAGCATGAACAGCAGGGTGGCGAACACGACCAGCAGGTAGAGCCAGCCGGTGTTGGCGAGCATGCCCCCGAGCAGCGCGTCCACCATCGCGGCGAAGCGCGACGGCGCCAGGCCTGCTGCCGCCGCAAGCAGCGCGATCAGCAAGAAGGAGATGCGGAAGACCATGTCGGCTCCGGTGGCGTGGAGGCGCACAGTCTAGCAACGGCCCCGTTGGCGGCCCGTCGCGGCGGCCTGCGGCAAGCGCGCGCGGTCTGTGGTGTAATCGGCGCCGAAGCGGGGGTACCGCGGGCGCCGGTTGGGGCGCGCGGTTGAGACAGTCCCTTGGAACCTGATCCGGCTGATACCGGCGTAGGGAAGCTTCGCAGGACGGGCTCCGTCCGTCCTGTGTCCGCCCGCTTCGGGCGGCGGTGCCGCGCATGCGTGGTCCGTCGTCCCGTCCCGCACCCCGGTGCGGTTATCCCCTGAACGGACGGACACAACGCATGAACGCCATCCCCGCCTCCCTGCTCCAGCAGACCGCCCAGCTTTCCGGCTCCGTCACCCGGCCGATCCCCGGCTCGCGCAAGATCCACGTCGAAGGTTCGCGCCCGGACATCCGCGTGCCGATGCGCGAGATCGCGCTGACCCGCACCCCCACCGTGTTCGGCGGCGAGGACAACCCGCCGGTGACGGTGTACGACACCTCCGGCCCGTACACCGACCCGGAGGCGCGGATCGACCTGGCCGCGGGCCTGCCGCCGCTGCGCGCGCAGTGGATCGCCGAACGCGGCGACACCGAGGAGCTGCCGGCGCTGACCTCCGAGTTCGGCCGCGCGCGCGAGCACGACCCGAAGCTGGACGCAGTGCGCTTCCCCGGGCGCCGCCTGCCGCGCCGGGCGAAGGCCGGCGCCAACGTCACCCAGATGCATTACGCGCGGCGCGGGATCATCACCCCGGAGATGGAGTTCGTCGCCATCCGCGAGAACCAGCGCCTGGAGGCGGTGCGCGACGCGGCGCTGCGTGCCCAGCATCCGGGCCAGGGTTTCGGCGCCAGCATCCCCGAGGTGATCACCCCGGAGTTCGTGCGCGACGAGATCGCCCGCGGCCGCGCCATCCTCCCGTGCAACATCAACCACCCCGAGAGCGAGCCGATGATCATCGGCCGCAACTTCCTGACCAAGATCAACGCCAACATCGGCAACTCCGCCGTGTCCTCGGGCATCGCCGAGGAGGTGGAGAAGATGGTGTGGGCGATCCGCTGGGGCGGGGACACGGTGATGGACCTGTCCACCGGCAAGCACATCCACGAGACCCGCGAGTGGATCATCCGCAACTCGCCGGTGCCGATCGGCACGGTGCCGATCTACCAGGCACTGGAAAAGGTCGACGGCCGCGCCGAGGAGCTGACCTGGGAGATCTTCCGCGACACGCTCATCGAGCAGGCCGAGCAGGGCGTGGACTACTTCACCATCCACGCCGGCGTTCTGTTGCGCTACGTGCCGCTCACGGCCAGGCGCGTGACCGGCATCGTTTCCCGCGGCGGCTCGATCATGGCCAAGTGGTGCCTGGCGCACCACAGGGAGAATTTCCTCTACACCCACTTCGAGGAAATCTGCGAAATCATGAAGGCCTACGACGTGGCCTTCTCCCTGGGCGACGGCCTGCGCCCGGGCTGCATCGCCGACGCCAACGACGCGGCCCAGTTCGGCGAGCTGGAGACCCTGGGCGAGCTGACGAAGATCGCCTGGAAGCACGACGTGCAGACCATGATCGAGGGCCCCGGCCACGTGCCGATGCAGCTGATCAAGGAGAACATGGACAAGCAGCTGCGCGAGTGCGGCGAGGCGCCGTTCTACACGCTCGGGCCGCTGACCACCGACATCGCCCCGGGCTACGACCACATCACCTCGGCGATCGGCGCGGCGATGATCGGCTGGTACGGCACGGCCATGCTCTGCTACGTCACGCCGAAGGAGCACCTGGGCCTGCCCAACCGCCAGGACGTGCGCGACGGCATCATGGCCTACAAGATCGCCGCGCACGCGGCCGACCTGGCCAAGGGCCATCCCGGCGCGCAGGTACGCGACAACGCCCTGTCCAAGGCACGCTTCGAGTTCCGCTGGGAGGACCAGTTCCACCTCGGCCTGGATCCGGAGAAGGCGCGCGAGTTCCACGACGAGACCCTGCCCAAGGAGGCGCACAAGCTGGCGCACTTCTGCTCCATGTGCGGGCCCCACTTCTGCTCGATGAAGATCACCCAGGACGTGCGCGACTACGCGGCCGAGCACGGGCTGGACGAGCGGGCGGCGCTGGAGGCGGGCATGGCCGGCAAGGCGGCCGAGTTCCGCGAGCAGGGCGCGGAGGTCTACCGCGCCGGATAGCGCGCAAAAGGGCCTGGTCGCGGCCCCTCCCCCTGGCACCGCGACCAGGCAAGGCGCTGCTGGCGCCATGCCGCGGAACGACGTCGACCGCGGCGTGCGCCAGTGTCCCCATCGCCGTCCCGGGGGTGTTAGCCGGCGATGGCCGGGCGGCTTTGCCGCGCTTGCCGCGATGGCGCGCCGCGCCTGCCCGTTTCCCGACCGGCAGCTGACCGGACTTCGGTCACCCGTACCAAAGACACATGGCGCTGCCCGGGGCCGTGGCTAGTGTGCCTGCATTGCCGGATCGCCCGCCTGCATGGGGCAGGCGCCAGGCCGGTTGCGCCGGCCGGCGGTCGTGGCACGGCGGGGCGAAGCGCCCCGGGGCACTGGATACATGGGAGTCGCATGGGTGCGGCGGAGAGCGAGGCGCGCAAACGGGCCGCGGAAGCGGCCGGCAGGCTGTTGCGCGTGGGGGAGTGCGAGGTCGACGTCGACCGCAGGGTGGTGTCGCGGCCGGGCGCGGAGGAACCGCGGCGGCTGACGCTCAAGGCCTTGCAGGTCCTGCTGGCGCTGGTCGAGGCCGGCGGCCGCGTGGTCAGCCGCGAACAGCTGCTGGAGCGGGTCTGGCCTGACACCCTGCCCACCGACGACGTGCTCACCCAGGCGGTGGCGCAGCTGCGGCGTGCGTTCGGCGGCCGCGGCGAGGCGCCGCCGTACATCGAGACCATTGCCAAGGCCGGCTACCGCCTGGTGGTGCCGTGCTGCTGGATCGAACCGGCCGCCACGCCGGAACCGGCCGCAGTGCCGGCGGCACCGGCGCCCGCGGTGCCGGCGCCGATCCAGCCGCGGCCGGCGCCACAGGAGCAGGCGCCTGCAGCGGCCGCCGGCACGGGCGCGCCCGCACGCGCGCCGCGCCGGCGCATCGCGTCCTGGTGGCCGGCCTTGTCCCTGTTGCTGGTGCTAGCCTTCGGCGCCGGCGCGTGGCAACTGCTGAATCCGCGCACGCGCGCCAACGATGCCGCCGACGTGGCGGCCGGCGCACCGCCGCTGCAGTACCAGGCCATCGCCGCGACCGCGCTGCCCGAGCAGGGGCCGGCGCTGTCGCCGGACGGGAGCGAGGTCGCCTACGCGCGCCCGGTCCGCGCCGGCGGCCCGCGCACGCTGTACCTGCAGCCGGCCGGCGACGGCAGTTCGCGCCAGCTGACCTTCCCCGGCCACGGCGAGGCCGACGACCTGCCGGCATGGTCGCGCGACGGGCGCCGCATCGCCTTCGTGCGCACCGGCGGCGACGGCTGCCGGCTGATGGTGGTCGCGGCCGCCGGCGGCGGCGAGCGCGAAGTCGGCCGCTGCGAGGGCGAGGATTACGCCGCCTTCGACTGGAGCCCGGACGGCCGTGCCCTGGTGATGGGCGGGCGCCGCCGCAGCAGCGGGCAGTCGGCGCCGCTGCGGCGCCTGGACCTGGGCAGCGGGCGCTGGGAGGCGCTGGCCTATCCGGCCGACGGCCTGGATACCCTGCCGCGGTTCTCGCCCGACGGCGCCTGGCTGGGTTTCCGCCGCGGCACCTCGTTGGGCGACCTGTGGCTGATGCCCGCGGCCGGCGGTCCGCCGCGGCAGCTGACCCGCCTGCGCGGCGACATCCGCGGCTGGGACTGGCTGCCCGACGGCAGCGGCCTGGTCTTCAGCCTGGTCAAGGAGGAGGCGCGCCTGTACCGGCTGGCGCTGGCGGACGGTTCGATCACCGAACTGCCGTCGCCCCCGCGCGGCAACCCGGTGTTCCCGGAAGTGGCCGCCGATGCGTGGACGATGGTGTTCGGCATCTACCGCTTCCGCAGCGGCCTGTACGCCTTCGACCTGGAGGCGGCCGGCGACGGCACGCAGCCGGGCGAACCGGTGTTCGCCTCCAGCGGCGTGGACCTGATGCCTGCGGTATCGCCCGACGGCTCGACCCTGGCCTTCGTGTCCGACCGCAGCCTGGCCGCGCAGCTGTGGATCGGCGAGCTGGAGCACCCGCAGACCCTGCGCGCGGTGCCGGGCATCGTGCCGGTGCCGCGCAACCCGCCGGTGTGGTCGCCGGATGGCAGCCGCCTGCTGGTGATCGGTGCCACCGGCAGCGGCGGCGACCGCCTGTACCAGGTCGAGGTCGGCTTCGACACCGTGCGCGTGCTGCCGGTGCCGGGCGTGCCCGCCTTCGCCGCCTGGACCGGCAGGCCGGACCAGCTGCTGGTCGGCGTCGACGGCAGCGGCGGCAGTACCCGGCTGGTCCTGTACCAGCTGCCGGAGTGGCGCGAACTGGCCAGCCTCGACGACGTCGCCCTGGCCCGCTACGACCACCGGCAGGACCGCGTCTGCTTCAGCCGCACCACGCGCAGCGGGCTGTGGTGCGCCGACCCGGCGTTGCAGCGGGTGGTGCAGGTCGGCATGGATGCGCCGGTGCCTGAGCAGTACCGCGAATGGCTGGTTGCCGGCGGGCGGATCTTCTCCACCGCGCCGGCGCCGGGCTGCGCCACCGGCTGGACCGAGATCGGCGCCGGAGCGGCGCGTCCGCGCTGCCTGTCGCACACCCACGCGGTGGCCTCCGGTTCGGCCAGTGTCGACGAGGCCGGGCGCCGTGCCTTCCTGGCGCTGCCGCTGGAGGACGACATGGACGTGGGCCTGGCCTCGCTGGCCTCGCTGCGGCGCGGCGCAAGCCGCTGATCCGAAAGGGCGAGGCCGGCCGAAAGACAAATATCAGGAAGATTTCAGCGGCGTTTCCTGCAACGCGCGCGGCGCTCCGGCAAACAGGTGGCCAGTTCCCCCGCAAGGAGACACGGCCATGAGGATCAGGACACTGTCGGGCGACCGCGGACAGCTGCAGGAGCTGCACTGGCCGCCCGGCGCGCACGAGCGGCCCACGCTGGCGACCCTGGCGCGCGGCGCGGGCCTCGCGCTGCAGGCCGGCGCGGCCAGCATCTGGCTGGTCGTGCGCGGCAGCGCCGAGCTGGAAAGCCAGGAGGGCCGCTTCGCCCTGGGCGCCGGGCACTGGATCTACCTGGACCGCGAGTCGATGCCGGTGGTGCGCAGCGGCAGCCGCGCGCTGGTGCTGGGCCTGGTGCTTTCCGCCGGCCTGCAGGCGCGGCTGCAGCAGTCGGCCTATGCGCCGATGTATCCCGGGCGCGGCGAGGCGCCGCCGCGCGCGCGCCGCGGCGTGCTGTCGCTGTGGCGCCGGCTGCTGCGTCCCGGGCTGCACCCGGCTGACGCCTCGGTCCTGCTCGGCCGCCTGCTGCGCGCGCTGGCCGACCTGCAGGACGACTGCAGCGCGCTGGTGGAGCGCTGCCCCGGCCGCACCCTGCACCGCCGCCGCCAGGTGTTCGCGCGCATGCAGCGGGTGATGCTTTACCTGGAGGGGCACCCCGAGCGCGCCCTGACCACGCTGCAGATGGCCGATCGCGCCAGCATGTCGGTCTGGTACTTCATCCGCGCGTTCCGCGCGGTGTACGGGGAGACCCCGCAGGCGGCCTCGGCGCGCCTGCGCCTGCAGCGCGCCGCGCGCCTGCTGCTGGAGGGGCGGATGGCGGTGGGCGAGGTCGGCGCCGCGTGCGGCTTCGAGAACAACTGCAGCTTCTCGCGCGCGTTCCGCGCGCAGTTCGGCGTGCCGCCGTCGATCTACCGTCTCCATGGGGGGAGCGTGGCGGCAGCCCTGGCAAACCCGGTCGACATGCACGGCCAAGCGGGATGAGCGCGTGGCTCCGTAACGTCTTGCTGCGTTTTCGCAAACCCCTAACGGACCGGAGAACACCCATGAAACACCATCCACGCGCCGCATCGCGGCTGGCGGCGCTGCCGCTGGGCATCGCCTGCGCCCTGGCCGCCAGCGGCGTCGCCGCACAGGAAGGCCCCGCCGGCGAGGCACAGACCCTGGACCGGGTCACCGTCACCGGCTCGCGCCTCAAGCGCGCCGACATCGAGGGCGCGGTCCCGGTCACCGTGATCGACCGCGCCACGATCGACGCCAGCGGCGACATCTCGGTGGCCGAGCTGCTGCGCGACAGCTCCTTCGCCGCGTTCGGCAGCTTCCGCCCGCGCTCGGGCAGCAGCGCCCAGGCGGTGTCGGAGGTGGACATGCGCGGCATCGGCGCCGACCGCACCCTGGTGCTGGTCGACGGCCGCCGCGCGCCGTACGCGCCGAGCACCGGCACCGCGGCCGACCTCAACACCATCCCGCTGGCGGCGGTGGAACGGATCGAGATCCTGTCCGACGGCGCCTCGGCGCTGTACGGCTCCGACGCCATCGGCGGCGTGGTCAACATCATCCTGCGCAAGGACTTCGAGGGTGGCGAGGTGCGCTACGGCCGCGGCAACCCGGCGGTGCGCGGCGGCGACACCGAGGAGGCCTCGCTGCTGTTCGGCACCAGCTCCGAGCGCGGCAGCCTGCTGATGGGCGCCTCGTACAACGCGCGCGGCATCGTCTTCAGCCGCGACCAGATCGGCGGCGACGTCCGCGGCGGCTCCGGCTACGGCAACAACTACTACATCGAGGACCCGGACGCGCCGGGCGAGGAAGGCGAGTACGGCGGCGCGCTGCCGGGCTTCGCCTGCAACAGCGACGGCTTCTGGATGAACGGCGACACCTGCGCCTACGACTACAACGCCGTGGCCGCCAGCGACGCCTCGGTCCGCAACAAGGCCCTCTTCGCCCGCGGCCAGTACGACGTCAGCCCCAGCTTCAGCGTCAATGCCGCGCTGAGCTACAGCAAGGCCAGCAGCTTCGGCCGCTTCGCCCCGACCCCGGGCGTGCTGTACGTGGAGGAGGGCAGCCCCAACGACCCGGTCAAGGGCGACGGCCTGGGCGCGTTCATCTACCACCGCTACGCCGCGGCCGGCAACCGCGACAACTTCATCGACAACGACACCGTCGACGTGCAGCTGGGCGCCAGCTGGATGGCCAGCGAGCGCCTGACCCTGGACTTCGGCCTGCGCACCAGCCGCGCCAGCTCCTCCGACATCGGCCGCGGCTACATCGTCACCCCGCTGGCGGAGAAGGCCGCCGCCGACGGCAGCTACAACGTCGCCGATCCGTTCGCCGACCCGGACGTGGTCAAGGGCTTCACCGTCACCACCAACCGCCAGGGCAAGTTCAACGTCGACGAGATGTTCGCCAGCGCGGCGCTGGACCTGTTCCAGATGGCAGGCGGCACCTCGGCGGTGGCGTTGGGCGTGGAGCACCGCCGGGAGGACTACGCCGACGTCTACGACGCGCTGTCGGAGTCCGGCGCGGTGGCCGGCTCGGCCGGCAACACCGCCGGCGGCCGGCGCAAGGTCAGCGCGGCCTACGCCGAGTGGTACCTGCCGGTGGCGCAGGACTTCGACTTCACCCTGGCCGCGCGCTACGACCGCTACGACGACTACGGCAGCGACGTCTCGCCGAAGCTGTCGCTGCGCTGGCAGCCGCTGGACAACCTGACCCTGCGCGCCTCGGTGGGCGAGGGCTTCCGCGCCCCGGCGCTGCCCTACGTGCACAGCCAGCGCGCGTTCAGCGCCGAGCCGATCTCCGACTACCGCACCTGCGTGGCCACCGGCTTCTCGCCGGTGCTGTGCGGCGGCGACGCCAACGGCGACAACATCGCCGACGGCCCGGAGAACGAGGAGGAGGTCGCCTACCAGGTCGATTCCTACCAGACCGGCAACCCGGACCTGCTGTCGGAGCACTCGCGGCAGTTCAGCGTCGGCCTGGCCTGGGATCCGCTGGACTGGTTCAACCTGACCCTGGACTACTACCGGATCCAGATCGACGACCGCATCCGCCTGATCTCCTTCCGCGAGCTGGTCGGCCTGGACAACGCCGGCCAGCCGTTGCCGGAGCACACCTGGGTCAAGCGCCGCAGCAACGGTTCCATCAGCGAGATCCAGACCGCCTTCGTCAACGAGGGCAAGCTGGATACCCGCGGCCTGGACCTGAACCTGCGTGCCTCCGGCAACCTCGCCTGGGGCCGCGTGGACAGCTGGCTGCAGGTGGCGCGGGTGCTGGAGTACACCGTGGTCGACGGTGACACCCGCAAGGATCCGCTGGGCTGGGTCACGCAGCCGAAGCTGCGCGCCACCTGGCGCAACGCCTGGAGCCGCGGCGACTTCAACCTCGCCTGGAACATCAACTACATCGGCAGCCAGCAGAACCCGGGCGAGGTCCCGCCCTACGGCTTCATCACCAGCGGTCCGGGCGTGCGCGTGGGCAGCTACACCACCCACGACCTCAACCTGACCTGGAACGCGCCGTGGAACGGCAGCCTGAGCCTGGGCGTGAACAACGCCGGCGACCGCTACCCGGAGCTGGTCGGCTACGACAACCAGCCCTGGAACTTCCACCTCTACGACGCCTACGGGCGCACCGTGTACTTCCGCGTCTCGCAGAAGTTCTGAGGCCTGCAGGGGGAGGGACGGGGAGGCCGCAAGGCCTCCCCGTCTTTTTTTCGGCGCGCGCTGGCGCCGCGTTCACGGGCCGGCGCGGATCATCCGGCGCCAGGTCCTCCCTCCCGGGGGACGCAGGAGCACGCCATGGTCCGCTTCCTCCGTATCCCCCGCGCCGCCGCCGTGCTGGCGGCCGCGGCCATGCTGCTGCTGGCGGCCTGTGCCAGCGGCCCGCGGATCAGCAGCGAGGCCGATCCTTCGGCCGACTTCGGCCGCTACCGCAGCTTCGCCTTCTATTCGCCGCTGGCGATCGAGTCGCGCGGCTATTCCACCCCCACCAGCAACCGCATCCGCCAGGCCGCACGCGCGCAGCTGGAGGCGCGCGGCTACGTCTACGACGAGCGCGACCCGGACCTGTGGGTGAACCTCAACGCCTACCTGCAGGAACGCACCGACGTCAGCACCATCCCCGAGGTGGACTACGACTACTACTACAGCTACCGCGCCCGCAGCTACGTGGCGGTGCCGTACTGGCGCGAGCGCACCAGCGTGCGCCGCTACACCGAAGGCACGCTCAACGTGGACCTGGTGGACGCGCGCCAAAACCGGCTGGTGTGGACCGGGGTGGCGGTAGGCCAGGCCAGCAGCCGCAGCACGCCGGCCGAGCGCGACGCGCGGATCGACTCGGCCGTGGCCCAGATCTTCGCCCGCTACCCGTACCGGGCCGCGCCGCGCTGACGCGGCGGCGCGGGCGGATGTGCCCGCGCCGGTTGCATGCCGCGGCCGCCGCGCCTCAGGCGCCGACCGCGGCCGAGTCCAGCAGCAGGTCCGCCTGTGCGCGCCACTCCTCCAGGCGCGGCAGCACGTTGCAGCGCTGCAGGTACTCCAGGTCCGGCTCCTCGCCGGAGGCCAGGGCCATGGCCACGTGGGTGGCGCCGGTGACCCAGAAGCTGCGGCTGGACGAGCGCGACGGCGTGCGGTGGAACGCCACCGCCTCGATGATCGGCATCGGCAGGCCCCACAGGCCCAGCAGGTAGGCGCCGGCCTCGGTATGGCCGGGGCGCGCGTCGCCGGCGGCGGCCGGCTCGCGCTCGTCGCGCACGCCGGGCAGCAGCAGGCCGATGTCGGCCAGCAGGGCGGCGGTGGCGCCCAGCTCGGCGCTGGATTCGGGGAGCATGCGCTTGGCCAGGCGCGAGGCCACCAGCGCGCGCTGCTGCAGCGCCGCGCGGTCCACCCCGGCCGGGGCCGGCAGGGCGAACACCTCGCTGGCCAGGACCAGGTCGCGCAGGGTGGCGATGCCCAGCCGGGTCACCGCGGCGCGCAGGTCGGTCACGGTGCGCCCGGAGGAGAAGAACGCTGAGTTGCACAGCTGCAGCACCTTGGCCGCGATCGCCGGGTCGGCCGCGACCAGGGCGGCGATGTCGGCGGCGCTGGTGTCCTCGTCGTTCTCCAGCGCGTGCATCAGGCGCAGGTACAGCTGCGGCGGCGAGGGCAGCTGCTCGACCCGGCCGATGCCGTCGCGCAGCTGCGGGTTGTCGACCAGCTCGCGCAGCTCCTCCAGGCTGCCGATGGATTCCAGCAGCAACTCGGGGGCCACGGGGGCGGGCAGGAAGCGGTGGGCCAGGCCGATGATGCGCGCCGGCGGGGTGGCCGAGTTCTCGATCACCGCCATGCGCGAGGTGGAGGGCCTCAGGGTACGGACCTGGCCGAGCAGGGTGGCCGGCGGCATGTCCGGCAGCGCCGGCGGCACCAGGACCACGTCGACCTCGACCGCGGCCACGTGGGCCATGGCCGAGCCGCCATCCGGGCAACGGTGGACATCCCAGTCCTCTCCCATGTCACCGACCAGTTCCACGAGGTCGGCAGGAAACACGACGTCGTCACCGACGAACAGGATGCGCACTCATTCCTCCACGAAGATCGTCCAGCCAGGGCGTGCCGGGGCCCGCCCCTGCACGGTAGCGGATAACCGCGCAGGAATCTTCAGGACTGCCGGCACCCCGGGCACGGCACTGCCGGGAAGTGTGCCGCATTTGGCGGTCCGGCGGCGCCGGCGGACCGCCGGCGCGCGATGGGTGCGGCCGTGCCGCACCCGGTGGCGATCAGGCCTCGCCCTTGGCCTTGGCGCGTTCCATCGACTCGACCAGGATGCGGCGGGCCTCCTCGGCGTCGCCCCAACCCTCGACCTTGACCCACTTGCCCTTCTCCAGGTCCTTGTAGTGCTCGAAGAAGTGGCCGATGCGCTCCAGCCAGTGGCTGGAGACCTGGTTGATGTTCTCCACGTGGGCGTAGCCGGCGAACACCTTGGGCACCGGCACGGCCAGGATCTTCTCGTCGCCGCCGGCCTCGTCGCTCATCTTCAGCACGCCCACCGGGCGGCAGCGCACCACCGAGCCCGGGACCAGCGGCAGCGGCAGCACCACCAGCACGTCGGCCGGGTCGCCGTCGCCGCACAGGGTGTTGGGCACGTAGCCGTAGTTGCACGGGTAGCGCATCGGGGTGGAGAGGATGCGGTCGACGAAGATCGCGCCGCTTTCCTTGTCCACCTCGTACTTGACCGGCTCGGAGTCCTTCGGGATCTCGATGACGACGTTGATTTCCTCGGGCGGGTTGCGTCCGGAATTGACCTGGTCGAGGCCCATCAGTGACTCCATTCCATCGGTTGGGTGAATCCGGCCATTTTACGCGCTGCGGTATTGCATTGCACAACGCACGATGGCAGGGCCCTCCGGGGCGGGCGCGGCCCGGAGGCGGGGCGCCGCGGCGGGCTCCCGCGCGGCCAGGCACGGCCCGGGGCGTGCCGCGCATCACGCAAATCCCCGGTGCGCACAGCCGGGGCCGCGGTGCAATTAGCCGAAAAGCGCATGGGCGCGCCGCGGCCGCGGCGGCAGGCCGGGGGCCCGGGACCGGTAGAATCGGGCGATTCTCCCCCCCCCGACGTTGGACCCCCTGCATCATGAACGAGCGTATTGCCCACGCCGGCCTGGCTTCCAGGCTCATGTCGGCGGAGCAGGCCGCTGCCCTGATCCAGCCCGGCATGGCCGTGGGCATGAGTGGCTTCACCGGCGCCGGCTATCCCAAGGCCGTGCCCCAGGCGCTGGCCGCGCGCATCGAGGCGGCGCACGAGCGCGGCGAATCCTTCGCCATCCGCATCCTCACCGGCGCGTCGACAGCGCCGGAACTGGACGGCGTGCTGGCGCGCGCCGGCGGCATCGAGTTCCGCCTGCCGTACCAGTCCGATCCGGAACTGCGTGGCCGCATCAACGGCGGCCAGATCGAGTACATGGACGTGCACCTGGGCCACGTCGCCCAGCATGCGCTGTTCGGTTTCCTCGGCCGCATCGACCTGGCCATCGTCGAGGTCACCGCGATCCTGCCCGACGGCCGCCTGGTGCCCTCGACCTCGGTGGGCAACAACAAGACCTGGCTGGACCTGGCCGACAAGGTGATCATCGAGGTCAACCACCGCCAGCCGCGCGGCATGGAGGGAATGCACGACATCTACTACGGCACCGCCAAGCCGCCGCAGCGCAAGCCGATCCCGCTGACCCACCCGGGCGACCGCATCGGCGAGCCCTACCTCAAGGTCGACCTGGACAAGGTCGTGGCGGTGGTGGAGAGCGACGCGCCGGACCGCATCGGCCGCTTCGCCCCGATCGACGACGTCTCCCGCGCCATCGCCGGCCACCTGGTGGAGTTCTTCCGCCACGAGATCCGCGCCGGGCGCCTGGGCGAGCACCTGCTGCCACTGCAGTCGGGCGTGGGCAACATCGCCAACGCGGTGCTGGCCGGCCTGCACGACGGCGGATTCCGTGGCCTGACCGCGTTCACCGAGGTGATCCAGGACGGCATGCTCGACCTGATCGGCAACGGCACGATCGACATGGCCTCGGCCACCTCGTTCTCGCTCAGTCCCGAGGGCGTGGAGGAGTTCGCGCGCAACATCGACCTGTACCGCGAGAAGATCGTGCTGCGCCCGCAGGAGATCTCCAACCACGCCGAGCTGGTGCGCCGCCTGGGCGTGATCGGCATGAACGGCATGGTCGAGGCCGACCTCTACGGCAACGTGAACTCCACCCACGTCTGCGGCACCAGCATCATCAACGGCATCGGCGGCTCCGGCGACTTCGCCCGCAACGGCTTCATGTCCTGCTTCCTGAGCCCGAGCACGGCCAAGAACGGCGCGATCTCGGCCTTCGTGCCGATGGTCAGCCACGTCGACCACACCGAGCACGACGTGGCGGTGCTGGTCAGCGAGCAGGGCCTGGCCGATCTGCGCGGGCTGTCGCCCAAGCAGCGCGCGCGGGCGATCATCGACAACTGCGCGCACCCGGACTACCGGCCGATGCTGCAGGACTACTACGACAGCGCCCTGCGCGACAGCAAGGGCCGGCATACCCCGCACCTGCTGGCCGAGGCACTGTCCTGGCACCAGCGCTACCTGGAGACGGGGACGATGAAGGCCTGACGGCCTTCGCGGTGGCAGACGAAGAAGGGCGGCCAGTGGCCGCCCTTCTTCGTCCCTGCCGGTGCGGCCGGATCAGCCCAGCGACTCCAGCCACTCGTCGTCCGAGCCTTCGTTGACGCCCTCGAACAGCGGGGTGGAGAAGTAGCGTTCGCCGGTATCCGGCAGCATGGCCAGCAGCACCGAGCCGGCCGGGGCCTCGGCCGCCACCTTCAGCGCGGCGGCCACGGTGGCGCCGGCGGAGATGCCGACGAAGATGCCTTCCTCGGCGGCCAGGCGGCGCGCGGTGGCGATGGCCTCGTCGTCGGTCACGCCGAGGATGCGGTCGGCCACGTCGCGGTTGAGCACCGAGGGGACGAAGTCCGGGGTCCAGCCCTGCACCTTGTGCGGCTTCCACTCGCCGCCGGCCAGCAGCGAGGCGTTGGCCGGCTCGGCGGCGGTGATCTTCACCTCCGGGCGGGCCACGCGCAGCACCTCGCCCACGCCGGTCAGGGTGCCGCCGGTGCCCCAGCCGCTGACGAAGTGGTCGAGGCGGCGGCCGGCGAAGTCGCGCAGGATCTCGGCGGCGGTGGTCTGGCGGTGGTAGGCCGGGTTGGCCGGGTTCTCGAACTGGCGCGCCAGGAACCAGCCGTGCTTCTTCGCCAGCTCCTCGGCCTTGCGCACCATGCCGCTGCCGCGCTCGGCCGCCGGGGTCAGGATCACCTTGCCGCCGTAGGCGCGGATCAGCTTGCGGCGCTCGACCGAGAAGGTCTCCACCATCGTGGCCACGAACTTGTAGCCGCGCGCCGCGGCCACCGCCGCCAGCGCCACGCCGGTGTTGCCGGAGGTCGCCTCGACGATGGTGTCGCCCGGCTTGAGCAGTCCCTTGGCCTCGGCGTCGAGCACGATGGCCAGGGCCAGGCGGTCCTTGACCGAGCCGGCCGGGTTGAAGGCCTCGACCTTGGCGTACAGCTCGATGCCCTCCGGGGCGATGCGGTTGAGGCGGACGACCGGAGTGCGGCCGATGGTGTCGAGGATGCTGTCGTAGATGGCCATGTGAAGTTCCGTTGTCGTGACGGGATGGAAATCAGGCGGCGCGCGCCAGCGCCGCGGGCGCGCCCCGCGGCGGGGCGCCGAACCAGTGCAGGCGGGCGGCCAGCGCGGCCACCTCGCCGAGGATCAGCAGGGCCGGTGAAGACACCGCATGCGCGCGCGCGGTCTGCGCCAGGTCGGCCAGGGTGCCGGCGACCACCCGTTGCTCCGGGCGCGAACCGTTTTCCACCAGGGCGAACGGCGTGGCCGGGTCGCGCCCGGCGGCGAGCAGGCGCTGCTGCAACTGCTCCAGCGCGGCCACGCCCATGTACACGGCCAGGGTCTGGCGCTCCTGGGCCAGCGCCTCCCAGTCCAGGGTGTCGGCCGAGTCGCGGCAGTGCGCGGTGACCAGGCGCAGGGACTGGGCGTGGTCGCGGTGGGTCAGGGGAATGCCGGCATAGGCCGCGCAGGCGACCGCCGCGGTGATGCCCGGCACCACCTGGTAGGGGATGCCGTGCGCACGCAGGAATTCCAGCTCCTCGCCGCCGCGCCCGAACACGAAGGGGTCGCCGCCCTTGAGCCGGACCACGCGGCGGCCGGCGCGGGCGTGGTGCAGCATCAGGGCGTGGATCTCCTCCTGCGGCATGCTGTGGTTGCCGGCGGACTTGCCGACCTCCACCCGCAGCGCCTGCGGATTGGCCAGGGCCAGCACCCCGGCGCCGACCAGGCGGTCGTGCAGCAGCACCTCGGCGGCTTCCAGCGCGCGCAGGGCGTGCAGGGTCAGCAGTCCCGGATCGCCGGGCCCGGCACCGACCAGGGCGACGCTGCCCGGGGCCAGTTCCAGGGGGGAGCCGGAAGACGGTGCGGCGGTGGGCGACAGGCTCACGGCTGTACGGTCGCAGGAAGGGAAGCCGACCGTACGCCCGCCTCATGACCGGCGGAAATAACTTGCCGGGCAAAGCTCATGCGTTCGGGTTATAAGGCTGGGGCGCGGATTGCCCTACAGTCCGCAACACCCCGCCATGCCATCGCCGGTACCGCGCCATGACGCTCACCCAGCTGCGCTATCTGGTCGCCATTGCCGACGCCGGGCTGAACATCACCCTGGCCGCGGCGCGCGTGCATGCCACCCAGCCGGGCCTGTCCAAACAGCTCAAGCAGCTGGAGGACGAGCTGGGCTTCCTGCTGTTCGTGCGCAAGGGCCGCAGCCTGGAATCGATCACCCCGGCCGGCGCCGAGGTGCTGGAGCGGGCGCGGGTGATCCTGGCCGAGACCGCCAACATCCGCGCCTACGCCGCCAACCAGCGCCGCGACAACCAGGGCCAGCTGACCATCATCACCACGCACACCCAGTCGCGCTTCGTGCTGCCGCCGGCGATCGCGCGGATCAAGCGCGACTTCCCGCAGGTGAGCGTGCACCTGCAGCAGTCGGCCGAAGGCGTGGCCCTGGACCTACTGTCGCAGGGCGATGCCGACATGGCCGTGGTCAGCACCGCCGGCAGCGAGCCGCAGGGCGGGGTGGCGGTGCCGCTGTACCGCTGGCGCCGGCTGGCGCTGGTGCCGCGCGGGCATCCGCTGGACCGCGCCGGGCGCGCGCCCGACATCCACGAGCTGTCGAAGTACCCGCTGATCAGCTATGAATCCTCGGTGCGCCCGGAATCCTCGCTGCAGCGCGCCTTCCACTCGGTGGGCCTGGAGCCGAACCTCGCGCTGACCGCGCTGGACGCGGACCTGATCAAGACCTACGTGCGCGCCGGGCTGGGCGTGGGCCTGCTGGCGGAAATGGCGGTGAGCACCGGCGATACAGACCTGCGCGGCTGGCCGGCGCCGCCGGAGGTCAGCGAGTGCATCGCCTGGGCGGTGCTGCCGCGCGAGCGGGTGTTGCGCGACTACGCGCTGGAGCTGGTGCACGTACTGGCGCCGCAGATCGACAAGCGCGACCTGCGCCGGGTGCTGGACGGCAACCAGGAGCCCGACTGGCCGCCGCCGCCGACCTGGGAATCCCTGACCCAGACGATCACCAGCTGAGCCGCGCCCTCAGGGCAATGGCGTCTGGTGATGCAGGGCCGGCAGCCACAGGCCGGCGATCAGGACCTCCCGTCGTCGCGGTTCCTGCTGGTTCCGGCTTCGTCCCCGGGTCTGGTGCGCTTGCCCGAAGTGGCCAGCGACAGGGCGATGCCGATGGCGATGCCCGGCCCGATGCCCAGCGCCACGTTGTCCATCGCCACGCCGATCGCCGCGCCGATGGCGATGCCCAGGGCGATGCCGGTCGTGAAGGAAATGCCTTTCCCGCCGTGCTCGCGTGCCATGTCGCCTCCGCGGGTATCCAGGTCGCCGGCAGTCTGCGCCGGCGCCGGTGGATGCCGTGTCGTGCCCGGGCGGCAGTGTCCGCAGGTTTTTCCGGGGCGCCTGCCACGCGGCCCGCTGCGGCCCTCCGGTAAACTGGCCACCCCACCGCCAGCAGAAGCCGCATGAACACCATCATGGTCCCCGTTTCGGTCGGGGAGCTCGTCGACAAGATCACGATCCTGGAGATCAAGGCCGAGCGCATCGCCGACCCGGACAAGCGCGCCAACGTGGTGCGCGAGCTGGAGGGCCTGCGGCCGCTGTGGCAGCCGCTGGAAGGCGGCTCGGCCGAGCTGGCCGCGCTCAAGGCCAGGCTGCGCGGCGTCAACGAGCGCATGTGGGACGTGCAGGACGCGCTGCGCGCCAAGGAAGCGGCCCAGGACTTTGGCGCCGAATTCATCGAACTGGCGCGCGCGGTGGCCGCGCGCAATGGCGAGCGCGTCGGCTACAAGAATGAGATCAACCGCCTGGCCGGTTCGCAGTTCGTCGAGGAAAAGCAGTACCGCTGAGGTTTTCCGGCCCGCTCGCCAACCCTCAGATGTCCTCGTGGATCCCGCACTCGCGCTTGAGGCCGAAGAAGCGGGTGTCCTCGTCCTTCATGCCCGGCTCCCAGCGGCGGGTGGTGTGGAAGTCGCCGATGGAAACGTAGCCCTCGTGCCACAGCGGGTGGTAGGGCAGGTCGTGCTTCTTCAGGTACTGCCACACGTCGCGGTCGCTCCAGTCGGCGATCGGGCTGACCTTCAGGCGGTTGCCGCGCCACTGCAGGATCGGCGTGTTGGCGCGGCTGGCCGACTGGCTGCGGCGCAGGCCGGTGAACCAGGTGCCGGCCTGTAGCTCGTCCAGGGCGCGGCGCATGGGCTCGACCTTGCGCAGCTGGTTGTAGTTGTCCAGGCCTTCCACGCCCTGCTCCCACAGGCGGCCGTGGCGCGCTTCCATCCAGGCGCGGCTGATCAGCGGACGGTACACCTTGAGGTTGAGCTTCAGCCGTTCGGCCAGCTCGTCGGCGAAGCGGTAGGTCTCCGGGAACAGGTAGCCGGTGTCGACCAGGATCACCGGGATGTCCGGCTTCTGCGCGGTGAGCATGTGCAGGGCGACCGCGGCCTGGGCACCGAAGCTGGAGGACAGCACGTGGTTGGCCGGGCCGTGTTCGAGCGCCCAGGCCACGCGGGCCTCGGCGTCCATCGCTTCCAGCCTGGGGTTCAGCGCGTCGAGGTCCAGCACCGGGCTGGCATCGGCGCTGTTGGCGGCTTGGTCGGGAACGGCATTGGTGCTCATGGGGGGGCGCTCCGGTGCGGATGCGGCATGGCTCAGGCGGGGACGGGCACGGCCGCTTCGGCGGGCCCGACCTGGACGTGGGTGGGATAGGACGGCAGGGCGACCAGCCCGGCGCGGTGCAGGAAGTCGCCGAAGCGCTCCTCCGGCTGGCGCTCGGCGGCATAGCGCGCCAGTAGCGGTTCCAGCGCCTCGAGGATCTGCGCCTCGGTGATGTTCTCGCGGTAGAGGGTGTTGAGCCGCTGGCCGCGGTGGTCGGCGCCGAGCATCAGGTTGTAGCGGCCCGGGGCCTTGCCGACCAGGGCGATCTCGCCCAGGTAGGGGCGCGAGCAGCCGTTGGGGCAGCCGGAGATGCGCAGCAGGATCGGCGCGTCGGCCAGGCCGTGCTTCTCCAGCACCGGCTGCAGCCTGGCGGCGAAGTCGGGCAGGTAGCGTTCGGCCTCGGCCATGGCCAGGGCGCAAGTGGGCAGGGCGACGCAGGCCATGGCCGTGCGCTGCAGTGCGGTCGGGGCGCGGTTCTCCAGGTCCAGGCCGTGGTCGCGCACCAGGGCGTCGATCCGCTTGCGCTCGCTGGCCGGCACGTTGGCGATGATCAGGTTCTGGTTGGCGGTCAGGCGGAACTGGCCGCGGTGCACGTTGGCGATCTCGCGCAGGCCGGTCAGGTGCGGCGCGCCGGGGCGGTCGGCGATGCGCCCCGACGGGACCGACAGGGTCAGGTGCCAACGCCCGTCCTCGCCCTCGATCCAGCCGAAGCGGTCGCCGTTGTGCTCGAAGCGGAACGGCCGCGCCGGCTGCAGGCGGAACCCGGCAAGTTCCTGCATGCGCGCGACGATCGCGTCCAGGCCGTGGTCGTCGATGGTGTACTTGAAGCGCGCGTGCTTGCGCTCCACGCGGTCGCCCAGGTCGCGCTGCACCACCAGCGCGGCGCGGGCGATGTCGATCGCCTGCTCCGGGGCGACGAAGCCGATCACGTTGCCCAGGCGCGGATAGGTCTTCGGATCGCCGTGGCTGGCGCCCATGCCGCCACCGATGGTGACGTTGAAGCCGGCCAGGCCGCCGGCGCCGTCGTCGATGGCGATCAGGCCGAAGTCGTTGGCGAACACGTCCACGTCGTTCACCGGCGGCACCGCCACGGCCATCTTGAACTTGCGCGGCAGGAAGGCCTTGCCGTACAGGGGCTCTTCCTCCTGCCCGCTGTCGGCCAGCTTCTCCTGGTCCAGCCAGATCTCGTAGTAGGCGCGGGTCTTCGGCAGGAACTCCAGCGACAGCTTCTGCGCCCACTCGTGCACCTGCGCGTGCAGGCCGGACAGCAGCGGGTTGCTGCAGCCGAGCACGTTGCGGTTGACGTCGCCGCAGGCGGAGATGGTGTCCAGCGCGGCGGCGTTGATGGCCTGCATGGTCGCCTTCAGCTCGCGCTTGACCACGCCGTGGAACTGGAAGGTCTGGCGGGTGGTGATGCGCAGCGAGTGGTTGGCGAAGCGGGTGGCGATGGCGTCGAGCTTGAGCCACTGCTCCGGGGTGAAGACCCCGCCCGGGGCGCGGATCCGGATCATGAACTGGTGCGCCGGTTCCAGCTTCTGGCGGCGGCGCTCGTCGCGGATGTCGCGGTCGTCCTGCTGGTAGGTGCCGTGGAACTTGACCAGGCGCTGGTCCTCGAACGACAGCGAGCCGCTGACCGGGTCGGCCAGTCCCTCCAGCAGCGTGCCCCGCAGGCCGCGGCTGTTGATCTTGATGTCTTCGACGGAGGGGTGGCTCATGGAAAGTGATTGGTGATTGGTGATTGGTGATTCGGGATTGGGGGACGTGTTTCCGTTGAACCGGATCGGGTCAGTAGACGTCGCGGGCGTAGCGCCCTTCGGCTTGCAGCGTGGTGAGGTATTCGGCCGCCGCTTCGCGGTCGCCGCCGTTGTGCGCGGCAACCACGTCCAGCAGCGCCGCATGCACGTCCTTGCCCATGGCGATCGCGCCGCAAACGTACAGGTGCGCGCCGTCCTGCAGCCAGGCGTACAGCTCGGCGCCGCGCTCGCGGAGCCGGTCCTGCACGTAGACCTTGGCGGGCTGGTCGCGGGAGAAGGCCAGGTCGAGGCGATGCAGTTCCTTGCGCTGCAGGGCTTCCTGCCACTCGACCTGGTAAAGGAAACCGGTGTTGAAGTGCTGGGCGCCGAAGAACAGCCAGTTGCGGCCGCTGGCGCCGGTCTCGGCGCGCTCCTGGACGAAGCCGCGGAACGGGGCCACGCCGGTGCCCGGGCCGATCATGATGATGTCGCGGCTGGCATCGGCCGGGACCCGGAAGCGCTCGTTCGGCTCCACGTACACCGGTACCTGCGCGCCTTCCTCCAGCGCAGCCAGGAAGGCGCTGGCGGCGCCGAGGTGGTCGTGGCCGTGGGCGTGGTAGCGCAGCGCGTCCACGGTCAGGTGCGCTTCCTCGCCGACGCGCTTGCGGCTGGAGGCGATGGAGTACAGGCGTTGGGCCTGTGGCCGCAGCGCGGCCACCAGGGCCTGGTGGTCCCAATCCGCCGGCCAGCGACGCAGCACGTCCACCAGCTGGTGGTCCGCAAGCAGCGCCGCCAGGCCGGCAGGCTGGGTCGGGTCGAGTAGCTGTCGCAGCGACGCGGAGCCGGAGCGCTCGGCATGCGCGGCCAGGAACGGTCGCGACAGCCGGGTCAGCTCGCGCCGGGTGGCCAGCCACTCGTGCAGGGGCAGAGTCTCCCCTTCGATGGTGACGGCAGCGTTACCGTCCAGGCGGGCGGCCTCCAGCACGGAGGCCACCAGGGGTTCGGGATTGCGGTGGCGGATGCCCAGCGCATCGCCGGGTTCGTAGGCCAGGCCGGAGCCTTCCAGCGACAGCTCGATGTGGCGGACGTCCTTCTCCACCGGCCCGTACTTGCGGAAACCGACCGCGCGGAACTCGCGCCCGGTGATGCGCTGGTTGGCCAGCACCTCGGCCGGGAACGGGCGCTCGTGCGACCAGCCGGCCGCGGCCGGCCGCAGCGGGGTGACCGTAGCCAGGTGCGCGCCGGACGCAGGCGCGGCGGCCCGCAGCAGTTCGCCGGCCTTGGCCAGGGCCGCTTCACGCCAGGGCGCGGCGACGCTGTCGATGTCCAGGTCGGCCTGGCCCAGGTCGTGGATGCGCTGCGCGCCCAGTTCGGCCAGGCGCGCGTCCAGCTTGCGCGCGATGCCGCAGAAATCGGCGTAGCTGGTATCGCCCAGGCCCAGCACCGCGTACTTCAGCTCCGGCAGCTTCGGCGCGCGCTTGCCGGAAAGGAACTCGGTGAAACCAATCGCGTCGTCCGGCGGATCGCCCTCGCCCTGGGTGCTGATGACGATGTACAGCAGGCGCTCGCTGGCCAGCTCGCGGGTGGGGTAGGCGTCGGCGCGCACCAGGCGCACCGCCAGGCCGGCCGCTTCCGCGGCGGTGGCCAGCTTCTCCGCCTCGCGCCGGGCATTGCCGGTCTGGCTGCCGTAGAGCACGGTCAGGCGCTGGCCGGACTGCGGGGCCGCGGCCGCGCCGCCGCCGGGCAGCACCGCCAGTTGCGGCGCGCCGTGGCCCTGGGCCAGGCCGGCGGTGTAGCCGGACAGCCACCACAGCGCGGGCGCATCCAGGCCTTCCACCAGCCGCGCCAGCAGGACCTTGCGGTCCTCGTCGAGCGGACCGGGCGGAAAGGCGGGGGACGCAGCGGTCATTGGCAGGGGCCTTGTGGACGCAGTCGCAACTCGACGGGAGTCCGATGGTAGGAAGCCCGGTCCCGCTATTGAAACGGCTTGTGGTTATTGGCTTATGCTCGCCGCTTATTTCATCTGCGCGGGCCCGCGTGCGGATACTGCGGCTCCATCGCACGCCCCCCGTTCCATGCGGGCCGGTACTGCGAAGCGCCCCGGCAACGCCTGCCGCGGCCCCATTCCCCAGGTCGCAGATGAGCCTTTCCCACCGCCTGTCCCACCTCGACCGCCTGGAGGCGGAGAGCATCCACATCCTGCGCGAGGTGGCGGCCGAGTTCCGCAACCCGGTGCTGCTGTACTCGGTGGGCAAGGACAGTTCGGTGCTGCTGCACCTGCTGCTGAAGGCGTTCGCCCCGGCGATCCCGCCGATCCCGCTGCTGCACGTGGACACGCGCTGGAAGTTCCGCGAGATGATCGCCTTCCGCGACCGCCGCGCGGCCGAGACCGGCGTGGAACTGCGGGTGCACGTCAATCCCGAGGGCATCGCCCAGGACATCGGCCCGGTCAGCCACGGCGCCAGCGTGCACACCGAAGTGATGAAGACCCAGGGCCTGAAGCAGGCGCTGGAGAAGTGGAAGTTCGACGCTGCCATCGGCGGAGCGCGCCGCGACGAGGAGAAGTCGCGGGCCAAGGAACGGGTGTTCTCGTTCCGCAACGAGCACCACCGCTGGGACCCCAAGCGCCAGCGCCCGGAGCTGTGGAACCTGTACAACGCGCGCGTGCGCAGCGGCGAGAGCGTGCGCGTGTTCCCGCTGTCCAACTGGACCGAGCTGGACGTGTGGCTCTACATCTACCGCGAGAAGATCCCGGTGGTGCCGCTGTACTTCGCCGCCGAGCGCCCGGTGGTCGAGCGCGACGGCGCGCTGATCATGGTCGACGACGAGCGCCTGCCGCTGCGGCCGGGCGAGGTGCCGCGGATGCGCAAGGTCCGCTTCCGCACCCTCGGCTGCTACCCGCTGACCGGCGCGATCGAATCGGAAGCCGACAGCCTGGAGGCGATCATCGCCGAGATGCTGGTGGCCACCACCTCCGAGCGCCAGGGCCGGGTGATCGACCACGACCCGTCCTCGTCGATGGAGAAGAAGAAGCTCGAGGGGTATTTTTGATGGGCAGCAGTGATTCGTCATTCGTGATTGGTGATTCGAAGGCGCAGGCCACCGCCGTTGCTTCTTCCAATCACGAATCACCAATCACCAATGACGGCGCGGATAGCGCGGTTTCACTCTATCTGCGCCAGCACGAAAGCAAGCCGCTGCTGCGCTTCATCACCTGCGGCAGCGTCGACGACGGCAAGAGCACCCTGATCGGGCGGCTGCTGTACGAGAGCAAGCGCCTGTTCGACGACCAGCTGGCGGCACTGGAGGCCGACAGCCGCCGCCACGGCACCCAGGGCGGGCGCATCGACTACGCCCTGCTGCTGGATGGCCTGGCCGCCGAGCGCGAGCAGGGCATCACCATCGACGTGGCCTACCGCTATTTCGATACCGACAAGCGCAAGTTCATCGTCGCCGACTGCCCCGGCCACGAGCAGTACACCCGCAACATGGCCACCGGCGCCTCCACCGCCGACCTGGCCGTGGTCCTGGTGGACGCGCGCAAGGGCCTGCTGGCGCAGACCCGCCGCCACAGCTACATCGTCTCGCTGCTGGGCATCCGCCACGTGGTGCTGGCGGTGAACAAGATGGACCTGGTCGGCTACGACCAGGCCGTGTTCGAGGCGATCGCCTCCGGCTATCGCGAACTTGCCGCGCAGCTGCGCATTCCCGACGTGCAGGTGATCCCGCTGTCGGCGCTGGAAGGCGACAACCTGCTGCGGCGCTCGCCCAACACCCCGTGGTACGACGGCCCGGCGCTGCTGGAGCACCTGGAGTCGGTGGAGGTCGAAGACGGCCAGGCCCGCACCGGCCTGCGCCTGCCGGTGCAGTGGGTGAACCGGCCCAACCAGGACTTCCGCGGTTTCGCCGGCACGATTGCTGCCGGCGTGGCGCGCCCGGGCGACCCGGTGGTGGTGCTGCCTTCGGCGCGGCGCTCGACCATTGCCCAGGTGCTGGGCCCGGACGGCCCGCTGCCGCGCGCCGAGGCCGGCCAGGCGGTGACCCTGACCCTGGCCGACGAGATCGACGTCAGCCGTGGCGACCTGATCGCCGCCGCCGGCGACCCGCCCGCGGTGGCCGACCAGTTCGCCGCCCACCTGCTGTGGATGAGCGACGCCCCGCTGCTGCCGGGCCGGCCGTACTGGCTGAAGATCGGCACCCGCACCGTGGCCGCCAGCATCAGCGAGATCAAGCACCGGGTGGACGTGAACACCCAGGAGCACCTGGCGGCCAAGCGCCTGCAGCTCAACGAGGTCGGCTACTGCAACCTGAGCCTGGAGGAGCCGGTCGCCTTCGCGCCTTACGCGGAGAACCGCACCCTGGGCGGCTTCATCCTGATCGACCGCCAGAACAACGACACCGTCGCCGCCGGCACCCTGGACTTCGCCCTGCGCCGCGCCGACAACGTGCACTGGCAGCACCTGGACGTGGACAAGGCCGCCCGCGCCCGGATCAAGGGCCAGGTGCCGAGGGTGCTGTGGTTCACCGGCCTGTCCGGCGCCGGCAAGTCCACCGTGGCCAACCTGGTGGACAAGCGCCTGCATGCGCTGGGCTACCACACCTTCGTCCTGGACGGCGACAACGTCCGCCACGGCCTCAACCGCGACCTCGGCTTCACCGACGAGGACCGGGTGGAGAACATCCGCCGCGTGGCCGAGGTGGCCAGGCTGATGGCCGACGCCGGCCTGATCGTGCTGGTCAGCTTCATCTCCCCGTTCCGCGCCGAGCGGCGGATGGCGCGCGAGCGCTTCGCCCCGGGGGAGTTCATCGAGGTGTTCGTGGACGTGCCGCTGGAAGTGGCCGAGGCGCGCGACGTCAAGGGCCTGTACCGCAAGGCCCGGGCCGGGCTGATCCCGAACTTCACCGGGATCGACTCGCCCTACGAGCCGCCGGAGGCACCCGAGGTGCACCTGCACGCCGACCGCGAGGACCCGCAGGCGCTGGTCGCGCGGGTGCTGGCGGCACTGGACCTGCAGCCATAGCGGAAGTTCCCGGGGGCGGGGGCCAACCAAAGCCACATACAGCCGTTCACGCCCGCTGGCTACACTCCGCGGTTTGCGCATGAATCCAGCGAGGCGATCGATGGCGGCACGAATCCCGGCGTTGCTCCTGTGCGGGCTGCTGGCACTGGCCGGCTGCGACCGCCAGGCGCCGGCCGCCCGCGGCGGCGGGGCCGCGATCCCGGTGACCACCGCCGTGGTCCAGCCGCGGCCGTGGAGCGATACCGTCCAGGGCCTGGGCACGGTGCGTGCCCGCGAGTCGGTGACCCTGAGCGCCAAGGTCAGCGAGATCGTCGAGCAGGTGCACTTCGACAGCGGGCAGAAGGTGGCCGCCGGCCAGCCCCTGGTGACCCTGCGGGTGGACGCCCAGCGCGCCGCCCTGGTCGAGGCCGAGGCCGCCGCCGCCGAGGCCGAGCAGCAGTTCCGCCGCCTGGAGAGCCTGGCCGCGCAGCAGCTGGTCTCGCGCGCCACCCTCGATACCCAGCGCGCCACCCGCGACGCGGCCCTGGCACGGGTGCGGCAGATGCAGTCGGACATCGGCGACCGCCAGATCCGGGCGCCGTTCGCCGGCGTGCTGGGCATCCGCCAGGTCAGCCCCGGCGCGTTGCTGACCCCCAACGCGGTGATCGCCACCCTGGACGACATCTCCCGGGTCTACGTCGACTTCCAGGTCCCGGAGGCGGCGCTGTCGCGGGTGGCGCAGGGCGCCGTGGTCAGCGCCCGCGGCGCGGCCTGGCCCGGCCGCAGCTTCGAGGGCCGGGTGCAGACCGTGGACGCGCGGATCGACCCGCAGACCCGCGCGGTGACCGTGCGCGCCGAGTTCGACAACCCCGAAGGCCTGTTGCGCCCGGGCATGCTGCTGGACGTGAGCCTGTTCCAGCCGCCGCGCGAGGCGCTGGTGGTGCCGGAGCTGGCGGTGGTGCAGGTGGGCCGCGACTCGTTCGTGTACCGGGTCGACGGCGAGGGCGTGGTGGAGCAGGTGCCGGTGCGCACCGGGCTGCGCCGCGAGGGGCTGGCCGAGATCGCCGAGGGCCTGGCCGCCGGCGACCGCATCGTGGTCGAGGGCACCGGCAAGCTGCGCCCGGGGGTGAAGGTGGTCGATGCCGCCGCGCCGGCCGCGGCCGAAGGCGGGGCCGCGGCCCCCGCCGGCCATGCCGCCGGCGCCGGCGCGGGCGGCCAGGGCTGAGCCGATGAAGCTGTCCGACCTGTCGATCCGCCGCCCCGTCTTCGCGATGGTGGTGAGCCTGCTGCTGGTGGTGCTGGGCGGCATGTCGTTCATGCGCCTGACCCTGCGCGAGCTGCCCAACATCGACCCGCCGATCGTCTCGGTCGAGGTGCGCTATCCCGGCGCCTCGGCGGCGGTGGTCGAGACCCGCGTGACCCAGATCCTCGAGGACGGCCTGGCCGGCATCGAGGGCATCCGCACCATCCAGTCGCAGAGCCGCAACGGCCGCGCCGACGTCACCATCGAGTTCAACCTCAGCCGCGACATCGAGGCGGCGGCCAACGACGTGCGCGACCGCGTCAGCCGGGTCATGGACCGCCTGCCGGACGAGGCCGACCCGCCGGAGATCGCCAAGGTCGAGGCCGACGCCGACGTCATCATCTGGCTCAACATGCGCTCCACCGTGATGGACACGATGGAGCTGACCGACTACGCCGACCGCTACGTGGTCGACCGGCTCTCGGCGCTGGACGGCGTGGCCCGGGTGCAGCTGGGCGGCGCCCAGCGCTACGCCATGCGCATCTGGCTGGACCGCGATGCCATGGCCGCGCGCGGGATCACCGCCGGCGACGTCGAATCGGCGCTGCGCACGGAGAACGTGGAGCTGCCGGCCGGGCGCATCGAGTCGGCCACCCGCGACTTCACCCTGCGGGTGGAGCGCGGCTACCGGGCGCCGGAGCAGTTCGCGAACCTGCCGTTGCGCAAGGGCGCCGACGGCTACGTGGTGCGCCTGGGCGACGTGGCCCGGGTCGAGCTGGGCCCGGAGGAGCGGCGCTCCTACCTGCGCAGCAACGGCGTGCCCAACGTCGGCCTGGGCATCGTCCGCACCTCCACCGCCAACGCCCTGGACGTGGCCCGCGCCGCGCGCGCCGAAGCGGAGGAGATCCAGAAGACCCTGCCGGAAGGCACGGACATCTTCGTGGCCTACGACAGCACCATCTTCATCGAGGCCTCGGTGGAGCGGGTGTACTGGACCCTGGCCGAGGCCATGGTCCTGGTGTTCGGGGTGATCTGGCTGTTCCTGGGCAGCCTGCGCGCGGCGCTGATCCCGGCGGTCACCGTGCCGGTGTGCCTGGTGACCGCATTCATTGCCCTGTATGCCTTCGGCTTCTCGATCAACCTGCTGACCCTGCTGGCGCTGGTGCTGTGCATCGGCCTGGTGGTGGACGACGCCATCGTGGTGCTGGAGAACGTGCAGCGCCGCGCCGACCTGGGCGAGCCGCCGCTGGTGGCCGCGCGCCGCGGCACCGCGCAGGTGGCGTTCGCGGTGATCGCCACCACCGCGGTGCTGGTGGCGGTGTTCCTGCCGGTGGGCTTCATGGAGGGCAATACCGGGCGCCTGTTCCGCGAGCTGTCGGTGGCGCTGGCGGCGGCGGTGGCGATCTCGGCCTTCGTCGCCCTGACCCTGACCCCGATGATGTGCTCCAAGCTGGTGCGCCCGCATGCGGCGCCGCGCGGGCTCAACGCCTGGACCCAGCGCGTGCTGGCCCGGGTCAGCGATGGCTACGGCCGCCAGGTCACGCGCCTGGTCGGGCTGCCGGGCCGGCGCCTGCTGGCGCTGCTGCTGCTGGCCATGGCCCTGTGCCTGGCGGCGGTGGCGGCGCTGGGCCTGCGCGTGCCCAGCGAGCTGGCACCGGCCGAGGACCGCGGCCGCTTCTTCGTGATGGTCGACGGCCCCGAGGGTGCCGGCTTCGACTACACCGTCTCCCAGATCCAGCAGGTGGAGGAGATCATCCTGCGCCGGGTGGGTAGGGACCAGCCGGTGCAGCGCGCCAACTCGCGCGTGCCGCGCGGCTTCGGTGGCAGCGAGGAAATGCACACCGGCCAGGTGGTGGTGTTCCTGCAGGACTGGCGCCAGCGCAAGGCCAGCACCGACGAGGTGGTGGCGGAGCTGCGCCGCGAGCTGGGCACGCTGCCGGGGGTGCAGGTGCGCGCCAACGTGCCCGGTGGCCTGGTCAACACCCGCGGCCAGCGCTACCAGCTGGTGCTGGGCGGCCCCGACTACGCCGAGCTGGCGCAGTGGCGCGACCGCATCCTGCAGCGCATGGAGTCCAACCCCGGGATCCAGGACCCGGACTCGGACTACAAGGAAACCCGGCCGCAGATGCGGGTGGAGATCGACCGCAACCGCGCCGCCGACCTGGGCGTGTCGGTGCAGGAAATCGGCCGCACCCTGGAGACCATGATGGGCTCGCGCCAGGTGACCACCTTCGTGGACAACGGCGAGGAGTACGACGTCATGCTCCAGGCCGACCGCGACAAGCGCATGGACCCGGCCGACCTGGAGCGCACCTGGGTGCGCGCCGCCAGCGGCGAGCTGGTGCCGCTGTCCAACCTGGTCACCCTGCGCGAGGTGGCCGAGGCGGGCAGCCTCAACCGCTTCAACCGCCTGCGCGCGATCACCATCAGCGCCGGCCTGGCGCCGGGCTACAGCATGGGCGAGGCGCTGGAATGGACCCGCCAGGTCGCCGCCGAGGAACTGCCCGACTACGCCCAGATCGACTGGAAGGGCGAGTCGCGCGAGTACCAGGAGGCCGGCGGCGCGGTGCTGCTGACCTTCGCCATGGCCCTGCTGGTGGTGTACCTGGTGCTGGCGGCGCAGTTCGAGAGCTTCCTGCACCCGCTGGTGATCATGCTGACCGTGCCGCTGGCGGTGCTGGGCGCGCTCATCGGCCTGTGGGCCACCGGCGGCACGCTCAACCTGTTCAGCCAGATCGGCATCGTCATGCTGATCGGCCTGGCGGCCAAGAACGGCATCCTGATCGTGGAGTTCGCCAACCAGCTGCGCGACGAGGGCCGCTCCGTGGCCGCCGCGATCGCCGAGTCGGCGCGGGTGCGCCTGCGCCCGATCCTGATGACCTCGGTCGCCACCGTGGTCGGCGCGGTGCCGCTGGTGGTGGCCGGCGGCCCGGGTTCGGCCAGCCGCGCCACGATCGGCATCGTGATCATCTTCGGCGTGTCGTTCTCGACCCTGCTGTCGCTGTACGTGGTGCCCGCGTTCTACGCCCTGCTGGCGCCGTTCACCCGTTCGCCGGAGGCGCTGGCGCAGGAGCTGGAGCGGCTGGAAGCACGCACGCCGCCGGTGGGCGGCCACGGCTGAAACCCGGGAAAGGGGCCTTGCGGCACTTTTCCCGGATTGCCCGGACTGGTACACCTGCAACCTTTCACACGTCGCAGGTTGGATGTCCTGATGCGCAAGTTCCTCCGTCCCTTGTTGCTCTCCCCGTTGGCCCTGGCCTGCCTTGGCGCCCACGCCGCCGACGAGGTCCCGCTCACCCGCCTGCCCGACTGGGCGGTGCCGGCCCGTTACGCGATCGACCTGAAGGTCGACCCGCGCCAGCCGCGGTTCGAGGGCACGGCGCGGATCGAACTGGAGCTGCGCCAGGCCTCGGACCACGTGTGGCTGCATGGCAAGGAACTGCAGGTGGCATCGGCCACGGTGGTCACCGCCGACGGCCGCCGCATCCCGGCGCGCTGGAGCCAGGCCGACGAGCGCGCCGGGGTCGCCCGGGTGGACTTCGGCAGCGAGCTGCCGGCGCAGAAGCTGGCGCTGGAGTTCCGCTACACCGCGCCGTTCAACCAGCAGCTGGAAGGCCTGTACAAGGTCGGCTACCAGGGCGATGACTACGCCATCACCCAGATGGAGCCGATCAGCGCGCGCCTGGCGTTCCCGGCGTTCGACGAGCCGGCGTACAAGACCCCGTTCGAGCTGAGCCTGACCGTGCCCGAACAGGACGTGGCCCGCGCCAACACCGCCGAGGTCGCCACCGAACCGGCCGGCAAGGGCTGGAAGACCGTGCGCTTCGCCCCGACCCTGCCGCTGCCCACCTACCTGGTGGCCTTCGGCGTGGGCCCGTGGGACGTGGTCGAGGGCCCGCAAATCGCACCCAACCGCTGGCGCAAGGAGCCGGTGCCGCTGGCCGGCGTCGCCGCCAGGGGCCAGGGCGGGCGCATGCAGAAGGCGCTGGAGCAGTCGCCGGCGATGATCGAGTGGCTGGAGGAGTACTTCGACTACGGCTACCCGTTCGGCAAGCTCGACCTGGTCGCGGCCCCGGACTTCTCCGCCGGCGCGATGGAGAACCCGGGCTTCGTCACCTTCCGCGACTGGCTGCTGCTGCTGGACGACAACTCGCCCACGCGCAACGTCAAGGGCTCGTTCAACGTCACCGCGCACGAGCTGGCCCACCAGTGGACCGGCGACATCGTGACCATGGAGTGGTGGGACGACCTGTGGCTCAACGAGGCCTACGCCACCTGGCTGCAGCAGAAGATCACCATGGCCCTGCGCCCGGAATACGAGGCGCAGCTGGACCGGGTCTCCAGCGCGCAGCGCACGATGACCGCCGACAGCCTGGTCAGTGCCCGCCGTATCCGCCAGCCGATCACCGGCAACGGCGACATCGAGACCGCGTTCGACGGCATCACCTACCAGAAGGGCGCGGCGGTGCTGGCCATGTTCGAGGCCTTCGTCGGCGAGGACGTGTTCCGCCAGGCGATGCGCCAGTACATGCGCAAGCACGCCTTCGGCAACGCCACTGCGTTCGACCTGATCGACGAGATCGCCGCCGCCTCCGGCAAGGGCGAGGCGCTGAAGGCCTCGTTCCGCAGCTTCATCGAGCAGTCGGGCGTGCCGTACCTGTCCGGCGAGCTGGTCGGCAAGGGCAGGGAATGGCGCTTCCGCGTGCAGCAGCAGCGCTACCTGCCGCTGGGTTCGGCCGGCGACGCCGCCCAGCAGTGGGGCGTGCCGGTGTGCGTGCGCTACGGGGTCAAGGGCGGTGACCGCACTGCTTGCGGGCTGGTCAGCGGACGCAGCGGCGAGATCGCGCTGCCCGGCGCCAGCGCGGACAGCTGGGTGATGCCCAACGCCGGCGCCACCGGCTACTACCGCTTCAGCCTGCCGCCGCAGCAGCTGGCGCGCCTGGCCGCGCAGGTGCCCAAGCTGGCCGATACCGAGCAGCTGGCCTACGCCGATGCGCTGGGCGCGGCCTTCGCCCGCGGCGACGCCGACGCGCACGACGTGCTGGAGGGCATGCGCCGCCTGGCCGGGGCCGCCTCGCCGGAGGTGGCCACCGCGCTGCTCCCGCGCTTCAACTGGATCTGGAGCAACCTGGCCAGCACCGACGCGCAGCGCCAGGTGCTGCGCCAGGCGGCCAGCGATGCGTTCCTGCCGCGCCTGCGCGCGCTGGGCTACGCGCGCAAGCCGGGTGAGTCGGCGCGCGACACCGAGCTGCGTCCGGCCCTGGTGCAGCTGCTGGGCGGGCAGCTGGAGATCCCCGAGGTGACCGCGGCCCTGCTGGAGCAGGCGGACAAGGTGCTGGGTGGCGGCAGCGGTGCCCTCGACTTCGCCGCCGCCGAGCCCGACCTGCTGGGCGAGGTGCTGGGCGCGGCGGTGCGCACCCGTGGCGAGCCGGTGGTGAGCCGGCTGATCGCCGAGCTGGCGGACAACGGCGATCCGGTGCAGCGCAACGCCATGCTGCATGCCCTGGCCGCCACCCGCGATCCGGCCCAGGTGGCGCGGGTGCGCGACCTGGCGCTGGATCCGGTGGTCAAGGTCGGCGAGATGTACTGGCTGGTCGGCGTCGGCGTGGACGATCCGCAGCTGCGCGAGGGCCTGTGGCCGTGGTTCACCGCCAACTTCGACCGCATCCTCGCGCGCACCGGCGTGTTCGCCGCCACCTACATGCCGGGCATGGCCGTGGCCGGGCAGTGCTCGGTCGAGGCGGCCGAGCGCCTGGAGGCGTTCTTCGGCCCGCGCCTGGCGGAACTGCCGGGGGCCGAGCGCGGCATGGCCCAGGCGGCCGAATCGCAGCGCCTGTGCGCCGCGCTCAAGGCCGCCCAGGACCCGGCGCGGATCCGCTGATGGCGGCCGCCGCGCGGCCGCATCGCCCCGCCCCGCAGGGGGCGCGGCGATGAGCGCGGCGCCTAGGCTGCGGGTGCAGGGGGACGGCTTCCTCCTGCGCCCGTGGTGCGCCGACGACCTGGAGGCGCTGCTGGAACACGCCGACGACGCCGCGGTGGTGCGCGGCCTCGGCGAGCGCTTCCCGCATCCGTACACGCGCGCCGACGGCGAGGCCTTCCTGGCCGGGCGCGTGGTCGACCTGGCCACGGCCTGGGCGATCGAACTGGAAGGCCGCGCCTGCGGCGGCCTCGGCCTGCTGCTGCAGGGCGGCGAACGCGCGCACGCGGCGCGGCTGGGCTACTGGCTCGGGCGCCGCCACTGGGGCCGCGGGCACATGACCCGGATCGTCGGCGCATTCCTGCAGGCGGCGGTGCCCGCGTACGGCCTGCAGCGGGTGGAGGCCTTCGTGCTGGAGGGCAACCCGGCCTCGGCGCGGGTGCTGGAGAAGAACGGCTTCCGCCACGAGGGCACCTGCCGCGCCGGGATCCGCAAGGGCGGCCGCTTCCACGACCTGCACTGGTACGCGCGGCTGTGGGGCGGGGCCGCGGGGCGCTGAGCCCGGGCCCTTCCAGCCCGCCCCCGGTGCATGCACCATGGGCCGATTCCGGTGGAGGGGAACGGCATGGCAGGGAGCGGCGGCGCGCGCCTGGAGAACCTCGATGCCCTGCGGGGCTTCGCCCTGTTCGGGCTGTTCATGGTGCACATGCCGGAACTGTTCGAGCTGTACTGGCTGGCGCCGGTGACCGACCCGTTCCAGCTGGCGGTGCACGACGCGGTGTGGCTGGTGTTCGCCGGCAAGGCCTTCGCCCTGATGGCGCTGTGCTTCGGCACCAGCTTCTTCATCCTGATGCAGGCCGGGGAACGCCGCGGCCGGGACTTCAGCGTCCGCTTCGCGTGGCGGCTGTTGCTGCTGGCCGCGATGGGCCTGCTGCACGGGTTGTGGTACCGCGGCGACATCCTCGAGGTGCTGGCGGTGATGGGCCTGTTCCTGCTGCCGTTCCACCGCGTCCGGTCCAACCGCGTGCTGCTGGCGCTGGCGGCGGTGCTGCTGCTGCAGCCGCTGATGCTGGTGCAGATCGCGGCCGGGCTGGCCGGCGCGGAATGGGCCAACCGCGCGCCGGCCTACTGGAGCGACGCGATCAATCCGCTGTACGCCAGCGGCAGCCTGTGGGACACGGTGCGGATCAACGTGGTGGAGGGACACGCCCAGAAATGGGCTTTCATGCACGGCTCCGGCCGGCTGAGCCAGATCCTGGGGTTGTCGCTGGCCGGCATGGTGCTGGGACGGATCGGCTTCTTCGCCCGGCCGCAGGCATTCGCGCGCCTGCGCATGGCCGGCCTGCTGCTGGCCCTGGCCGCGGCCGCGGTCCTGTACTTCGCCCGCGAACCGCTGGCGGCGCTGGTGCCGGCCAGCGATGCGATGTTCATGCCGCGCGCGCTGGCCGGCAGCCTGCTTGGCAGCCTGTTCGACCTGGCGGTGATGGCGGTGCTGCTGTTCGGCTTCCTGGTGCTGTACCACGGACCGGCGCAGCCGGTGCTGCGGTTGCTGGCGCCGGCCGGGCGCATGACCCTGAGCCTGTACGTGGGCCAGTCGCTGCTGTTCGTGCCGGTGTTCTACGGCTACGGCCTGGGCCTGCACGCCAGCATGACCCAGCTGCAGGCCGTGCTCTGGGGCCTGGCCGCGTTCGCCGCGCAGCTGGCGTTCGCCCACCTGTGGTTCCGCCATTTCCTGTACGGACCGCTGGAATGGCTGTGGCGCGCGGGCACCTGGACCACCCTGCGGGTGCCGTTCCGCCGCGTGCAGGGCGCACCGGCCTGAGCGGCGCCCGTGCCGGAAGGCACTGCGCGGCGGGGCGGGTTGCGGTTATCTTTCCTTCACCTTGCGGCGCGCGCCGCCCCTTCCCCTTTCCGTTCCGACGGCCGGAGACCCTGACCCGTGGAAGCTTTTCTTGCCTGGATTAACGGCATCATCTGGAGCAATGCGCTGATCGCGCTGTGCCTGGGTGCCGGCCTGTGGTTCACCTTCCGCACCCGCGTGATGCAGGTGCGCGGATTCGCCGAGATGTGCCGGCTGACCGTCACCGGGCAGAAGTCCGACGCCGGCGTCTCCTCGTTCCAGGCCCTGGCCATCTCCATGGCCGGGCGCATGGGCATCGGCAACATCGCCGGCGTGGCCACCGCCATCGCCTACGGCGGCCCGGGCGCGGTGTTCTGGATGTGGGTGATGGGCTTCCTCGGCGCCTCGACCTCGTACGTCGAGTCCAGCCTGGCCCAGATCTACAAGGAAAAGGACGCCGAGGGCCGCTACCGCGGCGGCCCGGCGTACTACATCGAGAAGGCGATGGGCCTGAAGTGGTACGCGGTGGCGTTCGCCGTGGCCACCGTGGTCGCCACCGGCCTGCTGCTGCCGGGCGTGCAGGCCAACGCCATCGCCGACAGCGCCAGCAACGTGCTGTGCGGCGGCGGCGCAGCGTTCTGCGAGGCCAGCGGCGGCGCCAGCATGCTCAAGCTGTGGATCGGCCTGGGCGTGGCCACCCTGCTGGGCCTGATCATCTTCGGCGGCATCAAGCGCATCGCCGCCTTCGCCGAGCTGGTGGTGCCGTTCATGGCCCTGGCCTTCATCCTGATGGCGATCGTGGTGATGATCCTCAACGCGCACAAGGTGCCGGGCATGTTCGCCGACATCTTCTCCAGCGCGTTCGGCGCGCACGCGGCGTTCGGCGCGATCATCGGCCAGGCCATCGCCTGGGGCGTCAAGCGCGGCGTGTACGCCAACGAGGCCGGCCAGGGCACCGGCCCGCACGCGGCCGCGGCCGCCGAGGTCTCGCACCCGGCCAAGCAGGGCTACGTGCAGGCCTTCGCGATCTACTTCGACACCATGCTGGTGTGCACCTCCACCGCGTTCCTGCTGCTGTCCACCGGCATGTACAACACCTTCCGCGTGGTGATGGAGGACGGCAAGGAGACGCTGCAGGCCATCGTCAGCG
This sequence comes from Pseudoxanthomonas sp. SGNA-20, assembly GCF_003931635.1. NCBI lineage: Bacteria > Pseudomonadati > Pseudomonadota > Gammaproteobacteria > Lysobacterales > Lysobacteraceae > Pseudoxanthomonas > Pseudoxanthomonas sp. SGNA-20. The sequence goes on along the minus strand of NZ_RRYK01000001.1, from coordinate 608,881 downwards.
GCGTGCCGGGCGTGGCACCCTCCGAGGGCGCGCAGTTCACCCAGGCGGCGGTGGAGTCGGTGCTGCCGGGCTGGGGCTCGGCGTTCGTGGCGCTGGCGCTGTTCTTCTTCGCCTTCACCACGATCATGGCCTATTACTACATGGCCGAGACCAACCTCACCTACCTGGCCGGCGTGCGCAAGACGCACCCGCTGGCGATCCTGCTGCTGCGCCTGGGCATCATCGCCATGGTGGTGTTCGGTGCCTACCACAACGCCGCCACCGCCTGGACCCTGGGCGACATCGGCGTGGGCCTGATGGCCTGGCTCAACATCATCGCCATCCTGATCCTGCAGAAGCCGGCGCTGCTGGCACTGCAGGACTACGAGCGGCAGAAGAAGCTTGGCGTCGAGCCCGTGTTCGACCCGGAGGCGCTGGGCATCCGCAATGCCGGCTTCTGGTCCAGGAAGGACTGATGGGCAATCCCTGGGACCGCGGCCCGCGCCCACCGCGCAAGGGGCCGCCGCGCCGCGAGGAAGTACGGCTGTACGGGCTCAACGCGGTGCAGGCGGTGTTCGAACGCCGGCCGCAGGCGATCCGCAAGCTGTACCTGCTGCAGTCGCGGGTGCACGCGCTGCGCCCGCTGCTGGCCTGGTGCGTGCAGAACCGCGTCGGTTACCGCGTGGTCGAGGCGGAGGACCTGGACCGGCTGGCCGCCAGCTCCCACCACGAAGGCGTGGTCGCCGACGTGCTGCGCACCGCGCCGCTGGCGCTGGATGACTGGCTCGCCGCCCTGGCGCCCGGCGCCCCGGCGCTGGCGCTGTGGCTGGACGGGGTGGGCAATCCGCACAACTTCGGCGCGATCCTGCGCTCGGCCGCGCACTTCGGCGCGGCGGTGCTGCTGCCGGAGCGTTCGACCCTGGCCCTGTCCGGCGCCGCCGCGCGGGTGGCCGAGGGCGGTGCCGAGGCGGTGCCCCTGGTGCGCCTGCCGGACAACGATGCGGCGTTGGCGCGCCTGCATGGGGCCGGCTTCGCTTCGGCCGCCACCGTGGTGCGCGACGGCGAGGACCTGTTCGCGCTGCAGCCGCCGGCGCGCCTGGTCTACGTGATGGGCGCCGAGGGCGAGGGCATGGACCCGGGCCTGGCCGGTGCCTGCATGCACCGCGTGTCGATTCCCGGCACCGGTGCGGTGGAAAGCCTCAACGTCGCCGCGGCCACCGCGGTGTTCCTCGCGCACTGGGCCGCGACCCGGTGCTGAGCGCGCCCGGGATCGCCGCGCTTCAGTCGGACGCGGCGATCCGCAGCGGCACCGCCTGCAGGTGCAGCACCGCGCCGCCGCCGGCCGCCAGTTCCAGGCGGATGCGACGGTGGTCGGCATCGATGCGCCGTTGCTCGCGGACCACGTCGGTGGGCGTGGCGCCGTCGCGCCACAGGGTCAGGGTGTAGTCCGCCGCCGGCAGGAAGCCCAGGTCCAGCTCCATGCTGCGTGCCTGGTTGGCCATCGCGCCGATGTACCAGTCGCGGCCCGCGCGGCGCGCGGTCGCGATGTGGCTGCCGATCGCCCCGTCCAGCACCCGGGTTTCGTCCCAGCTGGCCGGCACGCGCGCGATGAATTCGGCGCCGGGGGCGTCGACGTACGCGTCCGGGCTGTCGGCGACCATCTGCAGCGGGCTGTCGTAGACCACGTACATCGCCAGCTGGTGCGCGCGCGTGCCCATCACCTGCGGCCCCTTGAACGAGATCCGGAACTGCTCCGGCGTGGCGTTGCGGAACCCGCCCGGGGTGTAGTCCATCGGCCCCAGCAGCATGCGGGTGAACGGCAGGGTCAGGTTGTGCTCCGGGGTGATGCGCCGGCTCCACTTGTTGTACTCGGCGCCGAGCACGCCTTCCTGGGTCAGGAACTGCGGCCAGGTGCGGTGCAGGCCGGTGGGGTGGTAGGCGCCGTGCAGGTTGAGCATCAGCCGGTGCCGGGCCGAGGCGCGCATCATCTCGTGGAAGAAGGCGACCATCTGCTGGTCGTCGCGCTCCATGAAGTCGACCTTGACGCCCTTGACGCCGAGCCTGGCGTAGTGCGCGAACACCTGGTCCAGGCGCGGCTGCAGCGACTTCCAGTGCGCCCACAGCCAGATGCCGACGCCGCGCTGGCGGGCGTAGCCGATCAGTCCCTCCAGGTCCAGGCCGGGCACCGGCCGGGTGATGTCGGCCCTGGGGTTGTACCGGCCGTCGCCGCTGCTGCCGACGTACCAGCCATCGTCGATCAGCATGTATTCCAGGCCCAGCGCCGCGGCGTGGTCGATGTAGCGGCGGATGGTGGCCGTGTTCATGCCCGGCTCCGGCACGTCCGGGGCCAGGCCGCCGGACCACCAGTCCCAGGCCGACTTGCCTGGGCGGATCCACGAGGTGTCGGCGATCGGCGTGGGCGGATTGAGCCGGGCCACCAGGTCCGACTCCACCAGTGCGCCGGGGCTGTCGCCCAGCATCAGCACCCGCCAGGGCGTGGGATGGCCGCCGGCGTCCACCTCGCCGCGCGGCAGCCGCACGGCCACGCCGGGTTCGTCCAGGCGCGGCGACAGCCTGGCCTCCACGCCCGGGCGGCCATCGCCGCGGCCGGCCAGGTACAGGCCGGCATAGCGGTCCAGGTCGGCCTCGGCGATGGCGAAGGTGGTGCTGCCCTCGCCGGTGGCGCACACCAGCGGCAGGCCAAGCAGGTGGTGGGGGCGGATGCGCGAGGCGGCGACCGGGTCGAACTCCCCTTCGTGGCTGGTGCCGAAGCGGCCGAGGTTGAGCGCGTGGCAGGCGAAGTCGCGCGGGAACAGGAAGCCGGTCAGTTCCCCGTCCACCACCAGGTCGCCGCGCGCCGGGCGCGGCAGGCGGTAGCGCAGGGCGACGCCGTCGTCATAGGCGCGCAGCACCAGGCCCAGGATGCGACCGTCCGTGGTGGCCAGTTCGACTTCAAGCTGGCGGTAATGGTCGCGTCCTTCGCGCGACTTGCCCGCCACCAGTTCGTAGGGCTCGTCGGCCTCGCTGGCGCGGCTGCCGGCCAGGCGCAGGCCCTGGGCGATGGGTTCGCCGCCGCCCAGGCGCACGCCCAGCGGCGAGGGCGCGATCACCGCCTGGCCGTCGCGCGCCACCGACCATAGCGGGGCGCCGTCGGCATCCAGCTCGAAAGTGACGCTGTTGCGGCCGTCGGGCGACTGCAGCTGCAGCGGCGCGGATGCCTGGGCGTGGGCCGCAGGCAGGCCCAGCAGGAGGACGAGTACGGTTCGCAGCATGGCTGGCATTCGGCGGCTCCCTTCCTGGTGCAGGGGAGCGTACCCGCTGCCGCGGCTGGCGTCCGGCATGGACCGGTGAGGATCCGGAATACCTGCGCACCCGGCGCGCAGGCATGGCCCGCCGGGGCGGACTGCCTCCGCGGCGGTGCGCCGCGGAGGCCTTGCGCGATCAGTTCGCCGGCCGCGGGGTGGCGCCCGGCTTGCTGCCGAAGTCGCCTTCGGCCTCGGCCGCCAGCCAGGCGAATACCGCCCAGGCGGCGACGTTCTGCTTCAGCGCCTCCGGGTCGATCTTGTCGAGGGTGTCGTCGGCGGTGTGATGCAGGTGGAAGTAGTCGCTGCCGTCCTGGGCCAGCCAGGCCCAGGTCACGCCCCTGGCCGACAGCGGGATGATGTCCGGGCCGGGACTGCCCTGGCCGGGCGCGTGCTCGATGCCCAGCGGCGCCAGCGCCTGTGCGATCTGGCGGGTGGCGGCCTGCGCGTACCCCGGCGCGCCGGTGTTGAAGGCGTAGATGCGGCCGGCGCCGAAGTCGCTCTCGGCGGCCAGCTGGTGCACCGCGATCTCGCCGGCATGCCTGTCCGCGTAGGCCCTGCCGCCGACCAGGCCTTGTTCCTCGTTGGCGTAGGCGACCACGCGGATGCTGCGCGCCGGGCGCCGCGGCATCTGCTTGATCAGGCGCGCGGCGGCCATGGTGATGCCGATGCCGGCGGCATCGTCCACCGCGCCGGTGCCCAGGTCCCAGGAATCCAGGTGCGCGCCCAGCAGCACCACTTCCCTGGGCTTGCTGCGGCCGGTGATCTCGCCGATCACGTTCTGCGAGGTGTATTCGCCGTCCCAGCCGCAATCCAGCGACAGCCGCACCTTGACCGGGCCGCGCGCGGCCAGGCGCGCCAGCTGGTCGGCGTCGGGGATGCTCAGCGCGGCCGAGGGCACCGGGGCAAGGCCCTCGTCGAAGTGGGTGATGCCGGTATGCGGCACGCGGTGGCTGTCGGTGCCGGCCGAGCGCATCAGGAAGCCGATCGCGCCCTTGCGGATCGCCAGCGACGGGCCGCGCGAACGGATCGCGCCGCCGGGGCCGTAGCCGCTGCCGTCGCGCGCGGCGGGCATCTGGTAGTCGACGAAGGCGATGCGCCCGGCCAGCGAGCCCTCCGGCGTCGCTTCCAGCGCCGCCAGGTCGGGGAAGCGCACGATCTCGGCCTCGACCGTGCCGCCCGGGCTGCCGCCCAGGGCGGTGACCGCCAGCGGCTGCGCGTTGGCGCCGACCACCGCGGCGCTTTCGCTGCGACGCTCCCACTTCGGGAAGGTCACCGGCTCGGTCCACACCTTGTCGAAGCCCAGCTCGCGGAACTTGGCCACCGCCCAGGCCACGGCGAGGGCGTCGGCCTCGCTGCCGGCGATGCGCGGGCCAATCTCGGTGGTCAGCGACTCGGTGACCTTCCAGGCGGTGTCGTCGGCCAGGGCCCGCTCGCGCAGGCTCGCGGCCTGTTCGAGGGCCCGGTCGGGGATGCGGGTTTCGGCGGCGACGGCCGCCAGCGGGACCAGCAGGGCGGCGGCAAGCAGGGCAAGGCGCATTGCGGCGAGGCTCCGGCGTTGGGAAAAGCCGAGCCTAGCAAGCCCCGCCGGGCCGCTCCCGTGCGCTTGGTCACGGGAGCGGCGGGTCCGCTCAGCGCTGTTGCAGCGAATCGCGGATCTGGCGCAGCAGCAGCACTTCCTCGCTCGGCTCCGGCGGCGCGGCCGGGGCTTCCTCTTCCTGCTTGCGGCGACGGGCCAGGCGGTTGACGCCCTTGACCAGCATGAAGATGGCGAAGGCCACGATCAGGAACTGGATGACGGTGTTGAGGAACTCGCCATAGCCGATCACCACCGCCGGGATCTCGCTGCCGTCGGCGGCCACGCGCGCCGGCGCGAGGGTCCAGGCCAGGTCGGAGAAGTCGACGTTGCCGATCAGCCAGCCCAGCGGCGGCATGATGACCTTGTCCACCAGCGCGGTGACGATCTTGCCGAAGGCGCCGCCGATCACCACGCCCACGGCGAGGTCGATGACGTTGCCACGCATGGCGAATTCCTTGAACTCGCTGATCATGCCCATCTCGTTCTCCTTCTCTGTCTACGGGTGCCCGCGGCACGGGCGCGAAGCGTAACCCGCGCCGGGCGCGGGCGGCGATCAGGCGGCGACGCGGCCGTGCAGGGTGGCGATGCCGTCCAGGCTGGCGGCGAAGGCGTCACCGGGCTGCAGCGCGGCCACTCCGGCCGGGGTGCCCATGAACACCAGGTCGCCGGCGCGCAAGGCATACAGCTTCGACAGCTCGTGCAGGATCTCCGGCACGTCCCAGATCAGGTCCGACAGCGGCGCGCGCTGGCGCACCTGGCCATTGACCTGCAGCTCCAGCACGCGCCCGTCCAGGGTTCCGGCTTCGGCCGCCGGCAGCAGTTCGCCCACCGGCGCGGAATGGTCGAAGCCCTTGGCGGTGTCCCAGGGCAGGCCCTTGGGCTTGGCCGCGGCCTGCAGGTCGCGGCGGGTCAGGTCCAGGCCGACGGTGTAACCGAACACCAGCGCCTGCGCCTGTTCCACCGGCAGCACCCCGGCCGGGGCGTCGCGGCCGATCGCCACCACCAGCTCGACCTCGTGGTGCAGGTCGGCGGTGGCCGGCGGGTAGGGCACCACGCCGTCGGTGACCACCGCATCGGCCGGCTTCATGAAGAACACCGGGGTGCCGCGCTCGGCCTTGCTGCCCGGCACCGCGGCGCCCATCTCGCGGGCGTGGTCGGCGAAGTTGCGGCCCACGCAATAGATCCGGCGTACCGGGAAGCGGCCGCCGCCGCGCACGGCCAGGCGCGGCACGGGGGGCGCGGGGATGACGTCTTGGTTATCGGCGCTCATGGGCGGCCCGCTGGCTGGAGGGCCGCACAGTCTAGCCGGGGCGGCAGGCCCGGGTCAGCGGGGCAGGGCCTGGCGGCGCAGCACGCGGTACTCGCCGTCCATCACCGGGCGTGCGCCCGGGCGCGCGCTGCCGCGCCCGCGCAGCAGCTTCCAGGCCAGGCCGGCGGCCAGCATGGCCGCACCCACGAACACGCTGAAGAACACCAGCAGCGCCAGCAGGGCCACGCCGACCACGCCCAGGGCCACGCGCAGCAGCGGGTGCCGCGGCTTGCGGGGCTGGAACAGGTCGCGCAGGCGCGCACTGTCGAAGCGGAAGGAGCGTTGGTGCATTTCGGTGCCGTGCCAGAATGGCGGTGGCCGGCAGTATCGGCGCGATGCCCACGCGAGGTGTGATGAATCCGTTAAACCAGGAACCCCTGCTCAGCCTGGACGCCCTGCCCGACGGCGCCCTGGCCGAGGCCCAGGCCGTGATCGACGGCGAGTCCGAGTCGCTGGTGGTGTACCGCAGCGGCGAGGCCGTGCGCGCCTGGCTCAACGTCTGCCCGCATGCCGGCCGGCGCCTGGACTGGGCCCCCGGACAGTTCCTGAAGAGCCGCGAGGGCCAGCTGGTGTGCGCCGCGCATGGCGCCGCGTTCGAGCTGGAGCAGGGTGGCTGCGTGGCCGGGCCGTGCCGCGGCGACCGCCTGCGGCCGGTGGCGGTGGAAGTGCGCGACGGCCAGGTGTGGCTGGCCTGAACCGGCTCAGCGGCCCCAGAACATCAGGTTGACCACGGTCACCGCGATCGCCGAGTACAGCAGCGACAACGGTCCGCCCACGCGCCACAGCTGGCGCGAGGTGTAGCCGGCCGGGCCGGTGATCATCGAGATCACCGGGTTGGAGGCGGTCATGAAGTTGTTGGAGGCCGACAGCGCGGTGACCAGGGCGAACGCGGTCGGGTCGCCGCCCACCGCCAGCGCCAGGTTGATCGCGATCGGCACCATCACGATGGTCGCGCCGACGTGGCTGATCACCAGCGAGAAGCCGGTGGTCAGCAGCGCCACCACGATCTGCAGCACCCAGGGCGGGGTGCCCTCCGGCAGCCGGTCCAGGGTGTTGCCCGCCACCCACGCCGCCGCGCCGCTGCTGTCCATGGCCCAGCCCAGCGGGATCAGGCAGGCGGTGAGGAACACGGTCTTCCAGTTGATGGCGGCGTAGGCCTCGTCCATCTTCAGCACGCCGGCCAGCAGCATGCCGGCCACGCCGGTCATCAGGATCAGCGACACCGGCAGGCGCGCGAACAGCGCCACCAGGATGGTGAAGGCGAAGATCGCCATGGCGATCTTGAACTTGTGCGGGCGCTGTTCGCCCTTGGGGTAGTCGGTGACCACGGCGAAGTCGCGGCTGCGCGCGGCCTGGGCCAGGTCCTGCCAGAAGCTGTGGAACACCAGCATGTCGCCGGCGCGCAGCGGCAGCGAGCGCACGTCCTCGCGGATCACCTGCTTGTCGCGGTTGATCGCCAGCAGGCTGATGCCCAGGCGCTGGCGCAGGCGCATCTCGCGCGCGGTCTTGCCGATGAAGGTCGAGGTCGGCGGCACCACCGCCTCGGAGATGCCGGCGCGCGCCGGGTTGAACAGGTCGCCGAGGTTGCGCAGGCGCGAGGACATGCGCAGGAAATGGTTCTGGGCGAAGTCGGCCACCTGCTGGCGGCGGCCCATCACCCCCAGCACGCTGCCGACCCAGATGCGCATGTCCGCCGGCGGCGCCAGGCGGGTGTCGTTGCCGGTCTTCAGCGCCAGCAGCACCGGCGCGTCGTGCAGGTTCTCGGCCTCGCCCAGGGTCATGCCCACCAGCGGGCTGTCGGCGGTCACCGCCAGTTCGTAGACGTCGCCGTCCAGGCCGTAGGTGCGGGCGAAGTAGCCCTCGGTGCTGGAGGGCGTGGCGTTCTCGCCGCCGGTTTCCTCCTCGGCCAGCTTGCGGTTGCCGTAGAAGCGGAAGTACAGCAGCGAGCCCACCAGCAGGGCCAGGCCCACCGGCGCCGGGGCGAACATCGACAGCGGTTCCAGCGTGGCCATGCCCGAGGGCAGGTTGTTGTTGGCCGAGACCAGCAGGTCGTTGAGCAGGATCAGCGGCGAGTTGCCGACCATGGTCAGCGCCGCGCCCATCACGATCGCCGCGGCGAGCGGCAGCAGCAGCCGCGACAGCGCCATCCCGGTGCGGGTGGACAGGCGCGAGGCCACCGGCAGGTACAGCGCCATCACCGACGGGTTCTGCATGAACGAGGAATTGAGGCCGGCGATGGCGGTGGTCATCAGCATCAGCCGCTGCTCGATGCCGTGGCCGCGCCGCAGCAGCCAGCCGGCCAGGCGGTTGAGCGCGCCGGTGCGGTCCAGGCCCGCGCCCAGCACCATCGTGGCCATGATGCTGATCACCGCGTTGCCGGAGAAGCCGCTGAAGATCTCCTCCGGCGCCACCAGGCCGGTCACGCCCAGCACCACCAGCACCACCAGCGCGACCAGGTCGGCGCGGATCCGGTCGAACACGAACATCGCCATGGTGAAGGCCACCAGGCCCAGCACCAGGCGCATGTCGTTGGTCAGGGTCAGGCCGGATTCCATGGCGTCCCCGTGCTCAGCGCCGGCCCGTGGCGGGACGGCGGCCGTGGCCGCATGCCAGGTGCACGACGGCGGCCACGGCCAGGTGCCTCATCCTGCGACGGGCTCCGGCGAGGGGGCGTCGGTGCGGTCGTACAGCAGGTCCCACACGCCGTGGCCCAGCTTCAGGCCGCGGCGCTCGAAGTGGGTCTGCGGCCGCCATTCCGGGCGCGGCACGTGGCCGCGCGGGCCGGCGCGGTTGGCCAGCCCGGGGGTCGCCTCGAGCACGTCCCACATGTGCTCGGCGTAAGGCTCCCAGTCGGTGGCCAGGTGCAGGCGGCCGCCGATGCGCAGCTTGCGCACCAGCAGCGCGGCGAACTCCGGCTGCACCAGGCGGCGCTTGTTGTGCCGCTTCTTGTGCCACGGATCGGGGAAGTAGATCCGGATCTCGTCCAGGGCGCCGTCGGCGACCTCGTTGCGCAGCACCTCCACCGCGTCGTGGTGGTAGACCTTGACGTGGTCGCTGCCGTCGGCGGCCAGGGCGTTGAGCAGGCGGCCCACGCCGGGGGCGTGCACCTCCAGGCCGATGTAGTCGCGCGAAGGGTCCTGCTGCGCGGCGAAGCGCAGCGCCTCGCCGTTGCCGAAGCCGATCTCCATCACCTTCGGCGCGGCGCGGCCGAACAGGGCGTCGTAGTCGCGCACCTGGCCGGTGTAGTCGATGCCGAAGCGCGGCCAGGCCTCGTCGAACGCGCGTTGCTGCGCCGGCGTGAACCGGCCCTGGCGCAGGACGAAGCTGCGGATCTCGCGCCGGCCCTCGCTGGCGGTGTAGGGCTTGGGCGGGGCCTTGGCGCCCTCGCTGGTGAACGGGTCGGTCATCGTCAGCCGATCAGTCCGTCCACGGGGGAGGAAGCGCTGGCGTAGCGCTTGCGCGGGATGCGCCCGGCCAGGAAGGCCTCGCGCCCGGCCTGCACCGCCTTGCGCATGGCGCTGGCCATCAGCACCGGGTCCTTGGCCCCGGCGATGGCGGTGTTCATCAGCACGCCGTCGCAGCCCAGCTCCATGGCGATGGCCGCGTCCGAGGCGGTGCCCACGCCGGCGTCGACCAGCACCGGCACCTTGGCGTTCTCGATGATCTCCAGCAGGGTGTAGCGGTTCTGTATGCCCAGGCCCGAGCCGATCGGCGCGGCCAGCGGCATCACCGCCACGCAGCCGATCTGCTCCAGCTGGCGGGCCAGGATCGGGTCGTCGGAGGTGTAGACCATCACGTCGAAGCCGTCGGCCACCAGCAGCTCGGCCGCCTTGAGGGTCTGCACCACGTCCGGGTATAGGGTCTTCTGGTCGCCCAGCACCTCGAGCTTGACCAGGTTGTGGCCGTCCAGCAGCTCGCGCGCCAGCCGGCAGGTGCGCACCGCGTCCTCGGCGGTGTAGCAACCGGCGGTGTTGGGCAGGATCGTGTACTTCTCCGGCGGCAGCACGTCGAGCAGGTTGGGCTCGCCCGGGTTCTGGCCGATGTTGGTGCGGCGGATGGCGACGGTGACGATCTGCGCGCCGGCGGCCTCGGTGGCGCGGCGGGTCTCGTCCAGGTCCTTGAACTTGCCGGTGCCGGTCAGCAGGCGCGAATGGAAGGTCCGGCCGGCGATGACCAGCGGATCGGAAGCGGGAACGTTGTTCATCGGCCGATTATGGCCCGCGGCGCGTGCAGGCGGAACCGGCGCGGCGCTTCCTGCTCAGCCGCCGCCCAGGGCATGGACCACTTCGACCCGGTCGCCCTCGGCCAGCACGTGGGTGGCATGGCTGCCGCGCGGCACGATTTCCCCGTTGACCTCGACCGCGACCCGGCGCCCGGCCAGGCCCTCGGCTTCCAGCAGCGATGCGATGGTGGTTGCGGCCGCGAGGCTGCGCGGCTCTCCGTTCAGCACGATGTCCATGGCCGCGATTGTCGCATCCCGCGGCGCCTGCCGCAGCGCAGCGTGGAGCCGGCGCGCGCATCGCCGATCATTGCGGCAACCGTTTCGGTTCCAACCAACCATCGCCGGCCCGCCGATGCCCGGCACCACAGGAGTTCCGCATGTCCCAGTTCCGTCCCCTGCGCAAGCTGCTGCCGCTGGCCCTGGCCCTGGCGGCCGCCCCGGCGATGGCCGGGGAATACAGCCGCACCGTGTTCTTCGGCGACAGCCTGACCGACTCCGGCCACTTCCGCGGCCTGGTCCCGCCGGAGGCGCGGGCGTTCGCCGGCAAGTTCACCACCAACCCGGCCCTGGTCTGGTCCGAGCAGCTGGCCCAGCACTACGGCACCAACGCCAGCCCGGCGGTGGACGGCGGCGACAACTACGCCCAGGGTGGCTCGCGGGCCGCTGTTCCCAACGCCCCGGCCGACAGCACCCTCAGCCAGGTCCAGGCCTACCTGGGCGCCAATGGCGGCCGCGCCGACGGCTCGGCGCTGTACACGGTGTGGACCGGCGCCAACGACATCTTCGCCATCAGCGACGGCGCCCCGGTCGATGCCACCATCGCCGCCGCGGTGGGCGGCACCGTGCAGGCGGTGGGCGCGCTGGACGCGGCCGGTGCCCGCTACATCCTGGTCCCGAACCTGCCCGACATCGGCATCACCCCCAGCGCCATCGCCGCCGGCCCCGTGGCCCAGGCCACGCTCACCGCGCTGTCGGCCGGCTACAACGAGGCGCTGTACGGCGCCCTGGGCCAGGCCGGCTACAAGGTGATCCCGCTGGATACCTTCAACCTGCTGCGGGAGATCGCCGCCAGCCCCGCGACCTACGGGCTGGCGAACGTCACCGGCGTGGCCTGCCTGCCGCCGGGCAGCAGCTCGCTGGCCTGCAACCCGACCAGCTACGCCAGCCCGGACGCCGGCACCACCTACCTGTTCGCCGACGGCGTGCATCCCACCGGCGCGGCCCACGCGATGCTGGCCGACTACGCCGTCTCGGTGCTGGAAGGCCCGCGCCTGGCGGCGATCCTGCCGCACGCGGCGACGGTGACCGGGCGCAGCCGCGCCGACCAGGTGGCCCTGCACGTGGACGGCCGCCCGGCCGCGGCCGGGGTGCGCTGGTGGGGCGGCCTGCGCGCCGACCACCAGCGCTACGACCACGGCAAGCTGTACGACGGCATGGCCCCGGCGGCGCTGTTCGGGGTGGACTGGTCCAACGGCAACGGCCTGGTCGCCGGCGGCTTCGCCGGCTACGGGCGCATGGACGCCGACTTCGGCCGCAACCGCGGCGGTTTCACCCAGGACGAGACCACCCTCGGCGGCTTCGTCGGCTGGTACGGCCAGCGCGCCTGGGTGAACGCGCAGGCCAGCTACACCTACCTGGACCTGGACGTGGACCGCGACGTGCGCATCGGCCCGGCGCTGCGCCGCCACTCCGGCTCGACCGAGGGCCATGCCAGTGCCGTGGGCGTGTCCGGCGGCTTCCAGTTCGGCGAGGGCGCGCTGCGCCACGGCCCGGTGGCCTCGCTGCTGTGGCAGAAGATCGACCTGGACGGCTGGACCGAGGGCAACACCTCCTCCAGCGCCCTGGTCCTGCCGGACCAGTCGCGCGACTCGCTGGTCGGCAGCCTGGGCTGGCAGCTGAGCTACGACACCGGCGACTTCACCCCGTACCTGCGCGCGACCTGGGACCGCGAGTTCGAGGACGCGCCGGCGCGGGCCACCGCGCGGCTGCAGACCATGCCGGGCGTGGAGTTCGCAGTGCCGGGCCTGGACATCGACGACAGCTACGGCACGGTGGTGCTGGGCGCGCGCTTCAACCTGTTCGGGCTGAAGGCCGACCTCGGCGCGCGCGGCACCCTGGACCGCGCCGGCGGCACCGACGCCGGCCTGTTCCTGGGCCTGGCCGGCGGCTTCTGAGCCGGCGCCGTGGCGGGCACGGGCGTTGCGCCCGTGCCCCGCGGCCGCATAGACTTCCGGCCGTGCGGGAGTAGTTCAATGGTAGAACTGCAGCTTCCCAAGCTGCTAACGCGGGTTCGATTCCCGTCTCCCGCTCCATATCCCGCAAGACGCCGCGCGAGCCGCGGCGTCTTGCGTTTCCGGGCCATGCACGCGGACCGCGCGAGATCGAGATGAAGCTGGCGATCCTTTCCCGCAACGGCTCGCTGTACTCGACCCGGCGCCTGGTCGAGGCCGCGCGCGGCCGCGGCCACAGCGTGCGCGTGCTGGACCCGCTGCGCTGCTACATGCGCATCGCCCCGGGCGACTTCGCCATGCGCTACAAGGGCAAGCCGGTGTCCGGCTACGATGCGGTGATCCCGCGCATCGGCACTTCGGTCACCCGCTACGCCACCGCGGTGCTGCGCCAGTTCGAGCTGATGGGCAGCTGGACCCCCAATCCCTCCGACGCGATCCTGCGCGCGCGCGACAAGCTGCGCGCGCACCAGTTGCTGGCCGCGCAGGGCATCGGCCTGCCGACCACGGTGTTCGGCGACAACCCCGACGACACCGACGACCTGCTCTCGCTGCTGGGCCCGCCGCCGCACGTGGTCAAGCTCAACGAGGGCGCCCAGGGCGCGGGGGTGGTGCTGACCGAAAAGGCCTCGGCCTCGCGCGCCACGGTCGAGGCCCTGCGCGGGCTGTACGCCAACTTCCTGGTGCAGGAGTTCGTGGCCGAGGCCGCGGGCGCCGACCTGCGCTGCTTCGTGGTCGGCGACCGCGTGGTGGCGGCGATGCGCCGCCAGGCGGCCGAGGGCGAGTTCCGCTCCAACCTGCACCGCGGCGGCCAGGCCAGCCCGGCCGAGGCCAGCGCCCGCGAGCAGGAGGTGGCGGTGCGCTCGGCCCGGGCCCTGGGCCTGGAGGTGGCGGGGGTGGACCTGGTCGCTTCCAGCCGCGGCCCGCTGGTGCTGGAGGTCAATTCGACCCCGGGCCTGGAGGGCATCGAGAGCGCCTGCGGGGTGGACGTGGCCGGGGCCATCATCGACCACGTCGCCCAACGCGTGAGTCTTTTGGATCAATAACTTATGCAAGACCCGGGCGGCGGCCAGGGGGCTTTAACACCCCTTTAATCGCCCCGTCCGTAGTCTCGCCCGGACCGCAGGCTCCATCGTCCCCGGCGGGTTGCCGCCCGCCGGTGTCCAGGGACTACGGTAATCGGGGCACTACTTCGGCCCAGGCGGTCAGGCCTGGGCCTTTTTGTAGGTCCGGGGCCCGGATTGCCGCCCCACTCGGCGCAGGGGCAGAATCGGACGGCGCGGAACCCCGCCTGCCCACCGCGCAAGCGGACCTTCCCGACCGGAGCACCCTGATGCGCAAGCCGCTGCCGCTTCCACCGACCGCCATGGGGCCCGCCGCCGGGCCGGCGGCCTGGACGGCGCGTTCCGCCCCGGCCCGCGTAAACGCCATGCTCACCCGCAAACGCGAGGATGGTCGCCTGGCGTGCCGCCGCCTCCCGGCCGGCCGCTGGCGCGCCGCCAACCGCGTGGCCGCGGCCGCGCGGCCGCGCGCGCAGAACCCGATGCGCTCCCGCCCGACCATGGCGCGAGCCGCCCAGCCAACGACAGGATCCTAAGTGCGCATACTCGTCATCGAAGACAACAGCGACATCGCCGCCAACCTCGGCGACTACCTCGAGGACCGCGGCCACACCGTGGATTTCGCCGCCGACGGCGTGACCGGCCTGCACCTGGCCGTGGTCCACGACTTCGACGCCATCGTGCTCGACCTGAACCTGCCGGGCATGGACGGCATCGAGGTCTGCCGCAAGCTGCGCAACGAGGCGCGCAAGCAGACCCCGGTGCTGATGCTGACCGCCCGCGACAGCCTGGAGAACAAGCTCGCCGGGTTCGATTCCGGAGCGGACGACTACCTGATCAAGCCGTTCGCGCTGCAGGAGGTGGAGGTGCGGCTCAACGCCCTGGCCCGGCGCGGCAAGGGCGTGCAGACCCGGATCCTCAACGTCGGCGACCTGGAGTACAACCTGGACACCCTGGAGGTGCGGCGCGAGGGCCGGCTGCTGCAGCTCAACCCCACCGCGCTGAAGATCCTGCAGGCGCTGATGGAGGCCTCGCCGGCGGTGGTCACGCGCCAGGAGCTGGAAACGCGCGTCTGGGGCGAGGAACTGCCCGATTCCGATTCCCTGCGGGTCCACATCCACGGGTTGAGGGCGGTGGTGGACAAGCCCTTCGCCACCCCCTACATCCAGACCCGCCATGGCATCGGTTACCGCATCGCAGCCCCCGAAGGTGGCAACTGAGCAGGCGCCGGCGGAACGGCCGCCCGGCCGCCGCCGGCCGCGCCGCTTCCGCAGGCGGCTGCGCACCCGCATCATCCTCTCGTTCCTGCTGCTGGGCACCGGCCTGACGGCACTGTTCGCGTTCCTCACCGACTACGCGCGCCAGCGCGTGGAGAACCAGCTGGTCGAGGACGTGATGAACCGCAACATCAACGAGTACGCGCGCCGGTTCTACATCGACCCGACCCGCAACCCGGACCTGCCGGTTCAGCAGATGTACGGGCGGGTGGTGCGGCGCCCGGACTTCGAGCAGCTGCGCCGCGACGAGCCGGACTGGTACGAGCTGCCGGACGGGATCCACAACATCGTCGGCCGCGACGAGGACGGCGAGCCGTTCGCGTACAAGCTGGCGGTGCGCAAGACCCCTGACGAGTGGTTCTTCCTGGCCTACGACATGACCCAGGCGCTGCGCGGCGAGGCCCAGCTCAAGCGCGCGCTGTTCGCCTCGCTGGTGCTGTTCAGCGCGCTGTCGTGGCTGATCGGCTGGTGGTCGGCGTCGCGGGTGATGCGCCCGGTGACCGAGCTGGCCGCGCGCCTGCGCGCCTACCGCGGCAGCAGCCAGCCGAAGAAGCTGGCGCCGCACTTCCCCGAGGACGAGGTCGGCCAGCTGGCCGAGGCGCTGGACGACTACGCCACCCGGCTGACCGAGGTGGTGCAGCGCGACCGCGAGTTCAACGCCGACGTCAGCCACGAGCTGCGCACCCCGCTGGCGGTGATCAAGGGTGCGGTGGAACTGCTGCTGTCGCGCCCGGACCTGGACGAGCGCACCCGCGCCCGGCTGCTGCGCATCCAGCGCGCCGAGCAGCAGTGCAGCGACCTGATCGGCTCGCTGCTGCTGCTGTCGCGCAACGAGCGTGGCCAGGGCCGCAGCGACGTGGCCGTGGTCGCCGAGCAGCTGCTGGAATCGCACCGCGCGCAGCTGGGCGGCAAGTCGCTGGAGCTGCGCCTGGAAGGGCGTGAGGGCGAGCTGGTGGTGGAGGCGCCGGAGGCGGCGCTGTCGGTGGCGCTGGGCAACCTGATCGGCAACGCGGTCAAGTACACGCCTTCCGGCGAGGTGCGGGTGCGGCTGCTGCCGGGCGCGGTGCAGGTGGTCGACACCGGGCCCGGGCTCAGCAGCGAGGATGCGGCCGGCCTGTTCCGCCGCGGCTACCGCGGCACCCACGCCGGGCATTCGCAGGGCGCGGGCATCGGCCTGTCGATCGTCAGCCGGCTGTGCGAGCTGTACGGCTGGGAGGTCAGCGTCAGGCCGCGCGAGGACGGCCAGCACGGCGTGGTCGCGACCCTGGCCTTCGGCGGCCGCGGGGCGGCCGCGGTGCGCGCCGGCTAGAGCTTCAGCCACAGGCAGCCGAAGCGGCGCTGCAGGCCGAACACGGTCCGCGCCGGCGTCGCCGTGCCCGGCAAGGCCTGCTCCACGCGCAGGCCCACCGTGCGCGGCGCCGGTGGCGGCGCGGCGGTGGAGGCCAGCAGTACCGGCTCTGCCGCTGCCTGCGCCAGTGCTTCATCCGCACTGCCGCGCGCGCTGCCCGTGCCGCCGCCGTCCATGCGCATCCAGTCCGGCAGCCAGCGTGCGGCTTCCGGCGGCGCCGATCCGGACATGCCCGCAAGCTCCGGCACCGGCTCCCGTTCCGGTTCCGCCACCGCCGGCGGCGGCTCGCTGGCCGGCGCCGCGGACAGCACCGGGTCGATGCCGAGCACCGGCCGCGCCGCGATCCGTTCCAGCCGGTCCAGCACCCGTGCGGCCGCGCGCCCGGAGACGCCGACCCAGTCGTACAGGCTCGAGAGACGGTTGCCGTCGCGGGTGGCGAGGGCGCGGTTGAGCCGCCCGGCCAGCTGCGACGGGGTGCGCGGGCAGCCGCCGGGGGGCGGAGTCTGCCCCGCGCCGCCGGCGGGGCCGTCGGCCGGCGCATCCGGCGTGGACGGGGTCGGCGCCAGGAATTCTTCCGGCGCGGTCGGCACCGCACCCAGCTCGCTGCAGCGGCGGTCGGTGAACACGCTGCGTCCGGCCGGGTCGACGCAGCGCTTGATGCTGTCCTGCGCGAGTGCGGGTGCCGCCGCGGCGGCCAGCGCGGCAAGGGCAAGGCGGGGCAGGGGCGGCAGCCGGCAGGACATGCGCCCGAGCCTAGCGACGCCCCCCGTGCACGGGAGGCGAACGCCGGGTCAGGCCAGCCGCTGCAGCACGGTTTCGGTCGGCCGGGCCAGGTTGAGGGTGTAGAAGTGCAGGGCCGGAGCGCCGCCCGCGACCAGCCGCCGGCACAGGTCGGCGACCACGTCGGCCCCGAACTCGCGCACCGCCGCCAGGTCGTCGCCATAGGCCTGCATGCGCCGGGCGATCCAGCGCGGGATCTCCGCGCCGCAGGCCTCGGAGAAGCGCTTGAGCTGGGTGAAGTTCGAGATCGGCATGATCCCGGGCACGATCGGCACCTCCACGCCCAGCCGGCGCGCGTCGTCGACGAAGCGGAAGTAGGCGTCGGCGTTGTAGAAGTACTGGGTGATCGCGGCGTCGGCGCCGGCCTCGACCTTGGCCTTGAAGTGGCGCAGGTCGGCCAGCGCGTCCTCGGCCTGGGGATGGGTTTCCGGGTAGGCCGCCACCTCGATGCGGAAGTGGTCGCCGTGCTCGGCGCGGATCAGCTGCACCAGCTCGGCGGCGTAGCGCAGGTCGCCGGGATGGCCCATGCCCGATGGCAGGTCGCCGCGCAGGGCGACGACGCGGCGGCAGCCGAGCTCGCGGTAGCGCCGCAGCAGTTCGCGGATCTCCTCGCGGCTGCCGCCCACGCAGGACAGGTGCGGCGCAGCCTCGAACCCATGGTGCTGGTTGAGGTGGCGCACGGTGTCGGCGGTGTAGCTGAGGGTGGAGCCACCGGCGCCGAAGGTGCAGGAGACGTATTCGGGGCCCCAGGCCGCCAGGCGGCTGGCGGCGCGGTCCAGCTGCGCGCGCTGCTCGTCGGTCTTGGGCGGATAGAACTCGAAGCTGATCGGCGTCATCGCGGCATTTCCCGAGGGGCGCCGCAATCATATCTCTTTATCGCGATGGATGGGTAGAAGCCGTGATTGGTGATTGGTGATTCGTGATTGGTGATTCGTGATTGGAGGGCCGGGGACCCCGGGGTTGGGGCGCAGGGGGATGCCTTGCTTTTTCGAATGACGAATGACGAATCACGAATCACGGCCCAAAATGGGCCATGCGCATCGTAATGACCCCCTTCGCCCGCACCCGCCTGTTCCCGCGCCAGCCGCGGGGCAACACCATCCGCGACTGCAGCGCCGAGGAGTTCGAGCGCTACCTCAACGAGCATCCGCCGCTGAAGGTGCTCGACGGCTACGCGCCGTTCTGCAAGCTGCACGTGCACCGCAACTGGACCAGCACCCGCTGCCTGACGGTGCCGATCACCGATGCCAACCGGCACCTGCTGCGCTCGGCCTACGAGGCGCGCACCCGCGAGGAGCTGCCGGTGCTGGTGCGGTGGTTCGAGGGGGTGGAGCCGCCGGTGGCCAACTACCTGATCCCGATCCTGTACAGCGCCGAGCAACTGGCGAAGGAAGGCAGCCCGATCGACGGCGACTGGGGCATCGTCGGCTGCCTGTACACCATGGAGCCGGAGGAAATCCCGATGGCGCCCATCACCATGATGCGCAACGCGCTGGGCGTGGAGGAGGGCGGCTCGGGCGTGCCGCTGGACCGCGAGGCCTACCGCCGCAGCGTGGAGTTCTGGGAAAACAACGCCAACTGGCGGCCCTGAACCGCCGCCGCCGCGGTCCGTGGCCCGGCCGGGCTTCAGGACCGGGCGGTCGCGGCCGATCTAGAGGTGCCAGCCCCGCGCGGGGGATGGTCCGGCGCGCCCGCTGCCGGCGCGAACCTGCCACTGCCGATCCGAGCGCATGAGCATCTTCCCGATCGTCATGATGACCGTCCTGGCCATCTGGGCCGCCTGCGCCACGGCGCTGGCGGTCATCGGCGCGCGCCGGCTGCGGCGCGCGCGCAGCGCGCACGGCCAGGCCCAGGACCGCATCGCCCGCTACCGCGCCGCGCTGCGCCGGACCGAGGAGAAGGCGCAGTCGCTGGCGCTGCAGCTGGAGGCCCTCCAGCGCGAGCACGCGGCCCTGCGCCGCGAGCTGGAGGAAAGCGAGGCCGAGCCGGAGGAACGGCCGGTGCCGACGGTGATGATCGACTGCCTGGACATCTCCGGCGAGATCGGCACCCTGTTCGAGCACGTGGCCCGGGTCGCGACCGCGATCCGCGACTACAGCGCCTACACCCGCGGCCACTACGGGCCGGAGCACAGCAAGGCGCGCTACGACCTGCTGTGGCTGTCCGACTGCCTGCACACCTTCGACCGGGTCGGCAAGGCCCTGGCCGCCGGCAGCCAGCGCTCGCTGTCGGCCGCCTGCCAGGAGCTGCTGCAGATGTACGACACCTACCTCACCGACAGCTCCGGCTACGACAGCCGCGACACCTTCCGCCGCCTGTCCGACCGGGTGCCGCTGACCGGCGTTTCCGAGGCGATCCGCTCGATCGTGATGAAGACGACGGCCACGCCGGAGGAGATCGCCGCCGCCCAGCGCATGGTCTGAGCCGCGCGCAAACGGAAACGGGCGCCTCGCGGCGCCCGTTCCGTGTTCCGTCCCGGGGGACAGGTCAGTAGCGGTAGTGCTCCGGCTTGAACGGGCCGTCGACCGGCACGCCCAGGTAGTCGGCCTGGGCCTGGGTCAGCTTCGTCAGCCTGACCCCGATCTTCTCCAGGTGCAGGCGCGCCACTTCCTCGTCCAGCTTCTTCGGCAGGCGGTAGACCACCTTCTCGTACTTGTCCTTGTTCTGCCACAGGTCGATCTGCGCCAGGGTCTGGTTGGAGAAGCTGTTGGACATCACGAAGCTCGGGTGGCCGGTGGCGCAGCCCAGGTTCACCAGGCGGCCTTCGGCCAGCAGGAAGATGCTGTTGCCCGAGGGGAAGGTGTACTTGTCCACCTGCGGCTTGATGTTCAGGCGCACGGCGCCGGAGTTGTTCAGGCGGTCGACCTGGATCTCGTTGTCGAAGTGGCCGATGTTGCAGACGATGGCCTGGTCCTTCATCGCCTGCATGTGCTCGAGGGTGATGATGTCGCGGTTGCCGGTGGTGGTGACGTAGATGTCGGCCTTGCCCAGGGTGTCCTCGACGGTGGCGACCTCGAAGCCCTCCATCGCCGCCTGCAGCGCGCAGATCGGGTCGATCTCGGTGACGATCACGCGCGCGCCGTAGGCGCGCAGCGAGTGCGCCGAGCCCTTGCCGACGTCGCCGTAGCCGCAGACCACGGCGACCTTGCCGGCCAGCATCACGTCCATCGCGCGCTTGAGGCCGTCGGCCAGCGACTCGCGGCAGCCGTAGAGGTTGTCGAACTTGCTCTTGGTGACCGAGTCGTTGACGTTGATCGCCGGCACCAGCAGCTTGCCGGCCTCGGCCAGCTGGTAGAGGCGGTGCACGCCGGTGGTGGTCTCCTCGGACACGCCCTTCCAGTCGGCGACCACGCGGGTCCAGTAGCCCGGGCGCTCCTGAGCGACGCGCTTGAGCAGGTTCTTGATCACCTGCTCCTCGTGCGAGGAGGAGGGCGAGTTGACCCAGCTGTCGTCGCCCTGCTCCAGCTCGTAGCCCTTGTGGATCAGCAGGGTGACGTCGCCGCCGTCGTCCACCACCAGCTGCGGGCCGGCGAGGGTGCCGTCGGGCAGGGTGAAGGTCAGTGCGTCCAGGGTGCAGTCCCAGTATTCCTCCAGGGTCTCGCCCTTCCAGGCGAACACCGGGGTGCCGGTGGCGGCGATCGCCGCCGCGGCGTGGTCCTGGGTGGAGAAGATGTTGCACGAGGCCCAGCGCACGTCGGCGCCGACGTCCTTCAGGGTCTCGATCAGCACCGCGGTCTGGATGGTCATGTGCAGCGAGCCGGTCACGCGCACGCCCTTCAGCGGCTGCGCGGCGGCGTACTTGCGGCGGATCGACATCAGGCCCGGCATCTCGTGCTCGGCGATGTCGATCTCCTTGCGGCCCCAGTCGGCCAGCGAGATGTCGGCGACGCGGTACGGGGCGGTGGCGGGGGAGGTCTGTGCTACGGCGTTCATTGCATGCTCCGGAGGAAAGGGGGAGTCCCCAGTGGTCCGGGCGCCGTTGTCGCGGAAGATGCGCGTCGAGCCTGGCCAAGTCCGGCCCGGCTGGCGGGCGGTGGCGGGAAACCCGCGCGATCCTTGGTCGCAGCGCCCCTCGACGGCGCCGGCGCATTATATCGGCGCATCCGGATCGGGGGATGAACCCGGCGCGGCAGGGGGCCGCATCCGGGCTTCGGCCAGCCGGGTCGCGCTCCGGCGCGGGGAGCCGCCCCGCGTGGCCTGCGACCGGGCCGGCCCCGATGCGCGGCACGGCGACGGTTTCCGATACGCCTGAAACTTTTGCGGCGCCGCACAACCCCCGGCTAAGCTGCCAGATCGCTGGTCAAAGCAGAGCCGTGCGCGTGCCGATGAACGCTCCCCGCAACCTCGAGTTTGCTCCACCGGATCTTCCCCTGCGCGACGACGTGCGCCGCCTCGGCGCGCTGGTCGGCGAGATGCTCGCCGAACAGGAGTCGCCGGCGTTCCTGGAGGAAGTGGAGCGGGTGCGCACCACGGCCATCGCCCGCCGCCAGAACGGCGGCGGCATGGCCTCGCTGTCGGCGCTGCTGGACGGCCTGGAGCCGGCCCATGCCCAAGCCCTGGTGCGCGCCTTCAGCACCTACTTCCAGGTGGTGAACATCGCCGAGCGCGTGCACCGCATCCGCCGCCGCCGCGACTACCAGCGCGCCGGCGGCGACAAGGCGCAGCCGGACAGCCTGCTCGATGCCCTGCGCCGCCTGCGCGCGGCCGGGGTGGAACCGACCGAGCTGCTGGAATGGCTGGAGCGGATCGACATCGAGCCGGTGTTCACCGCGCATCCGACCGAGGCGGTGCGGCGCGCGCTGCTGGAGAAGGAACAGATCATGGTGGCGGCGCTGATCGACGACCTCGACGGCAACCGCACCCCGGGCGAGCGCGCCGCCGACCTGGCGCGCTTCCGCATGGCCCTGACCTCGACCTGGCAGACCGCCGATTCCTCGCCGGTGCGCCCGACCGTGGACGACGAGCGCGAGCACGTCGGCTTCTACCTGACCGAGGTGCTGTACCGGATCATGCCGGTGTTCTACGAGACCCTGGAGCACGCGCTGGGCGATACCTTCGGCATCGCCACCGAGCTGCCGCGCCTGCTGCGCTTCGGTACCTGGGTCGGCGGCGACATGGACGGCAACCCGAACGTCGACGCCAACACCATCCGCAACACCCTCGACGCCCAGCGCCGCGCGATCCTGGGCAAGTACGCGGCCGAGCTGCAGCAGCTGGCCAGCGTGCTGACCCAGAGCACGGGCGTGGTCGGGGTGGACGCGGCGGTGCTGGAGCGGCTGGAGCAGTACCGCGCGCTGCTGCCGCAGGCGGCCGCCGCCAGCCGCCCGCGCCACGCCGACATGCCCTACCGCCTGCTGCTGGAGCTGATGCGCGCGCGCCTGCTGGCCACGCTGGAGGACCAGGCCAGCGGCTACGGTTCGCCGGAGGAGTTCGCCGCCGACCTGGACCTGGTCCGCAAGAGCCTGGAGCACAACCGCGGCGTGCACGCCGGCTGGTTCTCGGTGCGGCGCCTGGTGTGGCGCCTGCGTACCTTCGGCTTCCACCTGGCACGCCTGGACGTGCGCCAGGAATCGACCGTGCACGCGCGCGCCATCGCCGCCGCGCTCGGCGACGAACAATGGGAGAGCCGCGACCCGGTCGAGCAGGCGCGGATCCTGGCTGGGCATGCCGGCGCCGGCCAGCCGCTGCCGCAGGCCGGCGACGAGGGCAACCGGCGCCTGGACGCGGTGTTCGGCGCCCTGGTCGACGCCCGCCGCCGCCACGGGCCCGACGCGCTGGGCGCCTACATCATCAGCATGGCGCGCAGCCGCGCCGACGTGCTGGCGGTGCTGGCCCTGGCCCGCCGCGGCGGCCTGGTGGACGAGGCCGGCCGGGTGCCGCTGGACATCGCCCCGCTGTTCGAGACCGTGGACGACCTGCGCCACGGCC
Source organism: Pseudoxanthomonas sp. SGNA-20 (assembly GCF_003931635.1). Classification (NCBI taxonomy): domain Bacteria; kingdom Pseudomonadati; phylum Pseudomonadota; class Gammaproteobacteria; order Lysobacterales; family Lysobacteraceae; genus Pseudoxanthomonas; species Pseudoxanthomonas sp. SGNA-20. Next base: position 585,868 of record NZ_RRYK01000001.1, on the reverse strand, counting down.
CGGCCACCCTGCGCGACCTGCTGGCCGACCCGGTGTACCGCGAACACCTGCAGGCGCGCGGCAACGTGCAGATGGTGATGCTGGGCTACTCGGACAGCGGCAAGGACGGCGGCATCGCCGCCTCGCGCTGGAGCCTGCAGCGCGCCCAGGTGGAGCTGCTGCAGGTGGCCGAGGAGCATGGCATCCGCCTGACCTTCTTCCACGGCCGCGGCGGCTCGCTCAGCCGCGGCGGCAGCAAGACCACCCGCGCGGTTGACGCCTCGCCGCGCGGCAGCGTCGACGGCCGCCTGCGCGTGACCGAGCAGGGCGAGGCCATCCACCGCAAGTTCGGCATCCGCGCCCTGGCCCTGCGCTCGCTGGAGCAGACCACCGGCGCGGTGCTGGTCTCCAGCATCCGCCCGCGCCCGCCGGAGCCGCGCGAGGCGCGCTGGCGCGAGGTGATGGACACCGTGGCCGAGGCCAGCAGCGTGGCCTACCGCGCCCTGGTCGGGGCGCCGCGGTTCATGGACTACTTCCGCAGTGCCACCCCGATCGACGTGATCGAGCGCATGACCCTCGGCTCGCGGCCCTCGCGCCGGCTGGGCGAGGACGCGGCCCTGTCCAACCTGCGCGCGATCCCGTGGGTGTTCGCCTGGAGCCAGGCGCGCGCGGTGATCCCCGGCTGGTTCGGCGTGGGCAGCGGCCTGCAGGCGGCGGTGGAGCGGCACGGCGAGGAGGTGCTGCGCGAAATGGCCGCCGACTGGCCGTTCTTCCGCACCTTCCTGGACGACATCTCCATGGTCCTGGCCAAGGGCGACATGGGCATCGCCGAGATGTTCTCGCGCCTGGCCGGGGATGAGCTGCACGCGCAGTTCTTCCCGCGCATCCGCGACGAACACGCGCGCACCCGCGACTGGGTGCTGCGCCTGAACGGGCACGAGTTCCTGCTCCAGCATGACCAGCGCCTGGCCCTGTCGATCCGCCTGCGCAACCCGTACGTGGACCCGATCAGCGTGCTCCAGGCCGACCTGCTGCGGCGCTGGCGCGCCAGCGGGCGCGAGGACGATGCCCTGCTGCGGGCGCTGGTGGCCAGCGTCAACGGCGTATCCCAGGGCGTGCAGAACACCGGCTGAGGCCGGCCCCCGCCCGGCGCGGCCGGGCCCGGGCGGCGGGGCTTGAAAGCGCCGCCGCCGTCCCCAGATTCCCGGCCGCGGCGGCGCCCACGGCCGGCCGCGGAAACACCGCTTCCACCGTCCCCCGTGTGTCTTCCGGGCCGACCGACGGTGCTGGCCGTGCGTCCCCTTGCGTTGCCCGTGGCCGCCCGGCCGCGGGCGTGGCCCGTGGCTTGCCGCCGGCGACCGCAACGAGGAGGAGCACGATGAACGTAGACGTGTTGATCCTGTACCGCCACGCGCGCAGGCCGTCAGCCGGCGGCCCGGGCCGCCGCTGAGGAGGGCCCGGCATGCGCATCGCCCATATCGCACCCCTGTACGAAGCCGTCCCGCCGCGCCTGTACGGCGGCACCGAGCGCATCGTCGCCTACCTGGCCGACGCCCAGGTGCAGCTCGGCCACGAGGTGACCGTGTTCGCCAGCGGCGACAGCCGCACCCGCGCGCGCCTGGTGGCCTGCCGCGACCAGGCCCTGCGCCTGGATCCGGAGCCGCTGAAGTCCGACGTCGCCGCGCACCTGGCCATGCTGCACGAGGTGCGCCGCCGCGCCGACGAGTTCGACGTGCTGCACTTCCACGTCGACCTGTTGCACTTCCCGATGTTCGAGGACCTGGCCGGGCGCACCGTGACCACCCTGCACGGGCGGCTGGACCTGGCCGGCCTGGCCCAGGCCTACCGGCTGTGGCCGCGCTACCCGCTGGTGTCCATCTCCGACCAGCAACGCCAGCCGCTGCGCTTCGCCAGCTGGCTGGGCACGGTGCACCACGGCCTGCCGGAGGACCTGCTGCAACCGCCGGAGTCGCCGCGCGGCGACTACCTGGCGTTCCTGGGCCGGATCTCGCCGGAGAAGCGCCCGGACCGCGCGATCGACATCGCCGCCCGCGCCGGCATGCCGCTGCGCATGGCGGCCAAGGTCGACGCGGCCGACGCGGTCTACTTCCATGACTGCATCGAGCCGATGCTGGAGGCCGGGGGCGTGGAGTTCATCGGCGAGATCGACGACGCCCACAAGTCCGGCTTCCTTGGCCACGCCGCCGCGCTGCTGTTCCCGATCGACTGGCCCGAGCCGTTCGGCCTGGTGATGATCGAGGCCATGGCCTGCGGCACCCCGGTGATCGCCTGGGACCACGGCTCGGTGCGCGAGGTGGTGGAGCACGGCGTCACCGGCTTCATCGTCGCCTCGATGGAGGAAGCGGTGGCCGCGGTGGAACGCCTGCCCGAGCTGGACCGCGCCGCGATCCGCCGGGTGTTCGAGCGCCGCTTCTCGTCCACGGTGATGGCGCGCGGCTACCTGGACCTGTACCGGCGCCTGGCCACCCGCGCCACCGAGGCGGCCAACGACGCCGTGGCCGGCGACGGCGACGCGTTCGTGCGCAGGGCCTGAGCCATGCGCATGGCGCGCACCCTCCCGGCCAGCCGCCAGGTGAGCTATTCGCTCAAGGACGGCGACAGCTTCCTGGTCAGCGACGCGCTGGGCGACATCCACGGCGGCGACGTGGCCGATGGCCTGTTCCACGACGGCACCCGGGTGCTGTCGCGGCTGCGCCTGGGCCTGGACGGCACCGCGCCGACCCTGCTCAGCGCCGCCACCGCGCACGACAAGGTGGTGTTCACCGCGCACCTGACCAACCGCCCGCTGCCGCCGATCGGCGGCAGCGCGGCGGCGGGGCGGGGCGTGATCCACATCGAGCGCTCGCGCTTCCTGTGGCAGGGACGCCTGCACGAGCGCATCGTCTGCTCCAACTACGACCGCGTGCCGGTGTCGGTGCCGCTGACCCTGGAGTTCGCCGCCGACTTCCGCGACATGTTCGAGGTACGCGGCATGGAGCGCGTGCGCCGCGGCAACTACCCGCAGGTGGAGGCCGCGGCCGACCGCGTGGTGCTGCGCTACCAGGGCCTGGACGGGGTGGAGCGGCGCACCGTGCTGGCCTTCTCCACCGCGCCGGCGCGGCTGGAGGAGGGCATGGCGCGCTTCGAACTGCGGCTGGACCCGCGCGCGAGCTTCGCCCTGTACCTGGAGGCCGGCGCCGACGCCGGCCAGCCGGAAGCCACCCGCCACCGCCGGGCCATGGCCCAGGCCCGGCGCGCGCTGCGCGCGCGGCGCCGCTCCGGGGCGCGCCTGCGCGGCAGCGGCCTGCTGTTCGATGCCTGGGTGGAGCGCTCGCGCACCGACATCGCCTTGCTGGCCAGCGACCTGCCTTCGGGACGCTACCCGTACGCCGGCATTCCCTGGTTCTCCACCCCGTTCGGGCGCGACGCCATCATCACCGCGCTGCAGACCCTGTGGCTGGACCCGGGCCTGGCGCGCGGCGTGCTGGCCTTCCTCGCCGAACGCCAGGCCGCGGAGGATTCCAGCTTCCGCGATTCGGCGCCGGGCAAGATCATGCACGAGGCCCGCAAGGGCGAGATGGCGGCGCTGGGCGAGGTGCCGTTCGGCCTGTACTACGGCGGCGTGGACACCACCCCGTTGTTCGTGGCCCTGGCCGGCCGCTACTTCCGCCGCACCGGCGACCGCGCCTTCATCGACCAGCTGTGGCCGGCGCTGCAGCGTGCCACCGGCTGGATCGAGCGCAGCTGCGACGCCGACCCGGACGGCCTGCTGGCCTACGCGCGCGGGCAGGACAGCGGCCTGTCCAACCAGGGCTGGAAGGACAGCGAGGACTCGGTGTTCCACGAGGACGGGCAGCTGCCCTCCGGTCCGATCGCGCTGGTGGAGGTGCAGGGCTATGCCTACGAGGCGCTGCGGGCGATGGCGGCGCTGGCGCGCGAGCGTGGCGAGCACGCGGCGGCGCAAGCCTGGGAGGCGCGCGCCGGGCGCCTGCGCCGGACCGTGGAGGCGCGCTTCTGGGACGAGGCGCTGGACTTCTACGCGCTGGCGCGCGATGGCGACGGGCGCATGTGCCGGGTGCTGGCCTCCAATCCCGGGCACCTGCTGTACGTGGGCCTGCCGCCACCGGAGCGCGCGCAGCGGGTGATCGCGCAGCTGGCCTCGCCGCGCTTCGACAACGGCTGGGGCGTGCGCACCCTGGCCGCGGACCAGCCGCGCTACAACCCGATGTCCTACCACAACGGCTCGGTATGGCCGCACGACGTGGCCCTGTGCGCGGCGGGCATGGCGCGCTACGGCGCGCGCCGCCAGGCGGCGCGCCTGCTGGGCGAGGTGTTCGAGGCGGCGACCCATTTCGACATGCGCCTGCCGGAACTGTTCTGCGGCTTCCCGCGCAGCGCCGGCGAGCCGCCGATCGCCTATCCGGTGGCGTGCACGCCGCAGGCCTGGTCGGCCGGCTCGGTGTTCATGCTGCTGCAGGCCTGCCTGGGCCTGGAGGTGGATGCGCTGGCCGGCGAGGTGGCGATCGAGCACCCGCAGCTGCCGCCGGGCGTGGACCGGCTGTGGGTGGAGCGGCTGGACGTGGGCGGGGCGCGCCTGGACCTGGTGTTCGAGCGCATCGGCGAACGCGTGGTCGCCGCCCGCGCCGGTGGCGCCGAATCGGTCCGGGTAAGCGTGCGGCTGTAGCCGCCGCGCAAAAGCGAAGGGCCGCATCGCGCGGCCCTTCGCTGGTTCCGGCCGCCGCGGATGCGGCGGGGCGGATTACTTCAGCCTGGCGTCGGCGCGCAGCGCCTCGGCCTTGTCGGTCTTCTCCCAGGAGAAGGCGGTGGCGACCTGCTTCTTGCCGGCGCCGTCGGTGTAGCTGACCTCGTACGGCTTGCGGCCGAAGTGGCCGTAGGCGGCGGTGGCCTGGTACACCGGGTGCACCAGGTCCAGCATCTTGATGATGCCGTACGGACGCAGGTCGAAGTGCTTGCGGATCAGCTTCTCGATCTGCGCGTCCGGGATGCGGCCGGTGCCGAAGGTGGTGACCGAGATCGAGGTGGGCTCGGCCACGCCGATGGCGTAGGACACCTGCACCTCGCACTTGTCGGCCAGGCCGGCGGCGACCACGTTCTTGGCCACGTAGCGGGCGGCGTAGGCGGCCGAGCGGTCGACCTTGGACGGGTCCTTGCCGGAGAACGCGCCGCCGCCGTGGCGGGCCATGCCGCCGTAGGTGTCGACGATGATCTTGCGGCCGGTCAGGCCGCAGTCGCCCACCGGGCCGCCGATCACGAAGATGCCGGTCGGGTTGATGTGCAGCTTCTTCTTCGGCAGCGTCTCCAGCCACTTCTTCGGCAGCACCGGCTTGAGGATGTACTCGTAGACGCCCTCGACGATGTCCTTGTGCCTGATGCCCGGGTCGTGCTGGGTCGACAGCACCACCGCGTCCAGGCCCACCACCTTGTTGCCGTCGTAGCGCAGGGTGACCTGGCTCTTGGCGTCCGGGCGCAGCCACGGCAGCGGCGAGTTCTTCTTCTTGCGGACCTTGGCCTGCTGCTCGACCAGGCGGTGCGAGTAGTAGATCGGGGCCGGCATGAACTCCGGCGCCTCGTTGCAGGCGTAGCCGAACATCAGGCCCTGGTCGCCCGCGCCCTGTTCCTCCGGCTTCTTGCGGTCCACGCCGGCGGCGATGTCCGGGGACTGCTTGCCGAGCATGTTGATGATGGCGCAGGTGTGGCCGTCGAAGCCGACGCCGGAGTTGTCGTAGCCGATCTGGTTGATGATGCGGCGCGCCAGCGCCTCGATGTCCACCCAGGCGGTGGTGGTCACCTCGCCGGCGACGATGGCGGCGCCGGTCTTCACCAGGGTCTCGCAGGCCACGCGGGCGCGCTTGTCCTGCGCCAGGATGGCGTCCAGGACCGCATCGGAGATCTGGTCGGCGATCTTGTCCGGATGGCCCTCGGAGACCGATTCGGAGGTGAAGAGATAGCTGGACATCGGGCTATATCCCTGTATTCGGATGAAAAGATGGCCGCGCATGATACACGCGCGCGCGCCGTCCTGCATTCTGCCGCCGCCGGGGTCGGTTTCCGTTAACCGTGGCGGCCCCGCCGCGGGCCGGCGTGAAGGCCGGCTGCTAGCATCCGGGCCATGGATTCGCTGACCCAGATCGTCCTCGGCGGCGCCGTCGCCGCCGCCATCGCCCCCGCCCGCCACCGCCGCGCCGCGCTGCTGGCCGGCGCCGCCCTCGGCACCCTGCCGGACCTGGATTCGCTGCCGATCATGCTGGCCAGCGACGATCCGGTGGTGCTGATGACCGCGCACCGCAGCTTCAGCCATTCGCTGTTCGTGCTGCCGCTGCTGGGCTGGCTGCTGTGGTGGCTGTTCCGGCGGTACGGGCGTGGGCGGGTGGCGCAGGCGCCGGCGCGCTGGTTCTGGGCGATCCAGCTGGCGCTGGTGACGCATCCGCTGCTGGACGCGTTCACCGTCTACGGCACCCAGCTGTGGTGGCCGCTGCCGGTGCCGCCGGTGATGTGGTCCAGCGTGTTCATCATCGATCCGCTGTACACGGTGTGGCTGCTGCTGGGCTGCGGGGTCGCCTGGTGGGCGCGGGAGCGGCCGCTGGCGCAGCGCGCGCTGGTGGCCGGCCTGGTCCTCAGCAGCGCCTACCTTGGCTGGTCGCTGGCGGCCAAGGCCATGGTCGAGCGCCAGGCCCAGCGCACCCTGGCGGCCATGGGCCTGGGCGATGCGCCGCGCTTCTCGGTGCCGATGCCGTTCAACACCCTGCTGTGGCGGGTGGTGGCGATGACGCCCAGCGGCTTCGTCGAGGGCGAGCACTCGCTGGTGGCCGACCAGGGCCCGATCGCGTTCCGCGGCCATCCGTCCAATACCCAGGCCCTGGCCGAGGCCGCGCAGATCCCGGCGGTGCAGCGCCTGGCCTGGTTCAACCACGGCTTCATGAAGGCGCGCGAGCGCGACGGCCGCCTGGAACTGTCCGACCTGCGCATGGGCGCCGAACCGGACTACAGCTTCGTGTTCGTGGTGGCCCAGCGCGGTCCCGACGGCCGCTGGCAGGCGATCCGGCCGCAGCAACTGCGCCTGCCCTGGGAAGCGCGCCGGCGCCTGGGGCCGATGTGGCGGCGGATCTGGGAGGCGCCGGAGTGATTGGGGTTTCTTGATTCGTGATTCGTGATTCGGGATTGCGCAGTTTCCCTCTCCCCGTGGGAGGGGGCGCGGGAGAGGGCGGGATCACGACACATCGCCCCGGTCGCAACAGCCACGCTTCAGCGCTGCCGTCGCTACGCGCTCAGGCCACCTCGGGCAGGGCGAACGCCACGCCGGCTTCCAGCGCGTCGAAGTAGTCGCGGGTCAGGGCCAGCTGCTCGGCGGCGGTCTGGGCGCGGTTGACCACGGCGCGGAAGGCGGCGTTCTCCGGGCGGTCCTTCGCGTACCAGCCCAGGTGCTTGCGGGCGATGCGCACGCCCTGTTCCTCGCCGTAGAACGCGTGCAGCGCCTGCAGGTGGCCAAGCAGGATGTCGCGCACCTCGGCCACGGCCGGCTCTGGCAGCTCCTCGCCGGTGGCCAGGTAATGGGCGATCTGGCGGAAGATCCACGGCCGGCCCTGCGCGGCACGGCCAACCATGACCGCGTCGGCGCCGGTGTAGGCGAGCACGAAGGCGGCCTTGGCCGGCGAGTCGATGTCGCCGTTGGCCACCACCGGGATGCGCAGGCGCGACTTCACCTCGGCGATGGTGTCGTACTCCGCCTGCCCGGTGTAGTGCTGGTTGCGGGTGCGGCCGTGGATCGCCAGCGCGGCGATCCCGGCGTCCTCGGCGATGCGGGCGATGGCCGGCGCGTTGCGCACCTCGGCGCACCAGCCGGTGCGGATCTTGAGCGTGACCGGCACCTCGACCGCCGCCGCCACCGCCTCGAGGATGCGCGCCACCAGCGCCTCGTCGCGCATCAGCGCCGAGCCGGCCCAGGCATTGCACACCTTCTTGGCCGGGCAGCCCATGTTGATGTCGATGATCTGCGCGCCCTGGTCGACGTTGTAGCGCGCCGCTTCGGCCAGCTGCCGCGGCTCGGTGCCGGCGATCTGCACGTTGACCGGATCCGGCTCGCCGGCGTGGTCCATGCGCCGCAACGACTTGGGGGTGTTCCAGAAGCGCGGGTCGGAGATGGTCATCTCCGACACCGCCAGGCCCGCGCCCAGCTGCTTGCACAGCAGCCGGAACGGCTTGTCGGTGACGCCGGCCATCGGCGCCAGCACCACCCTCGGCTCGATCGCGTAGGGACCGATCCGCATCGCCGCCGCCTCAGCCCGGGAAGCGGGCCAGCACCTCGTCGTGGCGCGGCATCGAAGCGGCCGCGCCGGGGCGCTCGGTGGACAGCGCGGCGAAGCGGTTGGCGTAGCGCACGTGGGTGGCGAAGGCCTGCTCCGGGGCACGCGCCAGCGAGGCGGCCAGGGCGCCGTTGAAGGCGTCGCCGGCACCGGTGGTATCACTGGCGGTCACGCTCTCGGCGCCGATCCGGTAGTAGGGCTGGGCATCACCGCGCAGCTGCTCCTCGGCATGCGAGACGAACACGCCCACCGAGCCCATGGTCACCACCACGGTGCCGTGCGGCAGCAGCTTGCGGCACAGCGCGTGCAGGCGCGCGCCATCCAGCGCGGCCACCGCGTCCGGCTCCACCCGCTCGCCGACCTGGCGCGCGAGCAGGGCGGCGAATTCGGTCTCGTTCGGGGTCAGCACGTCGGCCAGGCGCAGCAGGCCCATGCTGGCCTGCGCGTTGGCCGGCGCCGGGTTGAGCACGGTGGTGGTGCCGGCCTCGCGGGCCATGGCCAGCGCCGCCTCGATTGCATCCACCGGTGATTCCAGCTGGGCCAGCAGCACGCCGGCCGCGCGCGCCAGCGCCGGGTCGGCGGTGACGTGGGCCACGCCCAGCACGCCGTTGGCGCCGGCGCCGATGACGATGGTGTTGCGGCCGCGGGCGTCGACGTAGATGCCGGCGGTGCCGGTGGGCTCGCTGCTGGACTCGGCGCGCAGGTCGATGCCGTCGGCCGCGGCCAGTTCGCGCGCCAGCGCGCCGCCGGCGTCGTCGCCGAGGGCGCAGATGAAGGTGGTCGGCGTGCCGGCGCGGGCGGAGGCCACGGCCTGGTTGAAGCCCTTGCCGCCGGGGCCGGTCATGTACTGGCCGGCAATGGTCGCGCCGGTGGCGGGGAGTTCGTTGCAACGCCAGACATGGTCGACGTTGAAGGAGCCGACGACGATGACCGGATTCATGGAGCCTCTGCTGCGTCTGGACTACGGGGGGAATGGCCAGGCCGGGCGCGGGGGCGCCCGGCCGCCGGCCGGCGGTCAGCCGAAGTGCGACAGTACACCGGCGATGGTGGCGGTCATGAAGGTGGCGATGGAGCCGCCCAGCACCGCGCGCAGGCCGAAGCGCGCCAGGTCCTGGCGGCGCTCCGGGGCCAGGCCGCCGATGCCGCCGATCTGGATCGCGATCGAGCTGAAGTTGGCGAAGCCGCACAGCGCGTAGGTCGCGATCAGCGCGCCCTCGCGGCTGAGCACCTGGCCCGGCACCTGGCCGTTCACGATCTGCGACAGCTCGGTGTAGGCCACGAACTCGTTGATCACGACCTTCTGTCCGATCAGCGAGCCGACGGTGGTGGCGTCGGCCCACGGCGTGCCGATCACCCAGGCGATCGGCGCCAGCAGGTAGCCGAGGATGGTGGACAGGCTGGTCGGCTTGCCGATCGCCGAGGCGATGCCGGTGACCTCGCCCAGCCAGGTCAGCGGGGCGTTGACCAGGGCGATCAGGGCGATGAAGGCCAGCAGCATCGCGCCGATGTTCAGTGCCAGGCGCAGGCCGTCGCCGGCGCCGGCGGCGGCCGCGTCGATCACGTTGGCGGTGGTCTTCTCCACTTCCATCTTGACCGTGCCGCGGGTCAGCGGCTCGGCGGTTTCCGGCACCAGGATCTTGGCGATCACCAGGGTGGCCGGGGCGGCCATGATGCTCGCCGCCAGCAGGTGCTTGGCGTAGAACACCTGCTGCTCCGGGTCGCCGCCGCCGAGCATGCCCACGTAGGCCGCCAGCACGCCGCCGGCGATATGGGCCATGCCGCCGATCATCATGGTCAGCAGCTCGGACTGGGTCATCTTCGGGATGTACGGGCGCACGGTCAGCGGCGCCTCGGTCTGGCCGATGAACACGCTGGCGCAGACGCTGGTGGTCTCGGCGCCGGACACGCGCATGACCTTGGTGATCGCCCAGGCCATGGCCCGCACCACCGCCTGCATCACGCCCAGGTGGTAGAGCACGCCCATCAGGGCCGAGAAGAAGATGATGGTCGGCAGCACCTGGAAGGCGAAGATGAAGCCCACCGTCGAGGTGTCCATCAGGCTGCCGAAGATGAAGTTGGAGCCCTCGCCGACGAAGCCGAGCACGCGCACGAAGCCGTGGCTCATGGCGTCGAACACCTCGCGCCCGCCCGGCACCAGCAGCACCAGCGCCGCGAAGGCGATCTGCAGCACCACGCCGGTGCCGACCAGCTTCCAGTCCACCGCGCGGCGGTTGTTGGAGAACAGCCAGACGATGCCGATCAGCACGGCCAGTCCGAACAGGCCGAAGCCGATCCGTCCGATTGCCTCGATCATGAGGGTTCCGCGAATGTTAAGGATGTGCGAAAGCGTAGCAGGTCGGCCCCCTGCGCGTATGTATGGAGCACGCCAGGGCCCGTCGCCAAAGGCGTCGCAGGGGTGTTGCGACGATTGCCGGGCGCCTTGTTGCGCGGCCCCGCGGCGGACGCGCCTACACTGCCGCATCCGTGATCCACAGGAGTGACTCCGATGCAATACCGCCGCCTTGGCGCCACCGGCCTGCAGCTGTCCGCGCTTTCCTTTGGCGCCTGGATGACCTTCGGCCGCCAGGTCGGCCGCGGCCAGGCCCGCGAACTGGTGGCCGCGGCCTGGGACCACGGCATCAACTTCTTCGACAACGCCGAGGCCTATGCCAACGGCGAGGCCGAGCGGGTGATGGGCGACGTGATCGCCGACCTGCGCCTGCCGCGCGACGGCTTCTGCGTTTCCAGCAAGGTGTTCTTCGGCGCCGCCGAAGCACCGCGCCCGACCCAGCGCGGGCTGTCGCGCAAGCACGTGGTCGATGCCTGCCACGCCGCGCTGAAGCGGCTGCGGGTGGACTACCTGGACCTTTATTACTGCCACCGCCCGGATCCGGACACGCCGGTGGAGGAGACGGTCGCGGCGATGGACATGCTGGTGCGCCAGGGCAAGGTCATGTACTGGGGCACCTCGGAATGGCCGGAAGCGCTGATCCGCGAGGCGGCACGCTTCGCGCGCAGCGAGCACATGGCCGCGCCGGTGGTCGAGCAGCCGCAGTACAACCTGCTGCACCGGCAGCGGGTGGAGCTGGAGTACGCACCGCTCTATTCGGAGCTGGGTCTGGGTACCACCACCTGGTCGCCGCTGGCCTCGGGCCTGCTGACCGGCAAGTACGCCAACGGCCTGGCCGGGGAGGGCAGGCTGGCCCAGGCCGATGCCGGCTGGCTGCAGCCGCTGGTGCTGGGCGACCCGCAGGAGCGCCGGCTGGAGCGCGCGCAAGCCTTCGTCGAGGCGGCGGCCCGGCTCGGCGAGGCGCCGGCGCCGCTGGCCATCGCCTGGTGCCTGCGCAATCCGCATGTCAGCAGCGTGATCCTCGGCGCCAGCCGGGTGGAGCAGCTGCTGCAGAACCTCACCGCACTGGACGTGGCGCAGCGCCACGACGAGCAGGTGTGGCAGCGGCTGGAGGTGGTCACCACCCGCTGAGGCGTTGACACGCAAATGCGAATTATTATCATTAGCGGGGCTGGAGCCTTCCCGTCCCCCCGCTGGAGTCCGCAATGAACGTGCATCGCCTGAGCCTGCCTTCGTCCGCCGTCCGCAGCACCCCGGACGGCGCCAGCGTTTCCATCGATGCCGAGGCCCTGAGCAGCGAGCAGCTGCTGCGCGGCCGCCGCGAGATCCTGATCCGCCACGGCGACCGCGTGTATCGCCTGCGCCACACCAGCAACGACAAGCTGATCCTCACCAAGTAACGCCTGCGGCCCCGGCCCCGGCGTCCTCCCTCCCCCGCGCCGGGCGCCGTGGCCGCGGCGCGCCAGGCTCAGACCAGCAGCGGCACCGACGCCGGCGGTTGCAGCTGCGCGGTCGGCGGGCGCGGCGGCGCGGGCGGCGGCGGCATGTCCGGATGCGCGGGCCGCGCGGGCGGAGCCGGCGGCGCAGGCACGAAATCCAGCGCGCGCAGCGGCTCGGGCACGGTCACCTGCAGCTGGCGCGCGCTGCGCTCGCGCAGCACCGTCACCCGCGCCTGTTCACCGGGCTTCTTCTGCGCCATCCGGCGCATGGCCTCGGCCGGCGTGGCCACCGCCACGCCTTCCACCTGCTGGATCACGTCGCCGGCCTGCAGCCCGGGCAGCGCACCCTGGGACAGCACCAGCACGCCGCGATCGGTGCCGAAGTAGCGTCCGAGCTGGGCATCGAGCGCGACCAGGTGCAGGCCGTTCCAGCGCAGCGCCTCGCCGAGCAGCGGCGCGCTGCACTCCTCGCCGTCGGCGCAGGCGCCGCGCGCCAGGTGCAGCACCTCCCGGCGCAGTTCCGGGGCCAGGTCGCGCAGCGGGGCCAGGTCTTCGCCGAGCGCGCCGTCGCCGGAGATGCGGTGCGCGATCACCCTTACCGGCAGCGCCTCGGGCGCGACCTCGACCGTGTGTTCGCGGCCGTCGCGCTGGTAAGTCAGCTGCACCTTGCCGCCGGCCTGCAGCTGCGCCAGTGCCTGGCGCGCGGCCTCGACCCGCGCCTGCCCGGTGCCGCCGGCGATGGCCTTGCCGCGGATGCGCAGCAGGCGGTCGCCGCTGCGCAGGCCGGCCTTCTCGGCGCCGCTGCCCGGGGTCACGCCGACGATGCGCACCCCGGCCTGCGGATCTTCGCCCAGCAATACGCCCAGGCGCGGGCGCGCCTGGGCGCTGCGCAGCGAGGCCACGGCCCCGCCGGCCTGGGTGCGCGACAGCTCGGCAACCCGGCGGGCGGCTTCGGCCAGGTCGGCGCGCGCCTTCGCAAGGTCGGCCGCGGCGCGCGCCGCCTCGGCGCCGGCGGCGGTCCCGGCTTCCTTCTTGTTCGCGTCGGCGGCGGCCTGGGCCGGCAGGGCCAGCAGGCAGGCACAGACCAGCAGCCACGGCGTGGCGCGCCGGGTCGTGCGGATGCAGGCAGGACTCATGATCGTTCTCCGGTGGAAGACGATGGCGCCCGGTCAGTAGACCTGGACCAGGGCGTAGCGGGAGGAGGCATCGGCAAACAGCGCATCCCAGCGCTGGTCGCTGGCGACGGCAGCCAGTTCGCGCAGCAGCGCCACCCTGTGCTGCCACAGTTCCGCGCGCGCATCAGCCGCCAACGCGGGGGCGGCCAGCGCGGCATCGACCTCGCCGACCTGCGCCTGCAGCGCCAGGACCAGGGCCAGCTGCGCACCATCGACGGGTCCGTCGACGGACAGTTCGGCCAGCAGCGCCTCCAGCCGGGCGGACTCGGCCTGCAGCTGGTCCAGGGCCACATGCGCCGGGGGGCTGCCCGCGGCGGACGCGCCACCGGCTGCGGCCGGATCGGGGCGGGCGTCGGCGTGCACGCCGACGGCGCCGGCCTGGGCCGCGCGGGCAGGGATCCGCGTGGTGGCGGCTGGGGTCGCGGATTCCTGCGTGGGGCCTGCATGGCGTACCAGCAGCAGCGCCGGCAGCGCGGCCAATGCCGCCGTGCAGGCGGCGATCGCCCAGGGCAGCGCGCGGCGCGGGTGCCGCCGCGGGGGCGCCAGGTGCGGTGCAAGCTTCGGCCAGGCATCGGCGGGCGGGGCTTCCAGCGGCAGCGCGGCGAATGCCTCGTGCCAGCTGTCGGTGGCGCGGGAAGGGGTGTGCTCGTTCATGCGGGGGACTCCTCGACCTGCAGCAGGGCGCGCTGGCGGCGGGTGCCGCGCGCCAGCTGCGACTTGGAGAAACTCGGGCTGCGCTGCATCAGCGCGGCGATCTCCTCGTGGGTGTGGCCCTCGGCGTGGTACAGCCACAGCACGCTGCGGGTGGCTGCCGGCAGCGCCGCCAGCGCGCGTTGCAGCAGGGCGGCATCGGCCACCGCCGGCGGCGGTGGCGCGGCGCCCTCCAGGTCGTGGCCGTCCAGCGCCAGTTCCTGGTCCAGGCGGCGGCCGCGGCGCAGCCGCAGCAGCGCTTCGTTGATCGCGATCTGCCGCAACCAGCCCCAGAACGGACCGCTGCCGCGGTAGTCGCCGATCCCGCGCAGCACCTTCAGCATCGTCTCCTGCAACACCTCGCTGGCCTCTTCGCGATCGCCGCACAGGCGCAGGGCGAGGGTGAACACCGGCCGCTCGAACCAGCGGTACATCTGCTCGAACGCCGCCGGCTCGCCGCGGCGGGCCCGCGCCAGCAGGATGTCGGGCACGGCGATGGCGAAGGCCGAGCGCGGCGCGCCCGGCTGCGCCCGCAGGTCCGGCGCCGGCGCGGCGACGGCCGCCGGCCCCCAGGGGACGGATGCCGGGGGCGCGGGTGGATCGGGCGGCAGATCGTGGCTCATCGACCTCATGGATGCCCGGGACGGCGAAAGCGTCGCACGCGGGGGCGCCGCGAGGGGACGCGGCGGTGCCGGGCCCGGCCGTGCCTATACTGGAAACCGGACAATCAGGGCCTGGATGGCCACGGGAGGAAGGGGATGTCTTCGGGTTTCGTCGCCGCGGTGCTGGCGCTGGCCGGCATCATCGTGTTGTTCAAGACCGTGCGCATGGTGCCGCAGGGTTACGAATGGACGGTCGAGCGCTTCGGCCGCTACACGCACACGCTCGAGCCGGGCCTGCACTTCCTGATCCCGATCATCTACGGCGTCGGCCGCAAGGTGAACATGATGGAGCAGGTGCTGGACGTGCCCAGCCAGGACGTCATCACCAAGGACAACGCCGTGGTCCGGGTGGACGGGGTGGTGTTCTTCCAGGTGCTGGACGCGGCCAAGGCCGCCTACGAGGTCGCCAACCTGGAGGTGGCGATGATCGCCCTGGTGCAGACCAACATCCGCACCGTGATCGGCTCGATGGACCTGGACGAGTCGCTGAGCCAGCGCGAGGCGATCAATGCCCAGCTGCTGGGCGTGGTCGACCACGCCACCAACCCGTGGGGGGTGAAGGTCACCCGCATCGAGATCCGCGACATCCAGCCGCCGCGCGACCTGGTCGACGCCATGGCCCGGCAGATGAAGGCCGAGCGCGAGAAGCGCGCGCAGATCCTGGAGGCCGAGGGCCTGCGCCAGGCCGAGATCCTGCGCGCCGACGGCGAGAAGCAGGCGGCGGTCCTGGAGGCCGAGGGCCGCAAGGAGGCGGCGTTCCGCGACGCCGAGGCGCGCGAGCGCCTGGCCGAGGCGGAGGCCAAGGCCACGGCCATGGTGTCCGAGGCCATCGCCAAGGGCGACGTGCAGGCGATCAACTACTTCGTCGCGCAGAAGTACGTCGAGGCCTTCGCCAAGCTGGCCACCGCGCCGAACCAGAAGTTCGTGCTGATGCCGATGGAATCCAGCGGCATCCTCGGCTCGCTGGGTGGCGTGGCCGAGCTGGCGCGCGAGGCGCTGGCCGGCCAGCAACAGGCCAGCGCCGCGCGCCGCAACCCGCCGCCGCTGCGCCCGGGGGCCTGAGCCATGCGCTGGGACGTGACCACCTGGGCGGTGCTGGCGCTGGCGCTGATCGCCGCCGAGACCCTGGCCCCGGGCGCCTTCCTGTTGTGGATGGGGTTTGCCGCCGCGGCGATGTTGCTGCTGGTCCTGCTGTTGCCCGGCCTGCCGCTGCTGGCGCAGGTGGCGCTGTTCGTGGTGCTGAGCTTCCTGTCGATCCAGGTCTACCGGCGCTGGTTCCGCGGCCGCGGGCGGCAGAGCGACCGGCCCCTGCTCAACCGCCGCGCCGAGCAGAACATCGGCCTGGTCGCGCCGCTGGAGCAGGCGATCGTCGCCGGCCGCGGGCGGATCAAGGTCGGCGATGCGTTCTGGACCGTCGAGGGCCCGGACCTGCCGGCCGGGACCCTGGTGCGGGTGGTGGCCGCCGACGGCGCCATCCTCAAGGTGCAGGAAGCCTGAGCACGGCGCCGTCGCGGCGCGCGGCATGGCTCCCGGCACCGGCCGCGGCGCCGGCGGGGTAGGGGATAATGGCGCCTTTCCATCTCCGAGAGCGCCATGACCCGCAAGACCGTACTCAACGAAAGCCACCGTGCCCTGGGCGCGAAGATGGTCGACTTCGGCGGCTGGGACATGCCGATCCACTACGGCTCCCAGATCGACGAGCACCACCTGGTGCGCCAGGCCGCCGGCATGTTCGACGTCAGCCACATGACCGTGGTCGACCTGCACGGGGCCCGGGTGCGCCCGTTCCTGCGCCGGCTGCTGGCCAACTCGGTGGACAAGCTCAAGGCCACGGGCAAGGCCCTGTACTCGTGCATGCTCGACGAGCAGGGCGGGGTGATCGACGACCTGATCGCCTACTACCTGGGCGAGGATTACTTCCGCCTGGTGGTCAACGCCGCCACCCGCGAGAAGGACCTGGCGTGGATCAGCCAGCAGGCCGAAGCCTTCGGCGTGGAGGTGCGCGAGCGCGCCGAGCTGGCGATCATCGCCGTGCAGGGCCCGCAGGCGCGCGACAAGGTGATCGGCCTGCTTGCCGAAGCCGACCGCGAGCGCGCCGGCGCGCTGGCCCGCTTCGCCGCGATCGAGGTCGCCTCGGCCTCCGGCATCCCGCTGTTCCTGGCGCGCACCGGCTACACCGGCGAGGACGGTTTCGAGGTGGTGCTGCCGGAGGGGCAGGCGGTCGCGTTCTGGAACGCGCTGCTGGAGGCGGGCGTGCGCCCGGCCGGCCTGGGCGCGCGCGACACCCTGCGCCTTGAGGCAGGCATGAACCTCTACGGCCAGGACATGGACGAATCCACCACGCCGTGGGAGTCGGGCCTGGGCTGGACGGTGGCGCTGGACGAGGGCCGGGACTTCATCGGCCGCGCCGCGCTGGAGGCGCAGAAGGCCGCGGGCGTGCCGCGGCAGCTGGTCGGCCTGGTGATGGACGAGCGCGGCGTGCTGCGCCATGGCCAGAAGGTGCTGGCCGCCGGCGGCGAGGGCGAGATCCTCTCCGGCACCTTCTCCCCGACCCTGGGCAAGGCGATCGCGCTGGCGCGCATCCCCGCCGGCGAACCGGGCCAGGTGCGGGTGGACATCCGCGGCCGCGAGGTGCCGGTGCGGGTGGTGAAATTCCCGTTCGTGCGCGAGGGCAAGGCGCAACCAGGCGTGCTGGCCTGATCCGGCGACGGCGGCGACGGTTTACCTCGCGAGGGGCCGTACTTAGACTAGCCGCCGTCCCAACACCCCCTGCGCGAGCGGAGCCACCCCAATGAGCGAGATCCCCGGCGACCTCAAATTCCTCAAGTCCCACGAGTGGGCCCGTGCCGAAGGCAACGGCCGCGTGACCGTGGGTATTTCCGACCACGCGCAGTCGCTGCTGGGCGACCTGGTGTACGTCGAGCTGCCGGAAGTCGGCGCCAGCGTCGAGGCGGGCAACGCCGTGGCGGTGGTGGAGTCGGTCAAGGCCGCCTCGGACGTGTACAGCCCGGTCAGCGGCCGGGTGGCGGAGGTCAACACCGCGCTGGCCGACAAGCCGGAGGCCATCAACGAGGACGCCTACGGCGAGGGCTGGCTGTTCGTGATCGAGGGCGTGGACGAGGACCAGCTCGCCGAGCTGCTGTCGCCGGACGACTATGCCGAGCTGATCGAGGGCGAAGAGGACTGACCGTCCTCGCCGACCCGCGGCAACGCACGACGCCCGCCTTCCGGCGGGCGTCGTCGTTTCCGGGATGTGGTCGGCGCGCGCGGGCGGTGGCGATGTGGCCGCAGCGACGCGCGCGATGCGCCGGCCAGCGCTCCGGTGCGCGTCGAACGCCGCGCAAGGCTCGCGCAGTTCTGCGCAAATCGGCTTGTGCGACGCGAAAAGGATCGGTTGCGGCGGGAAAAAATTCCGCCTGATGCACGCCGCGCGCGATGCCGGCGCCGCGCTTTCCCGGGGAGCACCGGGCGCGTGCCCGGAAGCGTGTGCGCAGGCGCGCCTCGCAAAAAAACACTTGTTTTTCCGCATCGGTTTGCAAGGCGCGCGATGCGCGCGCGCGCCTTGCCGCACCGGCGGGTGGTCGCCCGAGGCGGGATGCCGCCTCGCGCCGCGCGCGATGGCGGGAGAAAACGCGCGCGCGGGTGTTGACAGTAAAAAAAACCGTGATTAGGTTTCGCCCAGCAGACGCTGCCTGCCGAAGCGAGTGAGTCGAATCAACACCACAACGCGAAGCACAACCCGGGCATCCGCCATGAAATCCCTCCAGGTGGATAGGACCCGCTTCCCCCGAGCAAACGCAGCGCCCCCCCAGATTCCCGCCCGCGCCACTGCATCGCGCGGGCGAAACTGTATCCGTATCGACGTGCCTGGCGCGCCGACGGGTTCCCCGCTGCACGTGCGGCGGGCTTTCGCGACTGGGCGTTAACCCAACCGCAAATCACTGACGAGGAGCTACACCATGGCTGTCAAGAAAGCTGCGAAGAAGAAACCCGCCGCCAAGAAGGCGGTGAAGAAGGTCGCCAAGAAGGCCGCCGCCAAGAAGGCCACCGCCAAGAAGACCGCCGCCAAGAAGCCGGCTGCGAAGAAGGTCGCCAAGAAGGCCACCGCGAAGAAGGCCGTCAAGAAGGTCGCGAAGAAGGCCGCCGCCAAGAAGGCGACCAAGAAGGTCGCGAAGAAGGCCGCGGCGAAGAAGACCGTCAAGAAGGCCGCCAAGAAGACCGCCAAGAAGACCGCCGCCAGGAAGCCGGCTGCGAAGAAGGCCGCCAAGAAGCCGGCCGCGAAGAAGGCCACCAAGAAGGCCGCCGCGAAGAAGCCGGCCGCCCGCAAGGCCGCCAAGAAGAAGCAGGCCCCGGTTGCGCTGCCGGCCACCCCGGCCCCGCTGATCTGATCAGCCTCCGATTACCGTAGTACCTGAATGACTCCCTCCCCGAAGCCCAGCGGGGAGGGAGTTTTTTTATCCGGGTCGTCCGGTCCTCCGGGGCAGACGTCCTGGCGCGCGCGCGACCGAGGCACGGGTGAGCGGAGTGCATCCGGCCAGCCGGGGCTGGCGATGCATGCGGGCTGGTGGGCAGCCAAGCCGGCAAGAAGGGCCTCGCACTCCGGGGCTGCAGGGGCGCGGCGACGGCCCGCGGGCGTCGCGCTCCAATGGCGCAAGCCCGTCGCGTCGCCACGCGGTGCGCGGTCGCCGCCGGGCTACGCAGACCGGGGCGGCCCGTAACTTCCTGCCAGAGGGGATCCCGGATGCGCCTTCGGCCTGTCCGGGGCTATGCGTCGCCCGCCATGGAGCGCACTTCAAAGGTGCCGCGGGACCGTGCTACGCCGGCCCCGACGTGGTCGCGCCGCTCAGCGCGGCGAGGCGGTGGCGCGCGCGGCGGAGGTGCCGCGGCGCGCGGGCGCAGGCGGGGCCGCCTCGCGGTCCACCATCAGGTTGTCCGAACCGAAGTCGACGTCCACGTCGAGCCAGCGCTTCGGCGGCAGGCCGATGGCCTGGTCGAGGATGGTCGGCAGCAGGCCGGAGGGCAGGCTGCTCTCGCTGTTCCACAGGATCGCCACGCCCAGGTCGCGCCCGGGCAGCAGCGCGACCATGCCGCGGTAGCCCTGCACCGCGCCGGCATGGAACACGACTTCCTCGCCGGCATAGTCGAACACGCGCCAGCCCAGGGCGTAGGCGGCCGAGTTGAGGCGCTCGCGGCGCCAGCCGGAGCGCAGCTCGCCCGGGGTCGGCACCACCGGTGCGTGCAGGGTGGCCAGCAACGGCGCCGGCAACACGTCCGGGCGGTGTCCGGTGTGGGCCAGCAGCCACTGCGCCATGTCGTTGGCACTGGCATTGACGCCGGCGGCAGGCGGCAGGCGGTAGTAGGTCGGCTTGGGCCGGATCGAGACCCAGCCGTTGCGGCTGCGCACGTGCGGGCGCGCCCAGCGGTGGCTGGACTCGATGCCCGGCAGGCCCAGGCTGGCGTCGCGCATGCCCAGCGGCTCGAAGATGCGCCGCTGCACTTCCTGTTCGTAGAACTTGCCGGTGGCGGCGAAGACCACGTCGCCGACCAGGCTGAAGGCCACGTTCTGGTAGGCGTAGCACTCGCCGGGCGCGCACTGCACCGGCGCCTCGGCCAGCTTCTGCGCGACCTGGTAGTACTCGGCATTGGCCTCGATGTCGCGGTCGTAGGCGTTGTGCGCCTTCAGCCCGACGCTGTGGCTCAGCAGGTCGGTGACGGTGACCCGCCGGGTGTATTCCTCGTCGGCCAGGCGGAAGCCGGGGACGTAGTCGACCACCTTGCTGTCCCAGCGCAGGCTGCCGTCGTTGACCAGCAGGCCAGCCATGGTGCCGGCGAAGGCCTTGGACAGCGAAGCCAGGCGGAACACGGTGTGGGCGTCGACCGGCTCCGGACGGGCCACGTCGGTGACACCGTAGCCGCGCGCGCTGAGGATGCGGCCACCCTGGACCACGGCCATGGCCAGCCCTGGCACGCGCCGGCCTTCCACCAGCTGCTCGGCCATCGCCTCGAACACGGCCACGTCGAAGCCCGCGGCCGGCGGCAGCACGGTGCGGGTAGAGACGTCGCGGTAAGGGAGCGGCTGGGTCGGCGGCGGCGGGTTGGCCGACAGGGTGGGGGTGCGCGCGGTGGACGGGATCGCCAGTCCCAGCATCAGCCCCAGGGTAGCGAGCCTGAGTGCCCGGGGTGCGAGTACGCGGCCCGCTTTGGCGGACCGGGAAGTGCGCCCGTCTCTCATCGCTTCCTACCTGTGATTTACTGCCGCAACCGATTCTAGCGCCGGTTTTCCGGATTGCACAAACAAGGAGAAGATGAATGGGCAGTTTGTTGATCCTGTTGGTAATTCTGGGCCTGGTCGTGGTCGCGGCGCTGTGGGCGGTGGGCATCTACAACGGCCTGGTGAGCGCGCGCAACGCGTGGAAGAACGCCTTCGCCCAGATCGACGTGCAGCTGCAGCGCCGCTTCGACCTGATCCCCAACCTGGTGGAGACGGCCAAGGCCTACATGAGCCATGAGCGGCAGACCCTGGAGGCGGTGATCGCCGCGCGCTCGGCAGCGCAGGCCGGCCTGGCCGCGGCCAAGGCCAACCCGGGCGACGCCGCGGCGATGGCCGAGCTGGCCGCCAGCCAGGGCGCGCTCAACGGGGTGCTGGGGCGGCTGATGGCGGTGGCCGAGGCCTATCCGGACCTGAAGGCCAACCAGAACATGATGCAGCTGTCCGAGGAGCTGACCTCGACCGAGAACCGCGTGGCCTTTGCCCGCCAGGCCTACAACGACGCGGTGATGGCCTACAACAACAAGCGCGAGATGTTCCCCTCCAGCGTGGTCGCCGGGATGTTCAACTTCGCTCCTGCCGCGCTGCTGGAGCCGCCGGCCGAGCGCGCAGCGCAGGTGCGCGAGGCCCCGCGCGTCCAGTTCTGATCGCCCCCGGCAGCATGCCCGCCGGCGGCCCACGCCGCCGCGGGCGCCGGGCCTCGACCAGGGAACGTCGACGATGAACTTCTTCGAACACCAGGAACGCGCGCGCCGCGGCTCGTTCCGGCTGGTGCTGCTGTTCGCGCTGGCCGTGGTCTGCATCGTGCTGGCGGTGGACGCGGCGGTGCTGCTGTTCACCGGCAGCACCGGCGCCGCGCTGGCGGCCACGGTCCTCACCCTGGCGGTGATCGGGCTGGGCTCGCTGTACCGGATCGCCTCGCTGCGTGGCGGCGGTGCCGCCATCGCCGCGCAGATGGGCGGCACTTGGGTGCCGGAGGACACCCTCGACCCGCAGCTGCGCCGGCTGCGCAACGTGGTCGAGGAAGTGGCCATCGCCTCCGGCGTGCCGGTGCCGCGCCTGTTCGTGCTGGAACAGGAAACCGGCATCAACGCCTTCGCCGCCGGCTACAGCCCCTCCGACGCGGCGATCGCGGTCACCCGCGGCGCGCTGGAGCGGCTCAACCGCGACGAGCTGCAGGGCGTGATCGCGCACGAGTTCAGCCACGTGCTCAACGGCGACATGCGCCTGAACATCCGCCTGGTGGGCGTGCTGTTCGGGATCATGATGCTGTCCCTGATCGGCCAGCGGATCCTGTTCCACGGGCGGCTGGGCCGCAGCCGGGACGGGCTGCCGCTGGTCCTGGCGGCGCTGGTGGCGGTGGTGGTGGGCAGCATCGGCGTGTTCTTCGGCCGCCTGATCAAGGCCGGCATCAGCCGCCAGCGCGAATACCT
This sequence comes from Pseudoxanthomonas sp. SGNA-20, assembly GCF_003931635.1. NCBI lineage: Bacteria > Pseudomonadati > Pseudomonadota > Gammaproteobacteria > Lysobacterales > Lysobacteraceae > Pseudoxanthomonas > Pseudoxanthomonas sp. SGNA-20. The sequence goes on along the minus strand of NZ_RRYK01000001.1, from coordinate 563,551 downwards.
GGCCGATGCCTCGGCGGTGCAGTTCACCCGCCAGACCAGCGGCCTGGCCGGCGCGCTGAAGAAGATCGGCGGCCTGCGCGAAGGCTCGCACCTGGCCGACCGCGCCGAGGCCGAGGAGATCGGGCACATGCTGTTCGGCCAGGGCATGGCGCTGTCCTCGCTGATGGCCACGCACCCGCCCCTGGTCGAACGCATCCGCCGGCTGGAACCGTCGTTCGACCCGCAGCAGCTGCGCCAGCTGCAGGCGCGCTGGCACGCCGCCCCGCCCGATGGCCTGGCCGAGGACCTGGCCCTGGGGCTGGCCGCGCGTGATGCGGTGCCGGGCCTGCCGCCGCCGCTGCCGCCGCGCGAGGCGCGGATGGCGGTGGCGCCGGCCGCGGTCTCCGGGCAGGTCGCGGCGCCGGCCGAGGACGACTACCGCCAGGCGCACGGGCTGGTGGAGAACCTGGATCCGGAACTGCGGGCGCTGGCGCGCCAGCGCGAGGCGGCGATGCCGTTGCTGCTGGCCCTGGTGCTGGACGCGGACGCCGCGGTCGCCGCGCGCCAGCTGCAGGAGGTGGCCGCGCGCTGCGGCGAGGCCGTGGCCGCGCGCACCCGCCAGCTGCGCCAGGAGCGCCTGCAGGCGCTGCACCCGGCACTGCGCCTGCCGCTGGCGGCGCTGGCCTTCCCGGTGTTGCGCCAGCAGCCGCGGCCGCAGCTGGATGCCTTCCTCGGCGCGGTCGAGGCGATGGTGCACGCCGACGGCCGGGTCTCGGTGTTCGAGTACTGCCTGTCGCGGTTGCTGCAGGTGCAGGTGCGCGAGGCGCTGGATCCCTCGCGCCACGCGCGCTTCGGCCGCAACAAGGCGCCCGGCGTGCGCCGCGAGTTCGCCACCCTGCTGGCGGTGCTGGCCCAGGCCGGGCACCCGGGCGACCCGGAGGGCGCGCGCCGCGCCTACCTGGCCGGATTGCAGCGGGTGCTGCCGCGCGACCACCTGCCGTACGCGCCGCCGGCGCAGGGCGTGCAGGCGCTGGACACGGTGTGGGAGCCACTGGATGCGCTGGCGCCGCCGGCCAAGCAGGTGCTGGTCGAAGCGCTGGTCGATGCGGTCTCGCACGACGGCAAGGTCAGCGTGGCCGAGGCCGAGCTGCTGCGCACGGTATGCGGGGTCCTGCATTGCCCGCTGCCGGCGCTGCTGTCGCGCTGAAGCGCACCCGCGCCGCCGGCGACGGGGTGCGTGGTTGCAGGCTCAGGCGGCGCGGCCGCGCAGCAGGTCGGCGGCGCGCTCGGCGATCATGACCACCGGCGCATTGGTATTGCCGCCGGGCAGTTCCGGCATCACCGACGCGTCGACCACGCGCAGGCCGTCGATGCCGCGCACCCGCAGCTGTGGGTCCACCACCGCCTGCGCATCGCTGCCCATGCGGCAGGTGCCGGCCGGGTGGTAGATGGTCTCGGCCTTGGCGCGCACGAATTCCTCCAGCCCGGCATCGGACAGGTCGGTGCGCTGCGGGTGGATGGGGGCGCCCAGGTAGCGCGCCAGCGCCGGCTGCGACAGCAGCCGGCGCGACAGCTTCGCGCACTCGACCATCACCTTCAGGTCGAAGCCTTCCGGATCGGACAGGTAGCCTGCGTGGATCCTCGCCGGGCTGCGCGGATCGGCATCGCGCAACGCGATCCGGCCGCGGCTGCGCGGACGCAGGAAGCAGGCATGCACGGTCAGGCCGTCGCCGGCCAGGCGGTTGCGGCCGTGGTCGTCGAGCATGGCCGGCACGAAGTGGAACTGCACGTCGGGACGTGCGTCGGTGGCCAGCGCCGAGCGCACGAAGCCGCCGGCCTCGGCGATGTTGCTGGTGCCGGCGCCGCGGCGGCCGCGCAGGAAGTAGTCGAAGGCGATCTTCAGCTCGCTGGCGCGGTCGTAGCTCAGCCCCGGCGGGCAGTGGTGGAGGGTGCAGATGTCCAGGTGGTCCTGCAGGTTGGCGCCGACCCCGGGCAGGTCGGCCAGCACCGGGATGCCGAGCGCGCGCAGCTCGTGCGCCGGGCCGATGCCGGACAGCATCAGCAGCTGCGGCGAGTTGACCGCGCCGGCGCTGAGCAGCACTTCGCGTCCTGCTTCGGCACGGTGCGCGTGCGTGCCGGTCCGGTACTCGACCGCGCAGGCGCGTCCGTTCCGGACCACGATCCGGGTCACCAGCGCGCCGGTGGCGATTTCGAGGTTGGGCCGCGCCCGCGCCGGGGCCAGGTAGGCGGCCGCGGTGGAACAGCGCGCGCCGTCGCGCTGGGTGACCTGGTAGAAGCCGAAGCCTTCCTGCGAGGGGCCGTTGAAATCGTCGTTGCGCGGCCAGCCGGCCTGCACCCCGGCCTCGACGAAGGCCTCCGACAGCGGATTGCGGTGGCGCAGGTCGGACACCGCCAGCGGGCCGTCGGCGCCGTGCAGCGGCCCGGCACCGCGCGCGTTGCCCTCGGCGCGCAGGAAGTACGGCAGTACCGCTTCCCAGTGCCAGCCCTCGGCGCCGGCCGCGGCCCAGGCGTCGTAGTCGCCAGGCACGCCGCGGGTGTAGCACATGGCGTTGATCGAGCTGCAGCCGCCCAGCACCTTGCCACGCGGCCACCACAGCCGGCGTCCGTGCAGCTGCGGCTCCGGCTCGGTGCTGTAATCCCAGTTGATGCTGCGCTGGTTGACCAGCCGGCCGAGACCGGCGGGCATGTGGATGAAGGGGTGCCAGTCGCGCGGGCCGGCCTCCAGCAGCAGCACCCGGCAACCCGGGTCCTCGCTCAGCCGCGCGGCCAGCACGCAGCCGGCCGAACCGGCGCCGATGATCACGTAGTCGTACATGCGTTCCCCTGTTCCGCCGCGTGGCGTGGATGAATGCTGGCGGTGGCCCCGGCGGCGCGCAACCCGGCTCCGGCCTGGGAGGGGCCGGAATCCCCTCTCCGCGGGAGGCGGCGCGCTTCCCTCTCCCGGTGCGAAGCGGGCTGCCGCTGGCGGCATTGCCCGGCATCGGCTAACTTGCGCGCCTTACGGCCGTCCCCCAGGCCGGCAGCCCAGGACGCATGACCCGAACCACCGACGCTCCGACCCGCCGCCGCGGCCTGCGGCAGGTGCTGGACCAGCTCGGGGTGGATTCGCCGGCCCTGTGGTGGTCGCTGCTGTATTTCTTCTGCCTGCTCACCGGCTACTACGTGCTGCGCCCGGTGCGCGAGGCGATGGCCGCCTCCAGCGACATCGAGGCGATCTTCCCGACGGCCATGATCGGGTTCTTCGCCCGGCGCGGCGTGTCCCTGGGCGAGTTCGCGCTGCAGGTGATCTTCACCTCGGTGTTCCTGATCATGCTGGTGCTGCAGCCGGTGTACGGCTGGCTGGTCAGCCGCTTCCCGCGGCGGGTGTTCCTGCCGGTCATCTACGGCTTCTTCATCCTCACCCTGCTGCTGTTCTATGCGATGTTCGACAGCGGCATGCCCGGGCGCGGGCTGGCCTTCATCCTCTGGATCACGGTGTTCAACCTGTTCGCGGTGGCCGTGTTCTGGAGCTTCATGGCCGACGTGTTCGACAACGTCCAGGCGCGCGCCTGCTACGGCTACATCGGCGCGGCCGGCACCGTCGGCGCCTTCCTCGGTCCGCTGCTGACCAAGGCCCTGGTGACCCGGCTCGGGGTGGCCAACATGATGCTGGTTTCGGCGGTCATGCTGGCGCTGTGCGTGGTCTGCCTGTTGCGCCTGCGGCACTACGCCGTGCGCCGCGAGCGCGCGCGCAAGCTGGCCAGCGGCGAGCAGCCGATGGGCGGCGAGGTCCTGGCCGGGCTCAAGCTGATCGCGCGCGAGCCGCTGCTGCGCTGGCTGGCGCTGATGGTGGTCATGGGCGTGGGCGTGGGCACCCTGCTGTACAACGAGCAGAACGCGATCGCCCGCGCCGCCTTCAGCAGCGCCGAGCAGCGCGCCGACTACTTCGCCACCCTGGACCTGGCGGTCAATACCCTGACCCTGGTAGTGCAGCTGCTGCTGACCCGGCGGATCCTGTCGCGCTTCGGCATCGCTCCCGCGCTGCTGATCCCCGGCTTCGCCATCATCCTCGGCTTCTCGCTGCTGGCCGCCTCGCCGCTGCCGCTGCTGGTGGCGGTGGTGCAGGTGGTGACCCGCGCCAGCGAGTTCTCCCTGGCCAAGCCGGCGCGCGAGACGATCTATACCCGCGTCGGCCGCGAGTGGCGCTACAAGGCCGGCGCGGCGATCGACACGGTGATCTACCGCGGCGGCGACCTGACCTTCGTCTGGCTGCACAAGCTGCTGTCGGCCTTCGGCTCCAGCATGGTGTTCGGCGCGGGCCTGCTGGTGGCCGGCACCATGACCGTGGGCGCGTGGCGCCTGCTGCGCGAGGAGCGCAAGCTGCCGGCCGAGCGCGGGGGATGAGGCCGGCGGCGTCGCCGGCGCCGTCCCCGTACCGTCGTCCAGGCGTACGCCGGGATCCAGAGCACTTGCGCAGCGCCGGTGACCCGCGTGCCCCGGGCGCGCTCTGCTTGCCCGGGCTATGCGGCTAGCGCGGTGGGCGCGGCGAGACCCACATGCTGATGCGGGCGCGGAACACGGCCTCGCCGGCGCTGTTGCGCGCCTCGACCCGCACCGGCAGGTCGTAGCCGGTCGTGGCCGCGACCAGCGGCGCTTCCGGCGTGGCCACGGCGTGGATGGTGCCGGCCGCCTTCTTCAGGTATTCCACCTGCATGCCGCGCGGGATCCAGCGCATGGATGGCGGCAGGCTGGCGTCGGTCATCAGCCCGGCGACCAGCTCGGCCAGGTTGCACAGGGCGATCGCGTGCACCGTGCCGATGTGGTTGGTGACCTTGCGCCGGTGGCGGATGCGGCCCTCGCAGCGGCCCGGTTCCAGCGCGGTGATGCGCGGGGCAATGCTGGCGAAGTAGGGCGCCTTGAGGCACACGGCGCGGGAGAACAGCCACTGGCCGGCGGGCCAGGCCTGCATGCGCCGGTACAGGCGCAACAGCGGGGTCTGGGACATGTCGCTTCCTCCATTGGCGGATGCCGGATACGAAGACGGCGGGCACAGGGCCCGCCGTCCTCGTCTTGCCTTGCCGGTCAGGCGGCGGCCTTGGGCCGGCCGTCGTTGCCGTAGCGGTCGTAGAAGCTGGCCGCGCGCAGCTCGTGGACGTCGAAGTCGTCCACGGTGATGGTGTCCAGGGTGATCTGGCGCAGCTCTTCCAGCAGCTTGCGCTCCTCGGCGGTGATCACGCCCTCGGCCACGGCCTCGTCGAGCTGGGCGTTGAAGTCCAGCGCCTCGATGCCCTTGGTCTTGAGCGCCTTGAGGAACTTGCGCTCCACCGGCTCGGCCTGCACGGCCTTGGCCAGGTAGCTGTCGATGCGGCCGCCGGGGTTGTTCTCGCACGGGGTCAGGAACACGCCCTGGCCCAGGCGGTCGCGCGCCTCGTTCGGGGTCATCAGCAGCGAGGCCACGCGGTGGTTCAGGCGGTCGCCGGGGGCCTCGGCGCGGCGGCCCAGCGGGAACACCAGCGCCCACAGCAGCCAGCCCACCGGGCGGATCGGGAAGTTGCGCAGCGCGTCCGACAGCGCCTTCTCGATCACGTGGAAGCTGTTGTACATGCTCCACGCCAGCAGCGGCTTGTCCGCTTCCGGGGTGCCCTCGTCGTGGTAGCGCTTGAGCACGGCGCCGGCCATGTACAGGTGGCTCAGCACGTCGCCCAGGCGGCCGGACAGGGATTCCTTGAACTTCAGCTTGCCGCCCAACAGCAGCATCGACACGTCGGTCATCAGCGCCAGGTTGGCCGAGTAGCGGTCGAGCTTGCGGAAGAACGGGCGGGTGTAGGCGTTGCCCGGCACGCTGCCGAACTGCGAGCCGGTCAGGCCCAGCCAGAACGAACGCACCGCGTTGGAGAAGCCGAAGCGGACGTGCCCGGCCAGGCTCTCGTCAAAGCTGGCGACGGCGGCCTTGCGATCCTTCTCCTGGGCGGCCTTCATCTCCTTCATGACCCACGGATGGCACAGGATCGCGCCCTGGCCGAAGATCAGCAGGCTGCGGGTCATGATGTTGGCGCCTTCGACCGTGATGCTGATCGGGGCGGCCTGCCAGTTGCGGCCGGCGAAGTTGCGCGGGCCGAGGATGATGCCCTTGCCGCCGATCACGTCCATGGTGTCGGAGATGACCTCGCGGCCCATGCTGGTGCAGTGGTACTTGGCGATCGCCGACGGCACCGAGGGCACGTCGCCGCGGTCGACCGCCGCGGCGGTGGCCTGCGACAGTGCGCTGACGGTGTAGGCCTTGCCGCCGATGCGGGCCAGCGCCTCCTCCACGCCCTCGAAGCGGCCGACCGACAGGCCGAACTGCTTGCGGATGCGGGCGTAGGCACCGGTGACGCGGGCGCCGAACTTGGCGCCGCCGGAGGCGGTGGACGGCAGGGTGATCGAGCGGCCCACGGCCAGGCACTCGTTGAGCATGTTCCAGCCCTTGCCGGCCATCTCGGCGCCACCGATCAGCTGGCTCAGCGGGATGAACACGTCCTTGCCGCGGATCGGGCCGTTCTGGAACGGCGAGTTCAGCGGGAAGTGGCGGCGGCCGATCTCGACCCCGGGGGTGTCACGCGGCACCAGCGCCAGGGTGATGCCGATGTCCTTGGTCTGCCCGATCAGGCCGTCCGGGTCGTACATGCGGAACGCCAGGCCGATCAGGGTGGCGACAGGGGCCAGGGTGATGTAGCGCTTGTCGAAGGTCAGGCGCACGCCCAGCACTTCCTGGCCCTGCCAGGTGCCCTTGCAGACGATGCCGTAGTCGGGGATGGAGGTGGCGTCGGAGCCGGCGAACGGGCCGGTCAGGCCGAAGCACGGCACTTCCTCGCCCACCGCCAGGCGCGGCAGGTAGTGATCCTTCTGCTCCTTGGTGCCGTAGTGGTTGAGCAGCTCGCCCGGGCCCAGCGAGTTGGGCACGCCGACGGTGGAGCTGACCACCGAGGAGATCGAGGCGATCTTCTGGATCACCTTGTGGTGGGCCAGCGCGGAGAAGCCCAGGCCGCCGTACTCCTTCGGGATGATCATGCCGAAGAACTTGTTCTTCTTGATGAACTCCCACATCTCCGGCGGCAGGTCCGCGTGGACGTGGGTCAGTTCCCAGTCGTTGATCATCTTGCACAGCTCTTCCACCGGGCCGTCGAGGAAGGCCTGCTCCTCGGCGGTGAGCTGCGGCTTGGGATAGGCGAGCAGCTTCTGCCAGTCCGGGTCGCCGGTGAACAGCTCGCCCTCGAAGCCGACCGAGCCGGTCTCCAGGGCGATGCGCTCGGTCTGCGACAGCGGCGGCAGGATCTTGCGGAACACGTTCAGCAGCGGGGCCACGATCAGCGGCTTGCGGATGAACGGCAGCAGCAGCGGCACGGCGATTACCGCGGTGATGATCGCCATCACCAAGGTGGTGGTCTGGTGCGCGCCCAGCCACCAGCAGGCGGCCAGGGCGATGGCCTGCAGCACGGCCCAGGTTATCAGGCGCATGCGGTGGTAGGCGGCGAACCCGCTGATCAGCAGGAAGGCCAGGATTGGCGCGGCAATGCTCATGGTAAAGCTCCGTTGACGGACGCTGGATCGGAGGGCGCGGCGCAACGGCCGGTGTGCCCCGTACCGTCCAGTTCGCCCAGGTAGTCCAGCAGGGTGGCGGTAAAACGGTCGTTGTCGTCGCCGGCCAGCATATGCGTGGCGCCGGCGATGCGGACATGGCGCGCGTGCGGCACCAGTCCGAGGAACTCGTCGACGGTGGCGTCGGACACCAGGTCGCTGCGGCCGCCGCTCAGCAGCAGCAGCGGGCAGCGTACCGCACGGGCGGCCGCGGACAGTTCGTCCTGGTGGCGCTCGCCGTCGCGTGCCAGCTCGTCCACCAGGCGGCGGTCCCAGTGCCACTGCCAGCGGCCGTCGGCGCCCTGGCGCAGCACCTCGCGCAGGGCCGCCTCGCTCTTGCGCGCGCGCCCGGGCAGGTAGGCGGCGATCGCGTCGGCGGCCTCGTCCAGCGAGGCGAAGCCTTCCGGGAAGGCGCTGATGAAGCCGAGGATGCGCTGCATGCCGGCCGCTTCCCAGCGCGGGGTGATGTCGACCAGCACCATGGCGCGGAACAGGCCCGGCCAGCGTGCCTCGGCGGCCAGCCCGAACAGGCCGCCCATCGAGGCGGCCACCAGCACCGGCGGCTGCGGCAGCTCGCCGGCGACCACGATCAGGTCGTCGATGAACTGCTGCGCGGCATAGGCCAGGTCCGGCGGATTGCGGTCCGAGCCGCCATGGCCGCGGGCGTCGTAGGCCAGGGCGCGGTAACCCCGCTGCGCGACGCGCCCTGCGCTGGCGCTCCAGGCGCGGCGGGTCTGGCCGAAGCCGTGCGCGAACAGCACTGCCGGCGCATGGCAGTCGCCATGGCAGGTGGCAGCCAGTTCCAGGCCGGCGCCGGACAGGCGCAGCTCGTGGCTGCCGGGGGCAGGGGTCGGGGGAAATACCATACCCAATGGTATGGATGCGTTTCACGCAAAGTCAATACGAAGGCGTATGGCAGTGCAGCATGCACCGTATGGTGCCGGCGGTGGCGCTGCAAATCCCTGTCAGGCCTCGGTTTCCGCGGAAACGGCATACTGCAACGCACCTCGCCGTATGGTTAAATCCGCCCATGGATACCACCACCGCGCCCGCCACCCCGCCCGCCACGCCCGCGCGTGGCGCCCGTCTCAGCGCCGCCGATTGGGCCCAGGCCGCGCTGGACGTCATTGCCGAACAGGGCGTGTCCGCCGTCGCGGTGGAGCCGCTGGCGCGCCGCCTGGGCGTGACCAAGGGCAGCTTCTACTGGCACTTTCCTTCACGCGATGCGCTGCTGCAGGCCGCGCTGGAGCGCTGGGAAGAGGTCGAGCAGGAACAGGTGTTCGGCAGCCTGGAGGAAGTGCCGGATCCGCGCGAGCGCCTGCGCAAGCTGTTCCAGCTGGTCGGCCACGAGACCAAGCCGCACGCGATCTACAGCGAGTTGCTGCGCGCGCTGGAGCATCCGGCCGTGGGTCCGGTGATCCAGCGGGTCTCGCAGCGCCGCCAGGATTACCTCACCGCGTCGTTCCGCCAGGTCGGCCTCGGCCGCAGCGAGGCGGTGAACCGCGCGCGCCTGACCTATGCCGCCTACGTCGGCTTCCTGCAGCTGCGCCCGCAGCAGCCGAAGATGACCCACGAGGAGTTCGAGGAATACCTCGAGCACGTGATCAACACGCTGATCCCGAACTGAGGGGACGGCTGGAAGGCGAAGGGCCCGCGTGAGCGGGCCCTTCGCTTTTTGCGGCTTATCCGGCGAACGCGGCGCGGGTGAGGTTCTCCGGCGCCGCCTCCGTGCACAGCACGTCGTCCTCGATGCGGATGCCGCCGTAGGGGCGGAAGAAATCCACCCGCGCCCAGTCCACCGCGTCGGCGTGGCCGCGGGCCTTCACCTCGTCCAGCAGCATGTCGATGAAGTAGATGCCCGGCTCGATGGTGACGACCATGCCCGGCTCCAGGACGCGGGTCATGCGCAGGTAGGGATGCCCGGCGGGACGGTCGATCGTGCCGCCGCGGTCGCTGGCGGCGAACCCGGCCACGTCGTGCACCTGCAGCCCCAGCGGGTGGCCCAGGCCGTGCGGGAAGAACGCCGCGCTCACCCCGGTGGCAAGCGCCGCTTCCGGCGACACCTTCAGCACGCCGAACTCGCGCAGGATGCCCATCAGCGCCAGGTGCGCGTCGAGGTGCAGCTGGCGGTAGTCGGCGCCGGCGCGCACGCCGGCGCACATCGCCTGCTGCGCGGCGTCCACAGCGTCGATCATGGCCTGGAACTCGCTGGCGCAGTCGCCGGCGTAGGTGCGGGTGATGTCGGCGGCATAGCCGCAGTGGCTGGCGCCGGCATCGATCAGGAAGCTCAGCGACTCCGCCGGGGCCACGCGGTCCAGTTCGGTGTAGTGCAGCACCGCGCCGTGGGTGTTGAGCGCGACGATGTTCTGGTACGGCACCTCGGTGGCGTCCTGCTGCGCGGCGGCGCAGTAGGCCATGTGGATCTCGAACTCGCTGGCGCCGGCGCGGAAGGCGCGCTCGGCGGCGCGGTGGGCGCGCACCGCGCGGCGCTGGGCCAGGCGCATCAGCGCGACCTCGTACGCGGTCTTGTACGAGCGCTGGTAATGCAGGTAGTCCAGCGCCGGTTGCGGGTTGTCGGGGACGTAGTCGCCCAGGGCGCTGTTGGCCTCGCCGATGATCGCGCTGCGCGCGGCAGGCGGCAGCAGCGGCAGCGCCTCCTCCGGGGTGCGGATCACCTGCACCTCCACGTGCTCCACCCACCAGCCGCTGGGCGCCTCCGGCACCACGTGCCAGTAGTCGCGCGGCTGCAGGTAGATCAGCCTGGGCTTGTGCCCGGGGGTGTACACCAGCCAGCTGTCGGCGACGCTGGTCAGCGGCACCCAGTGCTTGAAGTGCGGGTTGGCCGCGAACGGGTAGTCGCGGTCGTCGAAGGCCTGGTAGTGGCGGCGCCCGCTCGGCACCAGCAGGTGCTCGCGGCCGCAGCGGGCCAGCGCCTCGTCGGCGCGCGCGCGCAGGGTGGCCAGGTGCTGGGGGTAGAGGGCGGCGATCTCGGTGGCGTTCATCGGGGGCAGTACGGCGGAAAGCGCCCATTCTGCCCCAGCGCATGCGCCGCTGCCGCCGTCAGGCCTCGGCCTCGACCCAGGCGCGCACCCGCGCGCGGTGCACCTCGGAGATGGCCAGGAAGCGGAAGCCGCACCAGGCCTGGCCCGGGGTGTTGGCCGGCGCCGACCACAGCAGGTGCACACCGACGTCGATCGGATCGCCCGGGTCGTCGAGCACGAACCGGAGCTGGTACAGCGCGTCCTCGCGCAGCGGCGCCGCGGCGAGCAGCAGCAGGCCGCCCTCGGACAGGTTGCCGAGGTGGCCGACCACGGCGCCGGCCATCACGTCTTCCACCGGCACGCTGCCAGGCACCTGGCGCCGCCGCCCGCGGCGGGCATCCTCGTTGTTCATGCACCTGCTCCCGATGGCGCCGGCTCCGCGCGCCCGGCCAGCCCGCGCAGCAGGCGCAGGGTGGCGTGCCAGGCGCGGTCGACCAGGCGGCTGCGTTCCTCGGTGACCACCCGCGCCTGGCCGGCGGCCATCATCCGCGCCAGCGCGTCCAGCGAATGTTCGGCCACCTTCTGGCCGCGGGTGTTGACGAACAGCGCGTGGTCGGTGACCGGGCTGTACCAGGACAGCCGCTGCCGCCGCACCTCGCCCTGGGCGCCGAGGCTGAATTCGAACCAGGTGCCGAACGGCAGTGCCCGCACCTGCTCGTAGCAGGCCTGCTCCCCGGCGCTGCGCGGCGGCAGCGGCTCGCTGCGACGTGCCGCGTCCTCGCCCAGGCGCGCGCGCGCCTTGAGCCGCGCGGTGAGCTCGGTGCGCGAGGTGACCTCGTCGTCCTCGCTGCGCGACAGGCGGCGGGCGATCGCGCCGGCCTCGTCCTCGTGGTAGCCGACCTGGCGCAGCGCGGCCTCGATCTGCGTGCCCAGTGCCGGGTCGGGCGCGGCTTCCGGATCGCAGGTGACCTCGACGATGCGCGCGGTGGCCGCGGTGCGCTCGCGCCATTCCGGCGAGCCCTCGCCGTGGCGCAGGGCGGTGAGGGTGAGCACGTCGGCCCAGGCCTGGTTGAGCAGGGCCTGGGCGAACTGCGGTGGCCTGCGCCCGGCCAGGCAGGCGCGGATCGCGGCGTCGGCCTGGTGCTTGGCACCGGCCAGGCGGTCGCGCCCGCGCGCGGCCTCCACCTGGCGGCGCTCGCTGACCTCGGCCTTGCGCAGCATCGCGCGCTGCTGTTCCTGGACCTCCTGGTTGGCCAGTTCGAACACCGCCGGGTCGCCGTCGTAGGCCTCGACCACCCGCTGCACCACCTGCTCCAGGCGCTGCACCAGCTGCGGGTCGGCATCGTCCTCGCCCAGCCAGGTGGCGCCGGACTCGGCCACCGCGTTGAGCAGTTCGCGCGCCGGGTGGCGCTCGGCGACGAAGAAGCCCTGGTCCTGCAGCGCGGCGCGCGCCAGCGGCACCTGCAGCCGTTCCAGCAGGTCCTGGGCCGGTGCGTCGCCGCGCACCTGGCGGCCGATCTCCTGGTAGAGGATGGACAGCAGGTCGAACGCGTCCTCGTGTTCCGGCGGCAGTGCGGCGGCCGGCCCGTGCTCGGCGCGCAGCCGCGCCAGGGTGGCCTCGCGCAGGTCCTGCATGGTGCGGCGGCGCTGGCCGCGGGCGCGCGCCAGCGGCAGCGATTGCAGGCTGCCCAGCACCTGGGTGACCAGTTGCGGCGGCAGCACCTGCGGCGGGACCGCCGGTCCGGGTGCCGCTGGGCGGGTGGCGGCGCGGTGCGCGGCCAGCAATTCGCGCATGGCGGCGAACGCGGCCTGCACTTCCTTCGGGTCGCCGTCCGCGCTGGCGATGGCGGGCGTGGCCTCTCCGGCCGCGGCCGCGGGCGCGGTGCCGGCAGCCGCCCCTGGCGGCATGCCCCCCGGCAGGCCGGCCAGCGCCCGGCCCCAGCCCGCGCCGCGACCCTGGCCGTGCCAGCCGGTCATCGGCCGCGGGCGGTTCGCGGCCTGCGCCGGCGTGCTGCGCCGCTGCGGGGCGCTGGCACACGGTGGACGGTAGGGCGTGTACACCAGGCCCGGCAGCACCCCGGCGCGGTCGAGCAGGGCATTGAGCTGGCGGGCGAACTCGCCGTGCAGGTCCATCACCTGGCGTTCGAACTGGCGGTACAGCAGCAGCTGCGCCTCCGGCGGCAGCTGCAGCGCGTCGCCAGCCGTGCGCAGGCACTGGCACAGCGCATGCGGTCCCAGCGGCAGCTGCTCCAGCTCGAACGCCGGCGTGGCGGCCAGCACGGCGAAGCGCTGCGCCAGCAGCAACAGCTCGCTGCCGCCGCGCTGCACCTGGCGGCGGGCGATCTCGCGCAGGACGATGGCGCGGTCCAGTTCGGTGTCCTCGACCAGGGCCAGTGCCGGCCCGGGCGCGGGTTCGGCCGGTTCGGCGGGCTCGGCCGGCGGCGGTGCGCGCAGCCCGGCCAGGCTGCCCTCGAGGGCGGCGAGGAAGCGCGGCTGGAAGGCGGCGCGGTGCTGGCGCAGCAGGCGCATCGCATCCAGGCGCTCGGCCTGCTCGCTGCTGCTGCGCGCGCCCTCGGCCAGGCTGAAGAGCTGGTTTTCCAGCCCGTCCAGGGTGGCCTCCAGCCACGGCCCCAGCTGCGTGGCGGCCAGCTCGCGGACCTGCAGGAGGATGGCGCGCACGCGCGCCGGCAAGGCGGCGTCCGCCAGCGCCGGGAATGCCGGGTGGCCCGGCGTTGGTCGGTTGGTGGCTTGCATTCTGTGACCGCGTTCCCCCTTGGGCGGTATTTAGCACGTTTCCATGCGGGGCGGCATGGCGCGCCGCACCGCGGTCCCGGCGGGGCCGGGGATGGCCTCAGAGGAACAGGGAAATCACGTCGTTGGCGAAGCGCCGCCCCAGTGCGGTGGGCGCCACCCGCTCGCCCTCGAGCTGCAGCCAGCCGCGGCCGCGGGCCTGTTCCAGCGCCGGCGCCAGATGCGCGCGCGGCAGTCCGGTGCGCACCTCGAAGTCGGCCAGGGCGAAACCCTCGTGCAGGCGCAGGGCGTTGAGCATGTATTCGAACGGGCGCTGCTCCGGGGCGATGCGGTCGTCGCCGCCGATCGCCTGGGCGGTGCCGGCGGCGGCCATCCAGGTGGCCGGGTGCTTGTGCTTCCAGCGGCGCAGGATGGCCTGTTCGGCGCCGAGGGTGATCTTGCCGTGGGCGCCGGCGCCGATGCCCAGATAGTCGCCGTAGCGCCAGTAGTTGAGGTTGTGCGCGCACTGCCGGCCCGGGCGGGCGTAGGCGCTGGTCTCGTAGTGGACGTAGCCGGCGTCGGCCAGCAGGGCCTGGCAGCGCTCCTGCATGTCCCAGGCCAGGTCGTCGTCCGGGATGCCTTGCGGCGGCCGGGCGAAGAACACGGTGTTGGGTTCCAGCGTCAGCTGGTAGTGGCTGATGTGCGCCGGCTGCAGGGCGAAGGCACGTTCCAGGTCGCGCTCGGCCATGGCCAGGTCCTGGCCGGGCAGGGCGTACATCAGGTCCAGGTTGAGGTTGTCGAAACCGGCGTCCTGGGCCAGCTTCACCGCGGCCTCGGCCTCGGCGCTGTCGTGGATCCGGCCCAGGCGCTGCAGGCAGCCGTCGTCGAAGCTCTGGATGCCGAAGCTGATCCGGTTCACGCCGGCGGCGCGGTAGCCCTCGAAGCGGTCGTGCTCGGCGGTGCCGGGATTGGCCTCCAGGGTGATTTCCGCGTCCGGGGCGAAGCGCAGGCGCGCGGCGGCGGCCGAGAGGATGGCCTCGATCGCCGCGGCCGGGAACAGGCTGGGCGTGCCTCCGCCGAAGAACACGCTGTGCACCGTGCGGCCCCAGACCAGGGGCAGGTCGTGTTCCAGGTCGCGTACCAGTGCGGCCACATACTCGTCGAACGGCAGTCCGCCCCTGGCTCCGTGCGAGTTGAAGTCGCAATACGGGCACTTGCGCACGCACCAGGGCAGGTGCACGTACAGCGACAGCGGCGGCGGGATCAGGTCGGGCATGGCAGGCTCGCGCCGGCGCGCTCAGCCAAGCACTTCGGGCAGGCGCGCGCGCAGCAGTTCCAGCGCCTTGCCGCGGTGGCTGATGCGGTTCTTCAGCTCCATCGGCATTTCCGCCGCGGTCAGCCCGTGCGCGGGGTCCAGGAACACCGGGTCGTAGCCGTGGCCGCCGCTGCCGCGGCGTTCGCGGATGATGCGCCCGCGCCACTGCCCCTCGACCAGCAGCGGCTGCGGGTCTTCGGCATGGCGCAGCACCACCAGCACGCACTGGAAGTGGGCGCCGCGGCGCGGGTCGTCGACCCCGTCGAGCGCGGCCAGCAGCTTGTCGATGTTGCGTTGCGGGTTGGCCGGCTCGCCGGCATAGCGCGCCGAGTACAGGCCCGGCGCGCCGCCGAGGGCGTCCACGCACAGCCCGGAGTCGTCGGCCAGCGCCGGCAGGCCGGTGACGCGGGCCGCGTGGCGCGCCTTGATCAGCGCGTTCTCGACGAAGGTCAGCCCGGTCTCCTCGGCGTCCTCGACGCCCAGGTCGGACTGCGCGACCAGCTCGATCCCGCTGTCGGCCAGCAGGTGGTGCAGTTCGTCGAGCTTGCCGCGGTTGGAGGAGGCCAGGACCAGCTTCATCGCATGCTCCCGCCTCAGCCGGCCAGGGCCTGGCGCTGCAGTTCCAGCAGCTGGCCGATGCCGCGCTCGGCCAGGCCCAGCAGCGCGTCCAGTTCGTCGCGGCGGAAGGCATGGCCCTCGGCCGTGCCCTGCAGCTCGATGAAGCCGCCGCCGTCGTTCATCACCACGTTCATGTCGGTGTCGCAGTCGCTGTCCTCGGCGTAGTCCAGGTCCAGCACCGGCACGCCGCGGTATACGCCGACCGAGATCGCGGCGACCGCGCCGTGGATCGGGTCGCGGGAAATCTCGCCGCGCGCCAGCAGCCAGCGCACCGCGTCCGCCAGCGCCACGTAGGCCCCGGTGATGGCGGCGGTGCGGGTGCCGCCGTCGGCCTGCAGCACGTCGCAGTCCAGGGTGATGGTGCGCTCGCCCAGGGCGCCGCGGTCGACGCAGGCGCGCAGGGCGCGGCCGATCAGGCGCTGGATCTCCAGGGTGCGGCCGCCCTGCTTGCCGCGCGCGGCCTCGCGCTCGGAGCGGGTGTGGGTGGAGCGTGGCAACATGCCGTACTCGGCCGTCACCCAGCCCTCGCCCTTGCCGCGCAGGAATGCCGGCACCTTGTTGTCGATGCTGGCGGTGCACAGCACGCGGGTGTCGCCGAAGCTGACGAGCACGGAGCCTTCGGCGTGGCGGGTGAAGCCGCGTTCGATGCGCACGGGGCGCAGCTGGTCGGGGGCGCGGCCACTGGGGCGGACGACGGTCATGTGTGGTTTCCGTAGGCGGGGCCCCGGCGGTCCGCCGGCGGGGCCGGCGAAGGCGGCAGGGTGCCGCGGCGGGCCGGCTAGATTAACATTCGCCCCCTGCCAAAGACGGATTCCCGCATGATCCGCAGCATGACCGCCTTCGCCAGCGGCGAACGTGGTACCTCCTGGGGCGTGCTCTCCTGCGAGTTGCGCTCGGTCAACCACCGCTTCCTGGAGACCGGCCTGCGCCTGGCCGACGAGCTGCGCGCGCTGGAACCGGTGCTGCGCGAGCGCGTGGCCGCGCGCGTGCAGCGCGGCAAGCTGGACCTGGTGATGCGCCTGCGCGCGCCGGAAGGCGCCGCCGGGCTGGCGGTCAACGAGGCCCTGCTGGCGCAGCTGGGCGAGCTGGCCCAGCGCCTGGACGCGCGCTTCCCCAACCTGCAGGTGCAGTTCACCGACCTGCTGCAGCTGCCGGGCGTGCTGCAGACCCCGGTGGCCGACGGCGAGGCGCTGCAGGCGCAGGCGCTGGAGCTGCTGGACCAGGTGCTGGACGAGTTCATCGCCGCGCGCGAGCGCGAGGGCGCGGCGCTGGCCGCCGCGATCCGCGAGCGGGTCGACGCGGTGGAGCGCATCGCCGGCGAAGTGCGCGCGCTGGTGCCGGACATCCGCGAGGGCCAGCGCGCCAAGCTGGCCGCGCGCCTGGCCGACCTGCCGCACCCGGTGGACCCGGGCCGCGCCGAGCAGGAGCTGGTGCTGTGGCTGCAGAAGCTGGACGTGGACGAGGAGCTGGACCGCCTCGCCAGCCACGTCGCCGAGATCCGCCGGATCCTCTCCGGCAAGGCGCAGGCCGTGGGCCGCCGCCTGGACTTCCTGCTGCAGGAGTTCAACCGCGAGGCCAACACCCTCGGTTCCAAGTCGGTCGACGCCCGCACCTCGGCCGCCGCGGTCGAGCTGAAGGTGCTGATCGACCAGATCCGCGAGCAGGTGCAGAACATCGAGTGAGCCGCGCGGGGGCCGCGCGCCGGATGGCGCTCAGGCGATCTCGCGCCGCGACAGCCACCAGGCGGTCAGCGGGAACAGCACCGCCGCCAGCATGGGTCCGAGCAGGACCGCCGCGTCGCGCATGGCCTCATGGCCGCCGTTGCTGGCGGCCACCGGATAGGCCCAGGGCAGCCAGTACCAGTATTGCGAGGCGCCGAGCTGCATCGCCGCCAGGGTGGCCACCACCGACACCGCCAGCGGGGTGACCACCGAGCGCAGGCGCCAGCTCAGCGCATGCTGCAGCGCCACCACCGGCAGCGCCGCCAGCGGCGCCGCCCACAGCCGCGGCAGCTGGGCCTGCAGCGCCGCTTCCAGCGGGAATCCGGCCAGGCCGAGGATGCCGGTGCCCAGCGCGAGGGCGAGCAACAACGCCAGCTGCGCGGCCGCCAGCAGCAGCACCGAGACCATGGCCTTGGCCGCGTACAGCTCCAGCCGGCCGACCGGCAGGCTGAGCATCAGCCGCCAGGTCTGGTTGCGGTGCTCGTTGCCGTTGACCAGCGCGGTGCACAGGCCGATGTAAAGCGGCAGCATGAGCAGGCTCCACAGCGCCGACGCGCTGCCCCACAGCATCGACCACTGCGCGGCGGTCATGGCGTCCGGGGTGATCCGGCGCAGGGCCATCCCGAACATCAGCGCCACCACCGCCGCCGGGCAGGCCACGGTGGTCAGCAGCACCAGCGAGCGGCGCAGCTTGAGCAGTTCGACCAGGCAAAGGCGGATCAGGATGCGACGGCTCCCCCGGAGGCGGTCATCTGCAGGAACCACTGCTCCAGCGTCGGCTTGCGCAACACCGACGGGTAGAGCACGACCCCGGCCTGCACCAGCTGCGAGTTGAGCAGGCCGGCGCGGTCGCGGTCGACGTCGGCCACCAGCACCCGGTTGGGGCTTTCGGCGCGGGCGGCGTAGCCCAGCGCCTGCAGCGTGCGCGAGCCGCGTTCGGCGTCGTCCACGTCCAGGGCCAGGACCCCGGCGAGCTGGCGTTCCAGTTCGCCGGCCGAGGCCTGCAGCCGGATCGTGCCTTCGTGCAGCACGGCCAGGTGGGTGGCGGTCTTCTCCACCTCGTCCAGGTAGTGGCTGGCGAAGAAGATGGTGCAACCGGCGGCTTCGGGGAGGGCGGAGAGCAGGGCGCGGATGTCGCGGATGCCGTCCGGGTCCAGGCCGTTGGTGGGCTCGTCCAGGACCAGCAGGCGCGGACGCCCCAGCAGGGCATGGGCCAGCGCCAGCCGTTGCCGCATGCCCAGCGAATAGTGCTCGATCCGCTGCCGGCGGTCGGGGCGCAGTCCGACCAGTTCCAGCGCGCGGTCGATCTCGCTGCGCGGCAGCTGCTTCAGGCACGCGCCGATGGACAGGAACTCGCGCGCGGTGAGGTTGGGGTAGCTGCTGGGCGCCTCGATCAGGCAGCCCATCTGCGCCAGCACCTCGCGCCGGTGCTGGCGGATGTCCTTCCCCAGCACGCGGATGCTGCCGCGGTCCGGCGCGGCCAGGCCGGCAAGCAGGCGGATGGTGGTGGACTTGCCATGCCCGTTGTTGCCGAGGAAGGCGAACACGCTGCGCTCGGGGACCACCAGCTGCAGGTCCTTCAGTATCCGCCGTGGGCCGTAGGACTTGTCGACGGCCTGCAGTTCGATCGCTGCGTTTGGCATGGGGGCGTGGGCTCCTGGCTGCCCGCCGCAAGCCGTGGTCCAGCGCACGCCGGTGTCGGGGCGTTGGCGGCGAGCATGCCAAGCGGCCGCAAACGCGGTAAACCCAACCAACGACAGGGGCTGCGCGCAAAGCGTGGCGGCGCCGGGGGCCGGCCGGGGCGGGGGGTCTGCTACCATTCGCGCCCCGTTACCCCATACACGCGGCCCCGGGTCCCAGGCGCGGCAATGGCGCCAGACCCGCCCGGGGCCTGGAGAAGTGGCACCGGTCCCCAGGCCCGAGTTCGCGCCGCCGGGCCGGTGCAGGACAGCCGATGAGCATGCGCGGAACCCTCTTCATCGTTGCGGCGCCTTCCGGCGCCGGCAAGTCCAGCATCGTCAACGCGGTGCTGTCGCGCGATCCGGCCATCCGGCTGTCGATCTCCTTCACCTCGCGCGCGCCGCGCCCGGGCGAGCGCCATGCCGAGCACTACCACTTCGTCAGCGAGGAAGAGTTCCAGCGCATGATCGACGCCGGCGACTTCTTCGAGTACGCCCGCGTGCACGGCGACTGGAAGGGCACGGCGCGGCAGTCGGTGGAGCCGCAGCTGGCGGCCGGCCACGACGTGCTGCTGGAGATCGACTGGCAGGGCGCGGCTCAGGTGCGGGCCAAGGTCCCCGACGCGGTCAGCGTGTTCATCCTGCCGCCGTCGCGGGAGGCGCTGGAGCAGCGCATGCGCAAGCGCGGCCAGGACAGCGACGAGGTCATCGCCCGCCGCCTGGCGGCCGCGCGCGAGGAGATGTCGCACTACGGCGAGTTCGACTACGTGATCGTCAATGAGGTGTTCGAGACCGCGGTGGACGAGATGTGCGCGATCTTCGTCGCCAGCCGCCTGCGCCGCGGCCAGCAGCAGCAGCGCCATGCCGGCCTGATCCGCGCCCTGCTCGGGCAGGACCCCGGCGCCGGCCCCGCTGCCTGAACGCAAGTCCCTGAACGGAAAGGAAGAACCGGCGCCGGGCCTTGCCGCGGAGGCGGCGGCGCGGGTAAACTCCGCCTCCATTTCCCCAGACACGAGTGGCGACCGCAGTCGCCTGGAACCCCTATGGCCCGTATCACCGTTGAAGATTGCCTGGAAGTGGTCAACAACCGCTTCGAACTGGTCATGATGGCCGCCAAGCGCGCCCGCCAGCTGGCCAATGGCGTGCCGGCCACGATCGAGAACGAGGACGGCGACGACAAGCCGACCGTGCTGGCGCTGCGCGAGATCGCCGCCCGCACCGTCGACGCCAACCTGATCGACGAAGTGGAGAAGGCCGAGCGCGAGCGCGCCGAGCGCGAGGCGCTGGAGTGGGCCGCCGCCGAGGTCGTCGCCGACGACGACCTGTCCAAGGGCGACGACTGAGCCGCGCCCGCCTGCATCGCCACACCCGACGGCCCGCCTCGCGCGGGCCGTCTTCGTTGCGGCCGTTCATGCGCCGGAGGACCGGCCGGCGGGGCCGCACGCTATAGTCCGACGCCGCCGCGCCGGCGCCCGCCACCCAGTCCGCAGCCGCCATGCCCGTCCTCGTCATCGGCGCCACCAGCCAGATCGGCCACTTCCTGCTGCCGCGCCTCGCCGCCGGCGGCGATGGCGTGCTCGCGCTCAGCCGCCATCCACGGCCGGCACGGGCCGGGGTGCAGTGGCTGCAGGGCCAGCTGCCGGGACCGATGCCGGAACTGCCGCCGCTGCGCGCGGTGGCCAGCTTCGCCCCGCTGGACACGCTGGCGCAGTGGCTGTCCGGCCTGCAGTCCGCGCCCGCGCCGCGGGTGGTCGCCACCAGTTCGATGAGCGTGCTGACCAAGCGCGACTCCGCGGTGCCGGCCGAGCGCGAGCTGATCGGCCGGCTGGCCGCCGGCGAGGCCGAACTGGAACGGCAGTGCCGGCGCCTGGGCATGGCCTGGACCGTGCTGCGCCCGACCCTGATCTACGGCGCCGGGCTGGACCGCAGCCTGACCCCGATCGCGCGGCGCGCCGCGCGCACCCGCCTGTTCCCGCTGCCGGCCGGCCGCGGCCTGCGCCAGCCGGTGCATGCCGACGATCTCGCCACGGCGGTCCTCGCCTGCATCGATACCGGCGCCGCCGACGGCCGCATCCTTGCCCTGGGTGGCGGCGAGCGCCTGCCGGCGGCGGAGATGTTCGCGCGGGTGCGCGCCAGCCTGCCGTTCGCCACCATGCCGCTGCCGCTGGGGCGGCCGCTGCTGCGCCTGCTGGCGGCGCTGCTGCCGGGCGCGCGTGGGCCGGTGTCGCGGCTGGACCGCGACCTGGTCGCCGACAACGCCGAGGCCAGCGCCCTGCTGGGCGTGGCGCCGCGCCCGTTCCGGGTCGACGCCTCGATGTGGCGCATGGACGCGGAGGGCTGAGCGGTGCGCGTGTCGGTGGTGCTGTGCACCTACAACGGCGAGCGCTTCCTCGGTCCGCAGCTGGAGAGCCTGCTGGCGCAGCTGCGCCTGCCCGACGAGATCGTGGTCCAGGACGATGCCTCGTCCGACGGCACCTGGGAGCGGCTGCAGGCCTTCGCCGCGCGCGCGCGGGTGCGCGGGGTGGCGGTGGAGCTGCAGCGCAACCCGGCCAACCTCGGCTACGTGCGCAACTTCGAGCGCGCGCTGCAGCGCGCCCGCGGCGACCTGGTGTTCCTCTGCGACCAGGACGACGTCTGGCACCCGGAGAAGATCGCGCGCATGGCCGCGCGCTTCCTCGCCGAACCGGAACTGGGCCTGCTGCACACCGACGCGCGCCTGGTCGACGCCGATGGCGCCTGGCTGGGCGTGGACCTGCTGCAGGCGCTGGAGGTGTCCCCGGCGGAACTGGAGATGGAGCACTCCGGCCGCGCCTTCGACCTGCTGATGCGGCGCAACCTGGTCACCGGCGCCACCACCGCGCTGCGCGGCGCGCTGCTCGGGCGCCTGCTGCCGGTGCCGGAGGGCTGGGTGCACGACGAGTGGCTGGCGATCGCGGCGGCCACCCAGGCCCGGGTCGACTGCATGCCCTGGGCCTCGATCGACTACCGCCAGCATGGCAGCAACCAGATCGGCGCGCGCCCGCGCCGCCTGGTCGAGCGCCTGGCCTACGGCTGGGTGGCGCGGCGGGTCTCGCTGGAGCGGCTGTGCGTGCTGTACCGCTCGTTCCTGCAGCGCATCGACGAGGGTGGGCTGGCGGTGGAACCGGAAGTGCGCGAGGCGGTGGCGCAGCGCCTGCGGCACGCGCTGGCGCGCGCGCGCCTGCCGCGTTCGCCGCTGCGCCGGCTGGCCTCGGTGCGCGAGGAACTGGGCAGCGGCCGCTACGCGCGGTTTTCCTTCGGCCTGCGCTCGGCCGCCGGCGACCTGCTGGGGCTGCGGGTATGAGCCGTGGCGGCGCCGGCGCGCACCCGGCGGCCGTTCAGCCCCCCGACCGGGCGCGCGCCGATCTCGGGTTAGACTCCGCCCGTTCCTGATCCTGGTATTCCTGTGCCTCGACGTTCTACCGCCGGAGATACCGCCCGCGCGAAGTCCCCCGGGGCGTCCGCCTGGCGCGGCCGCCTGCTGACCGTGGTGCTCGCGGCCGCCGCCCTGGCGGCCGGGTTCCTGGTCCCGTACACGGTCCACCTCAACAACCAGGTGACCGAGCGCTTCGGCGCCCTGCAGTGGCAGATCCCCACCCGCGTGTACGCGCGCCCGCTGCACCTGCGGCCGGGCCTGGCGCTGGACGAGCGCACCCTGCGCACCGAGCTGGACGCGGCCGGCTACCAGGAGGACGGCGAGGGCCGGCGCCAGGGCAGCTACCACGTCGACGGCGCCCGCTTCACGATCTCCAGCCGCGGCTACGCCGACATCGACGGCGTGGTGCCGCCGCGGCGGATCGAGGTCAGCCTGTCCGGCGGCAAGGTCTCGCGCCTGCGCGATGCCGGAAGCGGCCAGGCGATCAAGGCCGCGCGCCTGGACCCGGCGCGGATCGCCACCCTCTACGGCCAGCGCCAGGAAGAACGGCGCCTGGTGCGGATCGAGGAAGTGCCGGAACTGCTGACCACCGGCCTGCAGGCGGTGGAGGACCGCGACTTCGCCCGCCACCACGGCATCGACGTGTCCGGCATGCTGCGCGCACTGCTGGTCAACCTGCGCTCGGGCGAGAAGAAGCAGGGCGCCTCCACCCTGACCCAGCAGCTGGCCCGCAGCGGCCTGCTGGGCATCGGCAAGGAGCAGACCTGGAGCCGCAAGTTCAACGAGATCCTGTACGCGCTGATCCTGGAGGCGCGCTACGACAAGCGCACGATCCTGGAGACCTACCTCAACCAGGTCTACCTGGGCCAGCGCGGCGGGCAGGCGATCCACGGCGTGGCTTCCGGCGCCGAGTTCTGGTTCGGCCGCGACCTGGACGACCTGACCACCGAGCAGACCGCGCTGCTGATCGGCCTGGTCAAGGGCCCGTCCTACTACGACCCGCGCCGCCACCCGCAGCGCGCGCTGGAGCGTCGCAACGTCGCCCTGTCGATGATGCACGCCACCGGCCTGATCGACGACGCCGAATACGAGCGCGCGCGCAAGGCGCCGCTGGGCGTGACCGCGCGCCCGGGCGTGGCCGCGGCCAACCGCTTCCCCGGCTACATCGACCTGGTGCGCCGGCAGCTGGCCAGCGACTACCCGGAAAGCGCGCTGCAGGGCGCCGGCCTGACCGTGCTCACCGGCATGTCGCCCTCGGCCCAGGCCTATGCCGAGGGCGCGGTGGCGCGCACCCTGGAGGCGCTGCAGACCGGCAAGCGCCCGCCGCTGGAGGCGGCGGTGGTGGTGACCGACGTGCGCGGCGGCGACGTGCTGGCGGTGGTCGGCGGCCGCAACGCCGAGCTGCACGGCTTCAACCGCGCGGTCGAGGCGCAGCGGCCGGTCGGCTCGCTGCTCAAGCCGTTCGTGTACCTGCTGGCGCTGGCGCAGCCGCAGCGCTTCTCGCTGGCCAGCTTCGTCGAGGACGCCCCGGTCACGGTCGAGCTGGGACGCGGCCGGCGCTGGTCGCCGGGCAATTCCGACAACCGCAGCCACGGCACGGTGCGGCTGGTGGACGCGCTGGCGCATTCCTACAACCAGGCCACGGTGCGGGTGGGCATGCAGGTCGGTCCGGACCGCCTGGCGCAGCTGCTGAAGGTGCTGGCGGGGATCGAGGCCGAACCCAATCCCTCGCTGATCCTCGGTTCCACCGACCAGAGCCCGTACGCGATGACCCAGCTGTACCAGTTCCTCGCCTCCGGCGGGCAGGTGCAGCCGTTGCGCGCGGTGCGCGGCGTGCTCGACCCGGAAGGCCGGCTACTCAAGCGCTACGACACCGCGCCGGCGCCGGCCCAGGAGGGCGACTCGATCGCCGCCCGCCTGGTGACCATCGCCCTGCAGCAGGTGGTCAACAGCGGCACCGCGCGCCAGCTGCAGCGCGACGGCCTCGGCCGCCTGTCCCCGGCCGGCAAGACCGGCACCAGCAACGACGGCCGCGACAGCTGGTTCGCCGGCTACACCGGCGACCACCTGGCAGTGGTCTGGGTCGGCAACGACCAGAACCAGCAGACCGGCCTGTACGGCGCCACCGGCGCGATGCGGATCTGGTCGGGCCTGTTCTCGCGCCTGCCCAGCTCGCCGCTGCAGGTCGATGGCAAGGGCGTGGAATGGCACTGGGTGCAGGCCGAGGGCTCCTACGTCACCGACGCCGATTGCCCCGGCGCGCGCCGGCTGCCGTTCGTGGCCGGCACCGCGCCGGACTACGCGCCGTGCACCCCGGACTACCTGCCGCTGCCGCTGGATGGCACCGCGCCGCCGCCGGCGCAGGCGCAGGAGCGCCAGCCGGGCTTCTGGCGGCGCTTGTTCGGCGGCGGCCGCGCCGCCGATCCGCAACAGGCGCCGGCCCCGGCGCAGCCGCCTGCGCCATAATGGCCGGCATGCAAGCCTTCCCCCGTTTCCCCACCGCAGCGGCCGCCTGCCTGCTGCTGGCCGCCTGCGGTACCACGCCCGCGCCGCCGGCCCCGGCCGTGCCCGAGGTGACCCCGGCGCAGCGCCTGGCCGCGGTCCAGGCCGCCGCCGGCGCCGCCGACACCGAACTGGACGTGCAGCCGCTGCGCGACCCGCAGGTCGCCGACCTGCGCGAGCGCGCCGCCGCGGCGCTGGCCGCCGGCCAGGCCGAAGCCGCCGCCGAGGCCCTCAACCAGGCCCTGCTGGCCGCCCCCGACGACCCGGCGGTGCTGCAGGAGCGGGCGGAGGTGGCGCTGTTGCAGGGCCAGTACGACCGCGCCGAGACCCTGGCCCGGCGCGCCTATGACCTCGGCTCGCGGGTCGGGCCGATGTGCCGGCGGCACTGGGCCACCATCGAGCAGTCGCGGCTGGCGCGCGGCCAGGCGGAGAATGCCGCCTCGGCCAGGGCGCATCTGGCCGCCTGCACCGTCCCGGGCGTGCAGCGGTTCTGACGGCGGCGGCCGCGGCGTACCCCGCCGCCGGCCGCGCCGGACCGTGCATCCTGCATCGACCATGTCCCTTCTTGCCCAGGCCAGCCGCGAGGCGCTCAGCGAAGGAGGCGCGCTCGCCGCGCGCCTGGACGGCTTCACCGCGCGCCCGGCGCAGCAGCGCCTGACCGCGGCGGTGGCCGAGGCGATCGAGCACCGCGACGTGCTGCTGGCCGAGGCCGGCACCGGCACCGGCAAGACCTACGCCTACCTGGTGCCGGCGCTGTTGTCGGGGCTGAAGACCATCGTCAGCACCGGTACCCGCGCACTGCAGGACCAGCTCTACCACCGCGACCTGCCGCGGGTGCGCGACGCCCTCGGCAAGGGTGTCCGCAGCGCCCTGCTCAAGGGTCGCGCCAACTACCTGTGCCGCTACCGGCTGGAGCAGGCCAGGGGCGACGCGCGCTTCTCCAGCCCCGAGCAGGCCAGCCAGTTCCAGCGCATCGTCGCCTGGGCCGGGCGCACCCGCGCCGGCGACATGGCCGAGCTGGAATCCCTGCCGGATGATTCGCCGCTGCTGCCGCTGGTCACCTCCACGGTGGACAACTGCCTGGGCAGCGACTGCCCGTTCTGGGAGGAGTGCTTCGTGGTCCAGGCGCGGCAGCGCGCCCAGGCCGCGGACCTGGTGGTGGTCAACCACCACCTGCTGCTGGCCGACCTGGCGCTCAAGCAGGAGGGGTTCGGCGAGATCCTGCCCGGCGCCCAGGCCTTCGTGATCGACGAGGCGCACCAGCTGCCGGAGCTGGCCGCCAGCTTCTTCGGCGAAGGCTTCGGCATGCGCCAGATCCAGGAGCTGGGCCGCGACTGCCTGGCCGAGTGCAAGCAGACCACCGGCGCCACCGCGGTGGTGCAGGGGCCGGTGCGCGCGCTGGAGCAGGCCCTGCGCGAGCTGCGCGCGGCGATGGAGGCGCTGCCGCCGCGCGGCACGCGCTACCGCGCCCTGGCCCTGCCGGCGGTGGCCGATGGCTTCGACGTGCTGGCCGACGCGCTGGCCGCGCTGGAGCAGGCCATGGAGCCGCTGGCCGAAACCTCGCCCGGCTTCGAGGCCTGCGTGGCCCGTGCCCGCGACCTGGGCGAACGGCTGCAGCGCTGGCGCGATGGCGACGCCGTTTCCGATGCCTTTGCCGAACCGGCCGACGAGCAGGCCATGGTCGAGGCGGTGGCCGGCGAGGAGGGGGCCGATGCCGAGGCCCTGGCCGCCGCGGCCGCGCGCGGCGGCGAGGTCTACTGGTACGAGCTGAGCGCGCGTGGCTTCCGCTGCCAGCGCACGCCGCTGGACGTGTCCGCGCCGCTGCGCCAGCACCGCGAGCGCTCGCACGCGGCCTGGATCTTCACCTCGGCCACCCTGGCGGTGGGCGGGGGCTTCACCCACATCGGCCGCAAGCTGGGCCTGTTCGATCCGCAGACCCTGCTGGAGCCAAGCCCGTTCGACTGGCAGCGCCAGGCGCTGTGCTACCTGCCGCGCAACCTGCCCGAGCCCAGCAGCCGCGAGTTCACCGCGGCCATGCTCGCCGCGGTGCGTCCGGTGCTGGAGGCCTCCGGCGGCCGCGCGTTCCTGCTGTTCGCCTCGCACCGCGCCCTGCGCGAGGCCGCCGCCGCGCTGGAGGGCGGGCCGTGGCCGCTGTTCGTGCAGGGCAGTGCGCCCAAGGTGGAGCTGCTGCGCCGCTTCCGCGAATCCGGCAACGGCGTGCTGCTGGGCTCGGCCACCTTCCGCGAGGGCGTGGACGTGGCCGGCGACGCCCTGAGCGTGGTGGTGATCGACAAGCTGCCGTTCGCCGCCCCGGACGACCCGGTGTTCGAGGCGCGGCTGGAGGCGGTGCGCCGGCGCGGCGGCAATCCGTTCCGCGACGAGCAGCTGCCGCAGGCAGTGATCGCGCTCAAGCAGGGCGTGGGCCGGCTGATCCGCAGCGAGACCGACCGCGGCGTGCTGGTGCTGTGCGACCCGCGCATCACCGGCAAGCCCTATGGCCGGGTGTTCATGCAGTCGCTGCCGCGCTTCGCGGTGACCCGCCGGATCGAGGACGTGCAGGCGTTCTTCGCCACCGCCGCGCCGGACGCCCCGCTGGACTAACCTGCAACCCCCGTTTCCCCGTTCCGCTGCCGAAGACCGCCCCGATGAAACTGCTCGCTTTCGAAACCGCCACCGAGGCCTGCTCGGTCGCGCTGTACCTGGACGGGGAAATCCGCGAGCGCTTCGGCGTGGTGCCGCGCCGGCACGCCGAGCTGGCCCTGCCGTGGGCACAGGAACTGCTGGCCGAGGCCGGCATTGCCCGCGCGCAGCTGGACGCGATCGCCGTGGGCCGCGGCCCCGGCGCGTTCACCGGGGTGCGCCTGGCCATCGCCCTGGCCCAGGGCATCGCCCTGGCGCTGGAGCGCCCGCTGGTGCCGGTCTCGACCCTGCAGGTGCTGGCCGCCGGCGCCGCGGCCGACGGCCCGGACCGGATCCTGGCCGCGATCGACGCGCGCATGGGCGAGGTCTACGTCGGCGCCTACGAACGCGAAGGCGGGCGCCTGCGGGCGCTGGACCGCGAGCAGGTACTGGCGCCGGAAGCGGTGCGGCTGCCGGTCGCCTCCGGAGCCTGGCAGGGCGTGGGCACCGGCTTTGCCGCCGCCGACGGCCTGCTCGCGCAGCGCCTGGCGGGCGAAATGGTCGCGGTCGACCCGGCCGCGCTGCCGCGCGCCGCGGTGCTGGCGCGCCTGGCCGCGAGTGCCTGCGAGGCCGGCGAGGCGGTGCCGGCCGAGCGGGTCGAACCGGCCTACCTGCGCGACAACGTCGCCCTGACCCTGGCCGAACAGCAGGCGCTGCGCGCCTCCAGGTGACCCGGCCGAACGGCCGGAGTGGCGGCTGTCCGTGGCCGGCGCCGCGCGCCCGCGCGGCGTGCCGGGGAGGGGTGTGGCAAAATTGGCGCTCCGTTGGCCCGCCACCGCCTGATGACGTCCCAGTTCCGGGCCCGGCCCTCCGGCCGGCTTCCATTGCCGCCGTACCCGCATCTCCCCGCAGGGCAAGCCCATGGCTGACGTGAGCGGCCACCTGCCCCGCGGCCCGCGCCGGATCCTGCAGGCCGCGCAATGGTCGCTGCAGGGACTGGCCGCGGCCTGGCGCCACGAGTCTTCGTTCCGCCTGGAGGTCTACCTGTTCGTGGTGCTGGCGCCGCTGGCGCTGTGGCTGGGCCGGGACGGGATCGAGCGCGCCCTGCTGCTCGGCTCGATGCTGCTGGTGCTGGCCGCCGAGCTGCTGAACTCCGCGATCGAGGCGGTGATCGAGCGCTACGGCCCGGAACACCACGAGCTGGCCGGCCGCGCCAAGGACATGGGCTCGGCCGCGGTGTTCGTGCTGATGCTCAACGTGCTGGCGTGCTGGGGCCTGGTCCTGGGCCCGCGCCTGCTGTGAACCCGCTTACCACTGGAAACATCCCCCATGAACCTTGAATTCCTGGCCGACCCGAACGTCTGGCTGACCCTGGTGACCCTCAGCGCGCTGGAGATCGTGCTGGGCATCGACAACCTGGTGTTCATCTCGATCGCGGTCGGCCGCCTGCCGCAGGAGAAGCGCGCCTTCGCCCGCAAGTTCGGCATCGCCGTGGCCTGCGTCACCCGCATCTGCCTGCTGGTCTCGCTGGCCTTCCTGGCGCGCATGCACACCGAGCTGTTCCACATCGGGCAGATGGGCATCTCGGTGCGCGACCTGATCCTGATCGTCGGCGGCGCGTTCCTGCTGGTGAAGGGCATCATGGAAATCCGCGAGCTGATCAGCGGCGGCCACGACGACGACCCGCGCACCACCAAGGCCTCGCAGGTGTTCTGGGTGGTGATCGCCCAGATCGCGGTGATCGACATCGTGTTCTCGCTGGACTCGGTGATCACCGCGGTGGGCATCGCCGACCACATCCCGGTGATGGTGGTGGCGGTGCTGGTGGCGGTGGCGATCATGCTGCTGGCGGCCAACCCGCTGGGCAACTTCATCGACGCCAACCCCACCATCAAGATGCTGGCCCTGGCCTTCATCCTGCTGGTCGGCGTGGTCCTGGTGCTGGACGGCTTCGACGTGCACGTGCCCAAGCCGTACATCTACTTCGCCATGGCCTTCTCGGTGATGGTGGAGATCCTGAACCTGCTCATGCGCCGGGTGGCGCGTGCCAAGCAGGTCCCGGGCGCGGGCGAGTTCTGAGCCGCGGTGCCCGGCGGCGGCGCCGGGCGGACCCGCCCTGTAATACAGTCCGACTCCGAACCCAGCGCGTGGCCCCATGATCGTCCTGCACCAGATCGACCCCATCGCCCTGAGCCTCGGCCCGTTCAAGGTGCACTGGTACGGGGTGATGTACCTGCTGGCCTTCGCCGCCGCGTGGTGGCTGGGCCAGCGCCGGATCGCCGCCGGGCGCCTGCCCGGAACCGACGCCAACGCCTACTCGGACCTGCTCTTCTACGGGATGCTCGGGGTGGTGCTCGGCGGCCGCCTGGGCTACGTGCTGTTCTACGCGCTGGGAGACGCCCTGCGCGACCCGCTGATGGTGGTGCGGGTGTGGGACGGCGGCATGAGCTTCCACGGCGGCCTGATCGGCGTGCTCATCGCCAGCTGGCTGTGGTCGCGCCGCCAGGGCCTGCACTTCTTCGACACCATGGACTTCGTCGCGCCGCTGGTGCCGCCGGGGCTGGGCTTCGGCCGGATCGGCAACTACGTCGGCGGCGAGTTGTGGGGCAAGTACACCGGCGGCGACTGGGGCGTGGTGTTCCCGTCCGGCCTGCCGGCCGAATACCAGGGGCTGGATCCGGCCGCGCTCAAGGCCCGCTTCGACGCCGGCGCGCTGGACGCGTTCGCGCGCCATCCCTCGCAGCTGTACCAGGCCTTCCTCGAGGGCCTGGTGATGTTCTGCGTGCTGTGGTGGTTCTCGCGCCGGCCGCGCCCGCGCTACGCGGTGGCCGGCATGTTCGCCCTGCTGTACGGCTGCTTCCGCTTCCTGGTCGAATTCGTGCGCGTGCCCGATGCCCAGATCGGGTACCTGGCCTTCGGCTGGCTGACCATGGGCCAGCTGCTGAGCCTGCCGCTGGTGCTGCTGGGCCTGTTCCTGCTGTGGCGCTCGCACGGCGCGCCGGTGCTGCGGCCGGCGCCCACCGCTGACGGAGGCAAGGCGTGAAGCAATACCTGGAACTGCTGTCCCACGTGCTGGAGCACGGCACCGACAAGCCGGACCGCACCGGCACCGGCACCCGCAGCGTGTTCGGCTGGCAGATGCGCTTCGACCTGGGCCAGGGCTTCCCGCTGGTCACCACCAAGAAGCTGCACCTGCGCTCGATCATCCACGAACTGCTGTGGTTCCTGAAGGGCGAGACCAACATCGCCTACCTGAAGGAGAACAAGGTCAGCATCTGGGACGAGTGGGCCGACGAGCACGGCGAGCTGGGCCCGGTCTACGGCAAGCAGTGGCGGCGCTGGACCGGCAGCGACGGCAGCGAGATCGACCAGGTCCGCTGGGTGGTCGAGGAAATAAAGCGCAACCCGGATTCGCGCCGGCTGGTGGTCAGTGCCTGGAACGTGGCCGACCTGCCGAAGATGGCGCTGATGCCGTGCCACACCCTGTTCCAGTTCTACGTGGCCGACGGCCGCCTGAGCTGCCAGCTGTACCAGCGCAGCGGCGACATCTTCCTCGGCGTGCCGTTCAACATCGCCAGCTACGCCCTGCTGACCCACATGGTGGCCCAGGCCACCGGGCTGGAAGTCGGCGACTTCGTCCACACCCTGGGCGACGCCCACCTGTACTCCAACCATTTCGAGCAGGCGCGCGAGCAGCTGGCGCGCGCGCCACGGCCGCTGCCCAAGCTCCGGCTCAATCCCGAAGTGCGCGACCTGTTCGCCTTCCGCTACGAGGACGTCGCCATCGAGGGCTACGACCCGCATCCGGCGATCAAGGCCCCGGTGGCGGTGTGAGCATGCGCGTCGCCCTGGTGGTGGCGATGGACCGCAACCGCGCCATCGGGCGCGGCAACGACCTGCCGTGGCGGCTGCCGGACGACCTCAGGCGCTTCAAGGCCCTGACCCTGGGCACGCCGGTGCTGATGGGCCGGCGTACCGCCGAATCGCTGGGCCGCGCGCTGCCGGGCCGGACCAACCTGGTGCTGACCCGCAGCGGCGCGGTGCCGTTCGCGGGCATGCAGCCGGTGGCTTCGCTGGAGCAGGCGCTTGGGCTGGCGCGCGTGCAGGGCGCTGGAACCCTCAGCGTGATCGGCGGTGGCGAGGTCTATGCGCTGGCCCTGCCGCTGGCCACCGACCTGCACCTGACCCTGGTCGACACCGTGGTCGAGGACGCGGACACCTTCTTCCCGGAATGGGACCAGGCGCAGTGGCGGGAAGTCGCGCGCCAGGCGCATGCGGCCGACGCGCGCCACGCCCACGCCTTCCAGTTCGTCGACTACCGCCGCCGCTGAGCGGGCCGGCTCATTCCTTGCGCAGGTGCGGCGGGATCGCCGACACATCGCGGCCGGCGACCTGCTTGACGCACAGTTCGTCGCCGTCCAGGCGCAGCGCGGTGAGCTTGCCGCCCCAGACCGCGCCGGTGTCGATCGCGTGCACGTTGCGGGCGATGGTCAGGCCCAGGGTGGACCAGTGGCCGCAGACGATCTTCAGGTCGCGCGGGGCATGGCCCGGGGCCTCGTACCACGGGTACAGGCCGGGGGCCTGGCTGCCCGGCGGGCCCTTCTCGTCGATCGCGATGCGCCCGCGCGGGGTGCAGTAGCGGGCGCGGGTGAACCAGTTGATGATCGCGCGCCAGCGGTCCTGGCCGCGCAGGCCCGGCGACCAGTGCGGCTTGTCGCCGTACATGTTGCGCAGCAGGCCGCGGTAGCCGTCGCCGCGCAGCTGGCGTTGCACCTCGTTGGCCAGCTGCTCGGCCATCTGCGTGGTCCACTGCGGCGCCAGCCCGGCGTGCACCATCAGCCAGCCCAGTTCGCGGTCCACGTGCACCAGCTTCTGCCGGCGCAGCCAGCCCAGCAGTTCGCCGGCGTCGTCGGCCAGCACCACCCGCTGCAGGTCCGGGTTGACCTTGCGCTTCTCCGCCAGCGGGCGTTCGCCGATGGCCAGCAGCGAAAGGTCGTGGTTGCCCAGCACCACCACGCTGTGCTCGCGCAGCGAATGCACCAGCCGCAAGGTCTCCAGCGACTGCCCGCCGCGGTTGACCAGGTCGCCGCAGAACCACAGGGTGTCCGCGGCCGGGTCGAAGTTGATCTTCTCCAGCAGGCGCTGGGTGGCGTCGTAGCAACCCTGCAGGTCGCCGATGGCCCAGGTGGTCATCCGGCGGCCTCAGTGCAGCGTCCGTGGGACGGTCAGCAGGAACGGGGCGATCGGCGCGTCGAAGCGCGTGCCGTCGGCGGCCAGCATGTCGTAGCTTCCCTGCATCGACCCGTCCCCGGTCTCCAGCACCACGCCGGAGGTGTACTCGAAGTCCTCGCCCGGTTCCAGCCACGGCTGCTCGCCGACCACGCCCTCGCCGTGCACTTCCTCGGTGCGGCCGTGGCCGTCGGTGATGGTCCAGTGCCGCGCCAGCAGCTGCGCGGCCACGCTGCCGCGGTTGCGGATGCGGATGGTGTAGGCGAACACGTAGCGGTCGGCGTCGGGTTCGGACTGGTCTTCCAGGAACCGCGGGGCGACTTCGACCTCGATCGCGTAGGGCGTATCGGAGCGGGACATGGCGACAGTGTAAGCGAACGCCGCGTGATGCCGGGGGCACAAGATCGCGCGTGCCGGCGTCCGCCGCAAGCGCGGCGTCCGCGCACGCCTCAGGCGTTGGCCAGGCGCACGAAGCCGGCGACGTCGACCTGCTCGGCGCGGTCGTCGGCGCTGACCCCCGCGGCCTCGAACTGTTCCGGCGTGCACACGTCGCGCAGGGCGTTGCGCAGGGTCTTGCGGCGCTGGCCGAAGGCCGCGCGCACCACGTGGGCGAAGCGGTCGCGGTCGGCGATGCCGATCGTGGCCGGGTCGCGCGGCACCAGCCGCACCACCGCCGAGTCGACCTTGGGCGCGGGGCGGAACGCGCCCGGCGGCACCACGAACAGCGGCTGCACCTGGCAGTACGCCTGCAGCATCACGCTCAGCCGGCCGTAGACCTTGCTGCCGGGCGCGGCACCCATGCGGTCGACCACTTCCTTCTGCAGCATGAACACCATGTCCCGGATCGCAGCGGCGTGGTCCAGGGCATGGAACAGGATCGGCGAGGAGATGTTGTAGGGCAGGTTGCCGGCCAGCTTGATCCGTCCGCCGCCGGCCAGGGCGGTCAGGTCCACCTGCAGCACGTCGCGGTGGATGATCTCCAGCTGGCCGACCGGGGCCGCCATCTCGGCCAGCGGGCCGACCAGGTCGCGGTCGAATTCGATCACGGTCAGCGCGCCGTGGCGGCGCAGCAGCGGCAGGGTGAGTGCACCCTGGCCGGGGCCGATCTCGACCACCCGGTCGCCGGGGCGCGGGTCGATGGCCTGGACGATGCGCTCGATGTAGCGGGCATCGTGCAGGAAGTTCTGGCCCAGCGATTTCTTCGGCGTGTGGCTCGTGGTCATGCGCCATTATCGCCGCTGGCGCGGCGCGCGGGGGAGGCGGCGCGGCCGCC
This sequence comes from Pseudoxanthomonas sp. SGNA-20, assembly GCF_003931635.1. Classification (NCBI taxonomy): domain Bacteria; kingdom Pseudomonadati; phylum Pseudomonadota; class Gammaproteobacteria; order Lysobacterales; family Lysobacteraceae; genus Pseudoxanthomonas; species Pseudoxanthomonas sp. SGNA-20. The sequence continues at coordinate 529,894 of NZ_RRYK01000001.1, read as the reverse complement.
TCAGTCCATGCCCAGCTTCTTGAGCTTGTAGCGCAGGGCGCGGAAGGTGATGCCCAGCTGCGCCGCGGCGCGGGTCTTGTTCCAGCGGTTGTCCTCCAGCGCCTTCTGGATCGCGGCCCGCTCCAGCTGCTCGATGTAGGAGGGCAGGGCGCCGCCGGCCGGCTCCAGCGCCGGTTCCGGGGCGGCCGCGGCCGGCGCCGTGGCGGTGCGCATCGGCGCCTGCGGCAGGTGCAGGTCGGCGACCTCGATGCGGTCGCCCTCGGCCAGGGCCAGGGCGCGCTCGAGCACGTTCTCCAGTTCGCGCACGTTGCCCGGGAAGGGGTAGCGCGCCAGCGCCGCCAGCGCGGCCTCGGCCAGCTCCGGCGCCTCCCGGCCATGGCCCGCGGACAGCCGCGCCAGGATCGCGTTGGCCAGCTGCGGCAGGTCGGCGGTGCGCTCGCGCAGCGGCGGCACCCGCAGCTCGATCACGTTGATGCGGTAGTACAGGTCGTGGCGGAAGCGGCCCTCGGCCACCAGCCCGGCCAGGTCCTTGTGGGTGGCCGAGAGGATGCGCACGTCCACCGGCACCTCGCTGGCCGCGCCCACCGGGCGCACCGACTTCTCCTGGATCGCGCGCAGCAGCTTGACCTGCATCGCCAGCGGCAGCTCGGCCACCTCGTCCAGGAACAGGGTGCCGCCGCTGGCGGCCTGGAACAGGCCGGGCTTGTCGGCGTGGGCGCCGGTGAAGCTGCCCTTCTTGTGGCCGAAGAACTCGCTTTCCATCAGCTCGGCCGGGATCGCGCCGCAGTTGACCGGCACGAACGGCCCGGCCGCGCGCGCGCCCTGCTCGTGGATCGTGCGCGCCACCAGCTCCTTGCCCACGCCGGATTCGCCGAGGATGTACACCGGCGCCTGGCTGCGGGCGACCTTGGCGATGGTCGCCCGCAGGGCCTGCATCGCCGGGGAATCGCCCAGCAGGCGGCTGGCCTGCTCGGCCGGCGGCGGGGGCGGGGCCGGGCGCTCGGCGTTGTTGAGCTCCAGCGCGTGCCGCACCAGGCCGCGCAGCACGTTGATGTCCACCGGCTTGCTGACGAAGTCGAAGGCGCCGGCCTTCAGCGCCTCCACCGCCAGGTCCATGTTGCCGAAGGCGGTGATCATGGCCACCGGCGTCTGCGGGTACTTGCGCGCGATCTCGCCGACCAGCTCGATGCCGCTGCCGTCGGGCAGGCGCATGTCGGTGAAGCACAGGTCGTAGCGCCGGGACGCCAGCAGCTCGCGCGCCTCGGCCAGGTTGGCCGCCGTATCCACGCGTAGTCCCATCCGCCCGAGGGTCAGGACCAGCAGCTCGCGGATATCGCGTTCGTCGTCGACGATCAGGGCGCTGCGGGTTTGGGTCATGGCGGGGAACGATAGCCGACTCTTTCGCGCGTGACCAAGTAGGTGATGCCGGTCACACGGCGAGCATGCCCATCGGGCCGGGCAGGGTGATCCGGAAACAGGCGCCGCCGCCCGGCGGGGGAACGTGGCGCAGCGTGGCCTGGTTGGCGCGCGCCAGCTCGCCGGCGATGTACAGGCCCAGGCCGGTGCCATGCTCGGAGGTGGTGAAGAACGGGCGGAACAGCTGCGCCGCCGCGGCCTCGGGGATGCCGGGACCGTGGTCGAGCACCTCGACCACGGCGTTGCGGCCCTCGCTGGCGACCTGCACCCGCACCCGTGCCGGCTCGTCCGGCAGGCGCCCGTAGCGCAGCGCGTTCTGCACCAGCGCGGTGAGGATCTGCTGCAGGTGCGCCGGGTCGACCAGGGCCGGCACCGGGGTGTCCGGCAGCGCCGCCTCCACGGTGTCCGTCTCCAGCGGCAGGGTGCCGCGGTAATCGTCGACGAAACGCCGGACGAAGGCGCGCAGGTCCACGTGCTCGGGCTTGGCGCGCTCGCGCCGGGCCAGGCCCAGCACGTTCTCGACGATGCCGTTGGTGCGCAGGCATTGCTGGTGGATGATCTGCAGCAGGCGGCGGTCGCCCTCGTCCATGCCGCGCGATTCCTGCAGCAGCTGCACCGCGTAGCTGATCGCCGCCAGCGGGTTGCGGATCTCGTGGGCCAGGCTGGCGGAGAAGCGGCCCATCGCCGCCAGGGTCAGGGATTCGGCGCGGCGCGAGACCACGGTGGCGTCGTCCAGGAACACCAGTGCCAGGTCGCTGTCGGCCAGCAGGCGGGCGAAGCGCGGCTGGATCTCCGGCTGGTCCGGGCGCAGCTGCAGCGGGCCGGCGTCGGCCTCGCCGCCCTCGCGCCAGCGCTGCAGCCGGCGCGCCAGATCCGGCGCGGCGCTGGCCAGGCGGCCGCCGTCGGGGTCCGGGGCGGCGTCGCCCAGCAGCATCAGCGCCGCTTCGTTGGCCAGGGTGATGCGGTTGTCACCGTCGACCACCAGTACCCCCGTGCGCATGCGCCGGATGATCAGCTCGTTGATCTCCACCAGGTTGGCGACCTGGGCGCTGCGGGTGGCGGCCAGCTGCAGGCTGGCACGGGCGCGCTGGCCGATCTGGTGGCCCAGCCAGCCCAGTGCCAGGTAGCTGGTGACGAACATGGTCAGTTCCGCCAGCGGGCGTGGGGGCGGGCCGTCGCTGCCCAGGACCGACCAGGCGTATTCGCCGACCAGCGCCAGCGAGGCCAGCACCGCCACCGCCAGGCCCTGGCGCAGGCGCAGCAGCATGGCCGCGGCGGCCACGTTGAACAGCAGCATCATGGCGATGCCGGCGCCGACCCCGGGCAGGGCATGGGTGGCCAGCGCCGCGGCCAGGATGTCGATGCAGCTGCCGGTGAGCACCAGCGGCGCCAGCCAGCGCTCGTCGCGGCCCAGCACCAGCAGCACCCCCGCGGCGACGATGTAGCCGGCGGCCACCGCGTAGGCCAGGGGCGCGTCCACCGGCCCGGCCAGGTCGCGCAGCGGGCTGAAGGCCAGGGCGGCGATCAGTCCGGCCTCCAGTACCCGGTACAGGCCGAAGGCGTGCAGTTCGCGCCGCGGGATGGATTCGATCCGGTCGATCAGCGAAGGGTGCGGCAAGCGGGACTCCCCGGTCGGGCTCGGCGTCAGTATAGGAACGGTGCGTTGGCGGGGCGGTTTTGCACGCCCGCCCCGCCATCGGCGACAATATCGCCCCCGCCCGGCACGTCCCGGGGCCGTTTCCGGCCCTTTCCCGCCTGCCACCGGCGGCCGTTCCCCACCCATTGGTGAAGCATGAATTTCCACGAGTACCAGGCGAAACAGCTTTTTGCCGACTATGGCATCCCGGTTCCGGCCGGACGCGTCGCGTCCACGGCCGATGAAGCGGTCGAGGCCGCCAAGTCCCTGGGCGACGGCCCCTGGATGGTGAAGGCGCAGATCCACGCGGGCGGTCGCGGCAAGGCCGGCGGCGTGAAGTTCTGCAAGACCCTCGACGACGTGAAGGCCGCCGCCGGCAAGATGCTCGGCACGAAGATGGCGACCTACCAGTCGGCGGGCGTGGCCCTGCCGGTGAACCTGGTGCTGGTGACCACCGCCGGCGAGATCGTAAAGGAGCTGTACCTGTCGGTGCTGGTCGACCGCGGCACCAAGTCGATCACCTTCATCGCCTCGTCCGAGGGCGGCATGGACATCGAGCAGGTGGCCGCCGAGACCCCGGACAAGATCCACACCCTCAACGTCGATTTCGTCGAGGGCGTGCAGCCGTACCAGGGCCGCGAGATCGGCTTCAAGATGGGCCTGAACGCCAAGCAGGCCAACCAGCTGGCCCACATCATGGGCGCCCTGTACAAGCTGTTCAACGACAAGGACCTGTCCCTGGTCGAGCTGAACCCGCTGGCGATCCTGGACGACGGCAACCTGTACGCCCTGGACGGCAAGGTCAACTCCGACGACAACGCGACCTTCCGCCACAAGGACCTGGCCGCGATGCGCGACGTCAGCCAGGAGGACGAGACCGAGGTCCTGGCCAGCAAGTACGACCTGAACTACGTGACCATGGACGGCAACATCGGCTGCATGGTCAACGGCGCCGGCCTGGCGATGGCCACCATGGACGTGATCGCGCTCAACGGCGGTTCGCCGGCCAACTTCCTCGACGTCGGCGGCGGCGCGACCAAGGAGCGCGTCACCGAGGCCTTCAAGCTGATCCTGTCCTCGGACAAGGTCAAGGCGATCTTCGTCAACATCTTCGGCGGCATCGTCCGCTGCGACATGATCGCCGAGGGCATCATCGCCGCGGTCAAGGAAGTCGACGTCAAGGTCCCGGTCGTGGTCCGGCTGGAGGGCACCAACGTCGAGGCGGGCAAGAAGCTGCTGGCCGAGTCCGGCCTGGCCATCACCCCGGCCGACGACATCAACGACGGCGCCAAGAAGGCCGTCGCCGCCGCTGCCGCCGCCTGATCCGCCCTGGCGGTTCGCGGAACCGGCGTGAATCCCGGCCGGCCCCCTGAGCCAGGGGGCGGCCCGCCGCGAAGCGGCGCGGCGCAGGCCGGGGAGGCGCGCCCCGGGAGCCGGCAACCAACAAGAATTTCGAGGACTTCAAGACAATGTCCGTTCTGATCAACAAGAACACGAAGGTGATCGTGCAGGGCTTCACCGGCCAGCAGGGCACCTTCCATGCCACCCAGATGGTGGAGTACGGCACCCAGGTCGTCGGCGGCGTGACCCCCGGCAAGGGCGGCACCACCCACATCGAGCTGCCGGTGTTCAACACCGTGCGCGAGGCGGTCGACGCCACCGGCGCCGATGCTTCGGTCATCTACGTCCCGCCGCCGTTCGCGGCCGACGCGATCCTCGAGGCGGCCGCGGCCGGCATCAAGGTCATCGTCGCCATCACCGAGGGCATCCCGGTGCTGGACATGCTGCGCGTGAAGAACGTGCTCAAGCAGCACCCCGACGTGGTCCTGGTCGGCCCGAACTGCCCGGGCATCATCACCCCGGGCGAGTGCAAGATCGGCATCATGCCGGGCCACATCCACATGCCGGGCAAGATCGGCATCGTCTCGCGCTCGGGCACCCTGACCTACGAGGCGGTCAAGCAGACCACCGCCGCGGGCCTGGGCCAGTCCACCGTCATCGGCATCGGCGGCGACCCGATCAACGGCCTGAACTTCGTCGACTGCCTCAAGCTGTTCAACGAGGACCCGCAGACCGAGGGCATCATCATGGTCGGCGAGATCGGTGGCGACGCCGAGGAAGCCGGTGCGGCCTACATCAAGGAGCACGTGAAGAAGCCGGTCGTCGGCTTCATCGCCGGCGCCTCGGCCCCTCCGGGCAAGCGCATGGGCCATGCCGGCGCGATCGCGTCGGGCGGCTCGGGCACCGCCGAGGGCAAGTTCAAGGCCATGGAGGCCGCCGGCGTGAAGACCGTCCGCTCGCCGGGCGACCTGGGCGCCGCGATCGCCTCGCTGCTCAAGTAATACCCCCACCGTTTCCGACGGTGGAGCGAAGGCCGCCTCCGGGCGGCCTTCGCGCGTCCGGGCCCCGGGTTTCCCGCGCACCGGGCCCGGCCGATGCAGGATGCCCACGCCGCGCCGGTATCATGGGCCATCCCCAACACGGCCCCCCGTCCATGAAGGATTCGCTGCGCATCGCGCTGGCCCAGTTCGACTTCCCGGTCGGCGCCGTCGCCGCCAACGCCGAACGGATCGCGGCGATGATCGCCGAGGCCCGCGACGAATACGGCGCGGACATCGTGCTGTTCCCCGAACTGGCGATCAGCGGTTACCCGCCGGAGGACCTGCTGCTGCGGCCCTCGTTCCTGGCCCAGTGCCACCGCGAGCTGGAACGGATCGCCGCCGGCGTGCACGGCATCACCGCGGTGGTGGGCTGGCCGGAGTCTGCCGGCAGCGTGCTGTACAACGCCGCCAGCGTGCTGCGCGACGGCCGCATCGAGGCCACCTACCGCAAGCGCGAGCTGCCCAACTACGCGGTGTTCGACGAGCGCCGCTACTTCGAGGTCGACCCCGACGGCGGCCCCTGCGTGTTCGAGGTCGGCGGCGTGCCGGTGGGCGTGGTGGTGTGCGAGGACCTGTGGTTCCCCGAGCCGATGGCGGCCACGGTCGAGGCCGGCGCACAGCTGGTGCTGGTGCCCAACGCCTCGCCGTTCGAGCGCGGCAAGCACGCCCAGCGCGACGCCCTGCTGGCCGAGCGCACCCGCGACACTGGCGCGGCGGTGGCCTACCTCAACCTGGTCGGCGGCCAGGACTCGCTGGTGTTCGACGGGGCCTCGGTGGTGGCCGACGGCGACGGCACCGTGCACCCGGCCGCGGCCGCGTTCACCGACCAGTGGCTGGTGGTGGACTACGACACCGCCGGCCGCCGCTTCACCCCGGTGCAGTGGATGGACGACGGCGACGAGAGCATGGACGCGCTGGCCTGGCGCGCGATCGTGCGCGGGATCCGCGACTACTGCGGCAAGAACGGCTTCCGGCGCGCCTGGCTGGGGCTGTCCGGCGGCATCGACTCGGCCCTGGTGCTGGCCCTGGCGGCCGAGGCCCTGGGCCCGGACAACGTCACCGCGGTGCGCCTGCCCTCGCGCTACACCGCCGGCCTGTCCAACGACCTGGCCGCCGAGCAGTGCGCGGCACTGGGCGTGCGCCTGGAGACGATCCCGATCGAGCCGGCCTTCACCGGCTTCCTGCAGTCGCTGGAGCAGGTGTTCGCCGGGCAGGAGAGCGACACCACCGAGGAGAACCTGCAGTCGCGCAGCCGCGGCGCGATCCTGATGGCCCTGTCCAACAAGTTCGGCGGGCTGTTGCTGACCACCGGCAACAAGAGCGAGTACGCGGTCGGCTACGCCACCATCTACGGCGACATGTGCGGCGGCTACGCGCCGCTGAAGGACCTGTACAAGACCGAGGTGTTCGGCCTGGCCAAGTGGCGCAACACCGTCGGCGGCGCGCCGGTGATCCCGCCGGCGGTGATCAGCCGCCCGCCCTCGGCCGAGCTGCGCGCCAACCAGCTGGACCAGGACTCGCTGCCGCCCTACGACGTGCTCGACGGCATCCTCTACCGCTACGTCGACCAGGAGCAGTCGCGCGAGGAGATCGTTGCCGCCGGCTATGCCGCCGAGGTGGTGGACCGGGTCCTGCGCCTGGTGCGGACCAGCGAATGGAAGCGGCAGCAGGCCGCGCCGGGACCGAAGGTCTCGCGGCGCGCGTTCGGGCGCGAGCGCCGCTACCCGATCAGCAACGGCTTCACCGGCTGAGGCCCCACCGGCACACGCAAAAAAAGAAGGGCGCATCCGCGGATGCGCCCTTCCTCGTCGCGGGACCCCGTTGTTCAGCGGCGCGAGGCGTCGCGCTGGCCGGTGGTCGGCGAGCGCTCGCCGGCGAACGGATTGAGCTTGCGGATGGCCCACGGGTACTTCGGCCAGTCGCCGCTCAGGTAGGGGTGCGAGGGCTGGTTCAGGCGCAGCACGCGCGCGGCGTCCTCGGCCAGTTCCGGTTGCCCCAGGTTGCGGTAGGACTCGGCCAGGGCGGCGACGGCGTCGTACTGGTAGTCGCTCTGCGGATAGGTCTCGAGGATGTACTTGGCGCGGCCGATCGCCGACAGCCAGGCGCCGCGGCGCATGTAGTACAGCGCGATGTCCATCTCGTGGCGCGCGAACACGTTGCGCAGGACCACCATGCGCTGGCGCGCGTCGGCGGCGTAGCGGCTGTTCGGGTAGCGCTGGGCGACGGTGTTGAAGTCCTCGTAGGCCTGCTGCGGCGAGGACAGGTCGCGGCGGCTGGGGTCCAGCGACCACACCCGCTGCATGAACACCGCGTCGCGGTTGGAGTTGGACAGGCCGCGCAGGTAGTAGAAGTAGGCGATGTTGCGGTGGGTCGGGTAGGTGCGGATGAAGCGGTCGATGGTGGAGACCGCGTCGTCGTGCTTGCCGGCCTTGTACTGGGCGTAGGCGGTTTCCATCAGCGCCTGCTCGGTGTACGGGCCGTAGGGGTACTGCGCGACCAGGCGCCTGAACACCAGCTCGGCGCTGGCCCAGTTGCCGCGCTCCATGTGGTGGTGGCCCTTCTCGTACAGTTCGGCGACCGGCCTGCCTTCGTCGGCATCCTTCTTGGTCTTGTTGCGCCCGCAGCCGGTGGCCAGCAGGGCCACGAGCACGAGCAGGGCCACCAGGCGGAGGACGGAGAGGCTGGAACGGGGGCTTAGGGCCATCGGGGAGGGCATGCCGGGGAAATCGGAAGGGCCGATGATAGCCTAGTGGCCTGTCCGGCGACTGACTTCGCCTGCCCGGACCCCGAACCGAAGCCCCCGATGTCCCACACTTCCGACGCCCCCCGCCAGGCCATCGTCCCCGACGAGGCCGCCGGCCGCCGTTTCGACGCCGTGCTGGCCGAACTGTTCCCCGAGTACTCCCGCTCGCGCCTGGCCGCCTGGATCAAGTCCGGCGATGCCCTGCTGGACGGCCAGGCCGCGCGCCCGCGCGACCCGGTCAAGGGCGGCGAGACCGTGACCCTGGCCGCGGTGGCCGAGGTCCAGACCGAGGCGGTGGCCGAGGACATCCCGCTGGACATCCTGTACGAGGACGAGCACCTGTTCGTGCTCGACAAGCCCGCCGGACGGGTGGTCCATCCCGGCGCCGGCAACCCGGCCGGCACCCTGGTCAACGCCCTGCTGCACCGCGATCCGGGCCTGGCCGCGCTGCCGCGGGCCGGCATCGTCCACCGCCTGGACAAGGACACCAGCGGGGTGATGGTGGTGGCCCGCACCCTGCCGGCGCACACCGGACTGGTGGCGAAGCTGGCCGCGCGCGAGGTGCACCGGCAGTACCTGGCGGTGGTGGTCGGCGCCCTGGTGTCGGGCGGCACCGCCGACGCGCCGATCGACCGCCATCCGCGCGACCGCCTGCGCATGGCCGTGCGCGAGGACGGACGCGAGGCGGTCACCCACTACCGGCTGCGCGAGCGCTTCCGCGCCCATACCGCGCTGGAATGCCGCCTGGAAACCGGCCGCACCCACCAGATCCGCGTGCACATGCAGCACCTGCGCCACCCGATCGTCGGCGATCCGCTGTACGGCGGCCCGCTGAAGCTGCCGCGCGGTGCCAGCGACGAACTGGTCGGGCGCCTGCGCGGGTTCGGCCGCCAGGCCCTGCATGCCGAGGTGCTGGAGTTCGAACACCCGGTCAGCGGCGAACCGGTGCGGGTGGCGGCGCCGCTGCCGGCGGACATGCTCGACCTGCTGCGGGTGCTGCGCGAGGACACCCGCCGCTGGGAGGAGAACCAGCGGCGATGACGGCGGGCGGCGGCGGCCACGGCGGCGCGCGCGATCCGGCCATCCTGGAAGCGGACTGGCCGGCGCCGCCGGGCGTGCATGCCTTCACCACCCTGCGCCATGGCGCGGGCGGCTCGGCCGCGCCGTTCGCCAGCTTCGACCTGGGCGCGCGCAACGGCGACGACCCGGCCGTGGTCGCGGCCAACCGCGCCGAACTGCGCCGCCGCCGTGGCCTGCCCTCGGCGCCGCACTGGCTGCGCCAGGTGCACGGCACCGCCGTGCTGCGCTTCGACCGGCCGCTGCAGGCGCCGCTTCCCACCGAGGCCGAGCCGGAGGCCGACGCGGCCACCACGGCGGTCCCCGGCGTGGTGCTGGCGGTGCTGACCGCCGACTGCCTGCCGGTGGTGCTGGCCGCCGCCGACGGCAGCGAGGTCGCGGTGGCCCATGCCGGCTGGCGCGGGCTGGCCGCCGGGGTGCTGGAGGTGACCGTCGCCGCCATGCATGCCGCCCCGGGACGGCTGCTGGCCTGGCTCGGCCCGGCGGCCGGGCCGCAGGCCTACGAGATCGGGGCCGAGGTGTTCGACGCCTTCGTCGGCGCCGATCCGCAGGCCGCGGAGGCGTTCGTCCCCACCCGGCCCGGCCACTGGAAGGTCGACCTCTACGCCCTGGCCCGGCGCCGCCTGGGCGCCGCCGGGTTGGCACCGGGCGCGATCCACGGCGGCGGGCTGTGTACGATCAGCGACCCGGAACGGTTCTATTCGCACCGGCGCGAGCAGCGCACCGGGCGCATGGCCACGCTCGCCTACATCGCCCCGCGCTGAGTCGCGCCCGGGCGCCTCCGCAACCACCTGCGCTTCCTCGCGGCCCGCGTCCGCGCCGCCGCCCCGCGCGCCGGCCGGGGCGGCAGTGCGGGCCAGCTCAGCGGAAGTTGTAGACCAGGTTGACCGTGGTCAGGGTGTCGGTGCGGCGGGTGGCCGGGTCCTCGACCTCGGTGTTGTGCCGCGCCTGCAAGCCGGCCTTGAGCGCGAAGCGCTCGTTCATCGCCACCGACACGCCGAAGTCGTTCTGGGCGAAGGTGTTGTCCTTGCCGGACTCGACCAGCAGGGTGTTGAACAGCTCGGTGTTGGCGGTGAGCTGGTGGCGCAGGTCGAGCAGGCCGCGGCCGATCAGGCTGCTTTGCACCTCGCCGTCCAGCGCGGTGCGGGCGCGGCGGTAGCCGGGGCCGATTTCGCCGGTGAGCTTGGTGCGCTCGCTGTCGATGAAGCGGCTGCCGAAGCCGATGGCCAGGGTGCCTTGGTAGTCGTAGGAGGAGAAGTCGTCGCGCTCGTAGCGGCCGTTGGCCGAGACATGGTGGCGCGGGCTGAAGCGGTAGGCACTGGAGCCGGAGACGTCGTAGCGGTTGGCGCTGGTCTCGTAGTGGCGTTCCTCGACGCCGTCGCCGTCCACGTCGCTCTCGACCTCGGCGCGCGAGCGCAGCGCCGACAGGGCGAAGCCGTTCTTCCAGCGCTCCTCCTCGCGCGAGAAGCGCAGGCGCGTGTTGAGGCTCTCGGAGCGGGAATTGCCGCGGGCCATGGCCAGGCCGAGCTCGCCGGTGCCGGTCCAGCCTTCCGGTTGGGCCGGTTGCTGGGCGGAAGCCGCCAGCGGCAGCAGGGAAACGAACAGCAGGGCGGGGACGCGACGCATGGGGGAGGACCTCCTGGGGAGCGGAAAGACGCGCGCCGGCATGCCGGCGCGAAGGTCCAATGATGCCGATCGCGGCTGACGCCAGCCTGTCAGGTCGACTCCAGCACCGCCAGGTACTCCTTGCGCCAGGCGTGGATGTCGTGCTTGAGCAGGTGCTCCATCATCGCGTGCCAGCGTTCCTTGCGCCGCGCCAGCGGCATGGTCGCGGCGGTGGCGATGGCGTCGGCGACGCCGTCCAGGTCGTGCGGGTTGACCAGCAGCGCCTCCTTCAGCTCCTGCGCCGCGCCCGCCAGCAGCGACAGCACCAGCACGCCGGGGTTCTCCGGGTCCTGCGAGGCCACGTATTCCTTGGCCACCAGGTTCATGCCGTCGCGCAGCGGCGTCACCAGGCTGACCCGCGCGGTGCGGTAGAACCCGGTCAGGGTGGCGTGCGGGAAGTTGCGGTTGACGTAGCGCAGCGGGGTCCAGTTCGGCGCGGCGTGGGCGCCGTTGATGTGCCCGGCGATCTGCTCCAGCTGGCTGCGCAGGGTGCGGTACTCGCTGACGTCGGCGCGCGACAGCGGCGCGATCTGCAGGTAGGTCAGGGTGCCCTTCTGGTCCGGGTGCCGCTGCAGGTAGCGCTCGAAGCCGTGGAAGCGCTCGGGCAGGCCCTTGGAGTAGTCCAGCCGGTCCACGCCGATCGCCAGCAGGCGGTCCTCCAGGCTGGTGCGCAGGCTGCGTACCGCCGGCTTGGCCGACGCGGCCGCGGCCTGGCGCGCGATCTGCGGGGTGTCGATGCTGATCGGGAACGCCCCGGTGCGGAAGCGGCGCCCGCCGGGCGCCTCCAGCAGGCCGGGGCCGATGATCTTGCCGCCGCCGTACAGGCGCACGTAGGACTGGAAGCGGTCGTTGTCGCGCTGGGTCTGGAAGCCGAGCAGGTCGTAGGAATACAGCGGCGAGAACAGGCGCTGGTGGTCCGGCACCGCCATCAGCAGGTCGGCCGAGGGCACCGGCACGTGCAGGTAGAAGCCGATGCGCGCGCCCACCCCGCGCTCGCGCAGCAGCGCCGCCAGCGGGATCAGGTGGTAGTCGTGCACCCACACCGTGTCGTCGTCGCGCAGCAGCGGCGCCAGGCGGTCGGCGAACATGGCGTTGACCCGGCGGTAGCCCTCGCGGGTGGCGCGGTCGTAGTCCACCAGGTCCAGGCGGAAGTGCAGCAACGGCCACAGCGTGCGGTTGGCGAAGCCGTTGTAGTAGGCGTCCAGGTCGGGGCGGTTGAGGTCCATGGTCACGTAGCGGATGCCGTCGGCCTCCTGCTCGTGGACCTCGCCGCTGTTGCCACGCACGGTCTTGCCGCTCCAGCCGAACCACACGCCGCCGCGCTCGGACAGCGCCGCCTGCAGGGCCACGGCCAGGCCGCCGGCGCGGTTCTCGCCGGGGACGGCGACGCGGTTGGAAACAACGACCAGACGGCTCATGAGGCCTCCTGCCAGGAACGCGAAAGCCGCATCGCGGCGATGATCAGGCCCACGTGCGAGTAGGTCTGCGGGAAGTTGCCCCAGCCCTCGCCGCTGTCGAAGGCCATGTCCTCCGAGAGCAGGCCCAGGTGGTTGCGGCGCGCCAGCACGCGCTCGAACAGCTCGCGCGCCTCGTCCATGCGCCCGGTCGCGGCCAGCGCGTCGATGTACCAGAAGGTGCAGATGGTGAAGCTGGTTTCCGGCGCGCCGAAGTCGTCCGGCGCCACGTAGCGGAACACGCCGTCGCCGTGGCGCAGCTCGCGGCCGATGGCCTCGACCGTGGCCACGTAGCGCGGGTCGTCGGCCTCGACGAAGCCGATGTCGGCCAGCAGCAGCAGCGAGGCGTCCAGGTAGTCGCTCTGGAACGAGGCGCTGAAGTGGTTGGCCTCCGCGCGCCAGGCGCGCTCCAGGGTGGTCTTGCGGATGGTGTTGGCGCGCAGCCGCCAGTAGTCCACCCGTTCCTGCAGGCCCAGCTGCGCCGCGATCTTGGCCAGGCGGTCGCAGGCGGCCCAGCACATGGCGGCGGTGTAGGTGTGCACCTCGGCGCGGCCGCGGAACTCCCACAGTCCGGCGTCGGGCACGTCGTACAGGGCGAACGCGCGCTCGCCCAGCGGCTCCAGGCGGGCGAAGGTGTGCGCGTCGCCGGGGTCGGCCAGGCGCTGGTCGAAGAACAGCTGGGTCGAGGCCAGGACCACGCTGCCGTACACGTCGTGCTGCTTCTGGATCCAGGCCAGGTTGCCGCGCCGCACCGGGCCCATGCCGCGGTAGCCGGCCAGCGAGGGCACCTCGACCTCGTCCAGGCGGTCCTCGAAGCCGATCCCGTACAGCGGCTGCAGGCTGCCGTCGTGGCTGGCGATGTTGAAGATGTAGCGCAGGAATTCCTCCATGCTGCGGGTCGCGCCCAGGCGGTTGAGCGCGCGCACGACGAAGGCCGCGTCGCGCAGCCAGCAGTAGCGGTAGTCCCAGTTGCGGGTGGTGCCGGGCGCCTCCGGGATGGAGGTGGTCATGGCCGCGATGATCGCGCCGCTGTCCTCGTACTGGCACAGCTTGAGGGTGATCGCGCTGCGGATCACCGCATCCTGCCACTCCAGCGGGATCGACAGGTAGCGCACCCACTCGCGCCAGTACTCGCGGGTGCGGGTGATCGCCTCCTCGACGTAGCCGGTGAGCGAGCGCCCCATCGGCTCGTCCGGGCCCAGCACCAGGTGCATGCGGTGGGTCAGCACGAACGGCAGCGAGTCGCGCACGAAGCGCACCGGCACGTCGGTGGTCAGGCGCAGGGTGAAGTGCGGCAGCAGCCAGCGGATGTGGTTGCTGCCCCAGGTCGACTCGGGCACGCGCGCGCCCCAGTCGGCCAGCGGCCGCACCCGCACCCGGATGCGCGGGTTGCCGGACAGCGGGGTGATCCGGCGGATGATCGACACCGGCCGGTAGAAGCGCCCGTTCTGGCGCCAGCGCGGGGCGAAGTCGACGATCTCCAGCGAGCCGCCGTTGCGGTCGTGCAGCACGGTGCGCAGGATCGCGGTATTGGGCTCGTAGCGCTGCTCGGAGCGCTCGAAGTCCTCCAGCTCGATGGAGAAGTCGCCGCCTTCCTGCCCGCGTGGCGACAGCAGCGCGCAGAAGGCCGGGTCGCCGTCGAACGAGGGCAGGCAGCTCCACACCACCCGTCCTCGCTTGTCCACCAGCGCGCCGAAGCTGCTGTTGCCGATCACGCCAAGCTCGAGGTTGGCGTCGTGTACGTTGATGTCCATTGCCTGTCCCGTGATTCGGCGGTACCGGGGCTACCGCGGGCCGACCTCCCCTTTTGCCGCATTGGCGATGAGCCAGGCGTGCACGTCGGCGGTGCGGGCCAGGGCGTGGGTCGCCGCGCTCGGTTCCCGCTGGCCGACCAGCACGCTCCAGCCGCCAGCGCGGTTGGCCGCGGCGAAGCCGTATTCGTCGGTGAGGTCGTCGCCGACGAACACCGGCACCCGCCCGCGGAACGCGGGCTGGGCCATCATCCGTTCCAGCGCCCGGCCCTTGTCGCTGCCGCAGGGCACGAACTCGACCACGTGGTCGCCCGGCTGCAGGCGGTAGCCGGGCAGGCGGGCGAGGTGCTCGCGCGCGAACGCGGCGACCTCCGGGCCGAAATGCGGCGCGGCGCGCCAGTGCAGGGCCAGGCTCACGCCCTTGTCCTCCACCAGCACGCCCGGGCGCGAGGCGGCCATCGCCAGCGCCTGGCGGTGCAGTTCGTGCAGCAGGGCGGAGGTGTCCTCGGGAATGTCCGGATCGGCGCCGGCGGCATGCCGGAACTGGTGCCCGTGCAGGCCGGCGGCCGGCAGCCGCAGCGGCGCGAACAGCGCGTCCAGCTGCGCCAGCGGACGCCCGCTGACCAGCGCGACCGCGCCGTGCAGGCGCCGGCTCAGGCGGCCGATGGCCTCGCGTACCTCGGGCAGCACGTGCACCGCGGCGGGGTCCGCGGTGAACTCCACCAGGGTGCCGTCGACGTCGAGGAAGAGCGCGCAGTCGTCGCCTAGCGCGGGTGGTGATGGACGGGATGGCGTCTCGTCGACCATGCACCCATTGTGCACGAACTGCCCGTGAGGGGCAGGTCGGCAGCGCCGCGGCCGCGCGCCGCGACGCCTCAGAACGCGTAGCGCACGCGGCCGTACAGGTAGCGGCCGTTGCTGCCGAGCGGCGAGAGCACGTCGTAGGGCAGGTTGCCGAAGTAGTGGATGTCCTCGTTGGATCGGTCCGGGTAGGCGTCGGTGAGGTTGCTGCCGCCGAGGGCCAGGCTCCAGCCCGGGGCGGGCGCGTACTCGACCTCGGCGTCCAGCTGCCATTCGGCGCCGTAGCGCTGCTCCGGCTGGAAGCCGCCGCCGAAGTCGAACACCCGCCTGGCGCTGCCGTGGCGCTGCACGCGCGCCAGCAGGTTCCAGCGGTGGCCGGCCCAGCTGGCGCTGAGGAGCGCGCGGGTGCGCGGCGCCGCGTCGGTGAGGGTGTTGCGTTCCTCCACCCCGAACAGCACGTAGGACGGATCCAGCGCCGACAGCTGCGGCGGGGTGGCGACGATGTGCTCCAGTTCGGTCTTCGCGTAGCTCCAGGCGCCGGTCAGCAGCAGGCGGCCACCGGCCAGGTGGTCGCGCCAGTTGGCCACCAGCTCGGCGCCGCGGGTGCGGGTGTCGGCGGCGTTGACGAAGAACTGCGCGCTCTCCAGGGCGGGGACGTCGAAGTTGGCGGCGACGAAGGCGGCCAGCGCGTCGCCGGTGATGGCCTCGGACAGGGCGATGCGATCGTCGATCTCGATCTGGAACAGGTCCAGCGACAGGTCGAGGCGTTCGCCGATGCGCGCGGCCAGGCCCAGGCCGAGGTTGCGCGACTGCTCCGGGTCGAGGTCGCGCGCGCCAAGGGCGCGGGCGATCGGGTTGGCCACCGCCAGCAGCCGGCCCTGCACCAGCTGCCCGGCGGCGTTGTAGCCGGTGCTGGTGGACTCGAAGCCGACCTGCGCCAGCGACGGCGCGCGGAAGTTGCTGGACAGCGTGCCGCGCAGTGCCAGCCGCGGGGTGAACGCGTGGCGCGCGGCGAGCTTGCCGGTGAACTGGCCGCCGAAGTCCTGGTAGTGCTCGTAGCGCGCGCTGAGGTCGGTGCTGAACGCCTCGCCGAAGGACGAGGACACGGTGGCGTAGGCGCTGGCCACCTCGCGGCGGAGGTTGGCCTGGTCCTGCGGGGTGAGGCCGCCACCGGCCTGGGCGCCGGCCGGGCGGTCGCGGTATGGGCCGGCGGCGTAGCTGGCCGGGTCGCCGGCGCCGGTCTGGTAACGCTCGGCGCGGAACTCGGCACCCAGGGCCAGCACGTGGTCCGCACCGGCGCCGGCGAAGCCGCGGCTGAAGTCCAGGTTGGCCAGGGTCTGGGCGAAGCGGTAGTCGGCCACGCGGAAGCGGGTGGGGCTGTCCGGACCCAGCGAGGCGTTGAGCGATTCGCGCAGCCGGTAGGTGAACTCGTTGGCACCATGGTCGAGGCTGGCGTCGTAGTCCCAGGCGCCGAGGCGGCCGCGCACGCCGGCCACCAGGCCGACGTCGAGGTTCTCGCCGACCGAAACCGGGCGGTAGCCGTGTGGATACACCTGCGGCCAGTTGGCCTCGCCTTCCGGGTAACGGTAGTAGTTGGCGCCCTCGGTATCGCGCTGGTGCCAGGTGCCGAAGCCGTACAGCGCGGCGTCGCCGGGCAGCGGCAGTTCGGCGTTGAACCAGCCGTCCAGCTGCCTGGAGTCGCCGTCGCCGAGGTGGTAGTTGCGGCGGCCTTGCACGGCGAGGTTGGCCGGGGTCTGGTCCCAGGGCGGAAC
Organism: Pseudoxanthomonas sp. SGNA-20; assembly: GCF_003931635.1. Taxonomy (NCBI): domain Bacteria; kingdom Pseudomonadati; phylum Pseudomonadota; class Gammaproteobacteria; order Lysobacterales; family Lysobacteraceae; genus Pseudoxanthomonas; species Pseudoxanthomonas sp. SGNA-20. The sequence continues at coordinate 513,198 of NZ_RRYK01000001.1, read as the reverse complement.
CTGGTCGAAGCCGGCGCGGTTGGTGGCATTGCGCTGCTGGTAGCCGGCGCCCAGGCGCAGGAAGCCGCCGTCGCCCAGGGCGATGCCGGCCTGGCCATGGGCATGGCCAGTCTGGCCGTCGCTCAGGCGGCGCCCGATCGGCTCCAGCCGGGTGTGGTGCAAGCCATAGCCGGCCTCCAGGGCGCCGCCTTCGGCGCCGCCGGCGAGGATGATGTTGACCACTCCGGCCACCGCGTCCGATCCGTACTGGGCGCCGGCGCCATCGCGCAGCACCTCGATCCGCGCCACCGCGCCGACCGGGATGGCGTTGAAATCGACCGGCGTGGTGCCGCGGCCGATCTTGGAGTCGGTGGACACCACGGCGCTGGTGTGGCGGCGGCGCCCGTTGACCAGGACCAGCACCTGGTCCGGCGAGAGCCCGCGCAGCTGCGCCGCGCGCACGTGGTCGGCGCCGCCGGAGTTGGACTGGCGCGGGAAGTTGAACGAGGGCAGCAATGCCTGCAGCGCGCTGCCCAGTTCGCCGGACGGGCCCGTGGCGCGGCGCAGGTCCTCGGCGGTGAGCACGTCCACCGGCGAGGTGGACTCCAGCACGGTGCGGTCGCTGGCGCGGGTGCCGGTGACGATGACCTGGTCCAGGGTGGTGGCGGCGACGGGCGCCTGCGCGGCGGCGGTCGCGGGCAGGGCGAGGGTCAGGACGAGGGCGAGGCGGGTGCGGGAATGGGCGGACATGCGGCGGCCTGCTCGGGGATCCTTATATCCATCCGGATGGAGCGATAGGATAGGCGCGTCCTTCGCGGCCACGAGGCGTGGGATCGGCATCAGCACATGACGGCGGGTTATTTCCGTCGCAGGATGGGCTGCCGACACGCTTCGCGCCCTGGTTTCCTGGAGCTGCCATGCATCGTGTCCCCTGCCTTGCGCTGTTGCTTGCCGTGATGCTCCCGGCCTGCGCCGGTGCGCCGGCGCTGGGGCCGCGGCTGCAGGGCGATGCTACGCGCCCGGCCGAGGCCGCCGGCTGGGTGCGCAGCGAGCTGTATTTCGGCGTGGGCCGCGAAGATGGCCCCTCCACGCGGCCGCAGACCGACGCCATCGACGAGGCGCGCTGGCGCCGCTTCCTGGACGAGGAAGTCACCCCGCGCTTTCCCGACGGCCTGACCGTGCTCGATGCCTACGGCCAGTGGCTGTTCCGCGGCGACGCCGAGCCGCAGCGGCTGCGCAGCAAGGTGCTGGTGGTCCTGCACGAGGACACGCCGCAGCGCCGCGCCGACATCGAGGCCATCCGCCTGGCCTGGAAGCGGGCCACCGGCCACCAGTCGGTGCTGTGGTCGCGGCAGCCGGCCGAGGTTTCCTTCTGACCGGCGCGTGCCGGTCCCGCGATGCACGACCGTCCCGTCTCCACCCCACGAGGAGCCACCCGATGAACCCGTCGCACGTCATCCCGGCCCGGCGCTGCCGCCTGGCCACCGCCGTCGCCCTGCTGCTGGCCGTGCCGGTGCTGCACGCCCAGGAGGCCTCCACCCTCGATGCGGTGCAGGTCACCGCGCAACGCAAGGTCGAGAACATCCAGGACGTGCCGGTGTCGATCACCAGCGTGGATGCGGAGAAGCTCGAGCTGTATGGCTCCGGCGGCGCCGACATCCGCTTCCTCTCCGCGCGGGTGCCCAGTCTCAACATCGAGTCGTCCTACGGCCGCGCCTTCCCGCGCTTCTACATCCGCGGCCTGGGCAACACCGACTTCGACCTCAATGCCTCGCAGCCGGTGTCGCTGGTGTACGACGAGGTGGTGCAGGAGAGCCCGCTGCTGAAGGGCTTCCCGCTGTTCGACCTGGAGCGTGTGGAAGTGCTGCGAGGCCCGCAGGGCACGCTGTTCGGGCGCAATACCCCGGCCGGCGTGGTCAAGTTCGAATCGGTGCGGCCGTCGCGGGAGTTCGGCGGCTACGCGAAGCTGGGCCTGGGCAGCGACGAGATGGTCAACTTCGAGGGCGCGGTCGGCGGCGCGCTGGGCCAGCGCTGGTCGGCGCGCCTGTCGGCGCTGTACCAGCGCCGCGACGACTGGGTCGACAACACCCTCGACGGCGCGCCCAACGAGGGTTTCGAGGGCTACGACGAATCCGCGGTGCGGGTGCAGTTCCTGTACGAGGGCGACGCCTTCGAGGCGCTGCTGAACCTGCACCGGCGCGACCTCAACGGCACCGCGCGCCTGTTCCGCGCCAACATCATCCAGCCGGGCACGAACGACCTGGTCCCCGGCTTCGACCGCGAAAAGGTCTCGCTGGACGGCGTGAACTTCTCCGACCTGGAGACCTGGGGCGCCAATGCGCGCCTGCGCTGGGACTTCGATGGCCTGGTGCTGCACTCGATCAGCGGCTACGAGACCGCCGAGTCGCTCAACCGCGGCGACATCGACGGCGGCTACGGCGCGGTGTTCCTGCCTGATTCCGGCCCCGGCGTGATCCCGTTCGCCTCCGAGTCGGCCGACGGCCTGCCCGACCACGAGCAGCTGACCCAGGAGTTCCGCCTCGAATCGGACAACGACGGCCCGTTCAACTGGCAGGCCGGCCTGTTCTGGTTCCGCGAGGACATCACCATCCACGGCTTCAACTACGACTCGCTGGCCCCCGGCAACCCGCAGGCCGGCTTCGCCGTGCAGCAGCAGGAGAACACCGCCTGGGCCGTGTTCGCCTCCGGCGAGTACGACGCCACCGACCGGCTGAAGCTGCGCGGCGGCCTGCGCTATACCCGGGACAAGAAGGACTTCGCCGCCCAGGTGGTCGAAGGCGCGCCGTTTGGCGCGCCGGTGGGCGGCCCGTACCGGGTGCACACCGACGCCAACGATGTCAGCTGGGACGCCAGCGTGGTGTACGCGGTGGACGAGGACGTGAACCTGTACGCGCGCGTGGCCAAGGGCTTCCGCGCGCCCTCCATCCAGGGACGGCTGCTGTTCGCCGATCCGGGCGCGCCCAACGGCGGCGTGACCACCGCCGATTCGGAGGAGGTGATCTCCTGGGAGGCCGGCATCAAGGCCGACCTGTGGGACCGCCGCGCGCGCCTGGGCTTCAACCTGTTCCGCTACACGGTCGACGACCAGCAGATCATCGCCGTCGGCGGCGGCAGCAACATCGCCACCCTGCTCAACGCCGACCGCACCGTGGGCCAGGGCTTCGAGCTGGACCTGGAGGCGTACCTGGCCGACCAGCTGCTGGTCACCCTCGGTTCCAGCTACAACGACACCGAAATCCGGGACGACACCCTGGCGGTGGCGCCGTGCGCCGCCTGCACCGTGACCGACCCGCTGGACGCATCCGGCCGCGCCCTGATCGACGGCAACCCGTTGCCGCAGGCGCCGGAGTGGGTGCACAACCTCAGCGCGCGCTATGGCGTGCCGCTGGCCGGTGGCGAGCTGTACTTCCTCACCGACTGGGCCTACCGCAGCGAGGTCAACTTCTTCCTGTACGAGTCGCGCGAGTTCCGCGGCAAGTCCTCGCTGGAAGGCGGCCTGCGCATCGGCTACCTGTGGAACCAGGGCGACCGGGAAGTGGCACTGTTCGGCCGCAACATCACCGACCAGGAGCGCATCGTCGGCGCGATCGACTTCAACAACCTCACCGGCTTCCTCAACGAGCCGCGTACCTGGGGCGTGGAGTTCCGCACCCGGTTCTGACCGCGGACGGGGCCGGCGCCGCCGCCGGCCCCGTCGCGCCTTCCCAGCCTCACGGGCCGGCCGGCGCCGCCCCGCTTCCACGCGACCCCAGCGAAGACCATCCCGATGTCCAATGCCCCCGCCCAGCCCCGCCCCCTGCCCTGGATCGTCGCCGGCGACCTCAACGGCTTCTTCGGCCTGGTGGTCGACAACCTGTCCATCCTCGGCTTCATCGCCGCGGCCCTGGTCGGGATCTTCCAGTTCCCGGCGGAGGTCGTGTTCGGGCGCATGTTTCCCGGCACCGCGCTGGGCGTGCTGGTGGGCAACCTGGTCTACACGGTGATGGCGCGGCGCCTGGCACTGCGCAGCGGGCGCGACGACGTCACTGCCATGCCACTTGGCCTGGATGCGCCGACCAGCATCGGCATGGCCCTGCTGGTGCTGGGTCCTGCCTATGCCGGCTTCACGGGGCAGGGCATGGCCACCGATGCGGCGGCAATGGCGACCTGGCAGCTGGGCATGGCCTCGCTGGTGGTGATGGGCGTGCTCAAGCTGGTGCTGTCCTTCGCCGGCGACTGGGTCACGCGGGTGCTGCCGCGCGCGGCACTGCTGGGTTCCATCGGCGGCGCCGCGCTGGCGCTGCTGGGTTTCCTGCCGCTGATCGAAACCCTGCGCAATCCGGTGGTCGGCATCGCCACCCTCGGCCTGCTGCTGTACGTGCTGGTCGGCAAGGGGCGGCTGCCATGGCGGGTGCCGGGCGTGTTCGCCGCGTTCGTCGCCGGCACCGCGCTGTACTACGGGCTGGGCCTGGCCGGCCTGGGCCTGCCGGGTTTCGAACTGCCGCCGCTGCAGCCGCTGGCCTTCGTGCTGCCGCTGCCCAATGCCGGCTTCATCGCCGGACTGCCGTATACCGTGCCCTACCTGCCGCTGCTGCTGCCGTTCGGTCTGCTGATGGTGGTCGGCGGCATCAACGTGGCCGAAAGCGCGCGCGCGGCCGGCGACGACTACCGCACCCGCGACGTGTTGCTGGCCGAGGCGGTGTCCACCCTGGTCGCCGGTTTCTGCGGCGGCGTGGCCCAGACCACGCCCTACATCGGCCAGCCGGCGTACAAGCACATGGGCGCGCGCCACGGCTACACCCTGCTGACCGGCCTGTTCATCGGCCTGGGCGGCGTGTTCGGCTACGTGTCGATGCTGGTGCAGTGGCTGCCGGTGGCGGTGCTGGCGCCGATCATCGTCTACGTCGGCCTGGACATCACCCTGCAGGCCTTCCACGAAAGCCCGCGCCGGCACGCGCCGGCGGTGGCGCTGGCGTTCCTCCCGGCGATCGCCTACCTGCTGGTGATCAAGCTGGGCAATCCGGCCTGGATCCCGACGGCGACCTTCGCCGCGCTGTACGAGGGCGGCGACGGCCACGGCCTGGCCGACCTGGCCGCAATCGTGACCCTGGGCAACGGCTTCATCATCACCGCGATGCTGTGGGGCACGGCGCTGGTGGCGCTGGTGGAGCAGCAGCCGCGCCGTGCCGCAGCGGTGCTGCTGCTGGCCGCGCTGCTGACCCTGGTCGGGGTGATCCACTCGGTGGATCCGCGCGGCGGGATCTATCTGCCGTGGTCGCTGCAGGGCGTGCGCGCCACCATCGCCTGGCAGTTCGCCGCGGCCTACGCGGTGCTGGCGCTGCTGCTGGGCCTGCTGTCGTTGCAGGCGCCGCGCCCGGCGCAGGCGCCCGGCGCGCACTGAATCCGACCGGCGGCGGGAACCCCGCGCGCCGGCGCCGGTCACACCTGCATGTCCGCAACAGAAGGAGACGACATGCAGCAAGCACGCACGCGGCCGGCCCGTTGGCCCTGGCTGCTGGTGGCCATCGCGGTGGCCGCGGCCGCCTGGTGGCTGTTGCGGCCCGCGCCGCCGGCGCAACCGCAGGCACCGGCGGCGGCCTCCGCACCGGCGACCGGCGACGAACTGCCGCCGCCGCCCATGGCCGGCGAGGACGGGCCGCCTGGCATCCAGCATCCGGTGGAGCCGCCCGCCGAGGCCGCCGACGCGGCCATCCCCGCCCTGGCCGACAGCGATGCGGTGGTGCTGCAGGAACTGGAGGCACTGGCCGGCGACGCCCCGCTCCTGTCGATCCTGGTGCGCGAGCACGTGGTGCAGCGCCTGGTGGTGATGGTCGACAACCTCACCCAGCCGCATGTGCCGGCCACGGCGCTGGCCTTGCGCCAGGTGCCCGGCGGCTACGCGGTGGTGGAAGGCGAGGGCGGCACGGTGGCCGATGGCGAGGCCAATGCCGCGCGCTATGCGCCTTACGTGGCCGCCTTCGCCGCGGCCGACGCGCAGCGCATGGCCGCGCTGTACCGCCGCTTCTATCCGCTGTTCCAGCAGGCCTATGCCGAGATCGCCGGCCCGGACGCGTACTTCAACGACCGCCTGGTGCAGGTGATCGACCACCTGCTGCAGGCGCCGGTGCCGCCGGCCGGCGCGGAGCTGGTGCGCGATGAACGCGGGCGCTGGCGCTACGCCGACCCGGCGCTGGAATCGGCCTCGGTCGGGCACAAGGCGCTGATGCGGCTTTCCGCCGCGCAACAGGCCGAGGTCAAGGCCCAGCTGCGCGCGCTGCGCCGGGCACTGGCGCGGCCCTGAGGGCCACGGGCGGGCGGCGCGGGAGTATCCTGCCCGCCCGCCCGTGCCGTTTCGCCCCGATGTCCGGCGCCGCCCCACGCCCGTTCTCCCTGTCCACGGCCGCCGAGCCCACCGTGTTCCAGCAGCTGCTGGGCGCGCCGTTCTTCAACCTCCCGCCGAGCCTGCGCCGCCTGCATTCGATCCGCGGCCAGGATGCGTTCGCCGGCGAAGTGGACATCGAGCGCGGCCGCGGCCTGCTGGCGCGCCTGTGCGGCCGCCTGGCGGGCATGCCTCCGGCGATGCAGGCGGCGCCGCTGCGGGTGGAGTTCAGCGCCGATCCGCGGTCCGAGACCTGGCGCCGCCAGTTCGGCAGCCACCGCCTGGCCACCCGCCTGCGCTGCCGCAAGGGCCTGCTGGCCGAGCGCCTGGGCCCGCTGCAGTTCCGTTTCGCGGTGCACGCGGCCGAGGGCACGATCTACTGGAACGTGGCCCGCGTGCGCCTGCTGGGGGTGCTGCCGCTGCCGGCGCGGCTGTTCCAGCGCGTGCGCTGCCGCGAATGGGAGCAGGACGGGCGCTACCACTTCCACGTGGAGGCCGCCCTGCCGCTGGCCGGGCCGGTGATCGCCTACCACGGCTGGCTGGAACCGGCTGCGGACGAAGCCGGCTGAGGCGGCGCGCTCAGGCGGGCAGGTCGGCCGGGCCGGTCTGCAGCAGGAAGGCCAGCTTGCGTTCACGCGGCAGGCGCTTGATCTGCCACTCGGCGCGCGAGGCACTGGCGCGGTCCGGGAACGGGCGGCTACCAAGCAGGCGCAGCGGCGGGTTGGCCCGGGTATAGCGCGCGCCCTTGCCGGCCAGATGGGCCTGGTAGCGCGCCTCCACGTCCGGGCTGATGCCGGCGTACCAGGCGCCGTTGCGGCATTCGATCAGGTACAGGAACCAGGGGCGGGCCGGGGCGGGCATGGCCGGATTATCCCGAACGGAGGCCGGCCCTGCGTATCGCCGGGGCTTGAAACCGGCCAGGCCAGCCGCATCTGGTGGACATCGCCGGCCTCGCCGGCCCCCTCTTCGAGGAATATCCGATGCGGATGGACAAGCTCACCTCGCGTTTCCAGCAGGCGCTGGCGGACGCGCAGTCGCTGGCCGTGGGCCGCGACCACAACCTGCTCGAGCCGGTGCACGTGATGGTTGCCCTGCTGGACCAGGCCGGCGGCAGCACCCGGCCACTGCTGGCCCAGGCCGGGGTCAACGTGCCGCTGCTGCGCGAGCGCCTGGGCGAGGCCCTGGAGAAGCTGCCGAAGGTCGCCGGCCAGGCCGGCAGCCTGTCGGTCGGCAACGACCTGGGCCGGCTGCTCAACCTGACCGACAAGCTGGCCCAGCAGAAGGGCGACCAGTTCATCGCCAGCGAGTGGTTCGTGCTGGCCGCGCTGGAGGACACCGGCGCCGTCGGCCAGGCGCTCAAGGCCGCCGGCGCTGACAAGGCGCGCCTGCAGGCGGCGATCGACAAGGTGCGTGGCGGCGAGACCGTGCAGTCGGAGAACGCCGAGGACCAGCGCCAGGCGCTGGAGAAGTACACCATCGACCTCACCGCGCGCGCCGAGTCCGGCAAGCTGGACCCGGTGATCGGCCGCGACGAGGAAATCCGCCGCACCATCCAGGTCCTGCAGCGCCGCACCAAGAACAACCCGGTGCTGATCGGCGAGCCGGGCGTGGGCAAGACCGCGATCGTGGAAGGCCTGGCCCAGCGCATCGTCAAGGGCGAGGTGCCCGAGCAGCTCAAGGGCAAGCGCGTGCTGAGCCTGGACATGGGCGCGCTGATCGCCGGCGCCAAGTTCCGCGGCGAGTTCGAGGAACGGCTGAAGGCCGTGCTAAACGACCTGGCCAAGAACGAAGGCCAGATCATCCTGTTCATCGACGAGCTGCACACCATGGTCGGCGCCGGCAAGGCCGAGGGCGCCATGGACGCCGGCAACATGCTCAAGCCGGCGCTGGCCCGCGGCGAGCTGCACTGCATCGGCGCCACCACCCTGGACGAGTACCGCCAGTACGTGGAGAAGGACGCCGCGCTGGAGCGCCGCTTCCAGAAGGTGTTCGTGGGCGAGCCCAGCGTCGAGGACACCATCGCCATCCTGCGCGGCCTCAAGGAGCGCTACGCGGTGCACCACGGGGTGGAGATCACCGACCCGGCGATCGTCGCCGCGGCCACCCTGTCCAACCGCTACATCGCCGACCGCCAGCTGCCGGACAAGGCCATCGACCTGATGGACGAGGCCGCCTCGCGCATCCGCATGGAGATCGACTCCAAGCCCGAGGAGCTGGACCGCCTCGAGCGCCGCCTGATCCAGCTCAAGATCCAGCGCGAGATGCTGAAGAAGGAGAAGGACGACGCTTCGAAGCAGCGCCTGGCTGATCTCGAGGCCGACATCGAAAAGCTCGAGCGCGAGTTCTCCGACCTCAACGAGGTATGGAAGTCGGAGAAGGCCGCGCTGCAGGGCGCGACCAGGGTCAAGGAGCAGCTGGAGCAGGCCCGGATCGAGCTGGAAGCCGCGCAGCGCGCCCAGGACTACGCGCGCATGAGCGAGATCCAGTACGGCCGCATCCCGGCGCTGGAGAAGCAGCTGGCCGCCGCCGCCGAGGCCGAGAAGAAGGACTTCAAGCTGGTCCAGGACAAGGTCACCGAGGAGGAGATCGCCGAGGTGGTCAGCCGCTGGACCGGCATCCCGGTCAGCAAGATGCTGGAGGGCGAGCGCGACAAGCTGCTGCGCATGGAGGAGGAGCTGCACAAGCGCGTGGTCGGCCAGGACGAGGCGATCCGCGCGGTGTCCGACGCGGTGCGTCGCTCGCGTGCCGGCCTGTCCGATCCGAACCGCCCGATCGGCTCGTTCCTGTTCCTGGGCCCGACCGGCGTGGGCAAGACCGAGCTGTGCAAGGGCCTGGCCGAGTTCCTGTTCGACAGCCCCGAGGCCATGGTCCGCATCGACATGAGCGAGTTCATGGAGAAGCACTCGGTGGCCCGCCTGATCGGCGCGCCCCCGGGTTACGTCGGCTACGAGGAGGGCGGCTACCTGACCGAGGCCGTGCGCCGCCGGCCGTACTCGCTGATCCTGCTGGACGAGGTGGAGAAGGCGCATCCGGACGTGTTCAACATCCTGCTGCAGGTGCTGGACGACGGCCGCCTGACCGACGGCCAGGGCCGCACGGTGGACTTCCGCAACACGGTCATCGTGATGACCTCCAACCTCGGCTCGCACCAGATCCAGGAACTGTCCGGCGACGGTTCGCCGGAGGCCTACGTGCAGATGAAGGCGGCGGTGATGGGCGTGGTGCAGGCGCACTTCCGCCCGGAGTTCATCAACCGGCTGGACGAGATCGTGGTGTTCCACCCGCTGGACAAGGCGCAGATCAAGTCCATCGCCCGGATCCAGCTGCACGGCCTGGAGAAGCGCCTGCACGAGCGCGGCCTGAAGCTGGAGCTGTCGGACGCGGCGCTGGAGCTGCTGGGCAACGTCGGTTTCGACCCGGTGTACGGCGCGCGTCCGCTCAAGCGCGCGATCCAGGCCCAGGTCGAGAACCCGCTGGCGCAGAAGATCCTGTCCGGCGAGTTCGCCAGCGGCGACACCATCAGGGTCGACGCCGAAGGCGGCCATCTGGTGTTCGCGCGGACGTGAATTGGTGATTGGTGATTGGTGATTGGTGATTGGTGATTGGGCGGCGGCGGCCGGGGGCCGCCGCCTGCCTTTTGTGGAATGAGGACATTCCGCGTGGCGATGGTTGGCGCTGAAACCGTGCGATCCGTCGCGCCTTTGCTCGGCTATCTTCGGCGCTCCTGTCCACCGCAACCGCGAGCGCATCGATGAGTGCACCGAACTGGAAGCCCGAGACCCTGGCCGTCCATGCCGGCTACAGCCCGGACCCGACCACCCGCGCGGTGGCGGTGCCGATCTACCAGACGGTGGCCTACGCCTTCGACAACACCCAGCACGGCGCCGACCTGTTCGACCTCAAGGTCCCGGGCAACATCTACACCCGGATCATGAACCCGACCCAGGACGTGCTCGAGCAGCGCCTGGCCGCGCTCGAGGGCGGCATCGGCGCGCTGGCCCTGGCCTCGGGGCAGGCCGCGATCACCTATGCGATCCAGACCATCGCCGAGGCCGGCGACAACATCGTTTCCTCCAGCGCGCTGTACGGCGGCACCTACAACCTGTTCGCCCACACCCTGCCGCAGTTCGGGATAGAGGCGCGGCTGGCCGACTACCGCGACCCGGACGCGTTCGCCAGGCTGATCGACGGGCGCACCAAGGCGGTGTTCGTCGAGTCGATCGGCAACCCGCGCGGCAACGTCACCGACATCGAGGCGGTGGCGAAGGTCGCGCACGAGCACGGGGTGCCGCTGATCGTGGACAACACCGTGGCCACGCCCTACCTGCTGCGGCCGTTCGACCATGGTGCCGACATCGTGGTCCACTCGCTGACCAAGTACCTGGGCGGCCATGGCAACAGCGTCGGCGGCGCGATCGTCGATTCCGGGCGCTTCCCCTGGGCCGAGCACAAGCAGCGCTTCCCGCGCCTGAACGAGCCGGACGTCAGCTACCACGGCGTGGTCTACACCGAGGCGCTGGGGCCGGCGGCCTACATCGGGCGCGCGCGGGTGGTGCCGCTGCGCAACATGGGCGCGGCGATCTCGCCGTTCAACGCGTTCCTGATCCTGCAGGGCATCGAGACCCTGGCCCTGCGCATGGACCGGATCAACCAGAACACCCTGGCTGTGGCCCGCTACCTGAAGCAGCACCCCAAGGTGGCCTGGGTGAACTACGCCGGGCTGGAAGACCACCCGGAGCATGCCTTGGTGCAGAGGTACCTGCCGAAGGGCGCCTCCGGCCTGCTGACCTTCGGCCTGCCCGGCGGGCGCGAGGCCGGTGCGCGCTTCCTCGATGCGCTGCAGCTGTTCACCCGCCTGGTGAACATCGGCGACGCCAAGTCGCTGGCCACCCATCCGGCCTCGACCACCCACCGCCAGCTGTCGCCGGAGGAGCTGGAGAAGGCCGGGGTCAGCGAGGACACCGTGCGCCTGTGCGTGGGCATCGAGCACATCGACGACCTGGTCGCCGACCTGGAGCAGGCGCTGGCGGCGGCCTGAGGCAGGCGGCCGTCGCCGGCGGATGCCGCGACGGCCGCCCGTCGCAGAGGCGGGGTGCCGGCCGGGCGGATCCGGCCGGCAGGGCGGTCAGACCGGCGGCACCGCCACGTCGCCGCGGTTGGCGTAGCGGTAGGCCGGGGTCGACATGACCATCTCCGCCAGCGAGTAGGCCAGCTCGCGCTCGGCCATGACCGCGCCGTCGGCGCCGTGGGCCAGCAGGTGCTTGACCTCGGCGTCGCTGTGCGCGCGCGCCAGCACCGGCAAGGCGGGGTTGAGCGCGCGCAGCTTGGCGATCGCTTCGCCGGCTTCCAGCGGCTGCGGGATGGCGAGGATGGCGATGCTGGCCGATTCCGGATGCGCCTCGGCCAGGACCTTGTCCGAGGCGGCATGGCCGCGGATGCCGGGAATGCCGGCGGCGTGGGCGCGGTCCACGTGCAGGCTGTTGTCGTCGATGATCACCACCGGCACGCCGCGGTCGCGCAGCACGTTGGCCAGTTCGCTGCCGACCCGGCCGTAGCCGATCACGATGGCGTGGTTGCCGGCCTGCAGCGGCGGCCCTGGCTGCACCTCCGGCTCCGGCTGCACCTGGACCTCCTCGCGGTGGCGCGCCTCCCAGCGGTCCAGCAGCATGAAGATCATCGGGTTGAGCATGATCGAGATCAGCGCGCCGGCCAGCACCAGGGCCTGGCCGGTGGGCGGCAGGATCTGCAGGCTCACGCCCAGGCCGGCGATGATGAAGGCGAACTCGCCGATCTGCGCCAGCGAGGCGGAGATGGTCAGCGCGGTGGCCTTGGGGTGGCCGAAGGCGCGCACGATCACGAACGCCGCCGCCGACTTGCCGAACATGATGATCGCCGCGGTGCCCAGCACCTGCCAGGGGTGCTCGAGCAGGATCTTCGGGTCGAACAGCATGCCGACGGAAACGAAGAACAGCACCGCGAACGCGTCGCGCAGCGGCAGCGAGTCGTTGGCCGCCTTGTGGCTGAGCTCGGACTCGTTGAGCATCATGCCGGCGAAGAACGCGCCCAGGGCGAAGGAGACGCCGAACAGGGCCGCGGCGCCGAACGCCACGCCCAGGGCGATGGCCAGCACCGACAGGGTGAACAGTTCGCGCGAACCGGTGCCGGCGATCCGCTCCAGCACCCAGGGGATGACCCGGCGCCCGACCAGCAGCATCACCGCCACGAACAGGCCCAGCTGGACGAAGGTCCAGCCGATCGAGGACAGCACGCTGCCGAAGCTGTGGCGTTCGCCGCCGGCCTCCGGCCCGAACAGCCCGGCGATCACCGGCATCATGACCAGGGCCAGGACGCAGGCCAGGTCCTCCACGATCAGCCAGCCGACAGCAATCTTGCCGCGCATGGTCTCCAGCAGGCGGCGTTCCTCCATCGCCCGCAGCAGCACCACGGTCGAGGCGGTGGCCAGGGAGAAGCCGAAGATCATGCCGTGCAGGTGCGACCAGCCCATCAGCCAGGCCACGCCCCAGCCGAGCAGGGTGGCCACCGCGATCTGCGCCACCGCGCCGGGGATGGCGATCCATTTCACTTCCAGCAGGTCCTGCAGCGAGAAGTGCAGGCCGACGCCGAACATCAGCAGCATCACGCCGATCTCGGCCAGCTGGTTGGCGATTTCCTGGTCGGCGACGAACCCGGGGGTGAACGGCCCCACGAAGATGCCGGCCACCAGGTAGCCGACGAGCGGGGACAGGCGCAACCGGTTGGCGATGGCGCCGAGCACGAAAGCCAGGGCCAGGCCAACCGCGACGATGTCGATCAGGCTGGTGTCGTGGTGCATCAGGGGTGGTCGTGTGCGGGGACTCCGCGCGGGTTCCGAGTTTCGCTGATGCCGGTGGCCGCCGTAAATAAATCGTTGGCACGAATCGTGCCGGGCGCCTCATGTCGCACCCGGCCCTGCCGGTGCGGGGCCACCCCGCCAGTGGCGGCCCGGGTGGTCCGGGCCGCGATCCGGTGGTCCCGGCCGAAGCGACGCCCAGTGCTGGCCGGCCCTGCAGCCCTGTCCTCCGGCCCGCAGGCTGCGGAAGCGAACCTGCCCGGTGCCGGCCGGCGGCGTGCCGGTTGCCATCTCCGCCGGGGCGGCGCTGCCGTCGCCGTCCCGGCCGCGCCGGAAAAAGAAAGGCCCCGGCGTACGCCGGGGCCTGCCGGGAGCGCAACCGCGCCCGCCTTACCAGGCGTAGCCGATCCGGCCGTAGACGTAGCGGCCGTTGAAGCCGAACGGCGAGTACAGGCTGTACGGGATCATGCCGGAGGTGGAGTTCACGAAGATGGTCTTCTCCGGGTACTCGTCCAGCACGTTGTCCGCGCCCAGGGTGAAGGTCCAGTTCGCGCTGGGGCGGAAGCTCACCGCGGTATCCAGGGTCCACTTCGCCGCATAGGTCTGGTCCTGGTCCGGGTTGGTGGCGTGGCGGCTGGTGAACTCGCCATAGCGCACCGCGTTGGCGCTGAAGTCCCACTGCGCCAGCTTCCAGATCGCGCCCAGGGCGAACTTGTCGCGCGGCGCGCCTTCCTCGATGCGCCCGCGCTCGTCGCGGCCGATGCGCTCCAGGTTGGCGCCCAGCGAAGCCAGCGCCGCCGGGTTGGGGGCGATCCGGGTGACCTCGGTCTTGTTGTGGTTGTAGCTGGCGGTCAGGTCCAGGTTTGATGCGGCCAGCGGCACCGACCAGGTGCCGACCACGTCCACGCCGCGGGTGCGGGTGTCGACGGCGTTGTTGAAGTAGCGCGCCGCGGTCACCCCGGGGAAGCCGAGCCCGGCCAGCAGGTCCTGCGCCGCCTGGTTGCCGGTGAGGTTGAGGTTGGACGACAGCACGATGCGGTCGTCGACCTCGATCTGGTAGGCATCGATGGTCAGGTACACCCGCTCGGCCGGCTGCAGCACCAGGCCCAGGCTGTAGGACAGCGAGGTCTCGGCCTTCAGCGGCTCGGCGCCCAGGGCCTGGGCGACGGCGCCGGTGGCCGGGAAGGTGCCGGTTTCGGTGACCACGCTGTTGTTGATGTTGGTGGTGACCGCCTGGTAGTTCTGCTGCGCCAGGGCCGGGGCGCGGAAGCCGCTGGCCACGGTGGCGCGCAGGGCGACCGCGTCGCTGAAGGCGTAGCGCGCCGAGAGCTTGCCCGAGGTCTCGCTGCCGAAGTCCGAGTAGTCCTCGTAGCGGGCGGTGATGCCGGCCGACAGCCGCTCGCTCAGGTCCGCCTCCAGCCCGGCGTAGACCGCATGGCTGTCGCGCTGGTAGCTGCCGGCGTTGCGCGGGGTGAAGCCGCCGAAGCCCTGGGCGCCGGAGCCGAAGTAGGAATCCGGCTCGCCCGGTCCCTGGCGCCATTCCTCGTCGCGGTACTCGGCGCCGAAGGAAACGGTGGCCGGGTAGGCCAGGCCGATGTCCAGGGTCTTGGCGAAGTCGGCGTTGAACACGTCCTGGGCGTAGTGCAGGTTGCCGGCGTAGAAGCTGCGCGGGCTGTCCACGCCCAGCGCGTAGTTGATGGTGTTGCGGGTGTGGAAGTCGAGGTCGTTGCTGCCGAAGCTGTAGCTCAGGTCCCAGGTCCAGCCGCTGGCGGTGCTGCCCTTGTAGCCCAGCACCGCGCTGCGGTCCTTGGAATCCTGGTCGATCTGCGGCACGTAGCCGTCCGGGTAGACCTGGGCCAGCAGCGCGCCCTGGTTCCTGTGGTTGCGCGAGCGGTAGAACGCGAACGAGGTGATGTCGCGGTTGCTGGCGATCGCGGTGAGGTAGACCTGGGAGCGCTCGCCGACGTTGAACGCGGCGTTGGCCGAGACCGCGAACTGGTCCACGTCGGCCTCGCCGAAGCGGAAGGCGCGCTCGCCCACGCCGGGGAAGTTGTCGGTGTGCGGCGCGGTGCCCTGGTAGGGGCCGGAGCGGTTGGTCGGGTCCTGCTGCCCGACCTGGGCGGCCAGGTGCACGGTGCCGCCTTCGCGGCCCAGGCTCAGCCCGGCGTCGCCGGCCAGCTGCCACTGGGTGCCGTCGCCCTCGGAATACTCGCCGCCGCTGGCGACCAGGCTGCCGCCTTCGCCGGCGCCCTTGAGCACGATGTTGACCACGCCGGCGATCGCGTCCGAGCCGTACTGCGCCGAGGCGCCGTCGCGCAGCACCTCGACCCGCTCGATCGCCGCCACCGGGATGGCGTTGAGGTCCACCGCCGAGGAGCCGCGGCCGATGGTGCCGTTGACGTTGACCAGGGCCGAGACGTGGCGGCGCTTGCCGTTGACCAGCACCAGCACCTGGTCCGGCGACAGCCCGCGCAGCTGCGCCGGGCGCACGCCGCTGGTGCCGTCGGCCATGGCCGGGCGCGGGAAGTTCAGCGAGGGCAGGGCGCGGGCCAGGGCGGTGGCCAGCTCGGTGGTGCCGGTGGCCGACAGCGCCTCCGGGGTGATGATGTCGATCGGCGACTGCGATTCGGCCACCGTGCGGTCGGCGATGCGGGTGCCGGTGACGATCAGGGTGTCGAGCATGGTGGGGGCACGGTTGCCGGTGTCGCCGGCGTCCTGGGCATGCGCCGCCGGAGCGGCCAGCAGGGCGGTGGTCACGGCGGCGGCGAGAAGATGCGGCTTGAGGGCCATGGGGGGTACTCCTTGCTGCGTGGAACGGATGCACTGCACTGTTGGCGGTCCAGGACTGGATGCTGGCCCGCTGGGATGTCAAGTATTCGTTAACGTAGAATGGACGTCGCAGGATGCCTGGCCATCTGCACATTCCCTTTCGTTCTAAGTCCTCCGTCCGATGATTTCCCTGCGCAACTTCGCGCTGCGCCGCGGCGAGCGCCTGCTGCTGTCGAACGTCGACCTGGCCCTGCACGCGGGCTACCGGGTGGGCGTGGTCGGACGCAACGGCACCGGCAAGTCCAGCCTGTTCGCCGCCATCCGCGGCGAGCTGGAGCCCGACAAGGGCGACGTCGACCTGCCCGGCAGGCTGCGCATCGCCTCGGTGGCGCAGGAGACGCCGGCGTTGCCGGAGCCGGCGCTGGATTTCGTGCTTTCCGGCGACGAGGTCATCGCCAAGGTACTGCGCGAGGAGGCCGAGGCCAACGCCCGCGAGGACTGGGAGGCCGTGGCCGCGGCGCACCAGAAGCTGGCCGAGCTCAACGGCTACGACGCCGAGGCCCGCGCCGGGCGCCTGCTGCACGGCCTGGGTTTCCCGGCTGAGACCCACCGCCGCCCGGTGGCCTCGTTCTCCGGCGGCTGGCGCGTGCGCCTGAACCTGGCGCGCGCGCTGATGATGCCCTCGGACCTGCTGCTGCTGGACGAGCCGACCAACCACCTGGACCTGGACGCGGTCTACTGGCTGGAGCAGTGGCTACTGAAGTACCCCGGTACCTTGCTGCTGATCTCCCACGACCGCGAGTTCCTGGACAACGTCGCCACCCACACCCTGCACCTGCACGGCGGCAACGCGAAGCTGTACGTGGGCGGCTACACCGACTTCGAGCGCCAGCGTGCCGAGCAGCTGCGCCAGCAGCAGATCGCATTCGAGAAGGAGCAGGCCGAGCGCGCCCACCTGCAGAGCTTCATCGACCGCTTCAAGGCCAAGGCCTCCAAGGCGCGCCAGGCGCAGAGCCGGATGAAGCGCCTGGCCAAGCTGGCCGGCACCGAGGCGGTGCGGGTGGAGCGCGAGTTCACGATCGAATTCGCCTCGCCCAGCCGCCTGCCGCATTCGCTGATCCGGCTGCAGGACGCGCAGTGCGGCTATCCGCCCGAGCCGGGCAGTGGCGGCCAGCCCGCGGTGATCCTCAGGGACGTCGGCTTCGGCCTGGAGGCCGGCGACCGCATTGGCCTGCTTGGCCCCAACGGCGCCGGCAAGACCACCCTGGTGCGCACCCTGGTCGGCGAACTGCCGCCGCTGGCCGGCGAGCGCAACGCGCACCCGGACCTGCGGATCGGCTACTTCGCCCAGCACACGGTGGAGTCGCTGCGCGAGGGGCAGTCGCCGATCGACCACTTCCGCGAACTCTCGCCGGACGCGCCGACCCAGGCCTTCCGCGACTTCCTCGGCAAGTGGAACTTCCCCGGCGACCGCGCCTTCGAGCCGGTGGACGGCTTCTCCGGCGGCGAGCGCGCGCGCCTGGCCCTGGCCCTGATCGCCTGGCAGCAGCCCAACGTGCTGCTGCTGGACGAGCCGACCAACCATCTGGACCTGGAAATGCGCGAGGCGCTGGCCGAGGCGCTGGCCGACTTCGACGGCGCGATCGTGATGGTCAGCCACGACCGCCACCTGATCGGCCTGGTCTGCGACAGTTTCTGGCGCGTGGCCGACGGCGTGGTCGAGCCGTTCGCCGGCGACCTGGACGACTATGCGGCGTGGCTGCGCACCCGCCCGGTGGCGCAGGGCACCCGCGCGCGCCTGGAGCAGGAAGCGGCGCCGGCACCCGCGCCGGCGGCGGCCGCGCCTCCGCCGGCGCCGGCGAAGAAGCCGGCCAACCCGGTCAAGCTGGCCGCCGCCGAGAAGAAGGTCGCCGAGCTCGAGGCCCAGCTGGCCGAGGTGGACGCGCAGCTGGCCGATCCGGCCAACATGTCCGACCCGGCGCGCCTGGCCGCCCTGGCCCGCGACCGCGAGGCCCTGGCCGCGCGCCTGGAGCAGGCCGAGCAGGCCTGGCTGGAAATGCTGGATTGAAGCCCTGGGCGCGGTCGTGCGCCCGCCCTCCGGCCGCTTACTCCGCGGCCCGGCCCTGTTCCTCCAGCCACAGCCGGAACCGCCGCGCCGGCTCGCGCTCGGCGCGCGAGCGCAGCCGGGTCAGCCAGTAGCGGCCCAGGTCCACGGTCTGCGCGAACGGCTGCAGCAGCCGGCCCTCGCCCAGCTCGCGCGCGAACAGGCGCAGCGGCAGCAGGGCCACGCCGGTACCGGCGGCGGCCGCGGCGGCCAGCGCCAGCGAGGAATCGAACACCGGCCCCCGCGCCTCCACGCCGGCAACGCCGGCGGCGCCCAGCCAGCGCGGCCATTCGTCGGCGCGGTAGGAGCGCAGCAGCGGCACGCCGGCCAGGTCGCCGGGCCCGCGCAGGCGCTCGGCCAGCTGCGGCGCGCACAGCGGCGCGAACGGGGTATCCAGCACCGGAGTGCAGGCCTGGCCCTGCCAGTCGCCGTCGCCGAAGCGGATCGCCAGGTCCAGGCCCTCGCTGGCCAGGTCGATGCGGTTGTTGTGGGTCTGCACCCGCAGTTCGATGTCCGGGTGCGCGGCCTCGAACGCCGGCAGCCGCGGCAGCAGCCAGCCGGCGGCGAAGGTCGCCACCGCGCCCACGGTCAGCACCTGGCGGTCCTCCGCGCCGAGGAAGCGCTGCATGCCCCCGGCGATGCGGTCGAACGCATCCTGCAGCACCGGGTACAGCGCCGCGCCCTCCTCGGTCAGCGCCACCCCGCGCGGCAGGCGGTGGAACAGGGCCACGCCCAGGCGCTGCTCGAGGGTACGGATCTGGTGGCTCAGCGCGGCCTGGCTCACGCACAGCTCCAGCGCGGCGCGGGTCAGGTTCTGGTGGCGGGCGGCGGCCTCGAAGGCACGCAGCGCGTTGAGCGGGAGCGGCGGGCGTGGCATCGCGGACGGAAGTGAAGTGGACGGCCGAGGCTACCGCAGCTGGACCGGCGCGGTGTCCCGGGCCGGTAGCCGCCCCGGCATCCGTGCAGGTCTGCAAGGCGGGCGCCGACCACGGCAGTGCCGGGAACCTGCACGGCGCCACAAGGACAGCTAATGGCTGTTCCCGAAAACTTGCGATGGTGGCCCGTCGCCGGCCCTGCCCATACTCGGCTCCCACCCCCGAGGAGGATCGATCCATGCCCGACCGCCGCAGTTTCCTGCAGTCCGCCGGCCTGGCCGCCGCGTCCATGCTGGCCATGCCGGCACTGGCCCGCGCCGCCGTCCCCGCGAGCGCGGCCGCCGGCGACAGGACGCGGGCACGCATTGCCGCCGCACCGGACTTCGCCGCGCTGGAGGCGGCCAGCCAGGGCCGGCTGGGCGTGGCGGTGCTCGAGGCCGGCAATGGCCGCTACCTGGCCGGGCACCGCGCGGACGAGCGTTTCCCGATGTGCAGCACGTTCAAGGCGTTGCTGGCCGCGGCGGTGCTGGCACGGGCCGATCGCGGCGCGCTGGACCTGGACGAACGCCTGCCGGTGCGCGCGGCCGACCTGGTCCCGCATGCCCCGGTCACCCGCCGCCACGTGGGCAAGGACCTGGGCGTGCGCGACCTGTGCCGGGCCATCGTGACCATCAGCGACAACACCGCGGCCAACCTGCTGTTCGCGCGGATCGGCGGGCCTGCGGCGCTGACCGCGTTCCTGCGCGGCCTGGGCGACACGGTCACCCGCAGCGACCGCCTGGAGCCGGAAATGAATGGCTTCGCCCCCGGCGACACGCGCGATACCACCAGCCCGCGCGCGATGGCCACCAGCCTGGGCCGCTGCGTGGCCGGCGCGGTGCTGGCCCCGGCCTCGCGCCTGCAGCTGGCCGACTGGCTGATCGACAACACCACCGGCGACGACTGCCTGCGGGCCGGGATCGGCCCGGAGTGGCGGGTTGGCGACAGGACCGGCAGCAACGGCACCGACATCCGCAACGACGTGGCCGTGCTGTGGCCGCTGGCCGGCGGCAGCCCCTGGGTGGTGGCCGCCTATCTGGAGGGCTCCCGGGTCGACAGTGCCGCCCGCGACGCGGTGCTGGCGCGGGCGGGGCAGCTGGCGGTGGCGTCGATCGCGGCGGCCTGAGCGTACGGACGGGGCGGAGCAGCGGTGCCGCGGATCCGGCGCCGGACGGTCACGGGCGTGCGCCACGCTTGCCCGGGCTACGCCTGCTGACCGGGACGGCCAGGGGCGCGGGCCGGGGCCAGGCGGCCCGAGCGCGCGTGGCCGGCACCGGCCGTGGGTTTGCAGGCGTTGGGGGGGCGGGGAAGCGCCGACCCGGGCTGCGCCCCGGCCGGGGGCGGACCGCTGCCCGGGGCAGGCGGCCCTTGAAAACGTGAATAGGCATCCCCATAGCGGACCTGGTTTTTCCCATCGCGTGTGTGCCATGCCCATCTACGCCTTCCAGTGCGCTGCCTGCGGTCATGCCTTCGACCGCCTGCAGAAGCTGTCCGATGCCGATCCGGAGGTCTGCCCCTCCTGCAACGCGCCGGGCCAGGTCCGCCGCCAGGTGACCGCGCCGTCGTTCCGCCTTGCCGGCGGCGGCTGGTACGAGACCGACTTCAAGAAGGACGGCGACAAGAAGCGCAACCTCGCCGACAAGGGCGACGGCGGCTCCGGCTCCTCGGGCTCGTCCGCCAGCAGCTCCTCCAACGCTACCGCGACCAGCTGAGCGCGGCGTCCCGGGGCGCCGCGCCGCCGGCCCCCGGAGGATCGGTTCCCGGGCCTGGTACGCGCCAGGCCCGTCCTTGCATCCCGCAGTCCCCACCCGGTCCGGTCGGCCATGCGTCGATGGTCTGGCTCGCGCCACGGCGGCGCGGCGGTCATGATCGGCGCCAGGACCACGAAGGGGAGGGGAAGCATGCAGATCACGCCGTCGCCGGTCACCGCCGCCGTGGCCGGGATCGTCTCGGCCCTGGTGATGGCCGTACTGTGGCCGCGCCTGGGCGACGACAGCCTTTACTGGGTACTGGCCTTCGTGCTGGTGATCGCCCTGCCGCTGCACGTGTTCGTGGTCGGCTTCGGCCGTGCCCGCCCCGCCAACAGCGCCGATCCCGCCCTCATCCGCCGGGTTGCCGTCTGGCTGGTCGCCGCGGTGGTGACCCTGGGGATCGGGCAGCTGTTTGGCACGTGAGCGGTGATTCCGGATGGGTGATTGGCGACAGTTCCCAATCACCAACCACCAATCACGAATAACGGATCGCCAATCCCGCTCCAGTCAGCGCGCCCCAAACCTCGCCCGGCACCCGCCATCCACCCAGACCGAATTGCCGGTCCAGCCCCAGGTGCGGCCTTCCTCGCAGCGGGTGCTGGACAGCTGCTGCACCAGCACCGGGCGTCCGCGGCGGCGATCCCAGTCGCAGGTGCGGCGGCGCTTGTTCTCGCTGCTGCAGGTCACGCTGTAATCGCTGGTGCCGGGCGGACCCGGGCGATGGCCCGGCGCCGGGCGCGGGCGACGGAGAATTCGGCGCGGCAGCCGTCGTCCACCCACAGGCTGTTGCCGCGCTGGCCCCAGGTGCGGCCTTCCACGCAGGCGGTCTTCGACAGCTGCCGCACCAGCACCGCGCGGCCGTTGATGGCGCAGGTCCGGCGCTTGTTGTCCTGGCTCTCGCAGCGCACCAGTTCGCCGGTGCCGCCGCCGTTCCAGCCGCCGCGGCCTTCGGCGAAGCGTCCACGACAGCCATCGTCGACCCACATGGTGCCGCCGCCGCCGCCGAAATTGCGGCCTTCGATGCAGCGCGTGCCGGAGATGTTCTCCACCAGCACCGGGCGGCCGTTGAACGGGGTGCGGCATTCGCGCCGGCGACGCTCGTTGCTGGAGCAGACCACGGTGGCGCCGGCCCAGCTGGAGCCGTTCCAGCGGCGGTTGCCCTGGCCGCGCAGGGAGCCGGAGATGTCCGCGCGCACCTGGCCCATGCCCCAGCCGCGCTCGACCTGCTCCAGGTAGAAGGCCAGCTGGTCGTCCGGGATGGCGCGCCCGCGCGACTGCGCGGCGTACTCGCGCTCGATCAGCTCGACCCGCTGCGCCGGCGGCAGCGTACGCAGGTCCTCGACCGGACCGCGCGCTGCGGCGGGCAGGCTGGAGGCCAGGCCCAGGCATAGCGCCAGGGCGAAGGCGGGGACTCGGCTCATTGCAACTCCTTGCATGCAGCATCCGGGAAGTGGCGGGAATTTGCCGGGCAGGTGCTTAACGCCGCCCGACCTGCGCTTCAGCCGCGGCCGCGGCCGCTGCGGGCCGGCACCACCGCCACGCGTTCCACCTCCATCTCCTCGGTGTAGTCCAGCCAGGCGCGGATCACCAGCTGGTCCACCCTCGAGTCCAGCCACAGCGGCAGGCGGATCTGCTGCCCGGGGCGGCCGGGGTCGACCTGCACCCACTCGCGCGCGCGGACCACGGTGCCGTCGTCGGACACCGCCTCCAGCCAGAACGAATGCGAGGGCAGGTTGCGCGCCTGCATCCGCAACTGGTACTGGCCGGGCTGCATCGGCCGCTCCTGGCGCGCCACGGTCAGCGCGCGGCGTGGCCGCGGGCGGGCGTCGGCGGCTTCCTGCAGCGGTGCGTCGACCTGGATGCCCTGTTGCAGCTCGGCTTCCGAATAGAGGGTCAGGGCGTTGTTGCGGTCCACCACCAGCGCGCACCACTCGCCCTTGCCGGGCTCGTCGAGGAAGGCGGTGCAGCGGTCGACGTAGGCCAGGATGTTGTCCGGATCGCGCTGGGCGAACTGCCGCGGCGCATCCTCCAGCACGATCGAGGCGATGTTCCAGCCCTGGTCGTACTCCAGCATCACCGGCGGGCGGATGCGCTGCACCCCGGCCACCACGCGGTCGTCCTCCACCCGCAGGGTGCGGGTCTCGCTGCCGGTCCACAGCTGGCGGGCGAAGCCCAGGTACAGGGGGTAGCGCTCCGGGTCGCGGCGCGCGGCCACGCTGGCGCCCGGTAGCGCCGGATCGCCCAGCAGCGAGCGGCCGAAGCCCAGCGCGCCCAGCTCCGGGTCCAGCAGCTGCAGCAGGGTGGCGCCGGTGTCCAGGGTGGTGCCGGCGGTGGCGACCTGGCGCGGTTCATGGCCGCTGCCGAGGAACAGCAGCAGGTTCTCGCGCTTCATTCCGGCCAGCACGTCGGACAGGTCGTTGGGCATGGCCAGGTGGTCGGAGGCGATCACCACCAGGGTGTCGTCCGCCCAGGGACTGCTGCGGATGCGCTCGACCAGGCGCCCGATCAGGCGGTCGCTGCAGGCGATCGCGCGCAGCAGGCCGATGTCGCCGTGCGGGCTGTCGTAGCGCACGTCGCTGCAGGAGCGCGGCAGGTGCCCGGCCGGGTGGTGGGTGTCCATG
The DNA here is from genome assembly GCF_003931635.1 of Pseudoxanthomonas sp. SGNA-20. Lineage (NCBI taxonomy): Bacteria > Pseudomonadati > Pseudomonadota > Gammaproteobacteria > Lysobacterales > Lysobacteraceae > Pseudoxanthomonas > Pseudoxanthomonas sp. SGNA-20. Next base: position 489,852 of record NZ_RRYK01000001.1, on the reverse strand, counting down.
GTCAGGGCGGTGAGCATGAACGGCGTGCCGGCCCGGGACAGGCGCTGGAAGTCCTCGTACACGCTGTCCAGCAGCACGTCGTCGTGCACGCCCCAGCTGGAGAAGTGCTTCTTCGCCACCCCGCGCTGGCGGAACCAGGCCTGGTCCTTGACCGTGGCGAAGCCGTGGCTGGCCAGGAACCGGTCCTTGGCGGCGAAGGCCGAGTCGGCGCCGCCGCTGAAGTGCAGGGCGTAGCCCTGCTGGGCGAGGTAGTCGCTGAGGCAGTGCGCGCCAGGCAGGAACTGCTCCATCCGGCCCATGCTGTTCTCGTCGCCGCGCGCGGCGGTCAGCGGCACCCCGCACAGCGAGGCCACCATCCCGGCGATGGTCCAGCCGGTGCCGGGCGGTGAGGCCACGTCGCGGAAGTCCAGGGCCTCGCCCGCCAGCCGGCGGAGGTTGGGCACCAGGCCGGGGAACACGGTCTCGTCGAAATAGGTGCGCTCGAGGCTCTCGGCGTAGATCCAGACGATGTTGCGGCGCTGTCGCAGCGGGCGGTCCGGGACCACGTACTCGGCCGCGACCTGGGCCGCGTCCACCGGCCGGCTGTGCTGGTACAGGCGCCAGGCGTCGCGGGCCAGCGGGCTGGCCAGGGCCGCGACCAGGAAGGTGGCGGCGAAAACCGGGAACACCACCGGCGGGCGCGGCGGGACCGGGCGCCGGCGGGCATGCCGCGCCAGCCAGGCCGGCAGCAGCAGTGACAGCAGCACCAGCACCGCGGCAATGGCCAGCGGGCCGCTGAAATCGGCTACCCCGGCGCCCTCGATGCCGCTGGAGAGGTGGTACAGGGTCGCCGCGTCCACGCCGTCGCCGCTGAGCTGGTCCACCAGCCACCACAGGCTCAGCGCGACCAGCAGGGCGGCCAGCAGCGCGGCCTTGGTCCGCGCCAGCCGTGGCGAGGCCACCACCAGCGCGGCCAGTGCCGCCAGTGCCGCGACCAGCAGCACCCCCGTCATGCGCCAGCGCCCGTTTGCCCGGCCGGAGCCGTCTTCGGCGTGTCATGCAGGGGTGTCATGCTCATCGGGGCACCTCGTGTCGTGACTCGACGCCGAACCTGCCCGCACATTCCTGAACAGAATGTTTCGGCGCCCGCACCACCCGGCCATGGGGCGGCCTTCCCGGCCGGCGTGCCGCGGGGGCGGGGCGAGAGGGTAAAATCGCCGCTTTCCGCCTCTTCCGGGCGGTTGCCCCACACGCGGAGCCTGCATGCGTACCCATTACTGCGGCCTGGTCGACGAATCGCTGATCGGCCAGACCATCACCCTCGCCGGCTGGACCGACGTCGCCCGCAACCTCGGCGGCGTGTGCTTCATCGACCTGCGCGACCACGAAGGCATCGTCCAGGTCACGGTCGAGCCCGACAATGCCGAGGTCTTCGCCGTGGCCGCCTCGCTCGGCTACGAGGACGTGATCCAGGTCGAGGGCGTCGTGCGCGCCCGCCACGCGGTCAACGACAAGATCCGCACCGGCAAGGTCGAGGTGATCGCCACCCGCATCACCATCCTCAACAAGGCCGCGCCGCTGCCGTTCCACGCGCACGAGAACCCCTCCGAGGAAGTGCGCCTGCGCTACCGCTACCTGGACCTGCGCCGTCCGGAGATGCAGCGCATGCAGCGCACCCGCATCCGCCTGGTGCAGGCCCTGCGCCGCTACCTGGACGAACGCGGCTTCCAGGACATCGAGACCCCGATCCTGACCAAGGCCACCCCGGAGGGCGCGCGCGACTTCCTGGTGCCGGCGCGCATGCACCCGGGCGAGTTCTACGCCCTGCCGCAGAGCCCGCAGCTGTTCAAGCAGATCCTGATGATCGCGGGCTTCGACCGCTACTACCAGATCGCGCGCTGCTTCCGCGACGAGGCCCTGCGCGCCGACCGCCAGCTGGAGTTCACCCAGCTGGACATGGAGTTCGCCTTCGTGCGCGAGCGCGACGTGCAGGACTTCGTCGAGGGCATGATCCGCGCGGTGTTCAAGGAAGTGGCCGGGGTGGACCTGGCCGACCCGTTCCCGCGCATGACCTGGGCCGAGGCCATGCGCCGCTACGGCTCGGACAAGCCGGACCTGCGCATCGACCTGGAGCTGGTGGACGTGGCCGAACTGGTCCGCGACAGCCAGTTCGCGGTATTCACCGGCCCGGCCAATGACCCGGATGGCCGCGTGGCCGCGCTGCGCATCCCCGGCGGCGCGAAGCTGAGCCGCAAGCAGATCGACGAGTACGCCGCCCACGCCGCCAAGTTCGGCGCCAAGGGCCTGGCCTACATCAAGATCGACGAGGCCGGCGCGATCTCCTCGCCGATCCAGAAGTTCTTCAGCGAGGACGCATTCGCCGCGCTTACCAGGCATGTTGGCGCCGGCAACGGCGACATCGTGTTCTTCGGCGCCGGCGCCTACAACAAGGTCTCCGACTTCATGGGCGCGCTGCGCCTGAAGGCCGGCAAGGACTTCGGCCTGGTCGCCGAGGGCTGGCGCCCGCTGTGGGTCACCGACTTCCCGATGTTCGAGTGGGACGAGGAGGAGCAGCGCTACGTGGCCCTGCACCACCCGTTCACCGCCCCGGCCGTGGACGACATCGCCGAGCTGCGCGCGCACGCCAGGACCGCGGTCTCGCGCGGCTACGACATGGTGCTCAACGGCAACGAGATCGGCGGCGGCTCGATCCGCATCCACCGCCCGGAGATACAGAGCGCGGTGTTCGAGCTGCTGGGCATCGGCGCCGAGGAGGCCGAGGCCAAGTTCGGCTTCCTGCTGGACGCGCTGAAGTACGGCGCCCCGCCGCACGGCGGCATCGCCTTCGGCATCGACCGCATCGCCGCGCTGATGGCCGGTACCGAGTCGATCCGCGACGTGATCCCGTTCCCCAAGACCACCACCGCGCAGTGCCTGATGACCGGCGCGCCGTCGCCGATCCCGGCCGAGCAGCTGGCCGAGGTGCACGTGAAGGTCCGGGAGGAGTCGCTGTCGAAGTGACCCGCGGCCGCGCGCCGTGTGGCGCGCGGCCATCCCCGTCCATCGGCGCGGCCGCGGGCCGCGCCGCCTACCGAAGTGCCCTCCCCGAGGAGTCTGGAGATGACCGAGTTCGCTTTTTCGCTTGAGTGGGAACGCCTGGGCAACGAGGGTTCCGACCCTGCCCTGGTGACCGAGCGCGCCCGCGTGTTCGGCGGCTGGCTGGTGCGCAGCGGCACCTCGCCGGCGGCCATGGCCCTGGCCTTCGTCCCCGACCCTGAGGGCCGCTGGGACGGCGAGGACTTCGGCGAGGACGACTACGAATACGACGAGGACGAGGAAGAAGAGGACGAGGACGACCTCGACGACGAGGACCTCGACGAGGAAGAGGAAGACGAGGACGAGTGAGCCTGTCGATCCGGCGCGCGACGGTGGCTGACGCGGCGACCCTGTCGTCGCTGTGCGCGCGCACCTTCACCGAGACCTTCGGCCATCTCTACCCGCCGGAGGACCTGGACGCCTTCCTGCGCGACGCCTACGCCGTGGAACGGCAGGCCACGATCCTGGCCCAGCCCGGCTATGCGGTATGGCTGCTGGAGGACGACGGGGTCGCGGTCGGCCATGCCGCCGCCGGGCCCTGCGGCCTGCCGCACCCGGAAGTTGCCCCCGGCGATGGCGAGCTGAAGCGGCTCTACGTGCTTGCCCCGTACCAGGACGCCGGCTGGGGCGGGCGCCTGTTCGCCGAGGCCGAGCGCTGGCTGCTGCGCGACGGCCCGCGCACCCTGTGGATCGGGGTGTGGTCGGAGAACCACGGCGCGCAGCGCTTCTATGCCCGCCGCGGCTTCGAACGCGTCGGCACCTACGAATTCCCGGTCGGCCGGGTGCGCGACCTCGAATTCATCCTGCGCCGCCCGGCGTGAAGGCGGGTGTTTCCCCGCGCCATGGGGAAGGGTGAGGGCCGGCGCGCAGCGGACGCTGGCATGCCGACCCTCCCGGCAGCCCCCTCCCGCGGGAGGGGGCAGGCGACTGCATCCGGCCTCACTCGCGCAGGAAGTCCAGCAGGTCCTGGTTGAGCTGGTCCTTGTGCGTATCGGTGATGCCGTGCGGGCCGCCGGGGTACAGCTTCACCCGGGCGTGCTTCACGTACTTCGGCACCGCCTTGGCGGAGATCTCCACCGGCACGACCTGGTCGTCCTCGCCATGGATCACCAGGGTCGGCACGTCGAACTTCTTGAGGTCATCGCGGAAGTCGGTGGCCGAGAACGCGGCGATCGAGTCGTAGGTGTTCTTGTGGCCGCCCTGCATGCCCTGCGCCCAGAACGACTGGATCAGGCCCTGGTTGGGCTTGGCACCCGGGCGGTTGAAGCCGAAGAACGGGCCGGAGGCGATATCCAGGTACTGCTGCGAGCGGTTGGCCCGGGCCGCGGCGCGGAAGCCGTCGAACACGTCCTGCGGGATGCCTTCCGGGTTGTCCGCGGTCTTCAGCATGAACGGGGTCACCGCGCCCACCAGCGCGACCTTCTTCACCCGCGAGGTGCCGTGGCGGCCGATGTAGCGCGCGACCTCGCCACCGCCGGTGGAGAAGCCGACCAGGGTGACGTCGCGCAGGTCCAGGGCCTCGATCACCGCGGCCAGGTCGTCGGCGTAGTGGTCCATGTCGTTGCCGTCCCACGGCTGGCTGGAACGGCCGTGGCCGCGGCGGTCGTGGGCGACGACGCGGAAGCCGTGGTCGGCCAGGAACAGCATCTGCGCTTCCCAGCTGTCCGAACTCAGCGGCCAGCCGTGGCTGAAGGCGACCACCGGGCCGTCCTTCGGGCCCCAGTCCTTGTAGTAAAGGCGCACGCCGTCGGCGGTGACGACGTGGCTGCCCTCCACGGTCGCCTGGGGCGCGGGCACCGTGGCGGGGGTGGCGGCCTGGGCCGGGAGCGCGGCGTGGACGGCCAGGGCCAGCAGGCCGGCGGCAATCGGGCGGGTAATGGCATTCATGATCGTTCTCTCCTCTTCGGGGGATGGGGGGGGGGTACCGCTGGGAGTAATGTGGATCCGCGGCTGCTACGATCGGCCGCGTAAAGTCCGGAAAAGTTGACTGGGAGTACGAGATGGGCGACCGACTCGCCGTCCTGCTGGAGCGCTTCCCGGTAAGCGCACAGGTCTTCCACGCCGGCGCGCTGTGCGGCATCAACACCCTCGACGCCATTGACGGCATGGGCCAGCTGCACCTGATCCGGCGCGGTCCGCTGGACGTCAGCCATGGCGGCAGCACCGTGCAGGTCAGCGAGCCGAGCCTGCTGCTGTACCCGCGGCCGCTGCCGCACCGCTTTTCCAGCGATCCCCAGCGCGGCGCCGACATGGCCTGCGCCAACCTGCGCTTCGAGGGCGGCGCCGGCAATCCGCTGGTGGCGGCGCTGCCGTCCTTCGTGTGCCTGCCGCTGCAGTCGCTGCCGGGCGCGGGTCCGGTGCTGGACCTGCTGTTCGAGGAGGCGTTCGACCAGCGCTGCGGCCGCCAGGCCATGGTCGACCGCCTGTTCGAGGTGGTGATGATCCAGCTGTTGCGGCACCTGATGGAGCAGGGCGAGGTGCGCGGCGGGCTGCTGGCCGGCCTGGCGCACGCGCGCCTGCGCCATGCCCTGGTGGCGATGCACGAGGCGCCGGCGCGGGAATGGACCCTGGAGGAACTGGCCGCGGTGGCCGGCATGTCGCGCAGCGTGTTCGCCGAGACCTTCCGCGAAACGGTGGGGCTGACCCCGGGGCAGTACCTGCAGGGCTGGCGCGTGCGCCTGGCACAGCAGGCGCTGCGCCGCGGGCGGCCGCTGAAGGTGGTCGCCTCGGAGGTCGGCTACGCCAGCGAGGCGGCGCTGTCGCGCGCGTTCAAGTCGCACGCCGGGGTCTCGCCCCGGGCGTGGAAGCGGCAGCAGGAGGTCGCGGCCTGATGCCGCCGGCCGCGACCGGGCCCCGCGAGCGGGTGCTGCTGGTGCACGGCCTCTGGAACTCGCCGTGGTGGCTGTTGCCGCTGGCACTGCGCCTGCGCCGGCTCGGCTTCGAGGTGGAGGGCTTCGGCTATCCCAGCATCGTCGGCGGGCCGGAGCCGGCGATCGCCAACCTGGTCGAACGCCTGCGCGCCGGGCCGCCTTGCCATCTGGCCGGGCACAGCCTCGGTGGGCTGGTCGCGCTGGAGGCCCTGCGCCGGGCACCGGACCTGCCGGTGCGGCGCGTGGTCTGCCTGGGCTCGCCGCTGTGCGGCAGCGCCACCGCACGCCTGCTTGCCGCGCACCGGCGCCTGGCCTGGCTGCTGGGACGCAGCGCGCCGCTGCTGCTGTGCGGCTGCCAGCCCTGGTCCGGGCGGGCCGAACTGGGGGTGATCGCCGGCGAGGTGCCGCGCGGGGTGGGGCGCCTGCTGGCCGCGGTGGGGACTGATTCGGACGGCACCGTGGCCCTGGCCGAGACCCGCCTGCCCGGCGCCAGCGCCTACTGCCGGGTGCGCGCCAGCCATACCGGGCTGGTGTTCTCGGCCGAGGCCGCGCGGCAGGTGGCGGCGTTCCTGCGCGCTGGCGCGTTCCTGCCGCCGGCGCGCGCCGGCGGCGGCGCAGGGGAGGGCGGCGGGCCGCTATAATCCACCGCTTCGCAAACGCAGTACGGTACGCCCATGGGTCGTGGTCCCTCGATCGAAGCGCGCAAGAACGCCAGCGATGCCAAGCGCGGCAAGATCTTCACCAAGCTGATCCGCGAGATCAGCGTCGCCGCCCGCGCCGGCGGAGGCGAGCCGGCCAACAACCCGCGCCTGCGCGCGGCGATCGACAAGGCGCTGTCGTCGAACATGTCCAAGGACGTGATCGAGCGCGCGATCAAGAAGGCCACCGGCGAGCTGGAAGGCGTCGAGTACGAGGAAGTGCGCTACGAGGGCTACGCCCCCGGCGGCGTGGCGGTGATCGTCGACTGCCTGACCGACAACCGCGTGCGCACCGTGGCCGACGTGCGCCACGCCTTCTCCAAGTGCGGCGGCAACATGGGCACCGAGGGCTCGGTGGCCTTCATGTTCAAGCGCCTGGGCGTGCTCAGCTATGAGGGCGCCGACGAGGAGAAGGTGACCGAGGCGGCGATCGAGGCCGGTGCCGACGACGTGGTCGTGTACCCGGAGGACGGCGCGATCGACGTGATCACCGCGCCGGAGAACTTCGAGGCGGTGAAGCAGGCGATGGAGGCCGCCGGCCTGGCCCCGGGCTACGCCGAGGTGACGTTCCGCGCCGACAACGACATCGCCGTGTCCGGGGAGACCGCGCAGCAGGTGCAGAAGCTGCTGCACATGCTCGAGGACCTGGACGACGTGCAGAACGTCTATTCCAACGCCGACCTGGGCGAAGCCGGCTGAGCATGCGTCCGGCCCGGGGCGAACAGGCGGCGGGCCGGAAGGCGTGCGCGGTGGGCGCATGAACGCCGCGCGCGCGACCGCCGCCCCGGTGCGCATCCTCGGCATCGATCCGGGTTCGCAGCGTACCGGCGTGGGCATCATCGACGTGGACGGCGGCGGCTGCGTGCGCCACGTCCACCACCAGCCGCTGGTGCTGCTGGGCGAGGGCGGCTTCGCCGAGCGCCTGCGCCGGCTGCTGGACGGCCTGGCCGCGCTGATCGACGAATACCACCCGCAGGAAGTGGCGATCGAGCAGGTGTTCGTGGGCCGCAGCGCCGAATCGGCGCTCAAGCTGGGCCAGGCCCGCGGCGCGGCGATCAGCGCCGTGGTCCTGCGCGACCTGCCGGTAAGCGAGTACGCCGCGCGCGAGGTGAAGCTGGCCGTGGTCGGCACCGGCGCCGCCGACAAGGCCCAAGTCCAGCACATGGTCGCGGCCATGCTCGGCCTGCCCGGCAAGCTGCAGGCCGACGCCGCCGACGCCCTGGCCATCGCCCTGACCCACGCGCATGTACGGGCCACCGCACAGAGGCTGGGCGTCAGCACCAAGCTGGCCTGGAGGAAATAGAGCCGTGATTGGTGATTCGTCATTACCGGACGTGCGTCCGTTGAAAGCCGTGATTCGTGGAAAGCGCGGGCATCTTCCGGCCGTGCCGGCGCTTTCGCCTTTGCTTTCTCGAATCACCAATCACCAATCCCGAATCACGCTCCGTAGGAGCCCCCAATGATTGGAAGACTGCGTGGAACCCTGGTGCTGAAGCAGCCGCCGTGGCTGGTGGTCGACGTCAATGGCGTCGGCTACGAGCTGGAGGCGCCGATGAGCACCTTCTACGACCTGCCCGAGCTGGGCCGGGAAGTCTCGCTGTTCACCCATTACGCGCAGAAGGAGGACAGCGTGGCGCTGTACGGCTTCCTGCGCGAGTCGGAGCGGCGGCTGTTCCGCGACGTGCAGAAGGTCAGTGGCATCGGCGCCAAGATCGCGCTGGCGGTGCTTTCGGGGGTGAGCGTGGAGGAGTTCGCGCGGCTGGTGCAGGCCGGCGACATCACCGCGCTGACCCGGATCCCGGGGATCGGCAAGAAGACCGCCGAGCGCATGGTGGTCGAGCTGCGCGACCGCGCCGCCGACCTGGCCGGCGGCGGCGCCGTGGCCGGGATGACGGCGGTCCCGGGCGATCCGCTGGCCGACGCCGCCACCGCCCTGCAGCAGCTGGGCTACAAGCCGGCCGATGCGCAGCGCATGGCCCGCGACGCCGCCGCGCCCGGCGAGGACGCCGCGGCCATCATCCGCAAGGCCCTGCAGTCGGCCCTGCGCTGAGCGCGCGCTCGCGCCCCGCTCACGCCCGTCCGCGCTAAGGTTCGCCCGCCATGTCCGCAGCGTCATCGCCTTCCCACGCCGGCCACGGGCCCGCCGCCCACGGGCCCGGCGGCTCGCACCTGGCCCTGGTGCTGGGCGCCATCGGCGTGGTCTTCGGCGACATCGGCACCAGCCCGCTGTACACGCTCAAGGAAGCGTTCTCGCCGCACTACGGCCTGTCCAGCGACCACGACACCGTGCTGGGCGTGCTGTCGCTGGCGTTCTGGTCGCTGATGGTGGTGGTCACGCTGAAGTACGTGACCATCATCATGCGCGCCGACAACGACGGCGAGGGCGGCATCATGGCGCTGATGGCCCTGGCCCAGCGCACCCTGCGCAACGGTTCGCGCTCGGCCTACGTGGTCGGCATCCTCGGCATCTTCGGCGCCTCGCTGTTCTTCGGCGATGGCGTGATCACCCCGGCCATCTCCGTGCTCGGCGCGATGGAGGGCCTGGAAGTGGCCGCGCCGGGGCTGCACAACTTCATCGTCCCGCTGACCATCGTGGTGCTGGTGGTGCTGTTCGCCAGCCAGCGCTTCGGCACCGCCAAGGTCGGCAAGGTGTTCGGCCCGGTGACCATGCTCTGGTTCGTGGCCATCGCCGCGATCGGCGCCTGGAACATCATCAAGGCCCCCGAGGTGCTCAAGGCGTTCAACCCGTGGTGGGCGGTGCTGTTCTTCGCCGACCACGGCTGGCACGGCGTGTTCATCCTCGGCGCGGTGGTGCTGGCGGTGACCGGCGGCGAGGCGCTGTACGCGGACATGGGCCACTTCGGCGCGCGCCCGATCCGCCACGGCTGGTACTTCTTCGTGCTGCCGTGCCTGGTGCTCAACTACCTGGGGCAGGGCGCGCTGGTGCTGGAGCACCCGGAACTGGTGCGCAACCCGTTCTACGAGTCGGTGCCGGGCTGGGCCCTGTACCCGATGATCGTGCTGGCGACGATGGCCGCGGTGATCGCCTCGCAGGCGGTGATCACCGGCGCGTTCTCGATCGGCCGCCAGGCCATGCAGCTGGGCTACATCCCGCGCATGCGCATCAAGCACACCTCCAGCGAGGCGATCGGCCAGATCTACGTGCCCGGCATCAACTGGATGCTGATGGTGATGGTGATCGGCCTGGTGCTGGTGTTCCGCAGTTCCTCCAACCTGGCCGTGGCCTACGGCATCTCGGTCTCGGCCACGATGCTGATCGACACCCTGCTGCTGGCGCTGGTGGCGCGCGCGCTGTGGCCGGCCGGGCGGCGCTGGATCCTGGCCCTGTGCGTGGCGTTCTTCTTCATCGACGTGGCCTTCGTGGTCGCCAACGGCGCCAAGCTGCTGCAGGGCGCCTGGTTCCCGGTGGTGCTGGGCCTGGTGCTGTTCACCCTGATGCGCACCTGGCGCCGCGGCCGCGCGCTGCTGCGCGAGGAGATCCGCAAGGACGGCATCCGGGTGGACACCTTCCTGCCCGGCCTGATGCTGGCGCCGCCGGTGCGGGTGCCCGGCACGGCGATCTTCCTCACCGCCGATCCCGGCCTGGTGCCGCACGCGCTCCTGCACAACCTCAAGCACAACAAGGTGCTGCACGAGCGCAACGTGTTCCTGACCGTGGAGACCCTGCCGGTGCCGTATGCGCCGGTGGAGAAGCGGATCCGGGTCGACGCGATCGGCGACGACTTCTACCGGGTGCTGGTCCGCTTCGGCTTCATGGAGACCCCGGACGTGCCGCTGGCGCTGATGCGCGCCTGCGACCGCGACGGCCTGTCCATGGACCCGATGGACACCACCTACTTCGCCAGCCGCGAGAACGTGGTCGCCGGCGCCCGCCGCGGCATGCCGACCTGGCGCGACAAGCTGTTCGCCTTCATGCACCGCAACGCCGCCCCGGCCACCGGCTTCTTCCGCATCCCCGGCAACCGCCTGGTGGAGCTGGGCGCGCAGGTGGAGATCTGAGCCGGCGCGCCAGCGCGGACCGCCCGGGTCTCGGCACGCGCGACCGGCACCGGCCATAATCCCCGCATGAGCGAACACCGCAGCATCCTCGGCGCCGGCGCCACCCGCGAGGACGAGGCCCTGGAAGCCTCGATCCGGCCGCAGCGACTGGACGAATACCTCGGCCAGCAGCCGGTCCGCGAGCAGCTGGGCATCTACATCGAGGCCGCCCGCGCCCGCGGCGAGGCCCTGGACCACGTCCTGATCTTCGGCCCGCCGGGCCTGGGCAAGACCACGCTCAGCCACGTCATCGCCAACGAGCTGGGGGTGAACCTGCGGGTGACCTCCGGCCCGGTGATCGAGAAGGCCGGCGACCTGGCCGCGCTGCTGACCAACCTGCAGCCGCACGACGTGCTGTTCATCGACGAGATCCACCGCATGTCGCCAGTGGTCGAGGAAGTGCTCTATCCGGCGATGGAGGACTTCCAGATCGACATCATGATCGGCGAGGGCCCGGCCGCGCGCTCGATCAAGCTGGACCTGCCGCCGTTCACCCTGATCGGCGCCACCACCCGCGCCGGCCTGCTGACCGCGCCGCTGCGCGACCGCTTCGGCATCGTCCAGCGCCTGGAGTTCTATACGCCCGAGGAGCTGACGAAGATCGTGCGCCGCTCGGCGCGGATCCTGGGCATCGACTGCGAGCCGGAGGGCGCCGGCGAGATCGCGCGCCGCGCCCGCGGCACCCCGCGCATCGCCAACCGCCTGCTGCGCCGCGTGCGCGACTATGCCCAGGTCAAGGCCGGCGGACGCATCGACAAGGAAGTGGCGCAGGCGGCGATGGCCATGCTCAAGGTCGATCCGGAAGGCTTCGACGAGCTGGACCGGCGCCTGCTCAACACCATCATCGGCCACTTCGACGGCGGCCCGGTGGGCGTGGAATCGCTGGCCGCCTCGCTGTCGGAGGAGCGCGGCACCCTGGAGGACGTGATCGAGCCCTACCTGATCCAGCAGGGCTTCCTGGTGCGCACCGCGCGCGGGCGCATGGCCACGCCCAAGGCCTACCGCCACCTCGGGCTGACGGTGCCTGCGCGGGATACCGGCGAGCTGTTCTGACGCTGCGGCGCAAGCCCGTCGCCCGGACACGGGCGCAGGCCGCTTCCGGGACGGGCGCGTGACGCGGTCCGGCGGTGGATCCGCAGCGCGTGGCAATGCGCCGGGCCCGCCAGCGCCCGGGCACTGCCGCAGTGCGGCGCGCCTTGCCTACCCTGGCTACGGACTCTCCCCGGGAAAGGGGGACCTCAGCTTTGCTGCATCCGCTGCGCCGCCATCCGCGCGCAGGTGGCGACCGCGGCTTCCAGGCTGGAGGGATCGGCCAGGCCCTTGCCGGCCAGGTCCAGGGCGGTGCCGTGGTCGACGGCCACGCGCGGGTAGGGCAGGCCCAGGGTCAGGTTCACCGCGCGCTCGAAGCCGCTGTACTTGAGCACCGGCAGGCCCTGGTCGTGGTACATGGCCAGTACCGCGTCGAAGCCGCGCAGCTTGCCGGGCAGGAACGCGGTATCGGCCGGCAGCGGGCCGGCCAGGCGCATGCCCGCGGCGCGCAGCGACTCCAGCACCGGGGTGATGACCTCGATCTCCTCGCGCCCGAGGTGGCCGTCCTCGCCGGCGTGGGGGTTGAGTCCCAGCACCGCGATCACCGGCTCGGCGATGCCGAAGTCCTCGCGCAGGGCCCGGTGCAGGATGCCGAGCACCCGCCGCAGCAGGCCGGCGTCGATCGCGTTGGCGACCTCGCGCAGCGGCAGGTGGGTGGTGGCCAGTGCCACCCGCACGATGTCGTTGGCCAGCATCATCACCACCTCGCGGCCGGCATGGCCGGCCAGCAGCTCGGTGGTGCCGGTGTAGGGGATGCCGCCCTCGTTGATGGTCGCCTTCTGCACCGGCCCGGTGACCATGCCGTGGAAGCCGCCGCGCACGCAGCCTTCGGCGGCGCCCAGCAGGGCGTCGACGACGGCGCGGGCATTGCGCGGATCCGGGTGGCCGAACTGCACGGCAACCGCATTGCGGACCGGGTGCAGCGGCAGGTCGCCCGGGCGGCGGGCGACGGCGTCGGCGGGCAGGAGGTTCAGCGGCAGGCCCAGCGCCGCCGCGGCGGCCTGCAGAAGCCCAGGATCGGCGAGGGCGACCAGGCTGCAGTCGCGGCGCGGGGCCTGGGCCACGCGCACGCACAGTTCCGGGCCAACCCCGGCCGGTTCGCCGGGAACCAGCGCCAGCCGGGGCAGTGCCATGGCTCAGTTGGCGACGGGCTCGGCGCGGTCGCCGGCGCGGAACACGACGTACGCCTCGCCCCGCAGCTCCTGCAGGTAGCGCTCGTATTCCTCTTCCAGCTTGCGGCGGCCGATGGTGTCGCGGACCCGGGCGCGGCGGTTCTCGTCGGTCACGTCGGTCTCGCGCTGGGCCAGGCGCTCGATGATGTGCCAGCCGGCATCGGTGCGGAACGGCTGCGAAACCTGGCCATCCTCCAGCGCGGTCACCTGGCTGCCGAATTCCGGGCCGTAGGCATCGGCCGGGAACCAGCCCAGGTCGCCGCCCTGGCCGCGGGTGTTGTTGTCCTCGGAGGCCTCGCGCGCCACTTCCTGGAAGTCGGCGCCGCCGGCGATGCGCGCGCGCAGGGTGTCGATCTTGGCGCGCGCGGTGGCCTCGTCCTGGCGGTCGTTGACCCGCACCAGGATGTGGCGCACGTGGTACTCGGTGACGGTCTGCGCCGGCGCCTCGCTGCTGTCGCGCACCTCCGACAGGCGCAGCAGCTGGAAGCCGCTGGGGCCGCGGATCGGGCCGAGGATCTGGCCCGGCTGCAGGTTCACGATCTGCTGGGCGAAGGCCGTGGGGATCTCGTCCAGCGAGCGCCAGCCCAGGTCGCCGCCTTCCAGCGCGTTGGGGCTGTCCGAATAGCGCACGGCGGCGGCGGCGAAGTCCATCTCGCCCTTGTTGATGACGTTGAGGATGCCCTCGATCTTGCGCTGGCCGGTGGCGATCTGCTCCGGGGTGGCGCCGTCGGGCAGGGCGACCAGGATGTGCGCCAGGCGGTACTGGCGGCTGTTGCTCGCCTCGCGCTCCAGCGCGGCGTCGACCTCGGCCTCGCTGACGTTGATGCGCGAGATGAAGTTCTGGCGCAGGCGCTGGATGGTGATTTCCTCGGCCAGCGAGCGGCGGAACTCCTCGAAGGACAGGCCGTCGGCGGCCAGGCGCTGGCGCAGGCCGTCCAGGGTCAGGCCGTTCTGCTGGGCGATCGCGGCGACGGTCTGGTTCAGCTCCTGCTCGCTGACGCGCACACCCTGCTGGCGCGCGCGGGCGACCTGCAGCTTGTTCAGCACCAGCCGCTCCAGCACCTGGCGCTCGAGCACCGGGCGCGGCGGCAGCTGGTTCTCGCGGCCGGCGTACTGCGCCAGGATGTTGCGCACCGCCAGGTCCAGCTCGCTCTGCAGGATCACGTCCTCGTCCACGATCGCGGCGATGCGCTCCACCGGCTGCAGCTGCTGCTGGGCCTCCTGGGCCACGCCGGCGACGGGGAGGGACAGCATGGCGGAAGCCGCCAGGAGAATCGCGGAAAGGCGTCGGCTCATGGACTCACGGGATGAGGTTCGGATCGTAGTCGTCCGGATCGGGCGTGGTGTTGCTGGGCGGGACCAGGTACAGGTCGTCGCGGTGGTAGCCGAGAATAGCACGGCGCAGGGTGCGCTCCGTGTCCTGGCCGGCCGAGCCCAGGCCCTTGAGCACGAATTCCACCTGCAGCGCGTTGTCCAGCTCGCCCTCGCGGTTGCGCACGTAGCGGCGGGCGATGGCGCGCACCGCGAAGCAGCAGCTGTCCCACTGCACGCCGGCGATCGCCTCCAGCAGCTTGTCGCTGGAGATGGAGTGGTAGTAGCGGCCGACCAGGCTCCAGGTCGGGTTGATCGGGTACAGGAACGAGAAGTCGGCCTGCTCCAGCAGCCCGCGGCGGTAGCGGTAGCCGAGGTTGACCACGCCGTCGTCCGGCCACAGGTAGCGGGCGCGGACGCTGGCCAGGTCCTCGCGGCGGAACTTCGGGTCCCACTGGTAGGAGGCGCCGAGGTTCCAGCGGTCGTTGATCATGTAGTTGGCGTCGGCCACCCAGGCCGACTTGCCCTGCGCCACCGGGGTCTCGTTCCTGAGCACCACCCGCGAGTCCTGGAAGTAGCGGATCTGGCCGAGGCTCAGCGACAGCTTCTCGCGGCCGTCGGACTGGCGGATCAGGCGCGAACTGAGGGCGATGGTCAGCTGGTTGGCGTCGGTCTGGCGGTCGGCGCCGGAATAGCGGTTGTCGCGGAACAGCTGGCCCCAGCTGAAGGTGAACGGCCGGGTGTCGAACACCGGCAGGTCGTCCTGGTCGCGGTACGGCGCGTACAGGTAGAACAGGCGCGGCTCCAGGGTGTGCAGGAAGCGCTCGCCGTCCCAGCTGGTCTCGCGGTCGAAGTACATGCCGGCGTCGAAGCTGGCGATGGGCAGGCTGCGGGTGGGGTCCTCCGCGCCGCGGAGGCCCTGGTCGGGGTCCAGCAGCACGCCTTCCTCCAGGCGGTAGGAGGTGTAGCGCCAGGCCAGGGTCGGGGTCGCGTACCAGGCCGGACCGCCCAGGCGCGCGGACACGAACGGCTTCAGGTCCAGGCGCTCGCCGCCGCTGATCCGCGAGTCCGGGTGCGCGAAGTGCACCGCCTCGGCGTACATGCCCGCGTCGATCCAGCGGCCCAGCGGCTGCTGCCAGGTGCCGTAGATGCGCGGCAGGCGGCTGAAGGGCAGGTCGGCGTCGCGCAGGGTGTAGTCGGTGCGCTGGAAGTGCTCGACCATGGCGCCGGCGTTCCAGTGCTCGGCGGTGCCGAACACGCCGGCGGTGCTCTGCAGGTAGGACGCGGAGACGCCGGCCAGGCGGCTGGAGAAGTCCTCGACGAAGCGGTCGTCGCTGACCCAGGCGAGGTTGGCGCGCGCCTGCCAGTGGCGGTCGATGTTGTGGTAGCCGCTGAAGCGGAAGCGGCCGCGGTCGCGGTCGCGCAGGTCGTCGTCGGGCAGGAAGCCGCCCTCGAGGATGCCGCGGCCGCCTTCGTAGAGGTAGCGGAACTCCGCGTCCAGCATCAGGCCGCGCTTGGTCATGATGCGCGGCGACAGGGTCGCGTCGTAGTTCGGCGCCAGGTTGAGGTAGATCGGCTGGCTGTAGTCGAAGCCGTCGCGGCCGGAATTGCTGACCGACGGGTACAGCAGGCCGGTGCGGCGGCGGTCGTCCACCGGGAACTTGATCCACGGCACGTACAGCACCGGGAAGCGGCCCATGCGCAGCACCGCGTTGCGGGCCACGCCGAAGCCCTCGTCGTTGTCCACGTCGATCCGCTGCGCGCGCAGCTCCCAGGCGCGCTGGTCCGGGTCGCAGGTGCTGTAGGTGGAGTGGTACATCTGCCCCACCGGGCCGCGCATGGCGATCGAGTCGGCGCCGCCGTTGCCGCGCCGGTCCACCAGCTGGTAGCGGATGTTGGTGATGACGTGGCTGTCCTCGTCCTGGTTGCCCTCGGCGCGGTCGGCCACGATGCGGATGCCGGAGTCCTGGTAGCGCACGTTGCCCTCGGCCACGTAGCGCCCGGTCTCGGTGTCGAAGCTCAGCTGGTCGGTGCCCAGGAACTGGTCGCCGCGGACCAGGGCGACGTTGCCCTGGTACTTCGGAGTGGTCTCGGTGCCGCTGAGTTCGTCGCCCTCGATGTCGGTCGGCTGCTCGTTGCGGGTCTGCGCCGCGGCCGGGTCCGGCGGCGGCGCCTCGCTGAACGGCGGCAGCACGTCGCCGACCGGGCACAGGCCCCAGTTGAGCGGCTTCTCGTCGGCCATGGCGGGCAGGGCCAGGGCTATGCCCAGGGCCAACGGCAGCAGGCGCAGGGAGGTTCGCAGGGGGCGTCGCACGAGGGAAGGGGCATCCGGGCCGGAAATCGGCGGTAGCTTGCCGGATGCGGGTGCATGCGGGCAATGAACGGCCGTCCCGCGGCCGGCCCGGGTTCAGCCGCCGAGGGCCTTGACATGGGCCACGCAGCACTCGGCCAGGGCGTCGAGGTTGTAGCCGCCCTCCAGCATCGACACCAGCCGGCCCTGGGCATGGCGCAGGGCGATGCCCAGCAGTTCGGTGCTCAGCCAGGCGAAGTCGTCCGCGTCCAGCATCAGGTCCGCCAGCGGGTCGGCCAGGTGCGCGTCGAAGCCGGCGGAAACCAGCAGCAGCTGCGGGCGGAAGTCGTCCAGCATCGGCAGCAGGTGGTCGGCCCAGGTGTTGCGGAAGCGGAAGCCGCCGCTGCCGGGCGGCAGCAGCACGTTGTGCAGGTTGCCCACCCCGCGCTCGCGGTTGTGGCCGGTGTGCGGGTACAGCCCGGACTGGTGGGTGCTGAAGTAGGCCACCGCCGGGTCCTCGCGGAAGATCGCCTGGGTGCCATTGCCGTGGTGCACGTCGAAATCGACGATGGCGATCCGCTCCAGGCCGTGGCGGTCGCGGGCGTAGGCCGCGGCCACGGCGATGTTGTTGAGCAGGCAGAAGCCCATCGGGGTGTCGGCGGTGGCATGGTGGCCGGGCGGGCGCACCGCGCAGAACGCGACCCGCTCCGGGCCGGCCATCGCCGCGTCCACCGCGGCGATCCCGGCGCCGGCGGCGTGCACGGCCGCGCGCGCCGAGCCGGGCGAGACCACGGTCTCGGCATCGATGTGCTGGATCCCGGACACCACCGGCGCCAGCACCTGGTCGACCATCTCCGCCGCATGCACCCGGCATAGGTCGCCGCGCGCCGCGGCCGGGGCCTCGCGCCAGTCCAGGCCAGGGCAGTGGTGCTGCAGGGCCTCGATCACCACCTGCAGGCGGGCGGGCTGTTCCGGATGGTCCGGGCCGGTGTCGTGGGCCAGGCAGGCGGGATGGGTCCAGGCGAGCATGGGCCCACGCTACCGCGCGCCGCGGGCCGGCGCCATAGAACCTGTGGAGGGGTCAGGCCCCGGGATGGCGCCGCTCATGGCGCCACAGCACCTCGCCCTCGCCGGCGGCGCGCGCCAGCACCCGGGCCAGCACGAACAGCAGGTCTGACAGGCGGTTGAGGTAGCGCAGGGCCTCGCCGCGGACCGCCTCGGCGCGGGACAGGGCGACCGCCTCGCGCTCGGCGCGGCGGACGATGGTGCGGGCCAGGTGGCAGCGCGCCGCGGCCTCGCCGCCGGCCGGGAGGATGAAGTCCTTCAGCGGCGGCAGGGCCTCGTTGTAGCGGTCCAGGGCCTGCTCCAGGCCGGCCACGTCGGACTCGGCGATGGCGGCGTGGCCGGGGATGCACAGCTCGCCGCCGAGGTCGAACAGCTGGTGCTGGACCGTGGTCAGCAGCTGGCGCACGTCGTCCGGCACGTCCGGCGCGGCCAGGACCACGCCAATCGCGGAATTGGCCTCGTCCACGGTGCCGTAGGCGGCGACCCGCAGCGAGTCCTTGCCGGTGCGGCTGCCGTCACCCAGCCCGGTGCTGCCGTCGTCGCCGGTACGGGTGTAGATCTTCGACAGCCGGTTGCCCATGGCGCCTCAGCCGGCGGCCTGGCTGCGGTCCAGGCGCAGCGCCGGGGCGATGCGCTCGGCCGCCACCTGCAGCGCGGCGGCGATGGCGGTGTAGGTGGCGGCGGTGCCCACGTAACCGGGCAGCCAGTCCATGAAGTTCTTCCACCAGCCGGCCACGGTCGGCTCGGCGACCACGCCGCTGTACCAGTAGAAGGTGCCCTGGGCGACCAGCTGGCAGGCGACCACGGCGACCAGGAAGGCGCCGAGCAGGCGCCCGGCCTGGGCCAGGCTGGCCCCGTCGTAGCGGCGGCGCAGCCAGCTGCCGCCGGCCCACAGCGCGCCGTAGGCCGGGATCAGGCCCCAGTAGGCGGCCGAGACGCAGTAGTGGTCCCAGAACGAGGCGGCCTGGCGCGAGATCACCATCCAGTCCACGCCCATGGCCAGCGCCATCAGCACCGGGAAGACCCAGCGTCCCCAGCCGCGCAGGGCGAAGCCGGCCACGAAGAACACCGCCCAGCTGGCGTCCGGCGGCGAGAAGTGGTCGAACACGTGGGCGCGCGAGGCGGCCATCAGCAGGGCCAGGACGGACAGGACGAAGAGGCGTTGGCTGGTGGCGGTCATTGCACGGGGCCTGGTGGATAACGTGGCCGGCATTCTAGCCGAGGGCGTGGCGCCGCGTCGGCCGCCGCCGCGGCGCATGCACGGCGCCGCGTATCATGTGCCGATGATCCGAACGCATGATGTCGTGATCGTCGGTGGCGGCCTGGTCGGCGCCAGCCTGGCGATCGCCCTGGACGGGCTGGCGCTGGACGTGGCCCTGGTCGAGGCCACCCCGGCCGGCGAACTGCCGGCTGTCTTCGACCAGCGCAACCTGAGCCTGGCCCAGGCCTCGGTCAACGCACTGCAGGCGCTGGGCGTGCTGTCCAGCCTGCAGGCGCCGGCCGGCCCGATCCGCCGCATCCACGTCAGCCGCGCCGGCGACTTCGGCCGGGTGCAGCTGGACGCGGCCGACTACGGACGCGAGGCCTTCGGCCAGGTGGTGGTGGCGCGCGACTTCGGCCAGGCGCTGGAGGCACGGCTGTCCCGGGTCCAGGGCCTGGTGCGCTACCGCCCGGCGCGCTTCGCCGGTCTGGAGGAGGCCGGCGACGGCGTCCGCGGCCTGCGCCTGGAAACCGGCGAAGGCCCGCTGTCACTGCGCACCCGCCTGCTGGTGGCGGCCGACGGCACCGGCAGCGCGGTGCGCGCGGCGCTGGGGATCGGCGTGCGCCGCCACGACTATGGCCAGACCCTGTTCGTGGCGCGCGTGCGCGGCGAGCGCCCGACCGACGGCACCGCCTGGGAGCGTTTCACCGACAGCGGTCCCACCGCGCTGTTGCCGCGCGGCGACCGCGCCTTCGGCTTGGTCCACGGCGTGCCCTCCGCGCAGGCCGCGGAAGTGGCCGCGCTGGACGAGGCCGGCTGGCTGGCGCGGATCCAGTCCGCGTTCGGCTGGCGCGCCGGCCGCTTCCTCGCCGCCGGCGAGCGCAGCGCCTACCCGATCGCGCAGGTGCTGGCCGCCAGCCTGGTGGCGCCGCGCGCGGTGCTGCTGGGCAATGCCGCCCAGACCATCCACCCGGTGGGTGCGCAGGGCTTCAACCTGGGCCTGCGCGATGCCCTGACCCTGGCCGAGCTGCTGCGTGCTGCGCCGGCCGATCCGGGCGCCGAGGCGCTGCTGGCGCGCCATGCCGAACGCCGACGCGAGGACCGCGAACGCACCCTGGCGTTCTCCGACGGGCTGGCGCGGCTGACCTCCAACCCCTCGCCGCTGCTGCGCCCGCTGCGTAGCCTGGGCCTGCTGGCCGCCGACCGCGCCGCCTGGCTGCAGGCCTGGCTGGTCGGCGGGGCCATGGGCTTCCGCGGCGACGTGCCGGAGCTGTGCCGATGAGCCGCGTGCGCCTGGACGTGGTG
Source organism: Pseudoxanthomonas sp. SGNA-20 (assembly GCF_003931635.1). Lineage (NCBI taxonomy): Bacteria > Pseudomonadati > Pseudomonadota > Gammaproteobacteria > Lysobacterales > Lysobacteraceae > Pseudoxanthomonas > Pseudoxanthomonas sp. SGNA-20. Next base: position 469,717 of record NZ_RRYK01000001.1, on the reverse strand, counting down.
GTCGCCGGCGGCGGCGTGGTCGGTGCGGCCTGCGCCCTGGCCCTGGCGCGTGCCGGGCTGGAGGTGGCCCTGGTCGAGCCGCGCCCGGCGCCGCGCTGGTCGCGCGAACAGCCGGACCTGCGCGTGTACGCACTGGCGCCGGACAACGCCGCGCTGCTGCAGCGCCTGGGCGTGTGGCCGCAGGTGCTGGACGCGCGTGCCCAGCCCTACCGCCGCATGCGGGTATGGGACGCGGCCGGCGGCGACGAGCTGGTGTTCGATGCCGCCTCGATGGGCCGCCCGGAGCTGGGCTGGATCGTGGAAAACGACCTGCTGGCCGACCGCCTGTGGGCGGCCCTGGCCATTGCCGGCGTGCGTTGCCACACCCCGGCGCGGGTGGAGGCGATGGAGCAGGACCCGGCCGGCGTGCGCCTGCGCCTGGACGACGGCACCCGGCTGGAGTCGCGCCTGGCGGTGGCCGCCGATGGCGCCGCGTCGGCGCTGCGGCGCCTGGCCGGGCTGGAGGTCGACGCCCACGACTACGGCCAGCGCGGCGTGGTCGCCTACATCAGGACGGAGCAGTCGCACCAGGCCACCGCCTGGCAGCGCTTCCTGCCCACCGGCCCGCTGGCGCTGCTGCCGTTCACCGATGGCTTGGCGTCGATCGTGTGGAGCCTGCCGGATGCCGAGGCGGCGCGCGTGCTGGAACTGGACGAAGAGCGGTTCGCGATCGAGCTGGGTGATGCCTCGGCCGCTCGCCTGGGCAAGGTGGAACTGGCGTCGAAGCGCGCCGCCTTCCCGCTGCGCCGCCAGCTGGTGCGGCAACAGGTTGCCGGGCGCGTGCTGGTGCTGGGCGACGCGGCGCACGTGGTGCATCCGCTGGCCGGGCAGGGCGTGAACCTGGGCCTGCGCGACGTGGCGGCGCTGCAGGACGAAGTGGCCGCGGCGCTGCGCCGCGGCGCCGACTGGACCGCGCCACACCGGCTGCAGCGCTGGGAGCGGCGGCGCCTGAGCGACAACACGGTCTCCGCGCACGCGTTCGAGGCGATCAATACCGTGTTCTCCAACGCCCACCCGGTGCCCACCCTGCTGCGCGGGCACCTGCTGGGCCTGGCCGGTCGCCTGCCGCCGCTCAAGCGCGCGCTGTGGCGGCACGCCGCCGGGCTCTAGCTCAGCGGATCCAGCCGGACAGTTCCGCCCGGTCCAGGTGGCCGTCGCCGTTCTCGTCGACCGCGCGGAACTCCGCTTCCAGGGTGGGATTGGCCGCGGCCTCGCGGCGGTCGATGACGCCGTCGCCGTTGGCGTCCATGGCATCGAAGTCGATGCGGTACTCGCCGACCACGCTGTCCGGTTCGTAGGAACGGACGACGACGCGCTCGTCGTTGCCGCGCTCGATCACCACCATGCCGCTCTGCCGCTGCATGGGCGCGGCCGCCGGCGGCGGCGGATCGGGCGGCAGGGGCAGGGTGGCGGCCTGGGCCAGCGCGCCGCCGCTGGCGGCGGCCAACAGCAGCGCGGCGGCGAGGTGGGCAGGGGTCCGGCTCATGCTTGGCTCCTGGGTCCGGTGCGGGGGCCTGAGCCTGGAAGCAGCACGGTGAAGCGCGGATTAACCGGCTACAGCACGATGCGGCGGCCGCCCTCGCGCGCGGAGGCGTAGACCGCGTCGACCACGCGCATGTCGCGCAGGCCTTCCTCGCCCGGAACCAGCGGCGGCCGGCCCTCGAGGATCGCCAGCGCGTCGTTGTCCATCTGCAGCGCCTGCTGGTGCGGCACGCCGCCGTCATCGAACAGCTGGCCGTCGCTGGTGCGGCCGGCCAGGCCGTTGTAGGTCTGGAACGGCTCCAGCTGGTACCAGCCGCGCTCGCAGTCGGCGCGCAGGAGGTTCATGTTGCGGCCGAAGCTGGTCGAGCACTCCGCCACCAGGCCATCGGCGAACTCCAGGGTGAAATGCGTGGTCTCGTCCACGCCCTCGAACAGGTGCGGGCGCGTGGTCCCGCTGCGCGCGCTCACCGCCACCGGCTCCTGGCCGGTGATGTAGCGCGCGCCCTGCAGCGAGTACACGCCCATGTCGTACATCGCGCCGCCGCCGTGCTGCGGCAGCAGGCGCCACGGCTTGTTGGCCGGGTCGACGTCGTCGTAGGCGTGGAAGCCGGCGTCGGCGCGCACCTTGAGGATGCGCCCGTACGGCTTCTCCTTCGCCATCGCGCGCAGGCGCAGGGTGCTGGGCTGGTGCTGCAGGCGGTAGCCGATGGCCAGCTGCACGCCGGCGGCGCGGCAGGCATCGATCATCTCCTGGGCCTCGGCGGCGTCCATCGCCATCGGCTTCTCGCACCACACGTGCTTGCCGGCGGCGGCCGCGCGCAGGGCCAGCGGCTTGTGCAGGTCGTTGGGAGTGACGATGTAGACCGCCTGGATGTCCGGGTTGCCGGCGATGCGGTCGAAGTCGTCGTAGCTGTAGACGTTGCGGTCGGGAATGCCGTACTTGCGCTGCCATTCCGGGATCTTGTCCGGCGAGCCGGTGACGATGCCGGCGAGGTGGCAGTTGCGGGTCAGCTGCAGCCCTGGGGCAAGCAGGTTGGTGGCGTAGTAGCCCAGCCCGACCAGGGCCACGCCGATCGAATCCGGGCGGCGGCCGGCGTGGGTGCCGCGGGCCGCGCCGGCGACCGGGCGCGGCGCGGCCGAGGCGGGCAGGGCGGCGCCGATGCCGGCGCCGGCCATGGCGGCCAGCAGGTGGCGGCGGGTCAGTCCGGTGTCGAGCATGGTCCCTCCATATAGATGGTGTGCGTCGTGCGGATGGTCGCCGGCTGGCGGACGGCACACGATGCCACAGGCCGGGCGGACGCCGCGACGCCGGCGTATGCCGCCGTGCCATCCTTGCGCCTGCCGGCGCGAAGGGGGACGGAGGTTGCAAGCGCATCCCAGCCCCTGCGACCGGCGCCGGCGATACTGCGGCACCGGAGGAGGCCAATCCCATGCAGCAGCTCGAACTCAAAGACCCGGCGGCGTTCGCCTCCGAATTCCTGCGCCAGACGCAGCTGCAGGGCTTCGGCGCGCTCAGCAAGCGCGACCTGGAACTGCTGGTGTTCGTGCTGCTGGAGCGCGACGGCGCGATCGACCGCAACGCCAGCAACCACGCCGCCGCGGCGCAGCTGCGGGTGACCCCGGCCAAGCTGCGCGCGCTGCGCCGCGACGGCTACGCGCGCTGGCGGCAGCTGGTGGCCGAGCCGGCGGACGAAGCCCTGCGCCGCATCCTCGGCCACGTCCTGGGCGAGGCCAACCTGCGCGCCGGCGCCAGCCACGTCAGCGAGCGCAGCCGCAATGAGGGTTTCCTCGCGGTGCGCATCGAGCACCCGGACGACCGCCAGCAGTTCGAGCAGGCCATCCTCGATGCCGGCGGCCTGCCGGTCTACGAGCGCAACCGCGAGGTGCTGGCCGTGCGCTTCGACACCCTGGTGGCCCTGGCCGAGCGCAGCGGCTTCCTGCAGCCGGATACCGAAGTGGTGGTGGCGCGCCTGCGCGCGCTGGCGCCCGCCTCCCAGGAGCTGGCCGAGCTGCTGCGCAAGGACGTGTCCAGCCTGCGCTGGCAGGACGTGCGCAATGCGATCAACAGCCTCGGTGCCAGGGCCGTGGCCGCCAGCGCCGAGGGTGCCCTGCGCGGCGTGCTTAAGCTGGTTTTCCCGTTCCTGCCCTGAGCCGTGCCGCCCCGGGGGCGGGGCTGGCGCCACGCGCAATGCTTGAGTTGCGGAGTGGCAGCCCGGCTTTGCGGAGATTTGTGTTGCGACGCAGCAGTATGTCCGTCGCTGTCGTTCGCGCCGGACGCTTACGTCCGACCGGTATGCAAGTAATGCTTGCATTTCCGTACCTGCGCGGACGGAAATTCCGTGTACACGTTTCCATCCCGCAATGCCTTGATTGGTATGGCACTTTCAAAAGTGCGGTCGCGTATTAAGGCGGAATCGGCCGAACGTGCCAGGAATATTGGCCCGCGGTGTCATGTTCCAGTTGTTTAGTGCGCGTGAATGTTCCCGCCGAAACAGTAAAAAAACTGTTGCGCTGCACTGTGGACACCCTGGAAAACAGCTGTTATCCATTCGCCCCGCGTTAACTGGTACCGCTAACTGCTGCACCTGGAGTTCACAGTTTGCGGCCAGCGCGTGGGAGGCGTGGAACGCGCCTTTCTTCCAGATTCGCCGGTGAGGCGTTCGAGCCGGCACACACCCGGGCAATGCGATCCGGGGGAAAAGCAGGTAACGCCTGCGACTAAAAGGCGGAAGGAACCACCATTTCGAACCAGAGAGAGGGGAGGTTTAACAGGATGTACACGTGTCTCCGATGTCCAGCGCTGTCTATCGGCGTGACTGCGGCCGGGTTCCGGTCGGGCACGCGCCAGCGCACGCCGACGGCTGTCAATTCCCAGTGCTGAGGACCTACTGATGAACCACAAGAAGCTGAAGAAGCTCCGCTCGCGGGCGATGTTCACCATCGTCGGCGGCATGATCGTCATCAATCCCGCGTTCGCGCAGGACTCGCGGGAGGCGACCCAGCTGGACACCGTGACGGTGACCGGCCTGCGCAGCTCCCTCGACCACGCGATGAACATCAAGCGCGACACGCCCGGCGTGGTCGACGCGATCAGCGCCGAGGACATCGGCAAGTTCCCGGACACCAACCTGGCCGAGTCGCTGCAGCGCATCACCGGCATCTCGATCGAGCGCCGCGACGGCGAAGGCGCCCAGGTCACCGCGCGCGGCTTCGGCCCCGGCTACAACCTGGTCACCCTCAACGGCCGCCAGATCCCGGGCGCCGACGGCTTCGGCGGCGGCGGCCTGGAGGTCGGCGGCATCGGCTCCGGTACCCGCGGCTTCAACTTCGCCCAGCTCGCCTCCGAGGCGATCAACGGCGTGACCGTGTACAAGACCGGCCGCGCCTCGCAGCCGTCCGGCGGCATCGGCGCCACCATCGACATCCTGACCGCGCGCCCGTTCAACAACCGTGGCGGTGAAGTGGTCGCCAGCGCCGGCGTCAAGGCGGTGAAGGACGAGTCGCAGACCATCGGCAGCGACATCACCCCCGAGATCTCGGGCATCTTCAGCTACGCCAACCCGGACAAGACCTGGGGCGTGAGCCTGAACGCCAGCTACCAGAAGCGCCACGGCGGTTCGGCCCAGGCCACCGAGAACGGCTGGAACGTGGCCCGCTGGACCGGCACCGACAGCAAGTTCCGTTCCGACGCGGTGATCGAGAACGCGCCGGAGATCGGCCAGCTGTACTCCATGCCGAACGACGTGCGCTACGCGTACCAGAACTTCGAGCGCGAGCGCACCAACGCCCAGGGCGTGCTGCAGTTCGCCCCGACCGACGCGCTGACCTTCACCCTCGACTACACCTACTCGACCAACGAGATCGCGCAGGACCGTGGCGAGCAGACCATGTGGCTGCAGAACAACCTGACCCACGTCACCTTCGACGGTGACAAGAAGGTTGCGACCCCGGTCTACATCCGCGACCTGGCCGGCGGCGGCAAGGACTTCGGCTTCGAGCAGCAGCGCGACGAGCAGAAGTACGAGCTCGACTCGATCGGCCTGAACGTGAAGTGGGACGTCAACGACCGCCTGAGCCTGACCTTCGACGCCCACAACACCAAGGTCAACAGCCGCCCGAACGACCCGGTCACCGGCGGCAGCTCGACCGCGTTCAGCTTCGGCGGCTTCGCGCCCGACCCGAGCACCAACAACTGGACCCAGGAGTACCACTTCAGCAACGGCCTGCCGGTGATGTGGCGCACGCTGTACCCGACCACCGCCGACGCCCTGGCCAACACCAACGGCGTGGTCAACTCCGACTTCGCGCCGGAGAACCTGGGCAGCCAGATCATGCGCATCTGGTCGACCCGCCAGGACAGCGAGGTCAAGGAAGGCCGCATCGACGGCGAGTTCTCCTTCGACAACGGCCGCTTCCTGTTCGGCGTCAACTCCAGCGACAGCAAGATGCGCCGCCTGAACGTCGACGGCCATGCCCACCTGATGACCCTGGGCGACTGGACCTCGACCGACCGCGGCCAGATCGCGGACATCGCCAACCACCTGCGCAAGTTCAGCATCACCAGGCTGTTCGAGGACTTCAACACCAACGGCGCCGACTCCAACGTGTGGATCGGCAACGCCACCGGCCTGGCGCAGTGGGCCGAGAGCGTGTGCGCCGCGGGCAACGCGCCGGCCGCCTGGAACGCGCAGAACCGCTGCGACGAGATCAAGGCGAGCGTGTACCCGGCGTACGACGCCGACAACCTGGTCCAGGAGAAGACCAAGTCGATCTACATCCAGTGGGAGCAGGACGGCATGCTGGGCGACTTCCCGACCTACATGGTCGCCGGCGTCCGCTACGAGAAGACCGACGTGAAGTCGACCTCGGTCATCCAGGTCCCGTCGGGCATGGCCTGGCTGTCGAACAACGACTTCCAGATCCGCAACTCGCCCGAGGCGATGCCGTTCTCCGAGACGGCCAGCTACAGCTACGTGCTGCCGAACCTGGACTTCAGCATCGACTTCACCGCCGACCTGAAGGGCCGCGCCTCGTTCAGCAAGACCATCGCCCGCGCCCCGTACGGCAACCTGTACGCCGGCCCGAACCCGGGAATCCCGAGCGGCTCGATCCTGTACGGCGAGCAGTACCGCGCCACCGGCAACGCGCAGACCCCGAGCCTGCTGCCGCTTGAGTCGGACAACGTCGACATCGGCCTGGAGTGGTACTTCGCCCCGTCCAGCTTCATCGGCGTGACCTACTGGAACAAGCGGGTCAAGAACTTCATCGGCAACACCGTGGTCCGCGAGAACCTGTACGGCCTGGCCGACCCGACCTCGGGCCCGGACGCGCAGGCAGCCAACGCCTTCCTGGGCAGCTCGCAGTGTATTGCCCAGGTGACCGCGGCCGGCAACGACCCGTCCGAGGGCTGCAAGCAGGACTACACCACCCTGTTCGCCGCCACCGCGCTGCTGCGCTACGCCGACCAGACCGGCGGCCTGTCCGCGTACAACGGTTCCAACGCCCAGGTGCTGGAGCTGGAGGCCCTGTACGACGTGATCGGCGACGCCAGCCGCGGCGACCCGCTGTACGAGTTCGACGTCAACCGCCCGGTGAACCAGCGCGGGGCCACGCTGCATGGCTGGGAGATCGGTGGCCAGTACTTCTTCGGCGACACCGGCTTCGGCGTCCTGGCGAACTACACCATCGTCGAAGGCGACGTGGGCGTGGACCGCGCGGCCGACCCGAGCACCGACGTGTTCGCCCTGACCGGCCTGTCCGACACCGCCAACCTCGTGCTGATGTACGAGAAGTACGGCTGGTCGGCGCGCCTGGCCTGGAACTGGCGCGACGAGTACCTGCTGGCCGCCAACCAGAACGGCAACAACCGCAACCCGTACTTCGTCGAGGAGTACGACCAGATCGACCTGAGCGTGAGCTACAAGCTGACCGAGAACCTGTCGGTGTCGGCCGAGGCCATCAACCTCACCGGCGAGGACGTGCGCTGGCACGCCCGTTCCAGCCGCCAGTTCGTGCGCCTGGTCGACCAGTCCCCGCGTTACATGGTGGGCCTGCGCTACACCTTCTGACGTGGGAACGACGTAGCTGTAACCGCTGCAAGGACAGGGACCGTCGCTCCGGCGACGGTCCCTTTTTTTTCGCGGCCTGCAGCCGCGCCAAAGTCCGCTTGCGGGCCGTGCGCGGTGCCGATATGGTCAATCGGGGAAGCGCAGCTTCCGGGGAAAGGACCCCCTGCGGTCCGCACCAACCTGCTGGAGCCAAGATGGCCCGTTACGAACTGCTCAACAACGTCGCGCACAGCCACCTGCGCGTGTCCGCGCGCTTCAGTGCCGACTACGGCGATGCCGTCGGCATGGTCGAGGCGTTCCCGACCGAGTTCGCCGAGATGCAGCGCGAATACCCGATCTTCCTGCGCAGGGACGCGGACGGGTCCTGGCACGCGGTGGCGCTGCTGGGTTTCGGCCCGAGCGAGAACCTGTACCTGCGCGACGGCGCCTGGCACGCCAACTACCTGCCGGCGGTGATCGCGCGCGGCCCGTTCCTGATCGGCTTCCAGGAGCAGATGGTCGATGGCCAGCTGCGCAACGAGCCGGTGATCCACGTGGACCTTGACCACCCGCGCCTGCGCGACGGCCACGGCCACCCGGTGTTCGCGCCGCACGGCGGCAACAGCCCGTACCTGGAGAAGGTGATCCGGGTGCTGCACGGGATCCACGTCGGCGTCGAGGGCGCGCGCCGGATGTATCCGGAGCTGGACCGGCTGGGCCTGATCCAGCCGGTGACCCTGGACGTCAGGGTCGACGAAGGGCACCAGTTCAACCTGACCGGGCTGTACGGGATCGACCGCGAGCGCCTGGCGGCGCTGGACGCCGAACAGCTGCATGCGCTGCACCGCGAGGGCTGGCTGGAGGGCGTGTACCTGATCCTGGCCTCGCTGAACAACGTGTCGCGCCTGATCGCCGAGAAGCAGCGGCGCCTGCGCGAGGAAGCCGAGGGGAAGGCGGCCTGAGCATGTTCGACCGGCTCGCGAAAGTGCGCGTGCTCGAGGGCTGCACGCCGGAGACGCTGCCGCTGGAACGGCTGCTCGCCGAGGCCACGCCCACCGTGCTGCCGGGGCTGGCGCGCGACTGGAGCCTGGTCAGGGCCGGGCTGGAATCGTCGCAGGCCGCGCGCGAGCTGCTGCGCAGCCACTACAACGGCCGCCCGCTGCAATACAACTGGGGCGAGCCGTCGACGGCGGGACGGCCGTTCTACAACGAGGATTTCACCCGCCTCAACTGCGAGGTGCGGCGCGGCACCCTGGACCAGGTGCTGGACGAGCTGGCCGCCTGCGAGGACGACCCGGCGCCGCCGACCTACTACGTGGCCTCGCTGCTGGTCGACTACTGCCTGCCCAGCCTGCGCGGGCACAACGACCTTGGCCTGGAGCGGCACGGCGTGTCCGCGCCGCCGAGCATCTGGATCGGCAACCGGGTGACCGCGTCCTGCCACTACGACGCGCCCAACAACATCGCCTGCTGCGCGGTGGGCCGGCGCCGCTTCACCCTGTTCCCGCCGGAGCAGGTGCACAACCTCTATCCCGGCCCGTTGCATCCCACGCCGGGCGGGCAGGCGGTGAGCGTGGTCGACTTCGAGGCCCCGGACCTGGAGCGTTACCCGCGCTTCGCCGAGGCGATCAAGGCCGGGCAGACGGTGGTGCTGGAGCCGGGCGACGCGATCTTCATCCCCAGCATGTGGTGGCACCACGTGCAGGGCCTGGATCCATTCACCGTGCTGGTCAACTACTGGTGGAGCAGCATGCCGGCCTGGATCCCCACGCCGATGCACGCGCTCAACCTGGCGATGTGGTCGATCCGCGACCGCCCGGAGCAGGAAAAGCGCGCCTGGCGCGAGCTGTTCGAGTACTACGTGTTCGGCCCGGCCGGGCGCGCCGGCGAGCACCTGCCCGAGCAGGCGCGGGGCGAGCTGGCGCCGTTCGACGAAACCTCCGCCCGCCGCATGCGGGCGGCCCTGATCAACAAACTCAACCGCTGACCGCGGCGGGTCGGCGGATCCGGGCGCCACGGGATGGCGCACGCATCCGCCCATCGCGGCCCGGGCGGCCATCGCAATGGAGGGGGACTGTCTTGGACAACAACCGGATCCGCAAGGTGGTGATCGCTGGCGGCGGGACCGCAGGCTGGGTGGCGGCCTGCGCGCTGACCCACCAGTTCCGCGACCTGCTGGAGATCACCCTGGTCGAATCGGAGGAGATCGGCACCGTGGGCGTGGGCGAGTCCACCATCCCCACGATCCGCACCTTCCACCGCCTGCTGCAGATCGACGAGCGCGAGTTCATGAAGGCGGTGGCCGGCAGCTTCAAGCTCGCCATCTCCTTCGAGAACTGGAGGCGGCCTGGCGAACGCTACTTCCACCCGTTCGGCACCACCGGCGTGAACACCTGGTCGTGCGATTTCCACCAGTTCTGGCTCGAGAGCCGCAGGCGCGGCATCCACTCCGACCTGGGCGACTACTGCCTGGAGACGGCGGCCGCGCGCCTGGACCGGTTCGCGCTGTTCGACGCCAACGACAGCGCCCAGCAGTGGTCGATGCGCTGGACCAAGGCCGCCACCCGCCTTGAGCGCTCGGACGTCAGCTATGCCTACCACTTCGACGCGGCGCTGTACGCGGCGTTCATGCGCGCCAAGTGCGAAGGCCGCGGCCTGAAGCGGGTCGAGGGCAAGATCGCCCAGGTCCGGCAGGATCCCGGAAGCGGCTACGTGCAGGCGCTGGTGCTGGAGGATGGCCAGGTGCTCGAGGGCGACCTGTTCATCGACTGCACCGGCTTCCGCGGCCTGCTGATCGAGCAGACGCTGAAGACCGGCTACGAGGACTGGAACAACTGGCTGCCGTGCAACCGCGCGGTGGCCATGCAGGTGGAGTCGGACGTGCCGCCGGTGCCGTACACCCGGGCGATCGCGCACGAGGCCGGCTGGCGCTGGCACATCGCCTTGCAGCACCGGGTCGGCTGCGGCTGGGTGTTCTCCAGCGAGCACATGTCCGACGACGAGGCCGCGGCCAGGCTGCGCGCCGCCTATCCCGACGACAGGCTGGTGCGCGAGCCGTGGGTGGTGCCGTTCCGCACCGGGCGCCGCCGCCAGGCCTGGAACAAGAACGTGGTCTCGCTGGGCCTGGCCAGCAGCTTCATCGAACCGCTGGAATCCACCAGCATCCACCTGACCCTCAGCGCGGTGACGCGGCTGGTGCAGCTGTTCCCGTTCGAGGGCATCAGCCAGGCGGTGGTGGACCGTTACAACAAGGTCAGCCGCGACGAGCTGGAGCACATCCGCAACTTCATCATCCTGCACTACCACCTCAACCAGCGCGACGAGCCGATGTGGAAGCAGTGCCGCGAGATGCAGCTGCCGCCGGAGCTGGCCGAGCGCATCCAGGTGTTCCGCGACACCGCCTACGCCTGGCAGGGCGAGGACGAGCTGTTCCGCCTGGATTCGTGGACCCACTGCATGCTGGGGCAGGGCGTGGTGCCCAAGGACCACCATCCGCTCACCCGCGGCCTGAGCGACGCGGACATGCAGACCCTGCTGCAGGGCGTGCGCCGCCCGATCGAGCGCGCGGTGCAGGCGATGCCGCAGCACCACGAGTTCCTCAAGCGCTATTGCCCGGCCGATCCGTCGGTGTGGCACAACCGGCGCCGTTCGACCGTGGGCTGAGCCAAGGCATGATCATCGACCTCAGCCCGCAGCTGCGCGTCCAGCGCCTTTCCATCGGCCGCGAAGGCGCGCCGCTGCTGGTCGTGGACCAGCTGGTGGCCGATCCGGAGCGGCTGGTGCGCAAGGCCGCGCGCCTGGACTTCACGCCGCAGGGCGCGTTCTTCCCGGGCATCCGCGCGCGCGCGCCGGCGTCCTACGAAGTGCTGCTGGAGCGCCTGGCGCAGCCGCTGCTGGAGGAGTTCTTCGGGATCGGGCCGGGCCGGCTGCGCGCGACCTCGCACTACTCGCTGATCACCCGGGCGCCGGAGCAGCTGATGTTCCTGCAGCGCATCCCGCACATCGACGCGGTCTCGCGCCAGGGCCTGGCCGCGGTGCACTACCTGTTCCGTGGCAACTGGGGCGGCACCGCGTTCTACCGCCACCGCGCCACCGGCTTCGAGTACGTGGACGAGACCCGGCACGAGGCCTATTACCGCAAGCTGGACGAAGAAGCCCAGGGGCCGGACGCGCCCGGCCCGGGCTACATCGGCGAGGACACGCCGATGTTCGAGCGCATCGGCCAGGTCGAGGGCGTGTTCAACCGCCTGGTGATGTACCGGCGCAATTCGCTGCATTCGGCCACGATCGACAACCACAACGTGCCGCCGCCCGATCCGCTCAACGGGCGGCTGTCGATCAATACCTTCATCGACGTGATCCAGTAGTCCCCGCGGCGCACTTGCCCCCCGCCCGCGTTGCTTCGCGGGTGGGGTGGCCGCGTGCGCGCGTGGCCACCGCGACGCGGATGCCCTGCGTTGCGGCCACATCGGCGGCGCGCATGGCACTGCGCCGCGACGCCACCCGCGGAGAGTCGTGCTGCGGCGCACAACGAGCGGCATCGCGTTCGCCGAGTCACGGATCGATCGGGAAATCCGCGTGCGTGGCACTGCAAGCAATGATGACGCGCGGCAGCAGCGGCGTGCATACACATGCGTATTCCGCAAATGCGCTGATTGCCATGTCGTTTTGAAATGCCGCGGCGCCGGCAGCAAGCGGCCGCATGGCGGGCGCTCGCAAGCATCGCTTGCAGCGCCGAACCGCAGGCTCGTGCTTCCGTGCGGATGCCGCGATAGCAAGCGTCAATAACGCCGCGCCGTGCTTGGACACACTGCAGGACAGCTGTTATCCCTTCGCCCCGCGTTGACAGGCGCCCGCCGCGCAGGTCGATCGAAAGGCACCTGTCAGCGCAGTGGCGCGCGGAAGAATGCGCCCATCCCGATCGCCGACCAGGCAGTCCGTCCCGCAGCTGGCGAGCCAGCACGGCCGGCACGCGCCGTCCGGACCGGAGCCGGAGGTCGAAGGACGCCACCCGTTCGCAAGCCCGAGAGATGGAGGTACCAGGATGTACATGCGTTCCCGATGTCCAGCGCTGTCTATCGGCGTAACGGCGGCCACCCCCGGTCCGCACGCGCCAGCGCACGCCGGATAGCCGCCAACCCCCAGTGCCAAGGACTCCCCCCAATGAACCATAAGCTGAAGAAGTTCCGCTCGCGGGCGATGTTCACCGTCGTCGGCGGCATGATCGTGGTCAACCCGGCGTTCGCGCAGGACGCGCAGGATGCAACCCAGCTCGACGCCGTGCAGGTCACCGGCCTGCGCAGCAGCCTCGACCAGGCGATGAACATCAAGCGAGATTCCGCGGGCATCGTGGACGCGGTCAGCGCCGAGGACATCGGCAAGTTCCCCGACACCAACCTTGCAGAGTCCCTGCAACGCATCACCGGCATCTCGATCGAGCGCCGCGACGGCGAAGGCGCCCAGGTCACCGCGCGCGGCTTCGGCCCGCAGTTCAACATGGTCACCCTCAACGGCCGCCAGGTCCCCGGCGCGGACGCGTTCGGATCGCCCGGGCAGGTGGCAGTGGGCGGCGTGGACGGTGGTACCCGCGCGTTCAACTTCGCGCAGCTGGCGTCGGAGGCGGTCAGCGGCCTGGAGGTCTACAAGACCGGCCAGGCGCATGTTCCCTCCGGCGGCATCGGCGCCACCATCAACATCCTCACCGCGCGTCCGTTCAACAACCGCGGCGGCGAGGTGGTCGCCAGCGCCGGCGTCAAGGGCGTCTACGACAAGTCGCAGCCGTTCGGCACCGACATCACCCCGGAAGTGTCCGGCATCTTCAGCTACGCCAATCCGGACAGGACCTGGGGCATCAGCCTGAGCGCCAGCCAGCAGAAGCGCCGCGCCGGCTCGACCCAAGCCACCGAGAACGCATGGAACGTGCAGGAATGGACCGGCTCGATGCCCGGCAACCCCGCCGTGGTCAACGCCCCGGAGGTGGGTGAGCTGTACGCGCGGCCGAACGACATCCGCTACGCGTTCTCGGACTTCCAGCGCGAGCGCGTCAACGCGCAGGCCGTGCTGTAGTTCGCGCCCAACGACGACGTCGTGTTCACCCTGGACTACACCCACTCGACCAACGAGATCACCGAAAAGCGCGGCGAGATGGGCATGTGGCTGCAGAACGACGCCTACACGCACGTCGAGTTCGACCGCAGCGGCGCGATCGCCACCCCGGTCTACATCCGCGAGATCTCCACCGCCGGCTCCTCGCCGTTCAAGGACTTCGGCATGGAGCAGCAGCGCAACGCGCAGAAGTACGAGTTCAACCAGATCGGCCTCAACGTCGACTGGCGGGTCAACGACAGCCTGCGCCTGAGCTTCGACGCCCACAACTCCAAGACCGAGAGCAAGCCGAACGACCCGCTGACCGGCGGCGGCGCGCTGTACGTCAGCGTGGCCGGCACCAACAACTGCGTCGGCACCGGTGCACCCAACTGCGGCGGCCACTATGCCCAGGAGTTGCGGTTCAACAACGGCCTGCCGATCGGCACGCGTACCTGGTACCCGACCCTGGCCGACGCCCAGGCCGGCACCAACGGCCAGGTCAACCCGCCCTGGCAGGAGGGCCAGGTCGGCTCCCAGGTCCTGCGCATCAACGCCCAGCGCCAGGAGTCGGAGATCAAGCAGGGCCGCATCGACGGCGAATGGGTGTTCGACGACGGCCGCTTCCAGTTCGGCGTGGACAGCTCCACGGTCACCCTGCGCCAGCAGAACAATTCCGAGAACTTCAACACGCTCGGCAACTGGAGCGTGGACAACGTCGCCAGCGACGTGCAGAACGGGCTGATGGGCCTGCTGACCCCGTACGACGTGGTCGGCATGTTCGACGACTTCAGCGCCCCGGGCGCGTTCCGCAGCGGCTTCCGCGGGAATGCCGGCGCGCTGGCGGAGTGGGCGCGGGACGTCTACGGCTCGGACATCGGGCTCAACCCGATCCTCAACACCAACAGCATGGTTGAGGAGAAGACCCACGCGGCGTATTTCCAGGTGGACCTGGAGGGCCAGCTTGCCGGCCGGCCGGTGAACACCCGGCTCGGCCTGCGCTACGAGACCACCGACGTGGAGGCGGTCAACGTGGTGGCCAACCGCGCGGCCATCAACTGGCAGTCCAACAACGACTTCCAGATCAAGGACGGCGCTCCGGGCGACGCGACGGTGTACAGGGACACGAACAGCTACAGCTACATCCTGCCGAACCTGGATTTCTCGATCGACTTCACCGATACCCTGAAGGGCCGCGCCTCCTTCGGCCGCACCATCGCCCGCGCGCCGTTCACCAGCCTGGCCGCCGGCCCCGGCAACGTGAACCGCCCGAATGGCTCGGTGCTGCTGAACGAATCCAGCCGTGGCTCGGCCGACGCACAGAACACCAAGCTGCGGCCGCTGGAGTCCAACAACGTCGACCTGGCCCTGGAGTGGTACTTCGCCGATGCCAGCTACCTGAGCGCGACCTACTGGAACAAGTCGGTCAACAACTTCCTGGGTACCGCGGTCGAGAGGGGCACGATGTACGACCTGACCGACCCGACCTCGGGCCCGGATGCGCTGGCGGCGCTGGCGTTCCTGGACAGCGCGGACTGCGTGGCCCAGGTGCAGGCGGCCGGCGGCAATCCCGACAGCGCCTGCGCGGCCAGCGACACCAACCTGTTCACCGCCCTGGCCATGCTGCGCAACGCCACCGAGACCGGGGGGCTGGCGGCCTACAACGGCAGCCAGGCGCTGGAGATGGAAAGCCGCTACGACATCGAGGGCCTGCCGACCGACCCGCTGTACGAGTTCAACATCAGCCGGCCGGTCAACCAGCACACCGCCAAGCTCAACGGCTGGGAACTGGCCGGCCAGTACTTCTTCGGCGACACCGGCTTCGGCATCTACGCCAACTACACCATCGTCAACGGCGACGTCGGCTTCAACAACGCGTCCGTCGCCGAGCAGTTCGCCCTGCTGGGCCTCAGCGACACCGCCAACCTGATGCTGATGTACGAGAAGTACGGGTGGTCGGCCCGCCTGGCGTGGAACTGGCGCGACGAGTACCTGATCCTCAGCAACCAGGACGACGCCTCGCACAACCCGTACTACGTGGAGGAGTACGACCAGATCGACCTGAGCGTCACCTACCAGCTCGACGACCAGTGGGCCTTCAGCCTGGAGGCGATCAACCTGACCGGCGAGGACGTGCGCTGGCACGGCCGTACTGGCAGCCAGATCGTGCGCCTGGTCGACCAGGCACCGCGCTACATGCTGGGCGTGCGCTACAAGTTCTGATCCTGGCGGGTGAGCGCCGGTTTGGCGCGGGGCCGCTGCGCGGGCAGCGGCCCCCTGCACGGGCGCGGACCGGAGGGCGGGGCGCCCGTGCCGGTTCCGGCGTGGACGAAGGGCAGGAGGGGGAATGGCGCGTTACGAGCTGCTGGACAAACGAGGCCCACCGCGACCTCAGGGTGGCGCTGGGGCACGGCCCGCAGTTCGGTGATGCGGTGGGCGCGGTCCCGGCGTTCCCCACAGAGTTCTCCGAACTGCTGCGGGATTACCCGATCCTGCTCAAGCGCAATGCCGACGACTCCGGGTGGGAGGCGTTCGCCCTGCTCGGATTCGACCGGGACGAGAACCTGTTGCTGCAGGATGGATGCTGGGAAGCGGCCTACCTGCCCGGTTACGTCGCCAAGGGCCCGTTCCTGATCGGGTTCCAGCCGCGGGTCGAGCACGGCCGGGAAATCCTCGAGCCGGTGGTCCACGTCGACCTGGACCACCCGCGGGTGGGCGCGCCGGATGGCGTGCCCGTGTTCCTGCCGCAGGGCGGGTAGAGCCCGTACCTGGAGTACGTCATCCGGGTGCTGCGCGGGATCCACGACGGGGTGCAGGCGGCGTGGCGGATGTACGCCGAGTTCGACCGGCTCGGACTGATCCAGCCGGTGGAGCTGGACCTGCAGTTCGACGCCACCACGTCCGGGCGGCTGACCGGCTTCCACGCGCTCGACCGCGCGCGGCTGGCGACGCTGCCGACGCAGAGGTGGCGTCGCTGCACCGCAGCGGCTGGCTGGAGGGCGCCTATCTGATGCTGGCCTCGCTGCACAACGTCGGCCGCCTGGTGGCGCGCAAGCGGGCACGGCTGGCGGCACAGGCGTGCTCGGACTGATCCAGCCGGTGGAGCTGGAACTGCAGTTCGACGCCACCACGTCCGGGCGGCTGACCGGCTTCCACGCGATCGACCGCGCGCGGCTGGCGACGCTGCCGACGCAGAGGTGGCGTCGCTGCACCGCAGCGGCTGGCTGGAGGGCGCCTATCTGATGCTGGCCTCGCTGCACAACGTCGGCCGCCTGGTGGCGCGCAAGCGGGCACGGCTGGCGGCACAGGCGTGACGGCGGGGCGGGATGCCTGGTGCGCAAGCGCGCGCACCGGACTCCGGCGCGAAGGAGCCCCGGCCATCCCGCGCACGGGCCCCGGCTCAGGCCAGCGCGTAGCGCAGCGCGAACAAGCCGGCCACCAGCCACACCGCCGGATGCACCTCGCGCCAGCGGCCGGTACCGGCCTTCAGCACCGCGTAGGCGATGAAGCCGAAGGCCAGGCCGTTGGCGATGGAGTAGGTGAAGGGCATGGCCAGCGCGCACAGCGCCGCCGGCACCGCCTCGGTCAGCTCGCTCCACTCGATCTCCACCAGCTCGCGCAGCATCAGCCCGGCCACGTACAGCAGCGCCGGCGCGGTGGCGTAGGGGGGCACCATCGCCGCCAGCGGCGAGAACAGCAGTGCCGCCAGGAACAGCGCCGCCACCACCAGGGCGACCAGGCCGGTGCGGCCGCCGACCTGCACGCCGGAGGCGCTCTCGGCGTAGGCGGTGGTGGAACTGGTGCCCAGCAGCGAACCGGCCAGGATCGCGGTGCTGTCGGCCAGCAGTGCGCGGCCGAAGCGCTTCTGCCCGTCCGCCAGCTTCAGCAGGCCGGCGCGGCTGGTCACGCCGTACAGGGTGCCGGTGGCGTCGAACACCTCCACCAGCACGAACACCAGCACCACCTGCAGCAGCACCGACCAGCCGGCGCCTTCCTCCCAGTGCAGCAGGCCGGGCAGGTCGAGCTTGAGGAAGGTCGGCTCCAGGCTCGGGGGCAGCGAGACTAGGCCGTTCCATTGCACCAGGCCCATGGCCCATGCGGTGGCGGTGACGGCGAGGATGCCGATGAGGATGGCGCCGCGGACCCGACGTGCCTCGAGGACGGCGATCAGCAGGAAGCCGCCGAGTGCCAGCAGCGGTTCCGGCTCGGTCATCGGCCCCAGCCGCACCAGGGTGTCGGCGTCGCCGATCACCACGTCGGACTTCTGCAAGGCGATGATCGCCAGGAACAGGCCGATGCCGGCCACGATCGCGCTGCGCAGCGACACCGGGATGCCGTCCACCAGCCAGCGGCGCACCCCGGTCACGGTCAGCAGCAGGAACACGATGCCCGACAGCAGCACCGCCGCCAGCGCCTGCTCCCAGGGCAGGCCGGCGGCGCCGACCACGGTGAAGGCGAAGAACGCGTTCAGGCCCATGCCCGGGGCCATGCCCACCGGGAAATTGGCCGCCAGCGCCATCACCGCCGAACCCAGCGCCGCGGCCAGGCAGGTGGCCACGAACACCGCGCCCGGGTCCATGCCCGTGGTGGCCAGGATCGCCGGGTTGACGAAGACGATGTAGGACATCGTCAGGAAGGTGGTCAGGCCGGCCAGCACCTCGGTGCGCGTGCTGGTGCCGTGCTCGCTCAGCTTGAACAGGCGTTCGGGCAGGGACATGGGCAGGCTCCGGCCTGGCGGGGGCTGGAAAAGGCACCGGCCGCGCGGGGCGGCCGGTGGAAGCTTACTTCAGGGCCTTGAAGCGCAGGCGCTTGGGGCCGGCATCGTCGCCGAGGCGGCGCTTCTTGTCCTCCTCGTACTCGCGGTAGTTGCCCTGGAAGAACTCCACGTGCGAGTCGCCCTCGAAGGCGAGGATGTGGGTGGCGATGCGGTCCAGGAACCAGCGGTCGTGGGAGATCACGAAGGCGTTGCCCGGGAACTCAAGCAGCGCGTCTTCCAGCGCACGCAGGGTCTCGATGTCCAGGTCGTTGGACGGCTCGTCCAGCAGCAGCACGTTGCCGCCCTGCAGCAGGGTCTTGGCCATGTGCAGGCGGCCGCGCTCGCCGCCGGACAGCGAGCCGACCCGCTTCTGCTGGTCCTGGCCCTTGAAGTTGAAGCGGCCGATGTAGGCGCGCGACTGGATCTCCACGCCGTTGATGTTGAGGATGTCCAGCCCGCCGGACACTTCCTCGAACACGGTCTTGTCCGGGTCCAGCGCGTCGCGGCTCTGGTCCACGTAGGCCAGGTTCACGGTCGGGCCGATGATGATCTGGCCCGAATCCGGCTGCTCCTGCCCGGTGATCATCTTGAACAGGGTCGACTTGCCGGCGCCGTTGGGGCCGATGATGCCGACGATCGCGCCCGGCGGCACGATGAAGCTCAGGTCGTCGATCAGCAGGCGGTCGCCGAAGCGCTTGGAGACGTTGCGGAACTCGATGACGTTGTTGCCCAGGCGCTCGCCCGGCGGGATGAAGATCTCGTTGGTCTCGTTGCGCTTCTGGTACTCGACCGACTGCAGCTCCTCCAGGCGGGCCAGGCGCGCCTTGCCCTTGGAGCGGCCGCCCTTGGCGTTCTGGCGCGCCCACTCCAGCTCCTTGGCGATCGCCTTCTGGCGCGCCTTCTCCTGGTTCTCTTCCTGCTTGAGTCGCTCTTCCTTCTGCTGCAGCCACTCGGTGTAGTTGCCCTTCCACGGGATGCCGCGGCCGCGGTCCAGCTCGAGGATCCACTCGGCGGCGTTGTCGAGGAAGTAGCGGTCGTGGGTCACGGCCACCACGGTGCCGGTGTAGCGCTGCAGGAACTGCTCCAGCCACTCCACCGACTCGGCGTCCAGGTGGTTGGTCGGCTCGTCCAGCAGCAGCATGTCCGGCTTCTGCAGCAGCAGGCGGCACAGGGCCACGCGGCGCTTCTCGCCGCCGGACAGGTTGCCGATCTTCGCGTCCCACGGCGGCAGGCGCAGGGCGTCGGCGGCCACTTCCAGCTGCTGCTCCAGGGTGTGGGCGTCGCCGCTGGCGAGGATCGCCTCCAGGCGCTCCTGCTCCTTGGCCAGGGCGTCGAAGTCGGCGCCTTCCTCGGCGTAGGCGGCGTAGACCTCGTCCAGGCGCTTCTGCGCCTGCAGGATCTCGCCCACGCCTTCCTCGACCGCCTCGCGCACGGTGTGCTCCGGATCCAGCTGCGGCTCCTGCGGCAGGTAGCCGACCTTGATCCCCGGCTGCGGGCGGGCCTCGCCCTCGTAATCGGTGTCCACGCCGGCCATGATCCGCAGCACGGTGGACTTGCCGGCGCCGTTGAGGCCCAGCAGGCCGATCTTGGCCCCCGGGAAGAAGCTCAGCGAGATGTCCTTGATGATCTGCCGCTTGGGCGGGACCACCTTGCTGACCCGGTTCATGGTGTAGATGTACTGCGAGGACATGGTCTCTCCGTGCGCAATCCGCCTGGCCCGGCGGGCAGGCGGCGTAGGAATCTGGGGAATCGCGAATTATAGCCCGCCGCCGGGGCGCCTGCCGGGCGCCGCCGGCGGCTGGCTGGATCCTGAACGCGCGCGGCGCGGACCCGGCTGGAACCGGTTTCGCGGGGCGATCCGTTCAGGCGGCGTGAGCAAGATGGAGGCGTCACCACAGCGGGAGAGCCGCCCCATGAAGCGCACCCACCTGATCGCCCTGACCGTCGCGGTCGTGCTGGGCCTCGGCGCAGCGGTCCCCCAGGCCGAAGCGGCCGGTGACCGCCACCATGACCGCCATGGCTGGAACCGGGGCCACGACCGCGGCCCGGCGCACCACCGCCGCGACAACCGTTCCCATTACCGCCCCGGGCACCACCACGCGCCGCCGCGGGTCGTGGTCCACCACCGCCCGGCGCCGCCCCCGCCGCCGCGCCACGTCTGGGCCCGCGGCCAGCGCTTCCACGACCACTACCACGGCCCGGTCTACGTGGTGCACGACTACTCCCACTACCACCTGCGCCCGCCGCCGCACGGCCACCACTGGGTGCGCGACGACCACGGCAACATGCTCCTGGTGGCGATCGCCACCGGCATCATCGCCGACCTGATCCTGCACCATTGAGCCATGCCCCCGGAGGGGCGTATGGACCGCCAGCCGGCCACCCTCGGGTGGCCGGTTGCGTTTGCGGCCGCCGCGTCCGCCGCGGTACGGGCGCCGGGGCGGCGGCCGGCATACAATTGGCCGGCCTTTCCCCTTTTTCCTGCCTGCTGGAGCCGCCGATGTACTCGCGTGATGCCCGTATTGCGTCCTACGACCCCGAACTGGCCCAGGCCATCGCCGACGAGGCCCGCCGCCAGGAGGACCATGTCGAGCTGATCGCCAGCGAGAACTACGCCAGCCCGCGCGTGCTGGAGGCCCAGGGCAGCGTGCTGACCAACAAGTACGCCGAGGGCTATCCGCACAAGCGCTACTACGGCGGCTGCGAGTACGTCGACGTGGCCGAGCAGCTGGCCATCGACCGCGCCAGGCAGCTGTTCGGCGCCGACTACGCCAACGTGCAGCCGCACAGCGGCTCGCAGGCCAACCAGGCGGTTTACTTCGCCCTCCTGCAGCCGGGCGACACCATCCTGGGGATGTCGCTGGCCCATGGCGGCCACCTGACCCACGGTGCCAAGGTCAACGCCTCCGGCAAGATCTTCAACGCCATCCAGTACGGCGTGGACGACCAGGGCCTGATCGACTACGACGAGGTCGAGCGCCTGGCCGTGGAGCACAAGCCGAAGATGGTGGTGGCCGGCTTCTCCGCCTATTCGCAGGTGGTCGACTGGGCGCGCTTCCGCGCCATCGCCGACAAGGTCGGCGCCTACCTGTTCGTGGACATGGCCCACGTCGCCGGCCTGGTCGCCGCCGGCGTGTACCCGAACCCGCTGCCGCACGCGCACGTGGTCACCTCGACCACCCACAAGACCCTGCGCGGCCCGCGCGGCGGCATCATCCTGGCCTCCGCCGGGGGCGCGGGCGACAAGTTCGAGGACATCTCCAAGAAGCTGCAGTCGATCGTGTTCCCGGGCATCCAGGGCGGTCCGCTGATGCACGTGATCGCGGCCAAGGCCGTGGCGTTCAAGGAAGCGCTGGAGCCGGAGTTCAAGGCCTACCAGCAGCAGGTGGTGAAGAACGCCCAGGCCATGGCCAACACCTTGATCGCGCGCGGCTACAAGATCGTCTCCGGCGGCACCCAGAACCACCTGATGCTGGTGGACATGATCGGCAAGGACGTGTCCGGCAAGGACGCGGAGGCCGCGCTGGGCCGCGCCCACATCACCGTCAACAAGAACTCGGTGCCCAACGACCCGCGCTCGCCGTTCGTGACCTCGGGCCTGCGCCTGGGCACCCCGGCGGTGACCACCCGCGGCTACACCGAGCAGGATTGCATCGACCTGGCCAACTGGATCGCCGACGTGCTCGACGCGCCGAACGACGACAGCGTGATCGAAGCCGTCAAGGCGAAGGTCACCGAGCAGTGCCGCAAGTACCCGGTCTACGGCTGAACCGCGGCCGGTCCCGGGCGGTCGCCGCCCGGGACCCGGCGATGCCCGTGGCGGCGGCCGCCGCGGCCGGCGCGCCCATGGCCAGCAAGCCGCGCGCGGGCCGCGCCCGCTGAGGAACACCCATGCATTGCCCCTTCTGCCAGCACAACGACACCCGCGTGATCGACTCGCGCGTGTCCGAGGACGGCGCCACCATCCGCCGCCGCCGCGAATGCGAGGCCTGCGGAGAGCGCTTCTCCACCCTGGAAACGGTCGAGCTGAAGCTGCCGTCGATCATCAAGAGCGACGGCCGCCGCGAGCAGTTCGACGCCAAGAAGCTGCGCCAGGGCTTCGACCGCGCGCTGCAGAAGCGCCCGGTGGCCGAGGAGCAGGTCGAGGCCGCGGTGCGCGCCGTGGTGCATGCGGTGCGCATGAGCGGCGAACGCGAGCTGCCGTCGCGGCGCATCGGCGAATTCGTGATGGACGAGCTGCGCAAGCTCGACCACGTGGCCTACGTGCGCTTCGCCTCGGTCTACCGCAGCTTCCAGGACGTGGACGATTTCCGCGAGGAGATCGAGAAGCTGGAGCGCGGCCTGCCCTCGAGCGAGCAGCTGCCGCTGCTGGAAGCGGCCGGCGTGGTCACGCCCGGCCAGGGGCGCGTCGCCGAACGGGCGAAGAAGCGCTGAGCACTCCGGTGCGCATCGACTGGCTCGCCGCGCATCCGCAGCACGCCGCTGCGCTGGCGGCGGCCCACGTGCGGGCCTTCGGCACGCTGCTGCCGGACTGGACGGTGGCGCAGGCGCTGGCCGAACTGCGTGCGCACGACCGGGCCGCCACCATCCCCTCGACCCTGGTTGCCCTGGACGGGGCCGGCGACTGGCTGGGCTCGGTGAGCCTGCTGGCCGAGGACCATCCGCACATCCCGCAGTACTCGCCCTGGCTGGCCAGCCTGTACGTGCGGCCGGAGGCGCGCGGCGCCGGCGTCGGCCGCGCCCTGGTGGCGCGCGCGGTGGCCGAGGCCGGGTCGCTGGGCACGCAGGTCCTCCACCTGTACTGCAAGCCCGACATCGCCGGCTGGTACCGCACGCTGGGCTGGCGCGAGCACGAGCTGCTGCGCCTGGGGCCGCTGGAGGTGCACGTGCTTGCGATCGACTGCAGGGAACATCCATGAACGACCTCTTCGACGCCTTCGACCATGCCTGCATGGCGCGCGCGCTGCAGCTGGCCGCGCGTGGCCAGTACACCGCGCGGCCCAACCCCGTGGTCGGCTGCGTGGTCGCCAACGGCGGCCAGGTGGTCGGCGAGGGCTGGCATCCGCGCGCCGGCGAGCCGCACGCCGAGGTGTTCGCCCTGCGCGAGGCCGGTGATCGTGCGCGCGGCGGTACCGCCTACGTCACCCTGGAGCCTTGCGCCCACCATGGCCGCACGCCGCCGTGTGCCGAGGCACTGGTCGCCGCCGGCGTGGCACGGGTGGTGGCGGCCATGCGCGATCCGTTCCCGCGGGTCGATGGCGCCGGTTTCGCCCGGTTGCAGGCCGCGGGTATCGCGGTGGCATCCGGGCTGCTGGAGCGGCAGGCGCGCGAACTCAACCGCGGCTTCCTGTCGCGCTTCACCCGTGGCCGGCCATGGGTGCGCGTGAAGCTTGCCGCCAGCCTCGACGGACGCACCGCGATGGCCAGCGGCGAGTCCAAGTGGATCACCGGCGCGGCCGCGCGCGCCGATGTGCAGTGCTGGCGGGCGCGCAGCGGCGCGATCCTCACTGGTGCGGACACCGTGCTGGCCGACGATCCGGCGCTGACCGTGCGCCTGGGCGACGACACCCCGTTCCAGCCACCGCTGCGGGTGGTGCTCGACAGCCGCCTGCGCAGCCTGGCCATGCCCAGGGTGCGCGACGGCTCGGCGCCCACGCTCTACCTGCACGGCCCGGACGCGGTGCCGCCGCCGGGCCTGGACGCGGAGTTCGCCGCGGTGCCGCTGCGTGATGGCCGCCTGGACCTGGAGGCCGCGCTGCGGCTGCTGGCGGCGCGCGACATCAACGAGGTCCAGGTCGAGGCAGGCCCGGCCCTGTGCGGGGCGCTGCTGCGCGCCGGCCTGGTCGACGAGCTGCTGCTGTACCAGGCACCGCTGCTCCTGGGCGATACCGCGCGGCCGCTGTTCGCGGGGCTGGGGATCGAGGCCATGGCCCAGCGCCTGCGCCTGCAACTGGTCGAGTCGGTGATGGTGGGCGAGGACCGCCGCCTGCTGCTGCGCCCGGCCCGGGACTGAGCGCGCCGCGACGCTGCGTCCCGCCGTTGCCGCGGGGCCTGGCGGGCAGGGTGGTAGAATCCCACCGCCGGCCTGGCCGGCAGCCAGTACAGAACCAAACGTCTTCAGGGCGGGGTGGAATTCCCCACCGGCGGTAGGCGCCGTTCCCGGCAACGGGACAGGCGCGAGCCCGCGAGCGCCTCCGGCCATCCGGAGGGTCAGCAGATCCGGTCCAATGCCGGAGCCGACGGTTGTGGCGCGCAGGTCGCGCCCTAGAGTCCGGATGAGAGAAGACGCCGCGCCCGGCCGCAAGGACCGGGTGTGCGTGCTTTTTGCCCCTGGACGTTTTTCGCCATCGAACGCGGGAGACGCTCCATGCTGCAACCGACCACCCTCCTCCATGCCGCGCCGGCGCGCGCGCGTCGCCACGGAGGACTGCACTGATGTTC
Source organism: Pseudoxanthomonas sp. SGNA-20 (assembly GCF_003931635.1). Taxonomy (NCBI): domain Bacteria; kingdom Pseudomonadati; phylum Pseudomonadota; class Gammaproteobacteria; order Lysobacterales; family Lysobacteraceae; genus Pseudoxanthomonas; species Pseudoxanthomonas sp. SGNA-20. The sequence goes on along the minus strand of NZ_RRYK01000001.1, from coordinate 444,868 downwards.
ACCGGGATCATCGAGGGCGTGGGCCGCCTGGCCGCGCGCGAGCCGCGCGGCGGCGACGTCCGCTTCAGCTTCGCCACCGGCACCCTGCCGTGGCTCGGCTCCGGCGGCGGCGACGTGCGCCTGGGCGAGAGCATCGCGGTCAACGGCGTGTGCCTGACCGTGGTCGCGTTCGACGCGCAGGGCTTCCAGGCCGACGCTTCCACCGAAACACTGTCCCTGACCACCCTGGGCGAGCTGCCCGTGGGCGCGGCGCTGAACCTGGAGCGGGCCATGCGCCCGTCCGACCGCCTGGGCGGGCACCTGGTCAGCGGCCACGTCGACGGCATCGGGCGGGTGGTGTCGGTGCACGAGGACGCGCGCGCCCAGCGCTGGCGCTTCGCCGCGCCCGCGCCCCTGCTGAGGTACGTCGCGAAGAAGGGTTCGATCTGCGTCGACGGCGTCAGCCTGACCGTCAACGAGGTCGACGGCGAGGGCTTCGAGGTGGCGCTGATCCCGCACACCGTGGCCCATACCCGCTTCGCCGAAACGCGGGTGGGCGAGGCGGTGAACCTGGAGATCGACCTGGTGGCGCGCTACGTCGAGCGCCTGCTGGGCGCGCGCGGGGAGCCGGCATGAACTTCGCCACGATCCCCGAGCTGCTGGAGGAGATCCGCGCCGGGCGCATGGTGGTCATCGTCGACGACGAGGACCGCGAGAACGAGGGCGACCTGATCATGGCCGCCGAGCTGGTGCGCCCGGCCGACATCAACTTCATGGTCACCCATGCCCGCGGCCTGGTGTGCCTGTCGCTGACCCGCGAGCGCTGCGCGCAGCTGGGCCTGGCGCCGATGGTCCAGCGCAACACCGCGCAGTTCCATACCAACTTCACGGTCAGCATCGAGGCGGCCGAGGGCGTGACCACCGGCATCTCCGCCTACGACCGCGCCCACACCATCCGCACCGCGGTGCGCCCGGACGCCAAGCCCTCGGACCTGAGCCAGCCGGGCCACGTGTTCCCGCTGATCGCCCAGCCCGGCGGCGTGCTCACCCGCGCCGGCCACACGGAGGCGGCCAGCGACCTGCCGATGCTGGCCGGGCTGGAGCCGGCCGGCGTGCTGGTGGAGATCATGAACGCCGACGGCACCATGGCCCGGCGCCCGCAGCTGGAGGAGTTCGCGCGCCAGCACGGGCTGAAGATCGGCTCGATCGCCGACCTGATCGCCTGGCGCCTGGCCAACGAGCACACGGTCGAGCGGGTGGACGAGCGCGACATCGACACCGAGTTCGGTCCGTTCCGCCTGGTCACCTACCGCGACCGCATCGCCCACGAACTGCACTTCGCCCTGGTCCGCGGCACGCCGGACCGCCACACCCCGACCCTGGTGCGCGTGCAGGTGGAGAACCCGCTGGCCGACCTGCTGCACTGGCGGCGCGAGGACTTCGGCGTGGCCGGCACCGACGCCCTGCGCGCGATCGCCGCCGAGGGGCAGGGGGTGATGGTGGTGCTGTCGGCCCCGCGCGATCCCGAGGCCCTGCTGGCGCGGTTGCGCGCCGAGCCGGAGGCCCGCCGCGATCCCAGGGACGTGGGCCAGTGGCGGCGCAACGGCGCCGGCGCCCAGATCCTGGCCGACCTCGGCCTGGGCCGGTTGCGCGTGCTTGGCACCCCGCGCCGCCAGGTGGGCCTGGCCGGCTACGGCCTGGAAGTCGTCGAGTACCTGTCCCCCTAGCGCCAATGCGGCCGCCCGCGGCCCCGGGCGGCCATGTCCGGTAAACTGTGCGACCCCTGAGGATCCCCGAACCATGACCCTGTACGAAGGCGACCTGCGCGTGCCTGCCGGCGCCCGCTTCGCGATCCTGGCCAGCCGCTGGAATGCGCGCATCACCGACGCCCTGGTGGCCGGTGCCCGCCGCAGCCTGGCCGACAATGGCGTGCCCGAGGACGCGGTGGATGTGGTCCGCCTGCCCGGCGCCTGGGAACTGCCCATGGCCGCGCGCAAGCTGGCCAACGCCGGCACCCACGCCGCGATCATCGCCCTGGGCTGCGTGGTCCGCGGCGATACCCGCCACTACGAGCACGTCGCCGACCTGTGCGCCGAGGGCCTGATGCGCGTGGCCCTGGACACCGGCGTGCCGGTGCTCAACGGCGTGCTGGCGGTGGAGCGGTTCGAGGATGCCGAGGCCCGCGCCGGCGGCAGCCACGGCAACAAGGGTGAGGAAGCGGCGATGGCCGCGCTGGAAATGGTCAACCTGCTGGAGCGCCTGCCATGAACCGTCCGTTCCGTTCCCGCACCGGCGTCGATCCGGTCCTGCGCGCGCGCGCGCGCCGCCGTGCGCTGCAGGCCATCTATGCCTGGCAGATCTCCGGCGGCAATGCGCAGCAGGTGATTGCCCAGTTCGCCCACGAGCAGGCGCACGAGATCGCCGACCTGGCCTATTTCGAGGACCTGGTCACCGGCGTGCTCGCGCACCGCGCCAGCCTGGACGAGGCCCTGGCCCCGCACCTGGACCGCGGCGTGGAGGAAGTGGACGCGATCGAGCGCGCCGTGCTGCGCCTGGCCGCGTACGAGCTGCTGCACCGCCAGGACGTGCCGTACCGGGTGGTGATCAACGAGGCGATCGAGATCGCCAAGCGCTTCGGTTCCGAGCACGGCCACACCTACGTCAACGGCGTGCTCGACCGCGCCAGCGCGCAGTGGCGCGCGGCCGAAGTGCAGGCCTCGCGCGGCGGCCGCTGAGCCATTCCCGGTGCGCGCCGCCGGCGGCGCGCCCGTCCTGCACGCCGGAGCCGCCATGGCCGAGTTCGACCTGATCGGGCTGATCCGCGAGCGCGCCGCCACGCGCGCCGACGTGCTGCTGGGCATCGGCGACGATGCCGCGCTGCTGCAGCCGCCGCCGGGCCATGCCCTGGTGGTGACTGCCGATACCCTCAACGAGGGCGTGCATTTCCCGGCCGGGACCGCGGCCGCCGATATCGGCTGGAAGGCCCTGGCGGTGAACCTGTCCGACCTGGCCGCGATGGGGGCGAAGCCGGCGTGGTGCACGCTTTCGCTCTCGCTGCCGCGTGCAGACGCCGCGTGGGTCGGGGCCTTTGTCGACGGATTCCTGGACCTGGCCGGTCGCCATGGCATCGCCCTGGTCGGCGGCGACACCACCCGCGGCCCGCTGTCGATCGGCGTGACCGCGATGGGCCTGGTCGAGCAGGGCGCCGCCCTGCGCCGCGACCGCGCGCGGGTGGGGGACGATATCTGGGTCACCGGCACGCCTGGCGAGGCCGCCGGGGCGCTGGTGCTGGGCGGGCATGTCCCGGGACCGGCGCCTGCCGGCGAGGTGGCATCAAGCGCGCGTGCGGCGCTCGATTCGCGCCTGGCGCGGCCCACGCCGCGGGTGGAAGCCGGCCGCGCCCTGCTGGGCCTGGCCCATGCCTGCGTCGATATCTCCGATGGGCTGCTGGCCGACCTGGGCCATGTCTGCGCGCGCAGTGGCGTCGGCGCCGAGGTGCGGCTGGATGCGCTGCCCGCATCGGCCGCGCTGCGCGAAGTTTTCGGCGACGCTTCACGGGTGCTGCAGGCCACCGGCGGCGACGATTACGAGCTTTGCTTCACCGCGCCGGCGAACCTGCGCGAACAGGTCCAGCTGGCGCTGGAGCAGGTGGGCGTCGACGCCAGCCGCATCGGCCGCATCGTCGCCGGCCAGGGCGTGCGCGCGCTGGAGGCGCAAGGCCAGCCGTGGCAGCCGCCACGCGCCGGCTACGAGCATTTCGGCTGAGCGGCCTCAGCCGCGTGCATCCACCGCCGCGGCCATGCGCCGCACGGCTTCCTCCAGCAATGGGCGGGGCATGGCGAAGTTGAGCCGCACATGGCCTTCGCCGCCTGCGCCGCATTCGGCGCCATCGGTCAGCGCGACCTGGGCGTGGCGGCGGAAGAACTGCGCCGGTGGCTGGTCCAGGCCCAGCGCGCGGCAGTCCAGCCAGGCCAGGTAGGTGCCCTGCGGGGCGATGTAGCCGACCCGCGGCAGCAGTTGGGCCAGCAGCCGGCCCAGCAGGTCGCGGTTGCCGCGCAGGTAGTCCAGCACCGCCAGCCGCCAGGGATCGCCCTCGCGCCAGGCCGCGGTGTGCGCGACCACGCCCAGGGTGGCGGTGCTGTTGCCGGCGAAGTGGCCGATGCGCCGCCACACCTCCAGGTCGGCAGGGTTGGTGAACACCAGTTGCGCGCATTTCATCCCGGCCAGGTTCCAGGCCTTGGACGCGGAAACAGCGGTGATCGCCTGGCGTGCGGCTTCCCCGCCGAGCGAGGCATAGGGCACGTGCTGCGCGCCGGGATACACCAGTGGCGCATGGATCTCGTCGGCGAACACGCGCGCGTCGTGGCGGGCGACGACCGCGGCGATGCGCTCCAGCTCCTTGCGCGGGTAGACCTTGCCGATCGGGTTATGCGGATTGCACAGCAGCAGCATGCGCGCGCCGCCGGCCAGCGCGGCCTCCAGCGCGTCCTCGTCCAGCGTCCACTCGTCCCGGCCGCGGTGCATGGGCACCGGCACCACCGGGTTGCCGAGCAGCTCCAGCAGCGGCACGAACGGCATGTAGCACGGCATCGGCAACGCCACCGGCGCGCCCGCCGGCAGGAAGTGGCGCAGCGTGATCTCCAGCGCGGCCAGCACGTCCGGTACCGCGCGCACCTGCGCAGGCTCCACCTCCCAGCCATGGTGTGCGCGCTGCCACTGCGCGCAGGCTTCGGCCAGGGCGCGCACCGGCGCGGCGGAGAGGTAGCCGAGCTGGCCGGCTTCCACCGCATCGTGTAGCGCCTGGCGGATCGGCGCGGCCACGCCGAAGTCCATTTCCGCGACGAAGGCGCCGATGCAGTCGGGGAAGGCGCGCCACTTCAGGCCGCCGGCCTGGCGCAACTGCCCGATGGTGATGCGGTCGAACTGGCTGGTGTCCACGCGTGCTCCTTGCCGGCCAACGATTGCGGGTGCTGTTTCAGCCGTGCGCCGGAGGCAGCACCTTGCCCGGGTTGAGGATGCCATCCGGATCCAGCGCCGCCTTCACTGCGCGCATCGCCGCCAGGGTGGCCGCGTCGAAGGCGCGGTCCATCCAGTCGCGCTTGGCCACGCCGATGCCGTGCTCGCCCGACAGCGTGCCGCCCAGGGCGATCACCTGCGCGAACAGCGCCTCCAGCGCCGCATGCGCGCGCGCGTCCTCGTCCGGGTCCTCCGGGTGGTACATGATGTTGACGTGCAGGTTGCCGTTGCCGGCATGGCCGAAGGCCACGATCGGCAGCGCATGCTCCGCCGACAGCGCCTCGACCGCGGCGACCAGGTCGGGGATGCGCGACACCGGCACCACCACGTCCTCGTTGATCTTGCCCGGCGCGATGCTGCGCAGCGCCGGGGAGAGCGCGCGCCGCGCGGCCCACAGGCGGTCGCGTGCGGCGCCGTCCATGGCCACGTCCAGCGACAGCAGGCCTTCGCCTCCGGCGGCATCGGCCAGCGCCTGCAATGCAAGCGGCAGGGTGTCCTCGTCGCCGTCGGCCTCGACCAGCAGCATGGCGCCCGCGTCCGGCACGTCCGTGCCGTTGCGGCGGAGCAGGGCGATCGCACTGCGGTCCATGAACTCGAGCATCGCCGGCACCTGCGGCTGGCGCATCAGCCGCGAGACCGCCGCGGCGGCGCCGGCCGCGTCGCGGTAGAACACGCGCAGGCCGGCCTGCGCCTTCGGTCGCGGCAGCAGGCGCAGGGTGGCTTCGACGATCAGGGCCAGGGTGCCTTCGCTGCCGACGATCAGGTGGGTGAGGTCGTAGCCGGTGGCGTCCTTGGTCCAGGGGCCGCCGCAGCGGATGACCTCGCCGGTGCCGGTCACCGCCGCCAGGCCCAGCACGTTGTCGCGGGTGGTGCCGTATTTCACCGCGCGCGGGCCGCCGGCATTGCAGGCGAGGTTGCCGCCGATGGTGCAACGCTCGGCGCTGGAGGGATCCGGCGCCCAGAACAGGCCGTGCGACTGCAGTGCCTGCTGCAGGTCGCCGTTGAGCACGCCGGGCTGGACCACCGCGCAGCGGTCGTCGGGGCGGATGTCGAGGATCCGGTCCATGCGCGCGAACGAGACCACCACGCCGCCGGCGAACGGCACCGCGCCGGCGGCGGTGCCGGTGCCGGCGCCGCGCGCGACCACCGGCACGCGATGTGCGCGGCAGGCGCGCACGACCGCGGCCACCTGTGCCGTGTCGGCGGGCACCGCAACCGCATCGGGCAGGGCCTGGCGCCGCGAATCATCCTCGCCGTGGGCGCGGCGCGCGGCCTCGTCGGTGCGCCAGCCCTGCGGGCCGAGCAGGGCGGAAAGTTCGGCGTCCAGCGCCGCGGGCAGGGCGGTTGTCATCCCGGGATTGTAGGCCGCAGGCATGGCGGCTCAGGCATCGTCCGCGCGGAACGCATCCTTGAGCCAGCGGATCGAGGGCGCCGCCGGATCGCCGCTGGCCTCGGCCACGTCGAAGCGGCAGGGGCAGTCCGCCAGCCGTGGATGGCCGGCCAGGTACAGCTGCGCGGCGCGGACCAGGCGCCGGCGCTTGCCGGCATCGACCGAGGCCAAGCCGCCACCGAAGGCGGAGCCGGCGCGGTAGCGCACCTCGACGAACACCACGGTGGCGCCGTCGCGCATCACCAGGTCGAGCTCGCCGCCGCGGTAGCCGACATTGCGGTCCAGCGTACGCAGGCCGGCGGCTTCCAGCCGCGTCCGCACCGCGGCCTCCACCTGGGCACCGCGGGCGCGGCGGTCGACCTGTCCGGAGCCCGTCCCTGGGCGCCGCATGGGGCCGGCCTCAGTTCCCCAGCGGGACCGGCTGGCCGCCGCTGAAGGTGGCCCAGGCCGGCTGCCGCACCACGTTGCCGAAGCCATCCAGGCGCAGGTCGCCGGTGGCGCCGCGCAGCTGGCCGTTGGTGCCGGACAGCAGGCTTTCCAGGTAGGCGCTGATGCGCCAGGCGTCGTAGCCGAAGGCGAACAGGCGCGCGGCCGGGCCGCGTGCGGTCGGCAGCATCTCCGCCGCGCGGCTGGCGCCGGGCAGGCCGGTGGTGCCGCGGGTCGCCCAGGCCTCGGTGGGATAGACGATGCCGTCGAGCACCGCGTCCTCCTCGGCGCGACCGGTGCCGGAGGCCAGCTGCGAGGTGCCGACCCGGGTGCGCGCAGCGAACCCGGCCAGCGCCAGCTGCGGCGCCAGCGCCCGCGCCTGCGGGCCGCGCACCGCCAGGAACACGCTGTCCGCGCCGGCGGCCGCGGCCTCGACCAGGGCGGCACCAAGGTCGCCCGGCTGCTCGCCCACCGACAGGGTGGCGGCGATGTGGCCGCCGCGGTCGGCCAGCCGGCTGCGGAAGGCTTCCACCGCGCGCAGCGCGTTCTCGTCGGTGCCCGCCAGCACCAGCACGTTGCGGCGCTCGCGCGCCAGCAGGTAGTCCGCGGCCGCCAGGCCATCGTCCTCCGGCGCCAGCGAGAACATCGCATGGCCCGGCGGCGGCGGCGCGTCGCCGCGGTTCAGCGCCAGGCTCGGGACTTCCAGTGCCTGCCCGCGGAACACCGCGCCGACCTCGTCGCGGCCCAGCGGCCCGACCACGAAGTCGCTGCCCTCGGCCACCGCGCGCGCATAGGCCGCCTGGGCGCCGGCGGGCGTGCCGGCGGTGTCGTAGAACACGACCTCCGGGCGCTGCCGGGTTTCGCCGTAGTAGCCGGCCAGCAGGCCATCGCGCACCGGCGCGGCGGCGGTGGCCAGCGGTCCGCTCAGCGGCAGCAGCACCGCCAGGCGGCGCGGCGGGCGGTAGCCGTCGGCGGCGGCCGGCGGGCGCGAGTCGAAATTCCAGCCCTCGCCCGGATCCAGCGGGCGCGGCAGCGGCAGGCCGCGCTGCACCATGGCCCGGGCGGCAAACTTGTACAGCGGATCGCCGGCCGGCAGCGCGGCGGCGAATGCGCCCAGGCCGGCGTCGTCCAGCGTGCCCAGCAGGCGGTCGATCTGGCGGCGGTTCTCCAGCCGCGCCTCGCCGGCCAGGCCGGCGTCGGCGCGGGCGCGCGCCGCGGCGGCGCCGCGCGCGTCGTTGCCTGCCTCCAGCGCGGCCGCGCGGGCCAGCTGCCAGCGCGGCTGCAGCGCCGCCGGCAGCGTGGCCGGATCGCCGCCGGCCAGCGCGGCGGCGGCCTCGGCCGGGCGTCCGTCCTGGATGGCCAGTTCGGCGCCAAGCAGGGCCAGGCGGCCGCGGCTGGCGCCGGCCACCCTGCGCGCGTCGACCTGGGCCAGCAGGCTGCGCGCGCGCGCCGCGTCGCCGGCCTCGTGCCAGGCGAAGGCGGCATCGGCGAGCAGGGCCTCGCGGCGGGCGCCGCTGGCGGCCTGCGCCTGCGCCTCCAGCCGGGTCGCGGCTTCGCGGGCCTGTCCCTGCTCCAGCAGGGCGAGGGCCGCGGCATGCTCCGGCGCGGAGGTGGTGGCCGGGACGCTGGCGCAACCGGCGGCCAGCAGCGCGGCCAGGCCGGTGGCGAGCAGGCGCGGGCGGAAGGACGGGGACTTCGACGTCGCGGGAATCGGCATATCCATCCGTTGGGCCGGAGGCGGTTCGGAAAGGGCTTAGGATTCTACCTTTCCCCCGCTGCCCGGACCCGTGATGCCCTCCGCCACCCTGCATGTCGTCGCCACGCCCATCGGCAACCTCGGCGATCTTTCGCCGCGGGCGCAGCAGGTGCTGCGCGAGGTGGCGGCGATCTGCGCCGAGGACACCCGCCGCAGCGGCCAGCTGCTGGCGCACTTCGGCATTTCCACTCCGCTGGTCGCGCTGCACGAGCACAACGAGCCGCAGATGGCCGAGCGCCTGGTGGCGCGGTTGCTGGCCGGCGAGTCGCTGGCCCTGGTCAGCGATGCCGGCACGCCGCTGGTCAGCGATCCGGGGTTCCGCCTGGTGCGTGCCGCGCGCGCGGCCGGGGTGAAGGTCAGCCCGGTGCCAGGGCCCTCGGCGCTGATTGCCGCGCTGAGCGTGGCCGGGCTGCCCAGCGACCGCTTCGCCTTCGAGGGCTTCCTGCCGGCCAAGGCCAGCGCCCGCCGCGAGCGCCTGGCGGCGCTGGCCGGGGAGCCGCGCACCCTGGTGTTCTACGAGTCCTCGCACCGGATCGAGGAGTCGCTGGCCGACCTGCGCCAGGCTTTCGGCGAGGAGCGTCCGGCGGTGCTGGCGCGGGAACTGACCAAGCTGTTCGAGACCGTGCTCGACGGCACCCTGGCCGAGCTGCACCGGCGGGTGCAGGACGATCCGGACCAGCGCAAGGGCGAGTTCGTGCTGGTGGTGCAGGGCGTGGGCGAGGATGCCGACGCCAGGCTGGCCGAAGGTCGCCGCGTCCACGCCATCCTGGCCAGGCAGCTGCCGCCATCGACCGCGGCCAAGCTGGCCGCGGAGATCACCGGCGCACCGCGCAAGGCGCTCTACGGCGCCGGCCCCGGGGAGTAAGCCGCGGCTGCGTGCAGGGCTGGAGGAGCGGCCGCAAGTCGCCGGCTCCGGGCGGAGCCGCGGCGCTCCGGAACCGGGTTACCCCGCTGCACGCCCCCCGGCCGGGTACACATATGCATGTACGCCCCTCCTTGCCACCGCTCCGTTCGCCCCAGGCCCCCTTGGTAAGGGGGCCGCCGCGGCAGCGGCGGGGGATTGGAGGTGAAGATTCGCGGGGCCCGCGCTTTGCTTCAGCAAAGCGTGGGGTATTCGTACGGCGAAGCCGTAGAATACGTCCCCGCGGAGTCGGCCAGACAGTCGCGTCATGCGCAAGCATGCCGAGGAAAGTCCGGGCTCCACAGGGCACGGTGCCAGGTAACGCCTGGGCGGCGCGAGCCGACGGAAAGTGCAACAGAGAGCAGACCGCCGATGGCCCGGAGCCCGCAAGGGCGAAGGGATCAGGCAAGGGTGAAACGGTGCGGTAAGAGCGCACCGCGAGCCTGGCAACAGGCCGGCACGGCAAACCCCACCGGGAGCAAGACCAAATAGGGAGACGATGCCGTGGCCCGCGGTGTCTCCGGGTAGGTTGCTTGAGCGTCGCGGTGACGCGGCGCCTAGAGGAATGACTGTCCACGACAGAACCCGGCTTATCGGCCGGCTCCGCCCCCATCCCGCCCCGCCTCCTGTCCGGGGGCGGGGCCATGTCTGATGCCCCTACCTTTCCGTCCCCCGGAGCAGGCATCCCATCGCCTGGGATGCCTGCCTTGCGCAATTCGCGCAAATTGCCCGGTTTCCGCACCGGGGCGTATGCCGGCCGGCCATCAGGGCTCCACGCGGCCTTAACAGGTCCCGCAAACCGCCCAATCTCAAAATTTGAGACTAAACAGCGACTTGTGGAAAACCTTTGAACTTGTCTGTGAACATCTTCGCAAGCCATTGACGCGACAGGCGATTTCGCGCTCCACAGCCTGTTGACAACCCTGTTGGCGGTGCTAAGGTGGGCGCCAGTGGGAAAACCGGGAGTTTCGTGGTTTTCCGTGGATAGCCCCAGCAGCCGATGCGGGTAGCGAAGTGTTCCAAGGCGAGACCGCCATCACAGTGGACGACAAGGGACGGGTGGCCATTCCCACGGCCTACCGTGACCTGGTCGCGCGCGAGTGCGGCAACCGCCTGGTGATCACCTACAACCCGTTCGAGGCCGGCTCGCTCTACCTGTACCCGTACAAGGAGTGGGAGCGGGTGCGCGACGAGGTCAACAAGCTGCCCAGCACCCGTGCCGCGCACCGCCAGCTGCAGCTGAAGCTGGTCGGCGCCGCCACCCCGGTGGAGCTGGACGGCAATGGCCGCATTTCCATTCCCGCCAGCCACCGCGCGGCGGTCGGCATCGAGAAGAAGGCGGTACTGCTGGGCATGGGCGACAAGTTCGAACTGTGGAGCGAGCAGGCACACCACGCCCAGATCCAGCGGACCCTGTCCGACGAGGACTTGAGCGAGCACATGCTCGACCTGAGGTTGTGATGGCGGGGGACCGGATGCGGACTGCGCAGCCCGGCCACCCTGCGGACCCGTCGGCGCCGGCGGCACATCTGCCGGTGCTGTTCGCCGAGGTACTGGAGGGCCTGCGCGTGTTGCCCGATGGCCGCTACCTGGACGGCACCTTCGGTCGCGGCGGCCATGCGCGCGGCGTGCTGGAGCGACTCGGTCCGGGAGGCCGCCTGCTGCTGATGGACAAGGATCCCGAAGCGATCGCGGTGGCCGAGGCCGGCTTCGGTGGCGATCCGCGCGTGTCGATCCGCCGCGGCAGCTTCGCCGGCATGGCGCAGTGGGACGAGGCGCGCGAGCTGGACGGCATCCTGCTGGACCTGGGCGTGTCCTCGCCGCAGCTGGACGTGGCCGAGCGCGGCTTTTCCTTCGGCAAGGACGGCCCGCTGGACATGCGCATGGACCCCGACTCGGGCGAGAGTGCTGCCGAGTGGCTGGCGCGCGCCGACGAGCGCGAGATCGCCGAGGTCCTGTGGACCTATGGCGAGGAGAAGCAGAGCCGGCGCATCGCCCGTGCGATCGTGGCCGCGCGCGCGCAGGAGCCGATCACCCGCACCGCGCAGCTGGCGAACCTGATCGCCGGCGTGGTGCCGCGCGGCAAGGACAGGAGCCACCCGGCGACCCGCAGCTTCCAGGCCATCCGCATCCACATCAACCGCGAGCTGGCCGACCTGGAGGCCGGGCTGGACGCGGCCCTGGCCGCGCTGCGCCCGGGCGGGCGGCTGGCGGTGATCAGCTTCCACTCGCTGGAAGACCGCATGGTCAAGCAGTTCATCGCCCGCCATGCCAAGGCCCCGCCGGCCAACCGCCGGCTGCCGGAGGCGCAGGCGTTCGTGCCGGCGCTGGCCGCCCTGGGCGGCGCGATCCGCGCCGGCGAGGAAGAGCTGCAGGTGAACGCGCGCGCGCGCAGCGCGGTGCTGCGCGTGGCCGAGAAGCTGGACGGGCAGGGGAGGCGCGCGGCATGACCCGCTTCCTGGTCGCCATCCTGCTGCTGGCCACGGTCGCCACCGGCATCGCCGTGGTCTACGAGCGCTACCGCCACCGCCAGCTGTTCGTCGAGCTGACCCGGCTGGAGCGGCAGCGCGACGAGCTCAACATCGAATTCGGCCGCCTGCAGCTGGAGCAGGCGACCTGGGCCCAGGCCAACCGCATCGACCAGGTCGCGCGCGAGCGCTTGGGCATGAAGTTCCCCGAGGCCGAGGACATCGTGGTGGTGCGCCCATGAGCGAGCGCCGCCCGGTCCGCAACCGCAACCGCGCCCCGTTCAACCTGCGGGGCCGGATGCTGCTGGTCGGCGTCGCCCTGGGCCTGTGCTCGGTGGCGCTGGTCGGCCGTGCGGCCTGGGTGCAGCTGGTGGACGCGGAGTTCTACCAGCGCCAGGGCGAGGCGCGCTTCGTGCGCGAGATCCCGATCCCGACCTCGCGCGGCATGATCACCGACCGCAACGGCGAGCCGCTGGCGGTGTCCACCCCGGTGGAGTCGATCTGGGCCAACCCGCAGGAGCTGCTGCGCTACCCCGAGCGCCTGCCGGAGCTGGCCAAGGCCCTGGACGTGCCGCTGGACCAGCTGACCACGCGCCTGTCCCAGCGCGCGGACAAGGAGTTCGTCTACCTCAAGCGCCGGATCAACCCGGACCAGGCCAAGGCGATCCTCGCCCACAACATCCCGGGCGTGGCTTCGCAGCGCGAGTTCCGCCGCTTCTACCCGCAGGGCGAGGCGATGGCCCACGTGCTGGGCTTCACCAACATCGACGACCGCGGCCAGGAAGGCCTGGAGCTGGCGTTCGACGAATGGCTGCGCGGCAAGCCCGGCGCCAAGCGCGTGATCCGCGACCGCCACGGCCGCATCGTCGAGAACATCGACCTGGTGCGCCCGGCCGAGCCGGGCAAGGACCTGGTGCTGAGCATCGACCGCCGCATCCAGTTCCTCGCCTACCGCGAGCTGCGCCACGCGCTGGACCAGCACAAGGCCGCCAGCGGCTCGGCGGTGGTGCTGGACGTGGCCACCGGCGAAGTGCTGGCGATGGTCAACCTGCCCAGCTACAACCCCAACGCGGTCACCGGCAACCCGGACAGCCGCCGCAACCGCGTGGTCACCGACCTGATCGAGCCGGGCTCGACCATGAAGCCGATCACCGCGGCCGCGGCGCTGGCCGCCGGCAAGGTGCATCCGGGCACCAAGTTCGACACCAGCCCCGGCTACATGGGCCTGGGCCGCTTCACCATCCGCGACCACCGCAACTACGGCGTGCTGGACGTCACCGGCATCATCACCAAGAGCTCGAACCTGGGCGCGGTGATGCTGTCGCAGCAGCTGAGCGACCAGTACTTCTACGACTTCGTGCGCGGCTTCGGCTTCGGCAGCCCGCCGCGCAGCGGCTTCCCGGGCGAGGCCGCCGGCGTGCTGCGCCCGCCGGCGCGCTGGGACGGCCTGACCAAGGCCACCATGTCCTACGGCTATGGCCTGTCGGTCACGCCGCTGCAGATCGCGCAGGCCTATGCCGCGCTGGGCAACCACGGCCGCCTGATCACCCCGACCTTCGTCAAGGGCCAGATCAACGAGCCGCGCCAGGTGGTGCCGCCGGAAATCGCCGACCAGGTCGTGCGCATGATGCAGACCGTGACCGAGCCGGGCGGCACCGCCACCCAGGCCGCGATCCTCGGCTACCACGTCGCCGGCAAGACCGGCACCGCGCGCCAGGCCGCCGCCGGCGGCTATTCGCGCCGCTACACCACCACCTTCGCCGGACTGGTTCCGGCGTCCAACCCGCGCTTCGCCACCGTGGTCGTGATCAACGACCCGCAGGCCGGCTCCTACTACGCCGGCCTGGTCTCCGGCCCCGTGTTCCGCGCGGTGATGGAAGACGCGCTGCGGGTGATGGACGTGCCGCCGGACGACATCGAGACCTGGCTGGCGGCGCAGGCCAAGGGCGAGGCCAAGCGCCAGGCGGCGCTGCCGCCGCTGCCGGAGGCGATCGACGACCCGGGCGCCGAGGACCCGACCCTGCCACCGGCGATGTCCGGCACCGGGGGGCTGCCATGAGCCGCTCCATGCTCCTGTCGCGCCTGCTGCCCGACGTCGCGCTGCCGCGCGACATCGCCGTTTCCGGGCTGGTGATGGACAGCCGCAAGGTACGCCCGGGCGATGCCTTCGTGGCGATCGCCGGCTTCGGCACCCACGGCCTGGCCTTCGCCGCGCAGGCGCGCGAGGCGGGCGCCGCGGCGATCCTGTTCGAACCGCCGGCCCCGGCCGAATCCCCCGCGCCGGAGGACGCGATCCCGGTGCCGGGCCTGCGCTCGCGCCTGGGCGCGATGGCCGACCTGTTCCACGGCCATCCCTCGCACGCGATGGCCATGGTCGGGGTCACCGGCACCAACGGCAAGACGTCCACCGTGCAGCTGCTGGCCCAGGCCTGGCACCAGCGTGGCCTGCGCGCCGGCAGCATCGGCACCCTGGGCGCCGGCCTGCACGGGCAGGTGCGACCGACCGGCTTCACCACGCCGCTGGTGCTGGACATGCACGCCCTGCTGGGCGAGCTGCGCGACGCCGGCGCCGAGGCGGTGGCGATGGAGGTCAGCTCGCATGCCCTGGACCAGGGCCGGGTGGACGGCGTGCACTACGACGTGGCGGTGTTCACCAACCTCACCCGCGACCACCTCGACTACCACGGCGACATGGCCAGCTACGGCGCGGCCAAGTCGAAGCTGTTCTTCCGCGAGGGGCTCAAGGCCGCGGTGCTGAACCTGGACGACGACTACGCGCGGGCGCTGGCCGCGCGGCTTCCGGCCGGGGTGCGCGTGGTCGGGGTCAGTTCGCGCGGCCGCGAGGATGCGAGCCTGCAGGCGCGCGCGCTGCAGTTCGACGCGCGCGGCATCGGCTTCGAACTGTACGACGGCCACGAGGCGTACCCGGTGCGGTCGCCGCTGCTGGGCAGGTTCAACGTCGACAACCTGCTGGCGGTGGGCGGCGTGCTGCACGCGCTGGGCGACGGCGCGGCGGGCGTGGCCGCGGTCCTGTCGCGGCTGCAGCCGGTGGCCGGGCGCATGAACCGCCTCGGCGGCGACGGCGTGCGCCCGCTGGTGGTGATCGACTACGCCCACACCCCCGACGCGCTGGAGCAGGCGCTGTCCAGCCTGCGCGCGCATGCCGGCGCGCGGCTGGCCTGTGTGTTCGGCTGCGGCGGCGAGCGCGACCGCGGCAAGCGCCCGATGATGGCGCGCATCGCCGAACGGTACGCCGACCAGGTCATCGTCACCGACGACAACCCGCGCGGCGAGGATGGCGACGCGATCGTCGCCGGGATCATGGCCGGCTTCGCCGCGCCCGAAGCGGTGCAGGTGGAGCGCGACCGCGCGCAGGCCATCGCCCGCGCCATCGCCCGGGCCGGCGCACAGGACGTGGTCCTGGTCGCCGGCAAGGGGCACGAGCCTTACCAGGAGATCGCCGGCGTGCGGCATCCCTTTGACGATACCGAGGTGGCGCGCGCCGCCCTGGACGCGTGGAGCGCGGCGGAGGTGCAGGCATGAAGCGCACCCCGCTTTCCCTGCTCGCGCACTGGGCCGGCGGCGAGCTGCACGGCCCGGACGCGGCCGTCGACGCCATCGTCCACGACACCCGCGCGCTGCAGCCCGGCAGCCTGTACCTGGCCCTGCGCGGCGAGCGCTTCGACGGCCACGACTTCGCCGCCGACGCCCTGGCGCGCGGCGCGGTCGCGCTGCTGGTCGAACGCCTGCTGGACGTTGATGCACCGCAGGTGCTGGTCGAGAACAGCGAGCTTGCGCTGGCGCGGATCGCAGCCGGCATGCAGCGCGGCCGCGACGCGAAGGTGGTGGCCATCACCGGCAGCAACGGCAAGACCAGCGTGAAGACCCTGGTGCTGTCGGTGCTCCGGCAGGCCGGCCACGCCTACGCCAACCCGGGCAACCGCAACAACGAGATCGGCCTGCCGCTGGCGGTGATCGACGCCCCGGAGGACGCCGACTTCGCCATCTACGAGATGGGCGCCGGCAAGCCGGGCGACATCGCCTACCTGACCGACATCGCCCGCCCGGACGTGTCCGTGGTCAACAACATCGCCCCGGCCCACCTGGAGCGGATGGGCGACCTGCTGGGCGTGGCCACCACCAAGGGCGCGATCTACGCCGCGCTGCCGGCCGGCGGCACCGCGGTGGTCAACGCCGACGATGCCTTCGGTGCCTGGTTCGAGCAGCAGGTGGTGCGCGCCGCCGAAACCGGCCGCCGCCTGCTGCGCTTCGGCCTGGACGCCAGCGCCGAGGTGACCGCGCGCGAGGTCCAGGTGGGCGCGGACGGCAGCCGCTTCGTGCTGGCCACGCCACAGGGCGAGGCCGCGATCGAGCTGGCGCTGCCGGGCCGCCACAACGTGCGCAACGCGCTGGCCGCCGCCGCGATCGGCCTGGCCTGCGGCGTGCCGCTGGCGGCGATCGCCGAGGGCCTGGCGCAGGCGCGGCCGGTGGCCGGCCGCCAGGTCGCGCATGGCCTGGCGGGCGGGGTGGTGCTGGTGGACGACAGCTACAACGCCAACCCCGGCTCGGTGGCCGCGGCGATCGACGCCCTGGCCGCCAGCGGCGACGAGGCCTGGCTGGTGCTGGGGGACATGCGCGAGCTGGGCCCGGAGGCCGCGGCGCTGCATGCCGACGCCGGCTTGCGCGCGCGCCAGGCCGGCATCGCCCGGCTGTATGCGCTGGGCGAACTGAGCGCCCATGCCGCGCGTGCCTTCGGCGCGGAAGGCCGCCATTTCGACAGCCACCAGGCGCTTGCGGCGGCCATCGCCGCGGACCTGGCGGCATGCGCGCCGGCGGATGCGGCCGGCGCCGAAGGACGGCGCCTGCGGGTGCTGGTGAAAGGGTCGCGCGGCAGCGCGATGGACCGGATCGTGAACGCGCTGCTGGCGCAGGGAGACGCTACGCATGCTGCTTGAACTGGCGCGCTGGCTGCAGGGCCTGGAGAACTTCTTCGGGCTGTTCGCCTATCTGACCTTCCGCGGCATCCTCGCTGCACTGACGGCGCTGTTCCTGTCGCTGTGGCTGGGCCCGGCGGTGATCCGCAAGCTCGGCCAGCTCAAGGGCGGCCAGCCGATCCGCAAGGACGGCCCGCAGTCGCACTTCTCCAAGGCCGGCACCCCGACCATGGGCGGCTCCATGATCCTGATCACCGTCATGCTGGCGGTGCTGATGTGGGGCGACCTGCGCAACAAGTACGTGTGGACCGTGCTGCTGGTGATGCTGGCCTTCGGCGCGATCGGCTGGTACGACGACTGGATCAAGATCGTCAAGCGCGATCCCAACGGCCTGAAGTCGCGCTGGAAGTACCTGCTGCAGTCGGTCTTCGGCCTGGCCGCCGGCCTTTACCTGTACCTGTATGCCGACGTGCCGGCGGCCACCACCTTCTACGTGCCGCTGTTCAAGTCGATCGCGCTGCCGCTGGTGGGCATCTCGTTCGTGGCCATCGCCTACTTCTGGATCGTGGGCTTCTCCAACGCGGTCAACCTGACCGACGGCCTGGACGGCCTGGCGATCATGCCCACCGTGCTGGTGGCCGTGGGCCTTGGCGTGTTCGCCTACGCCTCCGGCCACGCCGTGTTCGCCAACTACCTGCAGATCCCGCAGGTGCCGGGCGCGGGCGAGCTGGTGATCATCTGCGCGGCGATCGCCGGCGCGGGCCTGGGCTTCCTCTGGTTCAACACCTACCCGGCGATGGTGTTCATGGGCGACATCGGCGCGCTGGCGCTGGGCGCCGTGCTCGGCACCATCGCGGTGATCGTGCGCCAGGAACTGGTGCTGGTGGTGATGGGCGGCATCTTCGTCATCGAGACCCTGTCGGTGATGATCCAGGTCGCCAGCTTCAAGCTCACCGGCAAGCGCGTGTTCCGCATGGCGCCCATCCACCACCACTTCGAGCTCAAGGGCTGGCCGGAGCCGCGCGTGATCGTGCGCTTCTGGATCATCTCGGTGGTGCTGGTCCTGGTCGGCCTGGCGACGTTGAAGGTGCGCTGATGAACGACCTGTCCCGCCAGGCGACCCGGCTGGAGGCCATCGGCGGCCGCTACGACCCGTGGCTGTGCTTCGCCGTGCTGGCGCTCGGCAGCCTGGGCGTGGTGATGGTCGCCTCGGCCTCGATCGCCATCGCCGAGAACCTGGGCGCGGGGCCGTTCCACTACCTGGTCAGGCACGTGCTGTTCGTGATGATCGGCGCGGTGCTGGCGGTGGTGGCCATGCGCACCGAGCTGAAGCTGGTGGAGAAGTACAACCAGCAGCTGCTGCTGTGCTGCTTCCTGCTGCTGCTGCTGCCGTGGCTGCCGGGGCTGGGCGTGAGCGTCAACGGCGCCCGCCGCTGGATCAACCTGGGCCTGTCCCGCTTCCAGGTGGTGGAGGCGGTGAAGGTCATCTACATCGTGTGGCTGGCCAGCTACCTGGTGCGCTTCCGCGACGAGGTCAACGCCACCTGGCCGGCGATGCTCAAGCCGCTGGGCGTGGCGGTGCTGCTGGTCGGCATGCTGTTGGCGCAGCCGGACTTCGGCTCGGCCACCCTGCTGCTGGGCATCACCGCCGGCATGCTGGTACTGGGCGGCGTCAACCTGCCGCGCATGTCCGCGCCCATCCTGGTGCTGCTGCCGGCGCTGGTGGCGATCGCGATCATCGAGCCGTACCGCCTGCGCCGCATCACCTCGTTCATGGACCCCTGGCAGGACCAGCTCGGCGCCGGCTACCAGCTGTCCAACGCGCTGATGGCCGTGGGCCGCGGCGAGTGGTTCGGCGTGGGCCTGGGCGCCTCGGTGCAGAAGCTCAACTACCTGCCGGAGGCGCATACCGACTTCATCTTCTCGGTCATCGCCGAGGAGCTGGGCTTCGTCGGCGTGTGCGGCGTCATCGGCCTGTACGTGCTGCTGGTCGGCCGCGCCCTGTACATCGGCATGAAGTGCGTGGAGATGCGCCGCCACTTCGCCGGCTACATCGCCTTCGGCGTCGGCCTGTGGCTGGGCATGCAGAGCTTCGTCTCGATCGGCGTGAACCTGGGCCTGCTGCCGACCAAGGGCCTGACCCTGCCGCTGATCTCCTCCGGCGGCTCCAGCGTGATGATGACCTGCGCGGCGATCGGCCTGCTGCTGCGCGTCTCCTACGAGCTGGAGCGCGCCGAGCGCCAGGTGGCGCGCCTGCGTCCGGAATCGATCGTGCCGGTGGCCGCCGCGGACGCCCCGGCGGCGCCTTCCGCACCGCTGGCCGCGCGCCCGGCGCCGCCGCGCACCACCCCGCGCGCCACCCCGGCCGGCGGCCGCGGCACCTCGCGCGTGGAACCGACCTTCGGAGGCTTCGCATGAGCGGCGCCGTGCATGTTCCCGCGCAGGAGCGCCCGGTCATGCTGATGGCCGGCGGCACCGGCGGCCACATCTTCCCGGCGCTGGCCGTGGCCCATGAGCTGCGCGCCATGGGCGTGCCGGTGACCTGGCTGGGTGCAGCCGGCGCGATGGAGACGCGCCTGGTGCCGCAACACGGCATCCAGATCGACACCCTGCCGGTGGCCGGTGTGCGCGGCAAGGGCGGGGCCACCCTGCTGGCCGCGCCGCTGCGCCTGCTGCGTGCGGTGCGCGCCGCGTCCGCGGTGCTACGCCAGCGCCGGCCGCGCGCGGTGATCGGCTTCGGCGGCTTCGCCTCCGGCCCCGGCGGCCTGGCCGCGCGCCTGGCCGGCATCCCGCTGCTGGTGCACGAACAGAACCGCGCGCCCGGCATGACCAACCGCGTGCTGGCGCGCCTGGCGCGCCGCACCCTGTCCGGCTTACCCGGCGCGTTCGCGCGCGAGGAAGTGGTCGGCAACCCGGTGCGCGAGGCGATCGCCGCGCTGCCGGAACCGCAGCAGCGCCTGGCCGGCCGCAGCGGCCCGCTGCGCCTGCTGGTGCTGGGCGGCAGCCAGGGGGCGCGCGCGCTCAACGAGGCGGTGCCGGTGGCGCTGGCGGCGCTGGCCGACGTGGCCATCGAGGTGCGCCACCAGTGCGGCGAGCGCCTGCGCGAGGAGGCCCATGCGGCCTACGCCGCCGCAGGCGTGCAGGCCAGCGTGGAGGCGTTCATTGCCGACATGGCCGCGGCCTACGCCTGGGCCGACCTGGTCGTGTGCCGCGCCGGCGCCTCGACCCTGGCCGAACTGTGCGCCGCCGGCGTGGGCAGCGTGCTGGTGCCGTTCGCCGCCGCGGTGGACGACCACCAGACCCGCAACGCCGAATACCTGGTCGAGCACGGCGCCGCGCTGCTGTTCAAGCAGGGCGAGGGCCTGGCCGCGAACCTGGAGTCGGCGCTGCGCGCGCTGGCCGCCGATCCGCAGCGCCGCCTGGCCATGGCCGTGGCCGCGCGCGGCCTGGCCCGTCCCGATGCCGCCCGGCACATCGCCGGGATCGTGCTCGAAGAGGCCCTTCCTTCCCCCCGATCCCCTGGAGTTTCCGCATGATCCGCCGCCTCCACGACACCGACAACCTGGTGCGCGCGTTCCCGCGCGTGCACTTCGTCGGCATCGGCGGCACCGGCATGAGCGGCATCGCCGAAGTGATGCTGACGCTGGGCTACGAGGTGTCCGGTTCGGACGCCGCCGAGAACGCCGCCACCCGGCGCCTGGCCGGCCTGGGCGCGCGCATCGTGCGCGGCCACTCGGCCGCCAACGTACTGGGCACCGACTGCGTGGTGGTGTCCTCCGCCATCCGCGAGGACAACCCCGAACTGATGGAAGCGCGCAGCCAGCGCATCCCGGTGGTGCCGCGCGCGGCGATGCTGGCCGAGCTGATGCGCTTCCGCCGTGGCATCGCCGTCGCCGGCACCCACGGCAAGACCACCACCACCTCGCTGACCGCGGCGGTGCTGAGCGAAGGCGGACTGGATCCGACCTTCGTGATCGGCGGCCAGCTGCTGGCGGCCGGCGCCAACGCCAAGCTGGGCGGCGGCCAGTGGCTGGTGGCCGAGGCCGACGAGAGCGACGGCAGCTTCCTGCGCCTGAACCCGCTGATCGCGGTGATCACCAACATCGACGCCGACCACCTGGAGAACTACGGCGGCGACTTCGCGCGCCTGCGCTCGGCCTTCGCCGAGCTGCTGCAGCGCCTGCCGTTCTACGGCCTGGCGGTGCTGTGCATCGACGATCCGGAAGTGGCCAGCCTGGCCGCGGAAACCCCGCGCCACGTGATGACCTACGGCACCGCCGAGAATGCCGACGTGCGCGCCGAGGACATCGTCCAGGAAGGCGCGCGCATGCGCTTCACCCTGCGCCTGCCGGAGGGCGTGAGCGTGCCGGTGAGCCTGGCCCTGCCGGGCCGGCACAACGTGCTCAACGCGCTGGCCGCGGCCGCGGTCGGCTGGCAGCTGGGCGTGGCGCCGCAGGCGATCGCGGCGGCGCTGGAGAAGTTCGCCGGCATCGGCCGCCGCTTCAACGACCTGGGCGAGGTCACCACTGCCTCCGGGGCGAAGGTGCGGGTGGTCGATGACTACGGCCACCATCCGCGCGAACTGGCCGCGGTGTTCGCCGCCGCGCGCGGCGGCTGGCCGGACAAGCGCCTGGTGGTGGCGTTCCAGCCGCACCGCTACACCCGCACCCGCGACCAGTTCGATGCCTTCGCCGCGGTGCTGTCGGAAGCCGACGCGCTGGTGCTCAGCGAGGTCTACCCGGCAGGCGAGCAGCCGATCCCCGGCGCCGATTCGCGCGCCCTGGCCCGCGCCATCCGTGCCCGCGGCCGCAGCGAGCCGGTGGTGGTGGGGCGCGCGGCCGAGCTGCGCGAGGTCCTGCCGGACGTGCTCCAGGACGGCGACCTGCTGCTGATGATGGGCGCCGGCGACATCGGCTACATCGCCCAGCAGGTGGCGGCCGAGGGCTTCCTCGGCAAGGGAGGCAAGGCATGAGCGCGACCGCCCTGCCGCCGCCGCGCTTCGCCGACCCGGCCGTGTTCGGCCGCGTCGCCGTGCTGATGGGCGGTACCAGCTCCGAGCGTGAGGTCTCGCTGAATTCCGGCAGCAACGTGCTGGAGGCGCTGCGCGTCCGCGGGATCGACGCGCAGCCGGTGGACGGCATCCCCGCGCTGGTGGAGGCCCTGGCGCAGGAGCGCTTCGACCGCGTGTTCAACATCCTGCACGGCGGCGACGGCGAGAACGGCGTGGTCCAGGGCCTGCTGCAGGGGCTGGGCGTGCCGTACACCGGCCCCGGCGTGCTGGGCAGCGCGCTGACCATGGACAAGATCCGCACCAAGCTGCTGTGGATCGCCGCCGGCCTGCCGACCGCGCGCTTCGTGCGCATCCCCGCCGGCGGCGACCTGGCCGCCGCGGTGCGCGAGCTGGGCCTGCCGGTGTTCGTGAAGCCTTCCTGCGAAGGTTCCAGCGTCGGCGTGTTCCCGATCCGCTCGGAGGATGAGCTGGCGCCGGCGCTGGAATTCGCCGCCGGCTACGAGGGCGAGCTGCTGGCCGAGCAGATGCTGACCGGTGGCGAGTACACCGTGGGCATCCTCGGCGAGGTGGCCCTGCCCAGCATCCGCATCGTCCCGGCCTCCGGCTGGTACGACTACCACGCCAAGTACATCGCCGAGGACACCCAGTACCTGTGCCCCGGCCTGCAGGGCGGGGAGGAAGCGCAGATCCGCGCCCTGGCGCTGGAAGGCTTCCGCGCCGCCGGCTGCAGCGGCTGGGGCCGGGTGGACGTCATGCGCCACGCCGACGGCCGCTTCATGCTGATGGAGGTCAACACCGCACCGGGCATGACCAGCCACTCGCTGGTGCCCAAGGCCGCGGCCCAGCTGGGCATCGGCTTCGAGGAACTGTGCTGGCGGATCCTGGAGCAGACGGTATGAAAAAGCCGGGATTCGTGATCCGGGATTGGGGATTCGTGGAAGCGGCGTCGCGCCGTGCTGGCCGTCTGTCGGCCCGGCTTCGCGTGGCTGTTGCTTTTTCGAATCCCCAATCCCCAATCCCGAATCCCACGGAAGACCGGAGGTCTTCCGCATGAACGCCCTGCTGCGCATCTGCGCCTGGCTGCTGGCGCTGGCGCTGGTCGCGCTGCCGGTGGTGGCCGTGCTCAACGGCTGGGTCGGCGCCGAGCGCTGGCCGCTGTCGCGGCTGCGCGTGACCGGGCAGTTCGAGCGGGTGCAGGCCGAGCAGCTGCGCGCGGCGGTGGCGCCGTACGCGCGCGCCGGCTACTTCGCGGTGCGGCTGGAGGACGCGCAGCGGGAGGTGGAACGCCTGCCGTGGGTGGAGAGCGCCCACGTGAGCAAGCAGTGGCCGGACGTGCTGGAGGTGAGCGTGGTCGAGCACCGGCCGTTCGCGCACTGGGGCGAGGACCGCATGCTTTCCGAGCGCGGCCACCTGTTCCCGCGCCCGGCCGACCTGGCCGATGCGCGCCTGCCGCACCTGGACGGCCCGGACGCGCGCACCGCGGACGTGGTCGAGGTCTATACGCAGAGCCAGTCGCTGTTCGCGCCGCTGGGCTACCACGTCACCCACGTCGCGGTGGACGCGCGTGGCAGCTGGTCGCTGGCGCTGGACAACGGCACCGAGGTGCTGGTCGGCCGCGACGACGCGCAGGCGCGCCTGCAGCGCTTCGCCCGCGTGCTGCCGCAGCTGCTCGCCGGCCAGGCGCGCCCGCTGGAGCGCGCCGACCTCCGCTACACCAACGGCTTCACCCTCGCATGGGGGCAGCCGCGTACCTCTTCCCATCCTCCTTCTGCGCTCCCGCGGGCCCTGGCCGCGCGGACGCAGGCAGCACAGGCGAGCAGTACATGAACCGCAAAGGCGACAAGTCCCTCATCGTCGGCCTCGACATCGGCACATCCAAGGTGGTGGCGCTGGTGGGCGAGTATTCGCCGGGCAACCCGATCGAGGTGATCGGCATCGGCTCGCACGAGTCGCGCGGGCTCAAGCGCGGCGTGGTGGTCGACATCGAGTCCACCGTGCAGTCGATCCAGCGCGCGGTCGAGGAGGCCGAGCTGATGGCCGGCTGCGAGATCCGCTCGGTGTACGCCTCGATCTCCGGCAACCACGTGCAGTGCAAGAACTCGCCGGGCATCGTCCCGATCCGCGAGGGCGAGGTGACCTGGCAGGACCTGGACCGGGTGCTCGACGCGGCCAAGGCGGTGGCGATTCCGGCCGACCAGCGCATCCTGCACGCGATCCCGCGCGAGTACGTGCTGGACGACTCCCAGGAGGGCATCCGCAACCCGGTCGGCATGACCGGCGTGCGCCTGGAGGTGCACGCGCACCTGGTGACCTGCGCGCAGTCGGCGGCGCAGAACATCACCAAGTGCGTGCAGCGCTGCGGCCTGCAGGTGGACGACCTGATCCTGTCCTCGCTGGGCTCCTCGGTGGCGGTGCTGACCGCCGACGAGCGCGAGCTGGGCGTGGTCCTGGTCGACATGGGCGCCGGCACCACCGACATCGCGGTGTTCGTGCAGGGCGCGATCTGCCACACCGCCTCGCTGCCGATCGCCGGCGACCACGTCACCAACGACATCGCGCACATGCTGCGCACCCCGACCCCGGAGGCCGAGCAGATCAAGGTGCGCTACGGCTGCGCCCTGGCCCAGCTGGCCACCGCCGAGGAAAGCATCCAGGTGCCGTCGGTTGGCGACCGTCCGCCGCGGCGCATGCCGCGCGCCTCGCTGGCGCAGGCGGTGCAGGGTCGCTACGAGGAAATCTTCGAGATGGTCCAGGCCGAGCTGCGCCGCTCCGGTTTCGAGGAACTGGTGCGCGCCGGCATGGTCCTGACCGGCGGCGCTTCGAAGATGGAAGGCGTGATCGAACTGGCCGAGGAAATGCTGCAGATGCCGGTGCGCATCGGCATCCCGCAGCACGTCTCCGGGCTGGGCGAGGTGGTGGGCAATCCGGTGCACGCCACCGGCGTGGGCCTGCTGCTGATGGGCAGCCAGATCGAGCACCCCCGGCGTCCCTCGCTGCCCAGCGGCCGCGCCGGCAGCTTC
This sequence comes from Pseudoxanthomonas sp. SGNA-20, assembly GCF_003931635.1. Classification (NCBI taxonomy): domain Bacteria; kingdom Pseudomonadati; phylum Pseudomonadota; class Gammaproteobacteria; order Lysobacterales; family Lysobacteraceae; genus Pseudoxanthomonas; species Pseudoxanthomonas sp. SGNA-20. The sequence continues at coordinate 419,967 of NZ_RRYK01000001.1, read as the reverse complement.
CTGAAGAAGCTGCGCAACTGGTACCGGGGGGAATTCTGATGGCCGGGGTCCGGGATTGGTGATCCGTGATTGGTAACAGCGCGGGTTGCCGGTCGTGGCACCGAATCACGGCCCGGTGGGTTTGGAAGCAGAGCGGAAGAAGTACGGCAGGAAGGCGGAAGGGAAGGCAGAAGGTAACTGGCAGTAACGGGCGTGGCGGCTCGGTGGATGCGGATCGACCACGCGGACAAGAAAACCAAGAAGAACGCCGGAGAAGGCGAGGGTGGATTCATCGAACCACGAATCCCGAATCACCAATCACGGCTCCACTAGAGGACAACGGACATGGCATGCTTTGAACTGATCGAGAAGATGGCTCCAAACGCGGTGATCAAGGTCATCGGCGTCGGCGGCGGCGGCGGCAACGCGGTCGCGCACATGGTCAACAGCAGCGTCGACGGCGTTGAATTCATCATCGCCAACACCGACTCGCAGGCGATCAAGAACTGCGGCGCCAAGCTGCAGCTGCAGCTCGGCAGCAACGTCACCAAGGGCCTGGGCGCGGGCGCCAACCCGGAGGTCGGCCGCCAGGCCGCGCTGGAGGACCGCGAGCAGATCATCGCCGCGCTGGAAGGCGCGGACATGGTGTTCATCACCGCCGGCATGGGCGGCGGCACCGGCACCGGCGCCGCGCCGGTGGTGGCGCAGCTGGCCAAGGAGATGGGCATCCTGACCGTGGCCGTGGTCACCAAGCCGTTCCCGTTCGAGGGCCGCCGCCGCATGCAGGTGGCGCTCAAGGGCATCGAGGAACTGAGCCAGCACTGCGACTCGCTGATCACCATCCCCAACGAGAAGCTGATCACCGTGCTTGGCCGCAACGCCACCATGGTGCAGGCCTTCCGCGCCGCCAACGACGTGCTGCAGGGCGCGGTGCAGGGCATCGCCGACCTGATCGTGCGCCCGGGCCTGATCAACGTCGACTTCGCCGACGTGCGCACCGTGATGTCCGAGATGGGCCTGGCGATGATGGGCACCGGCTCGGCCCGCGGTGACGACCGCGCCCAGGCCGCCGCCGAGGCCGCCATCCAGAACCCGCTGCTGGACGACGTCAACCTGGCTGGCGCCAACGGCATCCTGGTCAACATCACCGCCGGCCCGGACTTCACCATGGCCGAGTTCGACGAGATCGGCCGCTCCATCGAGGCCTTCGCCTCCGAGGACGCGACCGTCGTGGTCGGCACCGTGCTGGATCCGGACATGCAGGACGAGGTCCGCGTGACCGTGGTCGCCACCGGCCTGAACCGCGCCGCCGCCCGCCAGCCGGTGCGCGAGCGCGAATTCGGCGGCCGCGACCTGGGCATGCGCCAGGAAGCGCCGCGCCCGATGCGCGTGGTCCGCGACGGCACCACCGGCCTGCCGATCGACGACGGCTTCAACGCCGACCCGGTCGCCAACGCGGTCAACGTGCTGGGCCTGCGCCGTTCCGGCAGCGCCGCCGGTACCGCCGCCCCGGCCAGCACCCCGGCCGCCGCCGAGCTGCCCAGCGACTACCTGGACATCCCGGCGTTCCTGCGCCGCCAGGCCGACTGAGCAATACCCCCGAAGGCGGAACGCCATGTCCGCCGCCGGGGCTTGCCCCGGTGCCACCTACGTGGTGGCATCGCCGGGGCGCCGTGTGTCCTCACTGCTGCCGGGCCGCAAGGCCCGGCAGGTTTTGTGGCCGCGGCGCCGGGGATACCGGAAACCGCTGAAAAACCGCGCCGATGCGGGTTCCCCGCGGCCCCGCTGGGCCGGGGTTCATGCGGTCGCATGCTATTCTCGTCGCGCCAAGCGACCACCACCCGAAGTCGCAGTTCCCATTCCATGACCCGGCAGCGCACCCTCAAGAACACGATCCGCGCCACAGGCGTCGGCCTGCACAGCGGCAACAAGGTCTACATGACCCTGCGCCCGGCGCCGGTCGACCATGGCATCGTGTTCCGCCGCACCGACCTGGACCCGGTGGTCGAGGTGCCCGCGGCCGCCAGCCTGGTCACCGAGACCACGCTGTGCACCGGCCTGACCTGCGGCGAGGCCAAGATCCAGACCGTCGAGCACCTGATGTCGGCGGCCGCCGGCCTGGGCGTGGACAACATGATCGTGGAGCTGTCCTCGGCCGAGCTGCCGATCATGGACGGCTCCTCCGGCCCGTTCGTGTTCCTGCTGCAGTCCGCCGGGATCGAGGAACAGGACGCACCCAAGCGCTTCATCCGCATCCTCAAGGAAGTGGAAGTGCGCGACGGCGACAAGGTGGCCCGGTTCTCGCCCTACGACGGGTTCCGGCTGGACTTCACCATCCAGTTCGACCACCCGATGATCCCGGCCAAGCAGTCGCACCATGTGCTTGAGTTCTCCACCGCGGCCTACATCCGCGAGATCTCCCGCGCGCGCACCTTCGGCTTCATGCGCGACCTTGAATACATGCGCGACCTCAACCTGGGCCTGGGCGGCTCGATGGACAACGCCATCGTGCTGGACGAGTTCCGGGTGCTGAACGAGGACGGGCTGCGCTACGCCGACGAGTTCGTCCGCCACAAGATCCTCGACGCGATTGGCGACCTGTACCTGGTCGGCGGCCCGGTGCTGGGCGCCTACGAGGGATACAAGTCCGGCCACGCGCTCAACAACAAGCTGGCCCGCGCCCTGCTCGCCGACGCCAGCGCCTGGGAAAAGGTCAGCTTCGAGGAAGCCGGGGCACAGGCCCCGCTGGCCTACGGCACCGCCGCCCTGGCTTGAGCCCCCGCCCGCCGCGTCGCGGGCTGCCGCCATTCCCGCCGGAACCCTTGCCGCGCAAGCCATTGTGCGGTTGGCGCGTGCCCGTGGGCGTCGCAGGCCGCCCGGCGCGACTCCTTGCACCATCCTGGTGCAATCTTCATGCAAATGGCCGAAGCGTGAACCCGGACGGGGCTGGCCCCGGCTGATAACGACTTCTTAACGAAGTGCTAACGACGTGAGCGGAATGTGAGGCTAGGATGCCCCGACCCTCTGGTTGGTTGCGTTACCAACGCGCCATCTGGCGGGGACGGTTCCGGGGAGGATGGGGATCAACCCTTGGAGCCGTCGGGATCTCCCGGAAGGGGATCCCGCAAGGATGCCAATGCGTCGCTCACGGCTTTCAGGGCGGTCGCTGAAACCAAGGGGGACGTTGCGGGCGCCGCTGGCGCATGCAATGGCACGGTGGTCGTTTTGAGGATGACTGCAGTGGGGTTCAGCCCGATGGACCGGGCCGCATCGAGGAGCTGGGTTTCTGCCAGGCGCAATCGCGCCCGCCAGACCGGCGAATCGGTGACAAAAACGAGCTGTTCGCCGGAGACGTTGGCCAGCCTGCAGTGGGCTGCCGCACCGGGGGGCAGCAGGGGACGCAACTGCTGGTCCAGCGCGTCGAGCCACAGGGCACGACGCAGGGAGGCGCCAGTTTCGCCCGCCAGCGCGGCTTCGGCCGCGGGAAGCGGAATGGTGGCCCTGCGGGCGTTGGGCTTCAAATCAGGCATACCTAAAGCATGAGCTACAAACTGATCGTAAGGAACCCGCTTTCGGGCCATAAGGCCGGGTTGTGGGGCCGTATCCAGGCTTGGGGCGTGCAGCGCCCGGCCCTGATGTCCGGCATCCTTCTGGCGGTGGGCGGCCTGGCCGGGTTTGGAGCCGGTGCCGGGGTCGGCCTCGCCAATGCCTCCTATACCGATTCGGAACTGGCGCGCCAGCAGCAGGAGCTGGAACAGATCCGCCGCCAGTCCCAGCAGGAAATCAATGCCCTGGCCGCGCGCCTGGGCGAGCTGCAGGCCCAGGCCAACCGCCTCAACGCCCTCGGCGAGCGCCTGACCGAGGCCGGCCAGCTGGAGGACGGCGAGTTCGACTTCCAGGGCACGCCTGGCCAGGGTGGCGCGGAAATCGCGCGCGACATGCCGAAGGAAGAACTGCTGCAGGGGCTGGACGAGGTCGAGCGCCAGTTTGCCGCCTCCGGGCGTCAGCTCTCGGTGATGGAATCGCTGCTGTTCGACCTGCAGCTGGAATCCAACGCCGTGCCCTCGCGCTCGCCGGTGCGGCGCAGCTACATCACCTCCAGCTTCGGGCGGCGCGCCGACCCGTTCGGCCGCGGCGGCCAGTTCCACAAGGGCATCGACTTCAACGCCAACGTCGGCGACCCGGTCATGGCCGTGGCCGACGGCGTGGTCAGCTTCGCCGACACCCGCAACGGCTACGGCAAGACCGTGGAGATCGACCACGGCAATGGCTACGTCACCCGCTACGCGCACAACTCGCGGCTGGTGGTGAAGGCCGGCGACCTGGTGCGCGCCGGGCAGGAAGTGGCCAAGGCCGGTTCCACCGGCCGCTCGACCGGCGCCCACGTGCACTTCGAGGTGTGGGAAAACGGCCGGGTGGTCAACCCGCGCAAGTTCCTGGGCGACAACAACCGCGCCCCGGTGGCGCGCCGCAGCCGCGGCTGAGCCGGCCCGCACCCGCAAGGCCCGCCCCTCTCCCCGGGGCGGGCCTTTTCGTTTCCGGCGCTGGCCTCCGGCCCGACGAACGGGCGCTTGAGTTCGGCGATCTGCGTCCCAAGCTACAATGAACAATTGCCGCCGGCCGGGGCACCTGCTCCGGCGCCGACAGCGCCCCCGGCGCCCGCGGTGTTCATTCCCAATTGGCCTTTTCGATGATCAACAAACTGCTCACCCGTGTCTTCGGCAGCCGTAACGAACGGCTCCTGCGCCAGCTGGACCGTATCGTCGCCAGGATCAACGCCCTGGAGCCGGAGATGCAGAAGCTCTCCGACGATCAGCTGAAGGCCAAGACCCCGGAGTTCCAGCAGCGCATCGCCAACGGCGAGCCGCTGGACAAGATCCTGCCGGAGGCGTTCGCGGTCTGCCGCGAGGCCAGCTCCCGCGTGCTGGGCATGCGCCACTACGACGTGCAGATGATCGGCGGCATGGTCCTGCACATGGGCAAGATCGCCGAGATGCGCACCGGCGAGGGCAAGACCCTGGTGGCGACCCTGCCGGTCTACCTCAACGCCCTGGAAGGCAAGGGCGTGCACGTGGTCACCGTCAACGACTACCTGGCCCGCCGCGACGCGGCCTGGATGGGCCGCCTGTACAACTGGCTGGGCCTGTCGGTCGGCGTGGTCTACCCGGGCATGCCGCATTCGGACAAGAAGGCCGCCTACGCCGCCGACATCACCTACGGCACCAACAACGAGTTCGGCTTCGACTACCTGCGCGACAACATGGCGTTGTCGAAGCAGGACCGCTTCCAGCGCGGCCTCCACTACGCGATCGTCGACGAGGTCGACTCGATCCTGATCGACGAGGCGCGCACCCCGCTGATCATCTCCGGCCCGGCCGACGAATCACCGGAGCTGTACATCCGGGTCAACCGCATCGTGCCCCAGCTGAAGCGCCAGGAGTCCGAGGATGCCGAGGGCGACTACTGGGTCGACGAGAAGGGCAAGCAGGTGCACCTGTCCGAGGCGGGCATGGAGCACGCCGAGGAGCTGCTGCGCCGCGCCGGCATCCTCGCCGAGGACGAGAGCCTGTACGGCGCCAACAACCTCTCCGTGGTCCACCACCTCAACGCCGCCCTGCGCGCGCACGCGCTGTTCCAGCGCGACGTGGACTACATCGTGCGCGATGGCGAGGTGGTGATCGTCGACGAGTTCACCGGCCGCACCCTGGCCGGGCGCCGCTGGTCCGACGGCCTGCACCAGGCGGTCGAGGCCAAGGAAGGGGTGCCGGTCCAGCGCGAGAACCAGACGCTGGCCAGCATCACCTTCCAGAACCTGTTCCGCATGTACAACAAGCTGTCCGGCATGACCGGCACGGCGGACACCGAGGCCTACGAGTTCCAGAGCATCTACGGCCTGGAGGTGGTGGTGATCCCGACCCACCGCCCGGTGCAGCGCGTCGATCATCCGGACCAGGTGTTCCTCAACCGCCAGGGCAAGTTCCGCGCGGTGCTGGCCGACATCCAGGACTGCCACAAGCGCGGCCAGCCGGTGCTGGTCGGCACCACCTCGATCGAGACCTCCGAGATGCTCTCGGAGTACCTGCGCAAGGCCGGCGTCCCGCACGAGGTGCTCAACGCCAAGCAGCACGAGCGCGAGGCGCAGATCGTGGCCCACGCCGGCCGCCCCGGCGCGGTGACCATCGCCACCAACATGGCCGGCCGCGGCACCGACATCGTGCTCGGCGGCTCGCTGGAAGCCGAACTGGCGGCGCTGGGCGAGGACGCGTCCGAGGAAGAGAAGGAGAAGGTCCGCACCGACTGGCGCAAGCGCCACGAGCAGGTCAAGGCCGCCGGCGGCCTGCACATCATCGGCACCGAGCGGCACGAGAGCCGCCGCATCGACAACCAGCTGCGCGGCCGCTCTGGCCGCCAGGGCGACCCGGGTTCGTCCCGCTTCTACCTGTCGCTGGAAGACAACCTCATGCGCATCTTCGCCTCCGACTGGGTGCAGAAGGCGATGCGCATGATGGGCATGAAGGAAGACGACGTCATCGAGGACCGCCTGGTCACCCGCCAGATCGAGAAGGCGCAGCGCAAGGTCGAGGCCCACAACTTCGACATCCGCAAGAACCTGCTGGACTTCGACGACGTCAACAACGACCAGCGCAAGGTCATCTACGCCCAGCGCGACGAGCTGCTGGAGGCCGACTCGGTCAAGGAGAACATCGACGGCATCCTCGGCGACGTGGTCAACGAGCTGGTGACCCGCTTCGTGCCGCCGGAGTCGGTGGACGAGCAGTGGGACCTGCCCGGCCTGGAGGCCGCGCTGGAGGGCGAACTGGGCCTGCGCATGGACCTGCGGGGCCTGGCCAGGTCCAGCGAGGAGCTGGACGCGGAAGGCGTCGAGCGCCACGTGCAACAGGCGGTGGCCGCCCTGTTCGAGGAAAAGGAACGCCAGCTGGGCAGCGAGACCATGCGCGCGCTGGAGAAGCACATCATGCTGACCGTGCTCGACCAGGGCTGGAAGGAGCACCTGGCGCGCATGGACTACCTGCGCCAGGGCATCCACCTGCGCGGCTACGCGCAGAAGCAGCCCAAGCAGGAGTACAAGCGCGAGGCCTTCGAGCTGTTCTCGGAGATGCTGGACAACGTCAAGCGCCAGGTGATCAGCCTGCTGGCGCGGGTGCGGATCCGCAGCGAGGAGGAGGTCGCCGCGCTGGAGGCCCAGGAACGCGCCCAGGCCGAGGCCGCGCTGCGCCAGGCCCAGTTCCAGCACGCCCGGGAGGAGGGCTACGGCACCGAGGACGAGGTCGCGGCGCTCGCCGGCGCCCAGGCCGGCGGCACCGTCGTGCGCGAGGAGCCGAAGGTCGGCCGCAACGATCCCTGCCCCTGCGGCAGCGGCAAGAAGTACAAGCACTGCCACGGCCAGCTGGGCTGAGCCCGGGCAGGCATCCCGGCCTCCACGCCGGAACCCGGACGCCCCCGCAAGGGGGCGTTCGCGTTTCCGGGCCGGGTGGCGCCAGGCGGCCACGGCCCCGGGCACGGAGTGCCGGAACTGTTACCGGCGCCACGCGTTTGCCCTCCGCCGGGGGCGGCGTGCGATATCGGAGCCCGCCCCGTCCCGGTTAAGCTTCGGCCATGGAAGCACCGTTGCGATCGATCCACGTCGTGGCCGGCGTCATCACCGACGTCCGCGGCCGCATCCTGCTCACCCAGCGCGGCAAGGACAGCGACCTGGCCGGCCTGTGGGAATTCCCCGGCGGCAAGCGCGAGCCCGGCGAGACTTCGCAGGAAGCCCTGGCGCGCGAACTGGTCGAGGAACTTGGGATCGAGGTCGAGGTGGGCGAGCGCCTGATCGAGGTGCCGCAGCAGTACCCGAGCAAGCACCTGCGCCTGGAGGTGTTCCGGATCGCGCGCTGGAAAGGTTCCCCGCGCGGCAGGGAAGGGCAGGCGATGACCTGGGTCGAGCCGGAACGGTTGCCGCGCTACTCCATGCCCTCGGCCGACGTGCCGGTGGTCGGGGTGCTGCGCCAGCCGGAGCTTTACCTGGTCACGCCCGCCCCCGGCGGCGACCTGCCGGCGTGGCTGGCGGCGCTGGACGCAGCGCTGGAATCGGGGATCCCCCGGGTCCAGCTGCGCGCCCCCGGCCTGGAACCGGCGGCCTGGCGCGAGCTGGCCAGCGCGGCCCTGGAGCGTTGCCGGCGCAGCGGCGCCGAGCTGCTGCTCAACCGCGACGTGGCCCTGGCCCGGGAGCTGGGTACCGGCGTGCATCTGGGCAGCGAGCAGCTGGGGCTGCTGGGCGAACGGCCGCTGCCGGCGGGGCAGGCGGTGGGCGCGTCCTGCCATACGCTGGAAGAACTGAGGGCGGCCCAGGCGCTGGGCTGCGATTTCGCCGTGCTTGGCCCGGTGCGCGCCACCGCCACCCATCCGGATGCCTCGCCGATCGGCTGGGAGGGATTCGCCGGACTGCGCCAGCACGTGGGCCTGCCGATCTACGCGATCGGCGGCCTGGGGCCGGACGACGTCGAGGCGGCGCGGCGCCAGGGCGCGCAGGGAATCGCGGCGATCCGCGCGCTGTGGGAGCCGGTTACGGCCTGAGCGGGTCGGCGCTGCCCGGATCGCGGGCAGGCGCCCCGGCCAGGGCGCTGTAGCGGGCGTGCAGCTCGGCCACCATCGCGTCCAGGTGCGAGGGCTCGCCGTCGTTGACCACCAGGTCGTCGGCCAGCGCCAGCCGTTCCTGGCGTGAGGCCTGGGCGGCGATCATCCGCCCGGCCAGGGCTTCGTCCACGCCGTCGCGGCGCATGAGGCGGGCGTGCTGGACGGCTTCCGGGGCGTCCACCACCAGGATCCGGTCCAGCCAGGGATAGCCAACGCGGCCGCCGGCTTCGGCCAGCAGCGGGATCGCGGCAATGGCATAGGGGCTCGGGGCCTGGCGGCACTGGGTTTCCAAAGCCGCGCGGATGGCGGGGTGGGTGATGGCTTCCAGCGTCCGCCGCGCGGCCGGGTCGGAGAAGATCCGCTCGCGCAGCTGGCGCCGGTCCAGGCGCCCATCGGGCTGCAGCACGCCGGGCCCGAACTCGCGCACGATTGCCGCCAGGGCCGGCTGCCCCGGTTCCACCACCTCGCGCGCAACCACGTCGGCATCGGCCACGTGCACGCCCAGCGCCTCGAAACGCCGGGTCAGCTCGCTCTTGCCGGACGCCACGCCCCCGGTCAGGCCGATGATCAGGTTGCTCATGTGGATGGTGCGGGGCGGGTGGTGCAGGAATGGCCGCCGCGGAGGCGGCCCGCGCCGTCAGCCGAGGCCGGCCAGGCGCATGTAGGCGCCCATCATCGCATCGCCCCAGAAGAAATAGATCCAGCCGGCGATGGCCAGGTAGGGGCCGAACGGGATCGGGGTGGCGCGGTCGCGGCCCTTCCAGGCCAGCCAGATGCTGCCGACGATGGCGCCCACCACCGAGGAGAGCAGGATGATCGGCAGGATGCCCTTCAGGCCGCACCAGGCGCCCAGCGCCGCCAGCAGCTTGAAGTCGCCATGGCCCATGCCTTCCTTGCCGGTGAGCTGCTTGAACAGCCACCACACGCTCCACAGCGACACATAGCCGGCGATCGCGCCCAGCAGCGCCGGCTTGGCCGGCATGTAGAGGTTGTCGAGGCTGGCGATCAGGCCCAGCCACATCAGTGGCAAGGTGAGCTGGTCGGGCAGCAGCCGGGTGCGCAGGTCGATCCCCGACAGCGCGACCAGGAACCAGGTCAGCAGCATCGCGCCGAAGCCCTGCCAGCCGAAGCCGAAGCGCCAGGCGCACAGCACGGTCAGCACGCCGGTGAGCAGTTCCACCAGTGGGTACTGCAGCGAGATGCGCTGGCCGCTGTAGCGGGAGCGGCCGCGCAGCAGCAGGTAGCTCAGGACCGGGATGTTCTCCCACCACTTGAGCCGGTCGCCGGTGACCGGGTCGTGGGAAGGCTCCACCACCACCCCGGGCGGGGGCGGATCATAGATCTCCGGCTGGCCGAGGATCTCGCGGGCGTCGCGCTTCCACTCCCACTCCAGCCGGCGCGGCAGGCGCAGGATGACCACGTTGAGGAAGCTGCCGACCGCCAGCCCCACGCCGGCAACGAGCGGATAACCCAGCAGGGGCTGTTGGTCCAGGAACGCCATGGAGTGTCTTGGTCAGATGGTGGAAGCGAGCTTGAAGATGGGCAGGTACATGCCGACGACCATGCCGCCCACCAGGACGCCCAGCACCACCATGATCATCGGTTCGATCAGGCTGGCCAACGCGTCGACGGCGTTGTTGACCTCCTGCTCATAATACTCCGCCACCTTGAAGAGCATGGTGTCCAGGGCGCCGGCCTCCTCGCCGATGGCCGCCATCTGCACCACCATGTGCGGGAACAGGTTGGTCTGCTTCATGGCCAGGTTGACCGGGTAGCCCACCGCCACGTCGTCGCGGATCCGCAGGATGGCCTTCTCGTAGACCGAGCTGCCGGTGGCGCCGGCGACCGAGTCCAGGGCCTCCACCAGCGGCACGCCGGCCTTGAAGGTCACCGCCGTGGTGCGGGCGAAGCGGGCGATGGCGCTGTTGTTCACGATCTCGCCGATCACCGGGATCTTGAGCAGCACCCGGTCCAGGAAATGCTGGAAGCTGGGCGAGCGCTTGTAGGCGTAGATGAAAGCGCCAATAGCGCCTACGGCCGCGATCAGCACGGCCCACCAGTAGGCGACCATGAAGCGCGAGGCATTGACGATCAGCTGGGTGAAGGCAGGCAGGTCGGCGCCAAAGCCCTTGAAGGTCTCCTCGAACTGCGGGACCACGAAAACCAGCAGGACCGCGCTGACGATGATGGCCACGGCAATGGTCATCACCGGGTAGAACATCGCCTTCTTGATCTTGCCCTTCAGGGCCTCGATGTTCTCCTTGTAGTTGGCGATGGTGTCGAGCACCGTCTCCAGCACGCCGGCGCCTTCGCCGGCCCGGACCAGATTGCGGTACAGCTCGTCGAACTGCACCGGGTGCTTGCTGATCGCCTCGTGCAGCGAAGAGCCGCCCTCGATATCGGCACGGATGCCGCCGACCATGTTCTTCATCCGCGGGTTCTTGTTGCCGCCACCAATGATCTCGAGCGCGGTGACGATGGGCACGCCGGATTTCATCATGGTCGCCATCTGGCGGCTGAAGAAGGCGATGTCCTTGGGGGTGATGGCCTTGCCGGCGGAGCCGAACAGCGGCTTGGGCTTGGGCTTGACCACAGTGGGCGTGATGCCCTGCCGGCGCAGCTCGGCGCGGAGCATGTTGGCGTTCCGGGCCGACTGCTCGCCCTTCATCTTGACGCCGCGCTTGTCGGTGCCCTCCCAGACGAACTGCGCGAGCTCGCTGGTGGAGCGAGCCGCCGGCGCGGACTTGACGGCAGAACGGGTTGCGGACATGTGCTTGTTCTCCCCAGCCGGCATCCCCATGCCGGCACGAACCGGCATGGTAGCGGGTATTGGGGCGGCAGGCACCCCGCCGCCGGCTGGCCTGGGCGGCCCTCCTGGAGGACCTGTGCCCCCTCGCCGATGGTCCTCGGGCCGGATAGCCGCTGATCGAGGGGGGGGGCGTCTACGCCGTGCCTTCAGGTGACGCGAAACGTCACTTTTTGCCAAATGCGCCATGGAGCAGGTTTGTGGTGCGGATCACGCATTGGGGACGGCCAGGGCTCGGTGTTTGCCGCGCAAGATTGGTAAGATGCCGCCGCGGGCGTCGCGTGGGGGAGTTGGCACGTAACCTGCGTGGGGACAGATACGTGGTCGTCGATCACGGGCTCGCTTGAAGGGCACGGGAGGTTCCGCGCCCGCCAACAACCGTTCTAGGGGAATCAACATGAAGAAGCAGCAGGGCTTTACCCTGATCGAACTGATGATCGTCGTTGCGATCATCGCCATCCTGGCCGCCATCGCGCTGCCGGCCTACCAGAACTATGTCGCCAAGTCGCAGGTCACCGCTGGCCTGGCCGACATCCGCGGCGGCGTGACTGCCTATGAGGAAGCCATCCAGTCGGGCAAGAGCGGCCCGGTCTCTCTCGATGACCTGGGGCTGCAGCAGAACACCGCCCGTTGCACCATCACTCCGGGAGGTAGCTATAACTCTCAGTCCGGTCAGGAGATCAGCTGCGCACTGAAGGGCAACCCGAAGGTTGCGACCAAGACCATCAAGCTGGTTCGCAACACCTCTGGTGCTTGGAACTGCAAGGCCGACACGACCCTAGACGACAAGTTCCTGCCGGGCGGCTGCTCCAAGTAATCTCGCACGTGCATGAAAGGGGGCGGCGACGCCCCCTTTCTTCTTTGGATCGAGCATGAATCGGGGGTCTCATGCGTCGGGAAGGTGGGTTCACTCTCATTGAACTGATGATCGTGGTGGCGATCATTGCCATCCTTGCCGCCATTGCATTGCCTGCTTACCAGAACTACGTAGCGAGGAGTCAGCTGGCTGCTGGGCTCGCCGAGATCCGGGGTGGCCTGAATAGTTTCGAGGCGCACATATTGGTTGAAAACCTCAATACGTTTGATCTGGCCGATGTTGGATTACCAACGAGCACTCCGCGCTGTAATCTGAACATGATGCCTGGTGAAACCGGGTTCATCCGCTGTACGCTCAAGGGAAATCCGAAAGTGGCTGGTAAGGCGATTGAGCTTGCGCGCAACGCGTCCGGCCAGTGGTCTTGCAAGGTAGATCCGGCTATTGCCAGCTACCTGCGTCCGGACGGGTGCAGCTGATCACGACGCAGTAGAGAGGTTCCCGTGGGGAGATGGGTGGATGGGCGTGCACGCCTATTGAGTCTGCATGTCGCCACCTTGCTGGCGCTGCCGGGCCTAGTTGCGTTGGTCTACTGGCCTGGGCTGGGTGGGCCTTTCATATTTGATGACTTTCCGGCGCTGGTCGGCAATCAGCGTGTGCATCTAACTAGCCTTGCTTGGGGCGAGTTATGGAAGGCCGCCACCAGTTTTGATCCGGGAGGCACCGGTAGGCAGTTGGCCATGGCCAGCTTCGCGATCAACCACGCCTTGGGTGGCCTGGACCCTTGGGGATGGAAGCTGGGTGGCCTAGTGGTGCATCTGGCCAATGCCGTGCTGGTCTACGTGTTATGCCTGAGGTTGCTGGCGTTGGTTGGGGTACAGCAGTACTTGCATCTCTCTGCCGCTGCCCTGGCGTTGGCTTGGGCCGTGCATCCGCTTCAGGTTTCCGCCGTGCTGTACGTGGTGCAGCGGATGGAGACCCTATGCCTTACCTTTACATTGCTGGCCCTGTTGGCGTACCTGCGTGGCCGCCGACTGCAGATTGCTGGCGATCACGGCTGGCCATGGCTGGCGGCCTGCGCGCCGTTGCTGCTGCTTGCCTTAGGTGCCAAGGAGAGCGCGCTCCTGCTGCCGCTGTTTACCTTGGCGCTTGAGTTGACCGTGCTCGCTTTTGGCGGTGCCACGCAGGTGCAACAGCGCTTCTGGCGTTGGGCCTATGCGTTGGGTTGCATGGTCGGCGTGGCGATCTTCGTAACGGTGGTGGTTCCGCACTATGCCGCTCCGAACGCTTACTTCACTCGGGATTTCGACATTGTCCAAAGGCTGTTGAGCCAGCTTCGGATCCTGCCCATGTACCTGGGCCAGATTCTGCTGCCTATCCCGGCGCGCATGCCGTTCTACTACGATGATTTCGAGGCCTCTACGTCTCTGTTGCACCCCTGGACGACGCTTGCCGGTGGCCTGCTGCTGGGTGGACTGCTACTGCTTGCTGCGTACTGGCGCAAGCGGGCGCCTCTAGCGGCGCTCGGCGTATTGTGGTTCTTTGCGGGCCACGCAATGACGTCCAACGTGGTGCCGTTGGAGCTGGTCTTCGAGCACCGCAACTACTTTGCGCTGCTGGGTGTGTTATTGGTGTTGGCCGAGGGTATTCGTCGGATCCCGGTGCGCGACAGCCCAGCCATCAAGGTGGCCGGCACGGTGGCTGTCGTATTGGCACTGGGATTCCTTGGTGCAATCCGGTCTGCAACTTGGGGTGACAGGCTTCTGTTGGCGGTCGAGCACGTAAACATGAACCCCGACTCGCCCCGGGCGCTCCAGGACCTGGGGATCGTGTACTACGAGATGTCGGGCGGTTCCATGGATTCCCCTTTCTTCAGCCTGGCGATGCAGATTTTTGAGCGGGAGGCTGCGCTGCCAAGGAGTGGTGTCCTTCCGGATCAAACGTTGGTGCTATTGCGCGCAAAATATGAGCTTCCGGGGGCAGAGCCTGCGTGGGATCGTCTAGTTGCAAAGTTGAGAGATCGCCCGCTGTCGCCTGAATCACTTATTGCCTTTCATGGATTAATCGAGCAGAGGTACAAAGGGGTTCAGCTGGACGATCGGCGCTTGACCGAGGCCGTGCGGGTACTGATGGGCAGGGCCGTGCTGACGCCGCACAAGTACGCACAGTTTGGCGATTATCTCCTGCGATATGCCGGAGAGCCGGAGCTGGCTGCGAATGCCTTTGCTAATGCAGTGTTAATTAGCTTGGATCAGGGCGACGAGGCATACGCGCGGCAGGTGGTGAAAGTCCTGGCGGAGGAGGGGCGCCTAGAGCACGTCACATTCGTGCTCGAGAAGGCGCGCGAAGCCGGTTTCGTGCTGCCTAATGATCTGCCAGAGTTCCTATGCGCAAAGAATAGTGCGTGCTAGCCTGAGAGTTCTATGGCAAGCGGGCTTCGGCGTGAGGTCGATGGCGCTATTTAAGAGCCTTGCAAGGGCGCTCCGTGGAACGGTGGCGCGCAATGCTATTGCGACAACTGCGGTCCTTTTTGTTCGGCTCTCGGTGTTGGCAATTCACATGCTCCTGGTAGCTAGGTTGCTGGGTGCAGAAAATTTCGCTGGTTATGTTGCAGTTGGAGCATTGGCGGTTTTGCTCGGTGGTTTGTCCAGCTTCGGTACTCAGCTGCTAGTGCTGCGTGACTCGGCGCGCTCTGCCTCGTTCGATGCGCTGTGCGTAGGGCTGGGTACGTGGCGGTTGTTTGCGCCACTACTTTTCTGCATGTATGTGCTTATTTGTCAATGCCTTGGTCTTCTGTCAGGTGGTGTGTGGCTGGTTCTGGGCGTTGGCATTGCCGAGTTTTTCCTCCATCCCGTCCTGCAATTCATCTCGATGGCGCGTCAGGGGGAAGGTGCGGTTGCACAAGGGCAGCGTTGGTTGACCATGCCTCTGCTGTGTCGTGCGTCATTAATGGCTTTCCTGTGGGTTGGTAGTGGCATTGAGCCTGCGCTCGGGGTGGGACTCGTTCATTTGACGGCTGCTGTGGTCTCCTTGCTTCTCGTTCTTATCTTTGGCGGTGTGGTGTTGCCTCCCGTTAGGCATTGGAGGGCGCTGAGTGGAAGGCAGTGGCGGGAGGCTGGCGTATATGCCGCACTAGGCCTAACTTCGGGGGCACAGCCAGATCTGGATAAGATTGTCGCTTTGAAGTTGCTACCCGGAGGGGGGGCGGGTATATATGCTGCGGCCTCAAGGATGCTTAGTGCTGTCGTGACCCCGGTAATCGCCTTGGTGTTGTCTTCTCTGCCAAGGCTCTTTGCACGCCCGGGAAAAGACTCGGGGCTTCTGGTTTCTATGGCTGTGCTAGCGGCGGGGTATTCAATAGTGGCAATCGCTGCCTGTGCATGGTTGGCACCCCTATTGGAAGTTGCGCTGGGCACTTCCTATGAGGGTGTGAGCGGTGTTCTGGCTGTGCTGGTGTGGGGTGTTCCTGCGCAATCGCTTCGTTTGGTAGTTTGTAGTGTATTGATGGCGAAGGGGACGGGCGTTTATAGGGTTATCGTCGACGTGGCGTGGATGTTGTCACTCTTGGTCTTAGGATCTGGAGTGGCGGTCGACGGCCAATTGTCTTCCGTTGCTTGGGTAGTGGTGACCGTGGAATGGTCGACGCTGGCCCTAGCGGTCGTAGCACTCTGTTTGATTGGGCGTAGGGCAGGATGACTTGGATTCGCCTTCATAGGTCCGTCATCAGAACGCGCTATATGCCCGGCTGGGAGAAATCTTGAAGGTATGGTTGCTTGCTAGCCGTTTCGAGGCCGGCGGTATCGAACGTGTCTTGGTGGCGCTGTCACAAGGCCTTGCGAAGCGGGGGCTAGATGTTTCCATCGTTGTAGGACGGATTACGACTGGTGGTCGCGTTCTGTTGCAAGAAGCAACGCGAGCGATTGAGATTGCTCCGGGTGGTGCTGCCTACTTCCCGCTGGGGCTGATGTACCACCTGCGCAGGTGGCAACCCGACGTGATAATTACGTTCGCTGCTGATATCGCGGTCTTGGCTTTGCTTCTAAAGAGCCTTGGTTTAATTAGGTCGGCAGTAGTGTGCTCGGAACATTCGCTGTCGAAGGCGGGAGGACGGATTTCGAGCATTGGGCGTGCGAAACGGTGGCTGCTTCACCATTTTGTGCGTGTGTTCTATCCGGGTGCCGATGCACTGATTGCTGTTAGTAAAGGATTGGCCCACGAATTGTCGTCGCTGGTGGGAGAAAAGTCTAAATGTGACTGCATCTATAACCCTGTGAGCATGCCGGGTGCTGAAGATGCCTCTGCTGCACCTCCGGAGGATTGGCCATGGCCGGATGATGACGTGCCAGTAATCATTTGGATCGGTCGCATGGAGCCCGTCAAGCGTTTGGATATCCTTGTCCGTGCGTGGCAGGGCCTCCGTAGCAGGATGGCTGTTCGACTGTTACTGGTTGGGGGTGGGTCTCAGGAGCAGGAGCTTCGTTCAAGATTGAATCATGAGGCAGATTTCTTCATTGCTGGAGTGCAGTCAGACCCCGGCAGTTGGCTAAAGAAGGCTCGTGTTCTGGTGCTAAGTTCGGATTGCGAGGGGTTCGGCAACGTACTAGTGGAGGCGATGCTGTGCGGCGTGCAGGTTGTTTCCACTGCGTGTCCCTATGGGCCGAGTGAGATTCTGGATGGCGGGCGCTACGGACAGCTCGTGCCCCCCGGAGATGCTCGTGCTCTCGAGGAGGCGTTGGAGTATTCGTTGGATGGAATTTTTCGTGTGGATCCAGACGTTCTGAGGGCGCGGGGAGCTGAATTTTCCGCTGAAAATGCGTGCGCAAGCTATTTCGAGGTCTTGCAGAGGGTTATTAGAGAGCGGGGTGTCGCTCGCTAGCAGTCGTTGCCAGGTGAAGGCAGCTCGCCAGTTTCTCCCCAACTTTCTTCCACGAATCAGGTTTGGGTGCTAAAGCCTTGGAGGTGTTGGTTAATTGGTTATGTATCTGCTGAGCTAATTCGTAGGGATCTCCAGGCGTGTAAAGAGCTTCTGGATTGTTTGAGAGGAGTAGGGCGGCGTCCCCGGTTTCTGCAGCGCAGACTGGTACGCCACATGCGAGGGCCTCTGTGAGTTTCAGTGGATGGCAGTATTTTCCAAACCCGTCGTTCCTGTTGCAGACCACGGCAATGTCGAGTGCGTTTATAACCGTGGGGACCTGGCGCCAATCTATGATGCCCAGATCAAGGATGCGAGAGCTGCGATAGCGGTCGATGGTCTTGTCTCGGGGGCCCGCAATTACTAGGTGGAGGTTGGGGTCCTCTTTTGCTAGTAGGTCAAATGCTTCGAAAAGGTCGCCTATTCCCCGGTTGCGGTGGATCGCTCCGACGGTTCCCACAAGACACGCATCAGGTGGGAGGCCCAGCACTTCCCGGCAATGCCGCCGCGCCATGGGTCTGAACAAGTCGGTGCGCACACCGTTGGGTATCACGGTGACCGGTACGCCCATTGTGATCCTCTCCCGTACATGCGAAGCCAAAGTATGGCTCGCCATGGTCAGGTGGGCTGCACTTCGGCAAGCGCGGTGAAAGGCGGTGGTGATACCTGGGATCCGCGTCAGGCCGAAGTAATCGTAGTTGTCATACAGGTCGAGGACGGCCGGAACATCCCAGCGCTTGCTCAAGATGGCGGCTGCGATGCAATGCGGTGCGTCTGACGACGCCCATATGACATCCGGCTTCTCGATCTTGCGCAGCTGCCCGGCCCATTCCAGTGGGGCTAATGGACTTGCGTTTATTGAGTGCCAGTCAACACCCGCTGGAGACAGGTGGTATGTAGAGGTACGCGAGCGATAACTTGTGGTAAGACCAGTGACTTCATGTCCCTGTCTGGCCAGAGCCTCCGGGAGCTCGTAAAGGCGCCCGTACCTGTCATTAAGTAGGTCTTTGGCGGTGTACTGGCGCTTTGTTAGCACAAGTACTTTCATGGCTTATCGCGCGCTCTTCAATGTGGGGGGGCGAGGTCCTTTAGCATCGAAGCATAGTCATCCGAAACGGATGACCAATCGTGCTTCTTGCGGATCCTGATAGCCTGTTCCTGTGCCCAGGAAACTGCGTCATCGTGGCGATCTAGTACCTTGCATATTGCTTCGGCTAGTTCATCCGGTGAGCCTGGCGTGACGCAATGGGGCGGCCAAATGCCGTCGAATACTTCTTTCACCGCATCAATTCGAGTGGTGACTACCGGGCATTCGCAAGCCAATGCCTCCGCGCTAACTAGCCCTAGGCCGTCTCGATCCCCGGATTCGCTTGGAACAAACGGCGCGACCAGCATTGCCACGCGTCGGTAGAGGTCCGGTAAGCGGTCATGAGTGACCGCGCCGAGAAAGCGGACCTTGTCCGCGATTCCAAGATGGCGGGCCTGGGCCATGCGTTCCTCGAGTTCCGGACCAAAGCCGGCGATTGTTAGCGTGGTCCCCGGATGCTTGGCAACGACCATCGGCATGGCGTCCAGAAGGTGGCGCAGGCCCTTCTTCTCGACCAGGCGTCCGACGAAGAGCAGTTCTCGCGGGCTACGCGGGGTTCCGGGATGCGGCGCGAAGCGCCGGCAGTCCACGCCCATGGGGGCGACGCTCGTGTGCGCCGGGGCCATGCCAAGCGAGTGCAGTGGTTCCAGCATGGCGGTACTGACCACCGTGGCCCGGGTACACCTGCGCAGCGTCCATTGCTTCAGTTTGCGCGGCAGCCAACCGCCCAAGGCATAGAGGTCTGCGCCGTGCGAGGTGACCAGGATGGGGCTGCGATGTAGGCCAAGGGTGCCGGCCAGGGCGGCGACGAAGCCCTGGGGAATGATCCAGTGCGCGTGGATGGCCGCGGGCGGGCGGTGACGGACCACGCTCGCGAGGGCCAGCAGTTGTCCCAGCAGGAAGCCGGGCAGCAGGGCCAGCATCCAGGGGTGCCGGCGCAGGTTGGTGACAATGCCGCCGTCGTTCACCAGGCGCTCCAGCGATTCCGGCGCATAGCGGTAGCGCACTACCTCCACGCCGTCGAGCGTTTCGCGCGTCGCCGCGCCTGGCGCGTGCGGGCACAAGACCATTACCTCGAAATGGTCCACCAACCGCTTCGCCAGCTCATGGACGAAACCGGGTTCGTGGTCGTTTGCCCAGCGCGGGTATGTGGAGGCCAGGACCAGCAGGCGAGGACGCGGGGAGGGGTTCATTGCGGCTTGCGCAGGGTAACCCGGTAGGACGTGGTCAGGGCTGGCCACTCTGGCCAGAACCAGCCCAGCATCGTGGCGGCCAGGTTTATTGCCAGGACCAGCGGTCCGAGAAGGGCAAGCAGTAGCAGTCGACGCAGGCCGTGCGCGCCGGCCGCCGGGGCGGCCAGCGCCAGGCAGGCGAGCACGGCGCTGGCCTGCAGCGCCGAGTTGGTTGGCTGCAGGCGTTCGACTTCCAGGCCGCAGCGACTCCCGCTGCGCTCCCACCCGTGGACGGTCCAGCGCTGGAAGTCATAAGGAACGTCATGCACGGGATAGAGGAACGGCATACTCAGTTCGGCGAATCCACCGGGCTTGAGCACGCGTGCAATCTCGGCGAGCACTGCGTCCGGGTCTCGGGTGTGCTCCAGCACCTCGAAGCATGCTACCGCGTCGATCGTGGCGTCGGCGAAGGGCAGGCGATGCGCGTCCCCGAACACATCAGGCCGGCAGCCGTACATGCCCACGGCCGTGGTCGGGTAGTCGAACGCGATGTACCGGGTGTCCTCGGGAAGATGCAGTGCGAGCCAGCGGTTGGCGGCGCCGATGTCGAGGACCGTGCCGCGGCACTGTCGCAGTCGTGGACCTGGATCCTGGGTGGCCAGCAGCCATTGCGGATGCAGGGGCGTGCGGGCCAGCCACCGGAACTGGCCCCGCAAGCTGCTGGCGCTGGACGCGTCACTCATCGCGCAGGTAGGTCAGGTTGGTGATCTGCTCGGAGATCAGGCCGATCAGGAACACGATTACCGCCGCGCTGAAGAGCAGGGTGCTCATGTTGGTGAAGCGGTGCTGGGTCGCGAAGGTGTAGGCGTAGTAGCCCAGGCCGGTGGCGAAGAAGGACAGGGATACCGGGATGAACAGCTTCAGCGGCGAGTACAGGGTGGCGATCTTGAAGATGATCAGCAGGAAGCGGATGCCGTCCTTGACCGGGCGGATGTGGCTGCCGTTGCCGACGCGCTTGGCCACCGGGATCGGCACGTAGGCCACCGGGTAGGCGCTGCGGAAGAAGGCCATGGTGCTGGTGGTCGGGTAGCTGAAGCCGTTGGGCAGCAGGTGCAGGAACTGGCGGAACTTGTCCGCCCGTACCGCGCGGAAGCCCGAGGTCAGGTCCATGACCTGGTGGCCGGTCATGCGGGTGGCCAGCCAGTTGTAGAAGCGGTTGGCCAGGCCGCGGTGCAGGTTGGCCTGGCCGCTGCCGTCGCGGGCGCCAACCACCATGTCGTAGCCCTCGGCCAGCTTGTCCAGCAGGCGGGGGATGCAGGCGGGGTCGTGCTGGCCGTCGGCGTCCATGAACACCAGGATCTCCCCGCTCGCGGCGCGCGCGCCGCGCTTGACCGCGGCTCCATTGCCCATGGAATAGGGGGCGCCGAGCACGCGGGCGCCATGGCTGGCGGCGATGGCCGCGGTGTCGTCGGTGGAGCCGTCGTCGACCACGATCAGCTCGGCCTGCGGGAACAGCTCCCGGATGGCCGGAAGCGTGCGGCGCAGGCCCTCGGCCTCGTTCTTGGCCGGAAGGATGATGCTCAGGCTGTTCAAGCTGGTTTCCCCGGGATCCCCGGCGCTATCGTAATGCCTGTCGGGGAGGGACGGAACGCGCCGGGTCCGGTCGTCCGGCGGTGATCGCCGGCGGATCGGCCGGGGTTTTGCAGTACTCTTTCCATGGCCAAGGGGAAAGCCACCTCCATATGAATGCGATGTCCGCCAATCTTGTCGGAATCACGGGTATTGCCCGTCGCCTGGTCCAGGACGGAGCCATGGACGAGGCGGCCGCCCGCGCCGCCATGGCCCAGGCCGCCGAGGCCAAGGTGCCGCTGGCCCAGTTCATTGCCGAGAAGAGGCTGGTCACCCCGGCCCAGCTGGCGGCCGCCAACTCCATCGAGTTCGGCATCCCGCTGCTCGATACCTCCGCCTTCGACCCGTCGCAGAACGCGATGAAGCTGGTCAGCGAGGAGCTGGTGCAGAAGCACCACGTGCTGCCGCTGTTCAAGCGCGGCAGCAAGCTGTTCGTGGGCGTCAGCAACCCCACCCAGACCGGCGCGCTGGCCGAGATCCAGTTCCATACCAACCTGGCGGTCGAGCCGATCCTGGTCGACGAGGACCAGATCCGCCGCACCCTGGAGCAGTGGCAGAACGCCAGCGCCCAGCTGGACAGCGGCCTGGGCGAGGACGACGAGGGCCTGGAGAACCTCGAGGTCGGCGCGGGCGACGAGGACGGGATCGGCGAATCGGGTGTCGACGCCAAGGGCGACGACACGCCGGTGGTCAAGTTCGTCAACAAGGTCCTGGTTGACGCCATCCGCCGCGGCGCCTCGGACATCCACTTCGAGCCCTACGAAACCGACTACCGCGTGCGCCTGCGCATCGACGGCCTGCTCAAGACCGTGGCGCGGGCCCCGGTCAAGCTCAACCAGCGCATCGCCGCGCGCCTGAAGGTCATGGCGCAGCTGGACATCGCCGAGAAGCGCGTGCCGCAGGACGGCCGCATCAAGCTCAACCTGTCGAAGACCAAGCAGGTGGACTTCCGTGTCAGCACCCTGCCGACCCTGTTCGGCGAGAAGGTGGTGCTGCGTATCCTCGACGGCAGCGCGGCCAAGCTGGGCATCGACAAGCTCGGCTACGAGCCGGAGCAGCAGAAGCTGTTCCTGGACGCGATCCACAAGCCCTACGGCATGGTCCTGGTCACCGGCCCGACCGGCTCGGGCAAGACGGTGTCGCTGTACACCGCGCTGGGCATCCTCAACGACGAGACCCGCAACATCTCCACCGCCGAGGACCCGGTCGAAATCCGCCTGCCCGGCGTCAACCAGGTCCAGCAGAACAACAAGCGCGGCATGACCTTCGCCGCGGCCCTGCGCAGCTTCCTGCGCCAGGACCCGGACGTGATCATGGTCGGCGAGATCCGCGACCTGGAGACCGCCGAGATCGCGATCAAGGCCGCGCAGACCGGCCACATGGTGCTGTCGACCCTGCACACCAACGACGCGCCGCAGACCATCGCGCGCCTGATGAACATGGGCATCGCGCCCTACAACATCACCTCGTCGGTGACCCTGGTGATCGCCCAGCGCTTGGCGCGCCGGCTGTGCTCCAAGTGCAAGCGCCCGGTGGACCTGCCCGAGCACGCCCTGCTGGCCGAGGGCTTCACCCCCGAGGAAATCCGCGAGGGCTTCACCGTGTACGAGCCGGTGGGCTGCGAGGAGTGCACCGAGGGCTACAAGGGTCGCGTCGGCATCTACCAGGTGATGCCGATGAGCGAGGAGATCCAGGCCATCGTCCTGGCCGGCGGCAACGCCATGCAGATCGCCGAGGTGGCGCAGAAGGCCGGCGTGCGCGACCTGCGCCAGTCGGCCCTGCTCAAGGTCCGCCAGGGCATCACCAGCCTGGCCGAGATCAACCGCGTCACCAAGGACTGAGTACCCGACGCCCCGCCATCCGTGCGGGCCGGCCCGGGTTGTCGCCGTGGTGCGGCGGCGACCGTAGGCCGGTGGCCGGCGGCTGGCCGCGCCGGCTGCCTTGGTCGCGGCAGATCGCGCCCGGCCACCGGAGGCACCGCCCGGCTGCCGCGGCCACTGCGCGCGCAGCCGTACCGGTCCGGCCAGGCACCCTCGGATCGGATGGCGCGGACATGCGTCGCCGGTCCGCGGCGCCGGCCGCCGCCGTGCCCTCATCCGAAAGTCGATGATCGGCGGATTCCTACTTGATGGCGCGGATTTTCCCGCTTTTTTCGGGCCTGTCGGCGCGCCAATCTCGGCGCATGGACATGCCAGTCGCCAATCCCGGCCCCGGCATCCTGGTGGAGGAGGGGTCCGACGTTCCGCTGCAAGGCGGTGTCTTCCACGTGTCCGTGGTGACCCGTGGCCGATACGCCTGCTTTGCCGACTTCCACGTGGCCTGGACGGCCGTGCGCGCCTTCCGCGACCCGGCGGCGCTGGGCGATGCCCGACTGCTGGCCTGGGTGCTGCTGCCGGACCGGGTGGCGTGGCTGGTCCAGGGCGGCGAGCAGATGCCGATGGAGAAGGCGGTCAGCCGGATGAAGTCCTGCAGCGCAGTGCAGGTCAACAAGACCCTGTTCCGTGCCGGGCCGCTGTGGGAACCGGGCTTCAAGGCGCGCGAGCTGGCGCCCGACGAGGACCCGCGGGCGGTGGCGCGGCGCCTGCTGGTGGCGCCGCTGCAGGCCGGGCTGGCCTCGGAACTGATGGATTACCCCTTCTGGGACTGTGTCTGGCTGTGAGGTCCCCGGCGGGACGGGCGGCGGATGGCTTTCCAGGGGAGGAAGGCGGCAGGCAGGCTGCCGGTGGGGGCGCCGGCAGCCTGCCCCCCTCCGTCCGTCCCGCCGCGGCTCCTGCCATGCCGGCGAGTGGGGCGCTGGGGCATGGCTCCGGCCGGGTTTGCCGGGCTGGGATTTGTGCTGGCGGCTGGCCGGGCAGGGCGGCGGGCTGATGGGCCCGTGGTGCGGATCGATGGCGATGCGCCAGTGACGCAGGGGCTGGCCGAAGGGGCGCGGAAGCGTCATGCTTTCGCGCTTGGACGCTGCCTCCCCTGCCGATGTTCAGCATTCCGATACGGGTTTACTGGGAAGATACCGACGCCGGTGGCGTGGTCTACCACGCCCGCTACGTGGCCTTCCTGGAGCGCGCGCGCAGCGATGCGTTGCGCGCCATGGGCCGTGGCCAGCACGCCCTGCAGGCGGCCGGACTGGTATTCGCGGTCCACTCGATGCGGCTGGACTTCCTGCGCCCGGCGCGGCTGGACGACCTGCTCGAGGTAACCGCGGAAGTGTCCCGGCTCGGCCGCGCCAGCGTGGTGTTCTCCCAGCGCATCCTGCGCGGGGAGGAGACCCTGCTGGAGGCCGAGGTCAAGGTGGCGTCCCTGCGCGCGGCCGATTTCCGGCCCTGCCCGATGGACCCGGCGCTGTACGAGGAACTCCGGACGCTGCAGGCCGGTCCGATGCGCTGACCGTATCGCCCGCGGCGGGGCCATCGCCCCGCTGGCATTGCACCAAGACGAAGCCATTGAGGAACAAAGGATGATCGGATCGAGCCTGGCCCTGCTGGCCACCGTGGTGGAGGCACTGCCGCCGGACGCGGCCGCGGCGGCCACCGAGGCGGCGGCTACCGCCGCCCATGGCGGCATCAACTACCTGGACCTGATGCTGCGGGCGAGCCTGCCGGTCAAGCTGATCGTGCTGCTGCTGCTGGCCGGTTCGCTGATCAGCTGGGTGATCATTTTCCGCAAGCTGGGCGCGTTCAAGCGCGCCGACCAGGAAGCGGACGAGTTCGAGAACCGGTTCTGGTCCGGCGCCGACCTCGGCAAGCTGTACGCCGCGGCGACCGACCGCAACCGCGTGGTCGTGGGCCTGGAGGCGATCTTCGAGGCGGGTTTCCGCGAGTTCGCGCGCCTGCGCGACAAGCGCCGCCACGACGGCCGCGCCCAGCTCGAGGGCGCGCAGCGCGCCATGCGCGTGGCCTTCACCCGCGAGGTCGGCCAGCTGGAGCGCAACCTGGAGCTGCTGGCCAACATCGGCTCCACCGCCCCGTACGTGGGCCTGGTCGGCACCGTGTTCGGCATCATGGTGACCATGCACGACATGGTCAGCCAGGGCCAGCAGGTCGGCATCGCCTCGGTGGCGCCGGGCATTTCCGAGGCGCTGTTCGCCACCGCCATCGGCCTGTTCGTGGCCATCCCCGCGGTGTGGGCCTACAACCGCTACACCACCCGGGTCGAGCGCCTGTCGCAGCGCTACGAGAGCTTCGCCGACGAGTTCAGTTCGATCCTGCAGCGCCAGGCCGGCGGCGACGAATGAGCCGCCGCCCCGACGGGAGCACGCCATGAGCACATTCGCCCGGCACAAGCGCCGCAAGCTCAAGTCCGAGATCAACGTCGTTCCCTACATCGACGTGATGCTGGTGCTGCTGATCATCTTCATGGTCACCGCCCCGCTGCTGAGCCTGAGCGTGGACGTGGACCTGCCCAAGTCCAACGCCCGCTCGGTGGACAGCAAGAAGGACCCGGTGATCGTCACCGTGGACGCCGAGGGCCGCTACTTCCTGACCCTGGAAGGCGGCAAGGCGCAGCCGATCGACGCCACCGAGCTGAGCGCGCGGCTGGCGGCGTTCGTGGCCCAGAACAAGGACTTGCCGGTGTTCGTCGCCGCCCCGGGCGGGGTGGAGTACCAGAAGGTGATGGACACCATGGTCCTGGTGCAGGCCGCCGGCGTGCCGCGGGTGAGCCTGATGAGCCAGCCGGGCGGTCGCTGAGGCCGGCCCGCAGGTGAGCATGCACGCCGACGCCTTCTACCATCGCCCCGAAGACCGCGAGAGCGGCCTTGCCGGCCCGCTGCTGCTGGCGCTTGCCCTGCACATCGGCGTGGCCCTGCTGTTCTGGCTGGCCTGGTGGTGGTCGCCACAGCGCAAGGTGGAGCCGGCGGCCGGTTCCCCGGCGATCGAGGCCTCGCTGGTGATGAGCCCGGCCGACCTGGCCGCGGCCCAGCGCCGCGCCGAGGAAGCGCCCAAGCCGGAGCCGCTGCCGGAGCCGGTGGCCGAGACCGCGCCCGAGGAAACCGTGCCACCGCCGCAGCCGCTGCCCGAGCCGCGTCCGCAGGACGCCACGGTGCAGCCGCAGCAGAAGGCCCAGGACTTCATCCCGCAGCCGGACACCGTCGACCAGGACGAGGCCCGCCGCGACGCGATCGCCAAGGAAAAGGCCGAGAAGGAACAGGAAGAGCGCCGCCGCCAGCAGCAGATCGACCTGACCGAACAGCAGCGGCAGAAGGAAGCCGAGAACCAGCGCCGCCTGGCCGCCCAGGCCGAGGAGGCCGAGCGCCAGAAGAAGCTGGCCGAGATCCGCCGCCAGCGCGAGCAGGCCGCGCGCGAGGCCGAGCGCGCCGAGCAGCGCCTGCGCCAGCTGCAGCAGGTCCAGCAGCGCCAGTCCGCGCCTGCCCAGGCCAGCCAGGGCTCGCCGGGGCAGGGCGGCACCAGCGAGGACCTGACCGCCAAGTACGCCGCCGCGATCCAGCAGGCGGTGACCAACCAGTGGATCCGCCCGGACACCGTGCCCCTGGGCCAGCGCTGCCGGGTGCAGATCCGCCAGCTGCCCGGTGGCGAGGTGATCGACGTGAAGGTGCAGCCCGGCTGCCCCTACGACGAGGCCGGCCAGCGCTCGCTGGAGGCGGCCGTCCTGCGCGCCCAGCCGCTGCCCTACCGCGGCTTCGAATCGGTGTTCCAGCGCACCCTGATCCTGAACTTCGAGGCCCGGGACCGCTGAGGCGGACGTGGGAACTTCTTCCTTCCATGGCGGTCTTTGTCGGCCGCCGCGCTCCGTAGCCAGGGAAGCCCCCGGTCGCGGGGCCGTGCCCGCCGGCGGCGGCCGCGGGCGGTTCAGGCCGTTGGCTGGGTGTTCACGCGGTTTTCGTTCATGATTGCGAATATGTTCACGCCACCGCTGGTATCCCTAGCGTCCCCCAAGAGTGTCCAAGCCCTGCCCATGAAAGCATCCCTGCGCTGGTTCTTCCTGCTTGTCTGCCTGGTCGTGCCGGGCCTGGCGACCGCCCAGCAGCAGGGCCTGGAGATCGACATCATCGGCGGCAACGCCTCGGCGCTGCCGATCGCAGTGGTGCCGATGCCGTACGAGGGCGGCGGCACCCCGCCGCAGACCGACGTGGCCAAGGTGGTGCGCGACGACCTGGCGCGCTCGGGCCAGTTCCGCACCCTGCCGGTGGAGCAGATGGTCGAGCGCCCGACCCGCGGCGGCGAGATCCAGTACCCCACCTGGCGCCAGCTCAAGCAGGACTACCTGGTGGTCGGCCGCGTGCTGGACGCCGGCGAGGGTGGCTACCGCGTCGAGTACGAGCTGTTCGACGTGGCCCGTTCCGAGCGCCTGCTGGGCCTGGCGATGACCGCCCGCGCCAGTGCCATGCGCGACGTCGCCCACCAGATGGCCGACGCGATCTACGAGAAGATCCTCGGCGTGCGCGGCGCGTTCTGGACCCGCATCGCCTACGTCACCGCCAGCGGCACCGGCGGCGCGATGCGCTACGCGCTGGTGGTGGCCGACTCCGACGGCTGGAACCCGCAGGTGGTGGTGCGCTCGGCCGAGCCGCTGCTGTCGCCGGCGTGGAGCCCGGACGGGCGCAAGCTGGCCTACGTCAGCTTCGAGCGCGGCAACTCCTCCATCTACATCCAGGACATCGCCACCGGTGCGCGCGAGCTGGTCTCCAGCTTCCGCGGCATCAACAGCGCGCCGTCGTTCTCGCCGGACGGGCGCAAGCTGGCCCTGTCGCTGTCGCGCAGCGGCAACCCCGAGATCTACGTGATGGACCTGGCCAGCAAGCAGCTGACCCAGCTGACCAACCACTTCGGCATCGATACCGAGCCGACCTGGAGCGCCGACGGTTCCACCATCTACTTCACCTCCGACCGCGGCGGCCGCCCGCAGATCTACCAGGTGCCGTCCAGCGGCGGCGCCGCCACCCGGGTGACCTTCCAGGGCAACTACAACGCCACCGCCACCATCTCGCCGGACGGCAAGAAGATCGCGGTCGCCCAGGGCTCGGGCAACACCTACCGCATCGCACTGATGGACTCCAGCCTGGGCGCGCCCCGCTGGAGCACCATCTCCACCGGTTCCCTGGACGAGTCTCCGAGTTTCGCCCCCAACGGCAGCATGCTGATCTACGCCGCGCGCGAGGGTGGCCGGGGAGTGCTGTACGCAGTTTCGGCCGACGCCCGGGTGCGCCAGCGCCTGGTCCTGGCCGACGGCGACGTGCGCGAACCTGCGTGGTCGCCCTACCGCAGCGCGCGTTAAAAATCGGTTGTAAGATTCGCCCGTTGCACGCTTATCTCAACCACCACCCACTGTGCATCACAAGGAAATGATCATGAACAGTTCCACCCGCGTTCTGCTGGTTTCCCTCCTGTCCGTTGCAGCCCTCGCGGGCTGCTCCAAGAAGGTCAAGGAGCAGCCGGCTCCGGAACCGGCGCCGACTCCCGCCCCGACCGCCCCGGTCGCCGACGACGGCCGTTATGGTCCGGAAGACCTGGATACCGATGCCTGCCTGCGCCAGCGCGTCGTGTACTTCGACTTCGACCAGGACGCCCTGAAGCCGGAGTTCCAGGCCATCGTCGCTTGCCACGCCAAGTACCTGCGTGACCGTCCGTCCTCGCGCATCACCCTGCAGGGCCATGCCGACGAGCGCGGCAGCCGCGCCTACAACCAGGGCCTGGGCGAGCGCCGCGGCAACGCCGTCAACTCCGCCCTGCAGGCGGCCGGCGGTTCGGCCAGCCAGCTGGAGGTCGTGAGCTATGGCGAGGAGCGTCCGGTCTGCACCGAGTCGACCGAGAGCTGCTGGGCGCAGAACCGTCGCGTCGAGATCGTCTACACCGCTCGCTAAGCGATGCTTCGCCCTCGTGCCATCGGCATGATGCTGGTCGTGGCGGCCCTCGCGGCCGCCACGCCCGCGTCTGCGCAGAAGCTGAGCCTGGCCGACCGGGTCGCACGGCTCGAGGCACAGGCCAACAACACCCAGGCCACCCAGGACCTGCTCAACCAGCTGGCGCAGCTGCGCAGCGAGGTGCAGGAACTGCGCTCGGCGCTGGAACAGCTGCAGTACGAACAGCAGCAGATGCAGCAGCGCAGCCGCGACCAGTACCTGGACCTGGACGGCCGCCTCAACCGCCTGGAAGGCGGGGAACTGCCCGCACCGCCGGCCGCCACCACCGGCGCCGCCGCGCCCACCGCACCGGCTGCCCCGGCCGCGACGGCCACCGCCGGCAGTGATGCCCCGCGGGTCCATGGCGATCCGGGCTCGCTGGCCCTGGGTGCCGACGAGCGCGCCGCTTACGAGGCCGCGTTCAATACCCTCAAGGCCGGTGACTACGCCCGTTCGGCCGAGGCCTTCCAGGCCTTCCTGGACACGCATCCGGCCGGTGTCTACGCGCCCAACGCCCTGTACTGGCTGGGCGAGAGCTACTACGCCACCGGCAACTACGCCCTGGCCGGGCAGCAGTTCCGCGTCCTGATGGAGCGCTACCCGACCCACGACAAGGCGCCCGGCGCGCTGCTGAAGCTGGGCCTGTCCCAGTTCGGCGAAGGCGAGGTGCGCCAGGCCCAGGCCACCCTGCAGCAGGTCGAATCGCAGTATCCGGGCAGCGATGCCGCGCGGATCGCCGCCGACCGCCTGCGCTCGATCCAGATCAGCCAGCTGCGCTGATCCGCGTCGCCCCGCGGGCGACCGCCACATTCCGCTTCCAGCCCCGGCATGCGCCGCATGCCGCGCTTCGTTCCGGCGCCGGCGGCCATGGCCACGGGCCCGTGGGCTTACAATTGCCCCATGAATACCCCCACTCCGCAGAACCGCCTGCGGATCACCGAGATCTTCCTGTCCCTGCAGGGCGAGGCCAACGCCGCCGGCTGGCCGACCGTGTTCGTGCGCCTGACCGGCTGCCCGCTGCGCTGCCAGTACTGCGATACCGCCTACGCCTTCCATGGCGGGCAGTGGTGGGAGATCGACGACATCCTCGCCGAGGTCGCCCGCCATGGCGTGCGCCACGTCTGCGTGACCGGTGGCGAGCCGCTGGCGCAGAAGCGCTGCCTGGACCTGCTGCGGCGCCTGTGCGACGCCGGCTACGACGTCTCGCTGGAGACCTCCGGCGCGCTGGACATCGCCGGGGTCGACCCGCGGGTGTCGCGGGTAGTCGACCTCAAGACCCCCGGTTCGGCCGAGATGGCGCGCAACCGCCTGGAGAACCTCCCGCTGCTGACCGCGCGCGACCAGGTCAAGTTCGTGCTGTGCGGCCGCGCCGACTACGAGTGGGCGCGCGACATGGTCGCCGAGCACGGCCTGGCCGCACGCTGCGACGTGCTGTTCTCGCCCTCCAAGGGCCAGCTGGAGGCGCGCGACCTGGCCGACTGGATCGTCGCCGACCGCCTGCCGGTGCGCTTCCAGATGCAGCTGCACAAGATCCTCTGGAACGACGAGCCGGGGCGCTGACCCGGATGCGGCCCTACAATGGGCCACCCCACACAAAGCAGTTCCCATGAAGAAAGCCGTCGCCCTCGTCTCCGGTGGCATGGATTCGGCCGTCGTCCTGGCCATCGCCCGCGAACAGGGATTCGCCGTGCACGCGTTGAGCGTGCGCTATGGCCAGCGCCATACCTCCGAACTGGATGCCGCCGCGCGCGTGGCCAGCGCCCTGGGCGCGGTCGAGCACAAGACCGTGGCCATCGACCTGCGCAGCATCGGCGGCTCGGCGCTGACCGACGACATCGAGGTGCCGGAGGCCGGCGGCGAGGGCATCCCGGTCACCTACGTGCCGGCGCGCAACACCGTCATGCTGTCGGTGGCGCTGGGCTGGGCCGAGGTGCTGGGCGCGGCCGACATCTTCTGCGGCGTCAACGCGGTGGACTATTCCGGCTACCCGGACTGCCGCCCGGAGTTCGTCGCGGCCTTCGAGCGGCTGGCCAACCTGGCCACCAAGGCCGGCGTGGAAGGCGCGGGCATCCGCGTGCACGCACCGCTGATCCGCATGGGCAAGGACGAAATCGTGCGCGAGGGCCTGCGCCTGGGCGTGGACTTCGCCCAGACCGTGTCCTGCTACCGCGCCGATGAGCAGGGCCGCGCCTGCGGCCACTGCGACGCCTGCCAGCTGCGCGCGGCCGGCTTTGCCGCCGCCGGCGTGGCCGATCCGACCCGCTACGTCGCGGCCGCCGGCTGAGGCGCGCGTCGCCGGCGGACGCCGCCGTTGCCGCCGGCAGGCGCAGCAGCCGCCTGATCGGGTAAAATGCGCGGCCCCGGCCTGGCCGGGCTCCGTGGGCCGTTAGCTCAGTCGGTAGAGCATCGGACTTTTAATCCGCTGGTCGTTGGTTCGATTCCAACACGGCCCACCATTGCTTCCGCGCCGGCCTGCCAGGCCGGTCGCCCTGGACCCCGTCGCCGCACGGGGTTTTTTGTTGCCCACGCCCCTACCCGGAGCTGAGGATGAGCGCAGACGAGGCGGCGCTGAGCGCCGAACAGGTGGCCCACAGGAACCGGATCCACGCCTACGGCCTGGTCGCCGGGACGATGGCGGTGATCGCGGTCGCCGCCATCCTGTGGTTCTGGCTGGCGCGCGATTACCCGGTGCTGCGCTACGTGTTCATCGCCGGTGCGGCGCCGTTCGCCTGGTACGCCGGACGGCTGCCGATGGAGGCCTGGCTGGCCGCGGACGCGCGCTGCGCGGCCTGCGGCGCGCCGTACGCGGTATCCGAGACCGGCCGCGAGGAAACCCTGGTCGCGGCCACGCCGCGCCGGCGCGAGTCGGTGGTGGGGCGCTCGATCTCCGGCCCCAACGAAGGCAAGACCCTGGTGCGCAAGGAGAGCTGGACCGAGGAGCGTTACCAGGTCGTGGTCACCCGCGCCTGCAGCGAATGCGGCGACGTGCGCAGCACGCAGTCGGTGCGCACGATCCAGGCCAACAGGACCAGCGACGACGTCTACCGCCGCTGAGCACGGAAAAAGGGAGGCTGCCGCACCACGCCGGTGCGCGGAAGCCGGCACGCGCGGCGCAGGGACGAGAACGCCCGTCCCGGCCGCGTGCAGCGTCGGACGACGTGGTGAGCCGGCGTGGCTGCCGGTCGGGAACGGAGCGCTTCAGTCCTCGCCGCGATAAATCCGCGACAGCCGCGCCCCGTCGTGCGACACGAAACGGCCACTGTCACCCGTCAGCGCGAATCGCCATGCCGCCAGCAGCGCGGTGACGGGGGGGGAACGCCATTGCCTTGCCTTGCGGTACGCCTTCCCGAAATCGTGAAGGCGTTGCTGCAGTCCTGCCCGTTGGGGTGCGGGCTGCCGAGGGTTTTCCTTCACCATTGCATTCTCTCCGGCCGCGGGGGCGGCCATCGGGTCACGCTGAGTCCTCCCCTGTCGGCGACCATACCGCGTCCCTGGCGTTCCCGGCCACCGCGCCGCTGAACGGCAGCGCGACGGGCGCGGAGGCCGCGTTGAAGCCATCGCCTGGCGGGCCCATAGTCCTCCTGCACACCCCCCCGCGCCCGCGCGTCGCAGGCCGTTCCCGGGCCCCATGAGCACCGCCGCCTTCCATCCCGCCGTCGCCCGCTGGTTCGACGCCGCCTTCCCGGGCCCGACCGAGGCCCAGGCCGCGGCGTGGCCGGCGATCATGGCCGGGCGCAGCACCCTGGTGGCCGCGCCGACCGGCTCGGGCAAGACCCTGACCGCCTTCCTTGCCGCGATCGACGCCCTGGTGCGCGAAGCCCAGGAGCAGGGCGGGCTGGCGGACGAGACCCGGGTGGTCTATGTCTCCCCGCTCAAGGCGTTGTCCAACGACATCGCCCTGAACCTGGAAGCACCGCTGGCCGGCATCGGCGTGGCGCTGCGCGAACTGGGCCTGCCCGAGGTGGGGATCCGCACTGCCGTGCGCACCGGCGACACCCCGCAGTCGGAGCGTGCGCGGCTGCGGCGCAGGCCGCCGCATATCCTGGTGACCACGCCCGAGTCGTTGTACGTGCTGCTGGGCTCCGAATCCGGGCGGGCGATGCTGCGCACGGTGCGCAGCGTGATCGTGGACGAGATCCATGCCCTGGCCGGCAACAAGCGCGGCAGCCACCTTGCGCTGTCGCTGGAACGGCTGGAGGCGCTGTGCGCGCGGCCGCTGGTGCGGATCGGCCTTTCGGCCACGCAGAAGCCGGTGGAGGAGGTGGCGCGCTTCCTGGTGGGCGCCGGCAACGTGCATCCCGGCCGCGACCGCCTGCCCGCCGCTGGCGGCGGCTGGCAGCGCGGCGGCGCGGTGCATGGCGGTAGCGCGAAGCGCGACGTCCCCGACTGCGCCATCGTCGATATCGGCTACACCCGCCAGCGCGACCTGGCCCTGGAACTGCCGCCCACGCCGCTGTCGGCGGTGATGTCCAACGACCAGTGGGAGCAGGTCTACCTGCGCGTTGCCGAGCTGGTGCGCGAGCACCGCACGACGCTGGTGTTCGTGAATACCAGGCGCATGGCCGAGCGCGCCGCGTTCCACCTGGGGCGCCTGCTTGGCCATGACGCGGTCGCCACCCACCACGGCAGCCTGTCGAAGGAACTGCGCCTGGCCGCCGAGCAGAAGCTCAAGGCCGGGCAGCTGCAGGTGCTGGTCGCCACCGCCTCGCTGGAGCTGGGCCTGGACATCGGCGACGTGGACCTGGTGTGCCAGTTCGGCTCGCCGCGCTCGATCGCCGCCTTCCTGCAGCGCGCCGGGCGCGCCGGCCACCATGTCGGCGGCGTGCCGCGCGCGCGCCTGTTCCCCACCACCCGCGACGACCTGGTCGAATGCGCCGCGCTGCTGGACTGCGTGCGCCGCGGCGAGCTGGATGCACTGCGGATCCCGGAAGCGCCGCTGGACGTGCTGGCGCAGCAGATCGTGGCCGAGGTCGCCGCCGCCGAGTGGGACGAGGACGCGCTGTTCGAACGCCTGCGCCGGGCCTGGCCATACGCGCGGCTGCAGCGTGGTCGCTACGACGAGGTGGTGGCGATGCTGGCCAACGGCTTCAGCGACCGCCGCGGCGCGCGCGCCGGCTGGGTCCACCGCGATGCCGTGCACCGCCGCCTGCGCGGCCGCGAGGGTGCGCGCCGGGTGGCGGGCATGTCCGGCGGCACCATCCCCGAAGCCGGCGACTACGCCGTGGTGCTGGAACCGCAGTCGACCTTCGTCGGCACGGTCAACGAGGACTTCGCGGTCGAGAGCATGGCCGGCGACGTGTTCCAGCTGGGCAATGCCAGCTACCGCATCCTGCGGGTCGAGTCCGGCAAGGTGCGGGTCGAGGACGCGCAGGGGCAACCCCCCAGCATCCCGTTCTGGCTGGGCGAGGCGCCCGGGCGCAGCGACGAGCTGTCACTGGGCGTGTCGCGCCTGCGCGCGGAGGTGGCCGCGCGGCTGCGTGGCGCGGATGCCGCGCAGGCGGAGGCGCCGCTGGCGCCGGAGGGCATCGCCGCGGCGCGCCGGTGGCTGCAGGAGGACGTCGGGCTCGGCGCGGAAGCCGCGCGCCAGCTGGTCGACTACCTCGGCGCCAGCCTGGTGGCGCTGGGTGCCATGCCCACCCAGGACGCGATCGTGCTGGAGCGCTTCTTCGACGAGACCGGCTCCACCCACCTGGTGGTGCACAGCCCCTGGGGCAGCCGGATCAACCGCGCCTGGGGCCTGGCGCTGCGCAAGCGCTTCTGCCGCCAGTTCAACTTCGAGTTGCAGGCCGCGGCCACCGAGGATGCGATCGTGCTGTCGCTGTCCACCAGCCACAGCTTCCCGCTGGCCGAGGTGGCCAGGTACCTGCATTCGTCCTCGGCCACCGACGTGCTGGTGCAGGCGCTGCTGGACGCGCCGATGTTCGCCGTGCGCTGGCGCTGGAACGCGGGCACCGCGCTGGCCCTGCCGCGCTATTCCGGCGGCGGCAAGCGGGTGCCCCCGCAACTGCAGCGGATGAAGTCCGAGGACCTGCTGGCCACGGTGTTCCCCGACCAGGTCGCCTGCCTGGAGAACATCGTCGGCGAGCGCCAGGTGCCGGACCATCCACTGGTGGCGCAGACCCTGCACGACTGCCTGCACGAGGCCATGGACCTGGACGGCTGGCTGGAGCTGCTGCGCGGGCTGGAGTCCGGGCGCATCGCGGTGGTGGCGCGTGACCTGGCCGCGCCTTCGCCGCTGGCGGTCGAGGCGATCAATGCGCGGCCCTATGCCTTCCTCGACGATGCGCCGCTGGAGGAACGCCGTACCCAGGCGGTGCAGGCGCGGCGCTACGCCGATCCGGAATCGGCTTCGGACCTGGGGCGCCTGGACACCGAAGCGATCGGGCAGGTGCGACGCGAGGCCTGGCCGCAGGCGCGCGACGCCGACGGCATGCACGAGGTGCTGACCGGGCTGGGCTTCGTCACTGGCGAAGAGGTGGCGCGCGAACCGCAGTGGCCGGCGCTGTTGCAGGCGCTGGCCGGCGACGGCCGCGCCGCCTGCGTGGAAGCCGGCGGCCAGCGCTGGTGGGTGGCGGCCGAGCGCCTGCCACAGCTGCTGGCGCTGCATCCGCAGGCGCGGCGGGAACCCGCGCTTGCGGTGCCGGATGAGTTCGCGCGCGTGGCCTGGACTGCCGAGGGGGCGGCGATCGCCCTGCTGCGCGCACGCCTGACCGGGCTGGGGCCGGTGACCGTGGCGGCACTGGCCACCAGCCTGGCCCTGCCGCCGGCCGCGGTCGAACAGGCATTGCTGGCCCTGCAGAGCGAGGGCTATGCGATGCAGGGGCGCTTCAGCCCCGGCGCGCCGGCGCAGGAGTGGTGCGAACGCTACCTGCTCGCGCGCATCCATCGCCTCACCCTGAAGCGCCTGCGCCGCGAGATCGAGCCGGTGGCGCCGCGCGACTTCATGCGCTTCCTGTTCCAGTGGCAGCGGGTGGCGCCGGAGGCGCGGGTGAGCGGGCCGGATGCGCTGGCCGGCGTGCTGGCGCAGCTGGAAGGCTACGAGGCACCGGCCCCGGCCTGGGAAGCGGAGCTCCTGCCGGCGCGGCTGCGCGACTACGCGCCGGCCTGGCTGGACGACCTGTGCAGCGGCGGGCGCACGCTATGGACCCGGTTGCGTGCCGCCGGCAACGAGGCCGAGGGCAACCGCGCCGGTACCTCGCTGCGCAATACCCCGGTGCTGCTGCTGCCGCGCCGGCATGTCGGCCACTGGGCGGCGCTGGCGCCGCCGCTGGATCCCGGGCTGCCGGGACTGTCCTCGCGCGCACGCAAGGTGGCCGACTGCCTGGCCACGCATGGCGCCTCGTTCTTCGACGAACTGCTGGACGCCACCGGCCTGCTGCGCACCGAGCTGGAAGACGCGCTGGCCGAGCTGGTGGCGCGCGGCATGGCCCATTGCGACAGCTTCGCAGGGCTGCGCGCGCTGCTGGTGCCGCCGTCGAAGCGGCCCTCGCCGGGGCGCGGCCGCCGTCGCGGTGCACTCAACGCGATCGAGGATGCCGGGCGCTGGGCCCTGGTGCGCCGGCCCGCGGCGGCGGAAGACGGTGGCCGCCGGCGCCCGGACCCGGAGGCGGTGGAACACGTGGCGCGGGTGCTCTTGCGCCGCTATGGCGTGGTCGGCTGGCGCATCCTCGAACGCGAGGCGGCCTGGCTGCCGCCGTGGCGCGAGCTGCTGCGCGTCTACCACCGCCTGGAGGCGCGCGGCGAGGTGCGCGGC
The DNA here is from genome assembly GCF_003931635.1 of Pseudoxanthomonas sp. SGNA-20. Taxonomy (NCBI): domain Bacteria; kingdom Pseudomonadati; phylum Pseudomonadota; class Gammaproteobacteria; order Lysobacterales; family Lysobacteraceae; genus Pseudoxanthomonas; species Pseudoxanthomonas sp. SGNA-20. The sequence goes on along the minus strand of NZ_RRYK01000001.1, from coordinate 383,323 downwards.
GGACGCTTCATCGAGGGCCTGAGTGGCGAGCAGTTCGCGCTGCCGGAGGCGATCGCGCCGCTGCGCAAGGTGCGCAACCGGCCGCCGGACGGGCAGCTGGTGGAAGTCAGCGCACTGGATCCGCTGAACCTGTCGGGCACGGTGTTGGCCGGGGACAAGGTGCCGCGCATCGGCGGCGCACGCTTGCTGTTCCGCGACGGCGTGCCGGTGGCCGCGCGCGTGGCCGGCGAGGTGCGGTTGCTGGCGGCGCTGGAGCCGGCGGTCGAGCAGGAGGTGCGCAGGCGCCTGTCCGGCGAGCCGGAATCCGGGCTGGAAGCGCTGCTGGCCAGGATCCAGGCCAACCTGCCGCAGCCGACGCGCTGAGCCCGGCACCGCGAAGCGCTAGCCGTACTCGCGGATCACGTCCAGCACGTCCTGGCCGTAGCGCGCCAGCTTGCCGCCGCCGACGCCGCCGACCCGCGCCAGTTCGCCGATCGTGGCCGGGCGCAGCTGGGCGATGTCGCGCAGGGTGCGGTCGTGGAAGATCACGTAGGCCGGCACGTTCTGCTCGCGCGCCAGCGCGGCGCGCCAGGCGCGCAGGGCGTCGAACAGCGGGCGATCGTACGAATCCACATGCAGCGTGCTCTGGCTCGGGCGGTCGCTGCCGCCGCGGCCGGAACGGCGCGCCGGTTCCTCGCGCATCAGCACCTGGCGCTCGCCCTTGAGCACCGGCCGCGCGGCCGCGCCCAGGCGCAGGCCGCCGTGGCCCTCGGCATCGACCTCCAGTAGCCCGGCGACCACCAGCTGGCGGAACACGCTGCGCCAGGTATTGGCGTCCAGGTCGCTGCCGATGCCGTAGGTGGACAGTTCGTGGTGGCGGAACTGGCGGATCTTCTCGGTGTCCGCGCCGCGCAGCACCTCGATCAGGTGCGCAGCGCCGAAACGCTGGCCGGTGCGGTACACGCAGCTGAGCGCCTTGCGCGCGGCCTCGGTCGCATCCCAGGTGCGCACCGGCTGCAGGCAGTTGTCGCAGTTGCCGCAGCCCTGGCGGCCATCCGGCGCCTGGTAGGCCTCGCCGAACGCGGCCAGCAGCGCCTGGCGGCGGCAGCCGGCGGTCTCGCAATAGCCCAGCAGCTGGTCCAGCTTGCGCCGTTCCAGGCGCTTGCGTTCCTCGCCGGCCTCGGACTGCTCGATCATCTGCCGCAGCAGGACCACGTCGCCCAGGCCATAACCCATCCAGGCCTCGGCCGGCTCGCCGTCGCGGCCGGCGCGGCCGGTCTCCTGGTAATAGCCCTCGATCGACTTGGGCAGGTCCAGGTGGGCGACGAAGCGCACGTCCGGCTTGTCGATGCCCATGCCGAAGGCGATGGTCGCGCACATCACGATGCCGTCCTCGCGCAGGAAGCGGCGCTGGTTCCCGGCGCGCACCTCGGCCGGCAGGCCGGCGTGGTAGGGCAGGGCGGAGATGCCCTGGCCGGCGAGGAACTGCGCGGTCTCCTCGACCTTGCGCCGGGACAGGCAGTAGACGATGCCCGATTCGCCGCGATGCCCGCCGAGGAAGTCCAGCAGCTGCCGCCGCGGGTTGTCCTTGTGCGCCACCGAATAGCGGATGTTCGGGCGGTCGAAGGAGCTGAGGAAGCAACGCGCTTCCTCCAGCGCCAGGCGCTCGGCGATCTCGCGCCGGGTGGGCGGGTCGGCGGTGGCGGTCAGGGCGATGCGCGGTACCTGCGGCCAGCGCTCGTGCAGCACCGTCAGCTCGCGGTACTCGGGGCGGAAGTCGTGGCCCCACTGCGAGACGCAGTGGGCTTCGTCGATCGCGAACAGGGCGATGCGGCTGCGCTCCAGCAGCGACAGGAAGCGCGGTGTCAGCAGCCGCTCCGGGGCGACGTAGAGCAGGTCGAGCGTGCCGTCGAGCAGTTCGCGCTCGACCTGCCGGGCCTGTTCGGCGTCCAGGGTCGAGTTGAGGCAGGCGGCGCGCACGCCCAGCTGCAGCAGCGCTTCGACCTGGTCCTGCATCAGCGCGATCAGCGGCGAGACCACGATGCCGGTGCCTTCGCGCAGCAGCGCCGGCACCTGGTAGCACAGCGACTTGCCGCCGCCGGTGGGCATCAGCACCAGGGCGTCGTTGCCGGCGGCGACGTGTTCGATGATGTCCCGTTGCTGGCCGCGGAAGGCATCGTAGCCGAACACCTGGCGCAGCACGGACAACGCATCGCGCGCCACGGTCGCGCTGCCGGCGCGCGACGGCGTGGCGTTCAAGGATTCCTGCATGGGCCAAGGATACCGGCGCGCGCCGGTGCCGGCATGAACAGAATCGCTTGCATCCGGGCTCAATCCGCCAGCGCGGCTAGCTTCTGCGCCAGCTTCTTTGGCGAGACGCCGCCGCGCGAACCCAGTTCCTGCGCAAACAGCAGCACCCGCAACTCCTCCACCTCCCAGCGCAATGACTGCCAGCCCGGCTGGTCGGCCACGCCGCGCGCGGCGGCCGCGGCCAGGGCATCGGTGAACGGCTTCAGCTCCAGCATGCGCGCCTGGTCGCGCGCCGGATCACGCAGGGCGCGCTCGGCGCGCAGGCTCATGCCCTTGAGCCAGCGCGGGAACTGCGCCAGTGCCTCGGCCGGGGTGTGGCGCAGGAAGCCCGGATGCACCAGGCCGTCCAGTTGCGCGCGCAGGTCGTCGAGGTTGGCGCCGGCCCAGCCCATCAGCGGGGCTTCCAGCTTCGGCTTGAGCGCGGCCACCGCGGCCAGGATCTGCTCGGCCAGCTGCAGGCGCTGCATGGCCTCGGCGAACAGCTGGCGGCCGGCGGCCTCGGCGCGCTTCTGGAATGCGGCGTGGTCGCGGATTTCGCCGAGCCCGTCGGCCAGCACCGCGTTGAGCGCGGCCTCGACCAGGTCGGCGCGCAACTGTTCCTTTTCCTGCGCCTTGTCCTGCGGCGATCCGCCGAACTGCTCGATCGCCGCGTAGAGCAGGCCCAGCTTGGGCGAGACCGGCAGCTGCTTGCGCGCCTGCCTGGCCTTGTCGGCCAGGGCGATGCGCAGCAGGCGGTCGACGCCGCGCGGGTGTGCGGCCTCGGCCTGGGCGCGGTCGGCGAACACCCGCAGCACCGCATGCGTGCCTTCGTCCACCAGCGCCGGGAAACCGGGCACGCCGGCCTCGCCGGTGACCTGCAGCGGCAGCGGCTCCCCGGGGAACTCGCGCAGCTCGCGGGTGCTGGTGGCCAGCGCGTTGGCGGCGCGGGCGGCAAAGGCGCGCGCGGCGCGTTCGCCGAAGCGCGCGCGCAGGTCGTCCAGGTCGCGCGACTCGGCCAGCACCTTGCCACCGCGGTCCGGCAGCTCGCGCAGGCGCAGGTTCATGCGCAGGTGCGGTTCCAGCGCGGCCTCGTCGAAGTCCAGCGCCGACACCGGGCTGCCGGTGGTACGGGTGAGGAAGCGCGCCAGCTCGCCGGCAATGGAGTCGGCGCTGGGTTGCGGGAAAGCCTCGGCGAAGGCGCGGCCGAAGTCCGGCGCCGGCACGTAGTTGCGGCGCATGGCCTTGGGCAGGGTGCGGATCAGGCCGGCGGCCTTGTCGGCGACGAAGCCTGGCGCCAGCCACGACAGCCGCGCCGGATCCAGCGCGTTGAGCAGCGGCAGCGGCACCTCCAGGGTGACGCCGTCGTCGGCCGCGCCCGGCTCGAACCTGTAGTGCAGCGGCAGGCGCGCGTCGCCCAGCGCGAAGTACTTCGGATACAGGTCGCCCTGCTGGCCCTCGCCGGGTAGCAGGTCGGCCAGCGACCAGCGCAGGGCCTGCTTCTTCTCCTGCTCCAGCTTGCGGTACCAGGCATCCAGCGCGGTGGCCGAGTGGATCTCGGCCGGGATCCGGTCCAGGTACCAGCGCGCCTGCCAGTCCTCGTCGGCGACCAGGCCGGCGCGGCGCAGCTTGGCCTCTTCCTCGCGCGCCTGCTCCAGGGTCTTGAGGTTGGCGGCCACGAACGAGGCCCTGGTGTCGATCTCGCCGGTGACCAGGCCCTGGCGCACGAACAGGTCGTGGGCGCCGGCCGGGTCGATGCGGCCGTAGTGGACCGGGCGCTTGGGCGCCAGTACCAGGCCGAACAGGCTGATCTGCTCGGAGGCCAGCACGTTGCCCTGGGCGCGCGACCAGCGCGGGTCGAAGTGCTTGCGCGCCAGCAGGTGCGGCAGCTCGGCGATCGCCCAGTCCGGCTCGACCGCCGCCGCGGTCAGGCCCCAGACCTTCTGCGTGTCCAGCAGGGTCGCGACCAGCACCCACGGCGGCGGCCTCTTGGCCAGCGGCGAGGCGGGGAACAGCTGGAAGCGGCGCTGGCGCGGGGCCTGGAAGTCGCCCTTCTCGGTGCGGTGGCCGAGCTGGGTGGGCAGGCCGGCGATCAGGGCGCGGTGCAGCGCCTGGTAGGCGGCGGCACGCTCGCGCGCGCCGAAGCGGCCTTCCCCGGAAACGGGGTCAGAGCCACTTTCCGAGCGGGGAGGCGGCGATGGCGAGCGTGAAGCGGGGGAAAGCGGCTCCGACTCCGTTTTCCCCTCGCGCGCAAGGCGCGCGGCGCGGTGCAGCTCGCCGCGGCTGGGGCGGTTGCCCTGGCGGGCCTCGCCCGGGGCCGGCGCGCCGGCCAGCAACGGCAGCAGGGAGCGTTCCGGCTCCTCCTCGCTCCAGCCCAGCTCGTTGCACAGCAGCCTGAGCTGGCGGTGCAGTTCGCGCCATTCGCGCATGCGCAGGAAGCCGAGGAAGCGCTTGGTGCACCAGTCGCGCAGTTTCGACTGGGTCAGCTCGCCATGGGCGTCGTCGTAGGCCTGCCACAGGCGCAGGATGCCGACGAACTCCGAGCGCGGATCGGCGAACTGGGCATGGGCGTTGTCGGCGGCCTCGCGCGCGTCGGCCGGGCGCTCGCGCGGGTCCTGCACGCCGAGGAAGGCGGCGATCGGCAGCATTGCGCGCAGGCAGCCATGGGCCTGTGCCGCCACCAGCATGCGCGACAGCTTCACGTCCACCGGCAGGCGCGCCATCTGCCGGCCGATCGCGGTCAGCCGGCGCTGGCCGTTGCCGGCGTCCTCGACCGCGCCCAGCTCGATCAGCTGCTGCCAGCCGTCGGCGATGGCGCGTTCGTCCGGCGGCTCCAGGAACGGGAAGTCCTCGATCCGGCCCAGGCCCAGCTGCAGCATGCGCAGGATCACCCCGGCCAGGCTGGAACGGCGGATCTCCGGGTCGGTGAATTCCGGGCGGGAGAGGAAGTCGGCCTCCGAATACAGGCGGTAGCACACGCCCTCGGACACGCGGCCGCAGCGGCCCTTGCGCTGGTTGGCGCTGGCCTGGCTGATCGGCTCCACGTGCAGGCGGTCGATCTTCGAGCGCGGGCTGTAGCGCTTGACCCGGGCATCGCCGGGGTCGATCACGTAGCGGATCCGCGGCACCGTCAGCGAGGTCTCGGCGACGTTGGTCGCCAGCACGATGCGCCGCTGCGGGCCGGGGTTGAACACCCGGTCCTGGTCCCTGGCCGACAGCCGCGCGTACAGCGGCAGCACCTTGGTGGAACGGTACTGGCGTTTCTCCAGGGCGCGGTGCACGTCGCGGATCTCGCGCTCGCCGGGCAGGAACACCAGCACGTCGCCGCGCGGGTCCTCGGCGGTGATCTCGTCGACCACGGCGGTGATCGCCGCCACCGGGTCGGCCTCGCGCTCGTGCCGCGCCGGCTTGCGGCCGGTCTGCGCCGGCGGCTCCTCCAGCGGGCCGTCCGGCGGCCGGTAGCGCACTTCCACCGGGTAGGTGCGGCCGGCGACCTCGACCACCGGCGCGTCGTCGAAGTGGCGGGCGAAGCGCGCGGTGTCGATCGTCGCCGAGGTGACGATCAGCTTGAGGTCCGGGCGCTTGCGCAGCAGCTGCTTGAGGTAGCCCAGCAGGAAGTCGATGTTGAGGCTGCGTTCGTGGGCCTCGTCGACGATGATCGTGTCGTAGGCCGACAGCCAGCGGTCGGAGGCGATCTCCGCCAGCAGGATGCCGTCGGTCATGAACTTGACCCGGGTATCGGGGCCGACGTTGTCGGTGAAGCGTACCTGGTAGCCGACCATCCCGCCCAGCGGGGTCTTCAGCTCCTCGGCCACGCGCGCGGCCACCGCACGGGCGGCGATCCGGCGCGGCTGGGTGCAGCCGATGGTCCCGGCCACGCCGCGCCCGGCGGCCAGGCACAGCTTGGGCAGCTGGGTGGTCTTGCCCGAGCCAGTCTCGCCGGCCACGACCACCACCTGGTGCTGGCGCACCAGTTCGACGATGCGCTCGGCCTCGGCGGTGATCGGCAGGGCCGGGTCCAGGGGGACCTGCGGCAGCCCTTCGGCGCGCGCGCGGCAGGCGGCGACCGAGGCCGCCAGTGCCTGCTCGAAGCGCGCCCGCAGTTCGGCGTCGGCCGGCTTGCCGCGCCAGCGCGACCACAGCCCGTGCAGGCGGCCGCGGTCGCGGCTGAGGGCACCGGAAATCGCAACCCGACCATCGTCGAGGGCCTGTCGCAGGTCGTCGGTTATCGATTCCATCTATGGGGCCGTGTGAAACTTTGCATAACGCTTTCGGGGTTAGTGTCTATTCTGACAGTCCCCACCCATTCCGTGGACCCAAGCCCCAGGAGTGCAACATGGCAAAGGCCAAGCCCGCCACGAAATCCACCGCTTCCACCAAGCCGCGCAAGGCCACCGGCCTCAACCCGGTCGCGTCCACCTCGCGCATCGAGATCGGCATCGACGCCAACGACCGCAAGGAGATCGCCGAGGGACTGGCGCGCTTCCTGGCCGACGCCTTCACCCTCTACCTGAAGACCCACAACTTCCACTGGAACGTGACCGGCCCGATGTTCAACTCGCTGCACGCGATGTTCATGGACCAGTACACCGAGCAGTGGAACGCGCTGGACGAGGTCGCCGAGCGCACCCGCGCGCTGGGCTTCAACGCCCCCGGTTCCTACGCCGAGTTCACCCGCCTGACCTCGATCCGCGAGGAGCAGGGCGCCGACGGCGTGCCGGACTGGAAGGGCATGGTCCAGCAGCTGGTCGAGGGCAACGAGGCGGTGTGCCGCACCGCGCGCAGCGTGCTCAGGATCGCCGACGAGGCCGGCGACGACCCGACCGTGGACCTGCTGACCCAGCGCCTGCAGACCCACGAGAAGTACGCCTGGATGCTGCGCTCGCTGCTGGAATAAGCGGCCGCCGCGGTACCCCCTCTTGCGGCCGCCCCAGGGCGGCCGCATCTGTTTTGGCGTACGCAGCGCCCCGGCGTCCGTCCATGGCGGGGCCGGCTTGTTGGCGCGGTGCATTGATCGTTAGTGTAGGCACAACCCCACGCGCCGGAATGGCCTTGTCGCGCCCCTCCATCGACGGATTGCATGCCCTGCTGCGGGACCCGGCCGCGTCCCGGTTGCCGGCCAGCCTGCGCGAGCTGCTGCTGCAGGCATGGGACGCCGGGGGCACCGGGCACCAGGCCTCGCTGCCGTGGCCGGTGATCGCCGATACCCTGCGCAACCTGGTCGCCCTGGACGCCGACGAGCCGGCGCTGGCCGCCGCCCTGCTGTACGACCTGCCGGGGCTGCGTGCGGTGGTGGCCGCCAGGGTATGCGCGCAGTGGCCGGCGGTGACCGGCCTGCTCGACGGCCAGGACGCGGCCGACCAGGTCTGGGCCCTGCACGCCGGGCGCGAGGCCGGGCGCAACGGCGAGGGCCTGCGCCGGCTGCTGCTGGCGATCATCCAGGACCTGCGCGTGGTGCCGGTGCTGCTGTCGCGGCAGCTGGCGCGGATGCGCGCCGCCCAGGACCTGCCGGGCGAGGAGCAGCGCGCGCTGGCGCAGCTGACCCGCGACATCCACGCCCCCCTGGCCAACCGCCTGGGCATCTGGCAACTGAAGTGGGAACTGGAGGACCTGGCGTTCCGGGCGCTGGAGCCGGACACCTACCGCCGCATCGCCCACGAGCTGGACGAAAGCCGCGCCGACCGCGAGCGCTACATCGAATCGGTCAAGGCCCAGCTGGGCCGGGCCCTGGCCGAGCACGGGCTGGCCGCGGAGATCAGCGGCCGGCCCAAGCACATCTACAGCATCTGGCGGAAGATGCAGAAGAAGCAGCTGCCGCTGGACAAGCTCTACGACCTGCGCGCGGTGCGGGTGATGGTGGCCGACGTGGCCGCCTGCTACGCCGCCCTGGGCGTGGTCCATTCGCTGTGGGTGCCGGTGCCGGGGGAGTTCGACGACTACATCGCCCGGCCCAAGCCCAACGGCTACAGTTCGCTGCACACCGCGGTGGTCGGTCCGGAGGGACGCACGCTGGAGGTGCAGATCCGCACCCGCGAGATGCACGAGCAGGCCGAGCTGGGCGTGGCCGCGCACTGGCGCTACAAGGAGACCGGCGGCAGCGCGGCCGGCAAGGGCGCCGGCCGCGCGTTCGAGCGCAAGATCGCGTGGATGCGGCAGCTGCTGGAGCATGCGTCCGAAAACCGCGACGAGGGCCTGGCCGCGGCGCTGGACGCCGAGCTGGTCGAGGAGCGGGTCTACGCGCTGACCCCCAAGGGCGAGGTGATCGACCTGCCCCGCGGCTCCACCCCGCTGGACTTCGCCTACCACGTGCACACCATGGTCGGGCACCGCTACCGCGGGGCCAAGGTCAACGGCCGCATCGTGCCGCTGGGCTACCGCCTGCGCAGCGGCGACAAGGTCGAGATCCTGACCGGCAAGGAGCCGGACCCCAAGCGCGACTGGCTGTTGCCGGCCAACGGCTACCTGGCCAGCGGCCGCTCGCGCGACAAGGTCCGCGCCTGGTTCCACAAGCTGGACCGTTCGCGCAACGTCGCCGCCGGCCGCGAGCTGCTCGAGCGCGAGCTCAAGCGCCTGGGCCTGCAGGCCGCCGACCTGGCCCCGGTGGCGAAGAAGTTCCATGCCGAGACGGTGGACGACCTGTACATCCAGGTCGCCCTCGGCGACGTCGGCCCGCACCAGATCGGGCGCGCGCTGCACGAGCTGGAGCGCGCGGCCGAGGCCGCCGCCATCCAGGCCGCGCCGGCGCTGCCGCCACGCCCGGCCAGCCGCCAGGCGGCGCGTGCCAGGCCGCGGCCTGGCTTCACCGTGGAGGGCGTGGGCAACCTGCTGGTGCAGCTGGCGCGCTGCTGCCAGCCGGTGCCGGGCGAGCCGATCACCGGCTACCTCACGCGTAGCCGCGGCGTGACCGTGCACCGCGCCGAATGCGCTTCCTTCGCCCGCCTGGCCGCGGCCCAGCCGCAGCGCGTGCTGCCGGTGGAGTGGTGCTCTGGCGGCAGCGGCTACGAGGTCGACGTGGCGGTGCGGGCGGTGGACCGCAAGTGGCTGCTGAAGGACGTCACCACCCTGATCGCCCAGGAGGACGCCCACGTGGCCGACATCCGCTCGGACCTGCACGCCGACGGCCGCCTGCAGCTGCGCCTGCGCCTGCGGGTGAACGATTACGGCCAGCTGGCCACCCTGCTGGGCAAGCTGGACGCGCTGCCGGGCGTGGAGCGGGCGTGGAGGCTCGGTTGAGGCGCGGAAACGGGGCGGATGCACGTCGCCGCGGGCGCCGCAAGGTTTGCCGCCGACAGCCCGCTGGCATAGGCTTTTGCGCATGAACCCAGGCACTTCAGCACAGGCAGTCGCGAGCGCGCCGCCGGCCACCGGCGAGCCGGTCCCCGACTACGTCCTCGAGCTGGAGCGCGCCGCTTCCTACCTCCCGGTCGAGCAGCTGCCGCTGCTGCGCGAGGCCTGGCGGGTGGGGGCCACGGCCCATGCCGGACAGACCCGCAAGTCCGGCGAGCCCTACATCACCCACCCGGTGGCGGTGGCCACGGTGCTGGCCGAGCTGGGCCTGGACGTGGAGACCCTGGTCGCCGCGATCCTGCACGACACCATCGAGGACACCCCGCTCACCCGCGAGGAGCTGGCCGCCCAGTTCGGCGAGGACGTGGCCCTGCTGGTGGACGGCGTCACCAAGCTGGACAAGCTCAAGTTCCGCGACCGCCAGGAGGCGGCGGCCGAGAGCTTCCGCAAGATGCTGCTGGCCATGTCGCGCGACCTGCGCGTGATCATGATCAAGCTGGCCGACCGCCTGCACAACATGCGCACCCTGGGCGCGCAGAGCCGCGAGGCGCGGGCGCGGATCGCGCGCGAGACCCTGGAGATCTACGCCCCGATCGCGCAGCGCCTGGGCATGAGCCTGGTCAAGTCCGAGCTGCAGAACCTCGGCTTCCGCGCCCTGCATCCCTGGCGCCACGCCATCATCGAGAAGCACATCCGCAGCCAGCCGGTGGTGCGCCGCGAGTCGATGGCCCAGGTCGAGGTGCAGCTGTCGCAGGGCCTGGCCCGCGAAGGCCTGGAGCACCGCCTGGTCAGCCGGATCAAGACCCCCTGGAGCATCTACAACAAGATGCGCAGCGAGGGCAAAAGCTTCGACCAGGTGATGGACGTGTTCGGCTTCCGCGTGGTGGTGCGCTCGGTGGCCGACTGCTACCACGCCCTCGGCGCGGTGCACGCCCAGTTCAAGCCGCTGGACGGGCGCTTCCGCGACTTCATCGCCATCCCCAAGGCCAACGGCTACCAGTCGCTGCACACGGTGCTGTTCGGCCCCTACGGCTCGCCGATCGAGGTGCAGATCCGCACCGAGGAGATGGACCTGATCGCCGAGCGCGGCATCGCCGCGCACTGGACCTACAAGCACGGCGGCGACAGCCCCAACAGCGCGCAGAGCCGCGCCCACGCATGGATCGTGGAGCTGATCGAGTCGCAGCGCGCCGCCGGCTCGTCGCTGGAGTTCCTGGAGAATGTCAAGGTCGACCTGTTCCCGGACGAGGTCTACCTGTTCACCCCCAAGGGCCGGATCCTGGCCCTGCCGCGCAACTCCACCGCCCTGGACTTCGCCTACGCGGTGCACACCGACGTCGGCAACCAGGCCGTGGCCGCACGCGTGGACAAGAAGCTGGTGCCGCTGAAGACCAAGCTCTCCAGCGGCCAGACCGTGGAGATCATCACCGCCAAGTCGGCCGCGCCCAAGCCGCAGTGGCTGGAGTTCGTGGTCACCAGCAAGGCGCGCACATCCATCCGTCACCAGCTCAAGCAGCTGGAGCACGAGGACGCGGTGCAGCTGGGCCACCGCATGCTCGACCGCGCGCTGGAGGCGATGGGCAGCTCGCTGGAGCGCCTGCCGGCCAAGCGCCTGGAGTCGTTCCTGGCCGAGCACCGCTTCCCGCGCCTGGAGGCGTTCCTGGCCGAGGTGGCGCTGGGCAACTGGATGCCCAGCCAGGCGGCGCAGGCGCTGATGGCCTATGCCGAGCTGCGCGGCGGCGCCCAGTCCAAGCACTCGCAGGAGAAGATCCTGATCAACGGCACCGAGGGCGGGGTGGTCAGCTTCGCCAACTGCTGCCAGCCGATACCCGGCGACGAGATCATGGGCTACCACACCTCCGGCAAGGGCGTGGTGGTGCACCGCCTGGACTGCCCGAACCTGGCCGAGTTCCGCAAGTCGCCCGAACGCTGGGTGCCGATCGACTGGGACCCGAACGTCACCGGCGACTACGACACCTCGCTGATCGTGGACGTGGAGAACCACACCGGCGTGCTGGCGCAGCTGGCCGCGGCGGTGGCGCAGAGCCAGTCCAACATCGAGCGGGTGGACTACCTGGACCGCGACATGAACGCCGCGCAGCTGCGCTTCGCCATCCAGGTGCGCGACCGCACCCACCTGGCCGAGGTCATCCGCCGCCTGCGCCGGCTCAACGTCGTCCAGGGCGTGCGCCGCCAGTAGCGGCCGCCGCCACCCCGGGCCGGCGGCGGCGCGGGACGCTAGAATCCGCCCCTGTCCTACACCACCCGGGAATCCGCCCCCATGCTGCAGATCGTCCACACCGACCACGCCCCGGCCGCCATCGGCCCCTACTCGCAGGCCGTGCGCAGCGGCAACACGGTGTATTTCTCCGGCCAGATCCCGCTGGTGCCGGCCACCGGCGAGGTGGTCGAGGGCGGCATCGAGGCACAGGCGCGGCAGGTGTTCGAGAACCTCAAGGCGGTGGCCGAGGCGGCCGGCGGTTCGCTGGACCGGATCGTGCGCCTGGGCCTGTACCTGACCGACTTGTCCCAGTTCGCCGCGGTCAACGCGGTGATGCAGCAGTACTTCACCGCGCCGTACCCGGCCCGTTCCACCATCGGCGTGGCCGCGCTGCCCAAGGGCGTGGCGTTCGAGGCCGACGCGGTGATGGTGCTGGACTGACCGCGCAGGCGTGGCACCCCGGGTCCCCGCGCCAGCGCTGGCAGGGCAGGGCGCCACGCCGCTGGCGTCCCTGCGCGGCGTAGGCGCCCGGCTCGCCGGGAGCCTGGCCGCGCGCGGGCTGGCCACGGTCCAGGACCTGTGGTTCTGGCTGCCGCTGCGCTACGAGGACCGTACCCGCCTGACCGGGATCGCCGACCTGCGTCCCGGCGAGCCGGCCCAGGTCGAAGGCACGGTCGAGGCGGTCGAGCGCGGCTTCCGCTACCGTCCGGTGCTGCGGGTGGCGGTGGGCGACGGCTCGCGCCGCACCCTGGTGCTGCGCTTCTTCCATTTCCGCGCCGCGCAGGTGGCGCAGTTCCGCCCGGGCGTGCGCCTGCGCTGCTTCGGCACGCCGCGGCCCGGCCAGCACGGGCTGGAGATGGTCCATCCCAGCTACCGGATCCTGGCGCCGGACGAGGATCCGGGCCTGGGCGACACCCTGGACCCGGTCTATCCCGCGATCGAGGGCGTGGGCCCGGCAACCCTTCGCAAGCTGATCGCGCAGGCGCTGGAGCGGTTGCCGCCGGCCGAGGCGCTGGAACTGCTGCCGCCGGGCATGCCCGGCCTGGCCGGCCTGCCGGGGCTGCGTGAATCGCTGTTGGTGCTGCACCGGCCGGCGCCCGGCGAGGACCTGGCGGCGCTGGCCGCCGGAACCCATCCGGCGCAGCGCCGGTTGGCGCTGGAGGAGCTGCTGGCCCACCACCTGGGCCTGCGCCGGCAGCGGCTGGCGCAGCAGCAGCTGCGCGCCCGCGCCCTGGACGGCCCCGGCGAGCTGGCGCGGCGGCTGCAGGCAAGCCTGCCGTTCGCCCTGACCGGGGCACAGCGCCGGGTGTTCGAACAGATCCGCGCCGACCTGGCCGGCCCCAGCCCGATGCAGCGGCTGGTGCAGGGCGACGTCGGCTCGGGCAAGACCGTGGTCGCGGCGCTGGCCGCGACCCTGGCGGTGGAGCGTGGCGGCCAGGTCGCGCTGGCCGCGCCTACCGAGCTGCTGGCCGAGCAGCACCTGGCCAACCTGCGCGCCTGGCTGGAGCCGCTGGGCATCCGCGTCGCCTGGCTGGCGGGCAAGGTCACCGGCAAGGCGCGCGCGGCGGCGCTGGCCGACGTAGCCTCAGGCGCCGCCCAGGTGGTGGTCGGTACCCATGCGCTGATGCAGGAGGGCGTGGCCTTCCACGACCTGGTGCTGGTGATCGTGGACGAGCAGCACCGCTTCGGCGTGCAGCAGCGCCTGGCGCTGCGCGACAAGGGCCCGGCCCACGGCCACGTGCCGCACCAGCTGGTGATGACCGCCACTCCGATCCCGCGCACCCTGGCGATGACCGCCTACGCCGACCTGGATGTGTCGGCGATCGACGAATTGCCGCCCGGCCGCACCCCGGTGCAGACCGTGGCGGTCAGTGCCGACCGCCGCCCGGAACTGGTCGAGCGCATCCGCGTGGCCTGCGCCGAGGGCCGCCAGGTGTACTGGGTCTGCACCCTGATCGAGGAGGCCGAGGACGCCGGCAACGGCCAGGGCCCGGGGCTGCAGGCGCAGGCGGCCGAGCGCACCTTCGAGCAGTTGACCGCGCAGCTGCCGGGCGTGCGCGTGGGCCTGGTCCACGGCCGCATGAAGGCCTCGCAGAAGCAGGCGGCGATGCGCGCGTTCAAGGACGGCCAGACCGACCTGCTGGTGGCCACCACCGTGATCGAGGTCGGCGTGGACGTGCCCAACGCCTCGCTGATGATCATCGAGAACGCCGAGCGCCTGGGCCTGGCCCAGCTGCACCAGCTGCGCGGCCGGGTGGGGCGCGGCGCGGCGGCCTCGACCTGCGTGCTGCTGTACCAGCCGCCGCTGTCGGCGATGGCGCGCCAGCGCCTGGACGTGCTGCGCCGGACCGGCGACGGCTTCGTGATCGCCGAGGAAGACCTGAAGCTGCGCGGCCCCGGCGAACTGCTGGGCACGCGCCAGACCGGCCTGGCCGCGTTCCGCATCGCCGACCTGGCGCGCGACGCCGACCTGCTGCCGAAGGTCCACCAGCTCGCCGACCGCCTGCTTGCCTCCGCGCCGGAGACCGCCGACCGCGTGATCGCGCGCTGGGTCGGCGGAGCGGCGCGCTACGCCGGCGCCTGACATCGCACGCGTGTTCCCCCGGCATTGCCCTGCGCGCGCGGCGGCGCGACACTGCGCGGCCCTCTCATGGAGAACACGATGAGCGACCGTATCCCGCTGCTGATCGACACCGACCCCGGCGTCGACGACGCGCTTGCCCTGCTGATGGCCTTCAACGACCCGCGCCACGAGGTAGTGGGCCTGACCATCGCCGCCGGCAACGTCGGCCTGCAGCACACGGTGCGCAACGCGTTGAAGCTGCGCGAGGTCGCCGGCCAGCTGCAGGTGCCGGTGTTCGCCGGCTGCGACCGCCCGCTGGTGCACGCCCCGCGCGAGGACGCGGCCCATGTGCACGGCCGCGATGGCTTCGGCGACGTCGGCTATCCCGACCCGGCCGGCCAGGCCGAGGACGAACACGCGGCGCTGGCGATCCTGCGCCTGTCGCACGAGCACGCCGGGCGCCTGGTGCTGGTCGCGCTCGGGCCGCTGACCAACCTGGCCCTGGCCCTGCGCCTGGACCCGACCCTGCCGCAGCGCGTGGCGCGGCTGGTGGTGATGGGCGGCGCGGTCAGCGCCCACGGCAACATCACCCCGGTGGCCGAGTTCAACGTCGGCTTCGACCCGGAGGCCGCGCACGTGGTGTTGTCCGGTTTCCCGAAGTACGACCTGGCCGACTGGGAGGCCACCCTGGCCCATGGCTTCCACCACCGCGAGGTGGAGAAGTGGCTGGCCGCCGACTCCCCGCGCGCGAGGTTCTACGACGCGATCTCGCGCCAGACCCGGCTCTGGTCCGAGGACCGCCGCGGCGACCACTGGCATTCGGCCGACGCGCTGGCCATGGCCTGGGCCCTGGAGCCGGACGGTGCGCTGGAGACCGCCGAGCGTCCGGTGGCGGTGGAGACCGAAGGCCGGTTGACCCGCGGCCTGACCGCGGTGGACTGGAACCGCCAGACCGGCGCCCCGGACAATGCGCGGATCCTGCTGCGTTACGACCAGGCCCGGTTCGACGCCCGGGTGCGGGCGGCCCTGGCCGCCGGCTGAGCCGGGCGGGTTCCGCGACCTTCCCCCGGCTTGCACCAGCCGGGGGCGAGCCGCTAGAATACCGGGCTCAGTCCGCTACAGCCTACGGTGCGCCGCCATGAAGGCCGACATCCATCCCGAGTACCGCGAAGTCGTCTTCCACGACGTCACCTCCGACTTCAAGTTCCTGACCCGTTCGACCCTGGCCGCCACCGCCAAGGAGTCGGTCAAGTGGGAAGACGGTAACGAGTACCCGCTGGTCAAGATCGAAATCTCCTCGGCCTCGCACCCGTTCTACACCGGCAAGCACAAGATCGTGGACACCAGCGGCCGCATCGACAAGTTCCAGCGCCGCTACGCGCGCTGATCCCGGGCGCGCCGCCACCGGCGGCGACCCGGCCGATGTGATGCAGATGGAGCGGCCGCACTCGTGCGGCCGCTTCGTCGTGCGCGCGTTTTGCCGCGATGGGACGGACCGTGCCGCCTGCGCCCGGCTTCTACGACTTCCGTCCAGCGGACCGGGGCGTATGGGTATGCGATAATCCCGGCGTTCCGCGGCGTGCCGCCACGGACCCCCCTACCGCGACCCTTGCGCTCCCGCGCGAAGGATCGCGCTTACCCCAAAGAGGAGCGCACACCGTGTCCAATCTCGACCAGGTCACGTTGAATGCCGGCGACAAGTCGGTGACCCTGCCGGTGCTCAAGCCGACCCTGGGCAACGGCTGCATCGACATCTCGAAGCTGACGAAGGAAACCGGCCTTTTCACCTACGACTCCGGTTTCACCGCCACTGCCAGCTGCAAGTCGGCCATCACCTACATCGATGGCGACAAGGGCGTGCTGCTGTACCGCGGCTACCCGATCGAGCAGCTGGCCGAGCACTCCAGCTTCCTGGAGGTGGCCTACCTGCTGATGAACGGCGAGCTGCCGACCGAGGCCGAGTTCAAGAAGTTCGAGCACGAGGTCACGCATCACACGATGATGCATGAGTCCCTGAAGAACTTCCTGCAGGGCTTCAACTACGACGCGCACCCGATGGCCATGCTGGCCGGCACCGTGGCGTCGCTGTCGGCGTTCTACCACGACACCCTGGACCTGAACGATCCGGAGCAGCGCCGCCTGGCCGCCATCCGCCTGCTGGCGAAGATGCCGACCCTGGCCGCCGCCGCCTACCGCTACTCGATCGGCTGGCCGATCCGCTACCCGCGCAACAACCTCGACTACGTCAGCCGCTTCCTGCACATGATGTTCGAGGTGCCGAGCGAGCCGCTGGAGCTGAACCCGGTCGTGGCCAAGGCGCTGGACCTGCTGTTCATCCTGCACGCCGACCACGAGCAGAACGCCTCCACCTCGACCGTGCGCCTGGTCGGCTCGACCGGCGCCAACCCGTACGCCTCGGTGGCGGCGGGCATCACCGCGCTGTGGGGCCCCGCGCACGGCGGCGCCAACGAGGCGGTGCTGAAGATGCTCGAGGAGATCGGTACCCCGGACAAGGTCGACACCGCCATCGCCAAGGCGAAGGACAAGAACTCGGGCTTCCGCCTGATGGGCTTCGGCCACCGCGTGTACAAGAACTTCGACCCGCGCGCCAAGATCATCCGCGAGATGACCCACAAGGTGCTGGGCGAGCTGGGCGTCAACGACCCGCTGCTGGAAGTGGCCATGAAGCTGGAAGAGGCCGCGCTGAAGGACGAGTACTTCATCCAGCGCAAGCTGTACCCGAACGTCGACTTCTACAGCGGCATCATCTACAAGGCGCTGAAGATCCCGACCGAGATGTTCACCGTCATGTTCGCCATCGGCCGCACCGCCGGCTGGGTGTCGCACTGGCTGGAGCAGCAGGTCGACCCGGAGGCGAAGATCGGCCGTCCGCGCCAGATCTACACCGGTTCGGACGTGCGCGACTACAAGCCGTTCGCCCAGCGCTGAGCGGCGCCGTAGCGCGACCAGGAACGCCCCGCACCCGCGGGGCGTTTCCTTTTGCGCGGCCGCCGGCTCAGCCGCCGGCCAGCAGGCCGCGCACCTGGGCCAGCGAGGCGCGCGGCATCGGCCGCTCGTCCAGCGCCGACAGCGGCGCCTGGCGCAGCACCGCGCCAGGCAGCACGGTCAGCTCGAAGGCCAGGTCCTCGGCCTCGAACAGCCAGGCGGTGACCTGCAGCTCGCGGCGGCGGTCCAGGCGCACGCGGCGCCCGCGCGGCTCGGCCGGGATCCGGTGCTCGGCCAGGAAGCGGGCCACCGCCTCCGGGTCGTCCGCGTGCAGGTGCAGGGCCACCGGCGAGCCGGCGTCGGCGGTGCCGTCCAGCACCGGGCCCACCAGGCGCGGCTGGAAGGCGGCGAAGAACTCCATGGCGCGGGCCGCGGCCTCGCGCCGCACCCGCACCGCGTCGGCCTGCGCCGGGCCGAGGAAGATGCGCTGGTACTCGCGCAGCGCCTCCTCGATCTCCTGGTTGCGCGGCAGCGAGGCCTCGTCGTGGATGCCCAGGCGGCTGGCGGCCTTGCGCCGGGCCTGGTTGTAGTCGCGGATGCCGCTCTCGGCCATCAGCCGCGCCGCCTCGTTGGCGAGCCGGCGGCGGCGTTCGCCCTGCCTGGCTTCCGCATGCTGGCGCGCGCGGCCCATGGCGATTCCCCCGTCAGAACCTGGGAACGACTGTAGCGCAGCGCGGTGACGGTGCGGTCACGGCGCCGCGCGGGCGTTCAGAAGATGTCGAACGCCTCTTCGTCCATGTGCTCCGGCGCCAGGTAGTCGAGGTTGTTCTGCAACCGCTCCAGGTCCTCGACCTTGATGTACTCGGCCAGGCCCTCGCCGAAGGTCGAAACCCGCCCGGAGCCGTCGACATAGACCTTGACCATGCCCTCCGGCGGCTCGTTCGGCGTCACCGGCTGGCCTTCCAGCGCCACCTTCATGTAGTCGATCCAGATCGGCAGCGCGGCCTTGCCGCCATACTCGCGGTAGCCCAGTGACTTGAAGTCGTCGCGGCCGACCCAGACCGTGGTGGCCAGGTTGCCGCCGAAGCCGGAGAACCAGGCGTCGCGGTGGTCGTTGGTGGAGCCGGTCTTGCCGCCGACGTCCTCGCGGCCCAGCACCCGGGCCGCGGTGCCGGTGCCGCGCAGGACCACGTCGCGCATCATCGACACCAGCTGGTAGGCGGTGCGCTCGTCGATCGCCCGCGGCGCGATCTTGCCGGCCGGCGGCTGCGGCAGGGCCTCGCGCGCCGGCGCCGGCTGCGCCTGTGCCTGGCCCGGCGCGGGCAGCGCGCCGAAGTTGAAGCCGTCCACCACCTGCGGCGCCGCGGCGGAGGCCGAACCGCCGCCGCAGCCGCGGCAGGCCACCGCCGGCTCGGCCTTGAAGATGACCTTGCCGTCGCGGTCGCGGACCTCGTCGATGAACCACGGATCCACCCGCGAGCCGCCGTTGGCGAACACCGCGTAGCCGCGCGCCACCGACAGCGGGGTCAGCGAGGCGGTGCCCAGCGACATCGACAGGTTGGGCGGCAGTTCCGCCTCGTCGAAGCCGAACTGGGTGATGTAGGTGCGGGCGAAGTCCACGCCGATGGCGTCGAGCATGCGCACCGAGACCAGGTTGCGCGACTGCACCAGGGCCTCGCGCAGGCGCATTGGGCCGCGGAAGCCGCCGTCGTCGTTCTGCGGCGACCAGGTCTTGCCGCGGCGGTCGCGGAACACGACCGGGGCGTCGAGCACGATCGAGGCCGGGTTGAAGCCCTTCTCGAACGCGGCCGCGTACACGAACGGCTTGAAGCTGGAGCCGGGCTGGCGCCGGGCCTGGGTGGCGCGGTTGAACTTGTTGCCGGAGAAGCTGTAGCCGCCGACCAGGGCGCGCAACGCGCCGGTGTTGGCGTCCAGCGACACCAGCGCGGCCTGGCCGCGCGGCACCTGGTCCAGGACCAGGCCGGCGTCGCCGTCCTGGCGTACCCGCACCACGTCGCCGCGCTTGAGCAGGGCGGCCGGGTTCTTGTTCGTCCAGCGCGCCGAACCGGCGGCCAGGGTGGCGCGGCTGCCATCGGCCAGCACCACCTCGGCGCTGCCGTCGGCGGCGGTGGCGGCCACGATCGCAGGCAGCAGGTCGGCCTGCGCCGCGGTGCCGCGCAGCTCGCGCGCCAGCACCGCGTCGTCGGCATCGGCGGGGAGCTCGACGTGGCGCTCCACCCCGTGCCAGCCGTGGCGGTGGTCGTACAGGCGCAGGCCGTCGCGCACCGCCTTGTCCGCCGCCGCCTGGAACGCGGAGTCGATGGTGGTGGTGACGCGGTAGCCCTGGGTCAGGGCCTCCGGGCCGTAGCGCTCGATCATCTCCTGGCGGACCATCTCGGCCACGTACGGCGCCGAGGCCTCCAGCGGCGGCTCGTGGGCGCCGGCGTGCATCGGCACGGCCTTGGCCTGGGCGGCCTCGGCCGCGCTGACGAAGCCCAGCTCGGCCATGCGGTCGAGGATGTAGTCGCGGCGGATCTTCGCGCGCTCGGGGTTGTTGAGCGGGTTGCCGGAGGAGGGGAACTTGGGGATGCCGGCCAGCGAGGCCATCTCGTCCAGGTCCAGCTCGTCCAGCTTCTTGCCGTAGTAGAACTCGGCGGCCGCGGCCACGCCGTAGGCGCGGTTGCCGAAGAAGCTCTTGTTGAGATACAGGGCCAGGATCTCGTCCTTGCTCAGCTCCCGCTCCATGCGCATGGCCAGCAGCATTTCCGCGGCCTTGCGCTTGAGCTTGACCTCCGGGCTCAGGTAGACCTGGCGCGCCACCTGCTGGGTGATGGTGGAGCCGCCGGGGACCTTGAGGCTGCGGGTGGTGAGCATCAGCCAGATGGCGCGCGCGGTGCCCTTGTAGTCGACGCCGCCGTGCTCGTAGAAGCGCGCGTCCTCGATCGCCAGGAACGCCTGGCGCAGGCGCAGCGGCACCTGGTCGATGGTCACCGGGTAGCGCCGGGCCTCGCCGAACACCGCCATCAGCTTGCCGTCGGCGGTATGCACGTACAGCGGCTCCTGCAGCTCGATCTGGCGCAGGGCGGAGACGTCGGGCAGGTCGGCCGCGATGCTCCGGTAGAGCAGGGCCAGGACGACAAGCCCGGCCAGGGCCAGGCCGGCGGTGGCGACCAGGGCCCAGCGGAGCACGCGGCGGAGACGGGGCATCACGGTTCCGATTGCAGATTTCGCGGCCGCAGAGTATAGATGAGCGCAGGATGCCGCCGGGGGGGCATCCTTGGGGAACCAGGTCAGGCAGCCAGACAGCCGGTAGCGGGTCGAGCGACCCATTGCCGCGGGAGGGTTGCCAAGCCTGAAAAGGCCATTTTTAATGCGCGGGCACAGCAGTTGCGTCCAAGTGCCCGTCGGCAGGGGAGAAACCGTGGGGCTCATCCCGAAAAGCCAGTCGCCGCTGATCGGCGTCGACATCAGCTCGACTGCGGTCAAGCTGCTGCAGCTGTCGCGCAGCGGCAACCGTTACCGCGTCGAACACTACGCAGTCGAACCGCTGCCACCGAACGCGGTGGTGGAGAAGAACATCGTCGAGGTCGAGGCGGTGGGCGAGGCCATCCGGCGCGCCGTCACCCGTTCCGGCACCAAGGCCAGGAACGCCGCCGCGGCGGTCGCCGGCGCGGCGGTGATCACCAAGGTGATCCCGATGCCGGCCGACCTTGACGAGGACGAACTGGAGGCCCAGGTCGAGTTCGAGGCGGTCAACTACATCCCGTACCCGATCGAGGAAGTGAACCTGGACTTCGAGGTGCTCGGCCCGATGCCGAACAACCCCGAGACCGTCCAGGTCCTGCTGGCCGCCTCGCGCTCGGAGAACGTCGAGCTGCGCCAGTCGGCGCTGGAGCTCGGTGGGCTGACCGCCAAGGTGATGGACGTGGAGGCCTTCGCGGTCGAGAACGCGTTCGCCCTGATCGCCGACGACCTGCCGGTCGGCCGCGACGGCGTGGTCGCCCTGATCGACATCGGCGCGACCATGACCACGCTCAACGTCCTGCGCGGCGGCCGCAGCCTGTACAGCCGCGAACAACTGTTCGGCGGCAAGCAGCTCACCGACGAGGTGATGCGCCGCTACGGCCTGACCTACGAGGAAGCCGGCCAGGCCAAGCGCCAGGGCGGGCTGCCGGAGACCTACGAGCTGGAGGTCCTGGAGCCGTTCAAGGAAGCGGCCGTGCAGCAGGTCAGCCGCCTGCTGCAGTTCTTCTACGCCGGCAGCGAGTTCAACCGCGTCGACCAGATCGTGCTGGCCGGCGGCTGCGCCTCCATCGCCGGGCTGCCGGAGATGGTCGAGGAGCAGCTGGGCGTGCCGACCCAGGTCGCCAACCCGTTGGCGCAGATGACCCTCGGGCCGCGCGTGCAGGCGCACGCGCTGGCCCAGGACGCGCCGGCACTGATGATCGCCACCGGCCTGGCCCTGAGGAGCTTCGACTGATGGCACGCATCAACCTCTTGCCGTGGCGCGCCGAGCGCCGCAAGCAGCGCCAGCGCGAGTTCCAGGCCATGCTCGGCGCCGCCGCCCTGGGCGGCATCCTGCTGTCGATCCTGGTGTGGTTCCACTACGACATGGAAGTCAGCGGCCAGCACCAGCGCAACGACTTCCTGCGCGCCGAGATCGGGAAGGTCAAGGAGCAGAACAAGGAAATCGCCGAGCTCGACAAGAAGAAGAAGCGGCTGCTGGACCGCAAGGCCGTGATCGAGGAGCTGCAGGCCAACCGCTCGCAGATGGTCCACCTGTTCGATTCGCTGGTGCGCACCATCCCCGACGGCGTGGTCCTGACCGCGCTCAAGCAGGAAGGCAACATCCTGACCCTGCAGGGCACCGCGCAGTCCAACGCGCGCGTCTCCAACTACATGCGCAACCTCGAGACCTCCGGCTGGATGACCAAGCCGGACCTGTCGATCATCGAGGCGCGCAAGGACAACAAGGCGCCGATGACCAGTGGCGCCCGCTCGCTGCCGTACGACTTCACCCTGAAGGTCCAGCTCGCCAACCCCGGCGCCGACGCGAACGGCGGGCAGGCAATCGATCCGGAGGCGCTGGCCGCGCAGGCCGAGGCCGAGGCGGCGGCCGCCGCCGCGGACCCGGCCGCGGCCGACGCGGCGCAGCCGGCCGGCGAGGCCGCCGAGGCGGCCGTGGACCAGGGGAACAAGCCGGCGGCCAACGCCGCGGGAGGACCGGCGTCATGAGCAAGAAGAAGGTCAAGCTCAGCGAACTCGACTTCAACAACATCGGCTCCTGGCCGCAGCAGGCCAAGGTGGTGTTCTGCGTGCTGGTCGCGATCATCATCATGGCGGTGGCCTGGTTCGCCCTGATCAGCGGCAAGCGCGACGAGCTGCTGGGCCTGGAGAGCGAGGAGGCCTCCCTGCGCCAGGAGTTCGAGCGCGAACAGGGCCGCGCCGCCAACCTGGAGCCGCTGCGCCAGCAGCTGGCGCAGATGGAGCAGGTGCTGCAGCAGATGCTGCGCCAGCTGCCCAGCAAGACCGAGATGCCCGACCTCATCGTCGACATCTCCCAGACCGCGCTGTCCAGCGGCCTGTCCAACGAGCTGTTCCAGCCGCTTGACGAGATGCCGCGCGAGTTCTACGCCGAGAAGCCGATCAGGCTGCGCATGGTGGGCAACTACCACCAGTTCGGCGCCTTCGTCAGCGGCGTGGCCTCGCTGCCGCGGGTGGTGATCCTGACCATGCACGACATCTCGCTCAAGCCGATGGAGCGCGGCGGCGGCGTCAGCCGCACCGGCGCGCTGGAGCTTTCCGGCACGGTCAAGACGTACCGCTACCTCGACGAGAACGAGATTTCCGACGTCGAGGGCGCGAATGCAAACGCGGGAGGTCGCTGAGATGCACGCCAGTCGTTTCTTGGGGATGTGCGTGCGCACGTGCGGCCTGGCGGCCCTGGTCCTGGGACTGGGCGCCTGCGGCCGCGGGATCACCAGCACGCCGGGCGAGGCGCCCAACCTGGAGCGGTGGGTCGCCGACGTGCGCGCGCGCCCGGCGCCGCCGCTGGAACCGCTGCCGGTGATGCAGCAGTTCGAGACCTTCGAGTACGCCGCGCAGGACATGCGCGACCCGTTCAGCGACGCCTGGCGGAACCCGGAAGGGGGAGCCGGCCTGCGTCCCGACCCGAACCGGCCCAAGCAGCCGCTCGAGCAGTTCCCGCTGGACAGCCTGGACATGGTCGGCACGATCGGCCAGGGCCCCGGCCTGCTCGCGCTGGTGATGGCGCCGGACAAGGTCACCCACCGCGTCCGGCCGGGGACCTACATGGGGCAGAACGACGGCCGCGTGGTCGGGGTGTACGAGGACCGGGTCGAGCTGGTCGAGCTGGTGCCGGATGGCGCGGGGGGATGGCTGGAGCGTCCGGCCTCGATCGCGCTCGAAGATCAATGATTAGGGGATAGCACGATGACCTTTTCCAACGACCGGAGTCTGTGCAAGCCGCGGCACCCGGCGACCTTCAGGGCCTGTGCACTCGGGCTGGCGCTGGCCCTCGCCGCCACCACCGGCTTCGCCGCCAACCCGGCGGCCTCCGCGCAGCCGGCCGCTGCCGCCACGGGGACGGCGGCCAAGGCCAGCGTTTCCCACATCGATTTCAAGCGCGGCGACGGCGGCGCCGGGCGCCTGGTCCTGCGCTTCGACGGCGAGGGCGTGGCCCCGGACCTGCGCACCCAGGACGGCAGCGTCGTGGTCGACGTCGCCAACGCGGTGCTGCCGGCCGAGCTGCAGCGTCCGCTGAACGTCACCGACTTCGCCACCCCGGTGCAGCGCATCGACGCCCGCCCGTACGCTGGCGGCGCGCAGCTGGTGCTGGCCACCCGCGGCGAGTACGAGTCGCTGGCCTACCAGACCGGCAACGAGTACGTGGTCGAGATCGCCCCGCGCGCCAGCGCCCCGGCGGTCGGCGCGGTCAACAGCGAGAGCCTGGCCAGCGCCCAGGCCAAGGTCGCCGGCCGCGCCTATTCCGGCCGCCCGGTGACCTTCAACTTCCAGGACGTGCCGGTGCGCACCGTCCTGCAGCTGATCGCCGAGGAGTCCAACCTCAACATCGTCGCCTCCGACACCGTGCAGGGCAACGTGACCCTGCGCCTGGTGCACGTGCCGTGGGACCAGGCGCTGGACATCGTCCTGCGCGCCAAGGGCCTGGACAAGCGCCGCGACGGCAACGTGATCTGGGTGGCGCCGCAGCCGGAGCTGGCCGCGTTCGAGAAGGCCCGCGAGGACGCCCGCATCGACCTGGAGAACCGCGTCGACCTGGTCACCGACTACATCCAGATCAACTACCACTCGGCCGGCGCCATCTTCAAGGCGCTGACCGAGGCCCGCGGCGTGGGCGGCGGCTCCGGCGGCGACGGCGGCAACCGCGAGAACGGTTTCCTGTCCTCGCGCGGCCGCCTGGTCGCCGACGAGCGCACCAACACCCTGATGGTCAGCGACATCCCGAAGAAGGTCGCGCAGATGCGCGAGCTGATCAACGTGATCGACCGTCCGGTCGACCAGGTGCTGATCGAGAGCCGCATCGTCATCGCCACCGACACCTTCGCCCGCGACCTGGGCGCGCGCTTCGGCGTGCAGGGCCGCCGCAGCGGCAACAACACCGCCGCCATCGGCGGGTCGCTGGGCGAGACCGCGGGCATCGTCAACGGCGGCGTCACCGTCCCCGGCGACCTCAACGTGAACCTGCCGGCCTCGGCCGAGAACGCCGGCGCCCTGGCCTACACCCTGCTGGGCAACAACTTCGCGCTGGACCTGGAGCTGAGCGCGCTGCAGCAGGAAGGCCGCGGCGAGGTGCTGTCCAACCCGCGCGTGGTCACCTCCAACCAGCGCGAGGCGGTGATCCGCCAGGGCCGCGAGGTCGGCTACGTGACCCTGACCGGCGGCGGCACCCAGGGCGTGGCCACCCCGAACGTGCAGTTCAAGGACGTGGTCCTGGAGCTGAAGGTCACCCCGACCATCACCAGCGACAACCGCGTGTTCATGGTGGTCAACGTGCTGAAGGACGAGATCCTGCAGTACATCGACACCTCGATCGGCCAGGTGCCGGAGATCGCCACCCGCGAGATCAACACCGCGGTGCTGGTGGACGACGGCCAGACCGTGGTCATCGGCGGCGTCTACGAGTTCACCGACAGCAACAGCGTGTCCAAGGTGCCGTTCCTGGGCGACGTGCCCTTCCTGGGCAACCTCTTCAAGAAGAAGAGCCGCCTGAAGGAGAAGGCCGAGCTGCTGATCTTCCTGACCCCGAAGGTCATGCGGGTCGAGAAGCGCGCCTGACGGCCGCCCTCTGGCACGAACGGAACGGGGCCCACGGGCCCCGTTCCCGTTTCCGGCGCCGGAGCGGCGGCGATGGAACCAGGCCGCGCCCGGATCGGTCAGAATCGGGGCATGGACAATCCCAACGCCGAACCGGCCGGCCAGCCCGGTGCCACCGACGCCGCGCACGCGGCCTTCCTGCGCCTGCGCGAGAGCCTGGCGGCGAGCATCGTCGGCCAGGACGCGCTGGTCGAGCGCCTGCTGATCGCGCTGCTGGCCGACGGCCACCTGCTGGTGGAGGGTGCGCCCGGCCTGGCCAAGACCACCGCCATCCGCACCCTGGCCGCGCACCTGGAGGCGGACTTCGCCCGCGTCCAGTTCACCCCGGACCTGCTGCCGGCCGACCTCACCGGCACCGAGATCTGGCGCCCGCAGGAGGCACGCTTCGAGTTCCAGCCCGGGCCGGTGTTCCACCCGCTGCTGCTGGCCGACGAGATCAACCGCGCCCCGGCCAAGGTGCAGTCGGCGCTGCTGGAGGCCATGGGCGAGCGCCAGGTCACCGTGGGCCGGCGGACCTACCCGCTGCCGCGGCTGTTCCTGGTGATGGCCACCCAGAACCCGATCGAGCAGGAAGGCACCTTCCCGCTGCCGGAGGCGCAGCTGGACCGGTTCCTGATGCACGTGCGCATCGGCTACCCGGACTCGGCGATGGAGACCGAGATCCTGCGCCTGGCCCGCACCCAGGCGCGCAGCGAACTGCACGCGCCGGCGGCCGCGCCGGCGCGCATGCCGCAGGCGGTGGTGTTCGCCGCGCGCGAGCAGGTGCTGGGGCTGCACATGGCCCCGGCGCTGGAGCGCTACCTGGTGGAACTGGTGCTGGCCTCGCGCGATGCCGGCCGCTACGACCCGGCGCTGGCCCGGCGCATCGCCTGGGGTGCCAGCCCGCGTGGCTCCATCGCGCTGGAGCGCTGCGCCCGTGCCCGCGCCTGGCTGGCCGGGCGCGACTACCTCACCCCCGAGGACATCCGCGCCGTCGCCCCGGACGTGCTGCGCCACCGCGTGCTGCCCAGCTACGAGGCCCTGGCCGAGGGCTGGGACGGCGATCGCCTGGTGGCGGCGCTGCTGGAGCAGGTGCCGCCGCCATGAACGTGGTGGCGCGTCCGCGCCAGGAGGCGGCCGGCGAAGGCCTCGCGCCGCGGCTGGAGGAACTGGTCGCGCTGCGCCATGAAATCCCGCGTGCGGGCACGCCCGGGGTCAGCCGCGCCGGCCTGCGCGCCGCCGCGCCCTCGAGCCTGCGCGGGCGCGGCATGGAGTACGCCGAGTCACGCGAATACGTGGCCGGCGACGACGTGCGGCGCATGGACTGGCGCCTGACCGCGCGCACCGGCCGCGCCCACACCAAGCTGTTCCAGGCCGAGCGCGAGCGCCTGGCCCTGCTGGTGGCCGACACCTCGCCGGCGCTGTACTTCGGCACCCGGGTGCGCTTCAAGTCGGTGCAGGCCGCGCGTGCCGGCGCAGTGGCGGCCTGGGCCGCACTGCGCGCCGGCGACCGCATCGCGGCCCTGCGCGGCGGCGAGGCCGCCATCCCGCCGGCGGCCGGCATGCGCGGGGTGATGCGGGTGCTGGAGGCGCTGGTGCGCTGGTACGCGCAACCGCCGCAGGACGATGCCGGGCTGGAACTGGCCCTGGAACATGCCCAGCGCCTGCTGCGTCCGGGCGCACGCGTGGTGGTGCTGGCCGATCCGCAGGCCGCCGCGCGGGTGCCACTGCAGCGCTGGGCCGCGCTGGGCCGCCACCACGAGGCCGACCTGGTGCTGCTGCAGGACGCACTGGAAACCACGCCGCCGCAGCGCGCGCTGGCGGTGGAGGCGGGCGGGCGGCGCCTGCACCTGCCGCTGCAGCGCGAACAGGCGCGGGCGCAGTGGCATGCGGCGCTGGTGTTGTCGGCCGAGGTGCTGGCACGCACGCTGCCGGCCCATGGTTGGCGCGTGCACTGCCTGGCCACCGATGCGGCGGCCAGCGACTGGATGCAGCCGTCGCGATCCGCGCCGGGCGAGGCATGACCGCCATGGATCCTGCACGGCTGCCCCTGCGCGACCTCCACCTGCCGCCCGCTCCTGGCTGGTGGCCGCCGGCCCCGGGCTGGTGGTGGCTGGGCGCGGGCCTGCTGGTGCTGCTGCTGGCGCTGGCCGGGTACCGGGCGTGGCGCTGGCGGCGCCGCCGGCGCTGGTCACGCTGGTTCCTGCGCGAAACCGGCGAGGGCGCGCCGCCGCAGCGGCTGGCGCAGCTGTCGGCGCTGCTGCGCCGCGCCGCGCGCCAGGCGCAGCCGGGCGCGGAACGGCTGCAGGGCGAGGACTGGCTGCGCTTCCTCGATGGCGCCCGCGGCCAGGCATTCAGCGCCGGTCCCGGGCGGCTGCTGCTCGACGGCGCCTTCCGCCCGCAGGCGGATGCCGCCGCGGTGGAACAGGTCGCCGCGCTGGCGCACGCGCGCTTCCTGGAACTGATGGACGCGCGCCGGGGGCGGACATGAGCGCGTGGCTGGCACAGGCCTGGGACGGCTTTGCCGGATTCGCCTGGGCCTGGGCCTGGGCGGCGCTGCCGTTGCCGCTGCTGGTGCGCCTGCTGCTGCCGCCGCGGCGCGATGCCGGTGCCGCGCTGCGGGTGCCGTGGAGCGCACAGCTGCAGGACGTGGCCCCGGTCGGCGGCGCGGCGGGCGTGCGCGGCGGGCTGGCGCTGCTGGCCTGGCTGCTGCTGTGCGCTGCCGCCGCCCGCCCGCAGCAGCTGGGCGAGGCGGTCGCGCCGCAGCAGCAGGCGCGGCAGATGCTGCTGGCGGTGGACCTGTCCGGCAGCATGAGCGAGGTCGACATGATGCTGGGGATGCAGCCGGTGGACCGGCTGACCGCGGCCAAGGCGGTGATCGCCGACTTCCTGCAGCGCCGCAGTGGCGATCGCGTGGGCCTGCTGGTGTTCGGCCAGCGCGCCTACATGCTGACCCCGTTGACCCTGGACCTGGCCGCGGTGCGCGAGCAGCTGCGCGACACCGCCGCCGGCATGGCCGGGCGCGAGACCGCGCTGGGCGATGCGATCGGCCTGGCGGTGAAGCGCCTGCGCGAACAGCCCGAGGGCCAGCGGGTGCTGGTGCTGCTGACCGACGGCGTGAACACCGCCGGCGTGCTGCCGCCGCTGAAGGCGGCCGAGCTGGCCGCCACCGAACGCGTGCGCGTGCACACCATCGCCTTCGGCGGCAGCGGCGGTGGCTTCTCGCTGTTCGGCGTGCCGGTCCAGCCCGGCGAGGACGTGGACGAGGACACCCTGCGCGCGGTCGCGGAGGCCACCGGCGGCCGTTTCTTCCGCGCGCGCGACGCCGACGAGCTGGCCGGCATCTACGCCGAGCTGGAGCGCCTGGAACCGGTGGACGTGGACGCCGCCCCGGTACGCCCGCGGCGGGAGGCCTATGCCTGGCCGCTGGCCGGCGCCCTGGCCCTGGCCCTGCTGGCCTTCGCCATGCCGGCAGG
Source organism: Pseudoxanthomonas sp. SGNA-20 (assembly GCF_003931635.1). NCBI lineage: Bacteria > Pseudomonadati > Pseudomonadota > Gammaproteobacteria > Lysobacterales > Lysobacteraceae > Pseudoxanthomonas > Pseudoxanthomonas sp. SGNA-20. Next base: position 354,228 of record NZ_RRYK01000001.1, on the reverse strand, counting down.
CCGCCGGCGCGAAGCAGGGGGCGCGGCGGCATGAGCGCATGGCTGCCGTTGCTGCATTTCCAGCGCCCGCTGTGGCTGTGGGCGCTGCTCCTGCTGCCGCTGCTGTGGGTTGCCTGGGGCCTGCGCCGCGACCGCGACTGGCGCGGGGTGGTCGATCCGCACCTGCTGCCGGCGCTGCTGGTGCCGGGGCAGGGCCGCGCCTGGCTGCGCCTGGCCGGGGTTTCGCTGGCCCTGCTGCTGGCGATCCTCGCCCTGGCAGGGCCAGGCTGGCGCCAGCAAGGGCAGCCGCTGGTGCGCCCGCACATGCCGCTGGTGGTGGCGCTGGAACTGTCGGCCGCGATCGCCACCCCCGACCTGCCTCCCTCGCGCCTGGCGCATGCCCGGCTGAAGCTGGAGCGGCTGCTGCACCAGCGCCGCGGCGGCGAGATCGGTCTGGTCGCCTGGGCCGAAGATGCCTACACGGTGGCGCCGCTGACCGCCGACACCGGCAACATCGCCCTGTTCCTCGACGCGCTGGCGCCGGACGTGATGCCGGCGGACGGCCAGCGCGCCGACCGCGCGATCACCCAGGCCGCGACCCTGTTGCGCCAGGCCGGCTTCGAGCGCGGCCAGATCCTGCTGCTGGCCGCCGGTGCCGACGAACGCGCGCGGCAGATCGCCGCGGCCACCGCCGCTTCCGGTTACGAGGTCTCGGTGCTGGGCCTGGGCACGCCCGGGGGCGGCGCCTACCGCGATTCCAGCGGCAGGCTGCGTACTTCGCAGCGCGACGACGCGGCCCTGCGTGCGCTGGCAGCCGCCGGGCAGGGCCGCTACGCGCCGCTGGCCATGGGCGATGCCGACCTGCAGGCACTGGGCGTGCTGCAGCCGGTGGAGGTGGAAGGAACGGCCGGGACGGACGGCGCGCTGGCCTGGCTGGACCAGGGCTACTGGTTGCTGCTGCCGTTGCTGCTGCTGGGCGCGCTGGCGTTCCGCCGTGGTGCGCCGCTGCTGGCACTGGTGCTGTTGCTGGGCGCGCTCCCAGCGACGCCGGCGCTGGCGCAGGACAGCCCCTGGCTGCGTCCGGACCAGCAGGCGCAGCGGCAGCTGCAACGCGGCGTGGAGGCCTACCGCCGCGGCGACTTCACCGCCGCCGCCGAGGCCTTCGCCGCCGCCGGCGCGCGCGGGGCCGAGGCGCAGTACAACCTCGGCAACGCGCTGGCGCGCCAGGGGCGTTACGAGGAGGCGTTGCAGGCCTACGACCGCGCCCTGGCCCAGGCGCCGGGCATGGAGGATGCGCGCGCCAACCGCCAGGTGGTCGAGGCGGCGATGCGCCGGCAGCCGCCGCAGGGCGGCGGCGGACAGTCCGGCGATGCCGGCCAGTCCGGCAAGGACCCGGCCGGGCGCGGCCGGGATCCGGCGGATGACCCGCGCGGCAATAGCCAGGCCGGCGGACAGGACGCGCCGCCGCAGCCACCGGCGCGGGAGCGGCCGCAACCCGGCGGGGACGGCGAGGGCGGGCAGGAGGACGCTGCGCAAGCCCGCGCCCGCCAGGAGCAGGCCGATCGCGAGCAGCGCGAGCGCATGCGCCAGGCGCTGGAGCGGCGCGGCCAGGAAGAAGGACAGGCGCAGCCGGTGGACGCCGGCGGGGAGGAACAGCGCGCGCAGCGCGAGCAGCGCCAGGCGCACGAGGCCTGGCTGCAGCGCGTGCCGGACGATCCCGGTGGCCTGCTGCGCGCCAAGTTCCGGCTCGAGCATGAGCGCCGCCAACAGGAGGGACGATGAACGACCCGCTATACCCGCGGCGCGACCAGCGCACTTCGCGGCGGCTGCGCGGCGCCTGCCTGGCGCTGCTGTGGCTGCTGGCCGGCGTCGCCGGTGCCGAAACCCGCGCCTGGCTGGACCGCAGCCAGGTGCGCGAGGGCGAGACCGTCACCCTCAACATCCAGACTGACCAGCCCGGCGTGGCGCCGGACTACGCGCCGCTGCAGGCCGACTTCGAGGTGGGCTCGCCGTTCCGCAGCGATACCGCCGGGCGTGGCGTGCTGTTTGGCGTGCGCCTGGTGCCGCGCCGCGCCGGCGCGCTGGAGGTGCCAGCGCTGCGGGTGGGCGCCGAACGCACGCCGCCGCTGGCGCTGCGCGTGGGGGGCGAGCGCCAGGATGCGCGCGGCGAGGTGTTCCTCGAGACCCGGGTCGAGGAGGAGGCACCGTGGGTGCAGCAAAGCGTCGGGGTCAGCGTGCGCCTGTACTTCGCCACCCCGCTGCTGTCCGGCGAACTGACCCAGGAGCCACCCGAAGGCGCCTCGCTGCAGCGCGTGGGCGACGATGCCACCGGGCGCGAGCGCATCGGCGGCCGCGACTACCAGTACGTGGAGCGGCGGTTCCTGCTGGTGCCCGAGCGCAGCGGCCCGCTGGAGGTGCCGGCGCCGCGGTTCCGCGGCAAGGCCGCGCCGCGGTTCTTCGACGACTTCTTCGGCACCGACCGCACCCTGGCCGCCAGCGGCCAGCCGCAGCGGCTGCAGGTGCGCGCGCAGCCGCCCGGCGCGCCGCAGCCGTGGCTGCCGCTGCGCGACCTGCGCCTGCGCTACCTGCAGCCGCCGTCCGCCGCGCGCGCCGGCGAGGCGCTGGAACTGGCGGTCGAGGCCCGCGCCGAAGGCGCCTCCGGCGCGCAGCCGCTGGACCTGCCGGTGCCGCAGGTGGAGGGCGCCCAGGTGTTCGCCGAACGCGCCGAGACCACCGAGCGCTTCGTCGACGGCCGGCCGCAGCTGACCGTGGTGCGCCGCTTCGCGGTGGTGCCGCTGCGCGCGGGGCCGCTGCGGATCCCCGGCCTGGCGGTGGACTGGTGGGATGCAGGCGCCGGGCAGGCGCGCCAGGCGACCCTGCCGGACCTGGAACTGGAGGTGGCCGCGGCCGCACCCGGGCGCGCCCTGCCGGCGCCGGACGGGGCCGTGCCGGCGCCGGCAGGCGAGACCACCCAGGCGTTGCCGGCGACCCTGGCCGGACCCGCCGAAGGCGCCGCCTGGCGCTGGCTGGCCCTGGTCCTGGGCCAGCTGTGGCTGGCCACCCTCGGCTGGGCGCTGTGGCTGCGCGCGCGCCAGCGCCGCCGCCCGGCATCGCCCGTCCGCGCGGGACCCGGCGTGGTGCCGACCACCGCCGAGCTGCGCCGCGCCCTGGACACGGAAAGCTTCGGCGAGGCGGTGCGCCTGCTGCAGGCGATGGCGCGGCCGCCGGCGGCCGACCTGGACGAAGTGGTCGGCCGCCTGGCCGATCCGGTGCAGCGCGAGGCCTTGCAGGCCATGCGCCGCGCGCTGTGGGCCGGCGACGGCGATCCGGCCGGCGCGCGCCTGGCGCTGCGCGCGGCGTTCCGCGACGGGCCGCGCTGGGCCGGCGCGGCCGCGGCCGGCGCCGAACCGCCCTTGCCGCCGCTGTACCCGCCCGCGCGGGACGCCTGAGCGCGTCTGCTAACCTGCCGGTTTCGCACGTTTCCAGGAATACCGCATGACCTCCAAAGGACGCCCCTGGCCCATGCCGCTGAAGATGGGCGTGGGCTTTGCCGCCGGCCTGCTGCTGGGCCTGGTGGTGCACCTGACCGCCGGCGCCGATGCCGCTTGGGTCCAGGCGTTCACCCGCTACGTCACCACCCCGGCGTCGGGGCTGTTCCTCAACCTGATCTTCATGCTGATCGTGCCGCTGCTGTTCTCGGCGCTGGTGCTGGGCATCGCCGAGATGGGCGACATCCGCGCGCTCGGCCGGATCGGCTGGAAGACCCTGGCCTACACCGTGGTGCTGTCCGGCGCGGCGGTGCTGCTGGGGCTGGTGCTGGTCAACCTGCTGCGCCCGGGCGCCGGCGTCGACCCGACCCTGGCCTCGCAGCTGCTGGCGCAGAACGCCGAGCGCAGCCGCGACATCGTCGCCAGCATCGAGTCGCAACCGCGCGGCATCGACATGCTGCTGTCGATCGTGCCCAGCAACGTCGTGGCCGCCGCCTCGGACAACGGCTCGATCCTGGCGCTGATGTTCTTCGCGCTGATGTTCGGCGTGGGCATGGTGCTGACCGACGACGACAAGGTCGCCACCCTCAAGCGCGGCATCGAGGGCATCTTCGAGATCTCCATGACCCTGATCGGGCTGGTGATCCGGCTGGCGCCGTACGCGGTGTTCTGCTTCATGTTCAACCTCGCGGCGATCTTCGGCTTCGACCTGCTGCTGCGGCTGGGCGCGTACGTGGGCGTGGTGGTGCTGGCGCTGGGCCTGCACATGTTCGTCGGCTACGGCCTGGCGGTGCGCATGGCCGGGCGCTCGCCGCTGAAGTTCTTCCGCGACATCCAGGAAGCGGCGGTGATGGCCTTCTCCACCGCCTCCAGCAACGCCACCCTGCCGACCGCGCTGCGCGTGGCCGACGAGATCGGCCTGCCGCGCAAGGTGTCGCGCTTCGTGCTGACCGTCGGCGCCACCGCCAACCAGAACGGCACCGCGCTGTTCGAGGGCGTGACCGTGATCTTCCTGGCCCAGTTCTTCGGCGTGGACCTGAGCCTGGGCCAGCAGTTCATGGTGATGCTGGTGTGCATCCTCGGCGGCATCGGCACCGCCGGCGTGCCCTCCGGCTCGCTGCCGGTGGTGGCGCTGATCTGCGCCATGGTCGGGGTGAACCCGATCGGCATCGGCCTGATCCTGGGCGTGAACCATTTCCTGGACATGTGCCGGACCACGCTCAACGTCAGCGGTGACCTGACCCTGGCCGCGCTGGTGGCCGCCGGCGAGCCGGAGGACGGCGGCGCCGCGGCCGGCCCGGAGGCGGCCACCTGAGGGCAACGGTTGCAGGCAAAACCGTGGCGGGAACGTTCCCTCGCCGGAAATGTCGGGAAACGCTGCGTTCAGGGCGCCAAATCAAGGGCTTGCGACGGGACAGGACGGGCGCGGGATGCAACAATGGCCGGCCCGCATCCCGCGGTTGCCATCGAACTAGCCGAATCCCACATGACGAAGCCGACCCGCCGCCAGCTCGCCAATGCCATCCGTTTCCTCGCCGCCGATGCGGTCGAGGCCGCCAAGTCGGGCCACCCCGGCATGCCGATGGGCATGGCCGACATCGCCGAAGTGCTGTGGAACGACTACCTGCGCCACAACCCGTCCAACCCGGACTGGTTCAACCGCGACCGCTTCGTGCTGTCCAACGGCCACGGCTCCATGCTGCACTACGCGCTGCTGCACCTGAGCGGCTACGACCTGCCGATCGAGGAGCTCAAGCGCTTCCGCCAGCTGCACAGCAAGACCGCCGGCCACCCGGAGCGCTACGAAACCCCGGGCGTGGAGACCACCACCGGCCCGCTGGGCCAGGGCTTCGCCAACGCCGTGGGCTTCGCCCTGGCGGAGAAGCTGCTGGCGCAGCGCTACAACCGCCCCGAATTCGAGGTCGTCGACCACCGCACCTGGGTGTTCATGGGCGACGGCTGCATGATGGAAGGCGTGTCCCACGAGGCCGCATCGCTGGCCGGCACCTGGGGCCTGGGCAAGCTCACCGCCTTCTGGGACGACAATGGCATCTCGATCGACGGCGAGGTGCACGACTGGTTCACCGACGACACCCCGGCGCGCTTCGAGGCCTACGGCTGGCACGTGGTGCGCGGCGTGGACGGCCATGACCCGGAGGCGATCAAGGCGGCGATCGAGCAGGCCATCGCGGTGGAGGACAAGCCGAGCCTGATCTGCTGCAAGACCACCATCGGCTTCGGTTCGCCGAACAAGGCCGGCAAGGAGGAATCGCACGGCGCGCCGCTGGGCAAGGACGAGGTCGAGGCCACCCGCAAGGCCCTGGACTGGCCGTATGCGCCGTTCGAGATCCCGCAGGAGATCTACGACGGCTGGCGCGCCAACGGCGCCGGCCAGCTGCGCCAGGCCGAGTGGGAGCAGCTGTTCGACAAGTACGCCAGGCAGTACCCGGCCGAGGCCGAGGAACTGGTCCGCCGCTCGCGCGGCGAACTGCCGGCCGACTTCGTGGCCCAGGCCGACGCCTTCATCGCCAAGGTCCAGGCCGAGGGCGCGACCATCGCCTCGCGCAAGGCCTCGCAGAACGCGATCGCCGCGTTCGCGCCGCTGCTGCCGGAGCTGATCGGCGGCTCGGCCGACCTGGCCCCGTCCAACCTGACCCAGTGGAAGGCCAGCAAGTCGGTGACCGTGGCCGACCGCGAGGCCAACTACGTGCACTACGGCGTGCGCGAGTTCGGCATGAGCGCGATTGCCAATGGCATCGCCCTGCACGGCGGCTTCCTGCCGTTCGACGCCACCTTCCTGGTGTTCAGCGATTACGCCCGCAACGCGCTGCGCATGAGCGCGCTGGTCCCGGCGCACGTGATCCACGTGTTCACCCACGACTCCATCGGCCTTGGCGAGGACGGCCCGACCCACCAGCCGGTCGAGCACCTGGCCTCGCTGCGCTACATCCCCAACAACGACGTGTGGCGCCCGTGCGACGCGGTCGAGTCGGCGGTGGCCTGGAAGCAGGCGATCCTGCGCAAGGACGGCCCGAGCGTGCTGGTGTTCAGCCGCCAGAACCTGCCGCACCAGGCACGCAGCGAGGAGCAGGTGAAGCTGGTCGAGCGCGGCGGCTACGTGCTGGCCGACGCCGAAGGCGGCAACCCCGACGTGATCCTGATCGGCACCGGTTCGGAAGTGTCGCTGGCGATGGAGGCCAAGGCGCAGCTGGACGCGGCCGGGATCAAGGCGCGCGTGGTGTCGATGCCCTCGACCACCGTGTTCGACCGCCAGGACGAGGCCTACCGCGAGTCGGTGCTGCCGAAGTCCGTGCGCAAGCGCGTGGCGGTGGAAGCCGGCGTCACCGACTTCTGGCGCAAGTACGTGGGCCTGGACGGCGCGGTCATCGGCCTGGACCGCTTCGGCGCCTCGGCCCCGGCCGGCGAGCTGTACAAGTACTTCAACATCACCACCGAGGCGGTGGTGGCCGCGGCCAGGGCGCTCTGAGTCCTGGCCATCCGTCGGCCGGGCCACGTGCCCGCCCGACGGAACCGCGATGCAAAGGGAAGGGGACGCGCAGGCGTCCCCTTTCCGTTTCCGGTCAGCGCCGGCCGAACTGCGCGACCAGCCAGGCGTCGATGGCGGAAACCCCGCCCGGCAGCGCCGGCAGGCGCGCCCAGTGCAGGCTCTCGATCTCCGGGTCCAGGGCGTGGCCGTGGCGCCGCTGCAGGCCGCGGGTCGCGAACAGCAGGCCGGTCAGCGGCCACGGCGAGCGAGGCGAGCGGATGCGCAGCCAGCCGGCCGGCTCCAGCGCGCCGGCGGCGTGGCCGGTTTCCTCCAGCAGTTCGCGCGCGGCCGCGCGCAGCGGCGGCTCGCCGGGATCGACCCAGCCGCCGGGCAGTTCCAGCACCTGGCGCGCGGCATTGCGCACCAGCAGGATCCGGCCGAGGTCGACCGCCAACACCAGGACGAAGTCCGGCGCCGCGCCCGGCGCCCGGCCGCGGCCGGCGGCGAGCAGCACGTCGCCGCGCTCATTGCAGGGCGGCGGTTCGGGGACGGGGATCGGTGCGGATGCGGACACGGTTCGCGTTGCGGGCAAGGCCACGAACAACGGTCCGGGGCGTGCGCATTGTGGCCGAAGCCGGCGCCGGCGGACATGCCGCCGGCGCTGCCCGCCCGCCACCACGTGCCGGTGGCTTGCCTGCCCGCGGATGCGGGTGCGGCTCAGTGCGCGGCCGGCTTGTCGTGCTTGCTGCCGCCGCGGCAGCGCGGCGACTCCGGCACGCTGGCGTCGGCCTCCCATTCGGCCGGGGTGTAGGTGTGCAGGGCCAGTGCATGGATCTGCTGCATCAGCCCGCCCATGGCCGCGTACACCGCCTGGTGGCGCTGCACCGGGCGCTTGCCGGCGAAGGCCTCGCTGACGATCACCGCCTTGTAGTGGGTCTCCAGGCCGCGGCTGTGCATGTGGCTCTCGTCCAGCACCTCCAGGTGCAGGGGCTGCAGGGCGGCGAGGGCCTGGCGGATCTGGTCGGCGCGGGTGCTCATGGGCGGTGGCGTGGTGGAAGTCGCTAACAGGATGGAGGCGGATTGGCCGGGTTCAAGCGGACGGCCGTCCTGCCGGCGCGGGGCGTGCGCATTCCGGGCAGCTTCAGGGCGCCGGCAGCGGCAGGTCGGGTGCCGGCTGGCGCAGCAGGTGGCGGCGGACCGCAGCGCGTGCCGGCGCGTCCCATTCCGGGCGCCAGGCGCAGTGCGCCGCGCTCTCCACCTCCGCGTGGTAGCCAAGGTTGCCAGTGGCGCCGAGCAGTCCGTACACCTCCCGTGCCGCCAGCACGCTGGCGCGTGCGGCCGGCGCACCCAGCCAGGCGATATGTGGGTTGTCCAGCACCAGCAGGCCGCGTGGCGCGACCAGGGCCAGCACCTGGTGCTGGTCCACCGCCAGCCGCCGCGGGTCGTCGGCGTAGGTGCCGAACGCGTCGCCCAGCCAGGGCTGCTCGCCAAAGGCGCTGGTGGCCGGCTGCGCGCCCTCCGGTGCGTGGCGCCAGGTGGGCACGCCACCAGCGCCGGATTCGATCGGCACGGTCAGGGCCACGCGCGGGTCGAAGGCGCCGGCCGCCAGCGCCCCCTTGCCGTGGCGCGAGCAGCCGCTGACGCCGATCGCATCGGCGCGCAGCAGGCGGCCGTCGTCGGCGGCGATCACATCGATGACCCGGCTCACGCCCCAGGCCCAGGCCATCAGCGTGCCGGTGCCGGCGACCTCGTCGCCGTACAGGCGGTAGAACGCGCCCTCCTTGCGCCGCCCCTGGCCGGTCTCGGCACCGATGTCGGTGCTGGGGAACTCGATCCAGGCCACGCCCTCGCTGGCCAGCAGTTCCGGGCTGACCCCGGCCACCCCGGCCATCACCAGCATCGCCGGGAAAGGCCCCTCGCCCGGGGGCAGGTGCAGGCGCGCGGCGAAGCGCTCGCTGCGGCCGCCGTGGCGCACCTCGACCTCGATCCGCTCCGGGGTGACCGTGCCGGCCACCGCCTCCGGTGCCGGCCCCTTGCTGCCGTAGACCTGGGCCTCCAGCGCATGCAGGGTCTGCTGTCGCAGGCAGTGCCATTGCCCCGGTTCATGCGCGCGGCTTCCATCGGGCAGGCGCAGTGGATCGGGCAGTTCCGCCTGCAGGCCGGCTGCGGGTGGCAGGACCGGGCAGTCGCGGGCCTCGTCACCGGCCGTGGCAGCGGCCGCGCCGTGCCAGGCCAGCAGCAACAGGCCCGCAAGCAGGGGCCGACTCGGGTTCCAGCGCATGCGTTCTCTCCATCCCCGGTACGGGGGGATCATGCCAGCGCCCGAGGGCTTGACGCGGGCTTGCGTTTACGCTTGTAATCCAATCTCGATTACAGGCGTAAACGGAGGTCCGCATGGCGCACGAACCGATCCCCGTAACCGATGCAGAGGCCACGGTCATGGAAGTGCTGTGGCAGTCCAGCCCGCGCAGCTCCGAGGACGTGGTCGCGGCGGTGGCACCGGCCACCGGCTGGGCCGAGCCCACCATCAAGACCCTGCTCAACCGCCTGCTCAACAAGGGCGCGATCAGCGCCGAGCGCGAGGGCCGGCGCTACCTCTATTCGCCGGTGCTGAGCCGCGAGGCCTGGGTGGAGCAGCAGAGCGAAGGCCTGCTGGCCCGCCTGTTCGGCGGCCGGGTGGCGCCGTTGGTGGCGCATTTCAGCGAGCGCGGCCGGCTGTCGGCCACCGACATCGCCGAGCTCAAGCGCTTGGTGTCGCGGCTGGAGGAGGGCGGGGACGATGGACGCTGAGCTGGTCCTGCTGTTGCGCGCCACCCTGGCCCTGACCGTGGCCGGCGCGCTGGTGCTGGCGCTGCGCCGTCCGGCGCGCGCGCTGTGGGGCGCGCAGGGAGCCTACCTGCTGTGGACTTGCGTCCCGGTCGCGGTGCTGGCCGCGTCGTTGCCGAAGGGCACCACGCTGCCGCTGCCGGTGGCCGCGGCCTGGCTGGAGCCGGTGCAGGCCGGCGTGGCCGCCGCGGCCGCAGCCACGTCGCCGGCCTGGCGGGCCTGGCTGCTGCCGCTGTGGCTGGCCGGCGTGCTCGCCAGCGCCGCGCTCATGGCCTGGCAGCAGTGGCGTTTCCGGCGCGCGCTGGGGCCGCTGCAGGCGCGCCCGGACGGGCTGTTCCAGGCCCGCGGCACCCACCCGGCGCTGCCGGCGGTGGTGGGCCTGCTGCGGCCGCGGATCGTGCTGCCGGCCGATTTCGAGCGGCGCTACAGCGCGGCCGAGCGCGAGCTGGTCCTGCAGCACGAACGCCTGCACGTGCGCCGCGGCGACCTGCCGGCCAATGCACTGGCCGCGCTGCTGCGCTGCCTGTTCTGGTTCCACCCGCTGCTGCCGGCCGCGCTGCGGCGCTTCCGCCACGACCAGGAACTGGCCTGCGATGCCGCGGTGATCGCGCGCCATCCCCGCCAGCGGCGCGTGTACGGCGAGGCCATGCTCAAGGCGCAGCTGCCGCACGCGCCGCTGCCGCTGGGTTGCCACTGGCCGCCGCTGCATGCGCTCAGGGAGCGGATCGAACTGCTGCGGCGCCCGGCGGCGTCACCGCGGCAGCGGCTTGCCGCCGCGCTGGTGGCGTGCGCGCTCGCCTGCGGCATCGGCGGCCTGGCCTGGGCCGCGCGGCCGGCCGCGGCCGCCGCGCAGGAGGGGGACTGGCTGCCGGTACCGGCGGCGTTCATGCCGCCGCCGCGCTATCCGAAGGAGGCCGCCGAGGCCGGGATCGCCGGCGAGGTGAGCCTGCTGCTGGACCTGGCCGCCGACGGCAGCGTGGCGGCGGTGGAAGTGGAGCGCGCCGCGCCGGCCGGGGTGTTCGAGGCCGCGGCGGTGGAAGCGGCGCGGCAGTGGAAGTTCAGGCCGGACGCGGACGACGGCGTGGCCAGGGTCCGCCGCGTGCGCGTGCCGATCAGTTTTGCCCCGGACAAGCGGGCCACGGACCAGGGGGGCCAGGAATGACGATGCGGTTCCATCACGCTTGCGGCGGCGGACGTGCCGCGCGGTGGCTGTGCGGCGGCCTGCTGGCGCTGGCCGCGGCCGGTTGCGCCAGCCGCGGCGGGATCGACGAGGCCCAACCCGATGCCAGCGCCGGCGTGGGCCAGCGCATGATCGTGCCGACTACCGACACCCGTTACGAGCTGGCACCCCACCAGGGCTTCGTGTTCCCGCGGATCCTGGCCAACGACAGCCCGGCGTTCCCGGCGCACTACCGCCCGCCCAGTCCGTTCTCCGCGACCCTGTGCGTGTCGCTGGCGGTGGGCGAGGACGGCGAGGTGCGCAACGTGCACCTGGTCGGCGCGCCGGGCTGCATCGCGCCCGAGGAAGCACCGGAACCGCTGGGCACGGCGGTGCTCGAAGCGGTCGCGGCCTGGGAATTCGAGCCGGCATTGCTGTGCGAATACCCGGACGCGGCCACCCGCAACCGCGACTGGAACGGGGGCGGCTGCACCGGCGCGGTGAGCGCGGTCAAGCCGGTGCCGGTCACCCTGGCCTGGGCCTTCACCTTCGAGCTGCAGCAGGGCCAGGCGCGGGTTTCCAACCGGCGGTCCTCGCCCTGACTACTGCCCCAGCATTTCCGGGCGGAACAGGCGGCGCCGGCTGGTTTCATCGCCGGACAGCATGAAGCGGCCGTCGCCGCGGTAGTGCACGGTGCGCGGGCGCTGCGGCCGCGCCGCCACGTGCGCGCGCACGACCTGCCACACGAACAGCGGGTAGTCGTCGTTGAGGTGGGTGCGGCGCAGGCGGCATTCGAAGCTAGCGTGGCATTCGCCGATCAGCGGCGCACCGACCAGCTCGGCCGCCTGCGCGGTCAGGCCGAAGCGCTGGAACTTGTCGACCTGCGCGCTGCTGCAGTTGCCGATGCCGACCACCGCGTCCAGCAGCGGCGCGGTGGGCAGGTTGATCACGCACTGGCGGCTGCGCCGTGCCAGCGCATGGCTGGTGTTGGCGTCCCAGATGTAGGTGCCGACCAGGTCGTAGCCGAGCATCATGTGCCAGCCGCAGGTCATGATCGCGCGCTGGCCCTTCCACGCGGTGGTGACCAGCACCACCGGGCCGGGCTCGAGGAAGCGCCGGATCTTCTCCACCGGGAACGCGGTCTTGCGGGGCAGGGCCATGCTCGGCTCCTTCGTGGACGCCGCCAGCCTGCGCACGCGCGCGGCAACGGCGCGTCAATCCAGCACGTGGATGGCGTCGGCCAGGCGCCGCACTTCGTCGGGATGGTGGCTGACGTAGAGCATCGGCAGGCGCACCTCGTCGCGCACCTTCCGCAGCCACGGGATCAGTTCCTCGCGGCGCGCCGGGTCCAGCGCCGACAGCGGCTCGTCGAACAGCAGCACCGCCGGCTGCGACAGCAGGGCGCGGCCGATCGCCACGCGCTGCGATTCGCCGCCGGACAGGTGGCGGGTGCGCCGGTCCAGCAGGTGGCCGATGCCCAGCAACTCGACCACCGCGTCGAAGGCGAAGCCGGCCTGGCCGCCGCGGTGGCGGCCATAGAGCAGGTTGCGGCGTACGTCCAGGTGCGGGAACAGGCGCGCGTCCTGGAACACGTAGCCGACCTGGCGGCGATGGGTGGGCACGTCGATGCCGCGCGCGCTGTCGTACAGCACGCGGCCGTCGATCTCGATGTAACCCGATTCCGGCCGCACCAGCCCGGCGATGGCATTGAGCACGCTGGTCTTGCCGGCACCGGACGGGCCGGCGAGCGCCAGCACCCGCGCCTGCTCGTCGATCCGCACGTGGCGCTGGAAGCGGCCGCGGCGCAGATGGATGTCGACCTTCAGCATGGCGCGGCTCCGCGCATGGGCTGGTCCATGCTCATTCCTCCTCGCCCCCGCGCTGGCGCCGCACCAGCCATTCGGAGAACAGCAGCGCGCCCAGCGAGATCACCAGCGCCACCGCGGCCAGGCGCCAGATCCCCGATTCGCCGCCCGGTACCTGCATCAGCCCGTAGATCGCAGAGGACAGGGTGCGGGTCTCGCCGGGGATGGCGGAGACGAAGGTGATGGTGGCGCCGAACTCGCCCAGCGCCTTGGCGAAGCCCAGGGCGGCGCCGGCCACCAGGCCCGGCCAGGCCAGCGGCAGGGTCACGGTGAGGAATACCCGCCACGGCGCCGCGCCCAGGGTGGCCGCGGCCTGCTCCAGGCGCCGGTCCACGTTCTCGATCGACAGCCGGATCGCGCGCACCATCAGCGGGAAGCCCATCACCGCGCAGGCCAGCGCCGCGCCGGTCCAGCGGAAGGCGAGGCTGATGCCGAAGGTGTCCTCCAGCCAGCGCCCGGCCGGGCCCTGCTGGCCGAACAGCACCAGCAGCGCGTAGCCCATCACCACCGGCGGCAGCACCAGCGGCAGGTGCACCAGCGCGTCCAGCAGCGACTTGCCGGGGAAGCGCCGGCGCGCCAGCAGCCACGCCACCGCCACCCCGAACGGCAGGCTGGCGAGGGCGGCCACGGCGGCCACTTTCAGGCTCAGCGCGATGGCGGTGATCTCGTCCTGGGTGAAGCCGGGCAGGGCCATGCTCAGTCCTGGGGATGGAAACCGTGCCGGGCGAAGATCGCCCGCGCCTGCGGCCCGGCCAGCCAGCGCACGAATCCGCGCGCGGCGGGCGTGGCCGGCGCCACCGCGGCGACCGGGTAGATGATCGGCGGATGGCTGCCGGCGGGGAAGGTCGCCACCACCTGCACCCGCGGCTCGGCGCGGGCGTCGGAGGCGTAGACCACGCCCAGCGGGGTCTCGCCGCGGGCCACCAGCATCAGCGCCACGCGCACGCTCTCCGCCTCGGCCAGCCGGCCCTGGACCGCCGGCCAGTGGCCCAGCGCCTGCAGCGCCTGGCGCGCGTACTTGCCGGCCGGCACCGTCTGGGTCTGCGCGACCGCCAGCCGGCCCTTGCCCAGGGCCGCCGCCAGGGCGCCGGGCCGGGCCAGGTCCACCGCCGGCGCCGCCGCGGTGCGCGGGGCGACCAGCACCAGGGTATTGCCCAGCAGTTCCTGGCGGCTGCCGGGATCGATCCGCCCGCGCTGCTGGAGGTAGTCCATCCAGGCATCGTCGGCGGAGAAGAACACCTGCGCCGGCGCGCCCTGCTCGATCTGCCGGGCCAGGGTGGAGCTGGCCGCGTAGGACACGCGCACCGGCACGCCGGTGGCCTGGCGGTAGGCGGCGGCCGCCTCGTCCAGCGATTCCTGCAGGCTGGCCGCGGCGAACACCGTCAGCGGCGCGCCGCCGGCTGCGGATGCGCCGCTGCCCGCCGCCAGGCCGGCGACGGCCAGCGCGGTGGTGGTACACAGGCGCAGCAGGAGGCTCGGCTTGGACATGGCGTTTCTCCGGTGGGGTTGCGGCGAAAGCGATGCGGTCGGGCCGGGCGGCGGCCGGGTTATCCGGGATCGCCCAGGGTGGCTTCCAGCACCTCGGCCAGGCGCGCCGCACCCAGGCGCAGCTGCGCCTCCTGGGTCGGCAGGTGCGCGTCCACGTAGGCATCGTCGACCACGTGGCCCTGCGGGTACACCCCGGGGGCGAGGCCGGTGCGGCAGGACTGCTCGACCCAGGGCAGCGGGAAGCCGGGGCGCGGCGGGCGGCCGACCGGTTCGACCGCCGGCGCGGGCAGGGTGCGCAGGCGCTGCAGCCAGGCCTCCTCGTCCAGCCGCCGGGTGGCGAGCAGGCCGCTGTCCCACAGCGAGTGCAGGTTGCTGCCCTTGCCGCGGTAGTTGACCTGGTAGTTGTTGCCGCCGCGGTCGTGGCGGTAGCCGGCGTGCAGCGGCTGGTGCGCGTCGCCGGCCAGGTGCACGACGAACTTCAGCGCCTGCAGGCGCTCCGCGTCGCTGCGGCTACGGTCGGCGAGGATGCGCGCCTGCGCCTCGAGCGCCTCGTTCACGCAGTTGCCGTCGGGGCAATGGGCCTGGCGCTCGTAATGGCAGTCGGCCTCGCCGATGTTGACGTAGTGCCAGGCGGCGGTGCGCCGGCCCAGCACCGGATCGGACCCGCGCAGGTTGTCGGCCCAGTTGGCGATTCCGGCCAGGCCGGGTTCGGGCTCGCCGCGCAGCAGGCGCTGGGCTTCGGCGCGCGCGGCCGGCGAGAGCTGTTCCTCGGCCAGGCGCGCCACCAGGCGGTGGCCGAGCGGTCCCCAGGCCTGCGCCGGCAGGGCCACGGACAGCAGCAACAGGAAGCCCGGCAGCCACGCCGAGTGGCGCCGGGCGCGGATCGGACGGGTGGAAGCGGTGCGGGACGTCATCGGCCAACTTTAACCGACTGTCCCGCACCACCGCCTTTCCCCGCCAAGGGAAGCGTTGTCGCTCAGAACTTCATGACGTAGGACGCGCCGTACACCAGCGGGTCGATGTTGGCGGTGCCGAGCTTGGCGCCGTCGACCTTGACGTCGGTGTCGATGTCGGCCCAGCGCACGTCGACGCGCACCGAGGCCTTCTCGCTGACCTTGAAGTCCAGGCCGGCGTGCGCGGCCAGGCCGAAGGAATCGTCCAGCTTCAGCTTGGTGCCGGCCAGGGCGCCGGTGGTGTCCTCGCTGAAGAAGGTGGTGTAGTTGATGCCCACGCCCAGCAGCGGCGAGACCTTGCCGGCGCTGTTGAAGTGGTACTGCAGGGTGATGGTCGGCGGCAGGTGCTTGGTCTGGCCGACCTTGCCCACGCCCTTGACCGCGATCTCGTGCTTGAACGGCAGCGCACCCAGGACCTCGACGCCGAGGTTGTCCTTGACGAAGTACTCGAAGGTCACGCTGGGCTTGGCGTCGCTGTCGATGGCCAGCGGTAGGGTACCGTCGGCCAGCTTGCCGTTGTCGGACTTCGGGTCGACCTGGTGCAGGCCCACGCCCAGGGTCCAGTCGCCGGCGGACTGGGCGAAGGCCGGGGCGGCGGCGACGGCGGCAAGGGAAGCGGCAAGCAGCGGGAGAAGCTTGTGTTTCATCGGTAACACTCTGCGTGTTGGGTGTGGCGGGAAGTCTCCGCCCGGTCCCCGGGGCGCGCCTTGATTCCAGTCAAGCCGGGCGCAGGTGGCGCCGGTGCCGGTGCGCTAGAATGGCCATCCGCTGCATTACCCCCTTCATCCACCACGGGCCGCGCCCCGGCGCGGCGTCAGGAGTCATCAGAATGGCGATCAAGGTAGGCATCAATGGCTTCGGCCGCATCGGCCGCAACGTTCTGCGTTCTGCCGTGCAGAACTTCGGCGACGACATCGAGATCGTGGCGATCAACGACCTGCTGGAGCCCGACTACCTGGCCTACATGCTGAAGTACGACTCCGTGCACGGCCGCTTCAAGGGCGAGGTGCAGGTCGAGGGCAACACCCTGGTCGTCAACGGCAGGAAGATCCGCCTGACCCAGGAGCGCGACCCGGCCAACCTGAAGTGGGACGAGGTGGGCGCCGAGGTGGTGATCGAGTCCACCGGCCTGTTCCTGGACAAGGACAGCGCGGGCAAGCACCTGGCCGCCGGCGCGAAGAAGGTGATCATGTCGGCCCCGTCCAAGGACGACACGCCGATGTTCGTCTACGGCGTCAACCACGACACCTACGCCGGCGAGGCGATCATCTCCAACGCCAGCTGCACCACCAACTGCCTGGCGCCCCTGGCCAAGGTGATCCACGACAAGTGGGGCATCAAGCGCGGCCTGATGACCACCGTGCACGCCGCCACCGCCACCCAGAAGACGGTCGACGGCCCGTCCAACAAGGACTGGCGCGGCGGCCGCGGCATCCTCGAGAACATCATCCCGTCCTCCACCGGCGCGGCCAAGGCGGTGGGCAAGGTGATCCCCTCGCTCAACAAGAAGCTCACCGGCATGAGCTTCCGCGTGCCGACCTCGGACGTGTCGGTGGTCGACCTGACCGCCGAGCTGGAGAAGCCGGCGACCTACGAGGAGATCAAGGCCGAGATCAAGGCGCAGAGCGAGGGCGCGCTGAAGGGCATCCTCGGCTACACCGAGGACAAGGTGGTGGCCACCGACTTCCGCGGCGACACCCGCACCTCGATCTTCGACGCCGACGCCGGCATCCAGCTCGACCCGACCTTCGTCAAGCTGGTGGCCTGGTACGACAACGAGTGGGGCTACTCCAACAAGTGCCTGGAGATGGCCCGCGTGGTGGCCGGCAAGTAAGCCGCACCGCAAGCGCTGCAAAGGACGAGCCCCGGCCCTGCCGGGGCTTGTTTTTTGCGCCGGCGGCGGCTGCCTAGAGTGCCTGCAGGATCAGCGAGTGCCAGCCGCTGCGGTAGGTCTCGTAGCCCGGCGAGGCCGCGTGCGCGACGCAGTGCGGGCGGCCCTGGAACTCCACCACCCGTGCCGCGAGCGGCTGGCGCAGCAGTTCGTCGCGCCCGGGGAAGTCGATCACCTCCTGCAGGATGCGCCCGGCCGAGTCGGCCAGCACCCGGCCCTGGCCGTCGACGATGCATGCCCGGCTGCGCGTCCATTCCTGCTGCGACAGCGGAGTGCGCTGCACCACCGTCTGCGCCAGCGCGTCCCAGCGGAACACGATGCCGAGCACGCCCAGCAGGCGGCCGTCGACGCGTCCGCCCTCGCGCACGCCGCAGGCGTAGACCAGCACCCGCTCGCCGCCGGCCAGCGCACTGGCATGCACCTCCTGGAAGCCGAATTCCTCGCCGCTGGCGCAGCGCCTGGCGCTTTCGAACCAGGGCGCGTCGCGCACGTCCATGCCGGCGGAGCGGTACTGGCCGGGGCGGCCGTTGGCCAGCACGCACCCGTCCAGGCCGACCAGCACCAGGTCGAAGTACACCGTGTACGAATCCAGGATCTGGCCCATGCGCCGCGAGGCGTGCGCCAGTTCCTCCGCGGTGGCGCCCGGGCGCGCGGCCGCGACCACCGCCGCGTCGGTCGCCCACCAGCGCACGTCGCAGCTGCGCTCGTAGAGGTTGCGGTCGATCAGATCGATGTTGACCAGGGCCAGCCCGGCCAGGCGCGTATGCCGCACCTCGTCCTCCAGCCGCGCCAGGGTAGCCTGCATGTCGGCGCGGGTGGCCTCGGCGCGGCGGTCGATCTCGCCGGCGGTCTCGGCCACCCGGCGCGAGAGCGCATCCATCTCCTGCGCGATCACCGCGAAGCCGCGCCCGGCCGCGCCCATGCGCGCCGATTCCACGCGCGCGTTCATCGAGATCACCAGGGTGGTGCGGTTGATTTCCTCGATCCGCCGCAGCGATTGCCGCAGCTCGCCCAGCATGCGGCCGGACAGGCCAGCCACGGAACGGATGTGGTCGTCGACGCTGGCCTGGGCAGGCGTGGCTGGCGTGTTCATGCGGGGATGGGGGACGGTTTCATATGAAAGATGACCGGGCTTCATCGGCCCGCCGCGACCGGACTTGAGCCGGGCCGCCGGCAAGCCAGGACGCTCCGGTAGCATGCCCGCAGCGCCTGCCGGGGAGGGGCGGCCCATCCATGACGGGGGATAGCTTGGAAGCGATCATCGTGCTGGTGGTGTTGGCGGTACTGGCGGTGCCGGTGCTGCTGGGCGTGCTGGGCCTTGCAGTGCTCGGCCTGCGCCGGCGGGTGGCGGAACTGGAGCGTGCGCTTGCCGCCCTGCGCCCGCCGGCGCCGACGGGCATGGCGGCCTCGCCACCACCCGCGGAAGCCGCGCATGCACCGGCGGCCGCGGCGGGTTCCGTGGCGGCGGCCGTGCCGTCCACCGCGGCCGGCTTACGCCCGTCCGCGGCACCGCCACCGCTGCCACCGGCCGGAACGGCAGCGGCGCATGCCGGCGGCGACGCGGGCGCGCCGCGCGTCCCCGCGGAGAACGTGCTGCTGCGCGTGGTCAAGCGCTGGTTCACCGTGGGCAACGTGCCGGTGAAGATCGGTGTGCTGGTGGCGCTGGCCGGCGTGGCGGCGCTGCTGAAGTACGCTTCCGACCAGGGCCTGTTGCAGTTGCCGGTGGCGCTGCGCCTGTCCGCCGTGGCCGCGGCGGCGCTGCTCGCACTGGGCTTTGCCTGGCGCCGGCGCGAGGGCAACCGGGTCTTTGCCCTGAGCGTGCAGGGCGGGGCGATCGGCACTCTGCTGCTGGTGGTGTTCGCGTCGTCCAGGCTCTACGGCCTGGTCGACGCCGGCCCGGCGTTCGCCCTGAGCGTGATCCTGGTCGCGGGCGCGGCCCTGCTGGCGGTGCTGCAGAACGCGCAGGCGCTGGCCGCGTTCGCCCTGCTGGCCGGCTTCCTGGCGCCGGTGTGGTTGTCCACCGGCGGCGGCAACCACGTCGCCCTGTTTTCCTACTACGCGCTGGCCAACGCCGCGGTGGTGGCGATCGCCTGGTTCAGGTCCTGGCGCCTGCTCAACCTGCTTGGCTTCGCGTCCACCTTCGGCATCGGCAGCCTGTGGGGCGCCAGCGCCTACGCGCCGGAGAAGTACGCCAGCACCCAGCCGTTCCTCGCCCTGTTCTTCGCGTTCTACCTGGTGGTGCCGCTGCTGTTCGCGCGGCGCCGGCCGGCGGGACGGCGCGACCTGGTCGACGGTTGCCTGGTGTTCGGCACCCCGCTGGTGGCGTTCTCGCTGCAGGCGGCGCTGCTGGAAGACCAGCGCATGCCGCTGGCGTTCTGCGCGCTGGGCCTGGCCGTGCTGTACGCGATGCTGGCGCGGGCGCTGTTGCGGCGCTCCGGCTACGAGCTGCTGGCGCAGTCCTGGGCGGTGCTGGCAGTGGGCTTCGCCACCCTGGCGGTGCCGCTGTGCCTGAGCGCGCGCGCCACCGCCAGCGTGTTCGCGCTGGAGGGCGCCGGGCTGGTGTGGCTGGGCCTGCGCCGGCAGCGCTGGCTGCCGCAGGCCAGCGGCGTGGCGCTGCAGCTGTTGGCGGCGTTGGCGTTGCTGCTCGGCTTGGACAATGCGCACGGGGACCTGCGTGCCGTGTCCAATCCGACGGCGATGGGCATGTTCCTGCTGGCGCTGGGCGGCTGGGCCAGCGCCTGGGCGGCACGTGCCCATGGCCGGACCGTGCCGGCGGCACTGTTCTTCCTGTGGGGCACGGCGTGGTGGGCCGGCGACTGCGCGCACGAGATCTCGCGCTTCGCCGCTCCGGCCTTGCGCGCCGACCTGGCCCTGGTGCTGGCCGGCGCGACCGGCTGGCTGGCGGCGGAAGTCCATCGCCGCCGCCCGGCCGCATTGCTGGCCCAGACCCTGCTGGCGGCGGTCGTGCTGGCCGCGCCGGTGCTGTTCTGGCAGTCGGAGCGGCACCAGCATCCGCTGGGCGGGAGCTTCGGTGCGCTGGCGTGGCTGGTGTTCGGCCTGCTGGGCCTGCGTGGGCTGGCCTGCCTGCGCCTGGATGCCGGCCGCAGTGCTGGCACCGCGCAGTTGGCCTGGTGGCTGCTGTGGGCCCTGCTGGCATCGCTGGAGGGGCGCTGGGTCGCGCTCGAGGCCAGCCTCGGCCAGGGCTGGGAGGTCGCGCTGGCGGCCCTGCCGTGGCTGGTGCTGATCGCGCTCGCGCAGTGGCGCTGGGACTGGCTGGCGCTGCCGCGCGATGCCGCGGTCGCCGCACCGATGCGCACGCCGGTGTCGTGGTCCGGTTTCGCGGTCGCCGCCGCGATCTGGCTGGCGATGCTCAAGCGCCCGCTGTCCCCGGCGCCGCTGCCCTGGCTGCCACTGCTCAACCCGGGCGAGCTGGTGCAGCTGGCGACCCTGGGCCTGGGTGCGGCCTGGCTGGGCAGCAGGCATGCCGGGGCGCTGCTGCCGCGCTGGCGGCCGGCGCTGCTGGCCGGCGGCGGCTTCCTGCTGCTGAGCGCCTCCACCCTGCGCTGCGTGCATTACTGGGGTGGCATCGGCTGGACCCCGGGCCTGCTGTCCAGCGCCCTGGCCCAGACCAGCCTGACCGTGGCCTGGAGCGTGCTGGGCGTGCTCGGCTGGGTGCTCGGTTCGCGCCGCGGCCAGCGCGGCCTGTGGCTGGCCGGCGCGGTGCTGATGGGTGTGGTCCTGGCCAAGCTGGTGCTGGTCGACCGCACCCACCTGGGCAACCTGGCCGGCATCGTGTCTTTCATCGCCTACGGCGTGCTGTGCATGATCGTCGGCTACCTCGCCCCGGCGCCGCCGCGCGCCGGGGACAACGTGGAGACGGACGCATGAGCAAACGATCCTGGTACGCACTGGCGCTGGTTTCCGTGCTGGCCGGAGGCGCACAGGCCAGCGCCCCGGCGCAGGACTATGCGCGGCAGTGGCCGCTGGCCCTGGGCCAGGACAACGCCGGGGCCTACCGGGTACTGCTCGACGAGGCGGTGTACCTGGGGGCGCACGAGCGCGGCCTGCGCGACGTGGAGGTATTCAACGCCCAGGGCCAGGCGGTGGCCGCGGCGGTGCTGTCGCCGGCGCAGCCGTTGGCGCAGGCGCCGCGTACCACGGGGCTGCCCTGGTTCCCGTTGCCGGCGCAGGACGGCGCCGGCAACGACATCCACCTGATCGCCGAGCGCGACGACGAGGGCAACATCCGCCGGGTGCAGGCGGGGTTCCCGGCGCGTACGCCCGCCGGCGGCGCCGGCAGCTGGCTGGTCGATGCCAGCCGCGTGCGCGAGCCGGTGCGCGCGCTGCTGCTGGAGTGGAAGACGCCATCGCAGCCGCTGCAGGCCGGCTACAAGGTCGAGGGCAGCGACGACCTGCGCAACTGGCGCACGCTCAACGGCAGCACCACCCTGCTGGACCTGGAGCGCGGCGGCGAACGCCTGCGCCAGGGCCGCATCGCCCTGGATGGCCAGGCCCGCTACCTGCGCCTGCTGCCGCTGCGCGCCGGCCCCGGGCCGGAGCTTACCGGGGTCGCGGCCGAGCTGGCGCCGGCGGAGGCGCAGCTGCAGTGGGATTGGCAGGAGCTGCGCGGCGAGCGTCGCAGCGTGGCCGGGCGGGAGGGTTTCGAGTTCCGCCTGCCCGGACGCTTCCCGGTGGAGCGCGCCGACGTGCGCCTGCCGGACAACGCCGCGGTGCAGTGGACCCTGTACAGCCGCGAGGACCCCGACGCTTCCTGGACCTGGCGCGCCGGCCCCTGGGTTGCCTACCAGGTGGGCGACGACCGCGCCGGGGCGCGCTCGGAACCGCGCGCGCTGGCCGCGGCGGTGCGCGACCGGTACTGGCGGCTGGTCCCGACGACCCCGGTGGGCGAGGGCATGCCGGTGCTGCGCCTGGGTTACCGGTCCGAGGTACTGGTGTTCCTGGCCCAGGGCCAGCCGCCCTACACCCTGGCCGCCGGCAGTGCCCGCCGCCAGCGCGGCGAGGCGCCAATCAAGCCGCTGCTGGACGCGCTGCGCGCCCAGCGTGGCCCCGACTGGGAGCCGGCCCCGGCCTACCTGGCCGGCGAGGCCCAGGAGCTGGCCGGCGAGCGCGCCCTGGAGCCGCTGGTCGAGCACGACTGGAAGAGCTGGCTGCTGTGGGCGCTGCTGGTCGGTGGCGCGGTGCTGGTGGCGCTGCTGGGAATGAGCCTGCTGCGGCAGCCGCCGCGGGCGCCCTGAGCGCCGGGTTTGCCGCCGCCACGTCCCGTCCCGGAAAATGCCCGCACCCGCGCGCCGCGCCGGCGCGACCCACCTTGATCCCCCACACAGAGACGTGAGCATGACGATCATCCGGATGACCGACCTCGACCTGACCGGCAAGCGCGTGCTGATCCGCCAGGATCTCAACGTGCCGATCGACAACGGTCGCATCACCTCCGAGCAGCGCATCACCGCCTCGGTGCCGACGCTCAAGCTGGCACTGGAGAAGGGCGCCGCGGTGATGGTCACCTCGCACCTGGGGCGGCCCAAGGAAGGCCAGTGGAGCGAGGCTGATTCGCTGGCGCCGGTGGCTGCGCGCCTGTCCGAGCTGCTGGGCGTGGACGTACCGCTGGTGAAGGACTGGGTCGACGGCGTCGAGGTCAAGCCTGGCCAGGTCGTGCTGCTGGAGAACTGCCGCATGAACGTCGGCGAGGGCAAGGACGACGAGGCGCTGGCGAGGAAGTACGCGGCGCTGTGCGACGTGTTCGTGATGGACGCCTTCGGCACCGCGCACCGCGCCCAGGCCTCGACCCACGGCGTGATCCGCTTCGCCCCGGTGGCCGCCGGCGGGCCGCTGCTGATGGCCGAGCTGGATGCACTGGCCAAGGCGCTGGACAACCCGGCGCGCCCGCTGCTGGCCATCGTCGCCGGCAGCAAGGTCTCGACCAAGCTGGAGCTGCTGACCAACCTGGTCGGCAAGGTCGACCAGCTGATCGTCGGCGGCGGCATCGCCAACACCTTCATCGCCGCGGCCGGCTACAACGTCGGCAAGTCGCTGTACGAGGCCGACCTGCTGGAGACGGCGAAGAAGATCGCCGCCGATGCCCAGGCGCGCGGCGCGCAGATCCCGCTGCCGGTGGACGTGGTGGTGGCCCAGGCGTTCGCCGCCGACGCCCCGGCCACGGTCAAGCCGGTCGACCAGGTCGGCGCCGAGGACATGATCCTGGACATCGGCCCGCAGACCGCCGCGCAGTACGCCGGGCTCATCAAGTCCGCCGGCACCGTGGTCTGGAACGGCCCGGTGGGCGTGTTCGAGTTCGATGCCTTCGGCAAGGGCACCGAGACCCTGGCCCGCGCCATCGCCGAATCGAAGGCGTTCTCCATCGCCGGCGGCGGCGACACCCTGGCGGCGGTGGACAAGTACGGCATCGAAAAGGACGTCAGCTACATCTCCACCGGCGGCGGCGCCTTCCTCGAGTTCCTGGAAGGCAAGACCCTGCCGGCCGTGGCCGCCCTGCAGGCGCGCGGCGGCTGAGGCCTGGCGCGACCCAGCGCCCCCTGTGACCGGAAGCCGGCGCCGCGAAGGCGCCGGCTTTTCCTTTTGCGCACCGGACTTTTTATCCGCTGCTCCCGCCGAATGCGTTCTCCGGGCGCGTAGCTTCGGACGGCGCCGCGACAGGCCAGGCCTGCGGTGGCCGCCCGGGCGCACGTCCATGCGCGCACCCGCTACCGCGGCCACGGCCTGCCCGGCCTGGCAGGTCCTGCTGGCGCTTCGGGGGGCTTGGCCCGGCCACTCCTGGCCAAATGGCGCCTACGGTCTCGCCAGGCCTGCGGAACTTGACCGGGCGTCAACGAAGCTGGCCGACCTGACGCTCACCGAGGACGCCGTATCCGCGCATGCCGGGGCAAGTGGCACATGGACGTGCCACGGCCGCGCGTACGGACAGGACGTCCGTCCGCGCAGTGCACCGGCATGCGTGGATGCGGCGGCCCCCTCCGAAGCCAGCGCCCTTGCTCTTGCTCTTGCTGTTGCTGGAGCTGGAGCTGGAGCCGGCCAGGTTCCCTGCTAGAGTTCGCGCCATGCCTACCGAACGACCAATCGACCGCCTGCTGGCGATCATGGCCCGCCTGCGCGACCCGCAGGGCGGCTGTCCCTGGGACCTGGAACAGGATTTCTCCACCATCGCCCCGTACACCATCGAGGAGGCGTACGAAGTCGCCGACGCGATCGACCGCAAGGACCTGGCCGCGCTGAAGGGCGAACTGGGCGACCTGCTGCTGCAGGTGGTGTTCCATGCGCAGATGGCCGCCGAACAGGGCGCGTTCGCGTTCGACGACGTGGCCAACGCGATCAGCGACAAGATGGTGCGCCGCCACCCGCACGTGTTCGGCGAGGCCAGCTTCGCCGATGCCGAGGAGCAGACCCTCAACTGGGAGGCGATCAAGCGCGCCGAGCGCCAAGCCGCCGGCGAGCAGGACACCTCGGTCCTGGCCGGCATCTCCCGCGGCCTGCCGGAATGGCAGCGCGCGGTGAAGCTGCAGTCGCGCGCCGCGCGCACCGGCTTCGACTGGCCCGGCCCGGAGCCGGTGCTGGAGAAGCTGCAGGAGGAGATCGCCGAGGTGCGCGCCGAGTTCGCGCGCGGCGACGTGGCCGCCAACCGCGAGCGCCTGGAGGACGAGATCGGCGACCTGCTGTTCGTCGCCGCCAACGTCGCCCGGCACGCCAAGGTCGATCCGGGCGCCGCGCTGCGCCGCGCGAACCACAAGTTCGAACGCCGCTTCCGCGCGATGGAGGCACTGGCCGCGGCCGCCGGCACGCCGCTGCCGACCCTCACCCTGGAGCAACAGGAAGCGCTGTGGCAACAGGTCAAGCAGGCCGAACGCGAGGGCGCGGGGGCGGCGTGACCACCTTCGCGCTGTTCGTGGCCACCGCCATCGCCGAGATCCTCGGCTGCTGGCTGGTGTGGTCATGGCTGCGCAATGACGGTAGCGCCTGGCTGCTGCTGCCGGCGGCACTGAGCCTGGCGGTCTTCGCCTGGCTGCTGACCCTGCATCCGACGGCCACCGGGCGCGTGTACGCCGCCTATGGAGGGGTCTACATCGGCACCGCGCTGGCCTGGCTGTGGGCGGTGGACGGCGTGCGCCCCACCCGCTGGGACCTGCTGGGCGTGGCCCTGTGCCTGGCCGGGATGGCGGTGATCATGTTCGCGCCCAGGCAGGCCTGAGTACGCCGCATGCGGTTCAGTGCGAGGCCGCGCTGCCGCCGTCGTAGAACATCAGGAAGGCCGCGCCCACGATCAGGGCGAAGGCCGCGTAGTGGTTCCACTTCAGCGGCTGGCCCAGGTACCAGGCCGAGAAGCCGGCAAACACCACCAGGGTGATGATCTCCTGGATGGTCTTGAGCTGGACCACCGAGTACACCCCGCTGCCCATGCGGTTGGCCGGGACCATCAGGCTGTACTCGAAGAAGGCGATGCCCCAGCTGACCACGATCGCCATGAACAGCGGCGCGCTCTTGTACTTGAGGTGGCCGTACCAGGCGAAGGTCATGAACACGTTGCTGGCCAGCAGCAACAGCACCGGGACGAGGTAGTTCGACAGGGGCAGGGCGGGCATCGTCGGGCCGCAGGGCAGGGATGAGGCGCGCAGGATAATCCACCGCCGCGGCCCGGGCGGGCCGCGGCAGTGGCCTCAGTACTGGCGCAACGCCAGCATCGGCGGCGTGCGCAGGATGGCGCGGGTGCCCGACCAGCCGGCCACCAGGCTCAGCGCGATGCCGATCGCGCCGCCGCCCAGCAGCGCCGGCCACGGCGGCGACAGCGCCAGCTCGAACAACTGGCGCGAGACCAGCGCGCCGATCACCGCCGCCGCCGACACCGCCAGCAGCGCCGCGACCAGCCCCAGCATCCCGAACTCCACCAGTACCGCGCCGCGCAGCTGGCCATGGCGCGCGCCGAGCGTGCGCAGCACCGCGCTGTCGTAGCGGCGTTCGCCGGCGGTGGCCTGCAGCGCCGCCAGCAGCACCAGCACGCCGGCGGCCAGGCTGAAGCCCATCACCAGCTGCACCGCCTGGGCCACGCGTTCGATCACCTCGCGCACCCGCTCCAGCAACGCCTCGATCTCCAGCACCGAGACGTTCGGGAACTCGCGCACGACCGGCGCCAGCGCCGCGGTGCGTCCCGAGGGCAGGTGGAAGCTGGAGATCAGGTTGTATGGCGCGTCGCCCACCGCGCCTGCATTGAGCAGCACGAAGAAGTTGACCCGGAACGAATCCCAGTCGGCCTTGCGGATGCTGGTGACGGTGAACGTGCGTTCCTGTTCGCCCAGCTGCAGGGTCAGGCTGTCGCCCAGGCCGATGCCGTAGCGGCCGGCCCAGCCCTGTTCGATCGAGGCCTCGGCGGCGTCGCTGGTCTCGCTCCAGAACCTGCCCTCCAGCAGCGTATTGGCCGGCGGGAAGCCATGGCGCCAGGAGAAGTTCACCGGGCGGTCGGCGTCGTTGCCGTCGTCGCGTTCGTCCACCGCGGTCCGCTGTGGCGGCTTGCCATTGATCGCCACCAGGCGCCCGGTGCCGAACGGCTGCAGGTCCGGATCGGCCACGCCCATTCCACGCAGCGCCTGTTCCACCGCCTCGGCCTGGTCGCGCTGCACGTTGAGCAGGAAGTGGTTGGGCGTATCCGGCGGCAGGCGCTCGCGCCATTGCCCGAGCAGGCCGGGGCCGACCACCGCCAGCAGCAACAGCGCGCACAGCGACAGCGACAGGCCCACCAGCTGCACCACGGCCAGGCCGCGGCGCCGCGCCAGCGCGGCCAGGCCAAGCCGCCACGGGCCATGCAGGCGCGATTGCAGCCGTCCCAGCAGCCACAGCAGGCTGGCGCCCGCGGCGGCCGCGAGCAGGGCAAGCACCGCCAGGCCGCCCAGCACCCAGGCGGCCAGCCGCGCATCGCCGGTGGCGTACACCGCCAGCGCCACGGTGGCGGCGAGCGCGGCCACGTAGGCCAGCAGCGAGGTCGCGGGCAGGGCGGCGAAGCTGCGGTTGAGCACGCGCATCGGCGGCACCCCGCGCAGGCGCAGCAGCGGCGGCAGGCCGAAGCCGAGCAGGATCAGCAGGCCGATGCCGGCGCCGGCCAGCATCGGCGCGGCCTGCGGCAGCGGCAGCCGCGCCGGCACCAGGCTGCCCAGCACCTCGACCAGGGCGACCTGGGCGAGCATGCCCAGGCCCACGCCCAGGGCGCAGGCGGGGATGGCCAGCAGCACCAGCTGCACCGCCAGCGAGGCGAGGATGTCGCGCTGGCGCGCGCCCAGGCAGCGCAGGATCGCCACCGCGTCCACCCGGCGCAGGGCAAAGCGGTTGGCGGCCAGCGCGGTGGCCACGCTGGCCAGCAGCACTGCCAGCAGCGCGGCCAGGGCGAGGAAGCGGCCGGCGCGGTCGAAGGCATTGCGCAGGCCCTGCTGCGCGTCCTCCACCCCGACCAGGCGCTGGCCGGGCTGCAGGCGCGGTTGCAGCCATTCGCGCATGCCCGCGATCGCCGCCGGCGGGCCGGCGAACATCAGCCGGTAGCCGGCGCGGCTGCCTGGGCCGAGCAGGCCGGCGGCCTCGACGTCGTCGCGGTGCACCAGCAGCGGCGGCGCCATCTCCATCAGCCCGCCGGAGGCATCCGGTTCGGACAACAGCACGCGGGTGATGCGCACCTGGCTGCTGCCCAGCTCGATGCTGTCGCCCACCTCCACGCCCAGGCCGGCCAGGATGCGCGGATCGGCATAGGCCTCGCCCGGCGGTGGGCCGCCGGCATCGGCAACCTGCAGGCCTGCCGTATCGCTCGCCACGCGCAGGCGGCCGCGCAGCGGATGGGCACCGTCCACGCCCTTGATCGTGGCCATCTGGCTAGAATCGCCATGGAACAGCACGCTGGGGAAGGTCACCAGACGCGCGACCGCCAGGCCACGCGCGCGCGCTTCGGCGGTGAATTCGGCGGGCGGGTCGGTGCGTCCCTGCACGCCCAGGTCGCCGCCGACCACCTCGGCCGCGCTGGAGGCCAGCGCCAGGGTGACCCGGTCGACCAGGGTGCCGACCGCGGTCATCGCCGCCACGCCCAGCACCAGCGCGGCGAACAGGGTCAGCAGGTCGCCGGAAAGGAACTCGCGGCGCAGCGAGCGCGCCGCGTGGCGCAGCACGTTCATGCGCCTTCCCCGCCTTCGTCCAGCCGCACCAGGCGGCCGCGGTCGAGCCGGTAGACGTGGTGGCAGCGCCGTGCCAGGGCCAGGTCGTGGGTCACCATGACCAGGGTGGTGCGGTTGCTGCGGTTGAGCTCGAACAGCAGCTGGCTGACGTGCTGGCCGGTGGCCTGGTCGAGGTTGCCGGTGGGCTCGTCGGCGAACAGGATCCGCGGCCTGGCAACGAAGGCGCGGGCCAGGGCCACGCGCTGCTGCTCGCCGCCGGAAAGCTGCCGCGGATGGTGCCGGCGGCGGTGCTCCAGGCCGACCGCGGCCAGCACCTCGGCCACCCGCGCCGGATCCTCGCGCCCGGCCAGTTCCAGTGGCAGGGCCACGTTCTCCTCGGCGGCCAGCGAGGGCAGCAGGTGGAAACTCTGGAACACGAAGCCGACCTCGCGCGCGCGCAGCGCGGCGCGGGCTTCCTCGTCCAGCTGGTCCAGGCGCTGGCCGGCGAGGGCGATGCTGCCGCGGGTGGGCAGGTCCAGCCCGGCCAGCAGGCCCAGCAGGGTGGTCTTGCCCGAGCCGGAGGCGCCGACGATGGCGACGCTGTCGCCTTCAGCCACGGTCAGGTCGACGCTGTCGAGAATGCGGACCTCGCCCTCGGGGCCGGCCGCGGACTTGCCCACGCCGCGGACCTCGATGGCGCTGGCTATGCTGGTCAGGGTCTGGGTATCGATGGGAGGCTCCGGATGCGCAAGTTCAGGTGGGGGACGGCCATGGGCCGCGCGCTGGCGGTCCTGCTGGCGGCGCTGCTGCTGCCAGGTCCGCTGCTGGCCGCGCCTCAGGCCCGGGCCAGGGGCCCGGTGCTGGTGGTCGGTGACAGCCTCAGCGCAGAGCACAACATACCCAGAGGCACCGGCTGGGTCAGCCTGCTGGAGCGGAAGCTGCAGGCCGAGCCGTCCCTGGCACGGCCGGTGGTCAACGCCAGCATCAGTGGCGAGACCAGCGCCGGCGCCCTGACCCGCCTGCCTGCGCTGCTGGAAAAACACCGTCCTTCGGTGCTGGTGATCGAGCTGGGCGGCAACGACGCCCTGCGCGGCCTGGCCCCGGCCCAGCTGGAGGCCAACCTGCGGCGCATGGTCGAGCTTGGCACCGCCGCCGGCGCCCGGGTGCTGCTGCTGGGCATCGACGTCCCGCCCAACTACGGCCCGGCCTACCGCGAGCGCCTGCGCCGCACCTACGAGGGCCTGGCCCAGCGCCAGGGCGTGGCCCTGGTCCCGTTCTTCCTGGAGGGCGTGGCCCTGGAAGAAGGGCTGATGCAGGCTGACGGCCTGCACCCCACCGCCGCGGCCCAGCCGCGGCTGCTGGACAATGTCTGGCCGGCGCTGCGGCCGTTGCTGTAGCGGTCGCCGCCTTCACGCCCCATCCACCGGGGCTGCGGCATGTTTCACAAAGCTGAAAATCCGATACGGAGCGTCCGAAACATGCGTCAGGGCAAAGAAACCTCAGGGCTGGTGCTGGTCGTCGAGGACAACCGCAACATCTCCGAGATGATCGGGGAATACCTGGAAAGCCGTGGCTTCGAAGTCGACTACGCCGCCGACGGACTGGACGGCTACCGGCTGGCGGCCGAGAACAGCTACGACGCGGTGGTGCTTGACCTGATGCTGCCGCGCCTGGACGGCATCGAGGTCTGCCGCCGGCTGCGCAGCGATGCGCGCAAGTCGACGCCGGTGCTGATGCTGACCGCGCGCGACACCCTGGACGACAAGCTCACCGGCCTCGGCCACGGCGCCGACGACTACCTCACCAAGCCGTTCGCGATCCAGGAGCTGGAGGCGCGCCTGCGCGCGCTGATCCGGCGCGAGCGCCGCCAGGTGGGCTCGGAGGTGCTGACCGTGGCCGACCTGGTGCTGGATCCGGTCAGCATGCGCGTGACCCGCGGCGGCGTGGAGCTGCAGCTGTCGCCAATCGGCCTGAAGCTGCTGACCATCCTGATGCGCGAGTCGCCCAGGGTCGTCAGCCGCCAGGAGATCGAGCGCGAGATCTGGGGCAACAGCCTGCCCGATTCGGACACTCTGCGCAGCCACCTGTATAACCTGCGCAAGGTGATCGACAAGCCGTTCGACCGCCCGCTGCTGCATACCGTGCAGAGCGCCGGGTACCGGGTGGCGGACATCGCGCAGCCGGTCACCGCGTGACCAGGTAGCCGAAGGGGAAACAGGGGGAATGGAACGCAAGACGGCGGCCGGCTGTCCGGCCGCCTTGGCCACGGGGGCGCGGGTCCCGGTCCACCCACTCACGGAACGGCGATGCGCGCGGGCCTACACTCGCGCCGTCCCGTGTTGAATGCCCCCATGCCCCACGGCCTTTCCCGCAAGATCCGTATCGCCTTCATCCTGCAGGTGGTGATGGCGAGCCTGGCGATCGTGATCGCCTTCTTCGTGGTCGGCACGCTGTTCAAGTACAGCTTCATCCGCAGTTCGCTGCAGGAGGAGGCCCGCCACTACTGGGAACTGCGCGAATCCGCGGCCGCACAGCCGCCGCCCAATACCTTCTCGCTGCGCGCCTACCTGGTCGAGCCGGGTGGCTCGGCCGAAGCGTTGCCGGCCTACCTGCGCGGGCTCGCCCCGGGCTTCCACGAGCTCAAGTCCGAAGGCCAGATGGTCTGGGTCGAGCGCAAGCCGCAGGGCACGTTGTACGTCGCCTTCCTGCGCGAGCAGGCCAACCGCCTGGCCTGGTGGTTCGCGGTGCTGCCGGCGATGCTGGCGCTGTTCGCGATCTACGGCGCGACCTGGCTTACCTACAAATCGTCCAAGCGCCTGGTCTCGCCGGTGGCCTGGCTGGCGCGCCAGGTCTCGCGCTGGGATCCGCGGCGGCCGGACATCGCCGCGCTGGCGCCGGACCGGCTGCCGGCAGACATGCGGGGCGAGGCGCGGCAGCTGGCCGGGGCGCTGCACGCGCTGGGCGAGCGGGTCGAGGCGCAGCTGACCCGCGAGCGCAACTTCACCCGCGACGCCAGCCATGAGCTGCGCACCCCGCTGACCGTGATCCGGGTGGCCAGCGACATGGCCCTGGCCGACGAGACCCTGGAGCCGCGCCTGGCGCGCAGCCTGCGCCGGATCCAGCGCGCCGGGCGCGACATGGAGGCGGTGGTCGATGCCTTCCTGATCCTGGCCCGCGAGCCGGACGTGGTCCCGCAGAGCGAGTGGTTCGACGTGTGCGAGGTGGTCTACGAGGAGGCGCTCAAGGCGCGCATGCTGCTGGGCGACAAGCCGGTGGAGTTGCAGGTGGCCTGCGAGGGCGCGCCGCGCATCTACGCCCCGCCGCGGGTGCTGCACGTGGTGCTCGGCAACCTGCTGCGCAACGCCTGCAGCTATACCGACCGCGGCCTGGTCGAAGTCACCGTACACGAGGGCCTGGTACAGGTGCGCGACACCGGCATCGGCATGTCGGCCGAGGCCCTGGCGCGGGCGTTCGAGCCGTTCTACCGCGCCCGCCCCGAGTACCCGGTCGGCACCGGCCTGGGCCTGTCGATCGTGCGCCGGCTGTGCGAGCGCTTCGGCTGGACCATCGAGCTGGAGAGCACCCTGGACAGCGGCACCACTGCCCGGGTCCGCTTCAGCAGCCAGCCGCCACCGGGCACCGACCCGTACCTGCAGGGCTGAACGTTTCCCACCGGCGGGCGTCAACCGATCCCCGGGTCGTGCGTTAACCGGGGTAGTCCTCCCATCCATGCGCCCATGAGCCGAACCTCGCGTCCGAATTCCCGTCCCCGCTGGCTGCCGTTGGCCGGCGGCGTGCTCGTCCTGGTCCTCCTCGGAGGCGCTGCCTGGTACTGGGGGGGCGCGAGCCGCGACGCCGAAGCGGCGTGGCGCACCGCGCCGGTGGAGCGCGGCAACATCCGCGTGGCCATCTCCTCAACCGGCACCCTCAGCGCCACATCGACCGTGACCGTGGGCAGCCAGATTTCCGGCCAGGTGCTGGAGGTGCTGGTCGACTACAACGACCGGGTGACCGAGGGCCAGGTGCTGGCCCGGATCGACCCCAAGACCTACGAGGCGCAGATCGCCCAGGGCAATGCCCAGATCGCCAGCGCCCAGGCCAGCCTGCGCCAGGCCCAGGCCGCCCTGGCCAACGCCGAGGCCGACTACCAGCGCAAGGCCGCCCTGGTCGAGCGCCAGCTGATCGCGCGCAGCGACGTGGACCTGGCCAAGGCGGCGCTGGACCAGGCCCGGGCCCAGGTCGCCTCGGCCCAGGCCCAGATCCGGCAGCAGGCCGCCTCCACCGAGACCACCCGGGTCAACCTGGAGCGCACCGTGATCCGCTCGCCGGTCAATGGCGTGGTCCTGACCCGCAGCATCGAGCCCGGCCAGACCGTGGCCGCCAGCCTGCAGGCCCCGGAGCTGTTCACCATCGCCGAGGACCTGTCGAAGATGAAGATCGAGCTGTCGGTGGACGAGGCCGACATCGGCCAGGTCAAGCCCGGCCAGCGCGTGAGCTTCACCGTCGACGCCTTCCCCGACCGCCAGTTCCGTGGCGAGGTGCAGCAGGTGCGCCTGGCGGCGACCACCAACAACAACGTGGTGACCTACCCGGTGGTGGTGAGCGTGGACAACAGCGACGGCACCCTGCTGCCGGGCCTGACCGTCAACGCCGAGATCGAAGTCAGCCGCCGCGACGACGTGCTCAAGGTGTCCAACGCCGCGCTGCGCTACAAGCCGGCCGACCAGCCCGCCGCGGCCCCGGGACGCGGCCCGCGCGGCGCCGGCATGCTCGAGGACCTGGCAGCGTTCGTGGCCGGCATGGACCTGGCCCCGGCGCAGAAGAGCGCGTTCGAGGCCGACCTGGCCGCCGCGCGCCAGCGCCAGGAGGAAATGCGCAAGGCGATGGAGGCCTCGCGCCAGGCCACGTCGCAGCAGCGCCCGGGCGCCGGCGGCCCGCCGATGATGATGATGGGCGGCGCCCGCGCCCAGCAGCCCAGCGCCGGCGGACAGATGCGCCAGCGCATGCTCGAGCGCTTCCAGCAGGATTTCGCCGGCTTCTTCGCCACCCTGCAGCCCGCCCAGCGCGAGGCCGTGGAACGCGAACTGGCCAACCTCGCCGGCGCGCGCCGCGCCACCGTGTACCGCCTGGAGGGCGGCAAGCCGGTGCCGGTGATGGTGCGCCTGGGCGCCAGCGACGGCAGCAGCACCGAGATCTCAGGCAACGTCACGGAAGGCGACCTGCTGGTCACCGGCGAACGGGCGGCGGCGCGATGAACGCCGTGAGCGCGAGCGCGGCCGCCGCCCCGGCGGCCACGCCGGTGATCCAGACCCGGGGCCTGCGCAAGGTGTACTCGCCCGGCACCGAAGCCGAGGTCGCGGCCCTGCGCGACGTGGACCTGGTGGTGATGCCCGGCGAGTTCCTGGCGATCATGGGACCGTCGGGCTCGGGCAAGTCCACGCTGATGAACCTGATCGGCTGCCTGGACACGCCCAGCGGCGGCCAGTACCTGTGCGACGGGGTGGACGTGTCCACCCTGGACGCGGAGGAACTGGCGACCCTGCGCCGGGAGAAGATCGGCTTCGTGTTCCAGGGCTTCCACCTGCTGCCGCGCATGACCGCGCTGGAGAACGTGGCCATGCCGCTGGGCTATGCCCGCGTGCCTGTGGCCGAACGCCACGAGCGGGCGCGCGCGGCGCTCGAGGCGGTGGGCCTGGGTACGCGCGTGGACCATCGTCCCAACGAGCTGTCCGGCGGCCAGCAGCAGCGCGTGGCGATCGCCCGCGCGCTGATCAACAACCCGCCGCTGCTGCTGGCCGACGAGCCCACCGGCGCGCTGGACAGCCGCACCGGCGAGGAAATCCTGGCCCTGTTCAAGCGCCTGCGCGACGAAGGCCACACCGTGGTCCTGATCACCCACGACGCGCACGTCGCCCGCCATGCCGACCGCATCTGCGTGATGCGCGACGGCCAGCTGCACGAGGCCACGCACGAGGAGGTGGGCCCATGACCTTCATGGACATCCTGCGCACCGCGGTCTTCGCGCTGCGCGGCAACTGGATGCGCAGCGCGCTGACCTCGCTGGGCGTGATCATCGGCATCGCCGCGGTGATCGTGATGGTGTCGGTCGGGCAGGGCACGCAGGCGGAGATCGAGCGCCAGCTCGCCGGCCTGGGCGCGCAGAAGCTGGACATCGGCCCGCAGGTGCAGCGCGCCATGGGCGGCGTGCGCATGAGCGCCAGCAGCTTCTTCACCCTCACCGAGGGCGACGCCGAGGCGATCCGCGAGGAGATCCCCGAGGTGGAGCTGGTGGCCGCCTCGCTGCGCGGCAGCAGCCAGATCGTCTACGCCGAGAACAACTGGTCCACGAGCTGGCAGGGCATCCAGCCGGACTTCCTGCAGATCAACGGCTGGCAGATCGCCAGCGGCAGCGCGTTCGAGCCGCAGCACTTCAACGGCGACAAGGTGGTGCTGCTGGGCGAGACCGTGCGCCGCGAGCTGTTCGGCGCCGGCACCGGCATCGGCGAGACGGTGCGCATCGGCCGCACCAACTTCACCGTGGTCGGCACCCTCAGGCCCAAGGGCATGAGCGGCTTCGGCCGCGACCAGGACGACGTGGTGATGGTGCCGCTGGAGACCGCGCGCCGCCGCCTGATGGGCGCCATGGGCCTGCCGCCAGGCGCGGTGATGGACATCTCGCTGACCGTGGCCCATGCCGACGACCTGGCCTACGTGCAGGGCGAGGTGGAGTCGCTGCTGCGCCAGCGCCACCGCATCGACCCGGGCGCGGCCGACGACTTCCAGGTGCGCAACGTGTCGCAGCTGGTGGCCACCCGCAACGAGACCACCCGGCAGATGTCCTGGCTGCTTGGCGCGGTGGCGACGATCTCGCTGGTCGTCGGCGGCATCGGCATCATGAACATCATGCTGGTGTCGGTGACCGAGCGGATCAAGGAAATCGGCCTGCGCCTGGCGGTGGGCGCCGGTCCTTCGGACGTGCGCCGGCAGTTCCTGGCCGAGGCCATGCTGCTGTCGCTGGGCGGCGGCCTGCTGGGCATCCTGTTCGGCATCGCCGGCGCGTTGCTGGTCGGGCACTTCAACACCGACCTGCCGATCCAGCTCAACGGCAAGGTGATCACCCTGGCCGCGGCGTTCTCGGTGGCCACCGGGCTGTTCTTCGGCTACTACCCGGCACGCAAGGCCTCGCAGCTGGACCCGATCGAGGCGCTGCGGCAGTAACCCGGAACGCAGTCCACAGCCGGCCATCGCAGCGCGATGGCCGGCTTCTTCCGTGAGGCGACCGGCGGACGCCGGGGCAGGGGCACGCATCGGCATGCGGATGCGCGCCGGGCACCCCGGACGTGCGTGCGGCAGGTCCGCAGCCGATCGCGCACGCGGACGTGCCGGTCATCCGGACAGGGAAGGAATGGATCGATGGTTGCGTGCGCCGGGAGCCTGCGCGCCGCGCCGCCGTGGCGCCAACTGCCCGCTCAGCAGGTCACAGGCCCTGCTCGTAGCGCACGTAGGGGACGGTGCCTTCCTCGGCGTCGAGGTTGGACGGGGCGAACGGGTTCTTGCCGCGGGTGACCACGTTCTCGGCGCCGACGGTGAGCTGGCCGCTCCATGGCGTGCGCCAGGTCAGGCCCAGGCCCAGGCCTTCCCACTTGTTGCCCGGCTGGCCGTTGACCTCGACCACGCGGCCGATGATGTTGGCGCTGAACGGGCCGTAGCCGCCGCCCACGCTCAGCGACTTGCTGTCCCAGCGATGGGCCAGGCCCGGCGCTTCGGTTACCGGTACCAGACGCGCGCGCGCATAAGTGCCGGCGATGGAGACGT
Source organism: Pseudoxanthomonas sp. SGNA-20 (assembly GCF_003931635.1). Classification (NCBI taxonomy): domain Bacteria; kingdom Pseudomonadati; phylum Pseudomonadota; class Gammaproteobacteria; order Lysobacterales; family Lysobacteraceae; genus Pseudoxanthomonas; species Pseudoxanthomonas sp. SGNA-20. The sequence continues at coordinate 318,124 of NZ_RRYK01000001.1, read as the reverse complement.
AGGCCTCGCTGCCGATGTCCTTCTGGCCGAACACCTGCAGGTCGTTCTGCTCGAGCTTGCCGGCACCGGCCAGCGGGGTGCCGGAGGCTTCGGCCGACAGCCAGCCCGGCAGGGAGGCATCGCGCACGGTCCCGGCGGCCACGCCGAGGCGGTTGCCCTGGCGGCCGACGCTGGCGCTGGCCGACAGGCGGCGGCCACTGGCCTCGTGGTCGTTGCCCAGGGACGCCAGCAGGCAGCTGCTGGCCAGGCTGTTCACGCTGGTGCCGCTGGTATTGCTGCACAGCAGGCCCAGCGAGTCGCCGGCGCCGAGGCCGAAGGCCGCGTCCAGCGACTCGCTGCCGAAGCGCCAGGTCGAACCCGGCGAACCGGGGCGGTTGCCACGCGCCGGCTCCAGCAGCAGCAGGGCCTCGACCTTGCCGCTGCCCTTGTTCCACACCGGCAGCACGGCCTGCTCGGAACCCGCCCGCACCTGGCCATGCGCGCCCGCCGCCGCGATCAGCGCGGACAGGGCAAGGGCCAGCAGGGGCGGACGGCGCAGGGACATGGCTTCCTTTCAGACCAGCGGACGGCACGGGAGTTCCCGTGCGGTCAGAGCCTGCATCGTATGGGCTTTACGAATGATTAACAAGCGCCGATCCTCCCCGTGGACAGCCAGCTCGTCGGTGGAGCGGCGCCATGCGCTTACTGCAGGCGCTCCGGCGCCGGTGCGTTGGGCTGCGCCGGCGACCCAAACAATACCCCAATCCGGTCCAGGGGGAAGTGGTACTCGCGGCCGCAGAATTCGCAGCGGACGTCGACCTGGCCGGTGGCCGCGGCGGCCGCCCGGAACTCCTCCTCGCCCAGGCTGCGCAGCATGCCCTCCACCCGCTCCACCGAGCAGGAGCAGCCGAAGGCGACCGCGTGCTCCTCCAGCAGCTGGGGGTCTTCCTCGTGGAACAGGCGGTGCACCAGCAGCCGCGGCGGGGTCGCCAGCAGCTCGGCCTCGCCCAGGGTCTCGAACAGGGCGCCGACGCGGTTCCAGGCGTCGGCGTCGCCTTCCTCGCCGGGCAGCTTCTGCAGCATCAGGCCGGCGGCGTGCTCGCCGTCGGCGGCCAGCAGCAGGCGGGTGGGCAGCTGCTCGGACTGGCGGAAGTAGTCCTCGAAGGCCTCGGCCAGGGACTCGGCGCCGCCCAGGGCCACCAGGCTCTGGTAGCGCAGCGGTTCGCGCGGGTCCAGCCCGGGGTTCTCCACGGTGACTGCCAGCAGCGTGTCCTCGCCCAGCTGCGAGGGCGCGCGCGGGGCGTCGGCCCCGTCCTCCAGGCGGGCGATGCCGCGCACGGTGCCGGCGGCGGTGCACTCGGCGAACAGCGAGCGCAGCGGGCCGCTGGCGCGCAGCTGCACCGACAGCCGGCCGTCGACCTTCACATGGCTGGTGAACAGCGCCGCGGCGGCCACCGCCTCGCCCAGCAGCGCGGTGGCGCCGGACGGGTAGGCGGCATGGGACAGCAGTTCGCGCCAGCTGCCGGCCAGGCGCACGTAGACGCCGCGAACGCCGGCGGCGGGCAGGAGGAAGCGGCCGCGCAGGTCGCCGGCGGCGGGGACGGGGGAGGGGCTGTTGGTATCCATCGCCACACAATGCGGCCGGCGGCCGCGGTTTCCAAGCGGTGCTGGACGCTCACGCCGGAGCCGCTACCATCGCGCCGCGCATCCACCGCGTCACCGGAACCGCCGCCATCGCCGAGCCCGCCTCCAATCCGCCCCGCCGCAGGCGCCGTCGCTGGCTGCGCGTGCTGCTGTGGCTGCCGGTGCTGTTCGTGGCCGCGACCACGGCCCAGGTGGCGCTGCTGCGCTTCATCGACCCGCCGGCCTCGGCCTTCATGCTGGCCCGCCAGGCCGAGGCCTGGCGCGCGGGCGAACGGGACTTCCGGGTGGCCTACGACTGGCGCGACCTGGAGCACATCGCCCCGGCGCTGCCGATGTCGGTGATCGCGGCCGAGGACCAGAACTTCGCCCGCCACCGGGGCTTCGACCTGGACGCGATCGAGAAGGCGATGGAGAACAACGCGCGCGGCCGCCGGGTGCGCGGCGCCAGCACCATCAGCCAGCAGGTGGCCAAGAACCTGTTCCTGTGGCAGGGCCGCAGCTGGGTGCGCAAGGGCCTGGAGGCCTGGTACACGGTGCTGATCGAGGCGCTGTGGCCCAAGCGCCGGATCCTGGAGGTCTACGTCAACATCGCCGAGTTCGGCGATGGCATCTACGGCGCCCAGGCCGCCGCGCGCAGCTACTGGCGCAAGGACGCCTCGCGCCTGTCGCCAGGCGAGTGCGCGCGCCTGGCCGCGGTGCTGCCCTCGCCGCGCCGCTACAACGCCGTGCGCCCCGGCCCCTACGTGCAGCGGCGCGCGGCGTGGATCCAGCGCCAGGTGCGCCAGCTCGGCGGCCCCGCCTACCTGGAACGGCTGGACTGAGCCACGCCGCGCGGGCCTGTACGATGGGCAGGATGGACAACCAGCAGCATGACCTGTTGACCGTGGTGGTGGCGTGCTTCAACGAAGCCGACTCGCTGCCGTTGCTGCACCCGCGCATCCGCCGTGCCCTGGACGGGCTGGAGGGCGTGGCCAGCCGCATCCTGTACGTGGACGACGGCAGCCGCGACGCCACCTGGCAGCGGCTGCAGGAGATCGCCGCCGCCGACCCGGAGGTGGCGCTGCTGCGGCTGTCGCGCAACTTCGGCAAGGAGATCGCGCTGACCGCCGGGCTGGACCAGGTCACCGAGGGCGCGGCCATGATCCTCGACGCCGACGGCCAGGATCCGCCGGAGCTGATCCCCGAGTTCGTCGCGCGCTGGCGCGAGGGCTACGACGACGTCTACGGCACCCGGGTCGCGCGCGAGGGCGACAGCTGGCTGCGGCGCGGCACCGCCGCCGCGTTCTACCGCGTGATCGGGCGCCTGTCGCACACCCCGGTGCCGGCCGACACCGGCGACTATCGCCTGCTGTCGCCGCGCGTGCTGGCCGCGCTGCGCCAGCTGCGCGAACGCCACCGCTTCATGAAGGGGCTGTTCGGCTGGGTCGGCTATCGCCGCGTGGCCCTGCCGTACCGGCGCGGCGCGCGCGTGGCCGGGCGCAGCAAGTTCGGGCTGTGGCGGCTGTGGAACTTCGCCCTGGAAGGCATCACCAGCTTCTCCACCGCGCCGCTGCGGATCGCCACCTACCTGGGCCTGCTCACCGCGCTGGTGGCGTTCTTCGCCGGGATCGTGGTGGTGTTCAAGACCCTGGTGTGGGGCGACCGGGTGGCCGGCTGGCCGACGATGATGGTGGTGATCCTGTTCCTCGGCGGCGTGCAGCTGATCGCGCTGGGCACCATCGGCGAGTACCTGGGCCGGCTGTACGAGGAGGCCAAGCAACGGCCGCTGTACCTGGTCGACGCCTGGCACGCGCCGGCGGGAGTATCCTCGGCCCCACAGTCCGCGGACGGAGGCGCCCATGCGCACGGTACGTCAACTGCTGGCGGAGAAGCCGGCTGAGGTATTCGCCGTAACCCCCGACGCGCCGGTGATCGAGGCGGTGCGGCTGATGGCGGAGAAGTCGATCGGCGCGGTGCTGGTGATGCGTGGCGACGAGCTGGCCGGGATCCTTTCCGAGCGCGACTACGCGCGCAAGATCGTGCTGCAGGGCCGTTCCTCGGCCGATACCCCGGTCAGCGCGATCATGACCGGCGACGTGGTCACGGTCAGGCCCGACACCCCGGTGCCAGCCTGCATGCAGCTGGTTACCGAGCGCCGCATCCGCCATCTGCCGGTGGTCGAGCAGGGCCGGGTGACCGGGGTGATCTCGATCGGCGACCTGGTCAAGGCGGTGATCGCCGACCAGCAGGTCGAACTGGAGCAGCTGCAGCGCTACATCGCAGGCTGAGCGCGCGGCTTCAGCGCGCGTACTTGCCGCCGCAGTCGCTGTCCTCGCCCGGGCCGGTCTCGAAGGTCGCCAGCAGCGCGGCCGGCGGGGTGATGCTGCCCAGCGCCAGGGCGATCGCGCCGCGCACGCCCAGCGCCTTCATGTCCGGGCGGAAGGAGGGATCCTTGAGCGTGCCGCCCAGCCGCAGCGGCGAGCGCAGGCTGAGGATGCTGCGGTCCTTGGGGCGCGGGCGCAGCAGCAGGTCCAGGCTTTCGTCCTTCAGGCTGATCGTGCCCTCGCCGACGATGATCGTGTCGGTGCTGTCGAACGCCAGTGCGCGCGAGGTCATCAGCCCGTCGTCCACGGCGAAGTCGGCGAAGGCGCAGCGGATCGGCACCTGGCGGTCGTCGGTGAGCAGGAACTTAAGCGATTCGGCGATGTCCAGCCCGGCCAGTTCCATCACCAGGTTGCTGACCCGGCCGCGGCCCATGCCCACGGCGACGTCGCCGTCCGCTTGCGCCAGCAGCGCAGCCACCGAGTTGCCGGCGCCGGCCAGCCGCACCTCGCCGCCGATGCGCCCGGCCGTGCCTTGCGCCAGTTCGGCATTGGCGAACAGCTTCGGCAGTTCCAGCCCGCGCAGGCTGGCCTGGAGGCGGGTGCGGATCGGTGCCTTGCGCGCGTCCATGCGGATGTCCGCGCGCACCTTGCCGCCGGCCACGCCGAAATCCAGCGGCTGCAGCCGCAACAGGCCGCCCTGCAGCACCAGGTGCGCGTCCATGTCCTCGATCATCGGCAGGCTGGGGGCGTGGATTGCCTGCGCGCGCCAGCGCACGTCCGCGTCCATGGCGTTGAGCTTGGCCAGGTCGTAGGGCTTGTCGGGGAACAGGCGCGGGCTGGCGGCGCGGCGTGCGGCTTCGGCCGCCTGCTCGGGGTTGGCGGTCTCGTCGCCGCCCGCGGACGGCGGCGCGCCGAGGAAGCCGGCCAGGTCGTCGAAATCAAGCTTGCGCGAGAGCAGCTGCGCGGTGAACAGCGGGCGCTCGCCGGAGGCGTCGATCCGCACGTCGCCGGACAGGTCGCTGTCGCCTACCGTGCCCTTGAAGCCCTCGTAGCGCCACAGCTCGCCGTCGCGGCGCAGGCGACCGTCCAGTGCGTACGGCGGCGAGGGCGGCAGGGCCAGGCCCAGCAGCGGGTACAGTTCCTCCAGGTCGGCGCCGGAGAGCTTCATGCGCAGGTCGAACGTACGGAAGCGGAACGGGTTGGTGAGCGTGCCGCTGGCACTGGCCCGGGTGCGGCCGGCGCGGGCGTCCAGATCGATCCGGTAGGGGGTGTCGCTGTCGGCCAGTTCCAGCGGCGAGGCGGCCTGGCCCTGCAGCCGGAACGCGGCGCCGCGCCAGTGGCCCTTGCCGGCGACCGCGACCGGCGCCTGGCCGCGGTCGCCGCCTTCGACGCTGTCCAGGGTGATGTCGATGTCCGTGCGCGCGGCCGCGTCGGCAAAGCGCAGGCGGCCGTCCTCGATCCACAGCCGCTCCAGCCGCCAGCGCGGATCCGGATCGGGTTCGTCGTCGCCGTCGCCGAGCTCCCAGTTGCCGCCTTCGCCGTCCGGATCCGTTTCCAGCAGGATGTCCGGGCGCACCGCCCGGATCTCCTTCATCCGCAGGCGCAGCGCCAGCAGCGGCCAGGGCGCGATGTCGACTTCCACCCGTTCGGCCGCGGCCATGCGCGGCTGCTTGGACCAGGCCGCGTTGGACAGGCTCAGCCGGTCGGCGGAAACGGTGATGGTGCGGCCCAGGTCCACGTCCAGGTCGCCGCCGATGCGGAACTCGCGTCCGGTCGCCGCGCCCACCGCGCGCTCGAGCGGGCGCTTGAACCAGTTCCAGTCGAACAGCAGCACCAGCACCAGCAATGCCAGTGCCAGCGCGCCCAGCACGTAGCCGGCCGTGCGCGAGGGCCGCCAGCGGCGCAGGCGGGCGAAGCGCGACGGTGGGGGAGGCGCGCGTTCCATGCGCCCAGTATCGGCGCGCGCCGTGCACGGCACGCGAACGCGGGGGCCGCGCGGGACCTCAGAGCGCGTGCAGGCGCGGCGACAGCACCTGGGCGCTGACGGCGACGAAGTGGCAGACGCTGCCGGCGATCACGAACAGGTGCCAGATCGCATGCGAGTAGGGGATCGACTCGCGGTGGTAGAAGACCGTGCCCAGGGTGTAGGCGACGCCGCCGCCCAGCAGCCAGCCCAGGGTCCAGCCGTCGAGCGAGGACAGCATCGGCTTGGCCGCCACGACCACCAGCCAGCCCATGGCGATGTAGATCGCGGTGGACAGGCGCTTGAAGCGGCCGGTGAAGAACAGCTTGAACACCACCCCGGCCACGGCCAGGGTCCAGATCGCGGCGAACAGGCTCCAGCCCCACGGGCCGCGCAGCCCGATCAGGGTGAAGGGCGTGTAGGTGCCGGCAATCAGCAGGTAGATCGCGCAGTGGTCGAACACCTTCAGCCGGCCCTTGGCCACCGGGTGCTGGATCGCGTGGTAGAGGGTGGAGGCGGTGTACAGCAGCAGCAGCGCCAACCCGAACACGATCGCGCTGGCCAGCTGCCAGCCGTCGCCGTAGATTGCCGCCAGCGTGATCAGCACCGCGCCGGCGGCCAGGGCCGCGGCGGCGCCGAGCCCGTGGGTCAGCGCATTGGCGATCTCGTCGCGCAGCGACGTCGCGTCCTGGTTGGAGTCTGGCGCAGGCGAAGGGGCGACCGGCATGGCGCGCACGTTATAGCAAACGCAGCGCGTTTTGCACCCGTACGGTAAGGCGCGCCATCGAACGGCGGCCGGGAAGGCCGGCCGCCGTTGCCGTGGTCAGTCCACGCTCACGCTGTGCGCATGCTCGCGGGTGGCCAGGAAGCGCACCGAAGGCGCGCGTTCCTGCGCCAGCTGCAGGTTGACCCGGGTCGGGGCCAGGTAGACCAGCTCGCCGGCCGCGTCGATCGCCAGGTTCATGGCGTTCTTCTCGCGGAACTCCTCCAGCTTCTTCGCGTCGTCGCACTGGATCCAGCGCGCGGTGGCCACGCCGACAGGCTCGAAGTTGGCGTCCACGCCGTACTCGTCCTTGAGGCGGTAGGCGACCACGTCGAACTGCAGCATGCCGACCGCGCCGAGGATCAGGTCGTTGCTCATCAGCGGGCGGAAGAACTGGGTCGCGCCCTCCTCCGACAGCTGGGCCAGGCCCTTCTGCAGCTGCTTGAGCTTGAGCGGGTCCTTCAGCCGCGCGCGGCGGAACAGCTCCGGGGCGAAGTTGGGGATGCCGGTGAACGACAGCGCCTCGCCCTCGGTGAAGGTGTCGCCGATGGAGATGGTGCCGTGGTTGTGGATGCCGATCACGTCGCCCGGCCAGGCCTCGGCGGCGATCTCGCGGTCGGAGGCCATGAAGGTCAGGGCGTTGGCCAGCTTCACTTCCTTGCCGCTGCGCACGTGGAAGGCCTTCATGCCGGCGGTGAAGCGGCCCGAGCACACGCGCATGAACGCGACGCGGTCGCGGTGCTGCGGGTCCATGTTGGCCTGGATCTTGAACACGAAGCCGGTCAGCTTCTCCTCCTGCGGGGCGACCTCGCGGCCGGTGGTGGCGCGCGGCTGCGGCGGCGGCGCGTGCTCGACGAAGAAGTCCAGCAGCGGCTGCACGCCGAAGTTGTTCACGCCCGAGCCGAAGAACACCGGGGTCTGTTCGCCGCGCAGGTACTTGTCCTTGTCGAACGGATCGGCCGCGCCCTGCACCAGCTCCAGTTCCTCGCGCAGGCTGGCGAGCATGTCCGCGCCGATCTTCTCCTCCAGGCCCGGCGCGTCCAGCGACGGGAAGATGGTCGAGTCCTGGCGGGTGAAGTTGCGGCCCGGCTCGTACAGGTGGACCTCGCCGGTGATGAGGTGGACCACGCCCTTCAGGCGCTGGCCCATGCCGATCGGCCAGGTCACCGGCGCGCACTTGATGCCCAGCACGGTCTCGATCTCGTCGAGCAGCTCGATCGGGTCCTTGCCCTCGCGGTCGAGCTTGTTGACGAAGGTCATGATCGGCGTGTCGCGCAGGCGGCACACCTCCATCAGCTTGATCGTGCGTTCCTCCACGCCCTTGGCCACGTCGATCACCATCAGCGCCGAGTCCACCGCGGTGAGCACGCGGTAGGTGTCCTCGCCGAAGTCGGCGTGGCCGGGGGTGTCGAGCAGGTTGACGATGCGGCCCTCGTAGGGGAACTGCATCACCGAGGAGGTCACCGAGATGCCGCGCTCCTTCTCCAGCGCCATCCAGTCGGAGGTGGCGTGGCGGGCGGCCTTGCGGCCCTTGACCGAGCCAGCCATCTGGATCGCGCCCCCGAACAGCAGCAGCTTTTCGGTCAGCGTGGTCTTGCCGGCGTCGGGGTGCGAAATGATCGCGAAAGTGCGCCGGCGCGCGGCTTCGGTTGGGACATCGGACATGGGGGATGGCGCCGGGAGGCGCTGGGTCGGGCAGGAAGCCGGCAATTATACGGGCCGCCGCCGTCGCGGGCCGGGCGTCGCCGCCAGGCCCGCACGGGCAGGTTCAGTTGCCCAGCCAGGGATGCGGCAGTGCGCGCATGCGGCGGATGCCGATGAACTGCAGGGCCACGCCGGCGACCAGTGCCACTGCATAGGCCGCCGTCACCCGCGGCATGGGTCCGGCGATGTCCCCTGCAGTCATCAGCGCCATGCTGGCGAGGGCCAGCAGGATCGACAGCGCCAGGATCGACCAGCGTCCGGCCTGGGTGTGCAGGGCCACGAGGGTCCAGCCCCACAGCAGCGAGAGGCTGCCCAGGCTGGCGCTGGCCAGCAGCACGCAGTGCTCCACCGGGGTGCCCCGGGACACGGCGAAGGCGAGCACCATGGCGAGCGCGGGTACGGCCCGGACCAGGACCTGCAGCGCCAGCTGCCTGGCCAGCACCGGCACCGGCCGTGCCGGCATGCCCGGCAGCAGCGCCAGTTCGTGCAGGCCCTGGCGTGGCTGCCAGAACACGGTGAGGAGGCGCGCCAGCGGCGCCATGCCGCTGCTGATGACCAGCGCCGGCCCCCAGACCAGGCCCATGTGCACCTTGGTGGTGGTGAGGGTGCCGTCTGCGAACAGCCACAGCAGGATCACGCCGACGACCGGCGCCTGCGACACAACGACGTTACGCAGCGAGTTGCGGCCGAAGCCCGGGCCCAGGGCGATCCCCATGACTTCGTCGGGTGCCTGTGCCAGGCCGGTCCCGATCGGGGTTTCCGGGGTCAGCACGCCGGTGTTCTGGCTGGCGGTGGAGGCGAAGGGGTTGCCGCGACCCAGCTGCACCGCCACCGGGACCGTCCAGGCCGAACCCTCCCCGATCCTGCGCGGTATCAGCAGCCAGCACGGGACGCACAGCAGCAGGATCGCGGCGGCGACCATGGCCAGCGGTCCCGGCCCCTGGACGATCCCGGCGATGGCAGTGAACGCGCTCTTCGGGATCGCGCCGATGAACGTGCTGAGGCCAATCATCGCCAGCATCGTCCACGGCGGCATGCTGGCCCAGAACAGCCCGATGGCGGCGCCGATGGACAGGATCGCAGCGGCCATGGCGAAGCTCCCATCCAGGGCCAGCGCCAGCACGGCGGCCGGAAGCGCGACCGCCAGCGCCAGCATGACCATGCCGGTAGCGAGCGCGTGGCGGACCGCGTTCGGCAGGCGCAGCTGCCAGCCTGCGATGGCCATCGCGACCAGGCGGCCGCCTGCCAGGAAGGCCCAGAACATGGTCAGTGCCACGGCCAGCATGCTCGAGACCACGAATGCCTTGCCCTTGTTGCCCAGCAGCGACAGCGCCAGGCCGAGCGCGATGGCCAGCGCGACCACGCCCCAGGTCCAGCCGCCGGTGACCAGGGCGGTGCGCAGCGGGCCGGGGACAGGACTGGGCCTGCGCAGGGGGACGGTCGCGGCGCTCATCCGGCCACCTCGATGAACAGGTCCTCCAGGCCCAGGCGGTCGACGCGCACGCCTTCCACCAGCAGCAGGTCCTGCCAGCCCTTGCGGCCGGCCACGACCAGCTGCAGCTCGCCGCCGGCGGTCTGGCGGCGCACCAGCTCGCCCGGGAGCGCGGCCGGCACGCGTGCGGCCGCGGCGGCCGGCACGTGGATGCGCACGACTTCGTCCTTGACCTCGTCCAGGGCGCGGTCGAGCAGCAGCCGGCCCTCCTGCAGGAAGGCCACCCGCGAGGCGACGCGTTCCAGGTCGCTGACGATGTGGCTGGAGAACAGCACCGTGGTGCCCGAGTCCATGGCCTGGGTCACCAGCTCGCGCAGCAGTTCGCGGCGCGCCACCGGGTCCAGCGCCGAGGCCGGCTCGTCCAGCACCAGCAGCCAGGGGCGCGGGGCCAGGGCACGCGCCATCGCCAGGCGCTGCGCCTGGCCGGGCGAGAGCTTGCCGATCGGCCGCGACGGGTCGATGTCCCAGCGGCGCAACAGGCCCGCGGCGTGCGCCGGATCCCAGTCCGGATACAGCTGCGACAGGTAGTCGAACAGCTGCCCGACCTTCATCCACGAGAACGCCTGCGGCTGCTGCGGCACGTAGCCCAGGCGCGCCTTGCGCACCTCGTCCAGGGCCAGCGCCGGGGCGCCCATCACCCGCGCCTCGCCGGCCCGCGGCCGCAGCAGGCCCAGCAGGCAGCCGATCAGGCTGCTCTTGCCGGCGCCGTTGCGGCCGACCAGGGCCAGCACCTCGCCCTGCGGTACGTCCAGTTCGATCCCGCGCAGTACCTCGTGGCGGCCATAGGCCAGGTGGATGCCACGCGCGGAGAGCGGCATTCCGGTGTCCAGTACGGGTGCGGGCACGGCCAGGGCATTCATGCGTCGTCCTCTTCCAGGAGTTGGCGCAACCGCGCGAGCACACGGTCGACGGGGAGTTCCAGTTCTCGGCTGTGGCGGGCGGCCTCGCGCAGGGCGGGCTCGAGCTGCTGCATGCGTGCGGCCACGCTCCCGATGGGGCGGGCACCGTGGGCCACGACCATGCCCTTGCCGCGCAGGCGCTCCAGCACGCCTTCGGCCTCGAGCTGGCTGTAGGCGCGGGAGACCGTCATCGGGTTGATGGCATGGACCGCGGCGACCTCGCGCACGGAGGGCAGGGCATCGCCGGGGCGCAGGTGGCCGGCGCTGGCGAGGCGCCGGATCTGCTCGGCGATCTGCCGGTAGATCGGGTCCGGCAGCCCCGGGTTGATGTGCAGCGAGGAGGCATCCATGTGTATCAATGCAACAATACACTTGGCCCGTGTCAAGCCATGCAACGCGCGGTGGGCTCGATGGGGGATGCAGTGGGGCCGGGCAGGGCCCGCGCCGGATCAGTGGCCGTCGCTATCGGCGTCGCGGGCGAAACGCAGTTCCGAGGGGCCGGCGAACATGCGGAACGGCACCGATTCCAGGCGCATGCCGCGGTTGACCTGTACCGCGAAGTGCAGGTGCGGGGCGGTGCTGAAACCGGTATTGCCCGACAGGGCGATGCGCTGGCCCTGGCGCACCCGCTGCCCGACCCGCACCAGCACCCCGTCGGCCTTGAGGTGGGCATACAGGGCCATGCTCCCGTCCGCATGCAGGATGCGCACGTAGTTGGCGCGGCCGCCGTAGCGCCCGCGGTCCAGGCCGGTGCCGGCATGGTCCGATTCGACCTGCATCACCACGCCCTCGCGCGCGGCCAGCACCGGGGTGCCCTCGGGCATGGCGAAATCCACCGCGTAGCGGTTCTGCGCGTCGGCATGGCTGAAGCTGCCGCCGAAACCCTGGTCCACCCGCACCCGCGGGTGCTCGAACGGCAGGCGGTATTCGTAGTCCAGCGGGCGTGCGCGCGGGTCGCCCGGCATCTGTTCCAGTACCACGTCGAAGCTGCCGCCGTGGCGCGGGTCGCTGGCATAGAGGCGGGCGACCACCGCTTCGGCATGCGCCGGCACCACCGTGCGCACGGGCATCGCCGGCGCGCTGGTGACGTTCTCGCCCTCGCGCAGGCGCAACACCACCTCCACCGGTCCGGGCAGGCGGTTGCCGGCGCGCACCTCGTGGTGGCTGCCGCGGTCGACCAGACGCAGCTGCACCGGCGGGCCGTCCTCGCCGCGGTAGCGCGGCCCGGCCTCGTTGGCGGCGGCGTCGGCAGGCGGAACCTCGCGGTAATGTCCGGCGCCGCCCTGGTCGCCGCGCCAGAAGCGTGAAGCCCCGGCGGGGCTGGCGCCCAGGGCCAGGCCGGCCAGCACCAGCAACAGCCAGCGCCGTGCGCGTAGCCGCCTCACCGGCCGCCTCCGGCGTGCCGGCCGGCGAGCTGCGGGAGGAGCGGGGCGGGGCGGGCCGGGGGCATGGGCGTGATTATCCGCACGCTTCCGGCGCGACGTGCAATTAGTTTCATCTCTGCATCAAGATGAAGCGATTGACACGCCCGGGAGGGGGTGGCAATCTGGCCGCGCCATCGAGACCGGCGGAGGGACAGGCCCTTTGATGCCGGGGCAGCCAGCGGACGCGCAAGCGTTGCGCAACGGTGCCAAATCCTGCGGGGACCTCCGCGTCCACCGGAAGATGGTTCGAACGTGCCGCCAGGCATGTCGAACGCGGGCCGCGCAGGCTCGGTGGCGTGACCTTTCCCGGATCCGCCACGCCCGTGAACACCGCCTCCGCCGCCACCCGCGAACCTCCCTGTACCACCGCCCAGCGCGGCGAGATCGCCGTGGCCCTGCCGATGCGCCATGCCGGCGTGCAGGCGGTGGCGCTGCGCTACGAGCTGCAGGGACCGGCCGACGCACCGGTGGTGCTGGTGGCCGGTGGCATTTCCGCGCACCGCCATGTCTCGGCCAGCGCGCAGTTCCCGGAGAAGGGCTGGGCCAACGAGCTGGTGGCGCCGGGTCGCACCCTGGACCCGGCGCGCTTCCGCGTGCTGGCGTTCGATTACGTCGCCGCCGACGGCCGCCTGGACGTGCCGGTGGACACCGCCGACCAGGCCGATGCCGCGGCGTTGCTGCTGGACGCGCTGGAGATCGGGCGGCTGCACGCATTCGTCGGTTATTCCTACGGGGCGATGGTCGGCCTGCAGTTCGGCGCGCGGCATCCTGCGCGCCTGCGCCACCTGGTGGCGGTCAGCGGCGTGCACCGCCCGCATCCGTACGCCTGTGCCTGGCGCGCGCTGCAGCGGCGCGCGGTGGCGCTGGGCCAGCTGCAGTGCGCCGATGCCGCCGGCCTGGCCCTGGCGCGGCAGTTCGCCATGCTCAGCTACCGCACGCCGGAGGAGTTCGGCGAGCGCTTCGACAGTGCGCCGGAAATCGTCAACGGCCGCGTGCGCTGCGCCGCCGAGGACTACCTCGATGCCGCCGGCGCGCAGTACGTGGCGCGTACCCCGGTCACCGCCTTCCTGCGCCTGTCCGAGTCCATCGACCTGCACCGGATCGATCCGGCCGCGGTGCAGGTGCCGGTCACCGTGGTCGCCGTGGAAGGCGACCGCCTGGTGCCGCTGACCGATTCGGTGAACCTGGTCGAGGGCCTGGCCGGGCGCGGCCAGCTGCGCGTGCTGCGCTCGCCGTACGGGCACGACGCCTTCCTCAAGGAAACCGACCGCATCGACCTCATTCTCGCCGCCGTCCTGCGCGGCACCGGAGCCGCCGCATGAGCACCCAGTCCTTCCCCGCCCCTTCCTCCCCCTGTCGTCCGGCCACCACCGCGGTGCGCGCCGGCATCGACCGCGACACCGCCTACGGCGCGGTGACCCCGCCGATCGTGCTGTCGAGCAACTTCAGCTTCGACGGCTTCGGCAACAAGCGCCAGTACGACTACACCCGCAGCGGCAATCCGACCCGCGACCTGCTGGCCGAGGCCCTGTCCGAACTGGAAGGCGGCACCGGCGGCGTGGTCACCGCCACCGGCATGGGCGCGATCTGCCTGGTGCTGCACGCGCTGCTGCAGCCGGGCGACCGCCTGGTGGTGCCGCACGACGCCTACGGCGGCAGCTGGCGCCTGTTCAACGCGCTGGCCGCCAAGGGCCATTTCGAGCTGGTCACCGCCGACCTCACCGATCCGTGCTCGCTGGCCGATGCGCTGGCGACCTCGCCGAAGCTGGTGCTGGTGGAGACCCCGTCCAATCCGCTGCTGCGCATCACCGACCTGCGCCTGGTGATCGACGCCGCGCACCGCGCCGGCGCGCGGGTGGTGGTCGACAACACCTTCCTGTCGCCGGCGCTGCAGAAGCCGCTGGCGCTGGGCGCGGACCTGGTGCTGCATTCGACCACCAAGTACGTCAACGGCCACAGCGACGTGGTCGGCGGCGCGGTGGTGGCGGCCGATGCGGAAACCCACCAGCAGCTGGTGTGGTGGGCCAATGCGCTGGGCCTGACCGGCTCGCCGTTCGACAGCTTCCTGACCCTGCGCGGCCTGCGCACGCTCGATGCGCGCATGCGCGTGCACCAGGAGAACGCGGCGGCGATCGTCGCCCTGCTGGACGGGCATCCGGCGGTGGAGAAGGTGTACTTCCCGGGCCTGGCCTCGCATCCGGGCCATGCCGTGGCCGCGCGCCAGCAGGCCGGCTTCGGCGCGATGCTCAGCTTCGAGCTGCGCGGCGGCGAGCCGGCGGTGCGTGCCTTCGTCGACAGCCTGCGCTGGTTCACCCTGGCCGAATCGCTGGGCGGGGTGGAGAGCCTGGTCGCGCATCCGGCCTCCATGACCCATGCGGCGATGACGCCCGAGGCGCGCGCCAAGGCCGGCATCTCCGACGGCCTGCTGCGGCTGTCGGTGGGCATCGAGGCCGAGGCCGACCTGGTTGCCGACGTGGCCGCCGCGCTGGCCGCGGCCGAGGCCGCGATCCCGGCGCAGCCGGAACGGGCCAGCGCATGAGCGCGCTGGCCGGTCCTGGCCTGCAGCCGCCGCGTCCGCGCGCCGCGCCTGCCACGCGGCGCCTGGCACTGCTGGGCACCGGCGCGGTCGGCAGCGCCTTCGTGGCCCGTTACCGGTTGCTGCAGCAGCGCGGCCTGGCGCTGCCGCCAGTGGCGTGGCTGGCGAATTCGCGCGCGGTGCTGAAGGCCGGGCGCGACCTGGAGGCTGCGCTGGCGGTGGCCAATGCCGCGCCGCCGCGCGCGGCCGAACTGCAGGGCTGGGCCGAGGCGGAGGCCCTGCGTCCCGGCGACGTGCTGGTCGACGCCACCGCCAGCGAGCTGGTGGCCAACTGGCATCCGGAGTGGCTGGCGCGCGGGGTCAACGTGGTCACCGCCAACAAGCTGGGCCATGGTGGCCTGCTGGCGCGCTCGCAGGCGATCTGCGAGGCGCAGGCGCGCACCGGTGCCAGCTACGGCGATAGCGCCACGGTCGGCGCCGGGCTGCCACTGCTGCGCAGCCTGCGCGGGCTGGTGGCCGGCGGCGACCATATCCATGCGGTGGAAGGCGTGCTGTCCGGCTCGCTGGCCTGGCTGTTCAACCGTTACGACGGCAGCCGGCCGTTCTCGGCGCTGGTGGCCGAGGCCGCCAGCGCCGGCTACACCGAGCCGGATCCGCGCGTGGACCTGTCCGGCGAGGACGTGCGCCGCAAGCTGCTGATCCTGGCGCGCGCCGCCGGCCTGGCGCTGGAGGTGCGCCAGGTGCAGGTGGAATCGCTGGTGCCGCCGGCGCTGGCGCAGTTGCCGGCCGATGCGGTGGCCGCGGCGCTGCCGCAGCTGGACGCGGCGCTGGCCGCGCGCCTGCAGCAGGCGCGCGCGCAGGGCGGGGTGCTGCGTTTCGTCGGCCGCTTCGACGCCGACGGCGCCCAGGCTTCGCTGCAGGTGCTGCCGGCCGCACATCCGCTGGCCGCCGGTGCCGGCACCGACAACCGCGTGGCGATCCGTTCGGACCGCTACCGCGAGCAGCCGCTGCTGATCCAGGGCCCGGGTGCGGGCGCGGACATCACCGCGGCGGCGCTGCTGGACGACGTGCTGCGCATCGCCGCCTGAGCCGCCGCGCGCGGCTCAGCACTCGATGACGTTGACCGCCAGGCCGCCGCGGCTGGTTTCCTTGTACTTGTCCTGCATGTCGCGGCCGGTGTCGCGCATGGTGCGGATCACCTTGTCCAGCGAGACCTTGTGCTGGCCGTCGCCGCGCATGGCCATGCGCACGGCGTTGATCGCCTTCACCGCGCCCATCGCGTTGCGCTCGATGCAGGGGATCTGCACCAGTCCGCCGATCGGGTCGCAGGTCAGGCCGAGGTTGTGCTCCATGCCGATCTCGGCCGCGTTCTCGACCTGGTTGGGGGTGGCCCCCAGCGCCGCGGCCAGGCCGGCGGCGGCCATCGAGCAGGCCACGCCGACCTCGCCCTGGCAGCCGACCTCGGCGCCGGAGATCGAGGCGTTCTCCTTGTAGAGGATGCCGATCGCGGCGGCGGTGAGCAGGAAGTCGAACACGCCCTGCTCGCTGCTGCCGGGGCAGAAGCGGTCGTAGTAGTGCAGCACCGCGGGGATGATCCCGGCCGCGCCGTTGGTGGGCGCGGTGACCACGCGCCCGCCGGCGGCGTTCTCCTCGTTCACCGCCAGCGCGTAGAGGTTGACCCAGTCCAGCGTGGTCAGCGGATCGCGCATGGCCGCCTCCGGCTTGGACGACAGTTCGCGGTACAGGCCCGGCGCGCGGCGGGCCACGTGCAGGCCGCCGGGCAGGGTGCCCTCGGCGCGGATGCCGCGAGCCACGCAGGCCTGCATCGCGTTCCAGATCGCGCGCAGGCCGTCGCGGATCTCTTCCTCGCCGCGCCAGGCCAGTTCGTTGGCGAACATCACCCGGGCGATGCTCAGGCCGCTGTCGGCGCAGCGCCGCAGCAGCTCCTCACCGCTGGAGAAGGGGTAGGGCAGGGCGGTGTCGTCCGGCACGATGCGGTCTTCGGCCGCCTCGTCCGGGTTGACCACGAAGCCGCCGCCGACCGAGTAGTAGTCGCGCGTGGCCAGCACCGCGCCATCGGCGTCGTAGGCGGTGAAGCGCATGCCATTGGAGTGGAACGGCAGCTTCTGGCGCTTGTTCATCACCAGGTCGCGTTTCTCGTCGAACGCCACCGCATGGCCGGGCGCCAGGCGCACCTTGCCTTCGCCGCGGATGCGCGCCAGCAGGCCGGGGATGGCGTCCGGGTCGACGGTGTCCGGCTGGTGGCCCTCCAGGCCCAGCAGCAGCGCCTTGTCGGTGCCATGGCCGCGGCCGGTCAGGGCCAGCGAGCCGAACACCTCCGCGCGTATCCGCGCCACCTCGGCCACCCGCCCCGGTTCCACCAGCCAGTGGCCGACGAAGCGCGCGGCGGCGCGCATCGGGCCGACGGTGTGCGAGGAGCTGGGACCGATGCCGATCTTGAACAGGTCGAAGGTGCTGACGGCCATCGCGGCAACCACGGGAACGGGCCGCCATTGTATTGGTTGCCGGAGAAACTGGCATGACGCGCCGCGGGCCAGCGGCTAAGGTAGCCGCCCAACGCAGCCTCACGGGGATCGGGAATGGGCCTGGTGCTCTACCAGCGCGACGACTGCCACCTCTGCGACCAGGCGCTGGCCGTGCTGGCCGCGGCGCGCGCACCGGAGCCGCAGAGCGTGTTCATCGACGACGACGCCACGCTGGAGGCGCGCTACGGCACGCGCGTGCCGGTGCTGCGCGACGCCGGCGGGCGCGAGCTGGACTGGCCGTTCGACGTGGCCCGCCTGCGCCAGTGGCTGGCCGGCTGAGCGGCCGCGCGCGGGCCGGTCACGGCTGCTTGAACACCACCTTGGTGCTGACGTTGACCGCGTTGGGGATCAGGTCGGTGTCGGCCCAGTCGCCGCCGCCGACGCCGAAGTCCAGGCGCTGGACCACGGCGCGGCCGGTCAGCACCGGCTGCGGGCCCGAGGCATCCCAGCTGAAGGTCAGGGTCACCGGCTTGCTGACGCCGCGCAGTTCCAGGGTGCCATCGGCGGCGTACTGGCCGTCGGCCAGCTTGCGGAAGCCGCTGGCGGTGTAGCGCGCCTGGGCATGGCGGCCGATGTCGAAGAAGTCGGCGGTGCGCAGGGTCGAGTCGCGGTCGGTGTTGCCGGTGGCCGCGCTGGCCAGGTTGATGCTCACCTCCAGCTTGCCCTCGGCCGGCTTGGCCGGGTCGAAGCGCAGGCGGGTGTTGAACTCGTGGAAGCGGCCGGTAAACAGCTCGCCGTCGTAACGGCTGGCGAAGGCCAGGGTCGAGCCCTCGGCCTGGACGTATTCGCTGGCGATGGCCGGTGCGGCGGCCAGCATTCCGGCCAGCAGGGCGGCGACGGCGACAGGGGTGGTCAGCATCGGCTTCACGGGGCGTCCTCGCGCGGGGGTTGCGTGGTCATCCGGCGCGGCAGCATCCGCGCCAGGGTTGCATCATGCCTGACGAAATGGTGGTACAGCGCGGCCCCGGCGTGCACCAGCACCAGCAGGACCAGCAGCCAGAACAGCCACTCGTGCCAGCCGTGGGCGGCATCGGCCAGGGCCCGGTCCGGGGCCACCAGCTTGGGCACCTCGACCTGGCCGAACCAGCGGAACGGGCGCAGCCCGCTGGCCGAGTCGTAGAGCCAGCCGGACAGCGGCATGGCCAGGGCCATGCCATACAGCAGCAGGTGCACCACGCCGGCCAGCCAGGCCTGCCAGCGCGGCGTGCCGGGCACCGGGGCCGGGGCGCCTGCGTACAGGCGCCAGCCGATCCGCACCAGCACCAGGGCCAGCACGGTCAGGCCCAGCGACTTGTGCACGGTGTAGACCCAGAAGTACTTCGGCGAGCGCGGCAGCTCGCCCATCACCAGGCCGACCACGCCGATCAGCAGGATCAGCACGGCGATGGTCCAGTGCAGCAGCTGGCTGATGCCGCCCCAGCGGTCGGTGTTCTTCAGGCTCATGGCTGGACGGGTTCCTCGGGCTCGGGTGGGCGTTCGGGTGGCAGGGGCGACGGCGGCGGGGGCACACCAGCGTCCGCGGGCGGATCGGCTGCGCCTGCCTGGCCCGGCTCCGGCGCGCGGCTGCTGCGCACGGCCTCGGCCTCGATCCGCAGCTCGACCTCGTCGCCAATCATCGTCGGCCAGGCATCCACGCCGAATGCGCTGCGGCTGAGCGTGCCCCGCGCCGAGAACCCGGCGGTGCGCCGGAACGGCGGCATGGGGTGGCGGCGCAGCGCGTTGAAGCTGACCTCCAGCGCCAGCGGCCGGGTCACCCCGCGCAGGGTCAGCTGGCCGTGGACGACGAAGCGGTCGGGCCCCAGCGGCTCGACCCGCTCGGAGACGAAGTGCGCCTCGGGCCAGCGCCCGGCATCGAGCAGGTTGCGCGCCAGGGTGGCGCGGTTCCAGTCCGGGTCGCCCAGGTCCAGGCGCTGCAGCGGCACGCGCACGTCCAGGCGCGCGCTGCTCCAGTCCTCCGGATCGAACTCCAGCGTGCCCTCGCTGCCGGACACCGTGCCCAGCGCCTGCGAGAACCCGGCATGGGACACGGCGAACAGCACCCGGGTATGCACCGGGTCCAGGGCATAGCGCGCCGGCGCCGCCGCGGCGGCCGCGGCCAGCAGCCCGCAGGCCGCGAGCAGGGCGGCGGCGGAGCGGGCGACACGGGCGCGGATGGACGGCATCGGCCGCATTCTAGGTGCAGCGGGCGCGGCGTGGCTTGCGCCTGCCTGCCGCCATTGCGACGATTCGTTCCGGGGTTGGCCTCGAGGACACCATGCGGCTGTTGTGGCTGTGCCTGTTGCTGGCGCTGTCCGGTGCCTTGCGCGCCGCGGTGCCCGAATTGCCGCGCTTCCGGGTCCTCGGGCCCGGGGACGGGCTGCCGTCGGCCATGGTCCCGGCGATCGCCCGCGACCACGATGGCTACCTGTGGGTCGCCACCTGGGATGGCCTGGCGCGCTACGACGGCGTCGGCTTCCGCGTCTGGCAGCACGATCCGGAGGATCCGGCCTCGTTGCCCGGCAACCTGATCCAGGCCCTGTACGTGGATGGCCGCAACCGCATCTGGGTGGCCAGCGAGGGCGGCGGCGTCAGCGTGATGGACACCAGCCGCAGCGGCTTCCGCCACTACCGCAGCGCGACCCACCCGGAGCTGGAGAGCGACGACGTCTTCACCATCACCGGGCGCGGCGACGAGGTCTGGCTGGGCACGTTCGGCGGCGGCCTGTACCGGATCGACGGCGAGGACCGGCTCAAGCGCATGCGCGCGCGCGACCCGGAGATCGACGCTTCTCTGGACCGCGCGGTCATGGGCATCTCCATGGACCCGCACGGGGAAACCATCCTGGTGGCCACGCTCAACGGCCTGGCCTACTGCATGAACAAGGCCTCGCGGGTGCGCCGCCTGCCGCTGCCCGGGCCCGAGCCGTTCCCGCCGGTGACGGCGCTGTGGCGCGACGGCCAGGCCACCTGGATCGGCACCCCGCACGGCCTGCACCGGATGCGCGACGACGGCACCTGGGACACCCCGGCATGGGCCGAGGAGTTCCGCGGCCGGCGCGCGGTCAGCGCGATGAGCGGCGATGGCCAGGGCGGCTACTGGGTGGCGACCACCGTCGGGCTGTGGCACGTGCCGCGCGGCGGGCAGCCGGTGGCGGTGGGCCACGGCTTCGACGTGCCCGGGCCGAACAGCGTGATCCAGGCCATGCTGCACGACGTGGACGGCGGCCTGTGGGTGGGCCTGCCGGCCCAGGGCCTGGGCTACCTGCGCGCGGACTGGCGCCGCACCGCGGTGCTGGGGCCGGGGCAGGGTTTCGCCGGCGGCGCCTACCGGGTGGTGGCGTCGGCCGCCGGCGGCGGCGTCTGGCTGACCGGCAACGCCGGTACCGGCGGACGCCTGGACACCTCGCGCGCCGAGTTCGCCGAGACCCTCGGCGCCCTCGGCACGGTCAGCCACGCCAGCGTGCGCAGCGCGCTGCAGGACAGCCGCGGCCGGTTGTGGCTGGGGCGCAGCGGCGCCCTGGTGCGGCTGGACGGAAGTGCGTCGCAGCTGTGGACGGCGCAAAGCCCGGTCGACGCGGTGATGGGCCGCGGTCCGCTGGAATGGATCCTCGAGGCGCCCGACGGCACCCTGTGGCTGGCCTTCACCGGCGCCGGCCTGCAGCAACGCAACCCGGAGGGCAAGGTGCTGGCCGAGCTGCGCCCAGGCCGCACCCCGGGCCTGGACAGCGCGGACTTCTCCGCCGTGGCGATCGGCCCGGAAGGCGTGCCGTTGATCGCCGAGGGCGCCTGGATCCTGCGCTGGGAGCCGCGCACCCAGGCCTTCGTGCCGCTGCCGGGGCTGAACCCGCCGGGCGAGGAGGAAACCATCTACGGCTTCGTCCTGGACGGGCCGGACCAGCTGTGGCTGCAGCGCCTGTCCGGGCTGGAGCTGTGGCAGCGCCGGCAGGGGCGCTGGACCCGGCAGGCGCGCCTGGGCGTGGCCGAGGGCATCCCGGCGACCGAGGCCACCGGCATGCGCGTGGACGCGCGCAGGCGGCTGTGGCTGGCCACCCGCCGCGGCCTGTTCCGGGTGGACCCGCCGGCCGGCGGGCAGCCGGCGCGGGTGCGCCCGTTCGGCGTGCGCGAGGGCCTGCCCAGCCAGGAGTTCGTCGAACGCGCGATCGCGATCGACGAGGACGGCGTGCTGGTGGCCTCCACCGGCGACGGCTCGCTGCTGCTGCTGGACACCACCCTGCCGGATCCGCCGCCGGTGTCGCCGCGGCTGGTGGTCGACGCCCTGCGCGTGCGCAGCGGCGAGGGCTGGATGGACCTGCCGCAGTCCGGCGGCTTCACCCTCGGCCCGTACGACCACGACCTGGAAGTGGTGCTGCGCCTGCTGTCCTACGACGACCCCGGCTCGCACCGCTACCGTTCGCGGCTGCTGGGCTACGACAGCGACTGGGTGGAGATGCGTGGCGGCGCGCGCCTGTTCTCGCAGCTGCCGCCGGGCCGCTACCGGCTGCAGCTGCAGGCCTCGCTGGGCCACCACAGCAGCTGGTCGGAAGTGCTGGAGTTCGGGTTCGCGGTGGCGCCGCCGTGGTGGCGCACCAGCTGGGCGCTGCTGGGCGCGCTGTTGCTGGTGCTGCTGGCGATCGTCGGCAGCGCCTGGCTGTACCTGCGCCGGGTGCGTTCACGCAGCCAGTGGCAGCTGGTCATGCACAAGCGCGAGCTGGCCGAGCAGGCGTCGATGGCCAAGAGCCGGTTCCTGGCCACCCTCAGCCACGAGGTGCGCACGCCGATGACCGGCGTGCTGGGCATGAGCGAACTGCTGCTGGAGACGCCGCTGGACGCGCGCCAGCGCAGCTACGTCGAATCCATCCGCCGCGCCGGCGACCACCTGCTGCGGCTGGTCAACGACGCCCTGGACCTGGCCCGGATCGAGGCCGGCAAGCTGCAGCTGGACTCGCAGGACTTCGATCCGCACGCGCTGGCCGCCGAGGTCGGCGGGCTGATGGCGCCGGTGGCCGAGCAGCGCGGCCTGGCCTTCCACCTGCGGGTGGCGCCGGACATGCCGCCGGCGGTGCGTGGCGACCCGGGCCGGGTACGCCAGATCCTGCTCAACCTGCTGGGCAACGCGGTCAAGTTCACCGACCGCGGCGAGGTGGTGCTGGAGCTGGGGCGGATCTCGCCCGAGGGCATCGTGTTCGTGGTCCGCGACACCGGCCCGGGCCTGAGCGAGGAGCAGAAGGCGCGCCTGTTCCGGCGCTTCGAGCAGGCCGACGGCGCGCGCACCGCGGCGCGCTACGGCGGCAGCGGCCTGGGCCTGGCGATCTGCAAGGAACTGGCGCTGGCCATGGGCGGGCGGATCGACGTCGACAGCGCGCCCGGGCGCGGCACCGCGTTCCGGGTGCAGCTGCCGCTGCCGAACGCGCCGGCGCCCGAGGCCCCGCCGCGTCCGGCGCCGGCCCCGGAGCGCACGCGGCGGCCGCTGGACCTGCTGCTGGTGGAGGACGACGCCACCGTGGCCGAGGTCATCTGCAGCCTGCTGCGCGCGCGCGGGCACCGCGTCGCCCACGCCCCGCACGCGCTGGCGGCGCTGGCGGACGTGGCGGTGGCGCACTTCGACGTGGCCTTCCTCGACCTGGACCTGCCCGGCATGAACGGCATGGCCCTGGCCCGGCAGTTGCGCGCGCAGGGCTTCGCCTCGCCGCTGGTCGCGGTGACCGCGCGCACCGATGGCGAGGCCGAGCAGCTGGCCCGCGCCGCCGGCTTCGACGGCTTCCTGCGCAAGCCGGTGACCGGCGAGATGCTGGCCGCGGCGATCGCCGCGGTGCTGCCGGAACCGGCGGAGGCCTGAGCAATGCGCGGGCGCTGGCCGGCGCGGGGCGTGCTGGCGGCGCTGCTGGCCTGGGCGCCGGGCGCGGCCACCGCGGAAAGCGCACCGCCGCCGCTGCTGGGCGGGCTGATCACCCAGACCCGGGTGCTCTACCCGCTGCAGGTCGGGGAATGGAAGGCGAGCGGGGAAACCCGCTACCCGGACCAGGGGCTGGGGGTTTCGGTGCGCTACGTGTCCGCTGACTCCTGGCTGGACCTGTACGTCTACCCGGCCGGACCGGCCGCCGCCTACCGGCTGGACGAGCTGGCCGCGCACGAGCGCGGGCAGATGCTGCAGGCCGGCCACAGCCTGGGCTCGCCCGCGCACGCCGAAGCGCTGCAGGCGCTCGAACTGCCCGGCGAGGATGGCCGCGGGCGCGTGCCGGCGCGGGCGGTAGCGGTGGCATACCCGCGCCAGCAGCTGGGTTCGGTGATGCTGCTGTTCGCCCGCAACCTTTACCTGGTCAAGGCGCGCGCCAGCGCCCCGGCGAGGGTGCCGCCGGAGCAGCTGCTGGAGCGGGTGCGGGAGTTCATGGGCGAGGTGTCGGCGCAGCTGCGCATCCGCAGCACCGGGGCCTGCTGGCTGCCACAGCGGGTGGAGCTGGTCGACGTGCTGCCGGATCCGGAAGCGCCGCCGGTACTGGCCAGCTATCGCGGCGACACAGCCGCGGCGCCGAGCGCGGTGGCGCTGGTCGACGCTGCGCAGGTCCTGCACCAGGAAGCGGCGCGTGCCGGCGAGCTGGCCGCCGCACTGGCCGCGGCCGTGTACCCGGGCTGCGTCGCGCCGGAGGCGATCGAGCCGCAGGTGCCGCCGCACCTGCGCGAGATCCGGATCGAGTACCTGGCGCCGGCCGACCGCCGCGCTGCGCCCAAGGCGCCGTCGTTGGGGCGGCCGCGGCTGCGCAGCCGCGGCACCGGCTGAGGCCGGTCAGCGTGCGCTGTGCGCGTGCACCGCCTCGACCAGGGCCAGCACGTGCTCCGGGTCCATGTCCGGCGACATGCCATGGCCGAGGTTGAACACGTGGCCCTCGCGCGAGCCGCCGTTGCCCTCGGCATAGCTGTCCAGCACGCGCGCGGCCTCGCGGGCGATGACCTCCGGACTGGCGTACAGGGTGGCCGGGTCGAGGTTGCCCTGCAGCGCGACCTGGCCGCCGGTGCGGCGCGCGGCCTCGCCCAGGTCCACGAGCCAGTCCACGCCCACCGCGTCGGTGCCGGTGGCGGCCAGCGCCTCCAGGTATGGCGCGTTGCCCTTGCCGAACAGGATCAGCGGGGTGCGGTCCTCGCCCTCGCCGCGCTGCAGCTCGCGCGCGATGCGCTGCAGGTAGGGCAGGGAGAACTGGCGGTACAGCGTCGGCGAGAGCACGCCGCCCCAGGTGTCGAATACCTGCAGCGCCTGCGCGCCGGCGGCGCGCTGCGCGGCCAGGTAGGCGATGACCGCGTCGGTGACCACGCCCAGCAGCTTGTGCAGCAGCTCCGGGCGGTTGAAGGCCATGGCCTTGATCTTCGCGTAGTTGTCGCTGCCGCCGCCCTCGACCATGTAGCAGGCCAGGGTCCAGGGGCTGCCGGAGAAGCCGATCAGCGGCACCGCGCCGGCAAGCTCGCGGCGGATCACGCGCACCGCGTCCATCACGTAGCGCAGTTCGGTCTCCATGTCCGGCACCGCCAGGCGGGCCACGTCGGCCTCGTCGCGCACCGGCCGCTCGAACTTCGGGCCCTCGCCCTCGGCGAAGTACAGGCCCAGGCCCATGGCGTCGGGCACGGTGAGGATGTCCGAGAACAGGATCGCCGCGTCCAGCGGGAAGCGGCGCAGCGGCTGCAGGGTGACCTCGCAGGCCAGTTCCGGGGTCTTGGCCATGGCCAGGAAGCTGCCGGCGGCGGCGCGGGTGGCGCGGTACTCGGGCAGGTAGCGGCCGGCCTGGCGCATCAGCCACACGGGGGTGCGGTCCACGGGCTGCCGGCGCAGGGCGCGCAGCAGGCGGTCGTTGGCGAGGATTTCGGACACTTCGGAACCTTGGTGCGGGAAGGAGGGAGGCGCGCTCAGGCCCGCCGCGGGGCGTCGGCGCCGCTGACGAACATCACCTGGAAGCCGCGCTTGATCTGGGCGTCGCGGGCCTTCTCGAAGGCGGCGATGGCTTCGTCCTGGAGCAGGTACTGCTCGCGCCGCAGTTGCGACTTGCCGCCGATCTGGCCGCTTTCGCGCAGCAGTTCCCAGCCGCCGAACAGGTCCGGCTGCAGGGTCAGCTGCAGGTAACGGGGGGCTTCGCCCGGCGCCGGGCGCTGCTGCAGGAGGATGCGCATGGGACCGGATTGTAGCCGGTGCCGGGCCGGCGTCCGCGCAAGGCCCGGCAGCCGGCCTCAGCCGTCCCGCAGCAGGGCCAGGACCGCGGCCTCGTCCACCTCCGGGACCACCTCGGCGCGGCCGATCCCGCGCCACAGCACCAGGCGCAGGCGCCCGGCCACGTTCTTCTTGTCCAGGCGCATGCGCGCCAGCAGCGCTTCCGGCTCCAGCCCGGCCGGGATCCGGGTCGGCAGGCCCAGCGCCTCCAGCAGCCTTGCCAGGCGCGCGGTGTCCTCGTCCGGAGCCATGCCCAGCGCCGCCGACATGCGCGCGGCCAGCACCATGCCGACCGCGACCGCCTCGCCGTGCACCAGCGCCGCGCTGCCGCCGCCGGAATAGCCCTGCTCGGCCTCGATCGCATGGCCGAAGGTGTGGCCCAGGTTGAGCAGGGCGCGCTCGCCCTTCTCCAGCGGATCGCGCTCGACGATCGCCGCCTTGTGCTCGCAGCTGCGGGCGATGGCCTCGGCCAGGGCATGGTCGTCGCCGGCCAGCAGGGCGTCGCGCTGCGCTTCCAGCCACTGGAAGAACAGCGGGTCGCCGAGGGCGCCGTACTTGACCACCTCGGCCAGCCCGGCACGCAGCTCGCGCGGCGGCAGGGTGCGCAGGGCGGCGGTGTCGGCCACCACCGCGCGCGGCGGATGGAAGGCGCCGACCAGGTTCTTGCCCTGCGGGATGTCGACCGCGGTCTTGCCGCCGACCGAGGAGTCGACCATCGACAGCAAGGTGGTCGGCAGCTGCACGCAGTCCACGCCGCGCATCCAGCAGGCCGCGGCGAAGCCGGCCAGGTCGCCGACCACGCCGCCGCCAAGTGCGAACACCGCCGCGTCGCGGGTCGCGCCCAGCGCGGCCAGTGCGTCGAACACGCCGGCGAGCGTGGCGAGGGTCTTGTGCGATTCGCCGGCCGGGATCACGTGGGTGGCGATCGCCAGCTCCGGGCGCGCGGCGCGCAGCGCCGCTTCCACGCCGGCCGCGTACAGCGGCGCGACCTGGCTGTCGCTGACCAGCAGCACGTGGCGGCCGCGCGCGTGCGTGCCCAGCGCCGTGCCGTCCTGCAGCAGGCCCGGGCCGATGCTGATCGCGTAGGGATGGCTGCCGCCGACCTGGACCGTGCGCGCGGCGCTCATGCGGCGACCCCGCTGATGGTCCACGACTCGGCCAGGCGCAGCGCCAGGCGGGTGGCGGCCTCGACCGCGGTGAGGCCGTCGGTGTCCATCACCAGGTCGGCGACTTCGCGGTACAGCGGCTCGCGCGCGGCCGCCAGCCCGCGCAGCACCTGCTCGCGGTCGCCGCGCTGCAGCAGCGGCCGGCTGCGATCGCGCGCCAGCCGCTTGAGCTGCGATTCCACGCCCGCGCACAGGTAGACCACGAAGCCGCGCTCGCGCATCAGCTGGCGGTTGCCGGCGGCGAGCACCGCGCCGCCGCCGGTGGCCACCAGCAGCCCGTTGCCGGCCAGCAGCTCGGCCAGCACCGCGCTTTCGCGCTCGCGGAAGCCGGCTTCGCCGACGTGGTCGAAGATCGCGCTGATGCTGGCGCCGGTGCGCTGTTCCAGGTAGCTGTCGGCGTCGACGAACTGCAGGCCGAAGCGGTCCGCCAGGCGGCGGCCGATCGACGACTTGCCGGCGCCCATCGGGCCGACGAGCACGAGGTTGGGGGCTGGATTCATGGCGACCGATGCTAGCAAAGGCGCTCGGTCACCGCTGAAACGAAGGCGCGCGGCTAGTCCGGGTAGCCGGCCAGTGCCTGCAGTTCCATTGCGATCATCAGGTGCAGTTCGTCCAGGGTGGTATCGAGGCTTTCGCCGTGGCCTGCCAGGTGCCGTGCCAGCAGCGCCGCCAGCAAGTGCCCCATCGTTTCAGGGTCGCGTTTCCAGGCGATCGCGACCGCTTCCGGAAGCAGGCTTTCCCAGTCGTGCACGGGGGGCACGCCTGGCGGGGCCGGCACGGAGTGGGGGCGAGGCCGCGACGCGAGCAGTGCAAGGGCCGAGTCCGTGTCCATGGCGGGAGGATGACTGGGAACTGCGTCGTCGTTCCATGCGAATCCTCGCAAAGGATGTTTGCGCGGCGCGAAGGCGGGGGCGGGGAAGCATTCGTCCATGTGGCTGTCCATTGCTCTGTGCATGCCCCGGGGGAGGGGCGGATCCGGTGTCGTCAGCGTCCGCGCGTGGGCCGCGGCGGGCGCGGGGCCACGCCGGGCGCGGTGGTGCGCACGGCTGCGGTGCCGCGGGCCTGGCTCAGGGGATCAGGCCGTTCTCGCGGGCGTAGGCGTAGATCTCCAGGTCGTTGCGCAGGCCCAGCTTGTTCATCGCGCCGACCTTCTGGTGGCTGATGGTCTTGACGCTGCGGTTGAGGTGGCGGGCGATCTCCGAGACCGTCATGCCCGAGGCGAACAGGCGCAGGACCTCGGTTTCGCGCCGCGACAGCGGCGTCGTGCCGGCGTCGCTGCGCAGGTGCGCGTCCAGGGCGGCGCGCACGCCGGCGCCGACGTAGCGGCGTCCGTTGGCCACCGCGCTGATCGCCACGGTCAGCTCGGACAGCGCGTCGGACTTGTCCAGCAGGCCGCGCACCCCGGTGCCGAGGATCGCCTGCAGCACGTTGCCGTTGTTGGCCATGGTCAGCACCACCACCGGCAGCTGCGGCCAGTGCGCGCGCAGGCGCGAGAGCATGGCCAGGCCGTCGGCACCGTCGCCGCCGGGCATGATGAAGTCGGTCAGCAGCAGGTCGGCCTCGGCCTGGCCGAGGGCCTGGAACAGCGCGCCCGGACTGCCGGCCTCGGCCACGACCTCGGCGCCCGCGCTGGATTCCAGCAGCAGGCGCAGTCCGGCGCGGACCACCGGATGGTCGTCGGCAAGGATGATGCGCAGCTTGTTCATTCGGGGCGGACCTTTCCGTGGTCGTGGCGCCTTCAGCGGCGCGCCGCGAGTGCGGGCCCGGGCGGGCCGAGGCTTTGCAGCAGTTCCTCCAGCCAGCGCACGTGGCGAAGCACCGCTTCGCGCCGCGCGGCCGGCGTGGCCGGCGCCGCCGGGGCGCCTCCCCCGGGCGGTTCGCCGACCAGCCGCAGCGATCCGGAAATGCGGTGCAGCAGTTCGGACTGGGTACGAGTGTCGCCGCGCGCGAGCGCCTGGTCCAGAGCCTCCAGGTCGGCGCGGCAGGTTTCCAGCAGCCCGTGCAGGATCTCGCGCACCTGGCGCACCGAGCCGAACGCGTCCATCAGCAGCGCCAGCTGGCGGTAGGCCGCGCTGCCGACGGCCGGCTGCGGCTCGGCCGCCGGTTCGGCCGGGACCGGGGCCACGTGCAGGTGGCGCGCCAGCTTCAGTTCCAGTTCGTGCAGCTGCACCGGCTTGGCCAGGAAATCGTCCATCCCGGCCTCCATGCACTTGCCCACGTGCCCGGGCAGGACGCTGGCGGACAGGGCGATGACCGGGATCCGCGCCAGGCCGCGCTCGCGCTCGTCCTGGCGCAACTGCCGGACCAGGGCGTAGCCGTCCACTTCCGGCATGTGGCAATCGGTGATCAGCAGGTCGTAGTGCCGCGCCGCCAGCGCCTCCAGCGCCGCGCGGCCGTCGTCGACCACCTCGTGCGGGTAGCCCAGGCGCTGCAGCTGGCGCGAGATCACCGCGCGGTTGATCGGGTGGTCCTCGGCAACCAGGATGCGCACCGCCGCCCGGCTCACCGGCGCGACCCCGGCCGCTTCCGGCTCCGGCAGCGCCAGCGCGGCGCGGCAGGCGCGTTCCAGGTTGCGCGACAGCAGCGGCGCCACCGGCAGCACCACGCAGCCTTCCGGGGCATTTGCCGGCTCGCGCGGATCCTGCAGGCAGACATGGGCCACGCCCGGCGGCAGGCGTCCGTCGCGTACCAGCGGCGCGTCGACCAGGAACAGGTCGGCATCGCCGGCATGCAGCTGCTCCACGCCCGAAGGGGTGGCCTCCAGCGGCTGCAGGCCCAGCGCGGCCAGGCCCTGGGCCAGGGCGTGGCCGGTGCGCGGATCGCGGGTGCAGGCCAGCGCCACCCGCCCGCTCAGCTCGGGCAGCGGCATGCGCGGGCGTTCCACCGGCAGTTCCAGTTCCAGGCAGGCCAGCCCGCCTTCGCCCTCGACCCGCGACAGCAGCAGTTCGCCGCGCATCAGCCGGACCAGGTGGTGGCAGATCGCCAGGCCCAGCGCCAGGCCGCCGGGACGCGCGGTGTCATCGCGGCGCGGAGCGCCGGTGGCGGGCATCGGCAGCGCGCCACCGCCATCGCCGGAGTCGGATACCGACAGGCGCAGGCGCTGGACGTCGCCGGCATCGGCCAGCACTTCGGCCTGCAGCTCCACCTGGCCGCCGCCGCTGGCGCGCACTGCGCTGGCCAGCAGGTAGGCCAATACCTGGCGCAGGCGCCCGGCGTCGCCGCGGTAGGCCGCGGCCAGGCGGCGGTCGGCGCTGGCATGCAGGCGCAGGCCCTTCTCGGCGGCGGGCGCGGCGGCCGCGGCGACCACGTCGTCCAGCAGGTCGCGCAGGTCGAACGTGCCCTGGTCCAGCTGCAGCTCGCCGGCCTGCAGGCGGGAGAAATCGAGGATGTCGCCCATGATCTCCAGCAGGCTTTCCACCGATTCCTCGAGCATGCCCAGCATGTGCACCTGCTCCTGGTTGAGCGGGGTGTGCGCGAGCAGTTCGACGATGCCCAGGGCGCCGGCGATCGGCGTGCGGATCTCGTGGCTGACCAGCGACAGGAAGGTGCCGGCGGTATGGGTGGCGGCCTCGGTGGCGCGGCGTGCCTCGTACAGGTCGGTGACGTCGGCCAGGGTGCCCAGCAGCGCGCTGACGCCGTGGCGGCCGCGCACCGGGTGCAGGCGCAGGCGCAGCTTGCGCGCCGCGTCGGGGCCGCTGTGGTCGATCTCGCAGGCGACCGGCTCGCCGGACTGGTGCAGGCGGCTCTCGGCCTGCATCAGCACCTCCGCGTCCTTGCCGTGCACCTGCCGCGAGGTGGCCAGGGTGCGGCCGAGCACGTCCTCGCGCCGGCAGTGGTAGTGGGCTTCGAAGGCCTGGTTCACGGCCAGGTAGCGACCGTCGCCATCCTTGAGGAAAGCCACGCAGGGCACGGCCTCCAGCAGCGCGGTCGCGTCCGGCAGTCCCGGCAGGCGCTGGCGCTGGCGGCGCCAGGCCAGCCAGCCGAGGGTCGCCAGCACGCCGGCAAGCAGGCCGGCGAGGACGCAGCCAAGGGCGAGGATGGGGGTATTGCCGGACGCCGTTGCCGCCAGCACCGGGCCGGGCATCAGGGCGGTGCCGGCGAGGGCCAGGCGGCAGCTGCGGGGAAAAGGCGTCCGGGCCCTCGGGCCCGGACGGGCCGCCATCGTGGATGCCCCGGGGGAGTGGGCGTTTCCGGCAGGGGGCGGCCAGGACAGTGGGGACGCGGGACGGCACGACGGACAGCCGGCACCGTGGCGCCCGACGGGCTGGCCCAGCTCCGTGCTACCGCTCCGTTCCCCCATGGGGCAGGAATGTCCCGCGCCCCGCGCATACGCGACCATCAGACGAATCCGAAATTGGACAGGCCGCCCGGTGGCCAATCTACGCTGCCGGCGCGGGCGCATCCTTAACGCGGCGGGCGTGGTCGAGCCGGAGCACCGCGTCGGCCAGGCCGGGCAGGGTGCGCAGGGCCTGGCGGCTGACCCGCTCGTAGTGCTGGACGAAGCGCTCCAGCGCCGGGCGGTCCATGCCGCGGCGGCCGCTGGCGGCCTGCAGCGCCTGTTCCTGCTGCCAGCGCCACGCGTACACGGCCTGGAAGTCCGGCGGCTGCAGGAACCACAGCCGGTCCAGCCGCGCCCACAGCGCCGGGTAGTCGCGTGCCAGCGCGGTGTTGCAGTAGCGGCGCCAGGTGCCGTCCGGGTCCTCGCGCGCCTCCAGCGCGTTGACCGGCTCCACCAGCGCGGCGTTGTCCTCGGCGGGCACGCCCAGGCACCAGCCCTCCAACACCAGCAGGTCCAGCGGTCGTTGCGGGCGCGGCCAGCGCTCCGCCGGCAGGCGGTCGTCGGCCAGCTTGTCGAAGCGCGGCAGCGGCACCGTGCGACCGGCGCGCAGGGCGTCGATCGTGGCCAGCGCCAGGGCCAGGTCGTGGGTGCCGGGCGGGCCGCGGGTGGCCAGCAGCGGGTGTACCCCAGCCGCCAGGCGCTGGCGCGCGGCGCGGTCCAGGTAGACGTCGTCCAGCGACAGGCAGGCGGCGGACAGCCCGGCGGCGGCGGCCTCCGCCACCACCTGCGCGGCCAGGGTGGACTTGCCGCTGCCCTGCAGGCCGCTGATCCCCAGCACCTGCAGGCCCGGGCGCGCGGGCACCGAGGCCAGCACGGCGCGGACCAGGGCTGCGGGGAAGCCTGCGGTGTGCGCGTCGCTGTCCATGGCGCCACAATACCGGCCCCTGCCGCGCATGGAGCCGCCATGACCGATCCGCTGTACGCCGAGGCCCTGCAGACCTTCGGACAACTGCTGGAGGAGGCGCGCGCCAGCGGCATGGCCGATCCCAATGCGATGACCGTGGCCACCGCCGACGCCCAGGGCCGGCCCCACGCGCGCACGGTGCTGCTCAAGGCCCACGACGAGCGTGGCTTCGTGTTCTACACCCACCTGGACAGCCCCAAGGGCCGCGACCTGCGCGCCAACCCGCACGCCGCGCTGCTGTTCCTGTGGCGGCACCTGCGCGAGGCGGGCGTGCAGGTGCGCATCGAAGGCGAGGTCGGCCAGGTGGACGCCGCCGAGGCCGATGCCTATTTCGCCAGCCGCCCGCGCATGAGCCAGCTTGGCGCCTGGGCTTCGCGGCAGTCGCAGACCCTGGGCTCGCGCGCCGAGTTCGAGGCCGCGCTGGCCGAGGCCGAGGCGCGCTTCCGCGACGGCCCGGTGCCGCGCCCGCCGGGCTGGAGCGGGTTCCGGGTGGTGCCGCGTTCGTTCGAGTTCTGGTACGGCGCCGGCTTCCGCCTGCACGAGCGCTGGAGCTACGAGCGCGGCGGGGACGGCGCCTGGTCCAAGCGGATGCTGCAGCCATGAACCTGCAGCTGCGCGTGCGCCCGCCGCGCAAGGCCGACCTGCCGGCCTGGGCGGGGATGCGCGCCGCGCTGTGGCCGGAGGTGGACCCGGAACTGCTGGCCAGCGAGGCCTCCGACCTGCTGCACGCGGCCGACGGCGGGATGTTCGTGGCCGAGGTCGGCGGCGAACTGGTGGGCCTGGCCGAGGCCTCGCTGCGGCACGACTACGTCAACGGCACCACCAGTTCACCGGTGGGCTTCCTCGAGGCCTGGTACGTGGCGCCGGCCTGGCGTGGCCGTGGCGTGGGCCGCGCCCTGCTGCGCGCGGTGGAAGGCTGGACGCGCGCGCTGGGCTGCACCGAGCTGGCTTCCGACGCGCTGCTGGACAACACCGCCAGCCACGCCGCACACCGCGCCTGCGGCTTCGTCGAGACCGAGCGGGTGGTGTACTTCCGCAAGCGGGTGGGGTGATGGGGCCGCGCCGCATCGTCTGCCTCACCGAGGAGCCGACGGAGACCCTTTACGCGCTGGGCGAGCAGGACCGCATCGTCGGCATCAGCGGCTTCACCGTGCGCCCGCCGCAGGCGCGGCGCGAGAAGCCCAAGGTCAGCGCATTCACCAGCGCCAGGGTCGAGGCGATCCTGGCGCTCAGGCCGGATCTTGCGATCGGCTTCTCCGACATCCAGGCCGACATCGCCGCCGAGCTGGTGCGGCGTGGCGTGGAAGTCTGGATCGCCAACCACCGCAGCGTCGACGGCATCCTCGACTACATCCGCCGCCTCGGTGCCCTGGTCGGTGCCGCGGCAAAGGCCGACGCCTGGGCCGGCGAGCTGCGGCGCGGCCTGGATGCGGCGCGCGAACGCGCGCAGCAGCGGGGCGTGCGGCCGCGCGTCTACTTCGAGGAATGGGACGAGCCGCTGATCACCGGCATCCAGTGGGTGGCGGAGCTGGTGCGCATCGCCGGCGGCGAGGACGTCTTCCCGGAGCTGTCCGCGCAGCCGCTGGCGCGCGACCGCATCCTGGCCGATCCGGCGGTGGTGGTGGCGCGCGCGCCGGACATCATCCTCGGCTCCTGGTGCGGCAAGAAGTTCCGTCCGGACAAGGTCGCCGCGCGCCCGGGCTGGGATGCGATCCCGGCGGTGCGCGACGGCGAGCTGCACGAGATCCGCTCGCCGCTGGTCCTGCAGCCGGGGCCGGCTGCGCTGACCGATGGCCTGGCGGCGATCGAGGCAGTGCTCGATGCCTGGGCGCGGCGCTGCGCCGGCTGAGCCTCAGCCGCGCTCCAGTGCGGCGGCAGTGGCCGCCATGCGCGGGCCCAGCCAGCAGTAGGAACCGACCGGGGTCAGTCCGGCCTGCTGGAACTTCCTGCGGTACCAGCTGGCCTTGCGCGGCTGGAAGCCTTCGGTATCGCCCTCGAATTCGTCCTCGGCGGTGAACGCCTCGAGGAAGGCCACGCCGCCGCACAGCTCGGCCAGGCCGGGCAGGCCCCGGCCGAGCTCGCGCGTGGGCAGGTAGTGGATCACGTCCGCGCACACCAGCAGGTCCACCGGCGCGCACGGGCGCAGCCATTCGAAATCGCCGAAGCGGGCCAGGTGCAGGTTGCGGCGTGCGCCGTGGCGGGCGACGGCGTACTCGCTGGAATCGAAGCCCAGGTAGCTGGCCTTCGGCCGCAGCTTCAGCAGCGGCGCGCGCCAGGCGCCTTCGCCGCAGCCGATGTCCAGCACCGTGCGGATGGGGCGCTCCAGGTAGTACTCGGCAGTGGCCACCGCCAGCGCCACCTTGCGCTCGAGCCGGCGCGGGTCCTGGATGTGGTGCTGCCGGTACCAGCGGTCGAAGTAGGCGCGGTCGTAGGTCTTGGTCATGGGTTCGGGAGCGTGGCGGGGAGGGGCGCAGGCGGAATCCGAAGCGACGGGACCGGGCGTGGCAGTCGCCGTCGCCGCTTGCGCCAGGCGCCGCAGTTTAGGGGTTCCGGTCCCGCGACACCCGCCGATGGCAGGTCCGGCGGCTTCCGGCAGGCGGATCCCCGGCAAGGCCGGAGCCGATATGCCGCGCCACGCACCGGGTTCGACGCCGCGCGCGCGATGGCCGACAATCCGCGCATCCCAACCGCAGGTGACGCGCATGTATTCGGCCTATCTCTGGGTGAAGTCCTTCCACATCCTGTTCGTGGTGGCCTGGATGTCGTCGGTGTTCTACCTGCCGCGGATCCTGGTCAACGTGGCCGAGGCCGGCGACCAGGCGGCGGTGCGCGCGCGCCTGCTGCTGATGGGGCGCCGCCTGTACCGCTTCGGCCACAACATGTTCGGGCTGGCCTTCGTCGCCGGCCTGGTGCTGTGGCTGGGCCACCGCGTGGTCGGCGGCTTCCCCACCATGGTCGGTTCGCCGGCCGGCTGGCTGCACGCCAAGCTGGCCCTGGTCGTGCTGCTGGTGGTCTATTACGTGCTCACCGGGCGCTGGCTGAAGAACGCCGCCGCCGGCAAGCCGCTGGCCTCGGCGCGCGCGCTGCGGGTGTTCAACGAACTGCCGGTGCTGGTGCTGCTGGCCATCGTCTGGCTGGTGCTGGCCAAGCCGTTCTGAGCCGGTCCCGGACCGGACACCCGCAAAGCAGGCGGGCCGCTTCGCAGGAAGCGGCCCGTCGCGTTTTCCGGCTCAGTCCTTGCGGCGGAACTGCTCCGGCTGCGGCAGTTCCACCGGCACGCCGTTGGCGTCGCAGGTGCCGGCGGCGCACAGGCGCTCGCGCAGCTTCGGGGTGGCCTGCACGATCAGGTGGAAGATCGTGTTCTGCTCGAGGGTGCCGCGCACCGCCTCGCTGCCCGGGCCGCGTGCCCAGATGCCTACGTCTTCGCCGCCGTGCGATTCGGACTTCAGCGGCACCAGCGCCTCCTGCATGTAGTCCGGATGGGTGGTGTCGACCTGGGTCAGGTCGGGGCGGCCCTGCGCCGGCTGCGAGGACGAGGGGTTGTGCGGATAGGTCTTCGGACCGGCCGGCTGGCGGTTGCTGGCGCCGGTGTGGCCGGGGCCGTTGGCATAGCTGAGGGTGGTGTAGGGCAGGCCGGTGTTGTCCAGGGCGTAGGCGCCGGGCTTGCCGTCCTCGCCGGGCGCGTCGCGGACCTTGTCGAGGATCGGGTTGCCGCGGGCCGGGTAGCCGACGAAGTTCAGCGAGTGCGAATGGTCGGCGGTGACCAGGATCAGGGTGTCCTCGGGCGAGGTCATTTCCGCAGCCACGCGCACGGCCTCGGACAGGGCCACGGTCTCGTCCAGGGCGCGGAAGGCGTTGCCGTGGTGGTTGGCGTGGTCGATGCGCGCGCCCTCGACCATCAGCACGAAGCCGCCCGGCTCGCGCGACAGGCGCCGGATCGCCTCGGCGGTCAGCTCGGCCAGGGTGGGCTCGGCGGCGCGGTCCTTCTCGTGCTCGAACTGCATGTGGTCGTGCTCGAACAGGCCCAGCACCGCCGGGGCGTCGGCCGCGGCCTGCAGCTGCTGCCGGTTCCACACGTACACGCCGCCGGGGTGGGCGGCCTTCCATTCGGCGACCAGGTCGCGGCCGTCGCGGCGCAGGCCGGTCTTGTCCGGATATTCGGGGTCGGGCGTGCCGGCCGGCAGGAACTGGCCGCGGCCGCCGCCGAGCATCACCTTCGGGCCGGGGCCGTACGGGGTGGAGACCATCTGCCGGGCGATGTCGATGCAGCCCTGGGCATGGGCCTCGGCCGGCATGGCCGCGTCGTTTTCCCAGTTGCGGTCGGGCGCGTGCGCCCAGGTCGCGGCCGGGGTGGCGTGGGTCAGGCGCGCGGTGCTGACGATGCCGGTGGCCATGCCCGCGGCGTCGGCCAGGTGCAGCCAGGTCAGGCGCTGCTTGCCGAGGCTGTCGGCGCAGTCGTTGCGCTTGCCGGCGGACACGCCGATCGCGCCCATGTGGGTCTTCACGCCGGTGGTGATGGCGGTCATGGTGCCGGCCGAGTCCGGCGTCTGCGCGTCGACGTTGTAGGTCTTGCTGAAGGCGGTGTGCGGGAAACGCTCCCAGCTCAGCAGGTTCTCCTCGCCCGGGCCGCCCTTGCGCTGGCCCTCGAGGATGCGCGCGGCGGCCACCGTGGTCAGGCTCATGCCGTCGCCGAGGAACAGGATGACGTTCTTCGCCTTGCCCGACATGGCGCCATTGGCCGCGGCGGCCGCGGCGCCGTTGCGGTACCACCACTGCGGGGTCTCGCCATCGGGATGGGCGATGGCCGGAACCTGCACCCGCGGTGCGCTGGCCGGCGCAGGAGCCGTGGGCGGGGTGCTGGCGCAGGCGGCGGGCAGCAGGGCGGAGAGCAGGGCCAGGGGCAGGGCGCGGGTATGACGGGGCATTGCGGGTCCGGAATCGGCGCAGGTGGCCGCGCCAGGTCCGCGCTGGCGCGCGGCCACGGCCACGGTGCGTGCGTGGTGGGTGGGGCGCGCATTATCGGACGTTGCCAATGTCGTGCCTATGACATATCGGCGTTCCAGTGGCAGCATCGCCAGCCCGGTTGCATCCGGGTATCGTTCCGCCATTGCAGCATCCCGGATTGCAGATGAACCTGGTCAAGGCCTGGCTGGCCATTCCCTTCTGGCAGCGCGTGCTTGGCGGCTTCGTGCTCGGCGCCCTGGCCGGCTGGCTGCTGGGCCCGGCGGCGCAGACCTGGCTGGGCCCGCTGGGCACGGTCTACGTCAACCTGATCCGCATGATCGCGGTGCCGCTGGTGCTGTTCGCGGTGGTCAACGCGGTGGCCTCGCTGCACGGCCAGAAGTCGGTGGCGGCGCTGGGGGGGCGCACCTTCGCGTGGTTCGCCGCCACCGCGGCGCTGGCGGTGTGCGTGGGCCTGGCGGTGGGCCTGGTGCTCAAGCCCGGCACCGGGCTCAGCGGGCTGGAGATGCCCGCCGACTACACCCCGCGCGAGGTGCCGACCCCGGTGCAGGTGCTGCTGGACGTGGTCCCGACCAACCCGTTCAAGGCCCTGGCCGAGGGCAAGATCCTGCAGGTGATCTTCTTCGCCGGCCTGCTGGGCTTCGCCCTGGTCAAGCTGGGCGAGAAGACCGCGCGCCTGCGCGCGCTGGTGGGCGAGGCCAGCGACGCCATGGTCCAGGTCACCCGCTTCGTGCTGGAGATGACCCCGCTGGGTACCTTCGGCCTGATCGCCGGACTGGTCGGCAGCTACGGGTTCGAGAAGCTGCTGCCGCTGGGCACCTTCGTGTTCGCCCTGTACCTGGCCTGCGCCCTGCACATCGTGCTGGGCTACGGCGGTCTGCTGCTGGCGCATGGACTCAATCCGCTGAAGTTCTTCCGCGGCGCGGCCGCGGGCATGCAGGTGGCCTTCGTCAGTTCCTCCAGCTTCGCCTCGATGCCGGTGGCGATGCGCTGCGCCACCCACAACCTGGGCGTGGACAAGGACTACGCCGCCTTCGCCGTGCCGCTGGGCGCGAGCATCAAGATGGACGGCTGCGGCGCGATCTACCCGGCCCTGACCAGCGTGTTCGTGGCCCAGTACTTCGGCCTGGACCTGAGCGCCAACCAGTACTTCGTGATCCTGCTGGCCTCGGTGCTGGGCAGCTTCGGCACCGCCGGGGTGCCGGGCACGGCGATCGTGATGGTGACCCTGGTGCTCAGCGCCGCCGGGCTGCCGCTGGAGGGCATCGCCCTGCTTGTGGCGATCGACCGGGTGCTGGACATGATGCGGACGATGACCAACGTCACCGGGCAGATGCTGGTGCCGGTGCTGGTGGCCAAGGAAACCGGGCTGCTGGACCGCCAGGTGTACGAACGGGCTTCCAGCAACGTCGGGATCGAGCCCACCGATGTGCGCGACTAGCGCCCCGGGCCTGGCGGCGCTACCGGCGCAGGCCGGGGATTGGTGCCGGGCGGTACCTGGCGCGCGCCAGGGCGGAACGGGTCCGGAAACGGCGAAGGCCGCCTTGCGGCGGCCTTCGCTGGAACGGCGGTGCGGGATGGGTCAGATCTCGACCCGGCGCGCCTGCACGAAGCGGCTGCCCCAGTAGCCGGAGGCCAGGCTGTCCACGCGCACGTCCTTGCCGCGGCTGGGCGCATGCAGGAACTGGCCGCTGCCGACGTAGATGCCGACGTGGTTGATGCGGCCGCGGGCGCCGAAGAACACCAGGTCGCCGGGGTTCAGTTCGTCGCGGCTGCGGATCAGCTTGCCGTCGGAGCGGGTCGCCATGTCGCGCGAGGCGCGCGGCAGTTCGATGCCCAGGGCGTTGCGGAACACGTAGCTGACCAGGCCGCTGCAGTCGAAGCCGTCCGGGCCGGAGCCGCCCCAGCGGTACGGGGTCCCCAGCAGGCCCATGGCCGCCTTGACCACCTGCTCCAGCTTGCCGCCGGCCTGTTCGCCCTCCTGGTTGAGCAGGCGGTTGACGTCGCCGGCGAAATTCGCCGAACGGTCCAGCAGCATGCCGTCGTTGCGCGACAGGTGGGGCAGCAGCACCGCCAGGGTGGCGCTGGCCGCGGCGTCGGCCTTGCCGCGCAGGCCGCCGGCCTGCGGCGCGGCCGCCGCGGCAGGCACCGCCGCCGTGGCCGGTACGGCCTGGGGCACGGGGGCGGGCACTTCCAGGATCGTGGCCGGGGCCAGCGGCTCCGGCTCCACCGGCGCCGGCTCGGGCGCGGCCATGGCCGGCGCGACCGGCAGGACGGTGCACAGCAGGAACAGCAGGCGCGCGCGGGAGCGGGCCTGGGTGGCGGCAGGAGTGCGCAGGGCGCGGGCTTCGGTCGTCACGCGGTCGTTACGAAAAAAGGACCGGGGGATGATGCCGGCTTCACGCCGGGTTGATGTTCACAAAAAGTTAAAATCCCGTGAATCGTTCCAATAGGCGTCACGTTTCAACGCAACACCCGCCGCGCACCGCTGTAGTGGTCGCGCCAGTAGTAGCCGTCCAGGTGGTCCAGGCGGACGGTGCCGCCGCTGGTGGGGGCGTGGACGAAGCGGCCTTCGCCGACGTAGATGCCCACGTGGTTGACCTGGCGCCCGCTGCCGAAGAACACCAGGTCGCCGGCGGCCAGCTTTTCCGGGGCGATCCGCGGGCCCTGGACCTGGGCCAGTTCGCGCGAGGTACGCGGCAGGCGCAGGTCCAGCATGTCGCGGTAGACGTAGTTGACCAGCCCGCTGCAGTCGAAACCGCTCTCCGGGGTGTTGCCACCGTAGCGGTACGGGGTGCCGACCAGGCTCAGGGCGCGCAGGACCACGGCATTGGCCGCCGCCGGGTTGGCCGGGGCGACCTGCGGCCAGTGGCGGGTCTGCACCGGGGCCTGGGCGGAAGGGCGGGTGGTCTTGCCGCCGCCGCAGCCGGCGGCAAGCAGCACCACCGCCGCCAGGGCACCCCATGCCACGGCTGGCAACGAGGGGATGGGGACGGGATAATGCGGGGCTTTCCTCACGGCGGCCATCATGGCCGCGGTTCCCGCGGCCGGCAAGCCGCCCACCCCTGCTGCCGCCGGCAGCCATTCCCGAGTTCCGCATGAAGATCGAAAAAGACCGCGTCGTCCGTTTCCACTACACCGTCTCCGAGGTCGGCCAGGAGCCGCTGGAGAGCTCGAAGGAGCGTGAGCCGATCGCGATCCTCATCGGGCACGGCAACATCATCCCCGGCCTGGAGCAGGCGATGATGGACAAGCAGGCCGGCGACAGCTTCAGCGTCGACGTCCCGGCGGCCGAGGCCTACGGCGAGCGCCGCGAGGGCCTGACCCAGCGCATCCCGAAGAAGCACTTCGGCAATACCAGGCTGGCCCCGGGCATGCAGGTGGTGCTGCAGACCAACTTCGGCCCGCGCGCGGTGACCGTGCACAAGGTCGGCCACAGCGTGGTGGACGTGGACCTCAACCACCCGATGGCGGGCAAGGACCTGCACTTCGACGTGGAGATCGTCGAGGTGCGCGAGGCCAGCGCCGAGGAGGTCGAGCACGGGCACGTGCACGGCGACGGCGGCCACCACCACTAAGCGCCACATGCAAACGGCCCGCTCACGCGGGCCGTTTCGTTTGCCGCGCCGGCCGGGCCGCAGGGGTCAGGCCAGCGCCAGGTCGCCGGGCTGGACGGCCTCGGCCGGGGCCGGGACCTGTTCGCCGGCCGCCTGCCGCACCGGCGCGAAGCTGCGGCGGTGGTGCACGCAGGGGCCGTGGCTGGCCAGCGCCGCCAGGTGCGCGGGGGTGGCGTAGCCCTTGTGCTCGTGGAAGCCGTAGACCGGGAATTCCTCGTGCAGCTGGCACATCAGCCGGTCGCGGCTGACCTTGGCCAGGATCGAGGCGGCCATGATCGCCGGCTCCAGGGC
Organism: Pseudoxanthomonas sp. SGNA-20; assembly: GCF_003931635.1. Classification (NCBI taxonomy): domain Bacteria; kingdom Pseudomonadati; phylum Pseudomonadota; class Gammaproteobacteria; order Lysobacterales; family Lysobacteraceae; genus Pseudoxanthomonas; species Pseudoxanthomonas sp. SGNA-20. The sequence continues at coordinate 277,425 of NZ_RRYK01000001.1, read as the reverse complement.
GTCGCCGCCGACGATCGCCTCGGCCATGCACGGCAGCGAGCGCGGCAGCATGTTGCCGTCGATCCGCGCCAGCTGGGCGTGTTCGCCCAGCGCCAGCACGCAGCGGCGCATGCCCTCCAGGGTCGCCTGCAGGATGTTCAGGCGGTCGATCTCCTCGACCGGGACCAGCTCCACGTGCCAGGCCAGGGCGCGCTCGACGATGCGCGGGTACAGGTCCTCGCGCTGGGCGTGGCTGAGCTTCTTGGAATCGTCCAGGCCGCGGATGCGCCGGCGCGGATCCAGCACCACCGCGGCCACCGCCACCGGGCCGGCCAGCGGGCCGCGCCCGGCCTCGTCCACGCCGGCCACGCGCAGCTGCCTGCGGTCGATCGGGAACAGCCCGCCGTCGGCCCCCTCGGGCATGAAGCTGCGGGCCACGCGCAGGGCGCGCCGGCTCATGCCGCGCCCCCGTGGCCGCCGAGCAGCTCGGCGATGGCGTCGGCCGCCGAGGCCGAGGCATCGCGGCGCAATTCCCGGTGCAGGCGTTCGTACTCCGGCAGCAGCGCCTGGATCGCGTCCGGCTGGTTGAACCAGTGCAGCACCGCCGCCGCCAGCGCGTCGGGGGTGCAGTCGTCCTGCATCAGTTCCGGGGCCAGGTCCTTGCCCGCCAGCACGTTGGGCAGGGCGTAGCGCTCGACCTTGAGCAGGCCCAGCGCCTTGACGATGCGGTAGGTCAGCGGCGAGACGCGATAGCCGACCACCATTGGCCGCTTGGACAGCATGGCCTCCAGGGTGGCGGTGCCGGAGGCCAGCAGGACCACGTCGGCGGCGGCGAGCACGTCGCGCGCGCGGCCGTCGAACAGGTGGGTGTGGCTGGAGCGCAGCGGCGAGCGCCGCAGCTGCTGCTGGAGCAGTTCGCGGCCGGCGGCGTTGGCGGCCGGGATCGCCACGTGCAGCGGCTTGAGCACCTCGCTGACCTGCCAGGCCGCGCGCAGGAAGGTGTCGCCCAGGCGGCCGATCTCCCCGAGGCGGCTGCCCGGCAGCACCGCCAGTACCGGCGCGTCCACTGGCAGGCCCAGGCGCGCGCGGGCGCCGGCACGGTCCGGGTGCAGCGGCATGGCGTCGGCCATCGGGTGGCCGACGAAGCGCGCGTCCACGCCATGGCGGGCGTAGATCGCCGGCTCCATCGGGAACAGGCACAGCACGCGGTCGGCGCTGGCGCCGATCTTCCCGGCGCGCTTCTCGCGCCAGGCCCAGACCGAGGGGCTGACGTAGTGCACGGCCGGTACGCCGCGCTGGCGGAACCAGCGCTCCAGGCCGAGGTTGAAGTCCGGGGCGTCGATGCCCACGACCACGTCCGGGCCCCAGGCCAGGCCGCGGCTGCGCAGCTCGCCACGCAGCTTCAGCAGCCGCGGCAGGTGGCGCAGCACCTCGGCCAGGCCCATCACCGCCAGCTCGCTGGCGTCGTACCAGGTCTCCACGCCGGCGCGGCGCATGGCGTCGCCGCCGATCCCGGCGAACCTGGCGTCCGGGTAGCGCCGGCGCAGGGCCTCGACCAGGCCGGCGCCGAGGCCGTCGCCGGAGGCTTCGCCGGCGACCAGCAGGATCCGCGGGGCCAGGCCGCCGCGGGTGCGGACTGCGGGGGCGGGCGCGGGCATGGCCATCAGCGCAGCAGGGGACGCTCGCCGCCGTCGATGAACTCAAGCAGCTGGCGCACGTCGTCGCTGGCCTGGGCCTGCACGCCGAGCTGCTCGCGGGCCTCGGCCAGCGGCAGCCCGGCCACGTACAGGGTGCGGTAGGCGCGCTTGATCGCGGCGATGCGCTCGGGCGCGAAGCCACGGCGCTTGAGGCCCTCGCTGTTGATGCCGCGCGGGCGCCCCAGCGAGTTGCCGCCGACCATGGTGAACGGCGGCACGTCGCCGTTGACCAGCGCGCCCATGCCGAGGAAGGCGTGGTCGCCGATGCGGCAGAACTGGTGGGCACCGGCGAAGCCGCTGATGATCACCCAGTCGCCCACGGTGACGTGGCCGGCCAGGGTGGTGTTGTTGGAGAACACGCAGTTGTTGCCGACGATGCAGTCGTGGGCGACGTGGCTGTAGGCCAGCAGCCAGTTGTCGTTGCCGATGCGGGTGACGCCGCCGCCGCCGCCGGTGCCGCGGTTGACGGTGACGAACTCGCGGAACACGTTGCGGTCGCCGATCACCAGCTCGGTGCGCTCGCCGGCGAACTTCTTGTCCTGCGGTTCGCCGCCGATCGCGCAATGGCCGATGAAGCGGTTCTCGCGGCCGATCCGGGTGGGCCCGGTGAAGCTGCAGTGCGGGCCGATCTGGCAGCCGTCGCCGATTTCGACCTCCGGGCCGATCACGGTGTAGGCGCCGACGCTGACGCCCTCGCCCAGGCGGGCGGAGGGATCGATCACGGCGGTGGGATGGATCCGGGCCTTGTCGTTCATGGAAGTTTCCTGGTCACTCGCGGGTGCCGGCGCACAGCACCTCGGCGCATGCGACTACCTCGCCGTCGACCTTGGCTTCGCCGTAGTACACGGCCATGTTGCGGATCACGCGCTTGACGCACACGTGCAGCTCCAGCACGTCGCCGGGCACCACCTGCTTGCTGAAGCGGGCGTTCTCGACCTTGACCATGTAGAACAGCTTGGACTGCGCGTCGCGGCCCATGGACAGCTGGGTCAGCACGCCGCCGGCCTGGGCCAGGGCCTCGATGATCAGCACGCCGGGCATGATCGGCTGGCCCGGGAAGTGGCCCTGGAAGTAGGGCTCGTTGATCGAGACGTTCTTGCGGCAGACGATGCGCTTGCCCTCGATGTCCAGCTCGTCGACCCGGTCGACCAGGAGGAACGGATAGCGGTGCGGAATCAGCGTCCGGATGGTGGTGACGTCGATGGGCAACTGCACGGTTTCGTTCATTCGGGGCTTCCCTGGGAGGAGGCGATGACGCGGCGCGCCAGCGCGTCCAGTTGCTTGAACCGGGCGGCGTTCTTCCGCCAGGTGCGGTTGTCGGTTAGCGGGGTGCCGGAGGAGTACTCGCCCGGCTCGCGAATGGAATGGGTGACCAGCGACATGGCCGTGACCAGCACCTTGTCGGCCACCTCGAGGTGGCCGAGGATGCCGGCGCCGCCGCCGACCAGGCAATAGCGGCCGATCTTCGCGCTGCCGGCCGCGGCCGAGCAGCCGGCCATGGCGGTGTGCGCGCCGATGCGCACGTTGTGGCCGATCTGGACCAGGTTGTCGATGCGCACGTCCTCCTCGAGGACGGTGTCGTCCAGCGCGCCGCGGTCGATGCAGCTGTTGGCGCCGATCTCGCAGTCGTCGCCGACCACCACGCCGCCCAGCTGCGGCACGTTGACCCAGTGGCCGGCGTCCATGGCCAGGCCGAAGCCGGCCGCGCCCAGCACCGCGCCAGGGAGGATGCGCACGCGCTTGCCCAGGCGCACGCGGGTGTACAGCGTCACCCGGGCCTGCAGCTCGCAGCCTTCGCCCAGTTCGCAGTCGTCGCCGATGACGCAGCCGGGGCCGACCACGCAGCCGGCGGCGACCTTCGACCGGGCGCCGATGGAAACGAACGGGCCGATATGCGCGTCCGGCGAGACCTCGGCGGTCGGATCGACCACCGCGCTGGGATGGATGCCGGGCGCGCGCGCCGGCACCCGCTCGAACAGGGCGGAGATGCGGGCGAAGGCCACGTACGGGTCGCGCGCGATCAGCGCGGTGCCGCGTACGTCCCCGGCGTCCTCGGCGCGCACCACCACCACCGCGGCGGCGGTGGTGGCGAGCTGGCCGCGGTAGCGCGGGTTGGCGAGGAAGGCCAGCTGGCCGGGGCCGGCGCTGGCGAGGGTGGCGACGCCGCGCACGGGCGTGGCGCCGTCGCCCTGCAGCTGCAGCGAGAAGCGCTCGGCCAGGGCGGCGGCGGTGAATTCGGGATGGTCCATGGCGCGCATTCTAGCGTCCCCGGCAAGTGCCCCGGCTCCGCCCGGGCTCAGCGCCGCGACAGCAGCACCAGCAGCGCGCCGGTGCCGCCCTGGGCCGGCGGCGCGGAATGGAAGGCCAGCACCTCGCCGCGCTGGCGCAGCAGGCGGTCGACCAGGTTCTTCAGCACCGGCACGCCGCCGGCGCCGCCCTTGCCGTGGACGATGCGCACGCAGCCGAAGCCGGCGTCCAGCGATTCGGCCAGGAAGCGCGCCACCAGCATCTCCGCCTCCAGCGCGCTGGCGCCGTGCAGGTCCAGTTCGTCCTGGGCGGCGAACTGGCCGCGGCGCAGGCGTTGCCAGTCGCGCGCGTTGACCCGCTCGCGGCGGAACGCGCTGGCATCGCCGCGCAACAGCACCGCATCCGGCGACCCGGCGAGCAGTCCGGCCATGCCGCGCGCGTCGCCGCCGTCGTCCTCGCGGCGCACGGCCGGACGCGGCCGCGGCCGTTCCGGCGGCGGCGCGGCGTCGGTCCGCAGCGGGTCCACCTTGCCGACCGCGGCGCGGAACAGGGCGGCATCGTCTTCATCCTCGTGCATTGGCGAAGGGTAGCGCAGCCGCACTGCGAACCGCTGCCGGGCGACGGGCGCGACGCTTCCGGTATCATCGGGTCGTTTTCGAGGAAGCCCATGCGCGTACTGGTTAGCAACGACGATGGCGTCGATGCCCCCGGCATCCACGCCCTGGCCCAGGGGCTGCGCGACGCGGGGCACGAGGTCTATGTGGTGGCGCCCGACCGCGACCGGTCCGGCGCGAGCAATTCGCTCACCCTGGACCTGCCGATCCGGGTCAAGCGGCTCGACCACTACACCTGCTCGGTGGCCGGTACGCCGACCGACTGCGTGCACCTGGCCCTGACCGGCATGTTCGAGTTCGAGCCGGACATCGTGGTCTCCGGGATCAACAACACCGCCAACCTGGGCGACGACGTCATCTATTCCGGCACCGTGTCGGCGGCGATGGAAGGCCGCTTCCTCGGCCTGCCGGCGGTGGCGGTGTCGCTGGACACGCGCAACCACGAGGCGAAGCACTACGAGACCGCGGCGCGCGCGGCGGTGGAGATCGTGGCGCGGCTGAAGGCCGACCCGCTGCCGGCCGACACCATCCTCAACGTCAACGTGCCGGACCTGGCCTGGGACGCGCTGCGCGGCTTCGAGGTCACCCGCCTGGGCAACCGCCACCGCGCCGAGGCCTGCGTGGCCCAGCCCGATCCGCGCGGCCGCACCGTGTACTGGATCGGCCCGGCCGGCCCGGAACAGGACGCCGGCCCTGGCACCGACTTCCACGCCGTGCGCACCGGGCACATCTCGATCACCCCGATCCACGTCGACCTGACCCGCTACCAGGCGCTGGAGAAGGTCGCCGGCTGGGTCGGCGGCCTGACCGCGGCGCTGGCAGGCAACGACCCGGAGGCCTCGGCGTGACCCCGCGCCTGCGCCTGCAGCCGGAGGCCGTCGGGGTCGGCATGACCTCCCAGCGCGTGCGCGACCGCCTGGTCCAGCGCCTGCGCGAGGGCGGCGCCAACGGCGGCATCACCGACGAGAACGTGCTCAACGCGGTGCGCGTGGTGCCGCGCCACCTGTTCGTGGACGAGGCCCTGGCCAGCCGCGCCTACGAGGACACCGCGCTGCCGATCGGCCACGGCCAGACCATCTCCCAGCCCTGGGTGGTGGCGCGCATGACCGAGGCGATCCTGGCGGCGCAGCCGAAGAGGGTGCTGGAGATCGGTACCGGTTCCGGCTACCAGGCGGCGATCCTGGCCGCGCTGGGGCTGGAGGTGTACACGGTCGAGCGCATCGGCGAACTGCTGCGGCAGGCGCGCCGGCGCTTCCGCGCCCTGGGCCTGAACGTGCGCAGCAAGCACGATGACGGCCGGGTGGGCTGGGCCGAGCACGGCCCGTACGATGCGATCCTGGTCACCGCTGCCGCCCCGGCCCTGGTCCAGGCGCTGCTGGACCAGCTGGCGGTAGGCGGCGTCCTGGTGGCGCCGGTGGGTGGCGCCTCGGCGCAGTCGCTGCTGCGGCTGGCCAAGCGGCCGGATGGATCGATCGAAGAACAGACGCTGGCGCCGGTGGTGTTCGTGCCGCTGCTGGCAGGAACCCTGGACTGAGCGCATGCAGGTATTCGGCCCCCTCTACGACCGCGCCCTGAGCTGGGCCGCCCATCCCCGCGCCCCGACCTACCTGACCGTCCTCAGCTTCATCGAGGCCATCTTCTTCCCGGTGATGCCGGAGGTGATGCTGGCGCCGATGTGCGTGGCCCAGCCGAAGCGGGGCTGGCGGTTCGCCAGCCTGAGCCTGGCCGGCTCGATGGCCGGCGCCATGGTCGGCTACGCCCTGGGCCACTTCGCCTTCGAGGCGGTCAAGCCGCTGCTGGAATGGATGGGCATGCTCTCGAAGATCGAGGAGGGCATCGCCACGATCCAGGCGAAGATGGTGGAGTCGCCCTGGGCGGTGTTCTGGTTCCTGGTGCTGGGCGGGTTCATGCCGATCCCGATGAAGGTCTTCACGTGGGCCTCGGGTATCGTCGGGGTGCCGTTGCTGCCGTATTTCCTGAGCATGCTGGTCGGGCGCGGCAAGCGCGTGTACCTGCTGGCGGCGGCGATCCGCTTCGGCGGCGCGCGCGCGGCCGAGGCGCTGCGGCGCTGGATCGAGCCGCTGGGGTGGGTCGCGACCGCGCTGGTCGCCGCCGCGGTGGCCGTGCTTGTGTGGAGGGCGAAGTTCGCATGAAACCCGAGGGTCTGACCCCGTTCGCGCGCCTGCTGGCCGCGCTGGTGCTGCTGGCCATGCTGGCCGCCTGCGCCAAGAGCACCGTGGTGCGCACGCCCCAGTCCGGAGGCACGAGCGCCGGGCAGGCCGCGGCCTCCTCGAAGGGCCAGCCCGGCAAGTCCGTGGTGGTCCAGCGCGGGGACACGCTTTATTCCATCGCCCGCCGCCACAACACCACGGTGGCGGACATGGCGCGCTGGAACAACCTGGCCCCGCCGTACACCATCTACCCAGGCCAGCGCCTGGCCCTGGGCGCCGGCAGCGGCAGCAGCAAGCCTGCCGCCTCCGGCACCACCGCCAGCAGCGGCGGGACGCGGACGCAGGCCCAGGCCCCGGCCGCCTCCACCGGCACCTCCGGCGCGCAGCGGCCGGCCGCGGCCCCGGTGGCCAGTGGCATCCGCTGGCAGTGGCCGGCGCAGGGCGTGGTCATCGCCACCTTCGTCGAGGGCAATGCCACCCGCCAGGGCATCGACATCGCCGGCAGCAGCGGCCAGGCGGTCAATGCCGCTGCCGACGGCGTGGTGGTGTATTCCGGCGCCGGCCTGGTCGGCTATGGCGAGCTGATCATCGTCAAGCACAACGAGCAGTGGCTGTCGGCCTACGGCCACAACCGCAAGCGCCTGGTGGCCGAAGGCCAGGCGGTGAAGGCCGGGCAGCAGATCGCGGAAATGGGCCGTACCGGCACCGACCGGGACAAGCTGCATTTCGAGATCCGCTACAACGGCAAGCCGGTCGATCCGCAGCTGTACCTGCCGAAGAGGTAACCGGCGCAGCTGGCACGCAGGGGCGGATCCCCAGCCCGGCGCCTGCATGCGCCGGGCGTCCGGTCCGCGCGCGACCCTGGCGGATCGCAAGCGCGCGCCCCGGACCCGCTACAACGGAAAACCCGTGGATCCGCTTCTCTACCTGCCGAAGAAGTAACACGCGCAGCTGGCACGCAGGGGCGGATCCCCGGCCCGGCAGGCTCCGTCGTCCCGGCGAAAGCCGGGACCCAGTGGCTTCAGGAGGGCGCAGGACGAGGCTTGGGTGGGCTGAAAGCCAGGCGCACTGCGTCCCGGATCCAGCCTCGTGTGATCCGTCGCGGGCCGTTCGTGCCCGCCAGCCGCGTGCGCCCGGTTCAGCCCAGCAGCATGGCCACCACCACGCGGCGGCCCTCGCCGGCCAGCACGTTGTAGGTGCGGGCGGCGGCGGCGTTGTCCATGGCCTCGATGCCGATGCCGCGGGTCAGGCAGGCGGCCAGGGCCGCGGCCGGGGGAAAGACCTGGCGTGCGCCCGTGCCCAGCACCACCAGTTCCGGCTCCAGGGCCAGCAGGGGCGCGAGGTGGGCCGGCTCCAGGGCGGCGGCCGAGGCCGGGGCGTCCCAGTCCTCCAGCAGGTGGTCCGGGGCAATGGCGAAGCTGCGGGTCAGCACCTGGTCGTTCACGCGGGCGCTGGTGGCGTCGGCCCCGCGCAGGACGAACCCGTAATCCGGGCGTTCGTGGCTCAGCTGCATGGACGGCTCCTGGCGCCGCTTACGCGCGCGGCAGCACGATCGCGGGCGCTTCCTTCGACGGGCGGTACAGCGTGACGGTATGCCCGATGCGCTGCACCAGGGCGGCCCCGGTCTGGCCGGCCAGCTCGGCGATCATCGCGTCGCGGGCCTCGCGGTCCTCGGCGCCGACCTTCACCTTGACCAGCTCGTGCCGCTCCAGGACCTGGTCCAGCTCGGCCACCAGGGCCGGGGTGATGCCCTTGCCGCCCACCTGCATCAGGGCCTTGAGGCTGTGGGCCTGGCCACGGAGGAAACGGGTCTGGGCAGGGGTAAGGGCAACGGACATGCGGATGCGGAGGGGCTTGCGGGCGGATCAGGGTATCATGGCGACCCGTCACGCCGCGGGCAGCGCGCCCGGCTTCCCATCGCATGTCACGCAGCTCCCGCAGCAAGAGCAGCCACCGCTGGCTCCGCGAGCACTTCTCCGATCCCTACGTGAAGAAGGCCCAGGCCGAGGGCCTGCGTTCGCGCGCCGCCTACAAGCTCGAGGAGCTGCTGGAGCGCGACCGCCTGCTGCGGCCGGGCATGGTCGTGGTCGACCTCGGCGCCGCCCCGGGCGGCTGGTCGCAGTACGTGCGCCAGGCCCTGGGCGACAGCGGCCGGGTCGTGGCCCTGGACATCCTGGAGATGCCGCCCCTGGCCGGGGTCGAGTTCCTTCATGGGGATTTCAGGGAGGATGCCGTCTTATCCCAGCTGGAGACGCTGCTGGACGGCCAGCCCGTGGATCTTGTCCTTTCGGACATGGCCCCCAATATGAGTGGCGTGGACGCGGTCGACCAGCCGCGGGCCATGTACCTGGCCGAGCTGGCGCTGGACTTCGCCGACAACCACCTGCGCCCCGGCGGCGCCTTCCTGATCAAGCTGTTCCAGGGAGTCGGGTTCGACGAGTACGTGCGCCAGCTGCGGCGCCGCTACGCCAAGGTGGCGATCCGCAAGCCGGCGGCCTCGCGCAAGCGTTCGCCGGAAGTCTATGCCCTCGGCCAGGGCAAGCTGGCACAGATGAAGTAAGCTGGCCCGGACGCCGGCGGCAATTTTTCAGGACATGCAGGAAAGAACGGGACACCGGAGCCGATGAGGATGAACGACTTGACCAAGAATCTGCTGCTTTGGGTGGTCGTCGCCGTCGTGCTGATGGTGGTCTTCCAGAGCCTTTCGCCGCGCGGCGGCGGCACCGTGGCCGCGGGCGAGACCCCCAGCTACACCCGCTTCCTGCAGGACGTGGACGCCGGCCGCATCCGCTCGGTGGTGTTCACCGACGAGAGCACCTTCACCGCCAACGCCATCCGCTACCGCCGCACCGACGGCACCGAGGGCCAGGTGGTCGGGCCGATGGACGGCAAGCTGATCGACCAGCTGGTCAGCAAGAACGTGGACATCGTGCGCGAGAAGCCGTCCACCGGACCGGGCTTCTGGGGCATCGTGCTGAACTTCCTGCCGGTGCTGCTGCTGATCGGCTTCTGGATCTTCATGATGCGGCAGATGCAGGGCGGCGGAGGCGGCGCCAAGGGCGCCATGTCCTTCGGCAAGTCGCGCGCCAAGCTGCAGGGCGAGGACCAGGTCAAGGTCACCTTCGCCGACGTGGCCGGCTGCGACGAGGCCAAGGAGGAGGTCGCCGAGCTGGTCGAGTTCCTGCGCGATCCGTCCAAGTTCCAGCGCCTGGGCGGCAAGATCCCGCGCGGCGTGCTGATGGTCGGCCCGCCGGGCACCGGCAAGACCCTGCTGGCCAAGGCCATCGCCGGCGAGGCGCGGGTGCCGTTCTTCTCGATCTCCGGCTCGGACTTCGTGGAGATGTTCGTGGGCGTGGGCGCCAGCCGCGTGCGCGACATGTTCGAGCAGGCCAAGAAGCACGCCCCCTGCATCATCTTCATCGACGAGATCGACGCGGTCGGCCGCCACCGCGGTGCCGGCCTGGGCGGCGGCCACGACGAGCGCGAGCAGACCCTCAACCAGCTGCTGGTGGAGATGGACGGCTTCGAGGGCGGCGAGGGCGTGATCGTGATCGCCGCGACCAACCGCCCCGACGTGCTCGACCCGGCGCTGCTGCGCCCGGGCCGCTTCGACCGCCAGGTGGTGGTCGGCCTGCCGGACGTGAAGGGCCGCGAGCAGATCCTCAAGGTGCACATGCGCAAGCTGCCGCTGGCCGACGACGTCGAGCCGCTGGTGATCGCGCGCGGCACCCCGGGCTTCTCCGGCGCCGACCTGGCCAACCTGTGCAACGAGGCGGCCCTGTTCGCCGCGCGCGAGAACGCCAAGGAAGTGCGCATGGACCACTTCGACCGCGCGCGCGACAAGATCCTGATGGGCGCCGAGCGCCGCTCGATGGCCATGAGCGAGGAAGAGAAGCGCCTGACCGCGTACCACGAGGCCGGCCACGCCATCGTCGGCCGCCTGGTGCCCGAGCACGACCCGGTCTACAAGGTCACCATCATCCCGCGCGGCCGCGCCCTGGGCGTGACCATGTACCTGCCCGAGGGCGACCGCTACTCGATGAACCGCGTGGCGATCGAGTCGCAGCTGTGCTCGCTGTACGGCGGGCGCGTGGCCGAGGAGCTGATCTTCGGCGAGGACAAGGTCACCACCGGCGCCTCCAACGACATCGAGCGCGCGACCAAGATGGCGCGCAACATGGTCACCAAGTGGGGCCTGAGCGACGAGATGGGCCCGATCGCCTACGGCGAGGAGGAGGACGAGGTGTTCCTCGGCCGCTCGGTGACCCAGCACAAGAACGTGTCCGACGAGACCGCGCGCAAGATCGACGAGGTCGTGCGCTCGATCCTGGACAAGGCCTACGCGCGGACCAGGAAGATCCTCAGCGAGAACATCGACAAGCTGCACGCGATGTCGCAGGCCCTGCTGCAGTACGAGACCATCGACGGCCCGCAGATCGACGCGATCATGGAAGGCCGCGAGCCGCCGCCGCCGGCCGGTTGGGGCCGCTCGGGCAAGGATGGCGGCGACAAGGGCGGCGATCCGCGTCCGCTGCCGCCGGTCGGCGGCCCGGCGACCCAGACCTGAGGCATGGCCGGGATTCCGCCCGAGCCGCGTCGCGACCCGGCCGGGGCGGAAACGCCCCGGCCGAGCTATTACGTCCGCAACCCGTGGCGCAACGTCGGCGCCGGCGCCTTCGCCGGGGCCTCGACCGTGCTCTCCGTGACCACCCTGTTCTACGCGCTGGGCCGGCTGCCACTGGTGCTGGTCGGCGCCAGCCTGGTGGTCGCGGCATTGGCCTTCGGCTTCGGCCTGTACGCGCGGCGCCGCGCCGCCCGGGTCGACGCCGCGATCTTCGGCGACGACCGCTAGGCGGCGCGCCGCACCAGGGGACATCGCCATGTTCGACACATCGCCGCGGCTGGACTGCGCCGGCCGCATCCTGCGCCTGGACCGCACCCGGGTCATGGGCATCGTCAACGTCACCCCGGACTCGTTCTCCGACGGCGGCGCGCACGCCGATGCCGCCTCGGCCATCGCCCACGGCCTGCGCCTGGTCGAGGAGGGCGCCGACCTGCTGGACGTGGGCGGCGAGTCCACCCGTCCCGGTTCGGAAGGCGTTTCCGTCGAGGAGGAGCTGCGCCGGGTGATCCCGGTGATCGAGGGCCTGGCCGCGCGCACCGGCGTGCCGATCAGCATCGACACCTCCAAGCCGGAGGTGATGCGCGCGGCGGTGGCCGTCGGCGCCGGCATGATCAACGACATCTGCGCGCTGGAGCGCGAGGGCGCGCTGGACGCGGCAGCCGTGGCCGGGGTGCCGGTGGTGCTGATGCACATGCGCGGCGAGCCGCGCTCGATGCAGGAAGCGCCGCACTACGACGACGTGGTCGCCGAGGTCCACCGCTACCTGGCCGACCGCATCTTCGCCGCCGAGCTGGCCGGCATCCCGCGCGCGCGCCTGGTGGTCGACCCGGGCTTCGGCTTCGGCAAGGACGACGGCCACAACCTGGCCCTGCTGGCGCAGCTGGAACGCTTCACCAGCCTGGGCGTGCCGGTGCTGGCGGGCATCTCGCGCAAGCGCACCATCGGCGCGCTGACCGGGCGCCAGGTCCCGGCCGAGCGCGTGGCCGGCTCGGTCGCCGCGCACCTGGTCGCGGCCCAGCGCGGCGCGCGCATCGTGCGCGTGCACGACGTGGCCGCCACGGTCGACGCGCTGAAGGTGTGGGAGGCGGTGGCCGCGGTGCCGGCCCCGCGCAAGGATCCGGCGCCGGCGGGGATCCGCTGGCCGGACGAGGACTGACCCGGGCGATGCCTGCCGACACCCGGCCCCTGGCGATCGCGGTGATGGGCCCGACCGCCTCGGGCAAGACCGCGTTCGCGGTCGAGCTGGCGCGGCGCCTGGACGGGGAGATCGTCAGCGTCGACTCGGCCCTGGTCTATCGCGGCCTGGACATCGGCGCGGCCAAGCCGGACGCGGCCGAGCGCGCCGGCGTGCCGCACCACCTGATCGACGTGCGCGAGCCGTGGCAGCCGTATTCGGCGGCCGAGTTCGCCGAGGACGCGCGCGCCGCGGTGCTCGGCATCGCCGCGCGCGGGCGCCTGCCGGTGCTGGCCGGCGGCACCGGCCTGTACTTCCAGGCCCTGCTGCGCGGACTGGCGGCGATGCCGCCGGCCGACCCGCAGGTGCGCGCCGCGATCGCGGCCGAGGCCGAGGCGCGTGGCTGGCCAGCGCTGCATGCCGAACTGGCCGCGGTCGACCCGCATGCCGGCGCGCGCATCCGTCCCGGCGACGCCCAGCGCATCCAGCGCGCGCTGGAGGTGTACCGGGTCAGCGGCCGGCCGATCAGCGCCTGGCAGCGCGACCCGCCGCCGCCGCGGCTGCCGTTGAAGGTGCTGAAGCTGGTGCTGGCCCCGGACAGCCGTGCCGAACTGCACGCGCGCATCGCCGCACGCTTCGATGCGATGCTGGCCGCCGGCTTCCTCGACGAGGTGCGGCGCCTGCGCGCGCTGCCGCGGCTGCGCGACCACCCGGCGCCGATGGACCTGCCGGCGCTGCGCGCCGTGGGCTACCGCCAGGCCTGGGAATTCCTGGATGGGCAGGGCGATGCCGCCGGCTTCCGCGACCGCGCGATCTTCGCCACCCGGCAGCTGGCCAAGCGCCAGCTGACCTGGCTGCGCGGCGAGCTGGACACGCTCTGGTTCGACCCCCGCCAGGACCCGTCACGCCTGCGCGCGACGGTGGCGCGGTTCACCGGCCGCGACTGGCCGGACGCCGGCACCCCGCTTGTGTAACATGCCCCCTGGACCCGGGGAGGTCCACGGAACCACCACCCACAACAACAAAAAGGAATAAGGGGAGCCAGATGTCCAAGGGGCAGTCACTGCAGGACCCGTTCCTGAACGCCTTGCGCCGCGAGCGCGTTCCGGTCTCGGTCTACCTGGTCAACGGGATCAAGCTGCAGGGTACGATCGAATCCTTCGACCAGTTCGTGGTGCTGTTGCGCAGCACCGTGAGCCAGATGGTCTACAAGCACGCCATTTCCACCGTGGTTCCGTCGCGCAACGTCCGGGTTGGCCCCGGCGGCGGATACGTGCAGCAGCCGGCCGAGGGTGGAGAGGACGGCGACGAGGGCGCATGAGCGCCCGGGAGCATTGATTGTTCGAACGATCCCGCAAGGGTGAACACGCGCTGCTGATCCAGCCCCACGCGGGCGGGGCGGCGCCCGAGGACGTGCTGGAGGAGTTCGCCGACCTCGCCCGCTCGGCCGGCGCGAGCATCGCGGCCACGCTGACCGCGCGCATCGACCGGCCCAACCCGGCGACCCTGATCGGCAGCGGCAAGCTCGAGGAGGTCAAGGCCGCGGCCGAGGCCACCGGCGCCGACCTGATCCTGGTCAACCACCAGCTGACCCCGGTGCAGGAGCGCAACCTCGAGCGCGCCCTGCAGCGCCGGGTGGTGGACCGCACCGGCCTGATCCTGGACATCTTCGCCCAGCGCGCGCGCAGCCACGAGGGCAAGCTGCAGGTCGAGCTGGCCCAGCTCAAGCACATGGCCACCCGCCTGGTGCGCGGCTGGACCCACCTGGAGCGCCAGCGCGGCGGCTCGATCGGCCTGCGCGGCCCCGGCGAAACCCAGCTGGAAACCGACCGCCGCCTGCTGCAGAAGCGCCTGGAGCAGTTGCAGAAGCGGCTGGACAAGGTCGAGGTGCAGCACGCGCAGATGCGCCGCGCCCGCGTGCGCAGCGAACTGCCGCGGGTGGCCCTGGTCGGCTACACCAACGCCGGCAAGTCGACCCTGTTCAACACCCTGACCGGCGCCGGCGCCTACGCCGCCGACCAGCTGTTCGCGACCCTGGACCCGACCGTGCGCCGCATCTCCCTGCCCGGCGGCAGCGTCGTGCTGGCCGACACCGTCGGCTTCGTCCGCGACCTGCCGCACGAACTGGTGGCCGCGTTCCGCTCGACCCTGTCGGAGGCACGCGAGGCCGACCTGCTGCTGCACGTGGTCGACGCCGCCGACCCGCACCGCGAGGAGCGCATCGCCCAGGTCGACGCGGTCCTGGCCGAGGTCGGCACCGGCGAGCTGCCGCAGCTGCTGGTGTTCAACAAGATCGACCGGATCGAAGGCGCGCAGCCGCGCCACGACCACGCCTCCTCCGCCGCCGACGAACCCGGGCACCGCGAGCGGGTGTGGATCTCCGCGCGCGACGGCCTGGGCCTGGACCTGCTGCAGGACGCCCTGGCCCGGCGCCTGGACCTGCAGCGCGCCGCCGGCGAATTGCGCCTGCCGCCGTCCGCCGGGCGCCTGCGTTCGCACCTGCACGCGCTGGGCGCGGTCCGCGGCGAGCACGCCGACGAGCACGGCTGGCTGCTGCAGGTGGACCTGCCGCGCGGCGAGGCCGAGCGCCTGGCCGCGCGCGCCGACGGCGCGCCGCTGCGCGCGCTGCTGCCGGAGCCGGCGCGCGAGGAATGGGAGACGGACGGGCGCTGAGCGCCCGGCGGCGCCCGGCCCGTCCGGACGGGCGTCCGCCTGCGACTTGCTAGAATCGGACGGCGACCTGCCTGGCGGTCCCCCACCGCCACAGGGCCCCTCATCTCGGAGCGTTCATGGTCTGGAATACACCCGGCAAGGGTGGGGACTCCCCCGACAACAACCGCCGCAACCCCTGGCCCCCGCGCCGCCCCTCCGGTGGCGGCAACGGCCTGGGTGGCGGCTTCGACCGGCTGCGCGACCTGTTCGGAGGCGCCGGCGGTGGCATCGGCCGCTGGATCCTGCTGGCCGTGGCCCTGCTGGTGGTGCTGACCAGCTTCCAGCTGGTGGGCGAGCAGCAGCGCGGCGTGGTCCTGCGCTTCGGCCAGTTCGCGCGGGTCATGCAGCCCGGCCCGAACCTCAAGTGGCCGTGGCCGATCGAGCGCGTGGTCAAGGTCAACGCGACCCAGATCAAGACCTTCAGCAACACCGTGCCGGTGCTGACCCGCGACGAGAACATCGTCAACGTGGCCATGAACGTGCAGTACCGGGTCGGCGACCCGCGCCTGTACCTGTTCGGCTCGCGCGACGCCGACCGGGTGCTGGAGCAGGTGGCGCAGAGCGTGGTCCGCGAGCAGGTCGGCCGCGCCACCCTGGACACCGTGCTCGGCGCCCGCGGCCCGCTGTCGGTGAGCGCCGCCGAGCAGCTGCAGGCCTCGCTGGACGCCTACCGCACCGGCCTGGTGGTGACCGAACTCAACCTGCAGGACGCGCGTCCGCCGGAGGAGGTCAAGCCGGCGTTCGACGAGGTCAACAGCGCCCAGCAGATCAAGGACCAGCTGATCAACGAGGCGCGTGCCTACGCCGCGCGCGTGGTGCCCGAGGCGCGCGGCGAGGCGGCCCGCCGCCGCACCGTGGCCGAGGGTTACAAGGCGGCCAAGATCGCCCAGGCCGAGGGCGACGTGGCCCGCTTCTCGCTGCTGCGCGAGGAGTACCGCAGCGCGCCGGAGGTGACCCGCAAGCGCCTGTGGCTGGAGACCGTGCAGGACGTGCTGTCGCGCAACCGCAAGGTGGTCGGCGGCGACAGCCGCCAGCTGATCTACGTGCCGATGCCGGGGGCCAACGCCGCCAGCCAGCCGCAGGCGGGCACCGCCGCGCCGGCGCCGGCCGGCGAGGCCTTGCTGCCGGTGATCGAAAGCAGTCCCGACAACCTGCGCGACGGGACCCGTGACGGGACCCGCACCGGGCGCGGGGAGGTGAGCCGATGAAGTATCCCCTGTGGATCGCGCTGGCGGTGGCCGGCCTGCTGGGCCTGATGGGCTCGGTGTTCGTGGTGCGCGAGGACCAGGTCGGCCTGGTCCTGAACCTGGGCCGGGTGGCCCGTACCGACATCGGCCCGGGCCTGCACTTCAAGGTGCCGCTGGTCGAGACCGCGCGCGTGTTCGACCGCCGCTTCAGCCTGATCGACTTCTCCCCGGAGCGCTACCTGACCTCCGAGCGCAAGGACGTCAGCGTCGACTTCGTGGCCATTGGCTACATCGACGACGTGCGCGCGTTCTACCGCGCCACCGGCGGCGACGAGAGCGCCGCCGCCGACCGCCTGGCGCCGATCATCAAGGACTCGCTGCGCAACGAGATCAACGCCCGTACCCTGACCCAGCTGGTGTCCGGCGACCGCAGCGGGGTCATCCAGCGCCAGCTGGAGGGCATCAACCGCGGCGCCCTGACCCTGGGCATGCGCATCGTCGACATCCGCCTCAAGCAGATCGACCTGCCCACCGATTCGGACGTGATCAAGCAGGTCTACGACCGCATGCGCGCCGAGCGCAAGCAGGTGGCCAGCGCGCTGCGCGCCGAGGGCGAGGAGCAGGCGCGCACCGTGCGCGCGCAGGCCGACCGCGACCAGGCGGTGATCGTGGCCGAGGCCGAGCGCGACGCGCAGCGCCTGCGCGGCGAGGGCGATGCCGAGGCGGCGCGCCTGTACGCGCAGGCGGCGGCGGCCGATCCGGCGTTCTACGCCTTCTACCGCAGCCTGGAGGCCTACCGCCGCGCGTTCGCCGACGGCCAGGGCGTGGTGGTGCTGGACCGCAACGACCCGTTCCTGCAGTACCTCAAGAGCGATCGTTGATGCTGGAAACGCTGGTCCCGGCGCTGTGCCTGGCCGCCGTGCTCGAAGGGCTGTTCCTGTTCGCCGCGCCGCGCGCGTGGCGGCAGGCGATGCTGCGGCTGCTGCAACGGCCGGACGACGCGCTGCGGCGCTTCGGCCTGGGCGTGCTGCTGGTGGCCGTGGCGGTGCTGTGGCTGGTACGGCAGGCCTGAGGGCCCTCGATGGTCCATGACGCGGGCGCCACGGGGCGCCCGCGTCGTTTCCGGGGATGCGCTCAGCGCCAGTCGATCTGGCCGCGCACCACGCTGGCCACCTGGCCGCCGGACCAGACCTGGCCGTCGCCGTCGACGTACATGTCCAGGCGCGCGTCGTAGCCGACCTCGCGGCCCTGGCTGACGGTATAGCGGCCGCCGCTGCCGGGTAGGGCGTCGCGCAGCGCCAGCCATGCGGCCAGGGTGGCGTTGGCCGCGCCGGACGCGGCGTCCTCGAAGATCGCCGGGCCGCCGACGAAGGCGCGCGCGGCGACCTGGTAGTCGCGCCCGGCGCAGCGGGCGAAGGCCAGCACGCCCATGCTGTCGGTGGCACGGGCCAGGCCGGCGATCGCGTCCCAGTCCGGCTGCGCGTTGCGCAGGCTGGCCTCGTCGCGGGCCTCGGCCACCCACCAGCGGCGGCCGCCGTCCATCAGCGCCGGCGGCAGTTCGCCGGGGGGCAGCCAGTCCAGCGCCTCGAGCATGCGCGAGGCGCGCGCGTCGGCCACTTCCACCAGGTGCGCGCGCGGGGTGCGGATGGCGATGCGGCGTACGCCGCCGGATTCCTCCACCCGCAACGGCAGCAGCCCGGCCACCCCCTCCTGCAGCAGCAGGCCATCCGCGTCCGGCCTGGCCAGCCCGGCCTCCAGCACCGCGTGCGCGGTGCCTACGCTGGGATGGCCGGCGAACGGCACCTCGCGCTTCGGGCTGAACATGCGCAGCGCATAGCTGGCGCCGGGCTGGGTCGGCGGGAACACGAAGGTGGTTTCCGGCAGCCGCGTCCAGCGCGCGATGGCCTGCATTGCCGCGTTGTCCAGGCCGGTGGCGTCCAGCACCACCGCCAGCGGGTTGCCGGCGCCAGGCCGGTCGGCGAACACGTCCACCTGGACGAAGGGGCGCAGGGGCATCGGGGAACCTCGGGGGTGGGCAGGGCGCCCGAGATTACCAGTCCACCGTTCCGCGGATCACCGCCTGCACCGGGCCGCCGACCCAGACCTCGCCGTCGCCGTCGACCTCCAGCCGCAGGCGTGCATCGCGGCCCAGTTCGCGGCCCTGGCTGGCCAGGTAGCGGCCGCCGCGGCCGGGCAGGCGCCCGGCCCGGTGCAGGGCGGCGGCGACCAGGGCGTTGACGCTGCCGGTGGCCGGGTCCTCCGGGATGCCGACGCCGGGTGCGAAGGCGCGCACCGCCAGGTCGGCCTCGCCGTCGCCCGGGGCGAACACCGCCAGCTTGCCTTTGCCCGGCAGCGCCGCGATCGCGCCCAGGTCCGGCCGCAGGCCACGCACCGCGGCGGCATCGGCCAGTTCCAGCAGCCACCAGTCCGGGCCGTTGTTCCACAGCGCCGGCGGCAGCGCGCCGCGGCGCGCGCCGAACACCGTGTCCGCCAGCAGCCAGTCCGGCGCGGCCAGGTCGCGGCGCTGCGCACGCGGGCTGCGCACCGCCGGATGCAGCGCATCGCCGGCCTGGTCGGCACGCACCGGCAGCAGGCCGGCGGCGCATTCCTGCACCAGGCGCCCGGCGCGCGGGCGCGCCAGGCCGGCATCCACCGCGGCCCAGGCCGCGCCCACGCTGGGATGCCCGGCGAACGGCAACTCCATCACCGGGGTGAAGATGCGGACGCGGTAATCGGCCTGCGCGGTGGTCGGTGGCAGGAAGAAGATGGTCTCCGAGAGGTTGGTCCAGGCGGCGAAGGCCTGCATGCGCGCCTCGTCCAGGCCTTCGGCGTCGAGCATCACCGCCAGCGGATTGCCGGCGCCGGGGGCATGGGCGAACACGTCGAGCTGCAGGAAGCGGCGGGTCGGCATGGCAGGCGTCCTCGGTGGGGAAGAGCAGGTTAGGCGCAGCGTGCATGCCTGCGCGAGTGCGCGCGCGATGCCTCGGGCGTGGCGGGGAATTGGTTGCCGGTGTGACGCTTCCCGCAGCCTGATGGAAGCTGCAACGAAGTGCGCCGGCACGCCCGGGATGCGCGTGGATTGCGCTTAGAATCGGCGGCTCATGCCCGGTGGTCGGGTGGTCAAGCCAACTCAATGTCCGCAGCTTCGCCCGCGCAAGACGCCGCCCAAGGCGGCTGGATCGTCCTCAAGTTCGGCGGTACCTCGGTGTCCCGTCGCCATCGCTGGGACACGATCGGCAAACTGGCGAAACAGCGGGCCGAGGTCACCGGCGGCCGCGTGCTGGTGGTGGTATCGGCGCTGTCGGGGGTGACCAACGAACTGACCGCGATCGCCGACGGCAGCGAGGACGCCGCCGCGCGCGTGGCCGCGCTGGAAGCGCGCCACCGCGAATTCCTCGCCGAACTGGAGCTGGATGCCGACGTGGCGCTGGGCGAGCGCCTGGCCGTGCTGCGCGGCCTGCTCGAGGACCCGCGCGCCGCGACCCGGCCGCTGGACTGGCAGGCCGAGGTGCTGGCCCAGGGCGAACTGCTCTCGTCCACCCTGGGCGCGGCCTACCTGCGCAAGCAGGGACTGGACATCGGCTGGATGGACGCGCGCGACTGGCTGCGCGCGCTGCCGCCGCAGCCGAACCAGAGCGAGTGGGCGCAGCGGCTGTCGGTGAACTGCCACTGGGAGTCCGACGGAGACTGGCGCGCGCGTTTCGCGCGGCAGCCCACGCGCGTGCTCATCACCCAGGGCTTCATCGCCCGCCACCAGGACGGCGGCACCGCGATCCTCGGCCGCGGCGGTTCGGATACCTCGGCCGCGTACTTCGGCGCGCTGCTGGGCGCCAGCCGCGTGGAGATCTGGACCGACGTGCCCGGCATGTTCAGCGCCAACCCGCGCGAGGTCCCGGACGCGCGCCTGCTCAGCCGCCTGGGCTACGCCGAGGCGCAGGAAATCACCACCACCGGCGCCAAGGTGCTGCACCCGCGCTCGATCAAGCCATGCCGCGACTCCGGCGTGCCGATGGCGATCCTGGACACCGAGCGCCCGGAGCTGCCAGGCACGGTGATCGACCGCAGCGCCGCCACCGTGGCCGGCGTGAAGGCGATCAGCCGCCGCAACGGCGTGGTCCTGGTGTCGGTGGAGGACATCGGCATGTGGCAGCAGGTCGGCTACCTGGCCGAGGTGTTCGCGCTGTTCCGCAAGCACGGGCTGTCGGTGGACATGATCGGCACCTCGCAGACCAACGTCACCGTGTCGCTGGATCCGAGCGAGAACCTGCTGAGCCAGAACGTGCTCTCGGCGCTGGCCGAGGACCTGGGGAAGATCGGGCGGGTGAAGGTGATCGTGCCGTGCGCCGCCATCACCCTCGTCGGCCGCGGCATGCGCTCGCTGCTGCACCGGCTGTCCGAGGTGTTCTCCAGCTTCGTGCACGAGCGCGTGCACATGATCTCGCAGTCGTCCAACGACCTGAACCTGACCTTCGTGATCGACGAGGCCGACGCCGACGGCCTGCTGCCGCAGCTGCACGCCGCGCTGATCGACAGCGGCGCCATGCCGGTGCAGGAAACCGAGGTGTTCGGCCCGCGCTGGCGCGAGATCAACGGCGCGGTGCGGCCGCGCCCGCAGCCGTGGTGGAAGCTGGAGCGGCCGCGCCTGCTGCAGCTGGCCGAAGCCGGCACGCCGCGCTACGTCTACCACCTGCCGACCGTGCGCGAGCGCGCGCGGCAGCTGCAGGCGGTGGCCGCGGTGGACCGCCGCTACTACGCGATCAAGGCCAATCCGCACCCGGCGATCCTCAAGGTGCTGGCGGAGGAGGGCTTCGGCCTGGAGTGCGTGTCGCTGGCCGAGCTGCACCACGTGTTCGCCGCGGTGCCGGGGATCGAGCCGTCGCGGGTGCTGTTCACCCCCAGCTTCGCCCCGCGCGGGGAATACGAGCAGGCGCTGGCGCTGGGCGTGACCGTCACCGTCGACAACGTCGAGTTGCTGCGCAACTGGCCGGAGACCTTCCGCGGCCGCTCGCTGTGGTTGCGCATCGACCTGGGCCACGGCGACGGCCACCACCAGAAGGTCAACACCGGCGGCAAGGAGGCCAAGTTCGGCCTGTCCGCGCAGCGGGTGGACGAGTTCGTGGCCGAGGCGCGCGCGCTTGGCATCGTCATCACCGGCCTGCACGCGCACCTGGGCAGCGGGGTGGAGAACATGGGCCACTGGCGGCAGATGTGCGACGAGCTGGCCGGCTTCGCCCGCCGCATCGGCACCGTGGCGACCCTGGACATCGGCGGCGGCCTGCCGATCCCGTACGCGCCGGACGACGAACCGTTCGACCTGGAGGCTTGGGCCGCGAGCCTGGCCGAGGTGCGCGCGGTGCACCCGGCGTTCGGCCTGGTGGTCGAGCCGGGCCGCTTCCTGGTGGCCGAGGCCGGCGTGCTGCTGGCGCGCGCCACCCAGGTGGTGGAGAAGGACGGCATCGTGCGCGTGGGCCTGGACGCGGGCATGAACGCGCTGGTGCGCCCGGCGATGTACGACGCCTGGCACGACATCGTGAACCTGCAGCGGATCGATGCCCCGGCCGATGGCCAGTTCGACGTGGTCGGCCCGATCTGCGAGTCCAGCGACCTGTTCGGCAAGCGCCGCCGGCTGCCACGCGACACCGCCCCGGGCGACGTGATGCTGCTGGCCGACACCGGCGCCTACGGCCATGCCATGGCCAGCCGCTACAACCTGCGCGAGCTGCCGCCGGAGGACGTGATCGATGGGCCCGTGGCCTGACACGGGCCTGCTCCCGGGCGCCGCCGCCGTGGCCGGCGCCGCCCGTGGCCCCGGCGCGCGGCGGTCAAGGCTGCCTTCGGCCGCGCTTGGCGCTACGCTGGCGGCTTCCGTGGCGGGCCGCGGCGCGGCCGCCACCCCCGATTTCCTGCCTGGCGGCCCCGCACCGCGGCGCCCGGCGTGCTCCACCCTGGATCCTGCATGACTGCATTCGACCGCGATTCCATCCGCGTTTTCCGCTTCGTCCGCTGCGGCTTCGACCCGGCGACCGGCGTGGCCGAGCTGGCCTACGCCTTCGACGAAGGCCCGGAGCTGGTGGAAACCGTCACCATCCCCGGCGCCCCGTTCGCGCTGGACGCCACCCGCGCCGCGGCGGTGGAACAGGCCCTGCGCCTGCTGCACCTGGTCGCGGGCGTCAGCTACTACAAGGCCGCGGTGCCGCCGCAGATCCGGATCGACGGCTACCCCATCGACGAGGCCACCGCCGCGCTGATGGAGCAGGTGTACCTCAACGGCCTGGGCGAGTTCGCCTACCGCAACGGCCTGGACCTGCGCGGGCGCATCCGCTTCCCGCGTGACGGCGCCGCAACCGGGCAGGCACCGGCCGCCGGGCTGCCGGAACGCGCACTGGTGGCCATCGGTGGCGGCAAGGACTCGCTGGTCAGCATCGAGGCGCTGCGCGCCGCCGGGGTGGAGCAGACCGTGGCCTGGATCGGCGGCTCGCAGCTGATCCGCACCTGCGCCGAGCGCACCGGCCTGGCCACGCTCAACATCGGCCGCGCGCTGGCGCCGGCGCTGTTCGAGATCAACCGCCAGGGCGCGTACAACGGCCATATCCCGGTGACCGCGGTGAACTCGGCGATCCTGGTGCTGGCCGCGCTGCTCACCGGCCACAGCCAGGTGGTGTTCTCCAACGAGCGCTCGGCCAGCTACGGCAGCCTGATCCCGGGCACCGGCGAGGTGAACCACCAGTGGTCCAAGGGCTGGGCCTTCGAGCAGGCCTTCGGCGAGCACGTCGAGCGCGTGGTTGCGGCCGACCTGCACTACTACTCGCTGCTGCGCCCGCTGTCGGAGCTGGCGGTGGCGCGGCAGTTCGCGCGCAGCGACCGCTACGACGCGCATTTCTCCAGCTGCAACCGCAACTTCCACATCCTCGGCGAAAAGCCGGCGCAGCGCTGGTGCGGGCTGTGCCCGAAGTGCCACTTCGTGTTCCTGGCGCTGGCACCGTTCATGCCCAAGCCCCGGCTGGTGAGGATCTTCGGGCGCAACCTGCTGGACGATCCGGGCCAGGCCGCCGGCTACGACGCGCTGCTGGAGTTCCAGGACCACAAGCCGTTCGAGTGCGTGGGCGAGGGCAGGGAATCGCGCGCGGCGATGGAGCAGCTGGCCGGCCGTGCCGAATGGCGCGAGGACGCGCTGGTGGCGCGCTACGCGCGCGAGATCCGGCCGCAGCTGGATCCGGCGGAACTGGCGATCGAACCGCTGCTGCAGGCCGGTGGCGAGCACCGCGTGCCGGCCGCGCTGTGGGAGCGGGTGAGTGCGCATTTCGCAGCTTGAGGGACGGCGCGTCGCGTTGTGGGGCTGGGGGCGCGAAGGCCGCGCCGCCTGGAAGGCGATCCGCACGCGGCTGCCGCAGCTGCCGCTGGCGCTGTTCTGCAACGAGGCCGAGGCGGCCACCGTCGCCGGCCTGGGCGATCCGCTGCTGCAGCCGCGCACCCAGGTCGATGCCGATGCGCTGGCCGCGTTCGACATCGTGGTGAAGTCGCCGGGCATCAGCCCGTACAAGCCCGAGGCCCTGGCCGCCGCCGCGCGCGGCACGTGCTTCATTGGCGGGACTACGCTGTGGTTCGGCGAGCATGCCGATGCACGCACCGTGTGCGTGACCGGTACCAAGGGCAAGAGCACCACCACCTCGCTGCTGGCCCACCTGCTGCGCGCCGGCGGCCACCGCACCGCCCTGGCCGGCAACATCGGCCTGCCATTGCTCGAAGTACTGGATCCGCAACCGGCGCCGGAGTTCTGGGCGATCGAACTGTCCAGCTACCAGACCGGCGACGTCGCCCGCAGTGGTGCGCATCCGGAGGTGGCGGTGGTGCTCAACCTGTTCCCCGAGCACCTGGACTGGCACGGCAGCGAAGACCGCTACATCGAGGACAAGCTGCGCCTGGTCACCGGAGCGCGGCCGCGCACCGCGGTGCTCAACGCCGCCGATCCGCGCCTGGCGCGACTGCAGCTTCCGGACAGCCGCATCGTGTGGTTCAACCGCGAGGACGGCTGGCACCTGCGCGACGACGCCCTGTACCGCGGCGACGCCTTCGTGTTCGACACCGCGGCCGTGCCGCTGCCCGGGCGCCACAACCGCGGCAACCTGTGCGCGGTGCTGGCGGCGATCGAGGCGCTGGGCGTGGACGCCGCGCCGCTGGCGCCGGCGGCGATGGACTTCCGCCCGCTGCCGCACCGCCTGCAGTGGCTGGGCGAGCGCGACGGCATCGGCTACGTCAACGATTCGATCAGCACCACCCCGCACGCCAGCCTGGCGGCGCTGGACTGCCATCGCGGCTCGCCGGTGGCGATCCTGCTGGGCGGCCACGACCGCGGCCTGGACTGGCACGGCTTCGCCGAGCGCCTGCGTGCGCAGCCGCCACGGGCGGTGGTCACCATGGGCGCCAATGGCCCGCGCATCCATGACTTGCTGGCACCGCTGGCCGCCGAGGGCCTGTTCGCGCTGGAAGCGGCCGACGACCTGGCCGACGCGGTGGCCCGCGCGCAGCGGCTGCTGGCCGGCCGCGGCCTGGTCCTGCTGTCGCCGGGCGCGCCGAGTTTCGGCGCCTATCGCGACTACACCGAGCGAGGCCGCCACTTCGCGGCCCTGGCCGGGTTCGATCCGGACGGCATCAGCGCCATTCCCGGGCTTGGCGTGGCCTGAGCGACGTAGCCGGGGCCGCGGGGGTGCACTGCGGCAGGCCGCGGTGCGGCGCGCGGACGGGCCGCGCGAGCAGGTGCAAAGGGATGGGCCGCGCGGCGCCCCGGGGATCAGTGGCTGCGCTCGACCGCGTAGCGGGCCAGGCCGCGCAGCGCCTGCAGGGCCTCGCTCTCCGGCAGCCCGGCAAGCGCCGCCTCGGCCTCGGCGGCGTAGTCCATCGCGCGCTTGCGGCTGTACTCCAGGCCGCCGGTGGCGCGGATCGCGGCCAGCACCTCGTCCATGGCCGAGGTGTCGCCTTCCTGCACGATCTGGCGCAGGCGCTGGCGGGTGGCCTCGCCGGAATGGGTCATGGCGTGGATCAGCGGCAGGGTGGCCTTGCCCTCGGCCAGGTCGTCGCCGAGGTTCTTGCCCAGGGTGGCGGCATCGGCGGTGTAGTCGAGCACGTCGTCGGCGATCTGGAAGGCATAGCCCAGGGCCATGCCGTAGTCGTACAGCGCCTGCTGGGTGGCGGCGTCGGCATTGGAGGCCAGCGCGCCCAGGCGGGTGCCGGCGGCGAACAGCACCGCGGTCTTGCGCTCGATCACGCGCAGGTAGGCGGCCTCGTCGGTGTCCGGGTTGCGCACGTGCAGCAGCTGCAGCACCTCGCCTTCGGCGATGCGGTTGGTGGTGTCGGCCAGCACCTGCATCACCTCCATCCGGTCCAGCTCGACCATCAGCTGGAAGCTGCGCGAGTACAGGAAGTCGCCGACCAGCACGCTGGCGGCGTTGCCCCAGATCGCGTTGGCGGTGCTGCGGCCGCGGCGCAGGTCGGATTCGTCGACCACGTCGTCGTGCAGCAGGGTGGAGGTGTGGATGAACTCGATGATCGCCGCCAGCTGGTGGTGGTCGGCGGTGGTGCCGAAGCTGCCGGCGGTGGCCTGCCCGGCCAGCACCACCAGCATCGGGCGCAGGCGCTTGCCGCCGGCCGAGACGATGTGCTCGGCGATCTGGTTGATCAGGACCACGTCCGACGCCAGGCGGGTGCGGATCAGGCTGTCGACCGCGGCCATGTCGGCGGCCGCGAGGGCCTGGATCTGGGGCAGGGAGGCGTAGGAGGGGGAGCTGAAGTGGTCTGCCATGCTGGCCGCCTGGAATACAGGCGCGAAATTATAAGCCGCCGGCAGCGGGCAGCCCCAAGCAGGGGGGGGCTGGCCACTGGCGCGCCCTTCGGACCGGTGCCTGCCTGGCGCGGGGCGCGCTGCGCGTTCGGATACCTGAACGCGCAGCGTGTGGTCCTGCCCTGGGCCGGAGCGTGGGCAGGGGCAGGCTGGCCGCGACGGAAGCGGGGCGGTCCGCCGGCCACGGGCGGGCAACGCGGGGCCGGGCGCAGGGATCGGCACGCACCTGCGGAATATCCCTACGCAAGGATCCGCTCTCCGGCGATGGCGCGGGAGGGGCGGCTATACTCTCCTACCTTCCCCGGATCCGGTCGGGTCCTGCACACGGAATCAGAACTATGGCGCGCGGCATCAACAAGGTGATCCTGGTCGGCAACCTCGGCGACGATCCCGAAACCAAGTACACGCAGTCCGGCATGGCCGTGACCACCATCCGCCTGGCCACCACCAGCGTGCGCAAGGACCGCGATGGCAACACCCAGGAGCGCACCGAGTGGCACCGGGTGAAGTTCTTCGGCAAGCTCGGCGAGATCGCCGGCGAGTACCTGCGCAAGGGCTCGCAGTGCTACGTGGAAGGCTCGATCCGCTACGACAAGTTCACCGGCCAGGACGGCCAGGAGCGCTACATCACCGAGATCATCGCCGACGAGATGCAGATGCTCGGTGGCCGTGGCGGCGGTGGCGGCGAGGGTGGCTATGCCGGCGGCGACCGGCCGCAGCGCAGCGCCCCGCCGCGCCGCGAGTACGGTGGCGGCCAGCGCAGCGCCCCGGCGCCGGCCCCGGCCGCCCCGGCGGCGGGCGGCTTCGACGACGGCTTCGCCGACGACGACATCCCGTTCTGAGCCGGCCCGCGCCGCCCCGGCGGCGCCGGCCCGGTCCCGGAATGTCCCGGCGCGGACGGCCCTGGCCGTCCGCGCCGCGTTTGTGCGCCTGCCGGTCCGGAAAGGGACGGCACCGGTACTGGACCTGCCGCCCCGGGGCCGATAACGTGGCGGCCTCTTTGTATGCAGGGGTAACAGAATGGCCGGCCCGGGCACGCCACAGTTGACTTTCCGCGCCGTCGTCCTCGCCATCGTGCTCGCGGTGGTGCTGTCGGCGGCCAATGCCTACCTCGGCCTGTTCGCCGGCCTGACCGTGGCCACCGCGATCCCCGCGGCGGTGGTGTCCATGGGCGTGCTGCGCCTGCTGGGCGGCGGCACCATCCTGGAGAACAACATCGTCCAGACCGGCGCCTCGGCCGGCTCGTCGATCGCCGCCGGCGTGATCTTCACCATCCCCGCCCTGGTCCTGATGGGCTACTGGCCGGACTTCGACTACTGGTGGGTACTGGGCATCGCCGGCCTCGGCGGCCTGCTGGGCGTGCTGTTCTCGGTGCCGCTGCGGCGCACGATGATCGTCGAGGAGCCGCTGCCGTTCCCCGAGGGCAAGGCCGCGGCCGAAGTGCTCAAGGCCGGCGAGAATCCCGGCCCGGGCCTGAAGATCCTCGGCATCTCCGCCGCCATCGGTGGCCTGGTCAAGCTGGCCGCCGCCAACGGCCTGCGCCTGATCCCGGACAGCTGGGCGGTGGCCGGCTACTTCGCCAACAACAAGGTGATCGGCTATCTCGGCACCGGCCTGTCGCCGGCGCTGCTGGGCGTGGGTTACATCGTCGGCCTGAACGTGGGCATCGTGGTGCTGTCCGGCGCGATCCTGTCCTGGCACATCGCCATCCCGCTGTACCACGCCTTCTTCCTCGACAGCGATCCGGCCCTGGCCAGCGCGATTGCCGGTGCACCGGCGGCTGACGCGGCCTTCGCCATCTGGTCGGCCAAGGTCCGCTTCCTGGGCGTGGGCGCGATGCTGATCGGCGGCGTGTGGACCCTGTTCTCGCTGCGCAACTCCCTGCTGGCCGGCATCAAGAGCGGCTTCGCCGCCGCGCGCAAGGGCGCGATGCACGGCGCGGTGATCGCCGAGACCGACCGCGACCTGCCGATGAAGTGGATGCTGGTGGCGCTGGTGGCCTTCGTGGTGCCGCTGTGGCTGCTGTACCACGCCATCGTCGGCTTCTGGGTGGCCAGCCTGGCCATGACCCTGATCATGATCGCGGCCGGCTTCCTGTTCGTGTCCGTGTCCGGCTACCTGGCCGGCCTGGTCGGCTCGTCCAACAACCCGGTCTCGGGCATCACCATCGCCACCATCCTGTTCGCCTCGGTGGTGCTGCTGGTGCTGCTGGGCGCCGACGGCCAGACCCAGGTCGGCGGCGCGCCGCTGGGCGCGGTCGCGGCGATCATGATCGGCGCGGTGGTGTGCTGCGCCGCGGCCGTGGGCGGCGACAACCTGCAGGACCTGAAGACCGGCTACCTGGTCGGCGCCACCCCGTGGAAGCAGCAGCTGATGCTGGGCATCGGCGCCTTCTCCTGCGCGCTGATCATGGCCCCGGTGCTGAACCTGCTGCAGGAGGCCTACGGCATCGGCTCCAAGACCCTGCCGGCGCCGCAGGCCAACCTGATGGCCTCGGTGGCCAAGGGCCTGTTCGGCGGCGAGCTGCCGTGGACCATGATCGGCATCGGCGCGGTGATCGGCGCGATCGTGATCGCGATCGACGGCTGGCTGAAGAAGACCGGCAAGCGCTTCCGCGTGCCGGTGCTGGCCGCGGCCATCGGCATCTACCTGCCGCTGGAACTGATGGTGCCGATCTTCCTCGGCGGCCTGCTGGCGCACCTGGTCGAGCGCTTCCACAAGGCCAGCCCCGACGACGAGGCGGCGCTGGACCGCGTGCACCGTCCCGGCGTGCTGTTCTCGGCCGGCCTGATCACCGGCGAGGCGCTGATGGGCATCGGCATCGCCCTGCCGATCGTGATCAGCCAGGACGCCGAGGTGCTGGCGCTGCCGGTGGACCTGGGCGCCGCCGGGCAGTGGGTGGGCCTGGTGGTGCTGGCCCTGGTCGGCTGGCTGCTGTACCGCACCGGCAAGCGCGCAGAACAGGCGGGCTGAGCCGGCAGGCTCGGCAAACCGGGCGGAAGGCCGGCATGACCTTCCGCCTTTGCGCCGGCCCGGCGGCGCTGCCTAGCATCCGGGATCGCCTTCATTCCAAGGAGTCCCCGATGTCCGCACGCACGCCCCT
This sequence comes from Pseudoxanthomonas sp. SGNA-20, assembly GCF_003931635.1. Classification (NCBI taxonomy): domain Bacteria; kingdom Pseudomonadati; phylum Pseudomonadota; class Gammaproteobacteria; order Lysobacterales; family Lysobacteraceae; genus Pseudoxanthomonas; species Pseudoxanthomonas sp. SGNA-20. The sequence continues at coordinate 248,082 of NZ_RRYK01000001.1, read as the reverse complement.
CGCCCTGGCCCTGGCCGGCCTGCTCGTCCTCGGCGTGGCCAACGAGGCCGAGGCCGCCCGCGGCTTCGACGTCCGCGACCTGCACAAGCTGGACCGCGTCTCTTCCCCGGTGCTGTCGCCGGACGGCGCGCGCGTGGTGTTCGCCAAGCGCGAGATCGGCGAGGACCTGGGCAAGGCCAGCACCGGCCTGTGGATCCGCGACCTGCGCACCCGCGACCTGGCACCGCCCAGGCGCCTGACCCCGGAAGGCTGGAGCGTCAACTCGCCCGCGTTCTCCGCCGATGGCCAGTCGGTGTACTTCCTCAGCGCGAAGGACGGCACCCAGCAGCTGTACTCGATCCCGGTCACCGGCGGGCAGCCGCGGCAGCTGACCCGCTATCCGCTGGACATCGGCAGCTACAAGGTCTCCCCGGACGGCAAGCGCATCGCGGTGAGCATGGACGTGTTCCCCGACTGCGGCGCCGACCTGGACTGCACGGTCTCGCGCCTGGACGAGCGCGAGAAGTCCAGGACCAGCGGCGTGCTCTACGAGCAGCTGTTCGTGCGCCACTGGGACACCTGGGCCGACGGCCGCCACAGCCGCCTGTTCGTGACCACGCCGGCCAACGGCGACAAGGCGCCGGCACCGGTGCTGGTGGGCGCGGCGAAGAACGACCCGGTGGGCCACGTGCCGTCGCGTCCGTTCGGCGGTTCCGACGAGTACACCTGGTCGCCGGACGGCAAGTCGCTGGTGTTCTCCATGCGCGTGGCCGACCGCCAGGAGCCGTGGTCGACCAACTTCGACCTGTACCTGTACCGCGACGGCCAGCCGCTGAAGAACCTGACCGCCTCCAACCCGGCCTGGGACACCGGCCCGGTGTTCAGCGCCGACGGCAAGACCCTGTACTACCGCGCGATGAAGCGCCCGGGCTTCGAGGCCGACCGCTTCGGCCTGATGGCGATGGACCTGGCCAGTGGCAAGGTGCGCGAGATCGCGCCGAGGTGGGACCGCAGCGCCGATGGCATCGTGCTGTCCGCCGACGGCAAGACCATCTACACCACCGCCCAGCACCTGGGCCAGCACCCGCTGTTCGCGGTGGACGTGGCCAGCGGCAAGGTCGAGCAGGTGGTGGGCGAGGGCAGCATCTCCGCCTTCGACATCGCCGGCGACACCCTGGCCTTCACCCGCAACTCCCTCAAGAGTGGCGACCAGCTGTTCACCGCCGCGCTGTCCAGCCCGGCCGCGCAGCGCGCCATCACCCCCAGCGCGGGCGAGATGCTGCCGGAGGTGGCCTTCGGCGAGTACGAGCAGTTCACCTTCGCCGGCTGGAACAACGAGACCGTGCACGGCTACGTGGTCAAGCCGTGGAACTACGAGGAAGGCAAGCGCTACCCGGTGGCGTTCCTGATCCACGGCGGCCCGCAGGGCAGCTTCGGCGACGGCTGGAGCTACCGCTGGAATCCGCAGACCTACGCCGGCCAGGGCTACGCCGTGGTGATGATCGACTTCCACGGCTCCACCGGCTACGGCCAGGCCTTCACCGATTCCATCAGCGGCGACTGGGGCGGCAAGCCGCTGGAGGACCTGCAGAAGGGCTGGGCCGCGGCGCAGCAGAAGTACCCGTTCCTGGACGGCGGCCGCGCCTGCGCCCTTGGCGCCAGCTACGGCGGCTACATGATCAACTGGATCGCCGGCAACTGGTTCGAGTCCGATGGAAGCTCGCCGTGGAAGTGCCTGGTCAACCACGACGGCGTGTTCGACACCCGCGCCATGGGCTACGTGACCGAGGAGCTGTGGTTCACCGAGTGGGAGAACGGCGGCACCCCGTACGACAAGCCGGAGAACTTCGAGAAGTTCAACCCGGTCAACCACGTCGCCAAGTGGCGCGTGCCGATGCTGGTGGTGCAGGGCGAGAAGGACTACCGCGTGCCGGTGGACCAGGGCCTGTCCGCCTTCACCGCGCTGCAGCGCAAGGGGATCGAGTCGCAGCTGCTGTACTTCCCGGACGAGAACCACTGGGTGCTCAAGCCGGCCAACAGCGTGCTCTGGCACGACACCGTCAACGCCTGGCTGAAGAAGCACATCGGCCAGTGAACCAGACGGAAAGCCGGCGCGAGCCGGCTTTCCGCTTTGCGCGGCCCCGCCGCACCGCAAGCAACGGAGCTGTACATGACGCCCGAAACCGCCGAAACGTCGACTGCCCTGATCGCCAACGACATCGTCGTGTTCGGCCTGATCGCGGCCACCCTGGGCCTGATCTTCTGGCTGGCCAGCGGGCCCACCCCGTTCTGGAAGAAGTTCTTCGCCTGGGTGCCGGCGCTGCTGCTGTGCTACTTCGTGCCGGCGATCTACAACACCGTTGGCCTGATCGACGGCAGCCAGGGCGCGGTCTACAACCCGATCGGCAGCCGCGTGCTGCTGCCGGTGGCCCTGGTCCTGCTGACCATGACCATCGACCTGAAGGGCGTGCTCAGGCTCGGTCCACGGCTGCTGTTCGTGTTCTGCGCCGCCACCTTCGGCCTGTTCCTGGGCGCGATCGTGGCCTTCCAGCTGTTCCAGTGGTTCTGGCCGGACGTCGTGGCCGGCGAGGTGTGGAAGGGCATGGCGGCGCTGGCCGGCAGCTGGATCGGCGGCGGCGCCAACATGGTGGCGATCCGCGAGGTGTACCAGGTCGACGCCACCCTGTTCGGCCAGTTCGCGGTGGTGGACGTGGCCATCGCCAACCTGTGGATGGCGACCCTGCTGTTCCTGGCCGGGCGCGCGGCGACGATCGATGCGCGCAGCGGCGCCGACACCTCGGCCATCGACGAGATGAAGAAGCGCCTGGAGGCCTACGAGGCGGCCAACGCGCGCATCCCGACCCTCACCGACCTGATGGTGATCCTGGGCATCGGCTTCGGCATCGTCGGCGCGGCCCACGCCGTGTCCGCGCCGGTGGCCGCCTGGTTCGGCGCGCACGTGCCCAACGCCAGCCAGTACAGCCTGGACTCGGCCTTCGTCTGGGTGGTGCTGCTGGCCACCTTCGCCGGCCTGGGGCTGAGCTTCACCCCGGTGCGGCGGCTGGAAAACGCGGGCATGGCCAAGATCGGCAGCGCGTGCCTGTACTTCCTGATCGCCAGCATCGGCATGCAGATGGACTTCACCCGCCTGGCCGAGCGGCCCGGCCTGTTGGCGCTGGGCGTGGTGTGGATGGGCGTGCACATCCTGGTGCTGTGGGGGGCGGCCAGGCTGGTGCGCGCGCCGCTGTTCTATTTCGCCATCGGTTCGCAGGGCAACATCGGCGCCGCCGCCTCGGCGCCCGTGGTGGCCGCGGCCTTCCATCCGACGCTGGCCCCGGTGGGGGTGCTGCTGGGCACGGTGGGCTATGCCACCGGCACGATGATCGCGTACTGGCTGGGGCAGATCCTGCGGATGATGGCCGGGCAGTAGGCCACCCTTCCAGCTGCGCACCGGAAAGGCGAAGCCCCGGCTTCGCCTTTCTTTTTTCCCCGTACCCATGCCCTGGCAGCATCCCGGAAAAGGAAAAGGCGAAGCCTGCGCTTCGCCTTTCCGGTGGCATCTGCTGCGACCTTCAGCAGCAGCGGAAGCCGCTGCGGCCCCCGTAACGGGCTTCCTGCCGCTCGCGGAAGAAGGTCTTGTAATCCATCGGCTCCTTGTCCGGATGCTTCTCCAGCATATGCCGGACATAGTTGTCGTAGTCCGGGATGCCGCAGCACAGCCGCGCGGTCTGGACCAGCCGCCGCCACACCCGCTTGTGCGTGGCGTAGTGGGCGACGGGGACGAGCTGGGTACCCATGGCGTCCTCCTTACAGGTGGGCCTGCGCGGCCTGCTGTTCCGCGGTGAGCGCGACGTAGGCGGTCTCGCGGTCCGTGCGCTGCGGGTTGGCGCGGGCGGCCAGGATCGCGCGGACGGCATAGACCAGGATCGCGAGCACCACCAGCAGGAACAGCGCGGTCAGGCCGGTGTTGACGTAGGCGTTGGTGACCACCTGGTGCATCTGGTCCATGGTCTTGGCCGGGGCCAGCACCTGGCCGGCGGCGATGCCGTCCTGGAACTTGCGCGCCTGGGCGAGGAAGCCCTGGGCCGGGTTGCCGTCGAAGATCTTGATCAGGCCGGCCCAGGTGGTGCAGATCAGCAGCCAGGCCGCCGGCAGGGCGGTGACCCAGGCGTAGCGGTCGCGCTTCATCCTGAACAGCACCACCGTGCCCAGCATCAGCGCGATGCCGGCCAGCATCTGGTTGGAGATGCCGAACAGCGGCCACAGGGTCTGGATGCCGCCGAACGGATCGACCACGCCGGTGTAGAGCAGGTAGCCCCACAGCGCGACGCAGCCGCCGGTGGCGATGATGTTCGCGCCCCAGGACTCGGTGCGGCGCAGCGCCGGGATGAAGTTGCCCAGCAGGTCCTGCAGCATGAAGCGGCCCGAGCGGGTGCCGGCATCCACCGCGGTGAGGATGAACAGCGCCTCGAACAGGATCGCGAAGTGGTACCAGAACGCCATCATCGCGTCGCTGCCGCCGGGGATGGCCTCATGCAGGATCTGGGCGATGCCTACCGCCAGCGTAGGTGCGCCACCGGCGCGGTGCAGGATGGTCGGTTCGCCGATCGCCGCGGCCGTGGCCTCCAGGTCCTGCGGGGTGATGGTGAAGCCCCACTGCTGGGTGATGTGGGCCGCGGCCGATGCTGCGTCGGCACCGATCACCGCCGCCGGGCTGTTCATGGCGAAGTACACGCCCGGGTCGATGATCGAGGCCGCGACCAGGGCCATGATCGCCACGAACGATTCCATCAGCATGCCGCCGTAGCCGATGTAGCGGGCGTGGCCCTCGTTGGCCAGCAGCTTGGGCGTGGTGCCGGAGCTGATCAGGGCGTGGAAGCCGGACACCGCGCCGCAGGCGATGGTGATGAACAGGAACGGGAACATGCCGCCCTTCCACACCGGGCCGTCGCCGCTGGCAGCGAACTGGGTGAGCGCGGGCATGCGCAGTTCCGGCATCACGATCACGATGCCGATGGCCAGGGCGACGATGGTGCCGATCTTGAGGAAGGTGGACAGGTAGTCGCGCGGCGCCAGCAGCAGCCACACCGGCAGGACCGAGGCGACGAAGCCGTAGCCGATCAGCATCCAGGTGATCTGGGTCGCGGTGAAGGTGAAGGCCGGGCCCCAGGTCGGGTGCGAGGCGACCTGGCCGCCGAGCCAGATCGCGGCCAGCAACAGGACCAGGCCGACCACCGAGATCTCGCCGATCCTGCCGGGACGGATGTAGCGCATGTAGATGCCCATGAAGATCGCGATCGGCATGGTCGCGATCACGGTGAACATGCCCCACGGGCTCTCCGCCAGCGCCTTGACCACCACCATCGCCAGCACCGCCAGGATGATGATCATGATCAGGAAGGCGCCGAACAGGGCGATGGTGCCGGGGATGCGCCCCATCTCCTCGCGCACCAGGTCGCCCAGCGAGCGGCCGTCGCGGCGCGAGGAGATGAACAGGACCATGAAGTCCTGCACCGCGCCGGCCAGCACCACGCCGACCACCAGCCACAGCAGGCCGGGCAGGTAGCCCATCTGCGCGGCGAGCACGGGGCCGACCAGCGGGCCGGCGCCGGCGATGGCGGCGAAGTGGTGGCCGAACAGCACGTGCTTGTTCGTAGGCACGTAGTCCAGGCCATCGTTGTGCAGCACGGCGGGCGTGGCCCGGCTGGGATCCAGGCCCATGACCCGGTTGGCGATGAACTGGCCGTAGATGCGGTAGGCGGCCAGGTAGATCGAAACGGCCGCAACCACGATCCAGAGGGCGTTGATCTGTTCGCCGCGGCGCAGGGCGATCGTGGCCAGGCAGAACGCGCCGAGCAGCGCCAACGCCGCCCACGCAACCTTCGAGAATGCCTTCACGGAGGGTCTCCGACGGGGGGGAAGCACAGGTTGTTCTTGCTGCAGTGCAGGGTCAATGCGCCATGCGCCGCGCACCGTTGCAACTTTGGTCTTAGGCGGATTCAGGGCAGGTGACGGGGCAAGGGGGGGTGTTGCGGCGCAGCACGGCTTCGTTGACGCGGGCGGCGGCGGACGGGTTACCCTCGGACGGCCGTTCGGACAGGGAGCGTAACCGTGAATGCGATCGTCCTGTTGTTGATCGGGCTTGGCGCGATGGCGCTGGGCTATGCCTTCTACTCCAAGTTCATCGCCGAGAAGGTCTACCGCCTGCAGGCGGACTATCCGACCCCGGCACACACCATGCGCGACGGCGTGGACTACGTCCCGACCAACCGCTTCGTGCTCTGGGGCCACCACTTCACCTCCGTCGCCGGCGCGGCCCCGATCGTGGGTCCGGCCATCGCCGTGATCTGGGGCTGGGGGCCGGCGTTCCTGTGGGTGGTACTGGGCACGGTATTCTTCGCCGGCGTGCACGACTTCGGCGCGTTGTGGGCCAGCGCCCGCAACAAGGGCAAGTCGATGGGCATGCTCAGCGGCAGCTACATCGGCCGCCGCGGGCGCAACCTGTTCCTGGTGGTGATCTTCCTGCTGCTGCTGATGGTCAACGCGGCCTTCGCGGTGGTGATCGCCAACCTGCTGGTGTCCACGCCCACTTCGGTGATCCCGGTCTGGGGCGCGATCGTGGTGGCGCTGGTGATCGGGCAGATGATCTACCGCTGGAAGATGGGGCTGCTGTGGCCCTCGATCGGCGGCGTCATCGTCCTGTACTCGCTGATCCTGATCGGCAACAGCTACCCGGTCGTGCTGCCGGAGTCGGTGCTGGGCATGAGCCCGCGCTCGACCTGGATCGTGCTGCTGTTCCTGTACGCCGGCATCGCATCCCTGCTGCCGGTATGGGTGCTGTTGCAGCCGCGCGACTACATCAATGGCCTGCAGCTGTTCGTGGGCCTGGCCATCCTCTACCTGGCGGTGGTGTTCGCCGCGCCGACCGTGGTGGCGCCGGCCTTCAACGAAGCGGTTCCGGAAGGCACGCCGTCGATCGTACCGCTGCTGTTCGTGACCATCGCCTGCGGCGCGATCTCCGGATTCCATGGCATGGTCGCCTCCGGCACCACTTCCAAGCAGCTGGACAAGGAAACCGACGCGCGCTTCGTCGGCTACTTCGGCGCCGTCGGCGAGGGCATGCTCTCGCTGGCGGCGATCGTGTGCTGCACCGCCGGCTTCGCCACCCTGGTGGACTGGCAGGAGATCTACAGCAAGTTCGGCGCCGGCGGCGTCACCGCCTTCGTCGACGGCGGCGACAACCTGCTGGTCCGGGGCCTGGGCCTGCCGGAGCAGCTGGGTTCGACCATGCTGGCGACCATGGCCATCCTGTTCGCCGCCACCACCATGGACACCGGCCTGCGCCTGCAGCGCTTCGTGGTGCAGGAAGCGGCCGAGCTGGCCGGGTTCAAGGTCGGCACCCTCCTCGGCACGCTGGTCGCCCTGGCGGTGTGCATGGCCCTGGCGTTCGGCGCCGGCAGCGACGGCGCGGGCGGCATGGTCATCTGGCCGCTGTTCGGCACCACCAACCAGCTGCTGGCCGCGCTCACCCTGGCCGTGGTCTCGGTGATCCTGGTCCGCAAGGGCCGCAATCCGGTCTATACCCTGGTGCCGCTGGCGTTCCTGCTGCTGATGTCGGTGTACGCCCTCGTCGTGCAGCTGCGCACGTTCCTGGACCAGGGCAACTGGCTGCTGCTGGGCATGGACGTGGTCATCCTGGTGGCCGCGCTGTGGGTCTCGTTCGAGGCCGTGCTGGCCATGCGCCAGGGCCGCGACCCGGCGGCGGCGCCTGACGGCACGCTGGCCACCGAGCGCGAATGATGGCCGGGCACGGCGCGCGCACGGGCTCGCCGCTGGCGCGGCTTTCGGAACTCCTCGCCGAGTTCTACGCCGCGCCATACCGGCGCACCTTCGCCCGCGCCCGGCGCGACGAGGACGACCTGTTCATGCTGCTGGTCTGCTCCGAGGCGCTGGGCCTGCCCAATCCGGCGGCGTGGTACACGCTGGAACTGATGCCTGTGCTGTACGAGCGCTTCCACGACTGGCACCGGCGCATGGGCATGGAGCGCTCGCCGCTGGACCACGTCGGATGCTGCTGAGGCTGGCGGCGTCGCGCCGCATCCTGTTCGTCGGTGGAAAGGGGGGCGTGGGCAAGACCACGGTCGCCTCGGCGGTGGCCCTGGCCCAGGCGCGCGCCGGGCGCCGGGTGCTGCTGGTGTCGACCGACCCGGCGCACAACCTCGGCCACCTGTGGCAGCGGCGCGTCGGCGGCGAACCGGTACCGCTGTCGCCGAACCTGGAGGCGGTCGAAATCGATCCGGAGAGCACGGTCGATGCACACCTGCGGCAGGTAGGCCAGGCATTGCGCCGGCTGATGCCGCCGCATCTTTCCGGCGAGGTCGACCGCCACCTGGAGCTGGCGCGCGAGGCGCCGGGAATGCATGAGGCCGCGATCCTCGAGCGCATCGCCGGGCTGCTGCAGGACGGCCTGTCGCGCCACGACCTGCTGGTGTTCGATACCGCCCCGTCCGGGCACACGGCGCGGCTGATGGCCCTGCCGGAGATGATGGCGGCATGGACCGACGGACTGCTGCGGCGGCAGTCGCGCAGCGAACACTTCGGCCAGGTGCTGCGCCACCTCGGCGGCGACGATGGCGTTGCGGCGCGTGCACTCGGCGGCGGGGCGCGCGGGCCGGCCGATCCGGGCGCGCGCGACCAGGAAATCCGCGCGGTGCTGCAGCGGCGCCGCCACCTGTTCGAACACATGCGCCAGGTGCTGGCCGACCGGGCCACCACCGCCTTCGCCATCGTGCTGGCGGCCGAGCGGCTGCCGGTGCTGGAGACCATCGAGCTGCAGGCGCAGCTGGCCAGGACCGGGATCGAGGTCGCGGCGCTGGTGGTCAACCGGCGTTCGCCGGCCGATGGCGGCGGCCTGCTGGCCGAGCGCCGCAGGCAGGAGCAGGTGCACCTGGAGGCGCTGCGCACCGCCTTGCCGGAAATCCCGCTGCAGGAGCTGCCGTTGCTGGCCGGCGACGTGGTCGGCGAGCAGGCGCTGGCGGCCTTCGCGGCGATGCTGGAGGGTGGCCGCTAGAGCCAGCGCGCGCGCTTGAACAGGCGGTACAGGACCACGCACACCAGGCCCACGCCGGCCGCCAGCGCCGGGTAGGCCCAGCGCGGCGCCAGCTCGGGCATGTGCGCGAAGTTCATGCCGTACCAGCTGGTGACCAGGGTCGGCGCGGCCAGCAGCGCGGCCCAGGCGCCCAGGCGCTTGACCGTCTCGCCCTGGGCCAGGGTGACCAGCGACAGGTTCACGCTCAGCGCGGTGCCGAGCATGTCGCGCAGGCTGTCGATGGCGTCGTTGATCCGCACCACGTGGTCGTGCACGTCGCGCAGGTACAGGCGCACGTCCTCCGGCACCAGCTGGCCCTGCGCCGCCTGGCTGCGCACCAGCTGGGCCAGCACGTCCTGCAGCGGCGACACCGACACCCGCATGTTGGTCAGTTCGCGCTTGAGGTCGTACAGGCGCACCACGATCTCGCGGCGGTAGGTATCGGAGAAGATGTCGCGCTCCAGCGCGTGCAGGGTGTCGCGGTGGGCATCGACGATCGGGGCGTAGTTGTCGACGATGAAGTCGAGCACGCCGTACAGCGCCATCGCCGGCCCGGGGCGCAGCAGCTCCGGCTCGCGCTCCAGGCGCGCGCGTACCGGGGCGTAGGACAGCGAGGCGCCATGGCGCACGGTCAGCAGGAAGCGCCGGCCAAGGAAGGCGTGGGTCTCGCCGTAGGCGATGCGGCCCCCGTCCATCTGCGCGGTGTGCGCGGCCAGGAACAGGGTGTCGCCATAGGCCTCGACCTTGGGCCGCTGGTGCGCCTTGCCCGCGTCCTCCACCGCCAGCGGGTGCAGGCCCAGCGCGGCCTGCAGCCGGGCGAGGATCTCGTGCGCCGGTTCGTACAGGCCGATCCAGGCAAAGCCCGGGGCCTGCCCGACGATGCGCTGGCCGACCTCTTCCAGCGACAGGTCCTGGCGCTGGCCGTCGCCGTCGTACCAGGCGCAGGCCAGGACGCAGGCGGGCAGGGGCGAGGGCGTGCTCATGCGCGGCATCCTGCGGGCTGCCCGTGCCGCCGGCAAGCCCGGCTCAGGCGCGGCGGCCCAGCGCCAGTGCCAGGGCCAGGTGCAGCGGCAGCAGCAGCGCGATCCACGGCTGGTTGGACTGCGCTTGCAGGCTCAGCCACTGCAGCACCCAGCCGAGGCAGGCGATCGCGGCCACGCCCCACGGCAACGCCCGGAACAAGCGCCCGGGCACGCGTCCGCGCAGCAGGGCGAAGGCGCCGGGAAGCAGCAGCAGGCACAGCGGGTCGAGCAGGAACAGGTTGCGGTTGGCCCAGCCGGCCTCGTGCGCGGTGCCCAGCCAGATGAAGGCCATCAGCGCGCCGCCGATGCCGCACAGCAGCCACAGCGGCGCGGCGAAGGCAGCCAGCGCGCGCGGGCGGCGGCGCAGGGCGAGGATCGCGGCGGCACCGGCCAGGCCGGCCAGCAGCCACGGCCACACCCGGCGCGGGCGCTCCACGGGCTCGGGAGCGATCAGGTGCGGCAGCAGTTCGTGCTCGGACAGCACCAGCGGGCGGCCGTCGGCCCGGCGCGCCTCGCGCAGGCTGTCGGCCAGGCGCATCGGCACGAAGGCTTCCTCCCAGCGCGACAGCGGGCGGTCGGCGTACGGGCCCAACCCGAGGTCGAAGCCCAGCCACATCCACGGCGCTGGCCGCGCCAGGCGCACCGCCTCGCTGCGGTAGGTGTTGCCGCGTGAACGTCCCGCCAGCTGGCTGCGCAGCGCACCGCCCAGTGCCTGGTCGAGCGCGTCGCGCACCTGGGTGGCGCAGTTGGCGGTGAAGTAGTCGTAGCGGTAGCGCGCGTTCTCCGGACGGGCGCGTTCGGCCAGGCTTGCGGCCAGCGCGCGCGCCTGTTCCGGCTCCAGGTCCAGCCACTGCAGGGTCACGCCGCGGCCGGACTGGCGGTACTGCTCCAGGTCCTGCTCCAGCGGCAGCGCCACCAGCATGTACATCATCTCGCCGCGCACGAAGCGGGCGACGAAGTCCGGCTCGGTCGGGTCGAAGTAGCCGAAGTTGTACGAGACCGCCTCGCCGCTGGCCGGGTCGGCCACGACGATGGCGTCGTGGCCGAAGCGCTCGAAGAACACCTCGCCCGGCTGCATGGTCAGCACCCCGATGCGGGGCGCGGCCGCGGCCACCGGGGCCAGCAGCGCCAGCAGGCCGGCCAGCAGCAGGGCGGCCCAGGCACGCGCCGGCATCAGTGCCCGTCCACCGTCTCGGCCGGCAGCACGCCGACCTGGAAGGCGCGCACCCGACGCGCGTCGGCGCGGATCACGCGGAACGCGAAGCGGTCCAGGGTCAGCTCCTCGCCGACCTCGGGCAGGTGGCCGATGGCCTCGGTCACCAGGCCGCCGATGGTGTCGTACTCGTCGTCGGGGAAGTCCGCGCCGAAGCGCTGGTTGAAGTCGCCGATCGGGGTCAGCGCGTCGACGATGTACTGGCCGTCGGCCTGCACCGCGATCAGCGCGCTGTCGTCGGCGGCCTCGTCGTGCTCGTCGTCGATCTGGCCGACGATCTGCTCCAGCACGTCCTCGATGGTGACCAGGCCGGCCACGCCGCCGTACTCGTCGACCACGATCGCCATGTGGTTGCGCGAGAGCCGGAACTCCTTGAGCAGGACGTTGAGCTTCTTGGATTCGGGGATCAGCACCGCCGGACGCAGCAGCGGGTTGATCTCGCACGGGCCCCGGTTGGCGGCCACGCCGCGCAGCAGGTCCTTGGCCAGCAGGATGCCGAGGATCTCGTCGCGGTCCTCGCCGTGCACCGGGAAGCGCGAGTGGCCGGATTCGACCACCTGGGCGATCAGTTCGGAGAAGGGCGCGTCGGCCGAAAGCGAGACCATCTGCGACCGCGACACCATGACGTCGCCCACGGTCAGCTCGGAGACCGAGAGCGCGCCTTCCATCATGCGCAGGGTGTCGGCGTCGATCAGCCCGTTGCCCTGGGCGTCGCGCAGCAGGGCGACCAGGTCCTCGCGGGTGTCGGGTTCGCCGGAAAAGGCGGCGCTGATGCGCTCGAGCCAGTTGCGTCGCCGCTCGTGCGGCTCGGAAGCGTGGTGGCTGCTACTGTCGTCTTCTGACATCTGGGGTGGAAACGGCGCCCCGATGCGGGGGCGTTGGGTCCCAGTCTAGCGTGGAAGGGCGACGCCGGGCGAGGCGCCGGTCGCAGGCGCGGGCTCCCCGGGTTCCAGCGGATCGCGGCTGTAGCTGCAGCCGGCCAGGGTCTTGCCCGGGTGGGAATCCACGTTCGAGACGTTGATCACGGCCGACTCGATCCAGCCGCCGTCCTCCGCGGCAACCTCCTCGGCCCGCACCTCCAGCCCGAACAGGGCCTTCTGCGGGGTGTCGATCCCGGTTTCCAGGCGCAGTTCCCGCGCCAGCACCCGCGGGTCCCCCAGGTCGAGCACGGCGAGGATGGCGTCGCCGGCCAGGGCGATGTGGTCGGTGCGGTGCCCGAACACCTCGACCGGGGTGTTGAGCCGGTACTCGAGCATGAACGGGTTGGCCTGGGCCTGCGGGCGCCAGCCGAGCGCGACCGCGGCCAGCGGGTCGGCCTGGACCGGCGCCAGCTGCATGAACGCTTCGTACGAGCCGCGGCACTCGATCAGCGCGCCCAGGTCGGGGGCGGCGGGGCGATCGGCGGCGGCGGCCGGGGCGAGGGCCAGGAGCAGGGCGGCGGCGGGGAGGCGCGTGGACACGGCTCAGTCCCCGCGCTCGGCCGCGTACGGGTCCGGCAGCCCCAGGCTGGCGAGGATCTCCCGCTCCAGCTGTTCCATGGCCTCGGCCTCCTTGTCGTCCTCGTGGTCCCAGCCCAGCAGGTGCAGGGTGCCGTGCACGGTGAGGTGGGCGTAGTGCGCGGCCAGGGCCTTGCCCTGCTCGGCCGCCTCGCGCGCCACCACCGGCGCGCAGATCACCAGGTCGCCCAGCAGCGGGAACTTGACCCCCTTGGGCAGGCCTTCCGGCAGCTCGGCCGGGAAGCTCAGCACGTTGGTGGCGTAGTCCTTGCCGCGGTAGTGGCGGTTGAGTGCCTGGCCCTCGGGCGCGTCGACGATGCGGATGGCCAGGTCGGCCTCGCGGATGCGTCCGGCCAGCGCGGCGGCCACCCACTTGCGGAAGCTCTGCGCGGCGGGCACGCCGGCGCGCGGCACCGCGTAGCTCACCGCGACATCGAGACGGACGGGGCCCTTGGTCATGGCTGCAGGATCGACGGGAATGGACGCGCAGTATCGCGCGCGGCGGCCGCGGCCGCGAGCACGGCGCCTACCCGCGTTCCTCTTCCTGCCGGGCCGGGGCCTCGCGGTCGCGGCGGTCGTAGGCGTTGACGATGCGCGCCACCAGCGGGTGGCGGACCACGTCGCGGCCCTCGAAGAAGGTGAAGCTCACGCCTTCCACCCCGCGCAGCACCTCGATCGCGTCCTTCAGGCCCGACTTGACGTGCTTGGGCAGGTCGACCTGGGTCATGTCGCCGGTGACCACCGCGGTGGAGCCGAAGCCCAGGCGGGTCAGGAACATCTTCATCTGCTCGATGGTGGTGTTCTGGGCCTCGTCCAGGATCACGAAGGCGTCGTTGAGGGTGCGGCCGCGCATGTAGGCCAGCGGCGCGATCTCGATGACGTTCTTCTCCAGCAGCTTGACCACCTTCTCCACGCCCAGCATCTCGTACAGGGCGTCGTACAGCGGGCGCAGGTAGGGATCGACCTTCTGGGTCAGGTCGCCGGGCAGGAAGCCGAGCTTCTCGCCGGCCTCCACCGCCGGGCGCACCAGCACCAGGCGCTGCACCCGCGACTCGTTGAGCGCGTCCACCGCCATGGCCACGGCCAGGAAGGTCTTGCCGGTGCCGGCCGGGCCGATGCCGAAGTTGATGTCGTGGGTGGCGATCGAATGCAGGTAGCGGGCCTGGTTGGCGCCGCGGCCGCGGATGGTGCCGCGGCGCACCTTCACCGTCACCTCCTGCGGCTGGTAGCCGACCTCGTCGATGCGGTCGACGTTGGCCTCGTTCAGGCGCAGGTGGATGGCGTGGCTGTCGAAGGTGGTCTCGCCGGCCTCCGCGTACAGCGCCTGCAGCAGGTGCTCGGTGCGCGACACCGCCTCGGACTGGCCGGTGACGCGGAACACGTTGCCGCGGTTGGCGATCTCCACGCCCAGGCGCAGTTCGATCTGGCGCAGGTGCTGGTCGAACGGCCCGGCCAGGTTGGCCAGGCGCTCGGTGTCGGCGGGTTCGAGGGTGAAGTCGCGCTGGGTCGGGGTGGTCATCGGCGGGGCGCGGCCTGCGCGCGGGACGCGCGGGCGCCGTTCGGTCGGGGGCGGAAAGGTTAGCGCGGGGCAGGTAGCGGAGCCAGTGAAAACCCCGCTCCCGCCGGTGGTGCCCCGGCCGGCGGACGGGCCGCCGCGCCAGAGGCCTCAGGCCACCACCACCTCGCCGCGCAGCGAGTTGGTCAGGGCCGCGGTGATGCGCACGTCCACGAACTGGCCGACCAGGCGCGGATTGCCGGGGAAGTTCACCGAGCGCATGTTCTCGGTCTTGCCGGTCAGCTCGGCCGGGTCCTTCTTCGACGGGCCTTCCACCAGCACCTTCTGCACCGTGCCGACCATGGCCCCGGAGATGCGCGCGGCATTGGCGTTGATCGTGGCCTGCAGGTGCGCCAGGCGCGCATGCTTGACCTCGTCGCTGACGTCGTCGGGCAGGTCCGCGGCCGGGGTGCCGGGGCGGCGCGAATAGATGAAGGAGAAGCTCTGGTCGAAGCCCACGTCCTCGATCAGCTTCATGGTCTTCTCGAAGTCCGCGTCGGTCTCGCCGGGGAAGCCGACGATGAAGTCCGAGCTGATCGAGATGTCCGGGCGCACCGCGCGCAGCTTGCGGATCTTCTGCTTGAACTCCAGCGCGGTGTAGCCGCGCTTCATCGCGCTGAGGATGCGGTCGCTGCCGGACTGCACCGGCAGGTGCAGGTAGTTGGCCAGCTGCGGCACGTCGCGGTAGGCCTCCACCAGCGAGTCGGAGAACTCCAGCGGGTGCGAGGTGGTGAAGCGGATGCGGCCGATGCCCTCGATCTGGGCGATGGTGCGGATCAGCAGGCCAAGGTCGGCGACTTCGTCCGTGCCTTCGCCCATCGGCCCGCGGTAGGCGTTGACGTTCTGGCCCAGCAGGTTGATCTCGCGCACGCCCTGGGCGGCCAGCTGCGCGACCTCGACCAGCACGTCCTCGAACGGGCGGCTGACCTCGGTGCCGCGGGTGTAGGGCACCACGCAGAAGCTGCAGTACTTGGAGCAGCCCTCCATGATCGAGACGAAGGCGCTGGGGCCTTCGGCGCGCGGCTCGGGCAGGCGGTCGAACTTCTCGATCTCCGGGAAGGAGATGTCCACCTGCGGGCGCTTCTGCTCGCGCCGGGCGCGGATCAGCTCCGGCAGGCGGTGCAGGGTCTGCGGACCGAACACCAGGTCCACGTAGGGCGCGCGGCGGATGATCGCCTCGCCTTCCTGCGAGGCCACGCAGCCGCCGACGCCGATGATCACGTCGCGGCCGCCGTCCTTGAGCGCCTTCCAGCGGCCGAGCTGGCTGAACACCTTCTCCTGGGCCTTCTCGCGGATCGAGCAGGTGTTGACCAGGACGACGTCGGCCTCCTCCGGGTTGTCGGTCAGTTCCAGGCCCTCGTGCTCGGCGAGCACGTCGGCCATGCGGGCCGAGTCGTACTCGTTCATCTGGCACCCGTGGGTCTTGATGTAGAGCTTGCCGCGGGCCCCGCCGGGAATGGCGCGCGAGGCGGCGCCCGGCAGCGGGACCAGGGACGGGGCGGGGGTGGTGGCGGGCGCGATGGCGGCGTCCGGAGCGCGCTCCGGCGTGGCGGTCATCCCGGTCATGGCGGTTAATCCAGGCGGGCAGGGGCCGGCATTGTAGCCGCGAAGCCGGACCGGCGCCCCGGTTTGACGGCCCGCGACTTGGCAAGGCGGCCGGCAGCCGGGATACTCCCGGCCCATGGGGAACCTGGGGAAGGCAGCCGTCCTGCTGCTGCTCGGGCTGGCTGCGCTTCCGGCCAGCGCGGGCACCGTATACCGGTGCGTCGGCAGTGACGGTGTATCCAGCTACGTGACCAAGCGCGTGCCCGGCGCCCGTTGCGCCGTGGCCAGCCATTTCACGCCCGATCGCCGCAGCCCCAGGCCCGCCGCGCCGCCCGCGGCCGCCCCGGCCAGTACGGCCAGTACGGCCAGTACGGCCAGTACGGCCAGTACGGCCAGTACGGCTGCCGCACCGGCCACCCTGGTCCCGGCGGCCATCACCACCCCGGCATCCGCTGCCAGCCCCGCGACCGCGGCCACGCCGCCCCGGCGCCGGGTCAGCGGCCAGGTTTATTCCTACGTCAAGGACGGGGTGCGCCACTTCAGCAGCCGGCCCCCGGCCCGCGGTTCCGGCGCCAGCGGCGTGCGCGCGGTGGCCTACAGCTTCATGGAGACCTGCTACGCCTGCGCGGTCCAGCCGGGGGTGAGCTTCGCCACCGTGCGCCTGAACACCGACGCCTACCGCGACGAGATCGCCGCGGCCGCGCGCGAGTTCGGGGTGGAGGAAGCGGTGGTGCGGGCGGTGATCCACGCCGAATCGGCCTTCAACCCGATGGCGCTGTCGCACGCCGGTGCCCAGGGACTGATGCAGCTGATGCCGGCCACCGCCCAGCGCTTCGGGGTCAGCGACAGCTTCGACGCGCGCCAGAACATCCGCGGCGGGACCCAGTACCTGGCCTGGCTGCTGAAGCGCTACAACGGCGACCTGACCCTGGCCGCGGCCGGGTACAACGCCGGCGAGGGCGCGGTGGACCGCTACAACGGGGTGCCGCCGTACAGCGAGACCCAGCGCTACGTGCAGCGCGTGGGCGTGCTGGCCGAGCGCTACCGCGGCGTGCTGGCGGCGCGCTGAGGCCGCGGGGACGGGCATGCGACCGGGACGCAGCATGCGAGGGACAGGCCGCCATTGTCGGCCCATTAAGCGTTCCGTTACACTTCCCTGTCTTTTGCGACCAGCCATGGTCGCGGGCAGCCAACGCTACCAGCTGAAGATTTTCGGAGTGCCGGATGGCCAACGATGAGGTCCAAGCGCCCGTGAACACGGGCCGACGCCGGTTCCTGACCGCCACCACCGCCGTGGTGGGGGCCGTGGGCGCCGGTTTCGCCGCAGTGCCGTTCATCAAGTCGTGGAACCCGAGCGCCCGGGCCAAGCTGGCCGGCGCCCCGGTGACCGCCGACATCAGTGCCCTGCAGGAGGGCCAGCGGCTGATCCTGGAGTGGCGCGGCCAGCCGATCTGGATCGTCAAGCGTTCCAAGGCCGTGCTCGACGCACTGCCTACGCTGGACGGCCGCCTGCGCGACCCGCAGTCGGAGAATCCGGACCAGCAGCCGGAGTACGTGCGCCAGGCCAACCCGGTGCTGCGCTCGCTCAAGCCCGAGATCTCGGTGCTGGTGGGCCTGTGCACCCACCTGGGCTGCTCGCCGGAGATGGCCGCCGAGATCAAGCCCGAGCCGTACGACCCGGAGTGGAAGGGCGGCTACTTCTGCCCGTGCCACAAGTCCCGCTTCGACATGGCCGGGCGCGTGTTCCAGGGCGTGCCGGCGCCGACCAACCTGGTCGTGCCGCCGCACCACTACGCCGACGACAACACCATCGTCATCGGCGTCGATCCGCAGGGGGCATAAGCCATGGCCAACATCTTCACCCGCGCCGCCACCGGCGTGATGGACTGGGTCAACGCGCGCGCGCCGGCCCTGGCGCCGATGTACCGGAAGCACATGTCCGAGTACTACGCGCCGAAGAACTTCAACAT
This sequence comes from Pseudoxanthomonas sp. SGNA-20, assembly GCF_003931635.1. NCBI lineage: Bacteria > Pseudomonadati > Pseudomonadota > Gammaproteobacteria > Lysobacterales > Lysobacteraceae > Pseudoxanthomonas > Pseudoxanthomonas sp. SGNA-20. The sequence continues at coordinate 230,214 of NZ_RRYK01000001.1, read as the reverse complement.
CTGGTACATCTTCGGCGTGCTGTCGCTGGTGGTGCTGGTCAACCAGATCGTGACCGGCATCTTCCTGACGATGCACTTCAAGACCAGCGCGGCGGAAGCCTTCGCCTCGGTCGAGTACATCATGCGCGACGTCGAGTGGGGCTGGCTGATCCGGTACATGCACAGCACCGGCGCCTCGCTGTTCTTCATCGTCGTCTACCTGCACATGTTCCGCGGCCTGATGTACGGCTCGTACCAGAAGCCGCGCGAGCTGGTGTGGATCCTCGGCATGCTGATCTACCTGGTGCTGATGGCCGAGGCCTTCATGGGCTACGTGCTGCCGTGGGGCCAGATGTCGTTCTGGGGCGCCAAGGTGATCATCTCGCTGTTCGGCGCGATCCCGGTGATCGGCAACGGCCTGACCGAGTGGATCATGGGCGACTACCTGCCCTCCGACGCCACCCTCAACCGCTTCTTCGCCCTGCACGTGATCGCGCTGCCGCTGGTGCTGCTGCTGCTGGTCGTGCTGCACCTGGGTGCGCTGCACGAGGTCGGTTCCAACAACCCCGACGGCGTGGAGATCAAGAAGGGCCCGAAGGGCAACCGCTGGTCGCCCACCGCGCCGGCCGACGGCGTGCCGTTCCACCCGTACTACACGGTGAAGGACACCTTCTACGTGTGCCTGATGCTGCTGGTGGCGGCCTTCATCATCTTCTTCGCCCCGGCGTTTGGCGGCTGGTTCCTCGAGCACGACAACTTCACCGAGGCCAACAGGCTGGTCACCCCGGAACACATCAAGCCGGTGTGGTACTACACGCCCTTCTACGCGATGCTGCGCGTGGTCCCGGACAAGCTCGGCGGCGTGCTGGTGATGTTCGGCGCGATCGCGATCCTGTTCGCGGTGCCGTGGCTGGACCGCTCCAGGGCCAAGTCCTACCGCTACCGCGGCGTGCTGTCCTGGGCGCTGCTGCTGGGCTTCGCCTTCAGCTTCGTGTGGCTGGGCAAGATCGGCGCCGGCCCGGGCACGGATCCGGTCGAGACCATCGTCGGCCGCTTCCTGACCGCCTACTACTTCCTGTTCTTCCTGACCATGCCGATCTGGACCAAGATCGACAAGACCAAGCCGGTGCCGGAACGGGTGACGACGCATGACTAAGAAGTGGATTGCACTCCTGGCTTCGGCCGCGATCGGGCTGCTGTCCTCGGCCTCCGCGCTGGCCGCCTCCGGCGGCCAGCTGCAGCAGGCCGGCAACGACCTGTCCGACCGCGCCTCGCTGCAGCGCGGCGCGGCGCTGTACATGAACTACTGCTCCGGCTGCCACTCGCTGAAGTACCTGCGCTACTCGCGCATGGGCGAGGACCTCGGCCTGACCGAAGAAGAGGTGATGCAGAACCTCAACTTCACCGGCGCCAAGTACGGCGAGCAGATCCACGTCGCGCTGGCCCCGGCGGACGCCGAGAAGTGGTTCGGCAAGATGCCGCCGGACCTGAGCCTGATCTCGCGCGTGCGCGGCACCGACTGGCTGTACACCTACCTCAAGTCCTTCTACCTGGACGAGACCCGCCCGCTGGGCTGGAACAACAAGCTGTTCCCGAACGTCTCCATGCCCAACCCGCTGTGGGAGCTGCAGGGCCTGCAGCACGCCGAGTACGGCGAGCCGGACGAGGCGGGCGAGCGCCATCCGGAGCGGCTGGTGGTGACCTCCCCGGGCAAGGTGAGCACCCAGGAGTTCGACCAGGCGGTGCGCGACATCACCAACTTCCTGGAGTACGCCGGCGAGCCGGCTGCGCTCAAGCGCCAGGCCATCGGCATCTGGGTGATCCTGTTCCTGGTGGTGCTCTCGTTCCTGGCCTACCTGCTCAAGCAGGAATACTGGCGGGACGTGCACTGAGGTCCCCCCTCCAGGGTTCGCAGCCAAGGCCGGGTCTCCCCCGGCCTTGCGCTTTTTGGCGCCGGAACGGCACACTCGGGGGATTATCACGACCGGCGGCGAGGGGCCGCCGGCGTTGGTGCGACCGGCGGAGCCCGGTCGTCGGAGGCCCAGATGGCAGCGAGCGTGCGCATGCGCAATACCCTGACTTTGTTTTCCTCCGTCGATGACGTCCTGTGTCATCGAGTACGCCTGGTCCTGGCGGCCAAGGGCGTGACCTACGACCTGGTGGCGGTGGATGCCCAGAACCCGCCCGAGGACCTGATCCACCTCAACCCCTACCACTCGGTGCCCACCCTGGTGGAGCGCGAGCTGGTGCTGTACGCCGCCTCGGTGGTCAGCGAATACCTGGACGAGCGCTACCCGCACCCGCCGCTGATGCCGGTGGACCCGCTGTCGCGCGCGCGCCTGCGCCTGGCGATGCTGCGCATCGAGCACGACTGGGTGCCGCAGGTGCAGGCCATCCAGCTGGGCAACAAGCAGCAGGCCGAGGCCGGCCGCAAGCGCCTGCGCGAGCTGCTGACCGAGTCGCTGCCGCTGTTCAAGGCCAGCAAGTTCTTCCTCAACCCCGAGATGAGCCTGGCCGACTGCGCCATGGCCCCGATCATCTGGCGCCTGCCGGCGCTGGACGTGCCGCTGCCGAAGGACGGCAAGGCCATCGAGGACTACGGCAACCGCATCTTCCGCAACCCCGGTTTCGCCCGCAGCCTCACCGAGCAGGAACGGAAGCTGCGCGACCTTCCGGTCTGAACGGCGCCGCGGCGGCCCCCGGCCGCCGCGGTCGCGTAGACTGTCCGCATGAGCGACGACGTCCCCCGCATGACCTCCTACCGTCCGTACCTGCTGCGGGCGCTCACCGAGTGGATCAACGACAACGGCATGACCCCGCACATCCTGGTGGATGCGTCGGTGCCGGGGGTCCAGGTGCCGCCGGGTGCGGTGCGCGACGGCAAGGTGGTGCTCAACATCGCCGACCGCGCCGTGGTCGGCCTGCACATCGACAACGCCTGGATCGGCTTCACCGCGCGCTTCGGTGGCGTCAGCCAGCCGGTCAGCGTGCCGGTCAGCGCGGTGCTGGCGGTGTACGCGCGCGAGACCGGGCAGGGCATGGTCCTGCCCGAGGACACCGGCCTGCCACCCGATGCGGCGAGCGACGAGCACGACGGCCCGGACGACACGCCCCCGGCGCCGGAACCGCCGCCGGCCGGCAAGCGCCCGCACCTGCGGGTGGTCAAGTAAGCCCGATGCACGCGCCGGCCCTTGGCCGGCGCGGCCGTTTCAGTCCTGCAGGCCGGCGCGGCCGCGCGCAGGCAGGGGAACGACCGTGGCCCCGGACGAGGGCCCGGTGAACGACACCAGGCGCCCGCCGCGCAGCACCAGCCGTCCGCTGTGGCGGTCGGTGCCGTCGTGCGAATAGTCGAAGCGGAAGGTGCGCTCCAGGCCAAGCCAGCCGTCCTCGCGCCGGTACAGGCGCAGGCCGGCGGCGTGCACGCTGTGGTCCAGCCATTGCACGCCGGCGGCGGCGCAGGCATCGCGGCCGAGGGCCTCGGCGCGTTCGGCCGCCGCGCGCGCCGCGTTCCAGAACGCGACCATCGCGGCGCCGGCAATCATCAGCAGGATCAGGCTGGGCATGCGCGGACTCTAGCCCAGCGCCGCCGCGTGCGCACCGGTCAGTCGCCGTCCGCGGTGGCGTCCGGTGGCGTGGATCCGGATGCGGGCGCGGCAACGGGTTCCGGTCCAGCCGCCGGTGCCGGTGCGGGCGTTGCCGGCACCGGCGGGGCGCCGGACCACAGCGCATCCAGTTCCGCCTGCGTCCGCAGTTTCAGCAGCACCGCCCAGTCGCGCCGGTTGAGGCTGCAGGCCTCCGGGCGGGCGGGGCCGCAGGCGGCCGCGGGCATGGTGCCGTCGTAGTCGGCGCCGGCGGTCTGGCCGGCGCCGACAAGGCCGGCGACGCTGCGCTCCAGGCGTCCGGTGCGATCCAGCGGCAGCTGGCGCATCACCACGGAATTGAGCACGTTGCCGCCGATCGAATAGAGGGTGCGGTCGCCGCCGGGATTGGCCGCGACCACCACCTCGCAGTGCGACTGCCGCGGCAGTGGCCCGCTGCCGGACAGGCCGGCGCGCAGTCCCGCGGCGCCCCGGCCCTCGTCGTTCCCGCGCAGGAAGCACAGCAGGTCGCCCGGCGCGGGCTTGTCCGCGAACGGATCGGCGTAGCGGTACGGGCTGTGCTCCGGATCGCGGTAGGCCTGGGCGATGTAGTCCATGTGCCGCGGCGAGGCAGCGAAGTTCGGCACCCCGGCGCGGCGCACGACCCAGGAGATGAACGCCGCCGACCAGGGGTGGTCGAGCAGGAAGGCGCGGCAGTCGCTGTCGTAGTGGCGGTCGCCCGGCGGCAGGAAGCAGCTGGTGGCGCCGGGAAGCGCGCCCATCTGCGCCAGGGTGCCGCTCTCGCGCCAGTAGCGCGCGACCTGCTGCCAGGCCGGGGTGGCATCGTCCGCGAGCCGGGTGCGGTCGCCTTCGCCCAGGGCCAGCGCGATCACCCGGCCCTCGCTGTCGATGAAGGGCCGGTACCACAGCCGGTACTCCTGGCAGGCGACCCGGGCCACCGCAGCAGCGGTGCGCTCGACGCCATAGCGCGGTGGCAGGTCGCAGGCCTCGACCGCGGCGCGGGCCGGCGCCGGGGCCAGGAGCAGCCCGGCCAGGGCGAGCAGGATCAGGCAGGGGAGGTTGGGGCGCATGCGGACTCCTTTCCCGTGGCCCCGAGGTTAGCCGCTGGCGGTGGGCGCGGCGTGACCGCGGCTCAGGCGGGCGGCGGGCCGAGCTTGAGCGACAGGTCGATCGCGCGCACGTGCTTGGTCAGGGCGCCGATGGAAATGAAGTCCACGCCGTCCTCGGCGATCGCGCGCAGGCCTTCCAGGCCGACGCTGCCGGAGACCTCCAGCGGGGTGCGGCCGGCGAACGGCGCCGAGCGGGCGATGCGCACCGCCTCGCGGCGGGTGGCGGCGTCGAAGTCGTCGACCAGGATGCGGTCGCAGCCGGCTTCCAGCGCCTCGCGCAGCTCGTCCAGGGTTTCGACCTCGACGATCAGCGGCAGGTCGGGCCGCGCCGCCCGCGCGGCCTGGATCGCGGCGCCGACCGAACCGGCCACGCGCACGTGGTTCTCCTTGAGCATCACCGCGTCGTACAGGCCCATGCGGTGGTTGCCGCCGCCGCCGGCGCGCACCGCGTACTTCTGCGCCTGGCGCAGGCCGGGCAGGGTCTTGCGGGTATCGAGGATGGTGGTGCCGGTGCCGCGCACGGCCTCGACGTAACGGGCCGTCACCGTGGCGGTGCCGCTGAGGGTCTGCATGAAGTTGAGCGAGGTACGCTCGGCGCTCACCAGCGCCCGGGTGCGGCCATGCAGGACGGCCAGCACGGTGCCGGCGGCCACGCGCTGGCCCTCGGCCACGTGCCATTCGATGCGGACCTGCGGGTCGAGCACGCGGTGCGTGGCCTCGAACCAGGGGCGGCCGGCGACGACCGCGTCTTCCTTGCACAGCAGGTAGGCCCGCTCGGGCTGGTCCGGCAGCAGGGCGGCGGTGGCGTCGCCGTCGCCGATGTCCTCGGCCAGGGCGCGGCGCACGTCCTCCAGCACCACCGCTTCCGGGGGCGGGAGCAGGTCCGGCCGGCTCATGCCGGCGGGAAGTCGGCCACCTGGGCCGTGGCCAGGGCTTCCTCGACCAGCAGCACCGGGATGCCGTCCTCGATCCGGTAGACGTGGCGGCGGTCGCGGGTGACCAGGGCCTCGCGCAGCGGTTCGCGCTGCGGCGTGCCGTCGGCGCGGCTCACCTGGCCGGCGGCGATGGCGCGGTTGAGCGCTTCCAGCCCGCGCGACTCCAGCAGGGCCAGCGGCTGGCGGGTGTCGGGCGAACAGAGCAGGTCGAGCAGCTTGCGGTCCATGGCATTCGGTCGGGGAGCGGAGGCGGCTAGAATACGGCCTTGCCACCGAGGACGGCCATGCCAGCCCAGCCCAATCCGCCCGCGCCCACCGCCGCCGCGCCCCTGGTCGGCGTCGTGATGGGTTCCCGCTCCGACTGGGAGACGATGCAGCACGCCGTGCAGAAGCTCGAGGCCCTCGGGGTTCCGCACGAAGTCCGCGTCGTGTCCGCGCATCGCACCCCCGACGTGCTGTTCGAGTACGCCGCCAGCGCCCAGGCGCGCGGCCTGCGCGCGATCATCGCCGGCGCCGGCGGTGCGGCCCACCTGCCGGGCATGCTCGCCTCCAAGACCCCGGTGCCGGTGCTGGGCGTGCCGGTGCAGAGCCGCGCGCTCAACGGCCTGGATTCGCTGCTGTCGATCGTGCAGATGCCGGCCGGCATCCCGGTCGCGACCTTCGCCATCGGCAACGCCGGCGCCGCCAATGCCGGCCTGTTCGCCGCGGCGATGCTGGCCGCCGACCATCCGGACATCGCCCGCGCGCTGGAAGCTTTCCGCCAGCGCCAGACCGAGGACGTCATGGCCAATGACGACCCGCGGCAGTGAGTCGCCGCGCATGAGCCGTCGCCAACGCGTGGGGATCCTCGGGGGCGGGCAGCTGGCGCGGATGATGGCGCTGGCCGGCCTGCCGCTGGGGCTGCAGTTCAAGGTGCTGGACCCGGCCGCCGACGCCTGCGCCGGCGAGTGCGCGCCGCTGCTCAACGCCGCGTTCGACGATGCCGCCGCGCTGCAGGCGCTGGCCGGCGAGGTCGACGTGGTCACCTTCGATTTCGAGAACGTGCCGGCCGACAGTGCCCGTGCCCTGGCCGGCAAGGTGCCGGTGTTCCCGGCGCCGGACGCGCTGGCCGTGGCCCAGGACCGCCTGGCCGAGAAGACCCTGTTCCGCGAACTGGGCATCCCGGTGCCGGCGTTCGCCGCGGTCGACAGCCGCGAAGGGCTGGAGCGCGCGCTGGACGAGGTCGGCGTGCCGTGCATCCTCAAGACCCGCCGCCTGGGCTACGACGGCAAGGGCCAGTTCCGCATCCGCAGCCACGCCGACGCCGATGCCGCCTGGGAGGCGCTGGGCGCGCAGGCGGCGCGGGTAGGCTTGATCCTCGAGGCCTTCGTGCCGTTCGACGGCGAGGTCAGCGTGGTTGCCGTGCGCGGCCGCGACGGCGAATTCCGCGCCTGGCCGCTGACCGCCAACTGGCATGTCGACGGCGTGCTCTCGGCCAGCCTGGCGCCGGCGCCGGTGCCGGCCCGGGTGCAGGACACCGCGCTTCGCTACGCCCGCCTGCTGGCGGAGAAGCTGGGCTACGTCGGCGTGTTCGCGCTGGAGCTGTTCCGCCGCGGCGACCAGCTGCTGGCCAACGAAATGGCGCCGCGCGTGCACAACTCCGGGCACTGGACGATCGAGGGCGCGGAGACCTCGCAGTTCGAGAACCACCTGCGCGCCGTGCTGGGCCTGCCGCTGGGCAGCACCGCGATGCGCGGCCATGCCTGCATGCTCAACTGGATCGGCGCGATGCCGGACGCGGCCGGCGTGCTCGGCCAGGCCGGCGGCCACTGGCACGACTACGGCAAGGAGCCGCGCGCAGGGCGCAAGGTCGGCCATGCCACCTTCCGCGCCGACACGCCGCAGGCGCTGGCCGATGCGCTGGAGGCCGCCGGCGCGGCGCTGGAGCGGCAGGCGCAGGTCGTGCCGGTCGTGGCCCTGCTGCGCGGCTGAGCCGCGCCGTGGCCGGTCAGCGCAGGCGGCGGGCCACGGCCTCCCAGTCCACCACCTTCCAGAAGCCGGCCAGGTAGGCGGCGCGGTCGTCCTGGTGGTCCATCCACCAGGCGTGTTCCCACAGGTCGCAGGCCAGCAGCGGGGTGTCGCTGCCGGTGGCCGGGGTGCTGGCGCCGCGGGTGACCAGGATGCCGGGGCTGCCGTCGGGGCGCTGCACCAGCCAGGCCCAGCCGGGCCCGGGCTGGGCCAGGGCCATGCGCTCGAACTCGGCGCGGAAGCCGGCGAGGTTGCCGTAGCGGCGTGCCAGCAGGTCGGCCAGCGCGCCGCGCGGTTCGCCGCCGCCGCGTGGCGACATGCAGCTCCAGTAGAAAGCGTGGTTCCAGGCCTCGGCGGCGGCCTCCGCCAGCCGGCCCTGGGCCCGGCGCAGCAGCTCCGGCAGCGCCAGCGCCTCCAGCCCGGAGCCAGGCAGCAGGCGGTTGAGCGCCTCCACATGCTCGCGGTGCACGCCACGGTGCGCTTCCAGCGCGGCGGCGGAAACATGGGGCTCCAGCGCGGTGCGCGCGTAGGGCAGGTCGGGCAACTCGAACGGCATCGGGGGACTTTCCGGGGGAGGCGCGGCGTCGGGGCGGCCGCGCTGGGATTACAATTGCAACTTCAGTGTAGCCGACGGCCGTCCAGGCCCCGGCGTCAGGAGACTCGCAATGGCGGTGATGGATCGCATCCAGGCCGAGGTCGAGAGCCGGCCAATCGTGCTGTTCATGAAGGGCACTCCGGCGTTCCCGATGTGCGGGTACTCGGCCCGCGCGGTGCAGGCCCTGCAGGCCGCCGGGGCCAAGGACCTGCACACGGTCAACGTGCTGGAGGAGCCGGAGATCCGCGCCAACCTGCCGCGCTATTCCAACTGGCCGACCTTCCCGCAGCTGTTCCTGCACGGCGAGCTGATCGGCGGCTGCGACATCACCCTGGAGCTGCTGGAGTCCGGCGAGCTGCAGCGGATGGTCAGCGAAGCGCAGACGCAATGAGCCTGGTTGGTCTTCCCGTGGCGGCGCCAAGGCCGCTGGCAGGTCGTGTCGTGCTCGTGGCCGGTGCCCATGGCGGGCTGGGCAGCGTGGCTTCCCGTGCCTGCGCCGAAGCCGGCGCCACCGTGGTCCTGCTGGGCCGCAAGCTGCCGCGGCTCAACCGCGTGTACGACGCCGTCGCCGCGGCGGGCCCGGAGCCGCTGCTGTACCCGCTGGACCTGGAGGGCGCCACGCCGGACGACTACGCCGAGCTGGCCGGGCGCATCGAGGCCGAGCTGGGCCGCCTGGATGGCATCCTGCACTGCGCCGCCGAGTTCCGCGGCCTGACGCCGCTGGAACACCAGGACCCGGCCCAGTTCGCCCGCGCCATCCACGTCAACCTGACCGCGCCGTGGTGGCTGCTGCAGGCCTGCCTGCCGCTGCTGCGCCAGGCGCCGGACCCGGCGGTGGTGCTGGCGGTGGACGACCCGGCGCGGGTGGGGCAGGCGTACTGGGGCGGCTACGGCGTGGCCCAGCACGGGCTGCACGCGCTGCTGCGCATGCTGGCCGCCGAGCTGGCCAACGACCCGGTGCGCGTCTGCGGCCTGCAGCCGGGGCCGATGCGCACCCCGTTGCGCGCCCGCGCCTACGCCGACGACCTGGCCGCCGACCTGCGCGATCCGCAGGCCTATGCCGAGCGCTGCGTCATGCTGCTCTCGGCCGCAGGCAAGGACTACCGCGGCCGGGTGCTGGCCGGGCTGGAGGGGGTGCCGGCATGACCATCATGTCCGCGGCCCTGCTGCTGTTCCTGATCCTGGATCCGCTGGGCAACGTCCCGGTGTTCCTCAGCGTGCTCAAGCCGCTGGCGCCGCAGCGCCAGCGCAAGGTGCTGGTGCGCGAGCTGCTGATCGCGCTGGCCGTGCTGATGCTGTTCCTGTGGTGCGGCAAGTACGCCCTGGAGCTGATGCACCTGCGCCAGGAGTCGGTCTCCATCGCCGGCGGCATCGTCCTGTTCCTGATCGGCATCCGCATGATCTTCCCGCGCCCGGAAGGGCTGATGGGCGAGATCCCGGACGGCGAGCCGTTCATCGTGCCGCTGGCGATCCCGCTGGTGGCCGGCCCCTCGGGCATGGCCGCGGTGATGCTGATGGGCAGCCGCGAGCCGGACCGGCTGTGGGAGTGGAGCCTGGCGCTGTTCCTGGCCTGGGCCGCGACCGCCGCGATCCTGCTGGCCTCGCCGTTCCTCTACCGGCTGCTCGGCCGGCGCGCGCTGACCGCGGTCGAGCGCCTGATGGGCATGCTGCTGGTGGCCATTTCGGTGCAGATGCTGCTGGACGGCGTGGCCGTCTACCTGGCCCAGGTGGCGGCCGCTTGATCGGTCGCCGGGCGGCGGTTTCGTCGCAAACCATGCTGCGGCGCAGTAAAAATTTGTAATGAAACCGTCACAGTACGCACCTACCATGTTAACCTAGTGTTAACCGCGCGCAGCGCCGCGCGCGGGGAAGCCATTGATCCTATTAGCCCTTGTTCGGGCTGAAACTTTTTCCGCCACCCTCCCGAGGCCTTTAGCCATGACCGATCACCGTCGACCCCGGATGTCCAAGCTCGCCCTTGGACTGGTCGCCGCCCTCGCTGTTGCTCCTGCGTTCGCCCAGAGCACTTCCTCTGGTGTCGCCGGTACTGTTACCTCCACCAGCGGCCAGCCGGTCGCCGGCGCCGAGGTGACGATCGTCCACGTCGAGTCCGGCACGGTCAGCCGCGCCACCACCGACGCCAACGGCCGCTACACCGCGCGCGGCCTGCGCCCGGGTGGCCCGTACACCGTCACCATCACTTCGGCCCAGGGCACCACGACCGAGGAAGGCGTGTACCTGGAGCTGAACAAGGTCGGCACCGTCAACGCCGCCCTGGGCAACGTGACCGAGATCGCCGCCGTGCAGGTGACCGGTTCGCGCCTGCTGGACACCTTCAACCCGGACAACAAGGGCGTCAGCACCTCCATCAGCGGCCGCCAGCTCGAGACCGCCGCCGCCGGCAACCGCTCGCTGGACGACTTCGCCCGCCTCGACCCGCGCCTGTCGGTCGACGCCGGCACCGGCGCCATCTCCGCCGCCGGCGTGAACAACCGCTTCAACGAGATCCAGGTCGATGGCATCTCCCAGGGCGACCCCTTCGGCCTGAACGCCAACGGCATGCCGTACACCGGCTCGCCGATCTCGATCGACACCATCGCCGCGTTCGACATCGCCGTCACCGACTACGACGTGGCCTTCAGCACCATCGGCGCGCAGATCAACGCGGTCACCAAGTCGGGCACCAACGAGCTGCACGGCTCGGCCTACTACGCGTTCAAGGATGCCGACAGCATGATCGGCAAGCGCGACGGCAAGCGCTACACCGGCTTCGACAAGGACAGCACCAAGGGCTTCACCCTGGGCGGCCCGATCGTCAAGGACAAGCTGTTCTTCTTCGTGTCGGCCGAGAAGCAGGAAGTGACCGCGATCGGCGGCACCGACTCCGACGGCCTGAGCACCGGCGCCGTGACCCAGCAGCAGGTCAACGACGTGATCGACGCCGCCACCCGCCTGGGCCTGTTCCCGGGCGCGTACATCGGCGCGATGGACCTGGAGAACGAGCGCTTCCTGGCCAAGCTGGACTGGAACATCAACGACTACCACCGCGCCAGCCTGACCTACCAGCGCACCGAGGAGGTCAAGCCGAACCCGTACAACCAGTCGGGCAACCGCGTGGTCCTGTCCAGCCACTGGTACAACTACGACAGCCTGACCGAGAACACCTCGCTGCAGCTGTTCAGCGACTGGTCCGAGAACTTCAGCACCGAAGCCAAGATCAGCTACCAGAAGTTCGACCAGGAGGCGGCCGCGTTCACCAACCAGCCGCACGTGGAGGTCTACACCGGCACCGCCACCAGCGGCCCGGCGATCTTCCTGGGCGAGGACAAGTACCGCCACGAGAACGCGATCTCGACCAAGAAGCTGACCGCCTCGCTGTTCGGCAACTGGTACCTGGGCGACCACGTCGTCAAGGGCGGCTTCGAGTACGTCGAGAACGACGTCTACAACATGTTCGGCCGCGACCTGCACGGCGTGTACCAGTTCACGCTGGCCAACTTCCTGGCCTGCGCCGACGGCAGCACCCCCTGCAACTACTCGCGTTACGACCTGCGCACCCCGGCCCCGGGCTACGGCCTGGAGGACGTCCCGGGCGCGGTGACCATCAGCACCTTCAGCCCGTTCGTGCAGGACACCTGGCAGGCCACCGACAAGCTGTCGCTGACCTACGGCGTCCGCGTCGACATCCCGAAGGAAGACCACGCCCCGCTGTACAACGCGGCCTTCGAGGAAGCCTTCGGCTACCGCAACAACCACCGCCTGGGTTCCAGGAACAAGGTCGTGCAGCCGCGCGTGGCCTTCAATTACCTGCTGAACGAGGAGCAGTTCATGCAGGTGCGCGGTGGCTTCGGCCTGTTCCAGACCAAGCCGCCGGCGGTGTGGCTGAACAACCCGTACCAGAACAACGGCCTGACCGTCTACGCGTACAACACCTCCAACCCGGCCACCGCCCCGTTCAGCCCGGATCCGTACAACCAGAACGTCCCGGGCAACGGCTCGGCGCCGCAGATGGCCGTCGACACGCTTGATCCGGACTTCAAGCTGCCGACCGCGTGGAAGGCCAACCTGGGCTTCGACGCCGCCCTGCCGTGGTGGGACCTGGTCGCCACCGTCGAGCTGCAGTGGATCAAGAACAAGGACGCGATCCTGTACCTGGCGCCGAACATCGGCACCCCGAACGGCACCCTGCCGGACGGCCGCGCCTCGTACTGGGTGAACGGCTTCACCACCAGCAGCTCGGCCAGCGGCAAGAACCACGGCAGCAACCGCGCGTTCACCACCAACTCGACCCTGCTGACCAACACCGACAAGGGCGGCTCGCGCGCCATCACCTTCGCCCTGGACAAGAAGTTCAGCGACGGCTGGTACGCCAACCTGAGCACGACCTTCACCAAGGCCGAGGAAGTGAACCCGGGCAACAGCTCGCAGGCCTCGTCGGGCTACAGCTACGTCGCCCGCGTGGACCACGAGAACGTGGTCTCCAGCACCGCCGACCGCACCATCGCCACCCAGGTCAAGCTGGCCGTGGGCTGGGAGCACGCGTTCTTCGGTGACTACAAGACCAGCATCACCGCGTTCTACAACGGCCACGACGGCATGCCGTACAGCTGGACCTACGGCACCGACGTGAACGGCGACGGCGACTCCAACTACGACCTGGCCTACATCCCGCTGCGCGAGAACGACCCGTACGTCAGCTACGGCAACGCCACCGCCGAGCAGATCGAGGCCTTCCACAAGTTCATCGACGGCGACCGCTACCTGTCCAAGCACCGCGGCGAGATCGCGGAGCGCAACGGCGCGCGGATGCCCTGGGTGAACCAGCTGGACGTGTCGATCCAGCAGGAGCTGCCGGGCTTCTTCAGGGAGCACAAGTCGATCGTCCGCCTGGACATCTACAACTTCCTGAACCTGCTCAACAAGGACTGGGGCGTGACCAACTACATCGACAACGGTTACAGCACCCGCCGCCTGGCCTACGTCAACGGCATCACCGACGACGGCAAGTACATCTACGGCCTGAACACCGCTTCGCTGGTGCCGTACGATGGCAAGGGTCTGCCGAGCCGCGCGGTGTCCCGCTGGGGCGCCATGCTGACCCTGAAGTACCAGTTCTGATGGCTGCTGCTTCAAGGTGACACGGAAACGGCCGGGGCAACCCGGCCGTTTCCTTTTGCGCGGTGGTGCGGCGCCCGGGGCTGCGCTAGAGTCGCCGACCGGTTTGCCACACTCGCAGGACCCCGATGAACGAGCCCGCCACCAGCACCCTCCCGGTCCAGGACGCCAGGATCTACCCGCGCGGCGGGCTGGACGTGCTGTCGCGGACCGAGGTGGCGCGGTTGCGCGACGCCTCCAGCGGCGGCATGCACGAGCTGCTGCGGCGCTGCGCCCTGGCGGTGCTGACCAGCGGTAGCGCCAGCGACGACCCGCGCGCCGCGCGCGACCTGTACCCGCACTTCGACATCCAGGTCACCCAGCAGGACCGCGGCGTCCGCATCGACCTGCAGAACGCGCCGGCGATGGCCTTCGTCGACGGCCAGATCATCCGCGGCGTGGCCGAACTGCTGTTCGCGGTGGTCCGCGACCTGGCCTGGACCGCGATCGAGCTGGGCCCGGAGTACGCGACCGAGCTGGAGAGCTCCGAGGGCATCACCGACGCCGTGTTCGGCCTGCTGCGCAACGCCCGCGTGCTGCGCCCGGCCGAGCCCAACCTGGTGGTGTGCTGGGGCGGCCACTCGATCTCGCGCGACGAGTACCTGTACACCAAGCAGGTCGGCTACGAGCTGGGCCTGCGCGGCCTGGACATCTGCACCGGCTGCGGCCCGGGCGCGATGAAGGGCCCGATGAAGGGCGCCACCATCGCCCACGCCAAGCAGCGCAAGACCCACACCCGCTACATCGGCATCACCGAGCCGGGGATCATCGCCGCCGAGTCGCCGAACCCGATCGTCAACGAGCTGGTGATCATGCCGGACATCGAGAAGCGGCTCGAGGCGTTCGTGCGCATGGCCCACGGCATCATCGTGTTCCCCGGCGGCGTGGGCACGGCCGAGGAAATCCTGTACCTGCTGGGCATCCTGCTGCGCGAGGAGAACGCGCACGTGCCGTTCCCGCTGATCTTCACCGGCCCGACCATCGCCGCGCCGTACTTCGAGCAGATCGACCGCTTCATCCGCCTGACCCTGGGCGAGGCGGCCACCTCGCGCTACGAGATCGTGATCGGCGACGCGCCGGAGGTGGCGAAGAAGATGTTCGCCGGCATCCGCCAGGTGCGCGAGGCGCGCATCGCCCACAAGGACTCGTTCTACTTCAACTGGGGCCTGTCGATCCCGCTGGAGTTCCAGCGCCCGTTCGTGCCCACCCACGAGGCCATGGCCGCGCTGGACCTGCACCACGGGCGCCCGGCCTCGGCGCTGGCCGCGGACCTGCGCCGCGCCTTCTCCGGCATCGTCGCCGGCAACGTCAAGGAAGAGGGCATGCGCCGGATCGAGCAGCACGGCCCGTTCGAGATCCACGGCGCGCCGGACATGATGCAGGCCCTGGACGGGCTGCTGCGCGCCTTCGTCGAGCAGCGCCGGATGAAGATCGCCGGCGAGTACCGGCCCTGCTACCGCGTGGTGGCCTGAGCCGGGTCGTCTGCCCCGGGTCCGGGCGTGGGCAGGTACAGCACCGCCACGTGGCGGCCGCCGCTGGCGTGGGTCTCCACCCCGCCGCGGTCGCCGGTCAGCGCCTGCACCCGCGCGCGCACCGAGCTCAGCCCCACCTGGTGGCCGTGGGTGGCCGGCCCGGCCGCGGACGGCAGGCTGTTGCTGACCGTGACCCGCACGCCCGAACCGGTGGAGACCACCACGATCCGCACCTCGCCGCCGCGGGGCGAGCGCTCGATGCCGTGGCGGATCGCGTTCTCCACCAGCGGCTGCACTGACAGGGTCGGCACCGGCACCGCCGGCAGCACCGCCGGCACCTCCCACTTCACCTGCAGGCGCGGGCCGAAGCGCAGCTGCTCGATCTCCAGGTAGCGGCGGGCCAGCGCCAGTTCGTCCTCCAGCGGGATCGTCGGTGGCCCGGCCAGGGCGGCGCGGAACAGGTCGGACAGGTCCAGCAGCAGGCGCTCGGCCTCGCCCGGGCGCTCGCGCACCAGGGCCACGCCGGTGTTGAGGGTGTTGAACAGGAAGTGCGGCCGGATCCGCGCCTGCAACGCCTCCAGCTGCGCCTGCTTGGCCTGCACCGCCAGCTGGGTGGCGCGCCAATGGTGGTAGAACACGGCCAGGCCCAGCAGGCCCACGCACAGGGTCAGGCCGGCCATGCGCGGCAGGCTCCAGCCCGGCGGCACCGGACCAGGCACCACCAGCGCCACCAGCGCCTGGGCGATGGCGTGCACCAGCCAGCTGGACAGCACCAGCAGCAGCAGGGCGATCCCGGCCACGTGCAGCGGCCGCAGCCGGGCCAGCAGGCCACGCACCAGGTATAGCGCGGCCAAGGCCAGCAGCAGGGTCCACTGCACCATCAGGCAGGCCAGGCCGAAGTACACCCAGCGGTCGGTCAGCGGCGGCTGGGCGATGGCCAGCAGGGCGGCCACGCCCATGCCGGCGACCACCGCCCAGACGATCGCCGGGGCGCGCCATAGCGCGTCCAGCGGCGGATCGGGTTGCGGGGCAGGGCGGCCGGACGGTGCGGGCATGCGGGCATGATGCCTTGCCACGGGCGGCGGCGGGAGCCGCCGCTGGTTCCCGGGTTCGGGCCGCTCGTCGGTTGCGGCTAGAGGCTGCGGGCATGCTCCGCTAAGTTGCGTTTGCATCCAACTGGGGGAAATCGGGCATGCATCCTTCGCATGGGCCATTGGTCCGGCGGCGCGGAACCCGCTTGCGTGCGCGGCCGGGGGGCTTCTCGCTGATCGAACTGATGGTCACCCTGGCGGTGCTGGCCATCGTGGCCGCGCTGGCCGTGCCCAACTTCGCCGTGGTGATGAACGGCAACCGCCTGACCAGCCAGGCCAACGAGCTGGTGGCCGACCTCCAGCTGGCGCGCACCGAGGCGCTGCGCCGCAACCGCACCGTGCGCCTGTGCCGCAGCAGCGACGGCGCGACCTGTGCCACCGGCAACGGCGAATGGACCGGCTGGGTGGTGCAGGCCTCCGGCGCGACCCCGGAGCTGCTGCGCACGACCGCGGTCAAGAGCCAGCTGAAGATCAAGACCCCCAGCGGGGTCAACAGCGTGGACTTCCGTCCCGACGGCCTGGCCCGCAATTCCAGCGGCGGCCTGCTGTCGACCACCTTCACCGTGTGCATGCCGACCAACCGCCCGCGCGAGAACCTGCGCCGGGTGGAACTGGCCGGCGGCAGCCGCCTGAACGTGACTGCCGCGGCGCATACCACGCAGGGAGCCTGCCCATGATCCGGATCCAGACCGCCGCCGGCACGCGTGCCGGGCGCCGGCCGGGCCCGCGCTGGCGCCGCCAGGCGGGCGTGAGCCTGCTGGAGGTGATGATCTCGGTGCTGATCCTCGGGATCGGCCTGCTGGGCATCGCCGCGATGCAGGCCACCGCCCTGCGCAACGGCCAGAGCTCGCTGGAGCGCACCCAGGCGGTGATGCAGACCTACGCCATCCTCGACGTGCTGCGCGCCAACCGCACCAACGCCATCGCCGGCTACTACAACACCAGCGGCATGCAGTGCACCCCGGCCAACCCGGACGCCTCGCTGCCGGCCGGCCAGCAGTCCGCCCAGGGCGAGCTCAACGTCTGGCTGGTCGCGCTCAAGACCAGCATGGGCCAGGCCGGGGACACCACCACCTGCGCCAACGTCGCCTGCGCGGGCAATGCCGTCGGCGGCGGCACCTGCACCGTCACCATCCAGTGGGACGACAGCCGCGGCAGTACCGCCAACGCGAGCGGCCAGGCAAGCGAGACCGGCGAAGGCAGTTCCACCCGCCAGGTCGTCACGGTGAGCGCCCTATGACACCCGTCAACCGCATCCCCCGCGGCGCCGCGCGCGCCCGCCAGGCCGGCGTGAGCCTGATCGAACTGATGATCGCCCTGGTGCTGGGCCTGCTGGTGGTCGGCGCGGCCATCGGCGTGTTCATCTCCAACAAGGCGACCTACCGCAGCACCCAGAACCTGGCGCGCATCCAGGAGAGCGCGCAGGTGGCGTTCGAGCTGCTCTCGCGCGACATCCGCGAGGCCGGCGCCAATCCCTGCGACGCCACCCTGGCGCCCGCCAACATCACCACCGCCGCCGCCACGGCCACCCCGGACGGCGCCGACTGGTACCTGGCCGTGGACTACCCGCTGTACGGCTTCGAGGACGGCGGCCCGACCCACGTCTCGGGCACGGACGTGATCCAGATCCTGCGCCCCGGCGACGACCTCCGCGGCCTGACCGCGGACCTGGCCTCCGGCGCCACCAGCGTGACCGTCGCCCCGGCGACCCCGCTGTTCAAGAGCGGCGACCCGGTGATGATCTGCGACATGCGCGTGCTGGCCGTGGCCCGCGCCAATGGCGACAGCACGGCCGGCGGCTCCCTCAGCTTCGCCTCCGGCGCCGGCACGAACTCGTGCGATTACTTCCCGATGCCGAACACCGGCACCTGCGCCGGCGCGGCCACCGCCTACGCCTTCCCCAAGTTCTCCTCGGTCATCTCCCTGCAGGGCGTGCGCTGGTTCCTGCGCGACCCCGACGGCAACCCCGACAACGGCTACTCCCTGTACCGCCAGGTCAACGGGGCCGCCGCCGAGGAAGTGGTGCAGGGCGTGGCCAACCTGCAGTTCCACTACCTGACCGATGCCGGGTACGTGAGCGCCTCCGTCCTGACCACCGCCGCCGACTGGCGCAACGTGCGCGCCGTGCGGATGACCCTGGTCCTGCGCGAAACCGAGCGCACGGGCACCGGTGGCCAGCACCTCACCCGCGTCGTCGAGAACGTCGTCGCCCTGCGGAACCGCGTGCTATGAAACAGCCCCTTGCCTTCCCCCCGCGCCAGCGCGGCGCTTCGCTGGTCGTCGTGCTCGTCCTGCTGCTGGTCATGACCCTGCTGGGCCTGGCGGTGCTGCGCGGCACCCTGCTGGAAGAGCGCATGAGCGCCAACATGTTCGACCGCAGCCTTGCCTTCCAGCAGGCCGAGTCGGCCCTGCGCGAGGCCGAGGACAAGGTCCGCAACGCGGTCCTGACCAACGGCAACGGCTGGGTGATCGGGGTCAAGTGCGGCAACGACCCGGCCAAGGGCGGCATCACCGGGATCGACGATTCCAAGTGCGGGATGCCGGCGACCGCGTATACCGGCGGAACGACCTGCACAGGAAGCAGCCTGACCAGCGACTGCTGGTTCAATGCGACCGACCAGCTAGGCACCGGGAACAAATCGGCCGGCGCGCCCCAGTACTACGTGCAGTACATGGGCTTGCGTGACAGCCATGACGAACTGGGCCTCGGTTCCAGCGCCGGATCGATGCAGTACGGCGGTGGTGGCGGATCGGTGGTGCAGGAGGCCATGTACAGGATCTTTGCCCGCAGCCACAACCCCTCCACGAACGGGGATCGCGCCGTGGTCGTTCTGCAAGCCAACGTGGTGGCCAAGTGATGAATTCGATGAGCCAGCTGCGCAGAGGTGCAGGGAATATTGCCATGAAGAATCTCCACCATCGTCGTATGGCGGCAGCGTCTGGCCATGGGAGCGCAAGCCGATTCGCAGCATTCGCCATCGGCTTGATGGCGGTGTTCTGCTCGATATCGTCCGTATCCGGCGTCAATATCGAAAACAAGCCGCTTACGGTGGGTAGCAGCGTGCCGGGTAACCTGGTGCTGGTGCCGTCGGTGGAGTATCCGACGATTCACAGCCAGGCAAATATCGGGAACTACGACGCCACGCGTCGCTATTCGGGCTACTTCGATCCGGACAAGTGCTACGCCTACCATTACAGTGCTACCGAATCGGAACGGCACTTCTATCCGGTCGGGCTGGCGAGCTCTTTCAATTGCCCGACTGCCGGGCAATGGAGTGGGAACTACATGAACTGGGCGGCCACCCAGACAATCGATCCTTTCAGGTCGGCATTGACCGGAGGTTATCGGGTCAAGGACGAGCCCGGTGAAACTTGGCTGGAGAAGGCGCGTCATGCGCCAGGATATGGGCTTTATCCGAATCGCAGACTGCCAGCGAGCGGGAACAATGCGACGTTGGTGGCGAACGTGACGGCTGCGCAGTGGGACAATCTGACTGTCCGTATTGAGGGTCTCGGCAACAAGATGAGGTTCAGCTCCTCGGGGAATCTTGATAACACGCCAACTGCATACAACCCGGCCATTCATCTCCTGACGAAGGGCGTGGCCGAGCAGAGCCACTGGGAAAGTTGCAGGAAGGGTCAGCAGGGTTGCCAGAACAACGGCACGCCGCGGAATCCAAGATGGGAGCGGAAGGTTGTGGACGTGGCCGCTGTTCCCAGTGATGCGGGGACAGTTTACGAAGTCAGCGTGCGAGTCAAGGTGTGCGACGCATCGGTCGGGGTCGAGTCGAACTGCAAGCAGTATGCCCAAGGCTGGAAGCCGGAGGGCTTGATCCAAGAGTATGCGGAACGTATCCGCTACAGCATCTTTGGTTTTCTCAATGAGACCGGCAACCAGCGGAACGGTGGCGTGATGCGCGCGCGCCAGAAGTTCGTCGGCCCGTACACCAACTATCCCGAGCTGGGGCGACTCGCGAACGTGAACAGCGAGTGGAACTCGTCCACGGGCGTGCTCGTGCGCAATCCGGATCCGGATGATGCGAACGGTACGGGCTTTGGTGTCGCGGACAGCGGCGTGATCAATTACCTGAACAAGTTCGGCCAGATGACAGGGCAGAACCCGAAGGGCAATGACCCGGTCAGTGAGCTTTATTACGCCGCCCTGCGGTACTTCAGGGGGCAGGGCAACCTTGCGGATTACACGAATAATCTTGATTACAACAAGGCCGATGGATTCCCGGTCATCACCAATTGGGACGATCCGATACGGTACTCCTGCCAGGTGAACGCGGTCCTCGGCATCGGCGACGTTTACACGCACGCGGACCATGACCTTCCCTCTGACGACAAGACTCTGGCGCAGCAGTACACCAACAGGGTGTTTCAGCTCGAGGGGATAAACAAGGCGGCATCCGCGGAATTTTCGGGGCGCGGCAATTCCGCGTACATCGCCGGTCTGGCGTACTACGCCCATACGAACGACCTTCGTCCGGACGATGCGGCCAAGCCGAACACCAAGGGCATGCAGACCCTTTCTACCTATTGGGTGGACGTGCGTGAGAATCAAAGGCTCGAGCCCAAGACCGGCAATCAGTATTGGCTGGCGGCCAAGTACGGTGGGTTTCGTGTCCCAAGTGGCTTCCGTCCTTTGACGGACAACCTGCCAGCCGGGAGCTGGCATACCTCGGGTGAGTACCTCACGGCTGGCGCTAACGGCGGGGTCACGTCGACCGTGACCGATTATCCGCGCCCCGACAATTTCTATGTCGCCAGCGAGGCCGACAAGATGGTGGAAAGCCTGCGCGCGGCGTTCCGAAAGATCGTCGATGACGCGAGTGGCTCCGCCAGCTCCTTCGCAAGCAACACGACCAAACTGGAAGTCGGGGCGCGTACCTACCAGGCCAAGTACATCTCCAATGGCTGGGCTGGGCGGCTTACGGCCAGCGACGTCGATACGGCAACGGGCAACCTGACCGACATCTGGGACGCGTCGGACTGGCTCGGCCAGGCGGCGGGCGACCTGAAGGTCAATGCCAACGCCACCACGCTGAACTACACCCAGCGGCAGATCCTCTACAACAACAGTGGCACCCTGGCCAACTTCATCACCAACTGGACCGGCAACACGCTGACCAGCCCGACGCTGGCCAAGCCGGGGGCGTTCTCGACGCTGAACGACAACCAGCTCAAGTACATCCTCGGCGATCGCACCCACGAGCGGCAGTCGACGGTGAGTGGGAGCCTGAGGGCCTTCCGCGACCGCCGTGGCATGCTCGGCGACATCATCAACTCCACCCCTGTCTACGTGGGACGCCCCAACGCGAACCTGTACGCGGGAGACGCGAGCTACGCGACTTTCGTCTCGCAGCAGTCTTCGCGTACCCCGGTGGTCTATGTCGGGGCGAACGACGGGATGTTGCATGCGTTCAAGGCGCCGGATTCGTGCACGGGCGCCAACGCCGAGTGTGGCAAGGAGCTCTTTGCATTCATGCCGACAGAGGCGATGGGCGTGCTCACCCAGAACGACCCGTCCACCAACAAATACCCGTACTGGCACCCGGAGTACGATCACGCATACTCGGTGGACGGCGAACTTACCGTGGCCGACGTCAAGCACAACGGCACCTGGAAGACAATCCTCGTCGGCACGATGGGGCGTGGTGGCAAGAGCATTTTCGCGCTGGACGTGACGGATCCGGCTTCGCCCAGCCTGCTCTGGGAGAAGACCGCGTCGGATCCGGCAATTGGATCGCTGCTCGGCAATGCCCTCGGCCGGCCGATCATCGCCAAGGTCGGGGACAACGACTGGCGAGTGTTCATCGGTAACGGCCCCAACAGCAGCAGTGGTGAGTCCGCGCTCATCATGCTCAACGCCGTGACCGGAGCGAATGCGAACACGAAGAGCACCGGGGCAGACGGGGACAACGGCCTTTCCGGCGTGAACGTCTGGGACGACCATGGCACCGTTATTCCCAGCAAGCCTGACGGCAACTTCGACACCGTGTATGCCGGGGACATGAACGGCAACCTGTGGAAGTTCGACCTCGACAACAACACGGTCACGCGGCTGTTCACGACCCAGGCCGGCCAGCCCATCACCGCCGCGCCCCTGGTCGCGAAGAATCCCTACAACCCGCCTGAAACCTGGGTATTCTTCGGCACGGGACGCTATCTCAGTACGGCTGATACGAGCAGTACCGCCAACCAGGTCGTGCAGAGCTGGTACGGCATCATCGACCGGGATGCCGCGGTGACCAGGGCTACGCTTTCGCAGTCCCGCATCACCCACCAAGACAGCGTCGGTCGGGTGATCGAGAAGGTGGGTGCGCCCGGGACGAATGGCTGGTACATCGACCTCCAGTCCCCCGCCGAGGCTGCCGGCGGTACGCCGAAGGGCGAGCGCATGGTGGTGCCCAATTTCTTCCAGGGCATGGCGCTTATCGGCACGACGCGGTATCCCGATTCCACGGATCCGTGTTCGCCCACGGGTCGCGGCTACACGATGGCGATCGACCCGTTCACCGGCGGCCGGCTCGGCAGCGCGTTCTTCGACATGAACGGGAACGGGACCGTTGGCGACAACGGCGACTACTACGGCGGCAACACCGACACCCCGTACTCGGGCGTGGCCTACGACAGCGGCCCGAACAACCCGATCTTCCTCGGCTCGTACATGTACACGAGCCTGGACGACGGCAGCTATTCGAAGATCATGACCAGCGGCTCGCAGGCGTTGGTGCGACGTGTCTCCTGGAGGGAACTGATCAATGGCAACTGACCGGAACCGCATGCGGGCCGCCGGAACGCGCCGGGCGCGGGGCTTCACCCTGATCGAGCTGATGATCGTGGTGGCGATCATCGCGGTGCTGGCCGCGATCGCCAACACCATGTACCAGGGCCACGTCGTGCGTGCCCGCCGCGCCGCCGCGGCCGCCTGCCTGCAGGAGCGCGCCCAGTTCCTGGAGCGCTACTACACGACCAACCTGAGCTACGCCAGCGCGCCCGACCCGGCGCAGTGCGGCCCGGACGTGGAGCCGTTCTACCAGGTGTCGCTCACCGGCGTGACCGCCAAGGCCTACACCCTGTCGGCCACCCCGACCAGCCGGCAGAAGGATCCCAAGTGCGGGACCCTGTCGATCAACGCCCAGGGCAAGCGCAGCGTCAGCGGCACCGCCGGCGTCGGCGAATGCTGGTGACCGGCCCCGGATGCGGCGTGCCCGAACCGCTGCATCCCCCGGCCCACGACCCGCAGCGGTAGCCACGGATGCCATGCGAGGGGGCCGCAGCAATGCGGCCCCCTTCGTGCATCCGGTGGCCGGCTGCGGCGGCGGAAGCCCTGCCGGGTTAAGCCGGGGCGGCGCGGCGCGATGTGCGGGGGATGGCGGCAATGCCCGCAGGCCTGGGGTGTCCGCGCTCGGCGCGCCCGGTGGCGGCAGGCCGCGCGATTGATCCTGCGGCAAGCGGGGCCGCTGGGAGGAGGGGCGGGGTGCACGCGCGGGCGCGCACGCAGAACGGCCTGGACTCACGGCCAGCAGCCGGGCGATCGCCACTTCCGCCGGTTTCCGCAATAGCAAAAAGGGCCGCTTTCGCGGCCCTAAGTGCTTGAATACTGGCGCCCGAAGTTGGACTCGAACCAACGACCCCCTGATTAACAGTCAAGTGCTCTAACCGGCTGAGCTATTCGGGCGGGGGCGCGTATTGTAGACAGATGGTTTCCGGCGCGGCAAGGGGGTACGTGGCCGGAATTGCGCGCGCGGGCGCGCCGCGCCCGCCTCCGCGCGCCGGAAGCCTTGTGCCGCGCGGGCTGAGGCTAGCCCGGCGGACCGCAGGGCGTATCCGCCGGGGCCTGCGCCCAGCGCGTGCGGCCGCTGTTGTTGACCACCACCTCCGCATGCAGGCGCTCGCCGCTGCAGATCCGGAAGGTGACGTTGGTCCCCGGCGCCAGGCCGTCCGGCTGGTAGCGCACCCGTACCCGGCCCTGGGTGGAGAAGATCCGGATCGAGCCGTGCACAGGGGCGTGCTCGTCGCGCAGCACGTCGTCCGGCACCCGCGGCTGCGGCAGGCGCGCCGGGTCACGGTACAGCAGCCAGCCCGTGCTCCAGTCCGTGCTTTCCGCGCAGCGGCCGCCGCCGCGGGTGGGGCATAGCGTGACCGGCGTCCGCGCGCTCACGGCGGCGTTGCGCGCCAGCGCCAGCTGGGTGGTCAGCGCGTGCATGGCACCGGTCGCGCGCTGCCATTCCAGGAAGCGCTGCATGCCCGGGACGGCGAGCCCGGCAAGGATGGCCGCCACGGCCAGCGTGGTCATCAGTTCCACCAGGGTGAAGCCGGCTGGGGCGCCCGGCGCATCCTTGCGCATAAGCGGAAATCCATTTCGCCCGGGCGACCCAGCATGGCGCGGCCGCAGGTGGCGCGGAATCAGGCGTGGCCGGAATCCCGTGTAGGACTTTGGCTGGAGATCGCGGGCGGTGCCGCCACATGGGCGCAGGTCGCCATGGGGCGCCCCCGGAAGTGCACCGGCCGATCCAGGCCGAGCCGTCACTTGCCAGCCGGTGCCGCGCACCGGTCCCGGCGCATGGTCACGGGGGGGCTGCGGTCACGCGGCGAAGCGGTGCGGCGCGCCCCGGCAGGCGTACCCCCTCCAGGGCGCGCGGCCGCCGGCGTCCTGCCGGCCGGCCCGCCGCGGCGTGGGCGTGACCACCGCCCACCTCGAACGGCTGGGCGCCACGGCCCGGGGAGGACGGGACGGCAGGCCGCGCGGGCAGGGGCGCGGCGCCGTGCCTGCAGCACACTTCGTGGCCGCGCCACTGCGTTCCACGCGCCGCGGACAACCGCGCTCCTATACTGGATGGTCTTCCGAGGACGCTGCCTGGCGCATGAGCGAACGATTCGAACTGGTCTCCCCGTACGCCCCGGCGGGCGACCAGCCGTATGCCATCGACAAGCTGGTCGAAGGCTTCGAGGCCGGCCTGGCGAAGCAGGTGCTGCTGGGCGTCACCGGCTCGGGCAAGACCTACACCATCGCCAACGTGGTCCAGCAGGTGCAGAAGCCGACCCTGGTGATGGCCCACAACAAGACCCTGGCCGCGCAGCTGTACGGCGAGTTCAAGGCGTTCTTCCCGAACAACGCGGTCGAGTACTTCGTCAGCTACTACGACTACTACCAGCCCGAGGCCTACGTCCCCTCGACCGACACCTTCATCGAGAAGGACAGCTCGATCAACGACCACATCGAGCAGATGCGCCTGGCCGCGACCAAGGCGCTGCTGTCGCGGCGCGACGTGCTGGTGGTGGCCACGGTCTCGGCGATCTACGGCCTGGGCGCGCCGGAGGACTACCTGTCGCTGCGCCTGATCCTGTCGCGCGGCGAGCGCATCGACCAGCGCGAGCTGCTGCGCCACCTGACCCAGCTGCAGTACACCCGCAACGAGTACGAGCTGCAGCGCGGTACCTTCCGCGTGCGCGGCGAGGTGGTGGACGTGCACCCGGCCGAAAGCGACGCCGAGGCGGTGCGCATCGAGCTGTTCGACGGCGAGATCGAGAACATCTCCCTGTTCGACCCGCTCACCGGCGAGATCCTGCGCCGCATCCCGCGCTACACCATCTACCCGAAGACCCACTACGCGACCACCCGCGAGCGGGTGCTCAACGCGATCGAGACCATCAAGCTCGAGCTGAAGGAGCGGCTGGAGCAGCTGTACGCGCAGAACAAGCTGGTCGAGGCCCAGCGCCTGGCCCAGCGCACCCAGTTCGACCTGGAGATGATGGCCGAGGTCGGCTACTGCTCGGGCATCGAGAACTACTCCCGGCACCTGACCGGCAAGGCGCCTGGCGAGCCGCCGCCGACCCTGTTCGACTACCTGCCGGCCGACGCGCTGCTGGTGGTGGACGAGTCGCACGTGACCATCCCGCAGATCGGCGCCATGTACAAGGGCGACCGCTCGCGCAAGGAAACCCTGGTGGAGTTCGGCTTCCGCCTGCCCTCGGCGCTGGACAACCGCCCGCTGAAGTTCGAGGAGTGGGAGGCGCGTGCGCCGCGCTCGATCTACGTCTCGGCCACGCCTGGCCCGTACGAGATGCGCGAGGCCGGCGACCAGGTGGTCGAACTGGTGGTGCGCCCGACCGGCCTGGTCGACCCGCAGGTGGAGATCCGCCCGGTCGCCACCCAGGTCGACGACCTGATGGGCGAGATCAACAAGTGCGTGGCCATGGGCGACCGCGTGCTGGTCACCACCCTGACCAAGCGCATGGCCGAGAACCTCACCGACTACCTGGCCGAGCACGATATCAAGGTGCGCTACCTGCACTCGGACGTGGACACGGTCGAGCGCGTGGAGATCATCCGCGACCTGCGCCTGGGCAAGTTCGACGTGCTGGTGGGCATCAACCTGCTGCGCGAGGGCCTGGACATGCCCGAGGTCTCGCTGGTGGCGATCCTCGACGCGGACAAGGAGGGTTTCCTGCGTTCGTCCGGCTCGCTGATCCAGACCATCGGCCGCGCCGCGCGCAACCTGCGCGGCAGGGCGATCCTGTATGCGGACACCATCACCCGCTCGATGCAGGCGGCGATCGACGAGACCAACCGCCGCCGCGAGAAGCAGGAGCAGTACAACGCCGAGCACGGCATCGTCCCGCGCCAGGTGGTGCGCCAGATCATGGACGTCATGGAGGGCGCGCGCCCCGAGCCCGGCGAGGCCAAGTCCAAGGGCAAGGGCCGCGGCAAGGCGCGCCAGGTGGCCGAGCCGGCCACCGACTACTCCACCCTGGACCCGGCCAAGGCCCTGGCCAGGATCAACGAGCTGGAGCAGCGCATGTACCAGCACGCCCGCGACCTGGAGTTCGAGGACGCCGCGCGCCTGCGCGACGAGATCCGCAAGCTCAAGGAAGCGGCCCTGGCCGGCTGAGGCCCGCCCCCTGTTGTGGATTCGGCCCGGGGCAGGGTAGAATGCGCGCCCCTGCAGACGGCGACGCCGTCCGGCAGCGGCAAACGGGCGGTTAGCTCAGCGGTAGAGCACTACCTTGACATGGTAGGGGTCACAGGTTCGAACCCTGTACCGCCCACCACCTCCAGGCAGGTGGAAAAAATGCCTTGGCCCGAAAGCCCCGCCCGCCGCGGGGCTTTTTCGTATCCGCGGCCGGCACCGCGCCACGCGCACGCGGCTCAGCGGGCGAGGGCGTCCAGCAGCCACGCCAGCCTGCGCAGCTGCACCGGCTGCACGCGGAGACTCCGGGTGTGCGGATCGCCTCCGGCGTGGCGATATCCCGGGCGCTTCGCTACCCCCGGCTACGCCCGCTGGCCCGGGCCGCTCACCTGCCGGCCGCGCCTTCCACCACCCGCACCTCGAACACCCACGGCGTGCGCTTCCCGCCATGGGCGACGAACTCCACCCGCGTCCCATCGCCGCGCAGCGCGGCCGCTGTCCCGGCAGGCAGCGTGAACTCCTCGACCACCAGGTCGTCCTTGCCCTTGCCGTCGAGCACGATGCTGCCGAGCTTGCGGCCGTCGACCAGCACGTCCATGCCGGCATTCCACTGGCCGCCGAACACCGTCAGCTGCAGGGTCGGTGGGGTGCTTTCGGGAACCGGACGGCGGGCTCGCAGCAAGTAGGAGAAGCGGTCGCCGGCATCGCGCCAGGGCCGGCCGAGCATGTTCCCGGTCCTGCTGTCGCGGCCCTGGTAGGCGTGGTCGACCTCGGGCTGCTGTTCGCCGGGCTGGACCTGGTCCAGGGTGCGGGCTTCCAGGGCCTGGCGCTGGCGTTCGGCCGCCTCGATCGCGGCGACCACGGCCGGATACCGCTCCGGGGTGGTGGTGCGCCAGTAGGCCATGTAGCGGGCGTCGTGGACGCGGTACAGCGGCTCCAGGCGCAGGCCGCGGAACGACATCGGCCGCACCAGGGCGTCGGCGCTGAACACCAGCGGCTGCCCCGGCACCGGGCGGATGCCCGCGGCCAGCGCCTCGCGCTCGCCCACCAGCATCGGCGCCTGGTCCAGCGGCAGGTAGGGGCCGGGGGCGATATGGCTGCCGCGGCCGTCGTCGGCGATCAGGCCTTCCAGATCCTCCCCGCCGGTGCGCGCGGCCAGCATCAGCGGGCCGTGCATCACCGCCACCCAGTCCGAGCCGTCGGGCAGGGCCTCGATGCGGGTGGCCATGGGCAGCTCGACCTCGATGCGGTCGCCGTCCTGCCACCGCCGCTCGATCCGCGCATGGGACGAGGGCCTGGATTCCACCGGCCAGGACCGGCCATTGATCCTCACCCGCAGCGGGCCCGCCAGCCAGTGCGGATGGCGCAACTCCAGGGCGAAGCTGTGCGGCGTATCCAGCGCCAGTTCCAGCACGCTGCGCGGCTCCTCGGGGAAGCGCGTGCGCTGGCGCAGCACCAGGCCGGATTCGGCCCAGCGCAGTTCCGAGTCCAGGTACAGGTTCACCCGCAGCACATCGGCATCGTAGGAGTACACGAAGGCACCGTGGCGGCCGTGGTTCTCCATGCCGCTGCCCACGCAGCACCAGAAGCACTGCTGCGGCTGCGAATACACGCGGTAGTGCCGCGGCCGGATCGGGGTGAAGTACACCAGCCCGCCGTGGTCGGGATGCTGGGTGGAGAGGATGTGGTTGAACAGCACCCGTTCGTAGAAATCCGCATGCCGCGGGTCCGGGCGCAGCCGCTCCAGCAGCAGGGTCAGGCGCAGCATGTTGTAGCTGTTGCAGGTCTCCGGGCCCTCGCGCGAGGCCACCATGCCGCTGAAGTCGCCGGCCGGGTTGAAGTGCTCGCGCACGCTGTTGCCGCCAAAGGCGATGCTCCGGTGCAGCGCCACCCGCTCCCAGAAGAACTGCGCCGCCTCGATCCAGGCCGCGTCGCCGTCCAGCTCGCCGATGCGGGCGAAGCCGATCACCTTGGGGATCTGGGTGTTGGCGTGCAGCCCGTCCAGCCGGTCCTCGCGCCGCAGCAGGGGCTCGAGGATGGCGCGGTGCGAGAAGCGCCGCGCCAGCGCCAGGTAGCGGCGTTCGCCGG
Organism: Pseudoxanthomonas sp. SGNA-20; assembly: GCF_003931635.1. Taxonomy (NCBI): domain Bacteria; kingdom Pseudomonadati; phylum Pseudomonadota; class Gammaproteobacteria; order Lysobacterales; family Lysobacteraceae; genus Pseudoxanthomonas; species Pseudoxanthomonas sp. SGNA-20. The sequence goes on along the minus strand of NZ_RRYK01000001.1, from coordinate 201,266 downwards.
TGATGGCATAGACGTCGGCCAGCACCTCGTTCATGCCGCCATGCTCGGTATCGAGCACGCGCTGCAGCTGGTCGTCGTCGAGGTTGGCCACCAGCGCCCCGGCCCAGTCGGCGAAGCGCACCAGCACCTCGCGCGCCTGCCCGTTGCCGGCCAGCACCCAGGCATCGCGCAGCCCGGCGAAGGTCTTGTGCAGGTTGTAGAACGGCACCCAGGCGCCTTCCAGCGCGAACGACTCGGCCTGGAAATCGCCGCTGGCGATGCGCTCCCACAGCACGCGGCCGTTGGGCACGCCGCCGACGTAGCCGTCGCCGTTGGCGGCCTGGACCTCGGCCAGGGCCGCGACCATGTAGTCCAGCCGCCGGCGCATCTCCGCGCTGCCCTGCGCGGCCTGCTGCGCCAGCGCCGAGAGGTAATGGCCGGCGGTATGGCCATCCAGGCCCATGGATTCCCAGTTCGGGTACCTGGACGCGGGCGAGGGCAGGCCGGCCTCGAGCCGGAATGGTGCCAGCAGCCGGTCCATGTCCAGCGCGGCCAGATAGCGCAGGTTGAGCGCGCTGGAGCGGGCGAACAGGCCTTCGCCCAGGCGCACGTCGGACAGCGGGAAGAAGCGCACCGGCCCGCGCTGCCAGGGCAGCGGCGGCGGCAGGGCCAACGCCGGCAGCAGGGGCAGGCTGGCCGCGGCGCCGCCCAGGGCGGCGACGAAGCCGCGCCGGCTCAGGCGCGGGCCGGGCGCGGCCATGGCGGCGTCTGCCAGGAGAAAAAGACCCCGTCGCAAGGGGAAACCGCCGGGGTGGCGGTGGCGGCGGGGCTTCCGGAAGGGAGGAACACACCGCGCGGCATGGCGGCGCTCAGTGCGAGTCGCGGGCGACGGTGTCGCCACTGCCGCCGACCAGGAAGTCCAGGTCGGCACCCAGGTGCGCCTGCTGCACGTGGTCCACGTACAGCCTGGCCCAGCCACGGGCCGGTGGCGGCGGCGGGGTCCACTCGGCGCGGCGGCGCTCCAGCTCGGCCGCGTCCACGTCCAGGTGCAGGCGGCGGGCCTCCACGTCCAGCTCGATGAAATCGCCCTCGCGCACCAGCGCCAGCGGGCCGCCGGCGGCGGCTTCCGGCGAGACGTGCAGCACCACCGTACCGTAGGCGGTGCCGCTCATGCGCGCATCGGAGATGCGCACGATGTCGGTGATGCCACGGCGCAGCAGCTTGGGCGGCAGCGGCATGTTGCCGACCTCGGCCATGCCCGGGTAGCCGCGCGGACCGCAGTTCTTCAGCACCATCACGCAGGTCTCGTCGATGTCCAGCGCTTCGTCGTCGATCCGCGCCTTGAAGTCCTCGATGTCCTCGAACACCACCGCGCGGCCGCGGTGCCTCAGCAGGTGCGGCGAGGCGGCCGAGGGCTTGATCACCGCGCCGTCCGGGGCCAGGTTGCCGCGCAGCACGGCGATGCCGGCCTCGGCGCGCAGCGGCTGGTCGAGCGGGCGGATCACCTCGCGGTTCCAGCACGGCGCGTCGGCGATGTTCTCGCCGAGGGTGCGGCCGTTGACCGTCAGTGCGTCCAGGTCCAGGTACTGCGCGATCTCGCGCAGCACCGCCGGCAGGCCGCCGGCGTAGTAGAAGTCCTCCATCAGGTACTCGCCCGACGGCTTGAGGTTGACCAGGCAGGGCAGGCGCGAGCCGATCTCGTCCCAGTCCTCCAGGCTCAGTTCCACGCCCAGGCGGCCGGCCAGGGCCAGCAGGTGGATCACCGCGTTGGTCGAGCCGCCGATCGCGGCGTTGGCGCGGATCGCGTTGGCGAAGGCCTTGCGCGTGAGGATCCTCGACATGCGCAGGTCCTCGCGCACCATCTCCACGATGCGGCGGCCGGAAAGGTGGGCCAGGCGGAAGCGGCGCGAGTCGACGGCCGGGATTGCCGCGTTCTCCGGCAGCGACATGCCCAGTGCCTCCACCATCGAGGCCATGGTCGAGGCCGTGCCCATGGTCATGCAGCTGCCCCTGGAGCGCTGCATGCAGGCCTCGGCCTCGTTGAACTCGGCCTGGGTCAGGGTGCCGGCGCGGACCATCTCCGACATCTCGATCACCCCGGTGCCCGAGCCCACCGGCTTGCCGCGCCAGTTGCCCGACAGCGAGGGGCCGCCGGACACGCCGATGGTCGGCAGGTCCACGCTGGCCGCGCCCATCAGCAGCGAGGGCGTGGTCTTGTCGCAGCCCATCAGCAGCACCACGCCATCGATCGGGTTGGCGCGGATGGATTCCTCCACGTCCATCGAGGCGAGGTTGCGGAACAGCATGGCCGTGGGCCGCACCTGGGTCTCGCCCAGGGACATCACCGGGAACTCCAGCGGGAAGCCACCGGCCTCGTACACCCCGCGCTTGACGTGCTCGGCCAGCTCGCGGAAGGAGCTGTTGCAGGGCGTCAGCTCCGACCAGGTGTTGCAGATGCCGATCACCGGGCGGCCATCGAACATGTCGTGTGGCAGGCCCAGGCCCTTGAGCCAGCTGCGGTAGTAGAAGCCCTGCTTGCCCTCGCGGCCGAACCACTGCTGGCTGCGTAAGGGCTTTTTGCTGGAGTCGCTCATGCGCTCGGGATCCCTGCCCAGGAGGAGAGGGCGGGCAGGCGGGGAGGGACTCCCGCGCGGCCCACCTGTTGCGCACGGATGCTACCGGGCCGGGATATGCCCGAAAAATAACAATTCCGCCGGTTGGGATATGAGGATTGCAATGCGGAATGGTCCGCGCCTGGGCCAGCCCGGCTGGGCCGGATCCTCGCGTGGTGTCCCCTGCCGGAACGGGGTCGCGGGTGGTGCACGGCGGATGCGCCGCGCCGGCGCGCGGAATACCCTCGCCCATGCGGGCAGGACCCCGGGGCATATCCATTCCTTCCGTCCCGCATCGCGGGACGCCAACAGGGAGCGCATGCATGGCGGCAGCAAGGAAGCAGGGCACGGGTGGCGCGGCGCGGCGGGAGCAAGACGACACGCCGGGCGTGGACGCGCTGGTCGCGCGGCTCTCGCATCCGCTGGCGCCGCTGCTGCAGCGGATCCGGGCGGCCATCCTCGCGGCCGATCCGGCGATCGGCGAGGGCATCAAGTGGAACTCGCCGAGCTTCCACCGCCATGGCTGGTTCGCCACGATCAACTGCCGGCGCCCGGACCTGCTGCAGGTGGTGTTCCACTGCGGCGCGAAGGTGCAGGCCGGCAGCACGGTGCGCGAGGCGGTGGACGACCCGCGCGGGCTGCTGGCCTGGCCTTCGGTCGACCGGGCGCTGGTGGCGTTCGCCAGCGAGGCGGACTTCGCCACGGCCGAGGAGGACTTCCGCCGGATCGTGGCGCAGTGGGCGGCGTACGCGGGATAGGGTGGGTCGCGGCGGCGTGGTCCGCAGGCGCGCCTCGCGCGCCGGCAGGGAAAGGTGCACGCTGGTCCGGCTTTCCACGCTGGAGGTGCGCCATGGATTCCGACCTGGATGGCATGAGCCGCGAGCAGCTGGTCGCGGAGGTGGTGAGGCTGCGCAACGCGATCCGCGCCCATCGCGACAGCTCCGGGCATGCGCTGTGCTGGTACCACCCGGACCTTTGGAGCCTGTTGCCGGAGCAGTCCACCGCCAGGCCGGTGGTGCCGGAGTGGCCCGTGTTCCTGCGCGGCTGCATCCGCTACCGGCAGTCGCTGGACGAGCAGCTGGCGGACGCGCCGCGTTCGTCCGTGGAGTATCCGGGCGACGGGGGCTGACTGCCGCGGGTGGAGCCGATTGCAGCCGTCCTGTTCCCGCGCCCTGCAGTGGCCGGGCACGGACGGCGGTTGTCTACAATGCCGGCGACCCGTCGCGCCCTGCCGGAGGCGTGGGCCATGTCCTGCGGCCCAAGCCGCCGGAGCGCGCAGGAATAGCGTTGCTGCCATGGAGTAATCGATGACTGCCTATGCTGTTGCGGTAATACGCGAGACCCGGTTCTGCGACGAGATCAAGGAATACCTGCAACGCATCGACGACACGCTGGCTCCTTTCTCCGGCAAGTACCGCGTGCATGGAGGTCCCTACCAGCCGCTCGAGGGGTCATGGTCGGGGGACCTGGTCATCATCGAGTTCCCCTCCATGGAACTGGCCAGGAGCTGGTACGAGTCGGAGGCGTACCAGGCCATCCGTCCCTTGCGCACGAAGAACACGGAGGGGGATGTCCTCCTGGTCCAGGGCGTGCCGGAGGGGCACAGGGGCGTGGATCTCCTTGGGTAAGGCCGGGGCCGCCCTGGTGGCAATGCGCAGCTTCCTGGCGGCGGACGTGCTGACCCTGTTGGCGGCCGCGGTCGTGGTGGGCGCGGCAGCCGTGCTGTTCACCTTCCCGCAGGACCCGCGGGCGTGGCAGGCGGCCACCTGGACCTTGGTGGGCGGGCTGGTGGTGTTGTCGGTGCTGGTCGTCTCCGGCGGCATCCGGATGGCCCGGAATCGCGCGGCGAGGGACTGGCGGAGTATCGTGGCCTTCGCGATCGGCCTGGCATGCCTTGCGCCGTTCGCCGCTGCACTGCTGCTGGCGTAGGCCCCGCGCGATCCGGCGAGGGCCGCATCGGGCGGGGCGGTGGAGCCTTCCGCAAGCCTGCACGCCGGAGGAGGCAGCATGGAAAAGCCGGGCAAGCCGACGACCGTCGAGGGGTACATCGCCGCGGCCGCGCCGGGGAATGCGCAGGCGCGGCTGCGCGAGATGCGCCAGTGCCTGCGCGAGGCGGCACCGCAGGCACGGGAGTCGCTGAAGTGGGGCAAGCCGGCTTTCAGCCTTGGCACCGTGCTTTACGTCTATTCGGTCCACAAGCGGCACGTCAGCTTGCACCCTGCGGTCGGCGCGGTGGCGCACTTCGCCGCCGAGCTGGGCGGCTCCGCGACGTCCGGCAACACCATCCAGTTCCCGCTCGATGCGCCGCTGCCGCTGGACTTGATCCGCCGCATCGCCGGATTCCGGGTGCGCGAGGTGGTGGAGCACGGGGTGGGCTGGAAATAGGCGCCGGTACCGGCGTTGACAGGCAAGTCGTGGCTGCCTTCATCGTCGACGACATCCAGGCCGAGTACGAGCGCCTGCTGGCCGCCGGCGTGCGCTTCACCCAGCCGCCGGTGGCGATGGGCCCGGTGACCATCCCGTGCTCGACGACACCTGCGGCAACCTGGTCCAGCTGCTGCGGAAGAACACCTGGCCGTAGCCCGGAACAGCGAAACGCTTCCGGTTTCCGGCGTTGCGGTACCCGGATGCGGCCGGGTACCTGCGATCCCGGGGCGCGACGAGGCCAGGGCCGTCGCCACCGGCCCGCCATCCTGGAGCGCGTCTCCCGAACCTCTCGCGATGGCAGGGGGCAAGAAGAAGGGCGCCTTGCGGCGCCCTTCGCGGGTCACGCGTTGACGGCGGATCTCACTCCAGCCGGAGCACCACCACCGACTTGGCCGGCAGTTCGACCTTGAGGGTGTTGCCGTTGAGGCTGGCGCCATTGAAGGCGGCGGGCTTCACCACCTCGGGGCGGTCGAAGGTGTTGTGCGCGGTGATCGCGTCGGCGGTCAGCACGCGGCCGCTGACGGCGCGGGCCTGCAGGCCGCTGACGCTGGCGGAAATGCTCGCCGGCCGGTTGGGGTCGAGGTTGCTGAGGGCCACGTACACGTGCCCGTCCTTCGCGCGCACCGCCGAGCCGTGCACGCCGGGGATGGCGCTGTTGCCGTGGCGGTACTGCGGCGCCTTCAGCTCCAGCGGCAGGTAGGTCGCGTCCTGCCAGGGCTTGTACATCTCGAAGACGTGGTAGGTGGGCGTGAGCACCATCTTCCCGCCCTCGGTGAGGATCATCGCCTGCAGCACGTTCACCATCTGCGCGATGTTGCCCATCTTCACCCGGCGCGCGTGCTTGCTCATCGCGTCGAAGTGGATCGCGGCCACCAGGGCGTCGCGCAGGGTGTTCTGCTGCTGCAGGAAGCCCGGGTTGGTGCCGGGGTAGGCCTCGTACCAGGTGCCCCACTCGTCGAGGTACAGGGCGACCTTGTTCTCCGGGTCGTACTTGTCCATCACCTCGATGTGCCTGCGCAGCAGCTCGTCGACCTTCAGCGCGCTTTCCAGGGTCTGGAACCAGGCGGCCTCGTCGAACTCGAAGCTGGAGGCGCGCGGCGGCCAGCCGCCGGGCACGGTGTAGTAATGCACCGACAAGGCATCCATGTGCTTGCCGGCGATCTTCATCATCACCTCGGTCCAGTTGTAGTCGTCGCTGTTGGCGCCGGCGGCGACCTTGGTGACCTGCTGCCCGGCCGGGACCTTGACGAAGGTCTGGAACTGGCGGTGCAGGTTGGCGGCGTGCTCCGGGGTCATGTTGCCGCCGCAGCCCCACAGCTCGTTGCCGATGCCGAAGAAGGGCACCTTCCACGGCTTGTCGCGGCCGTTGGCGCGGCGCTCCTCGGCCAGCGAGGAGCCCTTCTCGTAGGTCATGTACTCGACCCACTCGGCCATCTCGCGCGGCGAGCCGCTGCCGGTGTTGCCGGAGACGTAGGCGTCGGTGCCCAGCAGCTCGGCGAAGTCCATGAACTCATGGGTGCCGAAGCTGTTGGGTTCTTCCACGCCACCCCAGTGGGTGTTGATCTTGACCCGCCGCTTCTCGCGCGGGCCGATGCCGTCGCGCCAGTAGTACTCGTCGGCGAAGCAGCCGCCGGGCCAGCGCACCACCGGCACCTGCAGCTGCTTCAGCGCGGCCAGCACGTCGTTGCGGTAGCCGCGGGTGTTGGGGATCTCCGAGTCCTCGCCGACCCAGATGCCGCCGTAGATGCCGTAGCCCAGGTGCTCGGCGAACTGGCCGAAGATGTAGCGGCTGACGGTCTCGCCGGGCTGGTCGGCGCGCAGGGTGGCGCTGGCCTGGACCGGCGCCTGCGCGCTGGCGGTGCCTGCGAACAGCAGCGCGGTGGCCAGCGCCAGCCGGGACAACGGGTTGTTGAGCATCGTCTTGCCTCGCTTTCTCGGTGGACGGTTGGGTTGGACGCGCACCGGGACGGCGAGGCTGCGGGCAGCCGCGACGGATCGGCACGACGTCCGGGCGATGCGCCCGGCGCCGGTGGCGGCGGGCGCAGGCCGGTCGAGCATAGTCAGGGCCCCGATAACCTGCCAATTACTTTGTCGGGCGCAGCCATACCCGTTCGCGTATCCCGCGCCAGGCCCCCTGGAGGGGCAAGGGGTATTCCTTTTCGCGCGGTTGGCATGCCCGGGGCGGGATTGGTCGACGCCCGGTGCGGTCGCTATCCTGCCCGCCGCCGGCAGCGGCCGGCGCGGACTGGGAAGGCGGATGGCGCACAGGCGGCCCTTTGGCGAACTGGACGACGGCAGGGCCGTGCACGCGCACGTGCTGGGCGATGGCAACGGGCTGCGCGCCGAGGTGCTGGACCTGGGCGGGATCCTGGCGCGGCTGGAATTCCCCGGTGAGCGCGGCCCGGTGGCGCTGGTGCTGGGGCTGCCGGACGCGCGTGCGTACTTCGCCGATCCGGCCTACCTGGGCATCGTGGTCGGGCGCTTCGGCAACCGCATTGGCGGCGCCGCGTTCACGGTCGATGGCCAGGCCTGCCGGGTCAGCGCCAACGAGGGACGCAACCACTTGCACGGCGGGCACCTGGGCTTTGGCCGGCGGCTTTGGCGGGTCGCCGCGCACGATCCCGGCCGGCTGGAGCTGCGCTACCACTCGCCGGACGGCGAGGAGGGCTATCCGGGCAACCTCGACATGCGCGCGGTCTACAGCCTCCACGGCGCGCGCCTGCGCCTGGAGCTGGAAGCGGAGTGCGACGCGCCCACGCCGTTCAATCCCACCCACCATCCGTACTGGAACCTGGCCGGCGATCCGGCGGTGCCGGCCGCGGCGCAGTGGCTGCAGGCGCCAACCCGCGGCTTCCTGCCGGTGGACGGCGAGCTGATCCCGCTCGGCCAGGTGGCCGCGGCCGCCGGCACGCCGTTCGATTTCCGTGCCGCGCGCACGCTCGAGGCCGCGGCCGCCAGTGGCCATCCGCAGCTGGAGGTGGCCGGCGGTTACGACCACTGCCTGGTGCTGGAGGAGGGTGCGACCACCTGCGCCACGCTCTACTCGCCGCACAGCGGCATCGCCCTGCGCATCGACTGCGACGCGCCGGCACTGCAGCTGTACGACGGCCACGGCCTGGACCGGCAGCATCCGGGGCTCGGCCGCGGCCTGTGCCTGGAGCCGCAGGGCTATCCCGACGCGCCGAACCGGCCGCAGTTCCCGGACGCGATCCTGCGCCCGGGCACGCGCTTCCGGCGCGTGATCGAATACCGCTTCGCCAACGCCGGGCGCGGCTGCGCCTGGGACGCGGTGGAAGCAGCGCTGGCGCAGGCTTGAGCCGCGCCACGCACCCGAACGCATGCGCGGCCCTGCCGCGCGCCACAGCCATGGAGGACACGCCCGTGCCAAGCATCAACCTCGCCATCGTCGGTGTCGGCAAGATCGTGCGCGACCAGCACCTGCCCGCGGTCGCGGCCAATGCCGACTACCGCCTGGTGGCCGCGGCCAGCCGCAACGGCCGGGTGGACGGGATCGCCAACTTCGGCTCGATCGAGGAAATGCTGGCGGCGGTTCCGGAGATCGACGCGGTCTCGCTGTGCATGCCGCCGCAGTACCGCTACGCGGCCGCGGTGAAGGCGCTGGAGGCGGGCAAGCACGTGTTCCTGGAGAAGCCGCCGGGGGCCACGCTGTCGGAGGTGGAGGACCTGGCGGCGCAGGCGCGCGCCAAGGGCGTGACCCTGTTTGCCAGCTGGCACTCGCGGCACGCGCCGGCGGTGGAGGCGGCGCGCGCGTTCCTGGCCGGCACCACGGTGCGCTCGATGCGGGTGACCTGGAAGGAGGACGTGCGCCACTGGCACCCGGGCCAGGCCTGGATCTGGGAGGCCGGCGGCCTGGGCGTGTTCGACCCGGGCATCAATGCGCTGTCGATCGTCACCCGGATCCTGCCGCGGCCGGTATTCGCCACCGAGGCGACGCTGGAGTTCCCGCAGAACCGCGCCGCGCCGATCGCCGCCAGCATCCGCTTCAGCGATACCCAGGGCCTGGACCTGCGCGCCGAGTTCGACTGGCGCCAGACCGGGCCGCAGAGCTGGGACATCGAGGCGGAGACCGGGGCGGGGACCATGCTGCTGTCGCATGGCGGCGCGCGGTTGGCGGTCAATGGCCAGGTGGTCCATGCCGAGCCGGAGCAGGAGTACCCGGAGCTGTACCGCCACTTCGCCAGGCTGGTCCGTGCCGGCGAATCGGACGTGGACCTGGCGCCGCTGCGCCACGTGGCCGATGCCTTCATGCTTGGCCGGCGCGTGGTGGTCGAGCCGTTCCACGATTGAGTCGTTCCCGCACCCGGGCGCGGCCTCCGGCCCTGTACGGGCTACGCAGCGGTGCCGTAGACCTCGGCCGCGGTTTCCTGCAGCGCCTGCAGCACCGTGCGCGCGCCGGGCGAGAGCAGCCAGTCGGTGCGGGTGATGATGCCGAAGGAGTCCATGTGGCAGGACAGCTCCACCGGCAGGATCTTGACCATGCCGTAGGCGGCGTAATGCCGCGCCACGTCCACCGGGACCACGGCCAGGTAGTCGCTTTCCTGCAGCATCTTGGTGATGAACACCAGGGCGGTGGTCGCCAGCACGTGCTGCGGCGGCTGCAGTCCGGCGCTGCGGAACATCAGCTCGAAGCGGTGGCGCAGCACGCTGCCTTCCGGCGGCACGATCCAGCTGGCCTGGGCCAGGCCGGCCAGGTCCAGGCGCTTCCTCCCGAGGATCGGGTGGCCGGGGCGCACGATCGCGCAGATCTCCTCCTCGGCCAGGGCCTGGTACTGCAGGTGGGTCTTGTCGTGCTGCTCGAACAGGCGCGCGACCAGGAAGTCCAGGCGGTTCTGTTGCAGCCGCTCCAGCAGCACGTCCGAGCTTTCCACCAGCAGCGACACCCGCAGGTCCGGGGCGGTGCGCGCCACCCGTGCCAGCGCGGTGGGCAGCAGGCTCATCGCCGGCCCGGCGATCGCGCCGATCGCCACGCTGCCGGCCCAGCCGCCCCTGAGCGCCTCGATCTCCGCGCCGGCCTCGCCCAGGCTGGCCAGGGCGATGCGGGCGTGGCGGATCATGGTCTCGCCGTACCAGGTCGGGCGCATCCCGCGCGGCAGCCGCTCGAACAGCGCCACCCCCAGCATGTCCTCCAGGTCCTTCAGCAGCTTGGAGGCGGCCGGCTGCGACATGGCCAGGGTTTCGGCCGCGCGGTGGATGTTGCCTTCCTCGTCGATCGCGATCAGCAGCATCAGCTGCCGGGTCTTGAGGCGGGCGCGGACGAACCACGGCACGTTCTGCGGCACGTATGACACTCCAGTCGATACGAATGTTCATATATGTTATGCACGAATTTGCATTGGATGCATATTCGTCCAGCCGGCAGAATCGGCCGAGGCATGCGCGGTGGCTTCCGTCTCTCCCGGAAGCGGCATGCCTTCCCATCCCATGACGAGGGCGGCCGATGCGACTGATCCAGCTGCGGGGCGATGGCGGTGACATCCGCGTCGGCGTGATCGAGGGCGAGGTGGTGCGCCTGCTGGACGGCGTCGACTCGACCTGGGCGCTGGCCAATGCCGCCATCGCCGCCGGCCGCAGCCTGGACGACGAGGCCGCCACCCGCGCCGGGGCCACCACGCTCGCCTACGCGCCGCTGCTGCGCGAGGGGCGGGTGCTGGGCCCGCTGCACCATCCCGATCCGGCGCATTGCCTGGTCACCGGCACCGGCCTGACCCACCTGGGCAGCGCCGCCGCGCGCGACGCCATGCACCAGAAGCTGCAGCAGCAGGCCGAGGAAGGCACGCTGACCGACTCCATGCGCATGTTCCAGTGGGGCGTGGAGGGTGGCATGCCGGCCCCGGGCACGGCGGGCGCGCAGCCGGAGTGGTTCTACAAGGGCGACGGCCAGATCGTGGTGCCGCCGGGCGCGCCGCTGCGCTCGCCGGACTTCGCCCTGGACGGTGGCGAGGAGCCGGAGCTGGTGGGGCTGTACGTGATCGGCCCGGATGGCACCCCGCACCGGCTGGGCTATGCCCTGGGCAACGAGTTCTCCGACCACGTCACCGAACGCCAGAACTACCTGTACCTGGCCCATTCCAAGCTGCGCACCTGCGCGGTGGGCCCGGAACTGCGCACCGGCCCGCTGCCGGCGGACCTGCGCGGCACCAGCCGCCTGCGCCGCGACGGCGCGGTGGTGTGGGAGAAGCCCTTCCTTACCGGCGAGGCCAACATGTGCCACTCGCTGGAGAACCTGGAGTACCACCACTTCAAGTACGCCGCGCACCGGCGCCCGGGCGACGTGCACCTGCACTTCTTCGGCACCGCCACCCTGAGCTTCGCCGACGGCGTGCGCGCGCAGCCGGGCGACGTGTTCGAGATCGAGATCGCAGAACTGGGCGCGCCGCTGGCCAACCCGCTGCAGGTGGTGCCGGCCGGCTTCGCCCCCGGCGGCGTGCGCGCGCTGTGAGCGCGGCCGGCAACAGGAGCAGTACGTGAACGAACCGCGTTATTCCAGCTACATCGCCGGCCAGTGGGTGGAAGGCGGGGGCAGCCACGTCGACGAGAACCCGGCCAACCTCGACGCCCCGGTCGGCCACTACGGCGTGCTCGATGCCGCCGCGGTCGGCCAGGCGGTGGACGCGGCGGCCGCGGCGCTGCCGGCCTGGTCGCTGGCCGCCCCGCAGCAGCGCGCCGAGGTGCTGGACTTCGTCGGCAGCGAGATCCTCGCCCGCAAGGAGGAACTGGGCCGGCTGCTGGCGCGCGAGGAAGGCAAGACCCTGGCCGAGAGCATCGGCGAGGCCGCGCGCGCCGGGCAGATTTTCAAGTTCTTCGCCGGCGAGGCGCTGCGCATCCCCGGCGAGAAGCTGGCCTCCACCCGCCCGGGCGTGGACGTGGAGGTCACCCGCGAGCCGGTGGGCGTGGTCGGCATCATCGCGCCATGGAATTTCCCGCTGGCGATCCCGGCCTGGAAGATCGCCCCGGCGCTGGCGTTCGGCAACACCGTGGTGTTCAAGCCGGCCGAGATCGTGCCCGGCTGCGCCTGGGCCCTGGCGGAGATCCTGTCGCGTGCCGGCCTGCCGGAGGGCGTGTTCAACATGGTCCTGGGCAGCGGCCGCACCGTGGGCCAGGCCCTGGTCGCGCACCCGAAGCTGGACGCGCTGACCTTCACCGGCTCGGTGCCCACCGGCCGCGCCCTGCTGGAGCAGGCGGCCGGGCGGGCACTGAAGGTGCAGATGGAGATGGGCGGCAAGAACCCGCTGGTGGTGTTGGCCGACGCCGACCTGGACCAGGCGGTGGAATGCGCGGTCAACGGCGCGTTCTTCTCCACCGGGCAGCGCTGCACCGCCTCCAGCCGGCTGATCGTCGAGGCGGCGGTGTACGACCGGTTCGTGGTGAAGATGCAGGCGCGCATGGCCCAGCTGCGGGTCGGCGATCCGCTGGACCCGCAGGTGCACATCGGCCCGGTCGCCAGCCAGGCGCAGCTGGACACCGACCTGGGCTACATCCGCGCCGGGCACGAGGACGGGGCCGAGCTGCTGGCCGGCGGTGGTCGGGTGGATTGTCCCACCCGCGGCCACTTCCTGGCGCCGACCCTGTTCGCCGCGCGCGCCAGCGACCGCATCTCGCGCGAGGAGATCTTCGGCCCGGTGGCCGCGCTGCTGCGCGCGGCCGACTACGAGCACGCCCTGGCCCTGGCCAACGACACCGAGTTCGGACTGTGCGCGGGCATCTGCACCACCTCGCTCCGGCACGCCACCCATTTCAAGCGGCACGCCCAGGCGGGCATGGTGATGGTCAACCTCCCTACCGCCGGGGTCGATCCGCACGTACCCTTCGGGGGACGGAAGGCTTCCAGTTACGGACCGCGCGAGCAGGGGCGCTACGCGGTGGAGTTCTACACCACGGTCAAGACCGCCTATACATCGGCCTGAGGGCCAACCGCGGCCGCGCGCGCTGGAGGGCGCGCACGGCCAGCCGCGGCGAGGGTCGCGGCACGCGGCACAACAACGAATCGATCGGGAGGGAGCGATGAGGAAGTTCGTGTTCGGGATGCTGGCGCTGGGCGCCATGGCGCTGGCCGGCTGTTCCGGCGGCGGCGAGGGCAGCGGCGGCGAAGGCGGCGAGGGCAAGCCGATCACCGTCGGCTTCAGCCAGGTCGGCGCCGAGAGCGAGTGGCGCACCGCCAACACCCGCTCGGTGAAGGAGGCGCTGGCCGCGCCCGAGTTCCGCCTGCGCTTCTCCGACGCCCAGCAGAAGCAGGAAAACCAGATCAAGGCGATCCGCTCGTTCATCGCCCAGCGCGTGGACGTGATCGCGTTCTCGCCGGTGGTCGAGTCCGGCTGGGAGACGGTGCTGCGCGAGGCCAAGGCCGCCGGCATCCCGGTGGTGCTGACCGACCGCGCGGTGGACGTGTCCGACGACTCGCTGTACGTGACCCTGATCGGCTCGGACTTCGTCGAGGAAGGCCGCCGGGCCGCGCGCTGGCTGATCGAGGACAGCAAGGACAAGGAAGGGCCGATCCGCGTGGTCGAGCTGCAGGGCACCGTGGGTTCGGCCCCGGCCAACGACCGCATGCGCGGCTTCAAGGAAGTGATCGCCACCGATCCGCGCTTCCAGATCGTGCGCTCGCAGAGCGGCGACTTCACCCGCGCCAAGGGCAAGGAAGTGATGGAGGCCTTCCTCAAGGCCGAGGGTGGCCGCATCGACGTGCTGTTCGCGCACAACGACGACATGGCCATCGGCGCGATCCAGGCGATCGAGGAGGCCGGGCTGAAGCCGGGCCAGGACATCCGCATCGTCTCCATCGACGGCGTGCGCGGCGCGTTCGAGGCGATGAAGGCCGGCAAGCTCAACGCCACCGTGGAGTGCAACCCGCTGCTGGGCCCGCAGCTGGCGCAGCTGATCCGCGACGTGCACGCCGGGCGGCAGGTGCCCAAGCGCGTGGTGGTGGAGGAGGGCGTGTACACCATGGACCAGGCCGCCGCCGAACTGCCCAACCGGAAGTACTGATGGCGCCGGCGCAAGGGCACGCGCAGGGCGATGGCGGCCGCGGCGGGAGCGCGGCCGCGCCGGTCGTGCTGCAGGCCTCGGGCCTGCGCAAGCGCTTCGGCGCCACCCTGGCGCTGGACGACGCCGGGCTGGTGCTGCGTGCCGGCGAGATCCACGCGCTGATGGGCCAGAACGGCGCCGGCAAGTCCACCCTGATCAAGCTGGTCACCGGGGTCGAGCGTCCCGACGCCGGCCGCATCGAGCTGGACGGCCGCGAGGTCGCCCCGGGCACGCCGCTGGAAGCGCAGTCGCTGGGCATCAGCACGGTCTACCAGGAAGTGAACCTGTGCCCGAACCTGTCGGTGGCCGAGAACCTGTTCGCCGGGCGCTACCCGAAGCGGCGCTGGAGCGGCCTGATCGACTGGCCGAAGGTGCGCGCCGGCGCGCGCGAACTGCTGGCGCACCTGGGCCTGGACATCGACGTGGACCGCAGCCTGGGCAGCTACCCGGTGGCGGTGCAGCAGATGGTGGCCATCGCCCGCGCGCTGGGCGTGCAGGCGAAGGTGCTGGTGCTGGACGAGCCCACCTCCAGCCTGGACGAGGACGAGGTGCAGGCGCTGTTCGCGGTGATGCGCCGGCTGCGCGACCGCGGCATGGCGATCCTGTTCGTCACCCATTTCCTGGACCAGGTGTATGCGGTCTCCGACCGCATCACCGTGCTGCGCAACGGCACCCTGGTGGGCGAATACGCCGCATCGGAGCTGCCGCAGGGCGCGCTGGTGGCGGCCATGGTCGGGCGCGAGGTGGCGCTGGCCGGGGGGCGCGAGCCGGGGGAAAGCGTTGCGGCGGGCGAGGTGGTGGCCGAGGCGCGCGGCCTGGCCCGGCGCGGCGCGCTGCATCCGGTGGACCTGCAGCTGCGCGCCGGCGAGGTGCTGGGCCTGGGCGGGCTGCTGGGTTCCGGCCGCACCGAACTGGCGCGGCTGCTGTTCGGCCTCGATCGCGCCGACGCGGGCGAATTGCGCATCGGCGGCCAGGCGGTGCAGCTGCGGCATCCGGCCGAGGCGGTGGCGCGCGGGCTGGCGCTGTGCCCGGAGGAACGCAAGACCGAAGGCATCGTCGCCGGGCTGTCGGTGCGCGAGAACATCGTGCTGGCGCTGCAGGCGCGGCGCGGCTGGTGGCGCGCGCTGCCGCAGGCCAGGCAGGAGGAGATGGCGCGCGAATTCGTGCGCCTGCTCGGGATCAAGACCGCCGACATCGAGACGCCGGTGGGCGCGCTGTCCGGCGGCAACCAGCAGAAGGTGGTGCTGGCGCGCTGGCTGGCCACGCAGCCCTCGCTGCTGATCCTTGACGAACCGACCCGCGGCATCGACATCGCCGCCAAGCAGGAGATCATGGCCGAGGTGGTGAAACTGGCGCGGCAGGGCATGGCGGTGCTGTTCATTTCCGCCGAGATCGAGGAGCTGACCCGGCTCAGCGACCGCATCGCGGTGCTGCGCGAGCGGCGCAAGGCCGGCGAGCTGGACGGCGGCAGCGATGGCAGCCGGGTCCTGGACCTGATCGCGGGGCACGCATGAGCGAGGAACAGGCTCCCCTGGTGCAACCGGCACAGCCGCGGCCGCAGTCCGCGCGGCCGGGCCTGCGCGAGCGCCTGATGGCGCATCCGCTGCTGTGGCCGGCGCTGGCCCTGGTCCTGCTGCTGCTGGGCAACGCGCTGTTCAACCCCGGTTTCCTGGCGCTGCAGTGGCGCGACGGGCACCTGTACGGAAACCTCGTCGACATCGCCAACCGGGCGGCTCCACTTGCGCTGGTTTCGCTGGGCATGACCCTGGTGATCGCGGTGCGTGGCCTGGACATCTCGGTGGGCGCGGTGCTGGCGATCAGCGCCACGGTCGCGGCCTGGACCATCGCCCGCATGCAGGCCGGCGGCAGCGGGGGCCTGGCACCGCTGTTCGGCGCGATCGCCGCGGCGCTGGCGGTGGCCGCGCTGTGCGGGCTGTGGAATGGCGTGCTGGTGGTCAGGGTCGGGATGCAGCCGATCATCGCCACCCTGATCCTGATGGTGGCCGGGCGCGGGGTGGCCCAGCTGATCGGCGATGGGCAGATCCTCACCATCTACTACGCGCCCTACGCCTTCCTCGGCAACGGCTTCCTGTTCGGCCTGCCGTTCTCGCTGTTCGTGCTGGCGGCGGTGTTCGTGGGCCTGAAGCTGCTGCTGGACCGCACCGCGCTGGGGCTGTTCGTGCGCGCCATCGGCCACAACCCGGCCGCGGCCCACGTGGCCGGCATCCGCGCCCGCGCCATCGCCCTGTCGCTGTACGTGTTCTGCAGCTTCAGCGCCGGCCTGGCCGGGCTGCTGGTCAGCTCCAACGTGGCCAGCGCCGATGCCAACAACGCCGGCCAGCTGCTGGAGCTGGACGCGATCCTGGCCGTGGCCCTGGGCGGCAGCGCCCTGTCCGGTGGCCGCTTCAGCCTGGGCGGCAGCCTGCTGGGCGCGCTGATCATCCAGACCCTGACCACCACCATCTACGCCATCGGCGTGCCGCCGCAGGTCAACCTGGTGGTCAAGGCGCTGCTGGTGACCGCGGTGCTGCTGCTGCAGTCGCCGCAGTTCCGGGCCAAGGCCAGGACGCTGTTCAGCCGCAGGGAGGCACGCGCATGAGCATCGCGATGCGCGCCCCGGGGGCCGGCAACCTGCTGCGCCGGCTGCGCGAGCCCGGCCTGCTGTCGCTGGCGGTGACCCTGGCCCTGTTCGTGGCCATGTCCGCCGCCGGCGGCATCCTCTACGAAGGCTTCCTGTCGCCGCAGGTGTTCCTGAACCTGCTGATCGACAACGCCTTCCTGCTGATCGTCGCGGTCGGCATGACCTTCGTGATCCTCACCGGCGGCATCGACCTGTCGGTGGGCGCGGTGGTGGCCTTCACGACGGTGTTGCTGGCCAGCCTGGTGGAGAAACACGGCTGGCATCCGCTGGCGGCAATCCCGCTGGTGCTGCTGATCGGCACCGGCTTTGGCGCGCTGATGGGCGTGCTGATCGAACGCTACCGGCTGCAGCCGTTCGTGGTGACCCTGGCCGGCATGTTCCTGGCGCGCGGCGCGGCGACCCTGGTCAGCGTGGATTCGATTGGCATCAACCATGCCTTCCACGTGGCCGTGGCCAGCACCCGGGTGCCGCTGGGCGGCGGTGCCTCGCTCTCGGTGGCGGCGCTGGTGGCGCTGGCGGTGGTGGCGGCCGGTGTGGTGCTGGCCGGTTCCACCCGCTTCGGGCGCACGGTGTACGCCATTGGCGGCAGCGCGCAGTCGGCGGAGCTGATGGGCCTGCCGGTGGACGCGACCCTGATCAAGGTCTACGCCCTCAGCGGCTTCTGCTCGGCGCTGGCCGGCGTGGTCTACACGTTCTACATGCTCAGCGGCTACAGCCTGCACGGCATGGGCCTGGAGCTGGATGCGATCGCCGCGGTGGTGATCGGCGGCACCCTGCTCGCGGGCGGTAGCGGCTACGTGCTGGGTTCGCTGTTCGGGGTGCTGGTGCTGGGCCTGATCCAGACCCTGATCGTGTTCGACGGCACCCTCAGCTCGTGGTGGACGCGCATTGCCATCGGCGTGCTGCTGCTGGCGTTCTGCCTGTTGCAGCGCCTGCTGGCGCGGGGCGGTCAAGCGAGTGGAGGCGGTCATGGCTGACAAGTGGCTCCGTGCGCGCGCCGCGCGCGTGCTGGCGGCACTGGCATTGGCGGGCGCCTGGCTGCCGCTGCAGGCGGCCACGCCGGCGCTGGGCGAGGTCGCAAGTCCGGACGGCAGGCTGCGCGTGGAGATGGCGCTGGACGAGGCCGGCCGCCCCACCTGGCGGCTGCTGCGCGAAGGCCGCGAGGTGATCGCGCCGTCGCCGCTGGGCATGGTGGGCGAGGGCGTGGACCTGTCGCGCGGGCTGGCCTTCGCCGGTGCCGATCCGGTGCAGGCGGTGGCCGACGACTACGAGCTGCTGTCCGGCAAGCGCCGCCACAACCATTACCGCGCCAACCGCCGCGTGTTCCGCTGGGAGGATGGGCGGGGCCACGAGCTGGCCGTGGCCTGGCAGCTGTCCAACGATGGCGCCGCGTTCCGCTACGAGCTGCAGCGCCCGGTACCGGGGCTGGATACCTGGAAGCGCGATGCGGCCACGTTCCGCCTGCCGGCCGATGCCCATGCCTGGCTGCAGCCGCTGGCCGAGCCCAAGACCGGCTTCGGCCGCACCAATCCCTCCTACGAGGAGTACTACCTGCAGGACGTTGCGGTGGGCACGCCTTCGCCGCTGGGGCATGGCTGGGTGTTCCCGGCGTTGTTCCGCAGCGGGCAGGACTGGATCCTGCTCAGCGAGGGCAGCCTGCGCCGCGGCGATGCCGGCAGCCGCCTGCTCGATGGCGCGGTTCCGGGCGAGTACCTGCTCGGCTTCCCCGACGCACGCGAAGCCCTGCCGGGCGGGGCGGCGTTGCCGTGGATCGAGGCGTTCCCGTGGCGTTCGCCGTGGCGCATCGTCGCGGTGGGCGACCTGGCCACCGTGGCCGATTCCACCCTCGGCACCGACCTGGCCGACCCGCCGGCGGTGGCCGCGCCCTCGGTGCCGGGCAAGGCCTCGTGGAGCTGGCCGCTGCTGGGCGACGACCACACCGTGTTCGAGGTGCAGAAGCAGTTCGTCGACTACGCCGCGCGCATGGGCTGGCGCTACACCCTTGTGGACGCGCTGTGGGACGTGCAGATCGGCGAGGCGAAGATGCGCGAGCTGGTGGACTACGCACGCGGCAAGGGCGTGTCGGTGCTGGTCTGGTACAACTCGGCCGGCGACTGGAACGAGGCGCCGCAGACCCCGCGCAGCCGCCTGCTGGACCATGCCAGCCGGGTGCGCGAGTTCGACAAGCTCAAGGCCATGGGCGTGGCCGGGCTGAAGGTGGATTTCTTCGGCGGCGACGGCTCGTCGATGATCGCCTACTACCTGGACCTGCTGGCCGACTCGGCTCCGTACGGCTTCCAGATGAACTTCCACGGCTCGACCCTGCCGCGCGGCTGGCAGCGCACCTGGCCGCACCTGCAGACCATGGAAGCGGTGCGCGGGCTGGAGTTCGCCACCTTCGAGCAGGCCAATGCCGACCGCGTGCCGGTGCACGCGGCGACCCTGCCGTTCACCCGCAACGTGTTCGACCCGATGGACTTCACCCCGCTGGCCATGGTCAAGCTCAACGACCGCGTCCAGCGCCGCACCAGCGCGGCGTTCGAGCTGGCGCAGTCGGTGCTGTTCGTCTCCGGCATCCAGCACTACGCCGAGACCGCCGAGGGCATGGCGCAGGTGCCGGAGTACGTGCGCCACTTCCTTGCCGGCCTGCCGGAGGCATGGGACGACAGCCGCTTCATCGATGGCTACCCGGGCCGGTACGCGGTGTTCGTGCGCGAAGGCGGCGGGCGCCGCTACGTGGCCGGGATCAATGCCGGGCCGGGACCGCGCAGGATCGTGTTGGACGCCGGCAAGCTGGGCGGTGGCGTGCTGCGCGGCCAGCTGCTCACCGATGGCGGCGACGCGCCGGGCTTCGCGGAACGGCAGGTGGAGCTGGCGCCCGGCCGGCCGCTGGAACTGGAGCTGCCGGCTGCCGGCGGCTTCGTGCTGCAGCTGGATTGATGCGACGGCGCCCAGGGCGCGCCGCGCGGGGAGGCAAGTGATGGTGTTCGCGCGACCATTCGGGCTGGCGTGCCTGCTGATGTTGCTGCTGGCGGGCGGCGTGTCCGCGGTCGCTGCGCCAGCCAGCTGGACCGCCGACAACGGCAACGGCACCTACACCAACCCGATCTTCTACGACGAGTTCTCCGACCCGGACCTGGTCCGGGTGGACGACTGGTTCTACATGACCGGCACCACCATGCACGCGGTGCCTGGCCTGCCGCTGCTGCGCTCGCGCGACCTGGTGAACTGGGAATTCGTCTCGTACGCGCTCACGGAGTTCCCGCCCGGACCCGAGTACCGGCTGGAGGACGGCAAGGACCTGTACGGCCAGGGCATCTGGGCGCCGGTGCTGCGTTACCACGATGGCCGCTTCCATGTCTTCGCCAACATCAACGAGCGCGGCCTGCACGTGTTCACCGCCAGCGACCCGGCGGGGCCGTGGGACCACACGGTGATCGACCGCAACCTGCATGACCTGTCGGTGCTGTTCGACGACGACGGCCGGGTGTGGGCGGTGTTCAACTACAACGAGGTGCGGCTGGTGGAGCTCAAGCCGGACCTGTCCGGCGTGGTCGAGGGCAGCGAGCGGGTCATCATCCCGGCCGGCAATGGCATGGGCGAGGGCCACCACTTCTACAAGATCGACGGGCGCTACTACATCATCAGCGCCAACTACGCCCCGGTCGGGCGCATGCAGGCCGCGCGCGCCGACCGCCTCGACGGTCCATGGGAGACGGTGGCGATCAGCGCCAGCGAGAGCATGGGCTTCCAGCGCGGCTGGTGGGAGGACAGCGTGGGCCAGCGCTCGCCGGTTCCGGCCGACGGCGCGTCGTTCTCTTCGCACAAGCCCGCGGACAACGCGCTGGGCGCCGTGCCGCTGCACCAGGGCGGCATCGTGCAGGCGCCGGACGGCAGGTGGTGGGGCTTCTCGATGATGGACCTCAAGTCCGTCGGCCGCACCACCTTCCTGTCGCCGGTCACCTGGCACGATGGCTGGCCGTACTTCGGCCTGCCGGGCAACCTGGGGCGCACGCCGCGTACCTGGACCAAGCCGGTGGTGGACCCACGCATCCGGCCGCATGCGCCGTACGTGCGCAGCGACGCCTTCTCCGCGGCGCGGCTGCAGCCGGTGTGGCAGTGGAACCACCAGCCGCTGGACGGCAAGTGGTCGCTGCGCGAGCGCCCGGGCCACCTGCGCCTGCACGCGCTGCCGGCCGAAGGCTTCCTGCATGCGCGCAACAGCCTGACCCAGCGCGTGGTGGGCCCGGAGGCCACGGCCACCGTGGTGCTGGATGCATCCGGGTTGCAGCCGGGCGACGTGGCCGGGCTGGGCCTGCTGAACATGCCGGCGGCGTGGCTGGCGGTGGTGCAGGAGGACGGACGCCGCGTGCTGCGTTGGTATTCGCAGGCGCAGGACCGCCGGGTCGAGGTGCCACTGCCCCGGGCCCGCGTGCACCTGCGCGTGCGCGGCGACCACGACGAGGACCTGGCCTGGTTCTCCTGGAGTGCGGACGGGCGCCGCTTCCACGACATCGGCGAGCCGGTGCGGCTGCCGTACCAGCTCAAGACCTTCCAGGGCTCGCGCTACGCGCTGTTCGCGTACAACAGCGCCGGGCGCGAAGGCGGATATGCGGACTTCGACCGTTTCGACCTGCACGAGCCGCTGGCCGACCGCTCGCGCAACATCCCGCTGGGCAAGGTGGTGAGGCTGGAGAACCTGGGCGATGGCAGCGTGGCCGCAGTCCATCCGCTGGGCGTGGTGCAACCGGTGGCGGCCGACGACGGGAAGGCGCGGTCGCCGTCTGCCCGTTTCCGCGTGCATGACCGCGGCAATGGCCAGGTGGCGCTGGAAGCGATGGATGGCAGCGGCTTCCTGACCGTGGTCGGCATCGGCCTGTCCGCCGACGTGCGCCTGTTGCCCGAGCATCCGGTGGACAGCCGCTTCATGTGGCAGGACCTGCTGCGCGGCCAGTTCATGCTGCTGTCGATGAAGACCCACCGCTACCTGGGCATCCTGCCCGGCAGCGGCGAGCCCTATGCCGCCGACCGCCCCGGCACGCGACCCGACCGTCGCGACGGCACGGTGCTGGCGTGGAAGCTGGCGGAGGACTAGCCAAGGCAGCGGCCCTGGCCCTGCCCGCGCCACGTTCCGCGAACTCCGAATCCCGGATCCCGGATCCCGAGCCCTTCAGACCTCCAGCGAAGCCGCGCCCCTGCGCCGTTGAAATGCGACGACGTCGGGGCCGTCGCCACGGCCCAGCAGTCTGGACGTGCGAGGCTTTAGACCTCTAACGAGGCCGCGCCCCTGCGCCGTTGAAGTGCGACGACGTCTGGGCCGTCGCCACGGCCCAGCAGTCTGGACGTGCGAGGCTTTTAGACCTCTAACGAGGCCGCGCCCCTGCGCCGTTGAAGTGCGACGACGTCTGGGCCGTCGCCACGGCCCAGCAGTCTGGACGTGCGAGGCTTTTAGACCTCTAACGAGGCCAGATCGCCCTTCGTCTCCAGCCACGCCTTGCGATCGCTTGCCCGCTTCTTGGCCAGCAGCATGTCCATCAGCGCGCGGGTCTGTTCACCGTCGTCGACGGTCAGCTGCACCAGGCGGCGGGTGTCGGGGTGGATGGTGGACTCGCGCAGCTGCTGCGGGTTCATCTCGCCCAGGCCCTTGAAGCGGGTCACGCTGACCTGGCCCTTGATCTTCTCGCGGGCGATCTTCTCCAGCAGCAGGCGCTTCTCTTCCTCGTCCAGGGCGTAGAACACCTGCTTGCCCACGTCCACGCGGAACAGTGGCGGCATGGCCACGAACACGTGGCCGGCGGCGACCAGGGCCGGGAAGTGGCGCAGGAACAGCGCCGACAGCAGGGTGGCGATGTGCAGGCCGTCGGAGTCGGCGTCGGCCAGGATCACGATCTTGCCGTAGCGCAGGCCCGACAGGTCGTCCTTGCCCGGATCGCAGCCGATGGCCACGGCCAGGTCGTGCACTTCCTGCGAGGCCAGCACGCTGCCGGAGGCCACTTCCCAGGTGTTGAGGATCTTGCCGCGCAGCGGGAGGATGGCCTGGAAGTCCTTGTCGCGCGCCTGCTTGGCACTGCCGCCGGCCGAGTCGCCTTCCACCAGGAACAGCTCGGTGCGCGACAGGTCCTGGCTGATGCAATCGGCCAGCTTGCCGGGCAGGGCCGGGCCCTGGGTGACCTTCTTGCGGACGACCTGCTTCTCGGTCTTCAGGCGCGCGCTGGCGCGCTCGATCGCGATCTGGGCGATGCGCTCGCCCATGTCCACGTTCTGGTTCAGCCACAGGCTGAAGGCGTCGTGCACGGCGCTCTCGATGAAGCCGGCGGCCTGGCGCGAGGACAGGCGCTCCTTGGTCTGGCCGCTGAACTGCGGGTCGCTCATCTTCAGCGACAGCACGAAGGCGACGCGGTCCCACACGTCCTCCGGCGCCAGCTTGACCCCGCGCGGCAGCAGGTTGCGGAAGTCGCAGAACTCGCGCAGCGCGTCGGTCAGGCCCGAGCGCAGGCCGTTGACGTGGGTGCCGTGCTGGGCGGTGGGGATCAGGTTGACGTAGCTCTCCTGGACCAGCTCGCCCTCCGGGACCCAGGCCACGGCCCAGTCCACCACCTCGGTCTCCTTCTTCAGCGAGCCGGTGAACAGCTCCGGCGGCAGCAGCTCGCGGCCGGCCAGTTCGCCCTTGAGGTAGTCGCGCAGGCCGTCCTCGTAGTGCCAGGTGTCGCGCTCGCCGGAGGCCTCGTCGAACAGGGTCACGGTCAGGCCGGGGCACAGCACGGCCTTGGCGCGCAGCAGGTGGCGCAGGGCGCGGACGTTGATCTTCGGGCTGTCGAAGTACTTCGGGTCCGGCCAGAAGCGCACGCGGGTGCCGGTGTTCTTCTTGCCGACGGTGCCGACCACCTCCAGCGGGGTGGCGCGGTTGCCGTCGCGGAAGGTGATGCGGTGCTCGGCGCCGTCGCGCTTGATGTGCACCTCGACCAGGGTGGACAGGGCGTTGACCACGCTCACGCCCACGCCGTGCAGGCCGCCGGAGAAGGTGTAGTTCTTGTTGCTGAACTTGCCGCCCGCGTGCAGGCGGGTGAGGATCAGTTCCACGCCCGGGATCTTCTCCTCGGGGTGGATGTCCACCGGCATGCCGCGGCCGTCGTCGGCCACCTCGCAGCTGCCGTCGCGGTACAGGGTGACCTCGACCGAGCGCGCATGCCCGGCCAGCGCCTCGTCCACCGCGTTGTCGATCACCTCCTGCGCCAGGTGGTTGGGGCGCGAGGTGTCGGTATACATGCCGGGCCGGCGCTTGACCGGGTCCAGGCCGGACAGGACTTCGATGTCGGCGGCGTTGTAACGGCTGCTCATGGAACCTTCGGTGACGCGGTAAAGACGCGCAAGTGTGCGGCCTGTCTGCCGTTTTTGCACGCCCGCCAGCCCGTTCAGGCCGGCGCAGGGCGCGCGGACGTATAACCGGGGCCGCGGCACGAGCCGCGGCCGGCCGCCCCCCGTGGCCGGCGCAATGCCCCCCCAAGCGGAGGAACGCCATGAACCGACGCCTGATCTGGAGCGCAGTGGCCGCCGCGGTGGCGGTCGCGGCCATCGCCGTCCCGGCGCTGGCCCAGGAGCGCAAGGCCGAGGGCCGCCAGGGTGCGCTGGCCGAGCACAAGGCCCAGGAGGCCAGGGACAATGCCGAGGCCGACGAGCGCGCCCGCCGCCGCGAGGCGGCCCGGTCCGGCCAGGACCCGCGCAACAAGTCGCGCCCGCAGCGCGAAGAGGAAGAAGAGCAGCGCGAACGGCGCTGAAGGCGCCCGTTCAGGACCTGTTCCAGGCCCGCCGGCCCTTGCCCGGCGGGCTTTTTCGTCGGCTCCGGGCGCGCCGGCGGGTAGCCGCCGGCTTGGGCTCGGGCGGTCGAGCCGGTAAACTACGGCTTTCCGGAGCCCCGCCAAATGACTCCCCTGATCTTCGTTACCGGCGGCGTGGTGTCCTCGCTAGGCAAGGGCATCGCCGCCGCTTCGCTCGCGTCCATCCTCGAGGCCCGTGGCCTGCGGGTCACGATGATGAAGCTGGACCCCTACATCAACGTGGACCCGGGCACCATGAGCCCGTTCCAGCACGGCGAGGTCTACGTCACCGACGACGGCGCCGAGACCGACCTGGACCTGGGCCACTACGAGCGCTTCGTGCGCACCCGCCTGAGCCGCAAGAATTCGGTCACCACCGGCCGGATCTACGCCGAGGTGATCCGCAAGGAGCGCCGCGGCGACTACCTCGGCGCCACCGTGCAGGTGATCCCGCACATCACCGACGAGATCCGCCGCTGCATCGACGAGGCCACCGAGGGCTACGACGTGGCCCTGGTCGAGATCGGCGGCACGGTGGGCGACATCGAGTCGCTGCCGTTCCTGGAGGCGATCCGCCAGATCCGTGCCGAGCGCGGCCCGGAGAAGGCGCTGTTCATGCACCTGACCCTGGTGCCGTGGATCGCCGCCGCCGGCGAGCTGAAGACCAAGCCGACCCAGCACTCGGTCAAGGAACTGCGCTCGATCGGCATCCAGCCGGACGTGCTGCTGTGCCGTTCCGAGCAGCCGCTGCCGGATGGCGAGCGCCGCAAGATCGCGCTGTTCACCAACGTCCCCGAGCGCGCCGTCATCTCGGTGCAGGACGTGGACGTGCTGTACAAGCTGCCGCTGGAGCTGCACGCCCAGGGCCTGGACGCGCTGGTGGTCGACCGCCTGCGCCTGCAGCCGCCGCGCCCGGCCGACCTGCACGAGTGGGAGGCCGCGGTCGACGCCACGGTCAACCCGGTGGACGAGGTCACCATCGCCGTGGTCGGCAAGTACGTGGACCACAAGGACGCGTACAAGTCGGTGGGCGAGGCGCTCAAGCACGGCGGCCTGCGCCAGCGCACCCGGGTCAACCTGAAGTGGCTGGAGTCGCAGGACATGGAGACCGCAGGCGCCGAGGCGCTGCTGGCCGACGTGGACGGCATCCTGGTCCCGGGCGGCTTCGGCGACCGCGGCTTCGAGGGCAAGGTCCTGACCTCGAAGTTCGCGCGCGAGCACGGTATCCCGTACTTCGGCATCTGCTACGGCATGCAGGCGGCGGTGGTGGACTTCGCCCGCCACCGCGCCGGGCTGGAAGGCGCCAACAGCACCGAGAACGACAAGCAGTGCCCGCACCCGGTGATCGGCCTGATCACCGAGTGGCGCACCAGCACCGGCGAGGTGGAGAAGCGCGACGAGAAGTCCGACCTGGGCGGCACCATGCGCCTGGGCCTGCAGGAGCAGCGGCTCAAGCCGGGCACCCTGGCGCGCGAGCTGTACGGCAAGGACGTGGTCGCCGAGCGCCACCGCCACCGCTACGAGTTCAACAACCGCTACCGTACCCAGCTGGAGGACGCCGGCCTGGTCATCTCGGCCAAGTCGATGGACGACACCCTGGTGGAGATGGTGGAGCTGCCGCGCAACGAGCATCCGTGGTTCCTGGCCTGCCAGGCCCACCCGGAGTTCCTGTCCACCCCGCGCGAGGGCCATCCGCTGTTCGTCGGCTTCATCCGCGCCGCGCGCGAGAAGAAGGCCGGCGGCAAGCTGCTGAAGGAGGCGCGGGCCTGAGGCCCGCCGCCCGGTTGGCGCGCCCTTCGCGCCGGCCGGGGTGAACCGATCGTCCAGTCGCCGGCGCCGCGCGCCGGCCGCCGTCCCCGGAAGAGGAAGAAGCAATGAAACTGTGTGGATTCGAAGTCGGCCTGGACCAGCCGCTGTTCCTGATCGCCGGCCCCTGCGTGATCGAATCGATGCAGCTGCAGCTGGACGTGGCCGGCAGGCTCAAGGAGATCACCGGCAAGCTGGGCATCAACTTCATCTTCAAGTCCAGCTTCGACAAGGCCAACCGCACCTCCGGCAGCAGCTTCCGCGGCCCGGGCCTGGAGGAGGGCCTGAAGGTGCTGGCCGAGGTCAAGCGCCAGATCGGCGTGCCGGTGCTGACCGACGTGCACGAATACACCCCGCTGCAGGAGGTGGCCGCGGTGGTGGACGTGCTGCAGACCCCGGCGTTCCTGGTGCGGCAGACCGACTTCATCCGCAACGTGTGCTCGGCCGGCAAGCCGGTGAACATCAAGAAGGGCCAGTTCCTGTCGCCGTGGGACATGAAGCCGGTGGTGGAGAAGGCCAAGTCCACCGGCAACGAGCAGATCCTGGTGTGCGAGCGCGGCGCCAGCTTCGGCTACAACAACCTGGTCAGCGACATGCGCTCGCTGAGCGTGATGCGGCAGACCGGCTGCCCGGTGGTGTTCGACGCCACCCATTCGGTGCAGCTGCCGGGCGGCCAGGGCACCAGCTCCGGTGGCCAGCGCGAGTTCGTGCCGGTGCTGGCGCGCGCGGCGGTGGCCGTGGGCGTGGCCGGCCTGTTCGCCGAGACCCACCCGGATCCGGCCAAGGCCCTGTCCGACGGCCCCAATGCCTGGCCGCTGGGCAAGATGGAGGCGCTGCTGGAAACCCTGCTGGCGCTGGACTCGATCACCAAGAAGCACGGCTTCATCGAACAGACCCTCTGAAACCGCCCCGTGGGGGTGGCCAGGGCACGACCAGGCGGGCGCCCCAGGGCGCCCGTCCTGCGTTCCGGGGCGGCCGTTTCCGCGGCAACGAAGGCGGGCCGCCGCAAGTGGCGGAAAAGCCCGGGAAAAGCCGCCAAAGCCGGGCCCGGCTCCGTTAAACTTCCGGACGACTCCACCCACCGGACGCTAGCCATCCCAATGACCAGCATCGCCAAGATCCACGCCCGCGAAATCCTCGACAGCCGCGGCAACCCCACCCTCGAAGCCGAGGTCACCCTGGCCGATGGTTCCTTCGGCCGTGCCGCGGTGCCGTCCGGCGCCTCCACCGGCACCAAGGAGGCGGTGGAGCTGCGCGACGGCGACAAGACCCGCTACCTGGGCAAGGGCGTGAAGAACGCGGTGGCCAACGTCAACGGCGCCATCGCCGAGGCCCTGGCCGGCTTCGACGCCGCCGACCAGCAGGGCCTGGACCGCCGCCTGATCGACCTGGACGGCACCGAGAACAAGGGCCGCCTGGGCGCCAACGCGCTGCTGGGCGTGTCGCTGGCCGCCGCCCATGCCGTGGCCGCCTCGAAGAAGCAGCCGCTGTGGCAGTACATCGCCTCGATCACCGAGTCGAACGTGTCGCTGCCGGTGCCGATGATGAACATCATCAACGGCGGCGCCCACGCCGACAACAACGTCGACTTCCAGGAGTTCATGATCCTGCCGGTCGGCGCCTCCTCGTTCTCCGAGGCCCTGCGCGCCGGCACCGAGGTGTTCCACTCGCTCAAGTCCGTGCTCAAGGGCCACGGCCTGAGCACCGCGGTGGGCGACGAGGGCGGCTTCGCCCCGGACTTCCGCAGCAATGTCGAGGCCCTGGACACCATCCTGGAGGCCATTGGCAAGGCCGGCTACAAGGCCGGCGAGGACGTGCTGCTGGGCCTGGACGTGGCCTCCAGCGAGTTCTACGACAACGGCAAGTACCACCTGGTGGGCGAGAACAAGCGCCTGTCCTCCGAGCAGTTCGTCGACTTCCTGGCCGACTGGGTCGCCCAGTACCCGATCATCACCATCGAGGACGGCCTGGCCGAGGACGACTGGGCCGGCTGGAAGCAGCTGACCGAGCGCCTGGGCAGCAAGGTGCAGCTGGTCGGCGACGACCTGTTCGTGACCAACCCGAAGATCCTCAAGCAGGGCATCGACTCGGGCACCGCCAACGCGATCCTGATCAAGGTCAACCAGATCGGTACCCTGAGCGAGACCCTGGACGCCATCGCCATGGCGCACAAGGCCGGCTACGCCTCGATCGTCTCGCACCGCTCGGGCGAGACCGAGGACACCACGATCTCGGACATCGCCGTGGCCACCACAGCGACCCAGATCAAGACCGGCTCGCTGTGCCGCAGCGACCGCGTGGCCAAGTACAACCAGCTGCTGCGCATCGAGGAAGCGCTGGGCGGCTCGGCCCGCTACGCCGGCCGCGACGCCTTCGTCTCGCTGAAGCGCTGAGGGAGGATCGCCCGTGTTGCGATGGGTGCTCCTGGGGCTGGTCCTGCTGCTGGGATGGCTGCAGTACCGGCTCTGGTTCGGCATCGGCAACGCGGGCGAGGTCACCGCGCTGGCGGCGCAGGTCGAGGCCCAGCGCCGCGAGAACGCGGGCCTGGAGGAACGCAACGCCGCGCTCGCGGCCGAGGTGCGCGACCTCAAGGAGGGCGTGGCCGCGGTCGAGGAGCGCGCGCGCAGCGAGCTGGGCATGATCAAGCCGGGCGAGGTGTTCTATCGCGTGGTCGAGGACACCCCGCCGCGCCCGCTGCCGCCCCCGCCGGCGGCGGAGGAGGACTGATGGGCGGCATCTGGGCGGTGGTGCCCGCGGCGGGCCGCGGCACCCGTTTCGGCGGCGAGGTCCCCAAGCAATACCTGGAAGTGGCCGGCAAGCCGTTGCTGGTGCACACCCTCGACGCGCTGCTGGCGCACCCGGCGGTGGCCGGGGTGGTGGTGGCGCTGTCCGGCGACGACCCGCGCTGGCCTGGCTGGCACGAGTACCGCGGCAAGCCGCTGCTGGCCTGCACCGGCGGCGACAGCCGCGCCGCCTCGGTGCTGGCCGCGCTGCAGGCGCTGCCCGAATCGGTGCGCCCGGACGATTTCGTGCTGGTCCACGATGCCGCCCGTCCCAACCTGGCGCTGAAGGACCTGGACCGGTTGCTGGAGCGCGGCCGGCTCGATCCGGTCGGCGCGATCCTGGCCGCGCCGGTGCGCGACACCCTCAAGCGCGCCGGCGACGACGGCGGCATCGACCGCACCGAGCCGCGCGAGCGGCTGTGGCGCGCGCTGACCCCGCAGCTGTTCCGGCGCCTGCAGCTGACCCGCGCCCTGGAGGCCGCCGCGGCCGCAGGGGTGGAGGTCACCGACGAGGCCATGGCGTTCGAACTGCAGGGCCAGCGCCCGCTGCTGGTGGAAGGCCGCGAGGACAACTTCAAGGTCACCACGCCCGCCGACCTGGCACGGTTCGAGTTCGAGCTTTCGCGCCGCTGAGCGGTGCCGGCACGACAGGGAGGTCGTGATGGCGAAGGTGGGAAGGTTCTTCCGCGACGCGTTGCTGGCTGACCCGGATGGCCGCCTGTTGTGGCGGTCGTTCCTGGCCTTCCTGGTCTCCCTCGCCGGTGCCCTGGCCTGCGTCGCGCTCGGGCTTGCCGTGCTGGAGCTTGCAGGCCTTCCGAGGGACGGAATGGACCAGGTCGACGCCGGTACCGGATGGCGCGCCTTCATCGGGGGCGTCCTGTTCGCGCCGGTGGTGGAGACCCTGCTGCTGGGCGGGATGCTGGCGCTGATGCCAGGGCGCTGGAGCATCCCGTCCAGGGCCTTGCTCGCAGGCTTGCTCTGGGGGCTGCTGCATGGCCTGGTCGCGCCGATCTGGTTCATCGGCACCTGGTTCCCGTTCTTCGTCTTCAGCTGTTGCTGGATGACCTGGCGCCGGCGCTCCTTCCGCCACGCCTTCGCCGCCGCGGCGCTGCCGCATGCGCTGCAGAACCTGGTGGCGTTCTGGCCCGACATCCTCGCTGGCTGAGGGGATACGCCCGGTCCTGCCACCCGGAGGGCACAATAGGCACGACGTGCCGGACCGTCCGGCAACGACCGGAACCTGCGACATGGCAATCGACATCCCTCCCTTCCGCATCGGCCAGGGCTACGACGTCCACGTGTTCGGCGAGGGCGACCACGTGATGCTTGGCGGCGTGCGCGTGCCGCACGAGCGCGGCGTGGTCGCGCACAGCGACGGCGACGTGGCCCTGCATGCGCTGTGCGACGCCATCCTCGGCGCGCTGGCGCTGGGCGACATCGGCGTGCACTTCCCGCCCAGCGACGAGCGCTGGCGCGGCGCCGACAGCCTGGTGCTGCTGCGCCACTGCGTCGGCCTGGTGGCCGGCTGCGGCTGGAAGCTGGGCAACGCCGACATCACCATCGTCTGCGAGCGGCCCAAGGTCGGCCCGCACGCGGCGCAGATGCGCCAGCGCATCGCCGAGGCCTGCGGCGTGGACCTGGACGCGATCAGCGTCAAGGCCACCACCAGCGAGAAGCTGGGCTTCACCGGCCGCGGCGAGGGCATCGCCGCGCAGGCGGTGGCGCTGCTGGTGCGCGCGTGAACGCGCCGATGCAGGCCTTCGGCGCGCCGGTGCTGGCGGCGCGGATCCGCTCCGTCCCGGAGGATTTCCGGGTCGAGGAACTGGACGGTTTCGAGGCCAGCGGCGACGGCGAGCACCTGCTGCTGACCATCGAGAAGCGCGGCATGAACACCGGCTTCGTCGCCGGGGAGATCGCGCGCTGGGCCGGGGTGCCGGAGGTGGCGGTCGGCTATGCCGGGCTCAAGGACCGCCACGCGGTCACCGTGCAGCGCTTCAGCGTGCAGCTGCCCGGGCGCGAGCCGCCACCGCTGGATGCGCTGGAGCGCGAGGGCCTGCGCGTGCTGGCCCAGGCCCGCCACAGGCGCAAGCTGCCGCGCGGGGCGCTGGCCGGCAACCGCTTCGTGCTGGTGCTGCGCGGGGTGCAGGGCGAACACGCGGCGATCGAGGAGCGGTTGCGGCAGGTCGCCGCCCGCGGCGTGCCCAATGCCTTCGGCGACCAGCGCTTCGGCCATGGCGGCGGCAACATCGCCAAGGCGCTGGCGATGTTCGCCGGCAAGCGGGTGGGGCGCGAGCAGCGTTCGATGCTGCTGTCGGCGGCGCGCTCGGCGCTGTTCAACCAGGTGCTGGCCGCGCGCGTGGCCGACGGCAGCTGGGACCGCGGCCTGGACGGCGAGGTCTGGGCCCTGGAGGGCAGCCGCAGCGTGTTCGGACCAGAGCCGATGACGGAAGACATCGCCAGGCGCCTGGCCGCGTTCGACATCCATCCCAGCGGTCCGCTGTGGGGCCGCGGCGCGCCGCGCAGCGAAGGCGCCTGCCAGGCGCTGGAGCTGGCGGCGATGGACGACCCGACATCGCTGAAGCTGCGCGAGGGCCTGGAACGCGCCGGCCTGGAGCAGGAGCGGCGCGCGCTGCGCCTGCGCCCGCAGGGACTGGCCTGGCGCTGGCTTGCCGATGACCTGCTGGAACTGGCGTTCGCGTTGCCGGCCGGCTGCTACGCGACCGCGGTGCTGGACCAGCTGGGCCGGATCGAGGATGCCGCGGCACGCCCACCGGCCGCGGGCGGGGAAGGCGGCCCGGCGCCCGCGTAGCCCGGATCGGCGAAGCGCGTCCGGTACTTGGCGGGCGTGTCCTCCCGGATGCGGCCTGCGGCCCTGTCCGGGCTACGCCACCGGTCCCGGCCTGCGGCGGCCGGATCGGGCCGCCGGAAACACGAAGGGCGCCGCAAGGCGCCCTTCGTGCCTGTGCCTGCTGGCGCTGGCGTCAGAAGCCGCCGCCGAAGGTGAACTGCAGGCGCTCCAGCTCGTCGCCTTCCTTCTTGCGGAACGGGAACGCGTAGCTGATCGAGATCGGGCCCACCGGGGCGCGCCACAGCAGGGCCACGCCGGCGGAGGCGCGCAGCTCGCCGCTGTCGAAGTCGTCGATGCCGTTGTACACGTTGCCGAAGTCGACGAAGGCCGAGACGCGCGCGGCATTGCTGTCGAACAGCTTGGGGAACACCATCTCGATCTGGCCGACGGTCTTCAGCGAGCCGCCCATCGGCTGGCCGCGGTAGCCGGCGATGACCTCCGAGCGCGGACCCAGGGTGTTGTCGCGGAAGCCGCGCACCGAGCGGGTGCCGCCGGCGTAGAAGTTCTCGAAGAACGGCAGCCCGGAAGCGGTGACGGTCTTGCGGTAGCCGGCCGCGTCCGGCGTGCAGGGATCGGCGGTGGTGCCGTCGACCGGGACGCACAGGTGGCGGGTGGTCTCGCTGCCGTAGCTGTCGCCATAGCCCAGGTCCAGGCCGGTGCGCAGCACGAACGCCGGGCTCAGGCGCCAGTAGCGCGAGAACTCGTAGCTGAGCTTGTAGTACTCGGCGGTCGAGCCGGGCAGGGTGGTTTCCA
Source organism: Pseudoxanthomonas sp. SGNA-20 (assembly GCF_003931635.1). Taxonomy (NCBI): domain Bacteria; kingdom Pseudomonadati; phylum Pseudomonadota; class Gammaproteobacteria; order Lysobacterales; family Lysobacteraceae; genus Pseudoxanthomonas; species Pseudoxanthomonas sp. SGNA-20. Next base: position 168,561 of record NZ_RRYK01000001.1, on the reverse strand, counting down.
GGCCCACGCGCTGGTAGGTGCCGCGGGTGGGCATGAAGAAGTCGTTGCGGGTGTCGCGCGCCCAGCCCAGCTCGGTGCGCCAGGCGTGGAAGGTGCGCTGGCCGACCGCGTCGAGGTAGTCGACGATCGCCTGCGGGGTGTAGCCGCCCCAGGCCTGGATCTGGTTGCTGTCGATGCCGAACAGCAGCGAGACCGAGCTGTGCTCGGTGATCGGCAGGCCCAGCACGGTCTGCACCGCGGCGTTGGTGCTGTTGTACTGGGCGGTGTTGAAGTCCGAGTAGTCCAGCTCGCGCCACCAGACGTTGTAGCCCAGCGACACGCCCTCGTCGGTGAAGAACGGGTTGATGTAGGAGAACGCGTAGCGCTGCAGGTAGTCGCTGCGCTGCGCCTCCACCGACACGCGGTTGCCGCCGCCGAGGAAGTTGCTCTGCGACAGCTGCACCGAGGCGGTCATGCCGGCCAGCTGCGAGTAGCCGAGGCCGAACACGAAGCTGCCGGAGGTGGTCTCCTTGACGTTGAACACCACGTCCACCTGGTCGCCGCTGCCCGGCACCTGCGGGGTCTCGACCTCGACGGTCTCGAAGTAGCCCAGGCGGCGCAGGCGCACGGTGGAGCGGTCGATCGCCGCCTGCGAATACCAGGCGTTCTCGAACTGGCGCATCTCGCGGCGCAGGACCTCGTCGGAGGTGCGGGTGTTGCCCTTGAACACGATCCGGCGCACGTTCACGCGCGGGCCGGGGATCACCTGCAGGTTGATCGCCACGGTGCGGTCGGCGCGGTTCGGGGTCGGGATCGGGTTGACCCGGGCGAAGGCGTAGCCGATGTTGCTGAGGGTGTTGGTGATGGCGTCGGCGCTGGCTTCAAGCAGCACGCGCGAGAAGGTGTCGCCGGCCTTGGGGATCACCATGCGCTCGACCACGTCCTGCGGCAGGATGGTGTCGCCGGTGACCTTGATTTCGGAGATCTTGTAGACCTCGCCCTCGGTGATCGAGGTGCTCAGGTACATCTCGCGCTTGTCGGGGCTGATCGACACCTGGGTGGAGTCGATGCTGAAGTCCACGTAGCCGCGGTCCAGGTACCAGGAGTTGAGCTTCTCCATGTCGCCGGAGAGCTTTTCCTTGGAGTACTGGTCGTCGCGGCGGTACCAGGACATCCACGAGCTTTCCTTGGACTCCCAGGTATCCAGGATCTCCTCGGTGTCGAAGGACTCGGCGCCCACCAGGTTGACGTGGCGGATCTTGGCCGCCTTGCCTTCCTTGATGTCGATGGTCACGTCCACGCGGTTGCGGTCCAGCTGGCTGACCGTGGGCGTGATCTGGACGTTGTACTTGCCGCGGTTGTTGTACTGGCGGGTCAGCTCCTGGGTGACGCGGTCCAGTGCCAGGCGGTCGAAGGTCTCGCCCTCGGCCAGGCCGATGTCCTGCAGGCCGCGCAGCAGGTCCTCGCTCTTGATGTCCTTGTTGCCGTTGAGCGTGAGCTTGTTGATCGCCGGGCGCTCGGTGACGGTGATCACCAGGATGTCGCCCTGGCGGTCCAGGCGCACGTCCTCGAAGAAGCCGGTGCGGTACAGGGCGCGCACGGTGTCGCCGGCCTTGGACGCGTCCAGGGTCTCGCCGCGCTCCACCGGCAGGTAGGTGAAGACCGTGCCGGCCGCGATGCGCTGCAGCCCGTCGATGCGGATGTCCGCGACGGTGAACGGCTCGGCCGTCTGCGCCATCGCCGACAGGCTCAGGGACGAGGCGAGGGCGAGGGCGAGCAGGCGGCGAACGGGGAATCGCGTCATGTCACATCCGGTGGAAAACGGGTATCGGGGCAGGAATCGCCGGCGCCGCGCGCCGGTGGTCGTCAGGGTCATCGCGGGAGCAGGCCGAGCAGGTCGTTGTAGAAGGCCAGGCCCATCAGGCCGGCCAGCAGGGCCAGGCCGACGTACTGGCCGGTGGCCATCGCCCGCTCGCTCAACGGACTGCCCTTGATCAACTCGATCGAATAATACAGGAGGTGGCCGCCGTCCAAGACCGGGATCGGCAGCAGGTTGATGATGGCCAGGCTCAGCGACAGCAGGGCCAGGAAGTACAGGAACCAGTCGGCGCCACGCTTGGCCGAGGCGTTGGCGGCACGGGCGATGGTGACCGGGCCGGAGAGGTTCTTCACCGAGGCCTCGCCGGTGACCATGCGCCGCATCATGCCCAGCGAGTCGGAGGCCAGGCGGCCGGTCTCGCGCAGCGCCACCGGCAGGGCCGCCAGCGGGCCGTAGCGCTGCACCGCGTCATAGGCCGGGGCCTGCGGCGGGGCCAGGACGATGCCCAGCTCCCACGCGCCGGCGCGGGCCGGATCGGTGCTGCGCCGCGGCTCCAGCTCGATCGCCAGGCGCTCGCCCTCGCGCTCGACCTCGATCATGCCCGGGCCGCCACGCTCGCCCAGGGCGCGCACCAGCGGCGCGACCTCGTCGGCGGCGTTCACCGCCTGGCCGTCGATCGCCAGGATCACGTCGCCCGGCAGCAGGGCGCCGGCGGCGGCGCCGTCCGCGCGGACCTGGTCGACCCGGGCCGGGGCCAGCATGAACTGCCAGGCCAGGCCGGCGTGCTCGGCCAGGCGGCGCTCGTCCAGCTGGTCCGGCAGGCGCGACAGGCGCAGGGTGCGGGTGGCGACACGGCCGGCGGGATCCTCGACCGTGACCTCGATGTCGCGGCGGTCCAGCGCCGGGGCGGCCAGGGCCAGGCTGGCATCGGTCCAGGTCGCGACCTGGCGGCCGTCGACCGCGACCAGGCGGTCACCGCGCTGCAGACCGGCCTCGGCGGCCACGCCCCCGACCCGGCCCAGCACCGGGGCGTAGTCCTGGCGGCCGACCATGAACATCACCCACAGCAGGGCCACGCACAGCAGCAGGTTGGCGAGCGGGCCGGCGGCCACGATCGCGATCCGCCGCCACACGTTCTGGCGGTTGAACGCATGCGCCTGGCGGGTGACCGGGACATCGCCCTCGCGCTCGTCCAGCATCTTCACGTAGCCGCCCAGCGGGATGGCGGCGATGGCGAACTCGGTGCCGGCGCGGTTGCGGCGCGACCACAGCGGCTTGCCGAAGCCGACGGAGAAGCGCAGCACGTCCACGCCGCAGCGGCGGGCCACCCAGTAGTGGCCGAACTCATGGAAGGTCACCAGCAGCCCGAGGCTGACGATGAGCCACCAGACGGAGCCGAGGAACTCACCCATGGCGGGCATCCTGGAGCGGGGTGGCTGGGGCACCGCTGGGGGAACGGTGGTCGATCATCTGGCGGGTCACTCGGCGCGCGTCCGCGTCGGCCTGCAGCAGCGCCTCCAGGGAACTGGCGGGCGCGGCCGGCAATGCGGCGAGGGCATCCTCGACCAGCGCGGGAATGGCTAGGAAACCCACGCGCCCCTGAAGAAAGGCTGAAACCGCCTCCTCGTTGGCGGCGTTGAGCACCGCCGGGGCGGTGCCGCCGGCATCCATCGCCCCGCGCGCCAGGCGCAGGCAGGGGAAGGCGTCCATGTCCGGCGGCTCGAACTCCAGCCGGCCCTGGGCCAGCAGGTCCAGCCCGGCCACGCCGGACTCGATCCGCTCCGGCCAGCCCAGGCCCACCGCCAGGGCGGTGCGCATGTCCGGCAGGCCCAGCTGGGCCAGGGTGGAGCCGTCCACGTACTCGACCAGGGCGTGGACCAGGCTCTGCGGGTGAACCAGCACGTCGATCCGCGAGCCGGGCAGGCCGAACAGGTGGTGGGCCTCAATCACCTCCAGGCCCTTGTTCATCAGGGTGGCCGAGTCGACCGAGATCTTCGGGCCCATCGACCACTTGGGATGGGCCACGGCCTGGGCCGGGGTGACCTCGGCCAACGAGGCCCGGCTGCGGCCGCGGAACGGGCCGCCGGAGGCGGTCAGCACGATCCGGCGCACGTCCTGGCCGCGGCAGGCGCGCAGGCACTGGAACACCGCGCTGTGCTCGCTGTCGATCGGCACGATGGTGGCGCCGGCGTCGCGCGCGGCGGCCATCACCAGCTCGCCGGCCAGCACCAGCGATTCCTTGTTGGCCAGCAGCAGGCGCTTGCCGGCGCGGGCCGCGGCCAGGGTGGAGCCGAGGCCGGCGGCGCCGACGATGGCGGCGACCACGGTGTCGCAATCGGGGCCGGCGGCCAGCGCCTCCAGGGCCTCGCTGCCGGCGTGGGCGCGGGTGGCCAGGCCGGCAGCGCGCAGCCCGTCGCGCAGGCGCGGGAACAGTGCCGGGTCGGCGATCACCGCGTGCTCGGGGCGGTGGGCGATGCACAGCTGGACCAGGGCATCGACCCGGCCGCCGGCGGCCAGCACGGTGGCGCGCATGCGCCGGGGATGGCGGGCGATGACATCGAGGGCCGAGGTCCCGATGGAGCCGGTGGCTCCGAGGACGGCGACCCGGCGGATGTCGGCGGGGGAAGACATGGGGAAGGCCTCGCTCAGAACCCGGCGATTTCCTTGCCGATGGCGAAGACCGGCAGGGCGGCGAGGACGCCGTCGATGCGGTCCAGTACGCCGCCGTGGCCCGGGATCAGGTCGCCGGAATCCTTCACCCCGGCCTGGCGCTTGAGCAGGCTCTCGACCAGGTCGCCGACGATCGAGGCCAGGGCCGCGACCAGCGCGACCAGCGCCAGGCCCGGCCACTGCGCCACGCCGGCGCCGGCCAGGGCGCCGAAGGCCAGGGCCACCAGCACCGCGCCGGCAATGCCGCCCAGCGCGCCCTCGACCGTCTTGTTGGGGCTGATGGTCGGCGCCAGCTTGCGCCGGCCCAGGTGGCGGCCGGCGAAGTAGGCACCGGTGTCGGCCGCCCAGACCAGGGCCAGCGCGGCCAGCAGCCAGCGGTGGGCCATCGGCTCGCCCGGACCGCCGAGGGCGGCGAAGCTGTCCGAGTGCACCAGGCACAGGGCGCACCACGCCGGGACCACGGCCAGGGTGCCGGCGGCCAGCTTGAGCGCGCGGTTGGCGGGGCGGTCGGCGGCGCCGAAGCCCGGGCGCCACAGCCACAGCAGGGACAGCACCCAGCCGGCGGCGCCGGCCAGGGTCGCCAGCTGGAACAGCACCGGCGAGAAGCCGGCCTCGCTGCGCGAGGCCCAGACCAGCAGGACCATCAGCAGCAGGTTCAGGCCCACCAGCACGGTGCGCGGCAGGCTGTCGTCGACCCCGGCCAGCTTCAGCCATTCCCACAGGCCGGTCAGCATGGCCAGGGCGGCCACGGCGGCCAGCCACGGGGTGGGCAGCAGCAGGATGGCGGCGATGGCCGTTGGGGCCATCACCAGGGCAGCAATCACGCGGGTGCGGGTCATGCGGAGGTCTCCGCTGCGGCGATCTGCGCGCTGGTCAGGCCGAACCGGCGCTCGCGCCGGCCGAAGTCGTCCAGGGCACGCTGCAGCACGCTGGCGTCCACGTCGGGCCAGAGCGTGTCGGTGAACCACAGCTCGGTGTAGGCCAGCTGCCAGAGCAGGAAGTTGCTGATCCGGTGGTCGCCACCGGTGCGGATGAACAGGTCCGGCGGGGGCAGGTCGGCCAGGGCGACGTGGGCGGCCATGGCCGCCTCGTCGATCCGCTCCGGGTCCAGGCGCCCGGCGGCCACCTCGCGCGCCAGGGCGCGGGCGGCGAAGGCGATGTCCTGGCGCCCGCCGTAGCTGGCGGCAACGGCCAGCTCGAGGCGGCCGTTGCCGGCGGTCTGCGCCTCGGCGGCGGCCATGCGCTCGCGGATCGCCGGGGAAAAGCGCTCGCGGTCGCCGATGAAGCGCAGGCGCACGCCGCGCTTGTCCAGCGCCCCGACCTCGCGTTCCAGCGCGCCCAGGAACAGCTTCATCAGGGCGTTGACTTCCTCCTCGGGCCGGCCCCAGTTTTCGCTGGAGAAGGCGAACAGGGTCAGCGCCCCGATGCCCCGGTCCAGGCAGAAGTCGATGGTGCGCTCGGCCGCGCGCGCGCCGGCGCGGTGGCCGACCACGCGCGGGCGGCGGCGGCGCTGCGCCCAGCGGCCGTTGCCGTCCATGATGACGGCAAGGTGGCGGGGGACCGGGGTGCGTTCTGGGGCGGACATGAGGGTCATGCGGATGGCAGACCGCTCAGACCGCCATCAGTTCCTGTTCCTTGGCCTTGACCACCTCGTCGACGTCCTTGATCGCCTTGTCGGTGATCTTCTGGATCTCGTCCTCGGCGCGGCGCACGTCGTCCTCGCTGATCTGCTTTTCCTTCAGCAGGTCCTTGACCTTCTGGTTGGCGTCGCGGCGGATGTTGCGGATGGCGACCTTGGCGTCCTCGCCCTCGCCGGCCACGACCTTGGCCAGCTCACGGCGGCGCTCCTCGGTCAGCGGCGGCAGGTTCAGGCGGATGGTGGTGCCGGCGGTGTTGGGGGTCAGGCCCAGGTCCGAGCCGAGGATGGCCTTCTCGATCGGGCCGACCATGCCCTTGTCCCAGGGCTGGATGACCAGGGAGCGGGCGTCGGACACGGAGACGGCGGCCACCTGCGACAGCGGGACCTCGCTGCCGTACGCGCTGACCCTGATCGAGTCGACCAGGCCGGTGGAGGCGCGCCCGGTGCGGACCTTGACGAGGTTGTGGCGCAGGGCCTCGATGCTCTTGGCCATGCGTGCCTGCGCGTCTTGCTTGATTTCGTTGATCATCGCCGTGTTTCCTGGTGGAGCCGAATCGGCCGATTATACGGGTAATGCCATCCCTGGCCCCGGGCGCGGCGGCAAGGCACGAAAAAGGGCCGCGCGTGCGCGGCCCTTCGCGGGGTCGGGGTGCGGCGGCCGCGGTCAGCGGCGGGCGCGGACCAGGGTGCCGATCGGCTCGCCGCGCAGGATGCCCATCAGGTTGCCCGGCACCGACAGGTCGTAGACCCGCAGCGGGATGCCGTGGTCGCGGCACAGGGCAAAGGCGGCGGTGTCCATCACCTGCAGGTCGCGGGCGATGACCTCGTTGTGGTCCAGTTCCTCGAAGCGCACTGCGTCGGGGTGCTTCTTCGGGTCCTTGTCGTACACGCCGTCGACCTTGGTGGCCTTCAGCAGCAGGTCGGCGTTGATCTCGATCGCGCGCAGGGCGGCGGCCGAGTCGGTGGTGAAGAACGGGTTGCCGGTGCCGGCGGCGAAGATCGCGATGCGGCCCTTCTCCAGGTGGCGCACGGCGCGGCGGCGGATGTAGTCCTCGCACACGTCGTTGATCTTGATCGCGCTCATCACCCGGACCTTGCCGCCGAGCTTCTCCAGCGCGTCCTGCATGGCCAGGGCGTTGATCACCGTGGCCAGCATGCCCATCTGGTCGCCGGTCACCCGGTCCATGCCGCCGGCGGCCAGGCCGGCGCCACGGAAGATGTTGCCGCCGCCGATCACCAGGGCGATCTCGGCACCGGCCTCGCGGGCCTCCATCACCTCGCCGGCGATGCGCCGGATCACCACCGGGTCGATGCCGTAGTCCTCCGACCCCATCAGCGCCTCTCCCGAAAGTTTCAGCAGCACGCGACGGTGGACGAGATCGGACATGGGGGGCCTCGGGAGTGGGGTGGACAAACGCGGGGATTCTAGCGGAAACCCCGGCGCCTGCGCCCGCACATCCTCACTGCCCGTGCTGGCCCACCTGGTTGCGGCCGCGGCGCTTGGCCAGGTACAGGGCCTGGTCGGCGGCCTGGAGCATGGCGCGGGCGTCGGCGAACGGGCTGTCGTGGCCGTCGCGGCTGGCGACGCCGGCGGAGAAGGTCACGTACAGCGGGTGGCCATCGACCACCGCCATCGGGGTGCGCGCGGTCTCCTCGAGGATCCGCCGCAGCACCCGTGCCGCGGCGGCCTCGTTGGAATGGGCCAGCACCACCAGGAACTCCTCGCCGCCGTAGCGCGCGACCAGGTCGGTGCTGCGCAGCAGGCGCTGCAGGGTCTGGGCGAACTGGCGCAGGACCTGGTCGCCGACCAGGTGGCCGTGGCGGTCGTTGATCTGCTTGAAGCCGTCCAGGTCGACGAAGGCGATCGACAGCGGCTGGCCGGCGGCGCTGGCGGCGGCGAACTCGCGCTCCAGCGCCTCCTCCAGCTGCATGCGGTTGTAGACCCCGGTCAGCGGGTCGCGCCGGGCCTGTTCGGTCAGGTGGCGGATGTGCTCGCGCGAGGCGTCGGCCTCGCGGCGGGCGCGGGCGGCCTCCTGGATCTCGCGCAGGTTGCGCAGCACCAGCAGCTCGCGCGCCTGCTCGATGATCGCCTGCAGGTGCGCCGGCTGCACGATGCGCATGTCGAACAGGGCGCCGAAGCCCTGCGCCGCCGAGGCCATCTGCGCCAGCAGGCTGTCCAGGGTGCCGGGGCCGCCGATGCCGCCGGCCTCGATCCGGGCCTCGGCCGCGGTGCGCAGGGCACCGTCGGGGTCATCGTCGGCCAGCCACAGGGTGGCCACCGCGCCGGAGGCGAACACGCACGCCTGGAAGGCGTTGGCCGGGGCCGGGCAGCCCTCGCTGGCGGCGATCGCGTCGCACAGGTGGTCGGGCAGCTGCCACTGCCGGGCCAGCCAGGCGCCGGCCGCGGCATGGTCGTCGCCGAGCACCTCGCGCTCGCGCTCCAGCGGTGCCGGGACGCGGCCGCCGTCCTGCAGGGCCAGCCAGGCATCGGGGCGGGCCTGCAGCAGGGCCAGGGCGCCGATGTCCTGCAGCAGGCCGGCCAGCATCAGGTCCTCCAGCCGTTCCAGCCCGGCGTGCTCGCCCAGCAGGCGAGCGGCCAGGGCCGACAGCACGCTGCGCTTCCACAGCCGTTCCTGCTCGGCGGCGGCGCCGTCGGTGGCGCGCAGGCCGCGGGCCAGGGAGAAGCCCAGGGCCAGGCTCAGGGTGGCGTTGAGGCCCAGCATGGTGGTCGCCTGGGCCAGGGTCTCGACCCGGCGGCGCCCTGCGTACAGCGGGGAATTGGCCACCCGCAGCAGGCGCGCGCTGAGCGCGGGGTCCATGGCGATCACCCGCGCGGCGGTGGCCAGGTCCGCGTCGGGGTCCTGGGCCAGTTCGATGATCTGCAGGGCGATCGCCGGCGGCGACGGCAGGTTGCGGCAGTGCACGAGGCTGGCTTCGAGGTCCGGGTGCATCGTCTGTGGCTGTCAGGGGGAAACCTGCCGCCGTGGCGTGGGTCCACGGTCCCAACGTGGCGGTCCATGCGCTGGCGCATGGCTGCCTCCGCTACCGGTATCGGCTGGCTCGCCGGGGCCTTTAATGCGGAAAAGCCGCGGCGGGGCCGCGGCTTTTCCTCGGGGACTGCGCCAGGAGGCTGATCAGGCCAGGCCGGCCTGCTTCATGACCTCGGCGGCGAAGTCGTCTTCCTTCTTCTCGATGCCTTCGCCCACGGCCAGGCGCTCGAAGCGGACCACCTCGGCGCCGGCGGCCTTCAGCACCTGCTCGACGCTCTGGTTGGTGTCCAGCACGTACGGCTGGCCGTACAGGGTCACCTCGTTGACGATCTTGTTGATCTTGCCGGAGATGATCTTCTCCAGGATCTCGGCCGGCTTGGCCTTGTCCTTCTCGGACATCTTGGCCAGCTCGATTTCCTTCTCCTTGGCGATGAACTCGGCCGGGACGTCGGAGGCCTTGATGTGCGGCGGGTTCATGGCCGCCACGTGCATGGCGATGCCACGGGCCAGCTCGGCGTCGCCGCCCTTGACCTCGACCAGCACGCCGATGCGGCCGCCGTGGACGTAGGCGGCGACGTTGTTGGCGCTGTCGATGAGGGCCAGGCGGCGGACCTGCACGTTCTCGCCGACCTTGGCGATGACCGCGGCGCGGGCTTCCTCGACGGTCTCGCCGGAGGCCAGCTTGGCGGCCTTCAGGGCCTCGACGTCGGCGGCGCCGGAGGCCAGCGCGGCCTGGGCGACGGCCTCGGCGAAGGCCAGGAAGTTGGTGTCCTTGGCCACGAAGTCGGTCTCGGAGTTGATCTCCACCAGCACGGCCTTGCCGCCGTCCTGGGCGACCGCGATGCGGCCGTCGGCGGCCACGCGGCCGGCCTTCTTGTCGGCCTTGGCCAGGCCGGCCTTGCGCAGCCACTCGGCGGCGGCGTCGATGTTGCCGTTGTTCTCGGTCAGGGCCTTCTTGCACTCCATCATGCCGGCGCCGGTGCGCTCGCGCAGTTCCTTGACCAGGGAAGCAGTGATTTCCACGGGAATTCCTCTCTAACGGGATGAAGGTGGCTCCGCGCCGGGGCGGAGCGGGCGGAGGGCCGTCGCGCATGCCTGCGCGGGGCGGCCCGCCCGCAAGCGGGCCTGCCTGGGGCGGGCCCGCGGGGGGATGGCGGCCGCGCGGGGCGGCCGCCGGGTGCGGCTTACTCGGCCGCGGCGGCCTCGCCTTCCTCGGCCTTGCCCTTGCGCGGGCCCTTCTTGGCCGGGGCGCGGCGGGCGCCCTTGGCCTCGTCGGCCTCGATGAAGTCGCTCTCGGTCACGGTGGCGGCGTGCGGGGCGGCGGCCTTGCCCTCCAGCACCGCGTCGGCGGCGGCGCGGGCGTACAGCTGCACGGCGCGGATGGCGTCGTCGTTGCCCGGGATCGCGTAGTCGACCAGGTTGGGGTCGTAGTTGGTGTCGACCACGGCCACCACCGGGATGCCCAGCTTCTTGGCTTCCTTGATGGCGATGTCCTCGTGGCCGATGTCGATCACGAACAGGGCGTCGGGCAGGCGGTTCATGTCCTTGATGCCGCCCAGCGAGGCTTCCAGCTTCTCGCGCTCGCGGCGCAGGGCCAGCACCTCGTGCTTGACCAGCTTTTCGAAGGTGCCGTCGGTCTCGGCGGCCTCCAGCTCCTTCAGGCGGGCCACCGACTGCTTCACGGTGCGGAAGTTGGTCAGGGTGCCGCCCAGCCAGCGCTGGGTCATGTACGGCATGCCGCAGCGCTCGGCCTCTTCCTTCATGGCGTCGCGCGCGCTGCGCTTGGTGCCGATGAAGAGGATGGTGCCGCGCTTCTGCGCGATGCCCGAGATGAAGTTCATCGCGTCCTGGAACAGCGGGACGGTCTTCTCGAGGTTGATGATGTGGATCTTGCCGCGCGCACCGAAGATGTACGGGGCCATCTTCGGGTTCCAGTAACGGGTCTGGTGGCCGAAGTGGACGCCGGCTTCCAGCATCTGGCGCATGGTGATCTGGGGCATTGCAGAACTCCTGGCAGTGGAACCGCCCCGCGGCCTGTCTGGGCAATGTGCGGGCGCCCGGGCGTGGCGCCGCGGGCATGGGTTCCGGGGTTGGGCCTCCCTGGCGCTTCCGTGGCCGAACCTGTCTGGCAGGCACCCCGGCACGGGCATTGGCGTCAGGTGTGTATTCGCCGGCCGGGACGGAGCCCGGTACCCTGCGCCCGGCGTGGGCGTCCCCCTGGCGGGGGCAAACAGAGGCGCGGAAGTATACCTGCCGGGGCGGGGGCGGGGCAAACGACCCGGGGTGCGGGGGCGTGGCAGGCCGCGTGCGGGCGCGGAAGGGCCGCCGGAGGGGCGCGAATAGGCGATAATCCCCGCCATGACCCTGCACCTCAAGACCCCCGAAGAAATCGAGAAGATGCGCGTCGCCGGCCGCCTGGCCGCCGAGGTGCTGGAAATGATCACCCCGCACGTGAAGCCGGGGGTGAGCACCGAGGAACTGGACCGCATCTGCCACGACTACATCGTCAACGTGCAGGACGCGATCCCGGCCAACGTCGGCTACCGGGGCTACCCCAAGGCCACCTGCATCTCCGTCAACAACGTCATCTGCCACGGCATCCCGAGCGCCACCAAGGTCCTCAAGGACGGCGACATCGTCAACATCGACGTCACCGTGATCAAGGACGGCTGGCACGGCGACACCAGCCGCATGTACTACGCCGGCACCCCGTCGGTGATGGCCCGGCGCCTGGTCGAGACCACGTTCGAGGCGATGTGGCGCGGCATCCGCGCGGTGAAGCCGGGTGCCACCCTGGGCGACGTCGGCCACGCCATCCAGAGCTACGCCGAATCCGAGCGCTTCTCGGTGGTGCGCGAGTACTGCGGCCACGGCATCGGCAAGGTCTACCACGACGAGCCGCAGGTGCTGCACTACGGCCGCCCGGGCGAGGGCCTGGTGCTCAAGCCGGGCATGACCTTCACCATCGAGCCGATGATCAACGAGGGCACCCGCTACACCCGCGTGCTGCCCGACGGCTGGACCGTGGTCACCAAGGACCGCAAGCTCTCCGCGCAGTGGGAGCACATGGTCGCCGTCACCGAGGACGGGGTGGACGTGCTGACGCTGGCGCCGGGCCAGCAGCCGCCGGCGTGAGCGGTCCCGGCCCGGTGGACGTGGCTGGCGTCGCCGCGACCAGCGACGCCGACTGGGCCGCCACCGCCCGCGCCCAGCTGGCCGCCGCCGACGCGCGGCTGGCCCGCCGCTACGGCCCCGAGGCCGACATCGACCGCCTGCTGGCGCTGCGCGCGCGCGCGGTGGACCTGGTCCTGCGCCAGGCCTGGGCGCGCTGCCTGGGCGAGGCTCCCGGGCTGGCCCTGTTCGCGGTGGGTGGCTACGGCCGCGGCGAACTGTTCCCGCGCTCGGACATCGACCTGCTGGTGCTGGCCGAGGCCGGCGCGCAGCAGGCGCACGAGGCCGCGCTTTCCCGCTTCTTCGCCCTGGCGTGGGACGCCGGCCTGCCGGTCGGCCACGCCGTGCGCTCGCCCGCCGAGTGCACCGCCGCGGCCGCCGACCAGACGGTGATGACCGCGCTGCTGGAGGCGCGCCCGCTGGTGGCCGACGCCGCCGCGCAGGCGGCCCTGGCCGACGCCATCTCCCCGCAGCGGGTATGGCCGCCGCGCGAGTTCTTCCTGGCCAAGCGCGAGGAGCTGCAGGCGCGCCACCAGCGCTTCGGCGACACCTCCGACAACCTCGAGCCCAACATCAAGGACGGCCCCGGCGGCCTGCGCGACCTGCACACCCTCGGCTGGATGGCGCTGCGCGCGTTCGGCGTCAGCGACCTGCACGCGGTGGTGGAGCTGGGCCACCTGGGCCAGGACGAGGCCGCGGCGCTGGCGCGCGAGCGCCGCGCCCTGGGCCGCCTGCGCTTCGGCCTGCACCTGGTGGCCGGGCGCCCCGAGGAGCGGCTGGGCTTCGACTACCAGAAGTTGCTGGCGCGGCGCCTGGGGCTTGAGGACGACGCCCACAGCCTGGCGGTCGAAAAGATGATGCAGGGCTTCTACCGCAGCGCCGCGATCGTGCGCCGGATCAGCGACCGGCTGCTGCAGCGCTTCGAGGAGACCTTCGACGGCGAGGCCGAGGCGGTGCCGCTGAACCCGGACTTCGGGCTCAAGCGCGGCTACCTCGCGGCCGCCGCGCCGTACTGGCCGGAGGGCGACCTGCGCGAGGTGCTGGGGCTGTTCTCGACTTGGGCCGCGCATCCGGAGATCTGCGGCCTGCACTCGCGCACCGCGCGCGCGCTGGCCGAGGCGCTGCCGCGGCTGCCGCCCTATACCGAGGCCGGCCCGGCGGCGCGCGCCCGCTTCATGGCCCTGCTGCGCGGGCCGCGCCCGGTCGAGACCCTGACCCGGCTGGCGCGGCTGGGCGTGCTCGGCCAGTACCTGCCGGCCTTCGCCCGGGTCTCCGGGCGCATGCAGTTCGACCTGTTCCACGCCTACACCGTGGACCAGCACACCCTGATGGTGCTGCGGAACATGGCGGGTTTCGCCAGCGGCCAGCCGGACGAGCGCTTCTCCATCGCCCACGAGGTCTGGCCGCGCCTGCGCAAACCCGAGCTGCTGCTGCTGGCCGGCCTGTTCCACGACATCGCCAAGGGCCGCGGCGGCGACCATTCCGAGCTGGGCGCGGTGGACGCGCGCGAGTTCTGCGCCGCGCACGGGCTCAGCGAGTCCGACACCGGGCTCGTGGCCTGGCTGGTGGAGCAGCACCTGCGCATGTCGGTGACCGCGCAGAAGCAGGACATCGCCGACCCGGAGGTGGTGCGCCGCTTCGCCATCCTGATGGGCGAGCGCGAGCGCCTGGACTACCTGTACCTGCTGACCTGCGCCGACATCGCCGGCACCAGCCCCAAGGTCTGGAACGCATGGAAGGACCGCCTGCTGGCCGACCTCTACCTGGCCACCCGGCGCATGCTGCGCGAGGGCCTGGAGGCGCCGCTGGACGTGGAGGCGCGGGTGGCCGAGGCGCGCGAGGAGACCCGTGCCCTGGTGCGCGCGGCCGGCTTCGACGACGCCACCATCGACCGCCAGTTCGCGCAGATGCCGGACGAGGCCTTCCTGCGCTTCCGACCCGAGCAGCTGGCCTGGCAGACCATGCTGCTGGTGGACGTGCGCATGGGCGACACCCGGGTCGCGGTGCGGCGCATCGCCGGCACCGCGCTGGAGGTGTTCGTGCATTCGCCCGACCGCGACGGCCTGTTCGCCGCGATCGTGGCCACCCTGGACCGGCACGGCTACGGCATCCACCAGGCGCGCGTGCTGATGGGCCCCAACGGCACCGTGTTCGACACCTTCGAGGTGCTGCCGGCCGACAGCTTCGCCAGCGGCGACCCGGTGCAGCTGGAGGCGGCCCTGGCCCAGGCCCTGTCCGGCGAGCTGGACCAGGTGCGCGCCACCCGGCGCGCCGCGCCGCGGCAGTTGCGCCATTTCCGTTTCCCGCCGACGGTGGAGTTCAACACCACCGCCGACGGCCGCCGCAGCCTGCTGTCGCTGGTTTGCCCGGACCGCCCGGGCCTGCTGGCGGAGGTGGCGCTGGCGCTGCGCGCCTGCCGGCTGCGCGTGCACGACGCGCGCATCGCCACCTTCGGCGAGCGCGCCGAGGACCTTTTCCAGATCACCGACGAGCATGACCGGCCGCTGGACGGCGCCGCGCAGGAGGCCCTGCGCGCCGAGCTCCGCACGCGGCTGGATCCCGACAGCACAGGAGCCGCACGCTGATGGCAACGACGCCGAAGAAGACCCCCGCCACCCGCAAGCCCGCCGCGCCGCGCAAGCGCGCCGTCGCCGCCGCCGAGAAGCCCGGCCTGGCCGAGCTGCGCTTCTCGATCGAGGACGCGTTCGAACGCCGCGCCAGCCTGACCCTGGACGAGATCGACGGCTCCACCCGGCCGCTGGTCGAACGCGTGATCGGCGGCCTGGAGAGCGGCGAGTTCCGCGTGGCCGAGCCGGACGGCAACGGCGGCTGGCAGGTGAACGAATGGCTCAAGAAGGCCGTGCTGCTGTACTTCCGGGTCAACGACATGGTGGTGATGGAAGGCGCGCCCGGCCCGTACTGGGACAAGGTGCCGCTGCGCTTCCAGGGCTGGGGCGAGGCCGAGTTCCGCAAGCTTGGCGTGCGCGTGGTGCCGGGCACCGTCGCCCGCCGCGGCACCTACTTCGGCAAGGACGTGGTGCTGATGCCCAGCTTCGTCAACATCGGCGCGCACGTGGGCGAGGGCACCATGGTCGACACCTGGGCCACGGTCGGTTCCTGCGCGCAGGTCGGCAAGCACTGCCACATCTCCGGCGGCGCCGGCATCGGCGGCGTGCTCGAGCCGCTGCAGGCCAGCCCGACCATCATCGAGGACCACTGCTTCATCGGCGCGCGCTCGGAGGTGGTGGAGGGCGTGGTCGTCGGCCACCACAGCGTGATCGGCATGGGCGTGTTCCTCGGCCAGTCGACCCGCATCTACAACCGCGCCACCGGCGAGATCAGCTATGGCTACGTGCCGCCGTACAGCGTGGTGGTGTCCGGCTCGCTGCCGGCTGCCGACGGAAGCCATTCGCTGTACTGTGCGGTGGTCGTCAAGCAGGTCGACGCCAGGACCCGCGCCAAGACCAGCATCAACGAGCTGCTGCGCGGCTGAGGATCCAGATCGTCCACTCCCGGGGGGTGAATGCCCATGAAGGCGGAACGCAGGAAGGGGAAGCGGGTTGGCTGGCTGGCGGCGGTGCTGGCGGCGGTGGTGCCGCTGGCATGCGCCGGGGAGCTGTCCCGCTACAGCGAGGACGGCCTGCGCGCCGAGCTGGCGGAGATCGCCGAGGCCGAGACCGCGGTGCTGGTGCCGATGCGCGACGGCGTCGGCCTGTCCACCAACGTCTGGCGGCCGAAGGGCGCCACCGGCAAGCTGCCGACGGTGCTGTGGAAGACCCCGTACAACGAGCACAACCCGCGCGGGCGCTCGGCGCAGCTGGCGATCGAGGCCGTGCGCCGCGGCTACGCCTTCGTGGTGCAGAACGAGCGCGGCCGCTACTTCAGCCAGGGCGACTACGAGATCCTCGGCCATCCGCAGACCGACGGCTGGGACACCCTGGACTGGATCGCGGCCCAGCCCTGGTCCAACGGCAAGGTCGGCACCCTGGGCTGCTCGTCCTCGGCCGAATGGCAGCTGGCGCTGGCGGCGCTGGACCACCCGGCGCACGCGGCGATGGTGCCGATGGCCGCCGGCGCCGGCATCGGCAAGGTCGGACGCTTCCGCGAGCAGGGCAACTTCTACACCGGCGGCGTGCCGCGCATCCTGTTTGCGGTGTGGATGTACGGGGTGGACAACCCGCTGCGCGCGCAGCTGCCGCAGGACCTCGACGGCCCGCTGCGTGCGCGCGTGGCCCAGTACAACGACCTGCACGCGACCAAGCCCAAGGTCGACTGGGCCAGGCACATCTGGCACCTGCCGTACAGCGAACTGCTGTCCTCGCTGGGCGAGCCGCCGGCGACCTTCGAGGCGCTGATCCGCCGCAACGGCCCGGCCGACCCGGCCTGGGAACAGGGTGGCCTGTACCACGACTCCATGGGCTGGGGCGTGCCGGCGCTGTGGTTCAACAGCTGGTACGACGTGTCCATCGGCCCGAACCTGGAGCTGTTCAACCACGCACGCAACGCCGGCACCGACGCCGAGGCCAGCGCCAACCAGTACGTGGTGGTCGGCCCCAACCCGCACTGCCAGTTCTGGCAGCTGGGCCCCGACTACACGGTCGGCGCGCGCAAGGTCGGCGACGCCAGCTTCCCGGTCAGCGAGCAGATCTGGGCGTTCTTCGACCGCTGGCTGAAGGGCGAGAAGAAGGCCTTCCCGTCCAGCACGCCGAAGGTGCGCTACTTCACCATCGGCCTGGACAAGTGGCAGGCCGACGAGCATTGGCCGCCGAAGGCGGCCAGGCCGCTGCGCCTGTACCTGCATTCGGACGGCCGCGCCAACTCGCTGCACGGCGACGGCCGGCTGTCGCCCGGACCGCCGCCCGCCGGCGCGCCGGCCGACCGCTTTGTCTACGACCCGGCCAACCCGGTGCAGACCATCGGCGGCGGCGACTGCTGCAACGGCGGCCTGGTGACGCCCGGCGCCTTCGACCAGCGCCAGGTGGAGGCCCGCCACGATGTTCTGGTCTACACCAGCGAGCCGCTGGAGCAGCCGCTGGAAGTGACCGGCTTCGTCGACGCGGTGCTCAAGGTCTCCTCCAGCGCGCCGGACACCGACTTTGCGGTGAAGCTGGTGGACGTGGCCCCGGACGGCACCGCGTGGATCGTCGGCGACACCATGCTGCGCGCGCGCTACCGCGACGGCTACGAGTCGCCGCGGCTGATGCAGCCGGGCCAGGTCTACGAGCTGCGGCCGACCCCGATCGCCACCTCGATCCAGTTCGGCAAGGGCCACCGCATCCGCGTGGAAGTGACCAGTTCCAACTTCCCCAAGTTCGCCCGCAACCTCAACACCGGCGGCGCGAACGAGACCGAGTCCGAGCCGGTGGTGGCGGAGAACGCCGTGCACCACTCGGCCGACGCCGCCAGCTACATCGAACTGCCCGTGGTCGCGCGCTGAGCGCGGCCGCGCCCCGGAGACTGCATGAGCAACACGATCTACGGCCTGAAGAACTGCGATACCTGCAAGAAGGCGACCAAGTGGCTGGACCGCTTCGGCGTGCCGTACACCTTCGTCGACTACCGCGACAACAAGCCCTCGCCGGAGACCCTGGTGGAGTGGGCGGGCAAGGCCGGCGGCTTCGATGCCCTGGTCAACAAGTCCTCCACCACCTGGCGCCAGCTGCCTGAGAACCGCAAGTCGCCGGGCAGCGAGGCGGAGTGGAAGCTGTTGCTGCGCGAGCATCCGCAGCTGGTGCGCCGCCCGGTGGTGGTCCGGGAGGACGGCAGCTTCAGCCAGGGCTTCTCCGACAACGGCTTCAAGAAGCTGTTCGGCGTCGGCTGAGGCCATACCGCGGCGGCCGGCCGCAACCCGGATACGGATCGAGAGCATGAGCGAAGTCCTGGACCTGGCCTGCGAACTGATCGCGCGTCCCTCGGTGACGCCGGACGACGCCGGCTGCCAGGCGTTGCTGGCCGCGCGCCTGCGGCGCGCCGGCTTCGCCTGCGAATCGCTGCGCTACGGCCAGGTCGACAACCTGTGGGCCACGCATGGCAGCGGCGAGGGCCCGGTGCTGGTGCTGCTGGGACATACCGACGTGGTCCCGCCCGGCCCGCGCGAGGCCTGGGCCAGCGATCCATTCCAGCCGCAGGTGCGCGACGGCGTGCTGTACGGCCGCGGCGCGGCCGACATGAAGGGCAGCGTGGCCGCGTTCGTGGTCGCGGCCGAGCGCTTCGTCGCCGCGCATCCCGGCCATCCCGGCACGCTGGCGCTGCTGCTGACCTCGGACGAGGAGGGCGATGCCATCGACGGCGTGCGCCGCGTGGCCGAGACCTTCCGCCAGCGCGGGCAACGGATCGACTGGTGCATCACCGGCGAGCCGTCCTCGACCGCCAGGCTGGGCGACCTGCTGCGGGTGGGGCGCCGCGGCAGCCTGTCGGCCACGCTCACGGTGAAGGGCGTGCAGGGACACGTCGCCTATCCGCACAAGGCGCGCAACCCGATCCACCAGGCCGCGCCGGCGCTGGCCGAACTGGTGGCGCGGGTCTGGGACGAAGGCTACGAGAGCTTCCCGCCGACCAGCCTGCAGGTCAGCAACATCCACGCCGGCACCGGCGCCAACAACGTGATCCCCGGCGAGCTGCAGGTGCTGTTCAACCTGCGCTACAACCCGCACTGGGACGCGCCGCGGCTGGAGGCGGAGATCGCCGCACTGCTGGACCGCCATGGGCTCGGTTACGAGCTGCGCTGGCACCGCAGCGGCGAGCCGTTCTACACGCCCGAAGGCCCGCTGCGCCGCGCCGCGCGCGAGGTGCTGGCGGAAGTGGCGGGCGCGCCGCCGGAGGAAAGCACCGGCGGGGGCACCTCCGACGCGCGCTTCATCGCGCCGCTGGGCGCGCAGTGCATCGAGGTCGGGCCGGTGAACGCGTCCATCCACCAGGTCGACGAGCACGTGTCGGTGGCCGAGCTGGAGGCGCTGCCTGGCCTGTACCAGCGCCTGCTCGAGCGGCTGTTGCTGCAGCCCGGCGCGCGCTGAGCCTCAGGTCGGGCCGCTGCGTTCGGCCGGTTTGGCGCGGCGGTCGAAGATCAGCGCGCTGAGCGCAATGGCGATGCCCAGCCCGGCGCCGACCAGGAACAGCAGCACCGCCAGCACCGGGTAGCCGAACAGGGTCGTCTTGGTCTCGATCCTCATCAGCATCGCCGAGGACAGCAGCAGCGCCGCGGTCACCACCGCGGCGGCGATGCGGTTGGCGATCTTCTGCAGGTTCTCCATGATCCTGGAGTGGTCCAGGCCGTCCAGGCGGACCTGCATCTTGTTCTCGGCCAGCAGCGACAGGGTGTCGGAGATCTTGCGCGGCGCGTCGCGCAGCAGCGCCTGCACCTCAAGCGCCTCGCTGGCCATGTTGGCGCTGGAGAACGAGCGCCTCAGCTGCTTGCGCATGATCGACTGCAGGTGTTCCTCCACCAGCTCGCGCACGTCCATTTCCGGGTCCAGCGCGTCGGCCACCCGCTCGAGGTTGAGCAGGGTCTTGCCGAGCAGGCTGATCTCCGGCGGCACCCGCAGGCCGCGTTCGGCCGCGCAGGCCACCAGGTCCAGCAGCAGCCGGCCCTCCGAGGTGCGGCGGCCGCCGGTGGCGTAGCGCGCCACCAGCTGCCCGGTGTCGCGGCTGAAGGCGGCATCGTCGAATTGCTCCAGGCGCGTGCCGATCGCCACCAGCTCGCGCGCCACGTCCTCGCCGCGCGCGTCGACCGCGGCGAACAGCAGCTTGAGCAGGCGCTCGCGCATGCGCGGCGCCACCTGCGCGACCATGCCCAGGTCGATCAGCGCCAGGCGTCCGTCGCGGCACAGCAGCACGTTGCCCGGGTGCGGGTCGGCATGGATGTCGCCGTTGACGAACACCTGGTCCAGGTAGGCGCGCATCAGTTCCGAAGCCGGCGTGCGCAGGTCCAGCTCGGTGCGCTGCAGGCCGGTGACCGAGGTGACCTTCTCGCCGTGCACCAGTTCCATGGTCAGCACCTTGCAGGTGCTCAGGCCCCAGACCGGCGCCGGCACGAACAGGTGCGGGTATTCGGAAAGGCGCTCGCGGAAGCGCTCCAGGTTCTCGGCCTCGCGCCGGTAGTCCAGCTCCAGCAGCAGGATCTTGCGGAACTCGGCGATCCAGTCGGCGAAGCGCAGGCGGCGCCCGGCCTGGGTCAGCGCATCGGCGGTGCCGGCCAGTCCGGCCAGCACTTCCAGGTCCAGGCGGATGGCGGCTTCCATGCCCGGGCGCTGCACCTTCACCGCCACTTCGCGGCCGTCGCGCAGGGTCGCGCGGTGCACCTGGGCCAGCGAGGCGGCGGCCAGCGGCACCGGGTCGAAGCTGGCGAAGATGCGGCCGACCTTGGCGCCCAGCTCCTCCTCGATGGTCTTCTCGATCACCGCGGTCGGCACCGGCGCGACCTCGTCCTGGATCCGGTCCAGTGCGTCGATGTAGGCCGCGGGCACCAGGTCCGGGCGGGTGGACAGGGATTGCCCCAGCTTGATGAAGGCCGGGCCCAGCGCCTCCAGGTCGGCGGCGAAGGCCTTGGCCTCGGCGACCTCCGATACGTGGGCCACGGTCGGTTCCACCGGCGGCGCCTGGCTCCAGTCCATCCCGGTCAGGATGCGGCGATGGCGCGCCAGGCGGGTAACGACCTGGGTGGTGCGGGTCAGGCGGCGACTGGTTCCAGGCAAGGCGGTGTCTCCCCGGGCGGTGCGGCGGCCGGCGCCGGATGCGCCGTGGGCGGAGTATTGGGGCCGCCGCGTGAGCGAGGCGTCAGTTGCCAAGGCAACGGTTGCGGCGGGCCCGGCGCGGGGTTAACGTGCGGCCCATGCCTTCGATCAGCCGCGCCAATCCGGCCAATGCCAACCGCAACAATATTGCGGCGAATAACCGTGCGCGGCCGATGCGGGGGCGCCACCGGGCATAAGCAGGAACTGCCCGGGGAACGAGAAAACCCGCATCGGCCGATGCGGGTTTTTTTGTGCCCGCCACCGGAGTGCGACCACCACCACGCGCCAACATCCAGGAGTCCCTTCCCATGTGTTCGATCTTCGGCATCTTCGGCCTGCAACCGGGCGATGACCTGCAGCAGCTGCGCCGGCAGTCGCTGGACCTGTCGCAGCGCCAGCGCCACCGCGGCCCCGACTGGAGCGGCGTGTACGTGGACGAAGGGGCGATCCTGGTGCACGAGCGCCTGGCCATCGTCGACCCGGCCGGCGGCTCGCAGCCGCTGCTGTCGGAGGATGGCGAACTGGCGCTGGCGGTGAACGGCGAGATCTACAACCACGCCCTGCTGAAGGACGAACTGCGCCAGCCGTACGCGTTCCGGACCGCCTCCGACTGCGAGGTGATCAACGCGCTGTACCGCGAGGACGCGCCGGCTTCGTTCCTCAACCGGCTCAATGGCATCTTCGCCTTCGCCCTGTGGGACAAGGCCAGGGGGCGCGCCATCATCGCGCGCGACCCGATCGGCGTGGTGCCGCTGTACTGGGGCCACGACCGCGAGGGCCGCCTGCGCGTGGCCTCGGAGATGAAGGCGCTGGTGGACGAATGCGCGGACGTGGCCCAGTTCCCGCCGGGGCACTGGTACGACACCGCCACCGGCGAGCTCACGAAGTACTACCAGCGGCCGTGGCGCGACTACGCCGCGGTGGAGGGCGTGTCGGTGCCGCTGCAGGAGCTGCGCGAGGCGTTCGAGGCGGCGGTGCACCGCCAGCTGATGACCGACGTGCCCTACGGCGTGCTGCTGTCCGGGGGGCTGGATTCCTCGCTGGTGGCGGCGGTGGCCGCGCGTTACGCGCGCCACCGGGTCGAGGATGGCGGCCGCAGCGAGGCCTGGTGGCCGCGCCTGCATTCCTTCGCCATCGGCCTGGAGGGTTCGCCGGACCTGGCCGCGGCCAAGGTCGCCGCCGACGCCCTGGGCACCGTGCACCACGGCTTCGAGTACACCTTCGAGGAAGGCCTGGACGCGCTGCCGGAAGTGATCCGCCACATCGAGACCTACGACGTCACCACCATCCGTGCGTCCACGCCGATGTTCCTGCTGGCGCGGCGGATCAAGGCCATGGGCGTGAAGATGGTGCTGTCCGGCGAGGGCAGCGACGAGGTGTTCGGCGGCTACCTGTACTTCCACAAGGCGCCCAACGCGCGCGAGTTCCACGAGGAGCTGGTGCGCAAGCTCGATGCGCTCAACTACTACGACTGCCTGCGCGCGAACAAGTCGATGATGGCCTGGGGCGTGGAGCCGCGGGTGCCGTTCCTGGACCGCGAGTTCCTCGACGTGGCCATGCGCATGGACGCCGCGCACAAGATGGTGCGCAAGGGCGATGCCGGTCCGCAGCGGATGGAGAAGGGCATCCTGCGTGCCGCCTTCGACGGCTACCTGCCGCCGGAGATCCTGTGGCGGCAGAAGGAGCAGTTCAGCGACGGCGTTGGCTACGGCTGGATCGACGGGCTCAAGGCGCACGCCGAGGCGCAGGTCTCCGACCGCGAACTGGCCGCGGCCGACAAGCGCTTCCCGGTCAACCCGCCGCAGACCAAGGAGGCGTATTTCTACCGCACGATCTTCGAGCGCTACTTCCCCGGCCAGGCCGCGGCGGAGACGGTGCCCGGCGGCAAGTCGATCGCCTGCTCCTCGCCGGCGGCGATCGCCTGGGACGCGAGCTTCGCGAAGATGGCAGACCCCTCCGGCCGCGCGGTGGCCGGCGTGCACAACGAGGCACTGGCGGGGTGACGCACCGCTGTCCCTCCTCTCTCCCCGGGAGAGAGGCGGGGGTGAGGGCCGGTGTGCCGGCCATGTGGAAGTCCCGGCCTCTCAACCCACCCTGGCGCCCCGCCAACCCGGCGGGGGCTTCAGGGCCGCAGCAATAGCTCAGCCAGCAATGGCAGCCCCACGGCCGCATTGAGTGGCAGCCGGTGGATACGGCGCGCACCCGGCGCGCCCGGCTGCGGATTGACTTCGACCACCACCGCATCACGCGGCGCCAGCCCGACCAGCCCGGCGGCCGGCTGGACCACGCCGGAGGTGCCGACCACCAGCAACAGGTCGCAGCCGGCGATGCGTTCCTGCGCCTGCCGCAAGACGGTGTCGTCGAGCATTTCCCCGAACCAGACCACGCCCGGACGCACTTCACCGCCGCAGTGCGCGCAGCGCGGCGGCTCCAGCCGCCGCTGCGCCGCGCCCGGAGGTGAAGGCAGCGGGTGCGGAGCCGCGCAGTCGAAGCAGCGTGGCGCGAACAGGCTGCCATGCAGGTGCAGGACGTCGGCCACGCCGGCGCGCTCGTGCAGGTCGTCCACGTTCTGGGTGACCACCTGTGCGCCCAGGGCCTGCTGCATCCGCGCCACGGCCAGGTGGCCCGGATTGGGCGCGGCCTGCATCACCAGCCCGCGCCGCCATTCGTACCAGCCCCAGACCAGGGCGCTGTCGCGGCGCCAGGCCTGCGGGGTGGCCAGCTGCTGCGGATCGAACTCGTGCCACAGGCCATTGCTGCCGGAGCGGAAGGTGGGGATGCCGCTGTCGGCGGACATGCCGGCGCCGCTGAACACCACGATGCGTTCGAAGCGGCGCGACAGCGCCTGTCGCAGGGCAGGATCGAGGGTGGAATCCGGCATGGGTGGTGTGCTTGCGGTGGTTTCATTCCCGCGCGGCGACCGGCCGCAGGGTGAGCGTGTATCTTGCCGGCCCCGGGAGGAACGGGGTGGGCCGGCCGTGGACCCAGTCGTCGTGGCCGGCGCCGCGGAATGGCGACAGCGGATGCCCGCCCTGGCCGCCGGGCATGTGCGCCAGGCCGTCCTGCTCGCGGCCGGGCGCCACCACCATGCGCTGCGAGGCGCCGAACGCGGGCGCGGCGACGCGCGGCACGATGCGGTCGCCGCGCAGTTCGTCGGCCGGCATGCACAGGCGCCGGGCCAGCAGCGCGGGCACGGCCGCGGACAGCGGATGGCAGATGCGAGCAGTGTTTTCCTCGCCCCAGCGGCGTGCGGCCAGGGGCCCGGCCGCGGCCAGCGCGTCGCGCACCTCGGCGGCGGCATCCTCCAGCAGCGCTTCCCAGCTGTCGAAGCCTGCCGGAAGCAGGTGCGGCGGGCGCTGCCGCAGCAGCGGCCAGGCCACGCCTTCCAGCTGCGGCAACGCAGGCAGCTCGAACTCCGGCCCCAGCCGTGCCAGCGCGGGCGCGGCCAGGCCGCGGGCAATGCGCGCGTGCACTGCCAGGCGCCAGGCGCGGACCAGGCGGTAGGCCACCGACTCCGGCGCGGCATGGCCGTTCCAGTCTCCGCCGGCATCGGCCAGGGCGCGCAGCGCCGAGCCCGCGGGCGCGCGCCGGGCTTCGCCCAGCAGCAGGTCGTGCCACGGCTCCAGCAGCAGGGCGCGGTCGTCCAGCTGCATGGCCAGCAGCGCCTGCTCGTCGAAACGGTCCGCCGCGTGCAGGCGCTCGCGGATCTGCCAGGCGCGGATGCCCAGCGCATAGCCGCCATCACCCACGCGCGCCAGCGCCTCGCCGTCGAGGGTGCGGGCGTTGGCGGTCCACAGGCGCTGCCCGGGCGGGTCGCGCAGGACCGGCACGCTGGCGCTGGCGAGCGGCCACGGCGTGCAGGTAGCGGTGCTTCCGTCGGGCCGCAGGCCGGTGCAGCCGGGTGCGCGGGCGGGCAAGGGGCCGAGGATGCGCCAGGCGATGGCGCCGTGGCGGTCGGCGATGACCAGGTTCTGCGCCGGGATCGCGGCCTGGTCGGCGATCGCCAGGGCCTGGTCGAGGTCGGCCGCGTACGCGAAGCCGGCCAGGCCCAGGTTGAGCGCGCCGGGCAGGTGCGCCACCCAGCGCAGGGCCAGGGCCTGGCCATCGATGTCGGCGTGGACCAGCGGACCGGCCGCGGTCTCGCGGATCTCCAGCTGCACGTCGTCGCCGCCGGCCACGCGGATGGTTTCCACGTGCCGCGCCACCGGATCGCAGTCCTGGGCCTGGCCTTCGCCACAGGGGCGCACCGGGAACCAGTCCGCCGTGTCGGCATAGGCGTTGGTGAAGCCCCAGGCCACGTGGCCATTGCTGCCCACGACCACCGCCGGCAGGCCGGGCAGGGAGAAGCCGCTGACGTCGACCCGGCCGCCGGGCGCGGCCGGGTCCGGATAGCGCAGCCGCACTCGGAACCAGAGGTTGGGGGCACGCAGGCCCAGGTGCATGTCGTCGGCGACGATGGCGCGGCCGTCGGTGGTCAACGCGGCGCCCACCGCCCAGTTGTTGCTGCCGGGGCTGGCAGGCTCGTGCAGCGGCTGGCCGGCGGCGGGCGGAGCTGGCAGCCGGCGCAGGTCGACCGCCGCCGCGTCCGGCAGCGCGGCCTCGCCACGCGGCTGGGCCAGCAGCGGCGCGTCCCACTGGCTGCCGTCGTGCAGCAGCAGCTCGCGCAGCGGTGCCGGCAGGCGCCGGCCCAGCCGCCACAGCGCCAGCTCGCGGCGGTTCTCCGCGTCCTGCAGGTCGAAGTACATGGCGTAGCCGGCCAGGGCCGTGTCGGCTGGTTGCCACGGCCGGGGCGGCTGGCGCAGCAGCAGGTAGGGCCAGGGTCGCACCGGCAGTGCCTCCAGCCCGGCATTGACGCCTTCGGTGTAGGCCTGCAGCTGCGGCATCCGCGTGCCGGCGAAGGCATCCAGGCGCGCTTCCACGCGGGCGCGCAGCCGGTGGATGCGGCGCCTGCGGTCGGTGTCCAGCGCCCGCGGGCCGAACAGTCCGGCCAGTTCGCCGGCGGCGGCGCGGCGCAGCAGGTCCATCTCGAAGAAGCGCTCCTGCGCGTGCACGTAGCCCAGGGCGCGGGCGGCGTCCCCGGCGCTGGCGGCGTCGATGGTGACGATGCCCAGGGCATCGCGCTGCACCGTGGCCGGCGCCGCCAGGCCCGGCAGTGCCATGCTGCCCTCCAGGCGCGGCAGGCTGCCGCGCAGCAGCAGCCAGGCGGCCGCGGCCAGGGCCAGCAGGACCAGCGGCAGCGCGCAGGCCGCGCGCAATAGCCATCGACGCATGCGGGGCTCCCGGTGGGCGGCGGGTGCGAAGGCAGTGCAACTGCGACTGATTCCGATTGAAACATGGCCGCGGCGCTTGCGGCACACTGCGCCCCTGCGTTCCACCGGAGCACCCCCATGAAAGGCGACCCCGAAGTCATCGAATGCCTCAAGGAACTGCTGCGCGGCGAGCTGGCCGCGCGCGACCAGTACTTCCTGCATTCGCGCAGGTACGAGGACCTGGGCCTGAAGGCGCTGTACGAACGCATCAACCACGAGATGCAGGAAGAGACCGAGCACGCGGACGCGATCCTGCGCCGGATCCTGTTCCTGGAAGGCGAGCCGGACATGCGCCCGCACGGGTTCCAGCCCGGCACCACCGTGGTGGAGATGCTGCAGGCCGACCTGCGGGTGGAGTACGAGGTGCGTGCCAACCTCGCCGCGGCGATGAAGCTGTGCGAGGAAAGGCAGGACTACGTCAGCCGCGACATCCTGCTGGCCCAGCTCAAGGACACCGAGGAGGACCACGCCTGGTGGCTGGAGCAGCAACTGCGCCTGATCCGCATGATCGGGCTGGAGAACTACCAGCTGTCCAAGCTCGAGGGCGACGGCGCCCCGGCCCACGGCTGAGCGTGGCGTGGTGCCGCGGCCCCCGCTGGCGGGCCGGGGCTAGCGGCGCCGCAGGCGGTAGACCGCGGTCGCCAGCGCGGTGACGCCATCGGCGACGAAGCGCGGCTCCTGGGCGAGGATGTCGCGCCGCTCCAGCAGCTCCACCTCCCAGTCCGCGGCGAACAGCCCGCGGACCTCGGTTTCCGCCACCGAAAACGGCGGGCCCTGCATCTGCTCCTGCGGATATTCCAGGGTGATCAGCAGGCCGCGGCAGCCGCGCGGCAGGCGGCCGTAGACCTGGCTGGCATAGCGGCGCCGCAGGGCGGTCGGCAGGGCGATCAGCGCGGCGCGGTCGTAGACCGCCTGCATCCGCGCCAGGGTGGCGTCGGCCAGCGCGAACACGTCGCCCTCGACCAGGTCGATGCGGCCGGCGCGATGGTGCAGCCCGTCCGCGTCCCGTTCCTGTTCCGGGGCCAGGCCGGCCTCGGCGAAGAACGCCTCCACCGCCAGCGGCGACAGCTCGCAACCCAGCACCCCATGCCCGCGCGCGGCCAGCCAGTGCATGTCCAGGGTCTTGCCGGCCAGCGGCACGAATACCGGCGCGCCGTCGGCCGCTCCCAGCCTGGGCCAGTGCTTTTCCAGCAGCGGCATCACCGCGTCGCGATGGAAGCCGGTGCGGCCCTCGCGCCAGCGCTGCAGCCAGAATTCCGGTTCCATCGTGCGACTCCTGTGGGGTGGCGCGGGACTGCACGGGATGCCTGCGACGGCGCCTGCCGCGCCGCCGCACGCTGCGGGTGCCAGGCTACGACGTGCTACTCGACGTCAAGGCCATCCACCTTCTGCCACCCCCGCGGCAGCAATCCACCCCGCGTCGCCCGCGCACCCAGATACGCATCCAGGTCCTTGAACGACAGGGTCATGGTGCGCTGGCCGCTGTAGACCTGCAGCTTCTGCGCCGGGCCGACCGCGGCCACCGCCACCACCCGCTCGGTGCCGAGCTTGGCGCGCGGGATGTCGATCAGCTTGTTGCCCTTGCCCTTGTCCAGCTCCGGCAGTTCGGCGGCCGGGATCGCCAGCAGGTGGCCGGCGCTGGTCACCGCGACGATGCGGTCGGTCCCGAGGTTGCCGACCAAAGCCGGCTGCAGCACGGTCGCGCCGGGCGCCAGGTTGATCAGCGCCTTGCCGGCCTTGTTGCGGCCGGTGAGGTTCTCGAAGCGGGTCACGAAGCCGTAGCCATGCGAGGACGCCAGCACGAAGCGGGTCTCGTCCTCGCCGCTGGCCAGGGCCAGGAAGGAGGCGCCGCTGGCGGGCGAGAAGCGGCCGGTCAGCGGCTCGCCGTTGCCGCGCGCCGAGGGCAGGGTGTGCGCCGGGGTCGAGTAGCTGCGGCCCTGGGAGTCGATGAAGGCCACCTGCCAGGTGCTGCGCGCGCGCACCGCCGCCAGCAGGGCGTCGCCCTCGCGGTAGGACAGGCCGGCGGCATCGACGTCGTGGCCCTTGGCCGCACGCACCCAGCCCTTCTGCGACAACACCACGGTGACCGGCTCGCTGGGCACCAGCTCGGTCTCGTCGATGGCGTGCGCGGCCTCGCGCTGCACCAGCGGCGAGCGGCGGGCGTCGCCGAACTTCTTGGCGTCGGCCAGCAGCTCGTCCTTGACCAGCTTCTTGAGCTTGGCCTTGCTGTCCAGGGTGGCGAGGATGCGTTCCAGCTCCTTCGCCAGCTCCTCCTGCTCGCCGCGGATCTTCATCTCCTCCAGCCGGGCCAGCTGGCGCAGCCTGGTCTCGAGGATGTAGTCGGCCTGTTCCTCGGTCAGCCCGAAGCGGGCCATCAGCACCGGCCTGGGCTCGTCCTCGGTGCGGATGATGCGGATCACCTCGTCGAGGTTGAGGAAGGCGACCAGCAGGCCTTCCAGCAGGTGCAGGCGGCGCTCGACCTTCTCCTGGCGATGCTTGAGCCGGCGCACCACGGTGTCGGTGCGGAAGGTCAGCCACTCCTCCAGCAGGGTGCGCAGGTTCTTGACCGCCGGCTTGCCGTCCAGGCCGATGACGTTGAGGTTGACCCGGTAGCTCTTCTCCAGGTCGGTGGTGGCGAACAGGTGGCCCATCAGCTGCTCGGCGTCCACGCGGTTGGAGCGCGGCACCAGCACCACCCGCACCGGGTTGGCGTGGTCGGACTCGTCGCGGATGTCCTCCAGCCACGGCAGCTTCTTGGCGCGCATCTGCGCGGCGATCTGTTCGATCACCTTGGACGGGGAGACCTGGTAGGGCAGGGCGGTGACGACGAAGTTGCCGTGCTCCTTCTGCCAGGTGGCGCGGGCGCGGACGCTGCCGCTGCCGCTCTCGTACATGGCGCGCAGCTCGGCCGGCGGGGTGATGATCTCCGCCTCGGTCGGGTAGTCCGGGCCGCGCACGTGCTCGCACAGGTCGGTGACGCTGGCGTCCGGGTCGTCGAGCAGGCGCACGCAGGCGCTGACGATCTCGTTGAGGTTGTGCGGCGGCACGTCGGTGGCCATGCCCACGGCGATGCCGGTGGTGCCGTTGAGCAGCAGGTGCGGCAGGCGCGCCGGCAGCCAGCTCGGCTCCTCCAGGGTGCCGTCGAAGTTC
Organism: Pseudoxanthomonas sp. SGNA-20; assembly: GCF_003931635.1. Classification (NCBI taxonomy): domain Bacteria; kingdom Pseudomonadati; phylum Pseudomonadota; class Gammaproteobacteria; order Lysobacterales; family Lysobacteraceae; genus Pseudoxanthomonas; species Pseudoxanthomonas sp. SGNA-20. The sequence goes on along the minus strand of NZ_RRYK01000001.1, from coordinate 139,105 downwards.
GGCGTCCAGTCCACCGTGCCCTGGCCCAGCTCGCCCAGCAGCACCTCGGCGATCGGGGTCAGCTTGGCCTCGGTGTAGCGCATGGCCGCGAACGACTTGGGGTCGTCGGGCGAGCCGAAGTTGCCCTGGCCCTCGATCAGCGGGTAGCGGTACGAGAACGGCTGGGCCATCAGCACCAGGGCCTCGTAGCAGGCCGAGTCGCCGTGCGGGTGGTACTTGCCGATGACGTCGCCGACGGTGCGCGCCGACTTCTTCGGCTTGGCCGCGGCGTTGAGCCCCAGCTCGCTCATCGAATAGATGATGCGCCGCTGCACCGGCTTGAGCCCGTCGCCGAGGAACGGCAGGGCGCGGTCCAGGACCACGTACATCGAATAGTCCAGGTAGGCGCGCTCGGCGTACTCGCGCAGCGGGATCTGTTCGAAGCCGTGGAAGGCGGGGCGGATGGTTTCGGTCATTGCGGGCACAGCTGCGGGACAGGAGCGCGATTCTACCCGCGTGCCGCCGCCCGGCGCCCGCCGCTCAGGGCAGGGAAGGCAGCAGCGGGCCGCCGAGCCACAGGGCGCGGGCCATCCAGGCCGAGGCCAGGCCGATCAGCAGGGTCAGCGGCACCCCCGCCTTCAGGAAGTCGCCGAAGGTGTAGCGGCCCGGGTTGAGGATCAGCAGGTTACCGTGGTGGCCGATCGGGGTCAGGAACGAGGCCACCGCGCCCATCGCGGTGCAGACCACGAACGGGGCAGGGGGCAGGCCCAGGGCCTCGGCCACCGCCAGCGCGATCGGCGCCAGCAGCACGGTGGTGGCGGCGTCGGACAGGATCTGGGTGAGCAGGGCGGCGGTCCAGAACATCACCAGCAGCAGCCCGAACACCGGCCACTGGGCGGCGTGGGCCATCAGCAGGTCGGCCACGGCCTGGGCGGTGCCGGTCCGCTCCATGGCGATGCCCAGCGGGATCACCCCGGCGATCATCACGTAGATGCGCACGTCGACCTGCCGGTAGGCCTCCTCCACCGGCACGCAGCGGCACAGGACCATGGCCACCGCGCCGGCGAGGAAGGCGACCTGCGGGGCCAGCAGCCCGGTGGCCGCGGCGGCCACGGTGGCGGCCATGATCGCCAGCGCCACCGGCGCGCGGCGGCGGGCCTGGCCGCGGCCCTGGAACGGCATCAGCATCATGAAGCCATGGTGGGAGGACAGCGGGCGGATGTCGGCCTCGCGGCCCCACAGCACCAGCAGGTCGCCTTCTTCCAGGCGCATCTCCGACAGTTCGCCGTGCAGCCAGCCCTCGCGCCGCCACAGGCCGACCACGACCACGCCCAGGGTGCGCAGGAAGTCGATGTCGGCCACGCTGCGGCCGATGAACTCCGAGTGCGGCGCGACCACCGCCTGCACCAGCTGCTCGTCGCCCAGCAGCTCGGCCTGGCCGCCCTGGCGCGGACTGTCGCCGTACTTGGCCACCGCGTGCAGGGCCAGGCCCGGCTCGTCCTTGATCGAGGCGATCTCGTCCGGCGAGGCACGCACCAGCAGCACGTCGCCGGCCGCGAGCGGGCTGTCGCCGGACTGCCGGCGCCGGCGCATGCCGTAGCGCAGCCAGTCCACCACCTGCAGGCGCTCGCTGAAGGCCTCGTCGAACTCGCGCCGGGTGCGCCCGACCCAGGGCGAGCCTTCCTCGACCAGCAGCTCGGTGTAGTAGCGCTCCAGGCGCATGTAGTCGCCCTGCGGGGCCTCGCCCTGGCGGCGCGGCACCAGCCAGCGCGCCAGCAGCATGTAGACCGTGCCCAGCACCACCAGCACCGCGCCGATCGGGGTCACGGCGAGGATGTCCAGGCCCTCGCCGCCGGCGCGTTGCAGCAGGTCGCTGGCCAGCAGGAAGGCCGGCGCGCTGAACAGGGTCAGGGTGGTGCCCAGCGAGGCGGCCAGCGACATCGGCATCAGCAGGCGCGAGGCCGCCAGCTGCCGTTCCCGCGCCAGCCGCATCAGGATCGGCAGCATCATCGCGGTGACCATGACGTGGTGCGAGAACGCGGCCAGGGCGGCGGTCGCCGGCATCACCACCGCGATCGTGCGCCACTCGCTGCCGCCGGCCGCGCGCCCGATCGCCGCGCCGATGCGGTCGGTGATGCCGGTCGCGGAGAGGCCGGCGGAAAGCACGAAGACCGAGACCACGATGATCGCCGGCTCGCTGGAGAACCCGGCCAGGACCTGGCGCGCGTCGAGGATGCCGGTGAAGGCCAGCGCGAGCAGGGCCAGCATCGCCACCAGGTCCACGCGCATGCGCCCGCTGACGAACAGTGCCAGCGCGGCGCCGAGGATGGCGAGGAAGATGATCTGTTGTGGGTCCATGCCTATGCATCCCCCTGCGCGGACCCGGATCGTGCCAGAAGGACGCCGGGGGCCTGGTGATGCCCACGTTCGCGGGCCCTGATACGAAAAAACCTCGCCGGGGCGAGGTTCATCGATGGCCGTCTGGCCGCTGCGCCGTTGGTGCCCAGGAGAGGACTCGAACCTCCACGGTTTTACCCGCTAGTACCTGAAACTAGTGCGTCTACCAATTCCGCCACCTGGGCGGCGCAGGGCGGCAATTCTGCGGGAGGCGGTTGCACCTGTCAACAGTCCCCGCGCGGCGCGGGGCGGAACGCCGGATGCAAAAAACCCCGCCGTTGGCGGGGTTCTTCGTAGGCCCGAAAGCCGGTGTCTTGGTGCCCAGGAGAGGACTCGAACCTCCACGGTTTTACCCGCTAGTACCTGAAACTAGTGCGTCTACCAATTCCGCCACCTGGGCAGGTGAGGCGGCGCATTCTGGAGGCGCGCGAAGGCAATGTCAACGGTCCGTGCACGGCGGTCGCGGCGGACCCCGGGTCCGGTACAGCAGCCGGGGTGTAGGATCGGCCCATGAAGAAGACTGGAAGTCGCGGCGGCAGCCGCAAGGGAGCCGGCGGCGCCGGCGCAGGAAAGGGAAGCAGGACGGCGGGCGGCAAGGCCGGCGCAGGGCGCCAGGCAGGCAACAAGCTGCCACCGTGGATGCCGGAGCCGGCGCCCGCGGCGCGGCCGGGCAAGGCCGGGGCGGCGGTGCGCGCGCCACGGCGGGTGATCGCGGCGGTGCCCGATCCCTTCGCCGAGCGCGAGGCCCAGCGCTACGACAATCCGATCCCCAGCCGCGAGGCGATCCTCGCCACCCTGGAGGAGGCGGATGGCCCGCAGACCCATGCGCAGCTGGCGGCCCTGCTCGGGCTGGACGGCGATCCGGAACGGTTCGAGGCCCTCGGCAAGCGCCTGGGCGCGATGGTGCGGGATGGCCAGCTGGTGCAGAACCGGCGCGGCGGCTTCGCCCCGCTCGAGCAGACCAACCTGATCCCCGGCACCGTGATCGCCAACCCGGAAGGGTTCGGCTTCCTGCGCCCGGACGGCGGCGGCGACGACCTGTTCCTGGCCCCGTACGAGATGCGCAAGGTCATGCACGGCGACCGCGCGCTGGCCAACGTCACCGGCATCGACCGCCGCGGCCGCCGCGAGGGCAGCATCGCCCGCGTGCTCGAGCGCGGCGTGCACCGGCTGATCGGCCGCTTCGGCAGCGAGGCGGGCATCAGCTTCGTGGTCCCCGACGACGCGCGCATGCAGCGCAACCTGCACATCCCGCCGGACGCCACCGGCGGCGCGCGCGAAGGCCAGCTGGTGGTGTGCGAGCTGGTGGCCCCGCCGGACACCCGGCGCCCGCCGATCGGCAAGGTGGTGGCGGTGCTGGGCGACAGCCTGACCCCGTCGCTGGTGGTGGAGACCGCGATCCACGGCCACAACCTGCCGCACGAGTTCCCGCCGGAGGTGCTGGACGAGGCCACCGCGATCCCGCTGCAGGTCGAGCCGTCGATGATCGGCGACCGCGTGGACCTGCGCGACCTGCCGCTGGTGACCATCGACGGCGAGGACGCCAAGGACTTCGACGACGCGGTGTACTGCGAGCCCAACCGCCAGGGCTTCCGCCTGGTGGTGGCGATCGCCGACGTCTCCCACTACGTGCGCCCGGGCACGCCGCTGGACGAGGAGGCGCAGAAACGCGCCACCTCGGTGTACTTCCCCGGCTTCGTGGTGCCGATGCTGCCGGAGACGCTCTCCAACGGCATCTGCTCGCTGAACCCGAAGGTCGACCGCATGTGCTTCGTGTGCGACATGCAGGTCGACCACGAGGGCGAGGTGGTGCGCTCGAAGTTCTACGAGGCGGTGATGAACTCGCACGCGCGCCTGACCTACACCCAGGTGTGGAAGGCGGTGGGCGAGGACGACCCGGAGGCGAAGGCGCAGGTCGGCGCACTGATGCCGCAGGTCGAGCGCCTGTACCAGCTCTACCAGGTGCTGGCCGCCGCCCGCGCCCGGCGCGGGGCGATCGAGTTCGAGACCACCGAGGTGCGCTTCGTGCTCGACAACCGCGGCGAGGTCACCCAGGCTGGCATGCTGCCGCGCAACGACGCGCACAAGCTGATCGAGGAATGCATGATCGCGGCCAACGTCGAGGCCGCGCGCTACCTGCTGAAGACCCGGATCCCGGCGCCGTTCCGCATCCACGAGAAGCCGCCGGAATCCAAGTACGCGGACCTGCTGGAGTTCCTCAAGGAGTTCAGGCTGAGCCTGCCGCCGTGGAGCAAGGTCACGCCCGGCGACTTCACCCGCCTGCTGAAGAAGGTGCGCGACCGCGCCGACGCCACCCTGCTGGAGTCGGTGCTGCTGCGCAGCCAGAGCCTGGCGGTGTACTCGCCGGACAACGTCGGCCACTTCGGCCTGGCGCTGGAGGCCTACGCCCACTTCACCTCGCCCATCCGCCGCTACCCGGACCTGCTGGTGCACCGCGCGATCAAGCACGCGCTCAAGCGCGGCAAGCCCGACGGCTACCTGTACTCGGCCCGCGACATGGCCGGCCTGGCGCTGCAGTGCTCCGAGCGCGAGCGCCGCGCCGACGAAGCCGAGCGCGAAGTCGACGAGCGCTACCGCGCGGCGTGGATGGAGAAGCACGTCGGCGGCCAGTTCGACGGCGTGGTCAGCGGCGTGACCAGCTTCGGCCTGTTCGTGGAGCTGGAGCAGTCCAAGGTCACCGGCCTGGTGCACGTGACCCAGCTGCCGCACGACTACTACCAGTTCGACCCGATGCGGAAGATGCTCACCGGCGAGCGCCGCGGGCTGGAGTTCCGCCTCGGCGACCGGGTGCGGATCGTGGTGCTCAAGGCCAGCATGGAGGACCGCAAGATCGACTTCCGCCTGGTCCCGGACGACGCCGACGGCGGCCTGCCGCCGCTGCCACCGCGCGGCCAGCCGGCGAAGCGGCCCAAGCGCAAGTACTGAGGACGGGGCCGTGGGCGGCCATGGCGCAAGCCCGGACGATGGCGGCGGCTGCCACTGCGGTGCGGTCCGCTTCCGCGCCACCGGTACCCCGGGTGCCGCCTCGACCTGCCACTGCCGGATCTGCCGGAAGGCCTTCGGCGGTTAGTTCGCCCCGCTGCTGGAGCGGAGCCGCGGCGCCGGCCTGGTGGCCCGCGCACGGCTGAAGGCCCGCGCCGGCGGCGATCGCGGGGGGATGCGATAATGCCGGCCTTCCTTACGTGGCCGTGCAGTCGATGAGCAAGCAGAACCAGTGGGTGGTGGGCGTCAACGCCGTGGCCTCCGCCATCGAGAACGATGCGGAGCACGTGCGCGAGGTCCTGGTCGACTCCGGTGCGCGCAATCCGCGCCTGGTCGAGATCGAGGAGCAGGCCCGCCGCTACGGGATCGAGGTGCGCAAGGTCGCCACCCAGGCGCTGGACGGCATCGGCGGCAACGTCCGCCACCAGGGCGTCGCCGCGCGCTACGCCGCCGCCAGGACCTGGGACGAAAGCGAGCTGCCCGGCCTGGTCGAGGCCGCCGGAGGCAAGGCCCTGCTGCTGGTGCTCGATGGCGTGCAGGACCCGCACAACCTCGGCGCCTGCCTGCGCAGCGCGCTGGCCGCCGGCGCCACCGCGGTGGTCATCCCCAAGGACAAGTCGGCACCGGTGAACGCCACCGTGCGCAAGACCTCGGCCGGCGCCGCCGACCGCCTGCCGGTGGTGCAGGTCACCAACCTCGCACGCACCCTGCGCGAGCTGCAGAAGCTGGGCGTGTGGGCCTACGGCCTGGCCGGCGAGGTCGACGACACCCTTTACGGCGTGGACCTCAAGGGCAACGTCGCCCTGGTGCTGGGCGGCGAGGCCGATGGCCTGCGCCGGCTGACCCGCGAGACCTGCGACGGCCTGGTCCGCATCCCCATGCCCGGCGACGTGGAAAGCCTCAACGTGTCGGTGGCCGCCGGCATCTGCCTGTTCGAGGCGGTCCGCCAGCGCGGCGGCTGAGGGGGCGGCGGGGACAGGGGGCGTGATGCGGCCGAGCGGATCCCGGTGGACCACCCGCGGATGCCGGTTGCGCATCGCGCAGGCCCTGCTGCTGTGCCTGCTGGCGTGGCTGCCGGCGGTGGTGCTGGCCGCGCCGCCGGGTCCACCGCCGCTGCGCGACTACGCGATCGACGCCTGGAGCACGCGCAACGGCCTGCTGCACAACTCCGTGCGCGACATGGCCCAGACCGCCGAGGGCTACCTCTGGTTCGCGACCTGGGAGGGCGTGGTCCGCTACAACGGCGTCGAGTTCACCCCGTTCCACCGCGGCACCCGGCCGGGCCTGCGCGACAACGGCGTCGGCGCGCTGTACCTGGACCCGCAGCGGCGGCTGTGGCTTAGCGACTCGCGGGGCAACCTCGGCCGCCTGGGCGCGGATGGCGCCTGGGAATACCTGGAACGCCCGCCGGAGTGGCCCCGCGCCCTGGTCCACGACATGGTGATGGACGGCGGCGGCCGGTTGTGGCTGCTGTTCGAGAACCATGGCCTGGGCTGCGTGCAGCCGGACGGGCGCCTGGAGTACATCGCGCCGCCGCCGGGGATCCCGCTGCCGGCCAGCTTCCCGCGCATGGCCGTGGATGCGTCCGGCAACCTGTGGATCGGCACCCTGGAAGGCCTGGTCGTGCGCGCGGTGGATGGCCAGTGGCGGCGCTTCGGTCCCGCCGATGGCCTGCCCGCGGGCCTGGTCTGGCCCTACATCGCCCCCGACGGCACGCTGTGGCTGGCGGCCGGCGAACGCGTGTTCCGCCGCCGCGGGGACGGCCGCTTCGCCGCGGTGCACGTGTTGCCCGGCGCCGGCTACTTCACCTCGATGCTGCAGGACCGCGAGGGCTACCTGTGGCTGGGCACCGAGAACCGCGGCGTGGCCCGGATCGGCCCGCACGGGCAGGAATGGCTGCCGCCGGAGCGGCTGACCAACGGCCGCATCCCCAGCCTGCTGGAGGATGCCGAGGGCGGCATCTGGATCGGCGCCAACGGCGGCCTGTTCCGCCTGCGCGAGGCGCTGTTCACCGGCTGGACCCGGCGCGACGGCCTCGGCGGCGAATACGTGCGCGCGCTGCTGGAGGACTCGGCCGGCACGCTGTGGGTGGGCGGCGGCGGCGGCCTGGACCGGCTCGGCGCCGACGGCCGCTTCCACCCGGTGCCGCTGCCGGGCGGCAACGCGCCGGTGCCCTCGATCCTGAGCCTGGCCGAGGGCCGCGAGGGCGACCTGTGGGTCGGTACCTTCGCCGATGGCGTGTTCCGCCTGCGCCAGGGCCGGCTGCTGCAGCACTACGGCCAGGCCGAGGGCGTGCCCAGCGGCCACGTGCGCGCGATCGCGGTGGACGGCGACGGCCGGGCCTGGGTCGGCACCCGCCGCGGGGTGGTGGTGGTCGACGACGCCGGCGTGCTTCCGCCGCCGCCGGTGCCCGGGATGCCGCAGGGCCTGGTGACCGCGCTGGCGGCGATCGACGGCGAGCTGTGGATCGGTTCGGTCGAGGGTGCCAGCGTGCTGCGCGCCGATGGCACGGTGGAAAAGCTGCCGCTGGAGCGCGCCGGCGGCGACCCGCGCACCGTGTTCGGCTTCCACAAGGTCGGCGGTGCGGTATGGGTGGCCAGCGACCGCGGCCTGTTCCGCATCCGCGATGGCCGTCCGGCGCGGGTCGGGCTGGAGCAGGGCCTGCCGGTGGACGCGGTGTTCTCGCTGCTGGCCGACACCGCCGGCGATGCCTGGATCACCAGCAATCGCGGCGTGCTGCGGGTGCCGCTGGCGGCGCTGGAGGCCGCCGCCGACGGGGCCGGCAGCGGCCGCCTGCCGCTGCAGCACTACACCGAGATCGACGGCCTGCCCAGCTCGCAGGGTAATGGCAGCTCCTCGCCGGCGGCGATCCGGCGGCGCGACGGCAGCATCTGGCTCGCCACCGCCGCCGGCGCCGCCAGCGTCGACCCGGAGCGGCTGGCGCGCTACGCCGACCGGCCGGCGCCGCCGCCGGTGATCGAGGCGGTGAGCGTGGACGGGCAGGTGCTGGACTGGCGCGCGACCACCGCACTGCCGGGCGGCAGCCGCCTGGCGGTGACCTATGCCGGCCTCAGCTACCTGCTGCCGGAGCGGATCCGCTACCGCACCCGCTTGCACGGCCTGGACGGCGGCTGGATCGAGCGCGGCACCCGCCGCGACGTGGAATTCATCGGCCTGCCGCCGGGGCAGTACACCCTGGAGGTGCAGGCCGCGCACCCGGGCGGGGCGTGGAGCCCGCAGGCGGCGCGCTGGTCGTTCCAGGTGCGGCCGCTGTGGTGGCAGCGCAGCGACGTGCGCATCGGCGGCGTGCTGCTGGCGCTGCTGCTGCTGTACGGCCTGTACCGCTACCGCGTGCACAGCTACCAGGCCAGCAACCGGCGCCTGGCGCAGCTGGTGGACGCGCGCACCGCCGACCTGAAGGCGCAGGCGCAGCGGCTGCAGGAAATCGACCGCGAGCGTGCCGGCCTGCTGGAGCAGCTGCGCGAGCAGGCCGAGGGCTATGCCCGCCAGGCCCGCGAGGACGCCCTGACCGGCCTGCCCAACCGGCGCCAGTTCGAGGAAACCCTGGCCCGCGACCTGGCCCTGGCCCGGCGTGGCGCGCATCCGCTGTGCCTGGCGCTGCTGGACATCGACCACTTCAAGCGGATCAACGACACCCGCTCGCACAGCGTGGGCGACCAGGTGCTGCGCGAGTTCGGCCAGCTGCTGCACGGCCAGCGCCGCGGCTCGGACCTGGTGGCGCGGCTGGGCGGCGAGGAGTTCGCGCTGCTGATGCCCGATACCCGGCTGGAGGAAGCACTGCCTGCCTGCGAGCGGCTGCAGGCGCGGACCCGCGCACACCGGCCCTGGGCCGGCCTGGAGGACCTGGAGGTGAGCTTCAGCCTGGGCCTGGTGGAACTGCGCCCGGGCGAGGACGCCGAGGACCTGTACCGGCGCGCCGACGCGGCCCTGTACCGGGCCAAGCGCGAGGGCCGCGACCGCCTGCAGCTGGGCTGAACGGCGGCGCTCAGCCCGGCAGCGGCGAGGGCCAGGCGTTGGCGATGCGGCAGAACAGGCGCGCGGTCTGCTCGGCGTCGTACACCGCCGAATGCGCTTCCTTGGCGTCCCATTCGAACCCGGCCGCCTGCATCGCCCGCGCCAGCACGGTCTGGCCGTAGGCCACGCCGGCCAGGGTCACCGTGTCGAACACGCTGAACGGGTGGAACGGGTTGCGCTTGTGCCCGCTGCGCGCCACCGCGGCATTGACGAAGTTCAGGTCGAAGTGGGCGTTGTGGCCGACCAGGATCGCGCGCTGGCAACCGTGCCGGCGCACCGCGGCGCGGACCTGGTTGAACACGTGGCCCAGTGCGTCGCGCTCGGGCTTGGCCAGGCGGAACGGGTGGTCCAGGTCGATGCCGGTCACTTCCAGCGACTTGGGATCGATCTCGGTGCCGGGCGCGGGGATGAAGTGCGCGCTGGCGGTCTTGCCGGGCACCAGCAGGCCCTGCTCGTCCATCTCGATCGGGACCGCCGCCATCTCCAGCAGGGCATGGCGGTTCCAGTCGAAGCCGCCGGTTTCCACGTCCACCACCACCGGCAGGAAGCCGCGGAAGCGGCGCGCCATCGCGCCGGGAGGCGCGGCCGGGGTCTCGTCCTTGTGCAGGTCGTCCAGATCGCTTTCGGTCATGCCCGCAAGGGTACTTCACGGCGGCCCCGGCGGGGGCACCGCCGGCCCGCGGGACCGCGTGCCGGTTCAGGGCGGGGCCGCCGCCGCGGTCCCGTCGCGCTTGTCGCGCGGCTCGGGGGGCGGTTCCCCGTGCAGCAGGAACCAGGCGTTCTCGGCGATGTTGGTGGCATGGTCGCCGATCCGCTCCAGGTTCTTGGCCATGAACAGCAGGTGCGTGCATGGGGTGATGGTGCGCGGGTCCTCCATCATGTAGGTGAGCAGCTCGCGGAACAGGGCGGTGTATTGCTGGTCCAGGCGCGCGTCGTTGTCTCGCACCTGCAGGGCCAGTTCGCCATCGCCCTCGCGGTAGGCGCGCAGGGCCTGGCGGACCTGGCCGGCGGCCAGCATGCCCAGCGCCCGCAGGCCAGCGGTATGCGGCAGCGGGGGCGCGGTGTTGAGGGCGATCGAGCGCTTGGCCACATTGGCGGCGTAGTCGCCGATGCGCTCGATGTCCGCGGGGATGCGCACCCCGACCAGGATCTCGCGCAGGTCGCGCGCAAGCGGTCCGCGCAGGGCCAGCAGCATCACCTCGTGGCTGATCCGCCGCTCGGCATCGTCGATGGCGTCGTCGTTGGCGACCACCCGCCGCGCTGCGGAGTCGTCGCGGCGCTCGACCACGTCCAGCGCCGCCTCCAGCTGCGCCACCGCGACATGCCCCATGTCGATGATCTGTTCGACCAGCTGTCGCTGTTCCTCGTCGTAGCTCCTGACGATATGCATTCAGCACCTCCGGTGCTTGGTTCGGGATTAGGCATTCGGGACTAGGGATTCAGGTGGCAGCGTTGGTTTGCTCTTACGAATCACCAATCACGAATCCCCAATCCCGCACCGGCAGGTTCGGCGTCAGCCGAACCTGCCGGTGATGTAGTCCTCGGTCTGCCGCTTCGAGGGACTGGAGAAGATCGTCTCGGTGCGGTCGTGTTCCACCAGCTCGCCCAGGTACATGAACGCGGTGTAGTCGGATACGCGCGCGGCCTGCTGCATGTTGTGGGTGACGATGACGATCGTGTAGTCGCGCTTGAGCTCCTCCACCAGCTGCTCGATGCGGCTGGTGGAGATCGGGTCCAGGGCGGAGGTCGGCTCATCCAGCAGCAGCACGTCCGGGCGCAGGGCCACGGCGCGGGCGATGCACAGGCGCTGCTGCTGGCCGCCGGACAGGCCCAGCGCGGACTGCCGCAGCTTGTCCTTGACCTCGTCCCACAGCGCGGCCTGGCGCAGGGCCTGCTCCACGCGCCCGGCCAGCTCGGCCTTCGACAGCCGCTCGTGGTGGCGGATGGCGTAGGCCACGTTCTCGAAGATCGTCATCGGGAACGGCACCGGCTTCTGGAACACCATGCCCACGCGCGAGCGCAGCCGGTTTATCGGGTACTTCGGCGAGAGGATGTCCTCGCCGTCCAGTAGCACCTGGCCGCGCGCCTCCAGCTTCGGGTACAGGGCGTAGATCCGGTTGAACACCCGCAGCAGGGTGGACTTGCCGCAGCCGGAGGGGCCGATCAGCGCGGTGACGCGCTTCTCCGGGATCTCCAGGTCGATGCCCTTCAGCGCATGGAACCGGTCGTAGTAGAAGTCCAGCCCGCGTGCCGCGAGCTTGACCGGCGCCGCGGCGGCCTCCGGACGGGCGACGGCGGCCAGCGACAGCGGCTTGGCGGAGGTGGTCTCGGGGAGGTTCATGGCCAGGTCCAGGGCGGGGTCAGTCATGGGAGATCCGGTTGCGCAGCAGCAGGGCGCGTGCGGCCAGGCTCACCAGCAGCACGAAGACGGTCAGGACCAGGGCGCCGGCCCAGGCCAGCACCTGCCAGGACTCGTACGGGCTGGCGGCGAACTGGTTCATCACCACCGGCACCGAGGCCATGGGCTGGAAGACATGAGTGCTCCAGTACTGGTTGCCGAACGCGGTGAACAGCAGCGGCGCGGTCTCGCCGGAGATGCGGGCCAGGGCCAGCAGCACGCCGGTGACGATGCCGGCGCTGGCGCTGCGGTAGAGCACCTGCACGATCACCTTCCACTGCGGGATGCCCAGCGACAGCGCGGCCTCGCGCATCTGCACCGGCACCAGGCGCAGCATCTCGTCGGTGGTGCGCACCACCACCGGCAGCACGATGAAGGCCAGCGACAGCGCGCCGGCGAAGGCGGAGAAGTTGCCGCCGGTCTGCATCACGTACAGCGTGTACACGAACAGGCCCAGCACGATCGATGGCGCCGACAGCAGGATGTCGTTGACGAAGCGCACCACGGTGCCGGCCTTGCGCGCGTTGCCGTACTCGGCCAGCCAGGTGCCGGCGGCGATGCCCAGCGGGGTGCCGATGGCGATCGCCATCACGCACATCACCGCGCTGCCGAAGAACGCGTTGGCCAGGCCGCCTTCCTGCATCGGCGGCGGGGTCATGCGGGTGAACAGGTTCCAGTCGATGCCGGCCATGCCCTTGGCCACCAGCGTCCACAGGATCCAGCCCAGGAAGAACAGGCCGAACAGCGCGGTGGCGCAGGACAGCACCAGGGCGACGACGTTGACGACGCGGCGGCGCAGGTACAGCGCGGTGGTGGCGGACATCAGTTGCCCTCCCGGCGGGCCAGGCGCAGCAGCATCAGGCGGGCGATGGCGAGCACCACGAAGGTGACGATGAACAGCACGAAGCCCAGCAGCACCAGCGCGGAACGGTAGGTCTCGGTGGCCTCGCCGAAGTCGTTGGCGATCAGCGCGGCGATGGTCGTGCCCGGCTCCAGCAGCGAGGGCGACAGGCGCACCGCGTTGCCGATCACGAAGGCCACGGCCATGGTCTCGCCCAGGGCGCGGCCCAGGCCGAGGAACACGCCGCCGATCACCGCCGAGCGGGTGTAGGGCAGGACGATGTCCCAGCTGACCTCCCAGCGCGTGGCCCCCAGCGCGTAGGCCGATTCCTTCAGCCGCGCCGGCACGGTCAGGAACACCTCGCGCATGACCGAGGACACGAACGGGATCACCATGATCGCCAGCACGAACCCGGCGGTCAGCAGGCCGATCCCCAGTGGCGGCCCCTGGAAAAGCGGGCCGATCAGCGGCGCGGTGCCGAGGGTGTCGTTAAGCCAGGGAGTGACGTATTCGGTCATCACCGGGACCAGCACGAACAGGCCCCACATGCCGTAGATGATCGAGGGGATGCCGGCCAGCAGCTCGATGGCCGTGCCGACCGGCCCGCGCAGCCAGCGCGGTGCCACCTCGGTGAGGAAGAAGGCGATGCCGAAGCTCACCGGCACCGCGATCAGCATCGCGATCAGCGCGGTGACCAGGGTGCCGTAGATCGGCACCAGGGCGCCGAAGCGGTTCTCGACCGGGTTCCATTCGGCCGAGTAGAAGAAGCTCAGGCCCTGGGTCTGCAGCGCGTCCCGCCCGCCCCATAGCATCGACAGCGCCGCCCCGGCCAGGGCGACCAGCACGAAGGCCACGCAGGCGGTCAGGGCGTAGTGGAACATCCGGTCGGCGCGGGCGTCGCTGCGCTCGCGCGCGTCGGCCTGGCTGGCGTGCAGGGTGATGGTGTTCATCGGCTCGCTGGGAATAGGTGCGCGCGGGGGCGGCGGTCCGGGGAGGGTCGGACCGCCGCCCGGCGGCGCAGGGGACGCGGTGTGGCGCGGGCGTGCCGGCTTACTTGAACTCGCTGGCCCAGTAGGCCTCGATCTGCTGCACCAGCTCCGGCGGCAGCGGCACGTAGTGCAGCTCGTCGGCCTGCGCCTGGCCCTGCTCGAAGGCCCACTTGAAGAAGGCCAGCGTGGCGGCGTTGCGCGCCGGGTCCTTGGCCTGCTTGCGCATGAGCATGAAGTTGGTGGCGGTGATTGGCCAGGACTTCTCGCCCGGAGCGTTGGTGATCACCAGGTTGAAGTCGCGGGCATTGGCCCAGTCGGCGCTGGCCGCGGCGGCGGCGAAGCTCTCGGCGCTGGGCTGCACCCACTGGCCGGCCGCGTTCTGCAGCGAGGCGTAGGGCATGCCGTTCTGCAGCGCGTAGGCCAGCTCGACGTAGCCGATGCCGCCCTTGATCTGCTTCACGTAGGCGGCCACGCCCTCGTTGCCCTTGCCGCCCACGCCGGTGGGCCATTGCAGCGAGGTGCCCTCGCCGACCTTCTGCTGCCACTCCGGGCTGACCTTGGCCAGGTAGTTGCTGAAGTTGAAGGTGGTGCCCGACCCGTCGGAGCGGTGCACCACGGTGATCTTCTCCGCCGGCAGCGCCACGCCGGGGTTGGCCGCGGCGATGGCCGGGTCGTTCCAGGTGGCGATCTTGCCCAGGAAGATGTCGGCCAGCAGCGCGCCGGTCAGGCGCAGCTGGCCCGGCTCGACGCCCTGCAGGTTGAACACCGGCACCACGCCGCCGATGGCGGAGGGGAACTGGCCCAGGCCGGCCTCGGCCAGCTCCTCGCTGGACAGCGGCTTGTCGGACGAGCCGAAGTCCACCGTCCCGGCCTTGATCTGGGCGATGCCGCCGCCCGAGCCGATGGACTGGTAGTTGATCTTGTTGCCGGTGGCGGCGTGGTAGTCGGCCGACCACTTCGACACCAGCGGGTAGATGAACGACGCGCCGGCGCCGGAAATCTCGGCCGCGACCGGCGTCTGCTGGCCGGCGGGCGCGGCGCCGGCCTGGGCCGGAGCCGCGGAGGCGGGGGCGCCGTCGCCGGAGGGCGAGCAGGCGGTGGCGGCCAGGGACAGGGCCAGGGACAGGGCGGCGAGGCGGACCGGGGCGGGAAGCATCGGGGATCTCACGACAGGAAGGAGCGCCGGCCGGGCCGGCGTGGACGTAATGAAATGATGTTTTTGTTACACCCGTATGACATTTCCCCGCGGCCCCGCTGGACGGTCCCGGGGGCCGTGGAAAGGAAAGGGCGCGGACCGTCCGGTCCGCGCCCCTGTGCCGGGCGGCGAGGGGAGAGAGGGGCTCGCCGCCCCTTGCTCAGTACTTCATGTTCTGGGCCCAGTACGCCTCGATCTGCTTGACCAGGGCGTCGGGCAGGGGGACGTAGTCCAGCTGGCGGGCCTGGGCGTCGCCGTTGGCGTAGACCCACTGGAAGAAGGCCTTGGCGTTGCGGGCGCCGGCGGCGTTCTTCGGCTTCTTGTGCATGAGGATGAAGTTGGTGGCGGTGATCGGCCAGGCGTTCTCGCCCGGGGCGTTGGTCATCACCAGGTAGAAGTCCTGGGCCTTGCCCCACTCGGCGCTGGCCGCGGCGGCGGCGAAGGTCTCGTCGCTGGGCTGCACGAAGCGGCCGGCGGCGTTCTTCAGCTGCACGTGGGAGAGCTTGTTCTGCAGCGCGTAGGACAGCTCGACGTAGCCGATGCCGCCCTTGATCTGCTTCACGTAGGCGGCCACGCCCTCGTTGCCCTTGCCGCCGATGCCGGTCGGCCACTGCACCGAGGTGCCCTCGCCCACCTTCTGCTTCCACTCGGGGCTGATCTTGGACAGGTAGTTGACGAAGTTGAAGGTGGTGCCCGAGCCGTCGGAACGGTGCACCACGGTGATCTTGGTGTCGGGCAGCGCCAGGCCGCGGTTGAGGGCGGCGATGGCCGGGTCGTTCCAGCGGGTGATCCTGCCCAGGAAGATGCCGGCCAGGGTGTGGCCGTCCAGCTTCAGCGCGCCCGGCGCGACGCCCTGCACGTTGACGATCGGAACCACGCCGCCGATCACCGACGGGAACTGCGCGAGGTTGTACTTGGCCAGCTCCTGCGGCGGCAGCGGCGCGTCGGACGAGCCGAAGTCGACGGTGCCGGCCTTGATCTGGGCGATGCCGCCGCCCGAGCCGATGGACTGGTAGTTGACCTGCTTGCCGGTGGCGGCCTTGTAGTCGGCCGACCACTTGGACATCACCGGGTAGACGAACGACGCGCCGGCACCGGTGACGTCGTTGGCGTGCGCCTGGGCGGCGAAGGACAGCGCGACCAGCGCGGCGGCGGCGCGGAACTTGGACATGGCGTTCAAGCGGGGCTCCTGTTGGGGCAGCAGAGGGGGCGCGGCGGGACCCGCGTCGGCCCGGCCATTGCACAGGCGATGCATGACAGCCAGATGTCGTAACCATGACGGGCGGATGACCGGCGGCGGCATCCTGCGCCGCGCCTTCCCGTCATGTGACAGGCGGCGTCATACGCCGGTCATGTTTCCGCCACATGCTGCGCGCGGAACCTGGCGGCGCGACCTTCCCCGCGCGCACCGGCCGGGGCACCCCCTCATCATCCGGAGAGCATCCATGCGTCATTCACCCCTGGCACTGGCCCTGGCGCTGGCCGCCGGCACGGCCGCCTTCGACGCCGCCGCCGCCGACAGCGCCGAGCTGGCCGAACTGAAGGCGCAGCTGGCCGCGCTGCAGGCCCGCGTGGCCGAACTGGAGGCGCGCACCGACGCGCAGTCGGACATCAACGTCGGCACCCAGCAGAGCATCGAGAACATCGCCACCACCACGCCCAAGGTGGAGACCAAGGGCGGCCTGAAGGTCACCTCGCCCGACAAGCAGTTCGAGGCCTCGCTCGGCGGCCGTATCCACTTCGACGCCTACGCCTTCGACCGCGACCAGGCCTCGGCCACCGGCACCAGCGAGTTCCGCCGCGCGCGCCTGACCCTGGCCGGCAAGGCGCTGGGCTGGGACTACAAGCTGGAGCAGGACTTCGCCGCCGGCACCAACCTCGAAGGCCTGCGCGACGCCTACATCGCCACCGGCCTGTGGGGCGGCAAGGTCACCATCGGCCACTTCAAGCCGTACCGCTCGATGGAGGAACTGACCAGTTCCAACGACCTGCTGATGATGGAGCGGCCCTTCGCCTCGGCCACCGGCCTGTTCAACGGCCGCCAGTTCCAGCAGGGCGTGGGCTACCAGCGCGCAGGCGAGAACTACACCGCCGGCTTCACCGTGTTCAACCTGCGCGGTGCCTCGGGCAGCCGCAACGAGGGCATGGGCGCGGCCGGCCGCGTCACCTGGGCGCCGATCAATACCGACAACGACACCCTGCACTTCGGCGGCTGGGCCAGCCGCGAGGACGCCAACCAGGGCTCGGCCGACCTCGTCGCCTCGGCCAGCTACGCCGGCCGCCGCGGCCCGTCGCAGGCCATCGCCACCACCACCGGCGCCAGCCGCAACACCGTCACCGCCTACGGCCTGGAAGCGGCCGGCGCGTTCGGTCCGCTGTTCTTCCAGGGCGAGTACGTCAACGCCGTGTTCGGCCAGCCCATCGGCGGCGACCAGGACGTGACCACCTGGTACCTGCAGGGCAGCTGGCTGATCAACGGCGGGCACAAGGCGTACAAGTCCGCCACCGGCGTGTTCGGCGCGCCCAAGGTCACCGACAGGGGCCTGTGGGAGCTGACCGCCCGCTACGACACCATCGAGAACCGGGACATCGACGACCGCCAGGCCACCAGCGTCATCCTCGGCGTCAACTACTACGTCAACCCCAACCTGCGCTTCATGTTCAACTACACCCGGGGCGACAACGAAGCCACCGGGGACGAGACCGGGCAGTACGCGGTCCGCACCCAGTTCAGCTGGTAAGCCGCCTGGCTTCCGGAAGAGCCCCGCCTGCGCGGGGCTCTTCCTTTTCATGCGGATGTCTCAATGCGCGGCCATCACGAACTGCGCCTGCACGCGCAGCCGGCCTTCGCTCTTGGCCGCGCTGAGCGTGGCCGGCGCCAGCCCGTGGTCCTGGCGCAACGCATCCAGGAACGCGAACAGTTGCCCCGGGCTGGCCGCATCGGCCTCGATGCCGAAGCCGCCGTCGTCGCGCTCGCGCGACACCGCCAGCCCGGCCTTCGCCGCCGCGGCCAGCACCGCCGCCCGCAGCGCCGCCGCGTCGCTTGGCCGCGCCGGCATGCGCTCTTCCAGCGCCGCGACTCCCGCCGCCTCCGATCGCACCCGCGCCAGCTCCGCCGCGGCCCGGTCGTGCCGGAGCCGCGCCGCCTCCGCCGCCCCGCGCAGCGGCAGGTGCAGCCCGTACCAGTAGGCGAAGGCCGCCAGCATCGCGGCCATCGCCCCCAGCATCCACCGTTCGCGCGGCGCGCGGGCGTCCCACCACGGGTGCATGCGCGCGAAAGTCCCTCTGCCCGTTGCGCTCATCGCAATGCCTCCACGCCCACCAGGCTGCGCATCCCGCCGTCCACCGGCCGGCTCTCCAGCGGCACCGGCGCCAGCCCCGCCGGGGCCAGGCGCTCGCGCAGCGTTTCCAGGTCCTGTTCGCCCGCGTGCAGCAGCCCGGCGCGCACGCCGGTGGCGGTGGCGAACTCGTAGCTGTCCAGCTGCGCGCCGGGCACGGCCGGCAGCGCCCCGAACAGCGCCGCCGAGTGCTGCGCCAGCACCGCGGGCGCGGCCAGCTCGGCGTGCAGTGCGTGCAGCGCGGCCGACGGGTCGGCGCTGGCGGCCAGCGCCGGGACCTGCTGCACCGCCAGCGCGTCGGCGCGCGCCTGCATCCAGTGCGCGCCCAGCGCATAGCGCAGCGCCAGGGCGCCATCGACCAGCACCGGCGAGCACAGCGCCAGCGCGGCCAGCACCGCCAGCCGCCGGCGCCGGCGCCGCGCGCGGGGGTCGCGGCGGGCGTGGCCGTACTGCAGCAGGTCCAGCGGCGGTTCGCCGGCCGCGGCGGCGGCGAAGCGCGCCTCCGCCTCGCCGGGTTCCAGCATCCGCAACGGGCGCGCCCCCGCGATCGCGCGTGCGAGCCCGGGCTCGGCGGTGAACGCCAGCCGAGGCCCGCGCACGGCCAGCATGTCCCCGGCCGGCGCGGCGAGCAGCGTGCCGTCGTCGGCCTCGGGCAGCAGCAGGCAGTCCGGCACCACCGCGTGCGGCGAGATGCCCAGTTGTGCGCAACGCTGCAGCCAGCCGCGCAGGGTGGCGTCCTCCACCGCGCCCAGCAGGCGCGGGCCGGCGGCCGCCGGCGCGATGGCCACGTGCAGTCCCTCGACCGCACCGGCGACGTGGTCCTCCAGTTGCAACCGCGCGGCGGCCAGCGCCTGCGCCGGATGGCGCGCGGGCAGCTCCAGCCACAGCAGCCGCACCGACTCGCCGGGCACGGCCACGACCTCGCGCACGGACTCGCCCGGAGGCGGCGGCGGTGCCTGCCCCGGAAGCAGCGGCTGCCGCGCGAGGATGCGCCCGGACGGGTCGATGCGCAGGCAGGTGGAAGGCTGCGCCGGGTCGCGCGCGAGCAGGGTCAAGCGGGTGGCGGAAGGCGGTTTCATCATTCGTCTCGGGTCCAGCGGCGGGCGGCCAAGCGTGCTTCGCGGCTGCCGTCCTGTTCCAGCAGCGCGCTGAGGACGACCTGCGCGCCGGCGTACTCGACCTCGGCGTCGAGCACGAACCAGTGGCTGCGCAGCGACACCTGGTCGTAGACCTCGTTGGGCACCGGCGCCTGCAGCAGCGCCGGGTCGGCCCAAAAGGCGGCCGCGTCGCGCCAGCCGCGGGCCGGGCGCGACTCCAGCACCCGGCGCGCCTGCGCCGGGGTCAGCGCACCCAAGGTGAGCATGCTCAGCACCGGCGCGCGCGCCGGGGCCAGCGCGTTGACGTTGACCGGCGACAGGTCCGGCCGCGGCAGCGCGCACACGTACGGACGCAGGCGCGCGTACACGGGCGGCGTGTAGCCCTGCACGGCGCGCAGCTCGCTGACTTCGGCCAGCAGCGTGCCGCCGGTGCGGTAGGGGGGCTGCAGCGCGGCGTAGCTGCCGTCCTCGGCGCCCAACGGCGCGCGGCGGTGGTCGCTGTCGATCCAGTCGGCCAGCGCGTCGGCGAGCGCCTGCGCCTGCGCCGCACTGAAATCCAGCGCCTGCAGCAGCGCCACGTACTGGCGCACGCCCAGCTCGCGCCGGCGCCACTGGCCCGCGGCGCCTTCCACCACGCTGTTGAGGTTGAAGCAGTCGCTGCCGTCGCGCAGCCGCGCGCGGACCAGGCCGTGCTCGACGGGAAACGCCAACGGCCGGCCATTCCAGGCGGCCACGGCCACGTCCTCGCGCGCCAGCGCCGCGACCTTGCGCCGCGCCAGCGCCTCGGCGCCCAAGGCGAGGCGCTGCGCCTGCGCCATTGCGTCGGCGTTGGCGGTGCGGCGCAGGCCGAAGCGGATGTCGTCCAGCATCGCCACCACCAGCACGCCCATGAGCGCGGCCATCAGCAGCACCGACAGCAGCGCGGTGCCGGACTGGCGGGCGGGACGGGGCGCGCTCACGGCGGGGCCTCCGGCAGCACGAACACCTGGCGCACCGGGCCGAAGTCGCGCAGGCGCAGGTCCAGACGCACCGCGCGCGGCAGCGCCTGCGCCCCGCCGATCCAGCCGTCGCTCCACTGCCCGTGCGAGTAGAAGCCGGCACGCACGTCCTCCACGCCGGTCAGCAGCACCTGCGGCGCGGCCGCGGCGGTGCCGTCCAGGGCCGGGCGCGCGCTGCGCTCCAGCCGGCCGTCGACCACGCGGTACTCCACGTACTGCAGCGAGGCGCGCGGTTCGGCGTCCGGGTTCTCGCGGCCGCGGCGCACGAAGCCCAGCAACGGCCGCGACAGGTCGCCCGGCGGCGCGGCGTCGAAGGCGTTGCGCGCGATACCGCCGTCCGGCAACCGCGTGCGCCGCACCGCGGCCTGCGACAGGTCGGCCTTGAGCAGCGCATGCGCCCGCTGCAGCTCGCCCAGCCGCTCCATGCGCGCGCGCAGCGCGGCCTGCTGGTCCCCGGCCCAGGCCAGGATGGCCACCGCCGCGGCCGCGAGCAGGGCGAACACCGCCAGCGCGACCAGCACTTCGACCAGGGTGAAGCCGCGCGCCTTCACCGGAACACCCACGCATCGGCGGCTTGGCCGCCGTCCTCGCCGACGACCACGATGTCCACCCGCAGCAGGCCGTCCGCGCCGGTTACGGTGGCCGTGCGCCGCCAGCGCCAGTCGCGCCCGCCCAGGTGCGCCACGCCGTCGGCCGGGGCGGCCAGCGTGGCGGCGTCGGCCAGCATGGCCTCGGCGGCCAGGTTGTCGGCGACGATGCCCGCCAGTATCCGCTGCTCCACATGCGCCGCGGTGCGCGCGCTCTCGCCGGCCAGGTTCAGCAGCCCGGCCACGACCAGCGCCAGCACCGCCAGCGCCACCAGCAGTTCGATCAGGGAGAAGCCCGGCGCGCGGGCGGGCCCTTCAGTGCGGGCGGCCATGCACGTCCACCTTGCCGGCAGGATCGACGGACACCTCCACCCGGGCCTGGCCGAGGGCCAGCGCCACCGCCTGCGGCTCGGCCGCGCCGGTGGGATCGAAGCGGAAGCCCAGCCGGTCCTGGCGCGCGGGCAGCAGCGCGCGCACGCCGTCCTGCCAGGCGCGGGCGGCGAACGGACCGTCCTCCAGCGGCACCCAGGCGCCGAAGTCGTGGCGCGCGAAGCGGTAGCCGGCCGCGTCCACCTGCACCTGCACCGTGCGCCCGCCGAGGATGGCTTCGTCGCGCGCGTGGCCCAGGCGCTGCGCGAAGCCGTCGGCCTGGCGGTGCAGGGTGGCGTCGTCGTCCGGCAGGGAGAGCAGCACCGCGGTGGCGGCCAGGCCGGCGATGGCCACGGCGACCAGCAGCTCCAGCAGGGTGAAGCCGCGCGCGCGCCTGCGCCGCGGCGCGGGGAGGTGGCGGCGTGGGCGCGCGCGCGCGGTCACTGCCAGTTGCCGATGTCCGCGTTCTCGCCTTCGCCGCCCTCGGCGCCGTCGGCACCGAAGGAATAGACGTCGAACGCGCCGCGCCGGCCCGGGATCCGGTACTGGTAGGGGTTGCCCCACGGATCGTCCGGCAGCCGGCGGATGTAGCCGCCCTTGCGGTAGCGCTCGGGCCGCGCCAGCCCGGCCGGCGCCTGCAGCAGCGCCTGCAGTCCCTGGTCGTTGCGCGGGTAGGCCAGGTTGTCCAGGCGGTAGGTCTCCAGCGCCTGCTCCAGCAGCGCCACGTCGGCGCGGGCCTTCTCGGCCATGGCGCGGTCCTGGCTGGGGAGCACGTTGATCATCACCACCGTGGCCAGCAGGCCGATGATGACGATGACCACCATCAGCTCGATCAGGGTGAAGCCGGCGGCGTCCGGATGCGGGCGGAAGCGGCGGGGCGGTCGCATGGGCGGTTCCTCGGTGCGGGGTCGGGGCGCGCTCAGCCGAGCGCGAGCGAGTTGAACTGGAGGATGGGCAGCAGGATGGAGAGCACGATCAGCGCGACCACGCCGCCAAGGGCGACGATGATGGCCGGCTCGAGCAGGCTCAGCGCGGCGGCCGAGACGGTGTCGATCTCGCGCTCCAAGTAGTCGGCGGCGCGTCCGAGCATCGGCGCCAGGCGGCCGCTGCCCTCGCCGCTGCCGGCCATGTACAGCAGGGTGGGCGGGAACACGCCGGCGCGGCGCATGGCGGACGACAGGCTGCTGCCCTCGTCGATTGCGGTGACCATGGTGGCGGTGGCCGCGCGCAGCACGCGGTTGCCCACGGTGCGCGCGGTGATGGACAGCCCCTCGAGCAGCGGCAACCCGCTCTCGAGCATGATGGCCAGCGTGCGCGCCATGCGCGCGGCATGCAGGTCGCGCAGCACCCGGCCCAGCAGCGGCAGGCGCAGCAGCAGGCCGTCGAAGCGCATGCGGAAGTCCTCGCGCCGCAGCAACCGGAGGAAGGCCACGCCCGCCACCGCCAGCAGCGCCAGCCCCAGCCAGCCCCACTGGGCGATCGCGTCGGACACGGCGATCACGGCGCGGGTGAGCCACGGCAGCGCGCGGCCCATCGAGTCGAACTGCTCCACCACCTTGGGCACCACGAAGCCCATCAGCGCCGCCACCACCAGCACCGCGGTGAACGCCAGCGCCGCCGGGTAGACCAGCGCGCCGGCCAGGCGCGCGCGGAGCTGCTGTTGCCGCTCCAGCAGCTCGGCCAGCCGTTCCAGGATCTGCGGCAGCGCGCCCGAGCTCTCGCCGGCGGCGACCATGGCCCGGTACAGCGGCGGGAAGGCGTTGCCCTGCTGCGCCATGGCGTCGGCCAGGCGGTAGCCCTCCAGCACCTGCGCGTGCGTGGCCATCACCACCCGGCGCACGCCGCGGCGGTCGCTCTGGCTGCCGATGGTGCGCAGCGCCTCTTCCAGCGGCGCGCTGGCGGCCAGCGTGGCCAGCTGGCGGGTCAGCAGCGCCAGGTCGCGCGCGGTGAAGCGGCCACCGGCGGCGCGCGCGGCGGCCTGACGCGCCGGCTCCAGGCGCACCGGCACCAGCTGCCGCTGTTCCAGCAGCGCGCGCGCCTCGCGCGCGCTGGCCGCGGCCACCGTGCCGGTGCGGGTGCGGCCGCGGCCGTCGAGCGCGGAATACTCAAACGCCGACATCGCCCGGGTTCTCCTGGCGGGTCACGCGCACGGCCTCCTCCGGCGTGGTGACGCCGGCGGCCACGCAGCGCCGCGCCGCGTCGGCCAGCCGCCCGCCGCCGGAGGCGAACGCGGCCTCGGCGATGGCGTCCTCGCCGGCGTCCTCGGCGACCAGGCGGCGGATGCGCTCGTCCACGACGATGAATTCGTGGATGCCGATGCGGCCGGCGTAGCCGGTGTGGTTGCAGCGCGGGCAGCCGACGGCCTCGTACACGGTGCCGCCGGCGCGCCCGCCGCCCAGCGCCGCGTCCAGGCGGTCGTCGCCGCGCGGCCGCCGGCAGTGCGGGCACAGCCGGCGCAGCAGGCGCTGGGCCATCACCAGGCGCAGGCTCGAGGCCAGCAGGAAGGGCTCGATGCCGATGTCGCGCAGGCGGGTGATGGCCCCGGCGGCATCGTTGGTGTGCACGGTGGACAGCACCAGGTGGCCGGTCAGGCTGGCCTGCACCGCGACCTGCGCGGTCTCGCCGTCGCGGATCTCGCCGACCATCACCACGTCGGGGTCCTGGCGCAGGATGGCGCGCAGGCCGGCGGCGAAGGTCATGCCCACGCGCGCGTTGACCTGGGTCTGGCCGACGCCCTCGATGGCGTACTCGACCGGGTCCTCGACGGTGAGGATGTTGCGCTCGCCGTCGTTGAGCGCGGCCAGCGCGGCGTAGAGCGTGGTCGTCTTGCCCGAGCCGGTGGGGCCGGTGACCATGACGATGCCGTTCGGCGTGCGCAGCGCGTCGCGCAGCGCGGCCAGCGCCGGCGGCTCCATGCCCAGCTGCTCCAGCGAAAGCGCGCCCTGATCCTTGTCCAGGATGCGCAGCACCACGCGCTCGCCGCCGCGGGTGGGCAGGGTCGAGACGCGCACGTCCAGCGCCTTGGCGCCCATGGCAAGCGACACGCGGCCGTCCTGCGGCACGCGCTTCTCGGCGATGTCCAGCCGGGCCATGACCTTGACCCGCGAGACCAGCAGCGGCGCCACCCGCGCCGGCAGGCTCACCGCCTCGCGCATCACCCCGTCCACGCGGAAGCGCACGCGCAGCGCCGATTCGAACGGCTCGATGTGCACGTCCGATGCGCCGATGCGCGCGGCCTCGGCGATCACGCCGTTGATCAGGCGGATGATGGGCGCGTCGCCCTGGCTCTCCAGCAGATCGGCGGTGCTGGGGATGTCCTCCACCAGCGAGTCCAGGTTGCCGTGCAGGTCCAGCGCCTCCACTCCGGGAGCGTTGCCGAGCGCGGCGTCGGCGTAGATCTCCGAGAGTCGGCGGTCGAACTCGGCGCGCTCCAGCACATCCACCTGCAGGGGCACGCCGAGCACGCGCCGCACCTCGGCCAGCGCCTGCGGGTCGCTGCCCTCGCGCAGCGCGACGTGGCCGCCGGCGCCGAGCAGCAGCACGCCGTGGCGCTTGGCGAAGGCGTAGGCCAGGGCAGGCGCGGCCGTGCTCATCGCGGCGAACCGCCGTCCGTGGCCGCGCCTGGCTGCACCGGCGCCTTGGCGGGGGCGGGGGCGGGGGCGGGGGCGGGGGCCGCGACCGGCGCGACCGGCGGGTTGGCGCGCAGGTAGTCGCGCACCACCGCGTCGAGCTCGGCCAGCGCGGTGGGGTCCCCGCGCAGCTGCTGCTCGCGCAGGTAGCCGTAGCGGGCCGCGGTGTGGCGCTGCGCGTCGGCGGCGTCGCGGACGATGGTCGGGCGCAGGAACACCATCAGGTTGGTCTTGCTGCGGCTGCGCGACCTGCTGCGGAACAGCGCGCCCAGCGCCGGAATGTCGCCGAGCACCGGGATCTTCTCGGTGCGCGCCTCGTCGCTCTGGTCCAGCAGGCCGCCCAGGGCGACGATGGCGCCGTCGTCGACCACCACGTTGGTCTCCACCTCGCGCTTGTTGAGCACCAGCTCGTCGCTGGTGGTGCTGACGGTGCCGTTGACCGAGGACACCTCCTGCTTGATCGACAGGGTGATGCCGCCGCCGCTGTTGATCTGCGGCCGCACCGTGAGCTGGATGCCCACGTCCTGGCGGTCGATGGTGCGGAACGGGTTGTCGTTGTTGGTGCTCAGCACCTCGCCGGTGGTGACCGGGACCTCCTGGCCGACCATGATCCGCGCCTCCTCGTTGTCGAGGGTGAGGATCGAGGGCGTGGACAGCAGGCTGGAGCCGGTGTCGCTCTTGACCGCGTTGATGATCAGGCCGAACAGGCGGTCGTCGCTGCGGTCGGCCAGGCCGACCAGGCCGCCGCTCAGGCCGAGCAGCGCCTGCGCCGCGGCGCGGCGGGCCAGATCGGCCGCCTCGCTCTCCGAATCGCCGGCGAGCGCGCCGCCGGCCAGCGCGGCCATGCCCGGCCCTGCATTGGAGAACTGGGTCAGGCCGATGGGCACGCGTCCGTCGCGGCCGGCCAGCAGCAGCTGCGCGCCGAGCTTGCGCGCGGCCTCGTCGGAGATCTCCACCACCAGCGCCTCGACCAGCACCTGCTCGCGGCGCACGTCCAGCTGGCGGATCACGTCCAGCAGCACGCGCTGGGTGTCCGGGTCCGCGTGCACGATCAGCGAATTGGCGCCGGGGTAGCGCACGATCACCGGGCGCTTGCCGCTGGCCGGGGCGATGATCTGGGTGCTGGCCGCGTCGGTGGCGGCCCCGGCCGGGGCCGACGGGATGCGCGCCGCGTCGGCGCCGGACGCGGCGGCCACCGGGTCCGGGGCCTGGCCGATCAGCTGCTGCAGCACCGGCAGCAGCTGTTCGGCGCTGGCGTGCTGCAGACGGACCACGGCCACGTCGCCGCTGCGCTCGGCGCGGGCGTCCAGTTCCATCGCCAGTTGCGCGGCGCGCTGCACCAGCGCCGGGTTGCCGCGCAGCAGCAGCGAGTTGCTGCTCTCCACCGGCACCACGGACAGCGGCGCGGCCGCGCTGCGGTCGGTGGTGCCGCCGTAGAGCCCGGCCAGGGTGGCGGCCAGCTCGCGCGCCGAGGTGTTGCGCAGGGCGACGGTGTCGATGCTGGCGCTGTCGCGGTCGATGCGCTCGACCAGGCCGAAGATGCGCTGCAGGTTGTCCGCGTAGTCGGCCACCAGCAACTGGTTGCCCTGCGGCAGCGCGACCACCACGCCGCCCCGGCCGACCAGCGGCTTGAGCGTCTCGGCCGCGGCGCGTGCGTCGATGCGCTGCAGCGGGAACACGCGCGTGGCGAAGCCCAGCGGCGTACCGGGCTGCTGCGCGGCGGTGTCGTCCGGCACCACGCGGTAGGTGGCCGGGCCCGCGGGCACGGCGATCAGCCCGTTGCCGCGCAGCACCGCCAGCAGCACGCCCATCAGGTCCTCGTTGGACATGGCGTCGCCGCGGGTGACGGTGACCGTGCCCTGCACGCGCGGATCGACGATGAAGGTGGTGCCGGTGGCGCGCGCCACGTCCTGGATGAACGCGGACAGCTCCACGTTCTGCATGCGCAGCGCCGGCGCGGACGCGGCCTGGGCCTGCGCCGGCGGCACCGGGAAGACGAGTGCGCCCGCGGCGATCAGCAGCAGGGCGGCGGGGCGTGGGGTCATGGGGAGCCGGTTCCGAGGGTGACGGTCCGCACCTGGCCATCGCGTCGGTAGGCGATGACGGCGCGCGGGTTGGACTTGAGCTGTTCGGCCACTTCCGGCAGGTGCTCCGGATCGAGCGCCTGGCCGTTGACGCTGAGCAGCACGTCGCCGGGCTGCAGGCCGGCGGCGCGCAGCAGCGCGGCGTCGCCGCGGGGCATCAGCGTGTAGCCGGCCACGCGGCCGGCCTCCTGGTAGGTGCGCAGCCCGGCCTCGGCGAGCAGGCGCGCGGGGTCGACGTCGCGCGTCTCCTGCTCGGGCGCGGCCGCGGTGGCCGGCGCAGGAGCGGGCAGGGCGGCCGGCGCAGGCGCAGGCGCGGAAGCGGGCAGGGCGGCCGGTGCAGGCCCGCCGCCCGGGCCGGCGCCCTGGACCGCCGGCAGCTCCAGCCGGCGACGCACGCCGGCATCGAGCAGCACGGCGTGGTCGGCGGCCACCGCCTCCAGCACCACGCCCGGGGCGAGCGCGTCGCCGACGCGGTAGGCCTGCTGCGGGCCGCCGTCGCGGGCGAGGATGGCCGAGCCGCCGTCGGCCGCCACGCGCAGGCCGAACAGCCGCCAGCTGCCGGCCTCGCCGGCCGCCTCCGGTGCGTTGCCGAAGAACGGATCCAGGCCGGCCAGCGCCGGCGCCTCGGCCGCCACCGCCACCGGCGCCGCCCCGGCCGACGCCGGCGCCGGCGCGAACGCCAGCCAAAGCAGCCGTGCCAGCTGCAGCAGCAGCACGAGCACGAGCGCGGCCTCGGCCAGCGCCGGCCAGTGCCGCAGGAGCGAGTTCGGGAGCGGTCGTGGCACGTCGATAGGTGCGCGGGGCCGGAAAGCCCCGGTTCGATGACAGGATGAGTCAGAAATGTGACGTGCCGGTTTCAGTCCGCGCGCGCGATGCACGGAACTGAAACAAAGCGGCCCGGCGCGGGGCCGGGCCGTCGGGACGCACGTGGCACCCGCGTCAGAAGTCCACCGACAGGCTCACGCTGTAGCTGACGCCCGGCTCGTAGGTGTACACGTCCACGCGCCGGCCGCCGCGCTCCTGGTACTCCTCGTGGTCGGTCTCCAGCAGGTTGCGCGCGGTGAACGCCAGCGTGCCGCGGCGGTCCCACAGGTCGAAGCCCTTGCGCACCACCAGGTCCAGCGTGGTGCCCGGCTTCTCCATGTAGTCCGGCTGGCCGGGACGGCCGCGCGCCAGGATGCGCTCGCTGACGTGGTTGGCCACCAGGGTCGCCTGGAAGCCCGAGCTGGCGCTCTCGATGCCCAGCTGCAGGTTGGCGATGTGCTCGGACTGGCCCTGCAGCTGGCTGCCGTCGCGGACGAACAGGCGTGCCGGGATGGGCGTGGCGTAGCCGTAGGGATGCACGGTGTCGCCTTCGCCGGCCTCGACCTCCGAGTCCGACCAGGTGTAGTTGCCGGCCACGTACAGGCGGTTGTCCCCCCACCAGGCCGCCTGGATCGGCAGGTCGAAGTACTTCTTGGCGTCGAACTCGAAGCCCTGCACGGTGGCCGAGGGCGCGTTGACGAAGCTCTGGAACACCACGCCGCCGGCCTCGTTCACGTTGGCCTCGATCGGCCGTTCGATCTCCTTGTGGAACAGGCCGGCGGTCAGGTACTCGCCGGCGCCGAAGAACCACTCGTAGCGCAGGTCGAAGTTGCGCAGCTTGCTGTCGACCAGGTTCGGGTTGCCGTAGAACAGGCGGTCGTTGTCCGGGTCGTTGTACTGCTGCGGCGCCATCTCGCGGAACTGCGGACGGGCGATGGTTTCCGAGACGCCGAAGCGCAGCTGCTGGTTGTCGGCGAAGTTCCAGGTCACCGTGGCCGCAGGGAGCAGGTAGTCCTCCTCCAGCGGCGCCGGCGACTCGATGCGCTGGCCGGTGAAGATGTCGTACGGATGCACGGCCTGGGTGGCGTCCTCGTAGCGGACGCCGAGGCTGGCGCGCACCATCGGCACCACCTCGCCCTCCAGCTGCAGGTACGCGGCGCGCACCTTGAGCGTGGCGTCGTAGGCGGCCGCGCCGGTGTTGCCGGTGGTCTCGCGCAGGCGCAGCAGGTCCTGGCTCAGGTTGTAGTCCGAGAACAGGTAGTCGATGCGCTGGTAGCGGTTGTAGAAGGGCAGGGCGCCGTCCAGGGCCAGGAAACGGAACTCGCGCTGCCAGGCGCTGCGGTCGTTGTCCGAGTAGGACGCGCCGCCCGAGAGGACGAACTCGCGCTCGGTCGGCAGGCGCCAGCCCACGTCCACGCCGCCGCTGGCCACCTCGTCCTCCACCTCGCCGAAGCGGATGTAGTTCTGCACGCGCGAGGCGTCGTGGCTCCAGTAGCCCTCCACGTTCTCGTAGCTGATGCCGGTCTCGTACGGCGACTCGCGGTTGGCGCGGGAAACGGCGCCGCGCCATTCGACGGTCAGGTCGTCGTACTCGCCGAAGCGGTGGGTGCCGCTGACCTGGTTGTTGACCAGCGTGCGCTCGAACCACTCGGTGTAGTCGTCGCGGACCTCGAAGCCGGCCAGGTTGTCCTCGCCGGCGCGGCTGCGCGCCTGCTTGACGGTGTCGTGCACGTACAGCGAGGTGAAGGTCACTTCGTGGCTCTCGCCCTTCAGGCCGGCGCCGAACATGGCGTTGACGCGGGCGTTGTTGCGGGTGGAGGCGAAGTCGTAGCTGCTGTTGAACTCCACCTCGTCGTCGGTGAAGTATCCGTCCTGCTGGCGTCCGGTGCGGGTGCGCCACTCGTTGCTGAAGTTGGCCACGGCCACGAAGCCCAGGTCCACGCCGTCCTGGACCTCCATCGAGTTGCCGGCGCTGCCGCCGAAGCTGAAGTCCGGGTCGATGCTGTCCTTCTGCTGCAGCAGGTACAGGTTGGGGTCGTTGATGCTGCGGCCGATGGTGCGGATGTCCGCGCGGTCGAAGTCCGCGCCCAGGTCCACGCGCCGGCCGGTGGCCAGCGCCTGCCTGAGCTCGGGCGACATCTTGCGGGTGCCGTCGTCGTAGCCCCACCAGTCGTCGTCGCCGCCGTAATAGGTCAGGCCCTTTTCGCCGGTGGTGACGCTGTTGCCGCCGGTGCCGATGGACAGCTTGAGGAAGCCCTCCTCGGGCACGGTCAGGCCGCGCAGGTCGATCACGCCGCCGCCGAACTCGCCGGGGTAGCGCGCCGAGTAGGTCTTCTGCACGGTCACGCCCTCCAGCACCTCGCTGGGGAACAGGTCCAGCGGCACCACGCGCTGCAGCGGCTCGGGGCTGGGCAGCGGCGAGCCGTTGAACAGGGCCGAGGAGTAGCGCTCGCCGAGGCCGCGGACGTAGACGAACTTCTCGCCGACCACGCTCAGCCCGCTGACGCGGGTCAGCGCCTGGGCGGCGTCGCTGTCGCCGGTGCGCTGCAGGTCCTCGCGGGTCACGAAGGTGGCCACTTCGGTGGTGTGCTGCATCGGCTCGGGGATGTGCTCCCCGCGTACCTGGACGGAATCGAGCTGGACCGCGGCGGCCACGGCCGCGGTGGCGGCGTCGGCGGACTGCTCGGCCCAGGCGGGCGTCGCCAGCGCGGCGGCGACGGCCAGGCACAGGCTGGAGCGGGGCGGTCCGATGCGGGGTAGTTTGGACATCATGGAGGATAGCCTTGGCTGCGGAGGGCAGGCGGAAGGGAAACGTCGTGCGGCGCGGCGGCGAAGGACGCCGCCGCGCCGCGTAGCGCGGCGGAGGCCTGCGTCAGCAGGGCTTGTCCGCCGTCAGGCCGCAGGTCCAGCCCTGCCACCAGGTGTCGGCCGAGTTCTTCACGCCGCCGATGTAGTCCACGTTCTGGAAGAAGGAATGGACCCCGCTCAGGTTGGCGTACGGGGTCACCGCCGACTCGTTGGCGCCGTTGACGAAGGTCGAGGCCAGGGTCGAGGTGCCGTTGGCGACGTTGTTGGTGCCGGCGTTGAACGCGGCCTCCGCCGTGGCGCCGGAGAAGGCGGTCGGGCAGGAGAAGAACACCGAGTGGAAGGTGCCGGTGGTGTTGGCGTCGGCGATGTTCAGGCAGGTGGCGCCGTTGCCGCTGCCGCCGGCCGGGCGGGTCACCACGGTGTTGTAGAAGCTGGCCTGGGTGCCCTGGTTCAGCTCGATCGCCACGCCGCCGCCGGCGCGACCGACGTAGGTGAAGTTGGCGATCCTGGGCTTGGAGTAGGGCTCGCGGCGGATGGCGCTCCACTCGTTCATGCGGTCGCCGCCGTTGGCGCGCTGCACCACGATGCCGAACTGCGCGCCGCCGTCCCAGCCGGTGTCGGTGTCCAGGCTGTCGTCGTCGTTGCCGGTCAGCACGATGTGGCGCAGGTTGACCGTGCCGCCGAAGATTTCGATGCCGTCGTCGGAGCTGTTGTGCACCTGGATGTGGTCGACGGTGGTGGCGCGGCCGACGCCGCCGAAGGTGATGCCGTTGAGCTCGTTGTTGGCGGCGATGGTATAGCCGGAGTGCTGCACGCGCACGTAGCGCAGGCGGCCGCTGTTGTCGTTCGGGTTGTTGCCGCCGTAGAAGACGTTGTTCACGCCCTCGATGAGCGCCTGGCACTCCGGCGTGCCCGACACGGTCTCGCCCGGGCAGGCGCTGATCGGCGCGCGGCCCAGGATGACCACGCCGCCCCACTGGCCGATGGAGTCCACGTTGGTCTCGCCCTCGACGCTGGCGCGCGAGGTGAACACGATCGGGTCGCTGGCGGTGCCCTCGGCGAAGATCTGCGAGCCGCGGTTGACCACCAGGAAGTCGGCGCCGGCCGAGCCGAAGAAGCGCACGCCGGGTTCCACGGTCAGGATGCCGGTCTGCGCGCCAGCCACCGGGGCCGAGGCGTTGCCGCCTGCGTCGTCGCCGACGTTGACCTGGCCGTTGATCGCGTAGATCACGCCGTCCAGCTTCTCGATGACCAGGTTGCCGACGATGCGGTTGGGCAGCTGGCAGGCGCGCAGCGTGCCGCCGGCGACGGTGCCGACGTTGGCGAAGCCCGTCGGGCAGTTCTCGGCCGGGCCGGCGGCCGGCGGCGGCGAGGTCGGCGGCGGGGTGGTCGGCGGCGGCGTGGTCGGCGGCGGAGCCGGCGGGAAGGCGCCTTCGCCCGGGGAAACGACGCTGTCGGCGCCGCCGCCGCAGGCGCTCAGGGCCAGTGCGGCGCCGAAAGTCATCAGCAGGGTCTTGGTGTTGTTGCGGACAGGCATTTCCTCTATCTCCGGTCGTTGGACGGGTGGTCCGGGCGAGCAAAAAAGCGTTAAGAAGGCTGTATAGGAAACTTGCGTGACAAAGCGGTTACCGCCCGCGTCGCGCGCATCCGCTGCGGGCAATGGGCGGCCGTCGGCGATCGCGTCGCCGTGCACGCCATGTTTCAGCAGCTTTGTTGCAGCCGTATGTTGTTCATGCGACGCGCGCGGCCTGCTGCATCCGCGCGCGGCTGCGGCACAATGGCGTGCATGGATCGCAGGCAGCTTCCCGACGAACTCGAGCAGTGGGTGGTGCGGCAGGCGGTGGCCGGCGCCGACCCGGAAGACGTGCTGCGCCCGCTGCGCGAGGCGGGCTGGGACGAACAGGACGCGGTGGACGCGGTGCAGGAGGCGGTCGCCCGCTTCCTCGAGCGCAGGTCGCAGGAAGCCGGGCTGCCGCTGCCCTGCCCGGTGCCGGTGCCGATCGGCATCAACGGCCCCTCGGTGCTCGACGCCGGCGACCGCGAGGTGCACGTGCTGATGAGCCTGATGCTGCCGCGCGTGGTGGTGTTCGGCGGGCTGCTGTCGGACGAGGAGTGCGACGCGCTGGTCGAGCTTTCGCGGCCCGGGCTGCGCCGCTCGACCACGGTGGACATGCGCACCGGCGGCGACCAGGTGCACGCCGACCGCACCAGCCGCGGCACCTTCTTCACCCGCGGGGAGAACGCGCTGTGCCGGCGCATCGAGGCGCGCATCGCGCGGCTGCTGGACTGGCCGCTGGAGAACGGCGAGGGATTGCAGGTGTTGCACTACCCGCCGGGCGCGGAGTATCGCCCGCATTACGACTACTTCGACCCGGCCGAGCCGGGCGGCGAGGTGTTGCTGCGTCGCGGCGGCCAGCGCGTGGCCACGCTGGTGATGTACCTCAACACGCCGCGCCGCGGCGGCGCCACCTCATTCCCCGACGCCCGGCTGGAGGTGGCGGCGGTGAAGGGGAACGCGGTGTTCTTCAGCTACGACCGCGCGCACCCGATGACGCGCACGCTGCATGCCGGCGCGCCCGTGGTCGAAGGGGAGAAGTGGATCGCGACCAAGTGGCTGCGGGAGCGGCGGCACGACTGAGCGCGCCGCAGCCGGCCGTCGCCGCCTCCGACCGGCCCCCGGGTGCGGGCGGGCCCGGCGCGTTCAATCCCCGGGCAGGGCGAGGGTCTTGTGCTCGTACCTGCACAGGTCGCGGATCGGGCAGCGCGGGCATTCCGGCCGGCGCGCCTTGCAGGTGTAGCGACCGTGCAGGATCAGCCAGTGGTGCGCGTCCTGCAGGAATTCCGGCGGCACCACCCGCAGCAGGCCTTCCTCCACCTCGCGCACGTCCTTGCCCGGTGCCAGCCCGGTGCGGTTGGCGACCCGGAAGATGTGGGTGTCCACCGCGATGGTCGGCTCGCCGAAGGCGGTGTTCAGCACCACGTTGGCGGTCTTGCGGCCCACCCCGGGCAGCGCCTCCAGCGCCGCGCGGTCGCGCGGCACCTGGCCGCCGTGTTTCTCCAGCAGGATGCGGCTGGCGGCCACCACGTTCCTGGCCTTGGCGTTGAACAGGCCGATGGTGGAGATGTAGCGCTTCAGCCCTTCCTCGCCGAGCTCGACGATCCGCTGCGGCGTGTTGGCCACCGGGAACAGGCGGCGGGTGGCCTTGTTCACGCCCACGTCGGTGGCCTGCGCCGACAGCGCCACCGCCACCAGCAGCTCGAACGGCGTGCTGTATTCCAGCTCGGTGGTCGGATGCGGGTTGAGCTCGCGCAGGCGCGAGAACAGCTCGCGTACTTCCGCCGGCGCCAACCGCCCGGCGCGGGCGCGGATGCGCGGCTTGGCCGCGGCCTCGCGCGCCTTCGCGGCCGTGCCGGCTTTGTTCGCGGCCGCGGGCCGGGCGGCCGGTCCCGGGACGGCGGCGCCGGGACCCGAGGCGCGCTTGCGTACCACCTTGCTCATGGCTTGCGCCCCGCCGCCGCGCGCGCCCGCGCGCGGGCCAGGGCCGCCGCCGCCGCGGGCGGCAGGGCCGGGTTGGACGCGGGCGCGTCGGCCGGAACGGCCGCGGCGCGGCGCCGGGCCTCGCGCTCGGCGGCAATCCGCTCCAGCCGCGCGGCGCGCGCGCGGTGCCGCTCGCGCGCGGCCCAGGCCGTGCGCAGGCGCTGTTGCGCCGCAAGCAGCGGCGCGTCCTCCGCTGCGGCGGGCGAGGCGGGGTAGTCCATCAGCCCGGCCTGCAGCGCGGCGTCGAGGTCGCCATCGGCCAGCAGCGCGAGCAGGCGCGCGCGCTGCGCCTGGCGGGCCGGGTCCTGCATCGTCGCCATCGCCCGGTCAGCGGTTGCGGAACTGCGGGGTGCGCTTGCCGAGGAAGGCGGAGGTGCCCTCGCGCATGTCCTCGGTGGCGAACAGCAGGGCGAACTGCGCGGTCTCGAACTGCAGGCCTTCCTCGATCGCGCACTCGCCGCCGACCACCACCGCGTCCAGGACCGCGCGCAGCGCCAGCGGCGCGGCCGTGGCCAGGCTGCCGGCGAGGGTGGCGACCTCGGACTCGAGTTCCGCGGCCGGGACCACACGGTTCACCAGGCCCAGCTGAAGGGCGCGGGCGGCATCGATGGGCTTGCCGAGCAGGCACAGCTCCAGCGCCGCGGCGCGGCCGCACAGGCGCAGCAGGCGCTGGGTGCCGCCGAAGCCCGGGACCAGGCCCAGGTTGATTTCCGGCTGGCCCAGGCGCGCGCTGTCGGCGGCGATGCGCAGGTGGCAGGCCATGGCCAGTTCCAGGCCGCCGCCCAGGGCGTAGCCGTTGACCGCGGCGATCACCGGCTTGGGCATGCGCTCGATCCGGCGCATCAGGCGCTGGCCCAGCAGGGAGAACTCGCGTGCCTCGATCGGGCCGAGCTGGTTCATCTCGGCGATGTCGGCGCCGGCCACGAAGGCCTTGGGGCCGGCGCCGGTGAGTACCACCACGCGCACGGCGGTATCGGCCGACGCCGCGGCAAAGGCCGCGTCCAGCGCCTCCAGGGTCTGCCGGTCCAGGGCGTTGAGCCGCTCGGGACGGTCGATGGTGATG
Source organism: Pseudoxanthomonas sp. SGNA-20 (assembly GCF_003931635.1). Classification (NCBI taxonomy): domain Bacteria; kingdom Pseudomonadati; phylum Pseudomonadota; class Gammaproteobacteria; order Lysobacterales; family Lysobacteraceae; genus Pseudoxanthomonas; species Pseudoxanthomonas sp. SGNA-20. The sequence goes on along the minus strand of NZ_RRYK01000001.1, from coordinate 103,953 downwards.
GTGCGGACGCCATCGGCGTCGCGGACGGTGACGGGACTGGACGCCATGGGGCTCCTTGTCGGTACGGTTCGGGAATGTGAAGGAAGCGGCGGAACTTCGCGGGTCCGCCACGGTCACAGGCCTGTCCCGCGCGCTCTGGCGCGGGCAACCAAGCGGCGGCTATCCTAGCGCGTCGAACACCCGGGGCCGACCGTCCCCCTTCCGGAGAAGAACTTGATGAAGTTGCGTCCGATCGCTGTCGCCCTTGCCGCCATGGCCGTGGCCGGCAGTGCCCTCGCCCAGGACACCACGTCCGAGAAGGGCAAGCTGAGCTACTACTTCGGCTATGACTACGGCAACAACCTTGCCGAACTGCAGGCCCGCGGCGAGCAGCTCGACGTCAATTCGGTGGTCAAGGGCCTGCAGGACGCCCTGGCCAAGAAGGAGCCGGCGATCACCGCCGAGCAGCTGCGCCCGGCCCTGGAAGCCTTCCAGAAGCGCGAGCAGGCCCGCATGCAGGAGGCCAAGGCCCAGTACGACAAGGCCGCCGCGGAGAACAAGACCCGCTCCGACCAGTTCATCGCCAGCTACAAGGGCCAGGCGGGCGTGAAGACCCTGCCCAGCGGCGTGGCCTACAAGGTGGTCGAGGCCGGCAACGGTGCCAAGCCGACCCAGGCCAGCACCGTGCAGCTGGAGGTTGCCGGTCCGTACCCCTACGGCCAGCGCCCGGAGCAGGCGCGCCCGGCACAGCAGATCCCGTCGATCAAGGTCAGCGAGGTCGAGATGGCGGCCATGCGCGAGGTCCTGCTGCAGATGCCGGCCGGCTCCAAGTGGGAAGTCGCCCTGCCGCCGGACAAGGCCTACGGCGCCGACCCGCGCACCGGCTTCCCGCCGAACGTGGCGGTGGTGTTCGAGATCAAGCTGGTGTCGGTCAAGTAATACGCGGCGGCCACCGCCGTCCGTGTTGCTGCGCCGGCTTCGTGCCGGCGCAGTCGTTTCCGGCCCTGCAGGATCCCGTGACGTGAGCGTTTCCCCAGACCTGGCTACCGTTTCCAGCCCGTGCATCGGGCTGTGCCGCCTGGACCGTGACGGTCTGTGCGAAGGTTGCCTGCGCAGCGGCGAGGAAATCGGTGCCTGGAGCCGGATGGACGAGGGCCAGCGCCGGCGCCTGATGGAGGAGGTCTTGCAGCAGCGCCAGCGGCAACGCCAGGTCTTCGTGCAGCGCCTGCGCGAGCGGGACGGCCTGCAGCGGGTGCTGCACCCGTTGCGCCAGCCGCCGCGCGAGCCGGGCTGGAACCGCGACGAACTGGCCGACCTGCTCGGCCCGCATGCCCCGGCCGAGGCCGCGGTGCTGGTCGGCCTGGTCCCGCGCGTGGAGGGCACGCGGGTGCTGCTGACCCTGCGCACCGACGGCCTGCGCCACCATGGCGGCCAGGTCAGCTTCCCCGGCGGAAGGGTGGAGCCGGCGGACCGCGGCGTGCTGGCGGCGGCGCTGCGCGAGAGCCACGAGGAAATCGCGTTGCCGGTGTGCCAGGTCGCGCCGCTGGGCTACCTGGACCCGCTGCTGACCATCAGCGGCTTCCGCATCACCCCGGTGGTGGCGGCGGTCGACCCGGACTTCGTGCCGCGCCCGGAGCCTGGCGAGGTGGCGCAGGTGTTCGAGGTGCCGCTGGACTACCTGATGGAGCCGGCGCGCCTGCGCCGGATCGACATGGACTACCGCGGACGCACCCGCACCGTGCTGGAGTACGACTGGCCGGAACAGCGCATCTGGGGCGCGACCGCGGCGATCCTGTACAACCTGAGGAGACGCCTGGAGGAGGGGAGATGAGCGGCATGCACTGGACCACCCTGGTGGACGTGCCCGCGCTGGCGGCGCGGCTGGACGACCCCGGCCTGCGCCTGCTCGACGCGCGCGCGGTGCTGGCCGATCCGCAGGCCGGCGCCGCCGCGTTCGCGGCCTCGCACCTGCCGCGCGCGCGCCACGCCGACCTGGACCGCGACCTGTCCGACCACGACGTGCAGGGCGAAGGCCGGCATCCGCTGCCGCGCGCGGAGGATTTCGCCCGGCGCGTGGGCGCCTGGGGCATCGGCCCGGAGCACCAGGTGGTGGTCTACGACGCCGGCGACGGCAGCATGGCCGCGGCACGCGCCTGGTGGCTGCTGCGCCTGCTGGGCCATGCCCGGGTGGCGGTGCTGGACGGCGGCCTGGCCGCCTGGCGCGCTGCCGGCCTGCCCGAATCCGGCGATGGCGCCGGAGCGCCGGCGCCGCTGCCGCCGTATCCCTCGCCCGGTTACGACCAGGCCCGCATCGCCACCGCGGCGGACGTGCTGCAGCGGTTGGGCGAGCCGGCCGGCTGGCTGCTGGACGCGCGCGGTGCCGAGCGCTTCCGCGGCGAGGTCGAACCGATCGATCCGGTCGCCGGCCACGTGCCCGGCGCGGTCAACCGTCCCTTCACCCTGAACCTGCGCGATGGCCGCTTCCGCCCCGCGCAGGAACTGCGCGCCGAGCTGGAGCCGCTGCTGCATGGCTGGGCGCCGCCGGATGCGGTGCTGATGTGCGGCTCCGGCGTCACCGCCTGCCACTTGCTGCTGGCGATGGAGCACGCCGGGCTGTCCGGCGCGCGGGTCTACGCCGGGTCCTGGAGCGGCTGGATCGCCGATCCCTCGCGCCCGGTGGCGCGCAGCGCCCAGTAGGCCACCCGGCGGGCCGCAGCCCGCCAGGCCGGCATCCGGGCTCAGAGCAGCATGCCGCCGGAGGCCTCGATGCGCTGGCCGTTGATCCAGGCCGTGCCCGGGCCCAGCAGCGCGGCCACCGCGCCGCCGATGTCGTCCGGCTGGCCGACGCGTCCCAGCGGGGTCTGCGAGGCGACCCAGGCATTGAGCTGGCGGTCGTCGCGCAGGCGGCCGCCGCCGAAGTCGGTCTCGATCGCGCCCGGGGCCAGGGTGTTGACGCTGATCCGGCGCTCGCCAAGTTCGCGTGCCAGGTAGCGGGTCAGCACCTCCACCGCGCCCTTCATCGAGCCGTAGGCCGAAGTGCCGGGCATGCTGAAGCGGGCCAGGCCGCTGGAGATGTTGAGGATGCGGCCGCCGTCGGCAAGCAGCGGCAGCAGGGCCTGGGTCAGCAGGTACGGGCCCTTGAAGTGGATCCGGTACATCTCGTCCAGCTGCGCCTCGGTGGTCTCGGCGAAGGGCACGTGCAGGCCTGTGCCGGCGTTGTTGACCAGGTGCTCGAACCGCTGCCGGCCCCAGCCGGCCAGCACCTCGCGCACGTGTCCGGCGAAGGCCGCGAAGCTGCCGCTGTCGGCCACGTCCAGCGGCAGCACCGCGACCCGGCGCCCGAGCGCCTGCAGCTCGGCGGCGACGGCTTCGGCCTCGGCGGCCTTGCTGCGGTAGGTGAGGATCAGGTCGTGGCCGGCGCGGGCCAGGTGGATGGCGGCGTTGCGGCCGAGGCCGCGGCTGCCGCCGGTGATCAGGGTGACGGGGGAGGCGGGGGTATCCATGGCGAGGCTCCGTGCGTGGGGAGGAATGGGACACGCACAGGCTATTGGTGCCAGATTGGCTGATAAACTCGGCTCAACCGATTTCTTTGTTCGCCTGGGGCGAACAGTCCATGGACCAACTCGAGCATTACCGCATCTTCCTCCGCGTCGCCGAACTTGGCGGCTTCACCCGCGCCGCCGACAGCCTGGGCCTGCCCAAGGCCAGCGTGTCCACGGCGGTGCGCCGGCTGGAGGCGGAGCTGGGCACCCAGCTGTTCCACCGCACCACGCGGCGGGTACAGCTGACCGGCGACGGCGCGCTGTTCCTGGAGCGCTGCCGCGACTTCCTCGGCGAGGCCGAGGAGCTGCAAAGCATGTTCCGGCGCGAGCCGCAGCAGCTCAGCGGCCGGGTGCGGATCGGCATGTCCGGCGGCATGGCCCGGCAGCTGGTGCTGCCGCGGCTGGGGGCGTTCCTGGAGGCGCACCCGGGGCTGCAGATCGAGCTGGGCGCCGGCGAGCGCCGGGTCGACGTGGTGCGCGAGGGCTATGACTGCGTGGTGCGTACCGGTGACGTCGTCGATCCGAGCCTGGTCGCGCGGCGCCTGGGCCTGGCGCCGGTGGTCACCTGCGCCAGTCCGGCCTACCTGGAGCGCCACGGCATGCCGCGCACGCTGGAGGACCTGGCCTCCCACCGCCTGGTGCAGTTCGCGGTGGCCTTCGGCCAGAAGCCGGAGGGGTTCGAGTACCCGCTGCCCGGCGGCGGCCATGCCAGCCTGGAGCTGCCGGGTGCGGTCATCGTGGACAACGGCGAGGCCTATGTCGGCGCGGCCCTGGCCGGGCTGGGCCTGATCCAGCTGCCGCGCTTCGGCGTGCGCGAGGCGCTGGCCGACGGCCGCCTGGTCGAGGTGCTGCCGCAGCTGCCGGCCGCGCCGATGCCGGTCAGCCTTCTGTATCCGCTGCAGCGGCACATGCCGCGCCGGGTGCGCGAGGTGATGGACTGGCTGGCCCAGGTGCTGGCCGAGCACCTGGAGCCGTGGCCGGGCTGAGCGCTCAGGCCTTGCCGAGCTTCGCCAGCAGGGCGCGCAGGCCGGCCTGGGTGTCCGGCTCGTACCAGCCGTCGACGAAGCGGTCCAGGTGCAGGTGGTCCGGGTCCAGCGCGCGCACCAGGTCGGCGCGGGCCAGGGCGCGGGTCTGCAGCATCGGCGCGCGCGGCAGGCGCAGCAGCGGCTCCAGCCAGGCCAGGGCGCGCGGCACCACTTCCTCCACCGCGACCAGCTCGTCGACCAGGCCGATGCGCAGCGCTTCCTGGTCCGGAACCATGGCCCCGGCGACCAGCAGGCGCTCGGCGCGGTGGTGGCCGACCACCCGCCGCATCAGCTGCTGCGCGCCATCGGGCACGGCCAGGCCGACCTGGGTCTCGTTCATGCCGATGGCGAACGGTCTGGCTGGATCCGGCGAGCGCGCCATGATCCGGTAGTCGCAGCACAGCGACAGCACGCAGCCGCCGGCCGGTGCATGTCCGGTGACCGCCGCCACCACCGGGATGCGCAACCCGGCCAGCGCGCGCGCCGCGCCGAAAAACGCGCCCCAGGCCGCCTGCAGGGCGTGGCGGTCCTCGCCCAGCGACATCAGGTAGGGCACGTCCAGGCCGGCGGAGAACATGCCCGGCGCGCCGGACACCACCACCGCGTCCATGTCCTCGGCCACCGCGGTCTCCAGGCCGGCGATCAGCGCCCGGCACAACGCCGGATCCAGCGCGTTGACCGGCGGGCGCGCCAGGCGCAGTTCGCGGATGCGGCCGTGGTCGATGGTCTGCACGAAGGCGTTCATGGGCGGTCCGGTGGCATGCGTATGGGGCGGCTATGATAGGGGCCATGGACATCCGACGACTGCTCCCGATCGCCATCGCGGCCGCCCTGGCCGCGCTCCCCGCCGCCAACCGCGCCGCCACGCCCGCATCGGACGATGCGAAGGCCGCTTGCGTGGTGATGGAGGACGGCTGGATCCGGCTGTCGCCGGTGCCGCAGCCGCGCATGCTGGCCGGCTTCGGCCGCATCGCCAACCACTGCGGCGAGGCGGTGGCGGTGGTCGGCGCACGCAGCCCGGCGTTCGCCGAGGTCAGCGTGCACGAGACCACCCAGGTCGACGGCCTCAGCCGCATGCGCGAGCTGGAGCGGCTGCCGCTGCCGGCGCACGACGAGGCGGTGCTGCAGCCGGGCGGCCTGCACCTGATGCTGATGCAGCCGGGCAAGGCCCTGGCCGAGGGCGAGCGCGTGCCGCTGGTGCTGCTGCTGGCCGACGGCCGCGAGGTGCCGGTGGAGCTGGCCGTGCGCCGCGCCGCGCCCGGGCCGGCCGCGGCCGACCCGCACGCGCACCACCATCACTGAGCCGCCCCGCGCGGGGCGTGCCACATGGCTCCAGGCCCAAGCCGCGGCCTGAAGGGAGGGGAGGCATGAGCGAATCGAAGGGCTGGCCACGTTCGATCCTGCTGGCCAGCGACCTGGACGCGCGCAGCGACCGCGCGCTGGACCGCGCGCTGCAGCTGGCCCGGGCCTGGGACGCGCGCCTGGTGGTGGCCAACGTGGTCGACGCCAACGCGGTCGAGGCCCACGCCATGCTGGTCCGCGATCCGCCGGACTGGTACCGCGGCAGCGACCCGGTGCACGCGGCGGAGAAGCAGCTGCGCGACGACGCGGCCGCGCGCGGCGTCGACGTTACCTTGCGGGTCGAGCAGGGCGGCCGGGTCGCCGAGCGCCTGCTGGAAGTGGCGCGCGAGGAAGGCTGCGGCCTGGTGGTCACCGGCGTCGCCCGGCTGGAGCCGCTGGGCCGGCTGGTGCTGGGTTCGACCGTGGACCAGCTGGCGCGGCGCTCGCCCTTGCCGGTGCTGGTGGTGCGCCGGCGCACGCACGGGCCGTACCGGCGCATGGCCGTGGCCAGCGACTGGTCGGCGGCCTCGGCGCATGCGTTCCGCACCGCGGCGGCGCTGTTCCCGGATGCCGCGGTCAGCGTGCTGCACGGCTACGAGGCGCCGCTGGCCGGGCTGGCCGACGCCGCCCGCGACCAACTGCGGGCCGCCGCGCGCAGCCGCGCCGAAGCCGAGGGCCGGGCCTTCATCGCCGCGTGCGAGCCGCCCGGCGGCGCCAGCGCGGTCAGCCTGGTGGCCGAGCGCGGCGACCCGTCCCTGCTGCTGCGGCTGTACGCCGCGCAGTTCCCGGTCGACCTGGCGGTGGTCGCCTCGCGCGGGCGCAGCGCGATGGCCGACGTGCTGCTGGGCAGCGTGGCCCAGCGCCTGCTCGAGACCTCGCCGGTGGACATGCTGGTGGTGCGCGACCCGGGCGCGCGCTGAGGCCCGCCGCGCCCGGCAGGCGCGGCGTTCCCAGAAAACGAAGGCGGAGCCGGCGCCCGGCCGGCGCCGGACAGGCGGTCAGGCCGCGGCGGCGCGGATCGCGTCCGGCAGCGGCGCGCTGCGGCCGGTCTGGGTGTCCATCCAGACCACCACCACGTTGCCGTCCGAGTACAGGATGCGCTCGTCCTTCTGGTCGAGGATGCGGTGGCCGATGGTGACGCTGCTGTTGCCCAGGCGCTCGACGAACAGCTCCACGACGATGTCGTTGGGCCACACGATCGGCGCGCGGTAGTTGACGTTGGTGGCGGCCACGACCGGGGCGATGCGGTCGCTCATGGACACGCCCGGCACGCCCTGCATCCAGCGCACGCGCGCTTCTTCCAGGTAGGACACGTACTTGGCGTTGTTGACGTGGCCCATGGCGTCCATGTCGCGCCAGCGCACGCTGATCGGCACGCGCGCCAGCAGGCGCGGCTGCGGGGTGGGGGAGGTTGCGGTCATGCGGTCCTGCTCTTGGTTTTCCTTGCCGGGGCCTTCTTCGCCGCGCTCTTGCGCGGCGGCAGCACCGGATCCTTCGCCACGGCGGCGGGCTTGCTGCCGCGCGGCGTCTTCGTTTCCGGCAGCAGCTTGGCCAGGAAGCGGCCGGTGTGCGAGGCCGGGTTGGCGGCGATCTCCTCCGGCGTGCCGGTGGCGATGATCTGGCCGCCGCGGTGTCCGCCTTCCGGGCCGAGGTCCACGACCCAGTCGGCGGTCTTGATCACGTCCAGGTTGTGCTCGATCACCACTACGGTGTTGCCCTCGTCGCGCAGCCGGTGCAGCACGCCCAGCAGGTGCTCGATGTCGTGGAAGTGCAGGCCGGTGGTCGGCTCGTCGAGGATGTACAGGGTGCGGCCGGTATCGCGCCGCGACAGCTCCTTGGACAGCTTCACGCGCTGCGCCTCGCCGCCGGACAGGGTGGTCGCGCTCTGGCCGAGCTTGACGTAGCTCAGGCCCACGTCGACCAGGGTCTCCAGCTTGCGGGCGATGGGCGGGACGTTCTCGAACAGCCGCAGCGCGTCCTCGACCGTCATCTCCAGCACGTCGTGGATGCTGTGGCCCTTGTACAGGATGTCCAGGGTCTCGCGGTTGTAGCGCTTGCCGCCGCACACGTCGCAGGGCACGTACACGTCCGGCAGGAAGTGCATCTCGACCTTGATCAGGCCGTCGCCCTGGCAGGCCTCGCAGCGGCCGCCGCGCACGTTGAAGCTGAAGCGGCCCGGCGAGTAGCCGCGCGCGCGCGCCTCCGGCACCTGCGCGAACAGCTCGCGCAGCGGGGTGAACAGGCCGGTGTAGGTGGCCGGGTTGGAGCGCGGGGTGCGGCCGATCGGGGACTGGTCGATGTCGACGATCTTGTCGAACAGGTCCAGGCCCTCGACCTCGCGGTACGGCGCCACCGGGTGCGAGGCGCCGTTGATCTCGTTGGCCGCCAGCGCGAACAGGGTGTCGTTGATCAGGGTCGACTTGCCCGAGCCGGACACGCCGGTGACGCAGGTGAACAGCCCGGCCGGGATCTCCAGGTCGACGTCCTTGAGGTTGTTGCCGCTGGCGCCGTACAGGCGCAGGGTCATCTTCGGGTTCGGCTTGTGGCGCCTGGCCGGCACCTCGATCCTGCGCTTTCCGGACAGGTACTGGCCGGTCAGCGAGCGCGGCGAGCGCACCAGGTCCTCCAAGGTGCCCTGGCCGACCACCTCGCCGCCGTGCACGCCGGCGCCGGGGCCGATGTCCAGCACGTGGTCGGCGGCGCGGATCGCATCCTCGTCGTGCTCGACCACGATCACCGTGTTGCCCAGGTCGCGCAGGCGGGTGAGGGTGCCCAGCAGGCGCTCGTTGTCGCGCTGGTGCAGGCCGATGGAGGGCTCGTCGAGCACGTACATCACGCCCACCAGGCCGGCGCCGATCTGGCTGGCCAGGCGGATGCGCTGGGCCTCGCCGCCGGACAGGGTGTCTGCCTTGCGCTCCAGGGTCAGGTAGTCCAGGCCGACGTCGACCAGGAAGCCCAGCCGCTCGTTGATCTCCTTGACGATCTTGGCCGCGATCTCGCCGCGCCAGCCCGGCAGCTTCAGGTCGCGGAAGAAGGCCAGGGCCTCGTCGATCGGCATCACCACCAGCTCGGGCAGGGCGCGGTCGGCGACGAACACGTTGCGCGCGGCCCGGTTGAGCCGGGCGCCGCCGCACTCGGGACAGGCGCGCTCGGAGATGTACTTGCCCAGCTCCTCCTGCACCGCCGCCGACTCGGTCTCGCGGTAGCGGCGCTCGAGGTTGTTGATGATGCCCTCGAAGCGGTGCTTGCGCTGGGTGCGGCCGCCGGCCTCGGTGAGGTAGGTGAAGGTGATCACCTCGTCGCCGCTGCCGTACAGGATCGCCTGCTGCACGTGCTCGGGCAGCTGGTTCCACGGGGTGTCCGGGTCGAAGCGGTAGTGCCTGGCCAGCGAGTTGATCAGCTGGAAGTAGTAGGCGTTGCGGCGGTCCCAGCCGCGCACCGCGCCGGCGGCCAGCGACAGCTCCGGGTGCGCGACCACCCGTGCCGGGTCGAAGAACTCGGCCATGCCCAGGCCGTCGCAGGATGGGCAGGCGCCCATCGGCGCGTTGAATGAGAACAGGCGCGGCTCCAGGTCCGGCAGCGAGTAGTCGCACACCGGGCAGGAGTACTTGGACGAGAACAGCTGCGGCGGCGCGTCCGGGTTGTCCAGCGACATGACCATGGCCATGCCGTCGCCCAGCTTGAGCGCGGTCTCGAACGACTCGGCCAGGCGCTGCTTGATGTCCTCGCGCGGGCGGAAGCGGTCGATCACCGCCTCGATGGTGTGCTTCTGGCGCAGGGCCAGGGCCGGCACCGCGTCGATCTCGTGCAGGGTGCCGTCGACCCGCACCCGGACGAAGCCCTGGGCGCGCAGCTGCTCGAATACCTGCACGTGCTCGCCCTTGCGCTCGCGCACCACCGGGGCCAGCAGCATCCAGCGCTGCTCCGGGTCCAGGGCCAGCACCTGGTCGACCATCTGGCCCACGGTCTGGGCCTCCAGCGGGTAGCCGTGGTCCGGGCAGCGCGGGATGCCCACCCGCGCGTACAGCAGGCGCAGGTAGTCGTAGATCTCGGTGATGGTGCCGACGGTCGAGCGCGGGTTGTGCGAGGTCGACTTCTGCTCGATCGAGATGGCCGGGGACAGGCCCTCGATGTGGTCGACGTCCGGCTTCTCCATCACGCTGAGGAACTGCCGGGCGTAGGCCGAGAGCGACTCCACGTAGCGCCGCTGGCCCTCGGCGTAGATGGTGTCGAACGCCAGCGACGACTTGCCGGACCCGGACAGGCCGGTGATCACGATCAGCTTGTCGCGCGGCAGGTCGACGTCGATGTTCTTGAGGTTGTGGGTCCGCGCGCCGCGGATCTTGATGGCATCCATCAGTGGGGGCTCTGCGGAGGCAATGCGCCAGCGTAAGGGAACGCCCGATTTGGGGGCAACGGGCCGCGCCCGCAACCCGCCCGGCGGCGGGCCGGGGCCGCCGTTCAGGTCCATGGGGGTGGCTTGACCCGGGCCTGGCCGGACCCCTACAATTCCGCTTCTGTCCGCCCATCCGCGGGCAGGGTTGACCACAATAACAACAGAGGAATGCCTGGTCATGTACGCAGTTCTGGTAACCGGCGGTAAGCAGTACCGCGTGGCGCAGGGCGAGAAGCTCCGCGTCGAGAAGCTCGAGGCCGAGGCTGGCTCCGAGATCAAGTTCGACAACATCCTGCTGCTGGGCGACAGCGACGGGATCAAGGTCGGTGACGCCCTCAAGGGCGCGAGCGTGACCGCGAAGGTCGTCGGCCACGGCCGCGCCGACAAGGTCAAGATCATCAAGTTCCGCCGCCGCAAGCACCACATGAAGCGGCAGGGCCACCGCCAGCACTACACCGAAATCGAAATCACCGGCATCGCCGGCTAATCAGTAGGGAGATCCCGTCATGGCACACAAAAAGGGCGTAGGCTCCTCGCGCAACGGCCGCGATTCCAATCCGAAGTACCTGGGCGTGAAGGTGTTCGGCGGCCAGGCCGTCGAAGCCGGCAACATCATCGTCCGCCAGCGCGGCACCCAGTTCCACCCGGGCGCCGGCGTCGGCCTGGGCCGCGACCACACGCTGTTCGCGCTGGTCGACGGCAAGGTCCAGTTCACGACCAAGGGTCCGGCCAAGCGCCGCACCGTCAGCGTCGTCGCTGAAGCCTGATTGCTGGCCGCGCCTGGCGCGGCCGGACCGCACGGCAGGCCCCGCTTAGGCGGGGCTTTCCGTTTCTGGGGCGCCCGCGGCCCGCGCCGTCCGCGCCGGGCCGGGCCGGCTAGACTGTGCCCCGTCGCATTCCCCCTCCCGAGTCCTGCTGCCCCATGAAACTGGTCGACGAAGCTGAAATCGAGGTGATCGCCGGCAATGGCGGCAACGGATGCGTCGGCTTCCGCCGCGAGAAGTTCATCCCGCTGGGCGGTCCGGACGGCGGCGACGGCGGCGATGGCGGCAGCGTCTGGCTGGTCGCCGACGAGAACCTCAACACCCTGGTCGACTTCCGCCACGAGCGCCGCTTCCGCGCCCAGCGCGGGCAGAACGGCATGGGCCGGCAGATGTACGGCAAGGGCGGCGAGGACCTGTTCATCACCGTCCCGGTCGGCACCGTGGTGACCAACGTCGAGACCGACGAGGTCATCGGCGACCTGACCGCGCACGGCCAGCGCCTGCTGGTGGCCCGCGGCGGCAAGGGCGGCCTGGGCAACATGCACTTCAAGAGCTCGACCAACCGCGCCCCGCGCCAGGCGACCCCGGGCGAGCCGGGCGAGCAGCGCACGCTGAAGCTGGAGCTGAAGCTGCTGGCCGACGTCGGCCTGCTGGGCTTCCCCAATGCCGGCAAGAGCACCTTCGTGCGCGCGGTCTCCGCCGCCACCCCGAAGGTGGCGGATTATCCGTTCACCACCCTCTATCCGAACCTGGGCGTGGTCAGCGTCGAGCCGCACCGCAGCTTCGTGATCGCCGACATCCCGGGCCTGATCGAGGGCGCCGCCGACGGCGCCGGCCTCGGCGCGCAGTTCCTGCGCCACCTGCAGCGCACCCGCCTGCTGCTGCACCTGGTCGACATCGCGCCGATGGACGGCTACGAGGGCGTGGAGGTCATGTCACCGGTGGAGCAGGTGCGCGCGATCGAGCGCGAACTGGAGCGGCACGATCCCGGGCTGCTGGCCAAGCCGCGCTGGCTGGTGCTGAACAAGGCCGACCTGATGTTCGAGGACGAGGCCCGCGAACGTGCGGAGGCCATCGTCGCCGAGCTGGGCTGGACCCAGCCCTGGTTCCTGGTCTCGGCCCTGGGCCGCGAGGGCACCTGGCCGATCATGCAGCAGGTGATGGGTTTCCTGGACCGGCAGCGCCACGCTGAAGCCGAGGCCGATGAAGATGCATCGGCCTGAGTCTGGATTCCGCGCAACGAAAAACCCGGCCGAAGCCGGGTTTTTCGTATGCCTGGCTGGCGCGGAAGGGCCGGCGCGCGCTGCGCGGCCCGCCCTCCGCCAGGGATCAGGCGGCGGCCTTGATGGCCTTGATACGCGCGGTCAAGCGGCTCTTGTGACGGGCGGCCTTGTTCTTGTGGATCAGGCCGCGGGCGCTGAAGCGGTCCAGCAGCGGCTGGGCGATGGCGAAGGCGGCCTCGGCGCCGGCGGCGTCGTTGGCGTCCAGGGCCTTGAGGACCTTCTTGACGGCGGTGCGGAGCTGCGAGCGCTGGGCGGTGTTGCGCGCGTTGCGCACGACCGTCTGCTTGGCGCGCTTCTTGGCGGACTTGATGTTGGCCACGGCGGTGGATTCCTGAAAAACGGGTACGAAAACGGTATGGTGGAGTACAGCGAACGCGAAATTATGGTTTATTCAAGGGCTTGGGTCAACCGTTGTGGTCGGCCCGCCGTAGACGGCCCGGAGGCCGGTCGATGAGCGGCTCCCGCCTGTTGCGTTCCGCGTCACTGTTCAGCTCCCTGACCTTCGTTTCCCGGGTGTCGGGCCTGGTGCGCGACCAGGTCTACGCCATCGTGTTCGGCGCCAGCCCGGCAATGGACGCGTTCATCGCCGCGTTCCGCATCCCCAATTTCATGCGCCGGCTCTCGGCCGAGGGCTCGTTTTCGATGGCCTTCGTGCCGGTGCTGGCCGAGTACAAGGAGAAGTACGGCGCCGACGCGGTCCGTGCCCTGGTCGACCGCGTGACCGGTGCCCTGCTGGCCGCCCTGCTGGTGCTGGTGGCCGCGGTCCTGCTGTTCGCGCCCTGGGTGGGGCGGCTGCTGGTCCCGGGATTCGTCGAGGAGCCGGAGACCTACGCGCTGTTCGTGGAGATGCTGCGCATCACCTTCCCGTACGCGCTGTTCATCTCCCTGGCCTCGCTGGCCGGCGGCATCCTCAACACCTGGCAGCGCTTCGGCGTGCCGGCCCTGTCGCCGGTGCTGCTGAACCTGGCGCTGATCGCCGCCGCGGTGGTCGGCGGGCACTGGCTGGGTGGTTCGGTGAAGGTGCTGGCCTGGGGCGTGCTGGTGGCCGGCATCCTGCAGCTGGCCTTCCACCTGCCGGCGCTGGCGCAGCTGGGGCTGCTGCCGCGGCCGCGCCTGGACCTGGCCCATGCCGGCGTGCGCCGGGTGATGACGCTGATGGTGCCGACCCTGTTCGGTTCCTCGGTGGTGCAGTTCAACCTGCTGATCAATACCCAGCTGGCCTCGCTGCTGGTCGGCGGCAGCATGACCTGGCTGTACTACAGCGACCGCCTGCTGGAGTTCCCGCTGGGCATGTTCGGGGTGGCGATCGGCACCGTGATCCTGCCGCACCTGTCCTCGCGCCACGCCAGCGCCGACCCGGACGGGTTCTCGCGCGGCCTGGACTGGGGCTTCCGCCTGTGCGTGCTGATCGGCGTGCCGGCCACCCTGGGCCTGGTGCTGTGCGCCCGGCCGCTGGTGGCCACCCTGTTCCAGTACGGCGAGTTCGGCGCGGAAGACGCGCGCATGAGCGCGCTGAGCCTGGTCGCGCAATCGCTGGCGGTGCCGGCCTTCCTGCTGGTGAAGGTGCTGGCCCCGGCGTTCTACTCGCGCCAGGACACCCGCTCGCCGGTGCGCGCGGCGGTGTTCGCGGTGCTGGTCAACGTCGCCAGCACCCTGCTGTTCTTCGCCCTCCTGCTGTACGCCACCGACACCGGCCGCCAGGCGCTGGCCGCCGCCGGCGGCAGCGCGGTGGCGGCCCTGGGCACGGTGCGCGGCGCCCATGCGCTGCTGGCGCTGGCGGTGGCGGTGGCCGGCTGGACCAATGCCCTGCAGCTGGCCTGGATGCTGCGCCGCGCCGGGGTCTACCGGCGCCAGCCCGGCTGGGGCCGCCTGCTGCTGCAGGTCGGCGCCGGTGCGCTGGCCCTGGCCGTGGTGGTGCTGGGACTGGGCTGGCTGTGGCCGGACTGGTCGGCCTGGGCCTGGTGGGAGCGCGCGTGGCGGCTGGCGGTGATGGTCGGCGCCGGCGCGGCGGCCTATGGCGCGCTGCTGCTGGCCCTGGGCCTGCGCCCGCGCGAGTTGCGCGGCTGAGGCGGACCGGCGCGGGCCTTTGTCCCGCGCCGGCCGCTATACTTGCAGGCTCGGCCCCGGGCCGGCGCCGGCTGGCGCCGCGGGGCGTCCCAGGTCATACCCAAGCAGATGAGCAGGCTGTTCCGTGACGTCGATGGCGGGTCGCTGTGCCCGCGCGGCAGCGTGGTCTGCATCGGCGCCTTCGACGGCCTCCACCTCGGCCATCGGGCGCTGGTGCGGCATGCCGTGGCGCGCGCACGCGCGCTGGACGTGGCGGCGGTCGCGCTGAGCTTCGAACCGCTGCCGCGCGAGTTCTTCGGCCGCGGCAGCCCGCCGCCGCGCCTGACCCTGCCGCGCGACCGCATCCGCCTGCTGCTGGACCAGGGCCTGGACCACCTGGGCCTGTTGCGCTTCAACGCCGCGCTGGCGGCGATGCCGGCCGAGGACTTCGTGCGCCGCGTGCTGGCCGGCCGGCTGGGCGCGCGCGAGGTGTGGATCGGCCCCGACTTCCGCTTCGGCCACCGCCGCGGCGGCGACCTGGCCCTGCTGCAGGCCATGGGCGCGGAACTGGGCTTCCACGCCGGCGAGATCGAGCCGGTGCAGGCCCAGGGCGAGCGCGTCTCCAGCACCCGCATCCGCGAGGCCCTGGTCGCCGGCGACTTCGCCCGCGTGCATTCCTTGCTGGGCCGGCCCTACGCGATCGGCGGGCGCGTGGTGCGCGGCCGCCAGCTCGGCCGCACCCTCGGTTTCCCGACCGCGAACCTGCGGTTCCCCAAGGCGCCGGCGCTGTCCGGCATCTACGCGACCTGGGTGCACGGCGTGGCCGCGCAGCCGTGGCCGTCGGTGTCCAGCTTCGGTACCCGGCCCACGGTCGAGGGCGTGGAGCCGCTGCTGGAAGCCCACCTGTTCGACTTCGCCGGCGACCTCTACGGGTGCCACATCGAGGTCGAGTTCGTCGCCAAGTTGCGCGACGAGGAGAAATTCCCCGACCTGCCGGCCCTGACCGCGCAGATGCAGCGCGATGCCGAGCAGGCGCGCGCCATCCTTTCCGAATCCGAACGACTGCGAGCCACGGCGTGAGCCAGGACTACAAAGCCACCCTACACCTGCCCGCCACCGACTTCCCCATGCGCGGCGACCTGCCGCGGCGCGAGCCCGAGATCCTCGCGCGCTGGGAGTCCGAGCGCCTCTACGAGAAGCTGCGCGCCCATGCCAAGGGCCGCCCGCTGTTCGTCCTGCACGACGGCCCGCCGTATGCCAACGGCGCGATCCACCTCGGGCATGCGGTCAACAAGATCCTCAAGGACATCATCGTCAAGTCGCGCCACCTGGCCGGCTTCGACGCGCCGTACGTGCCGGGCTGGGACTGCCACGGCCTGCCGATCGAGATCGCGATCGAGAAGAAGTACGGCAAGGTCGGGGTCAAGCTCGACGCGACCGAGTTCCGGCAGAAGTGCCGCGAATACGCGCAGTCGCAGATCGAGATCCAGCGCAAGGACTTCAAGCGTCTGGGCGTGATCGGCGACTGGGACAACCCGTACCGCAGCCTGGACTTCCGCTTCGAAGCCAACGAGATCCGGGCCCTGGCCAGGATCGTCGACAACGGCCACCTGACCCGCGGCGTGAAGCCGGTGCACTGGTGCTTCGACTGCGGCTCGGCCCTGGCCGAGGCCGAGATCGAGTACCAGGACAAGGTCTCCCCGGCGATCGACGTGGCCTACCTGGCGCGCGACCCGCAGGCGGTGGCGCGCGCCTTCGGCGTCGAGCTGCCGGAAGGCGTCGAGGTCGCGGTGCCGATCTGGACCACCACCCCGTGGACCCTGCCGGCCTCGCTGGCGGTGTCGCTGGGTCCGGACCTGGAGTACGCCCTGGTCGAAGGCCCGGCACAGGATGGCCGCCGCCGCTGGCTGGTGCTGGCCGACGCGCTGGCCGAGCGCGCGCTGCAGCGCTACGGCGTGGCCGGCGTGACCGTGCATGGTCGCGCCGCCGGTTCCGCGCTGGAGCACCAGCTGCTGGCGCATCCGTTCTACGCCGAGCGCGACATCCCGGTGATCCTCGGCAGCCACGTGTCGGCCGAGGACGGTACCGGCGCGGTCCACACCGCGCCCGGGCACGGCCAGGACGACTACGTGGTCGGCAAGGCCTACGGCCTGATCGAGAAGTACACGGCGGCCCAGCTCAATCCGGTCGACGGCCGCGGCGTGTACCTGCCGTCGACCCCGGCCGCGCGCGGCGTGGAGCTGGCCGGCCAGCACATCTGGAAGGCCAACGACGTCATCGTCGAGGTGCTGCGCGAGGCCGGCGTGCTGCTGGCCGCGAGCAGGCTCGAGCACAGCTATCCGCACTGCTGGCGCCACAAGACCCCGATCGCGTTCCGCGCCACGCCGCAGTGGTTCATCTCGATGGACCAGTCCAACCTGCGTGCCGATGCCCTGGCCGCGATCGACACGGTCAAGTGGTACCCGGAGTGGGGCAAGGCCCGCATCTCCGCCATGGTCGAGGGCCGCCCGGACTGGACCATCTCGCGCCAGCGCACCTGGGGCGTGCCGATCGCGCTGTTCGTGCACCGCGAGACCGGCGAGCCGCACCCGCGCAGCAGCGAGCTGATGCGCCAGGTGGCCGACCGGGTGGAGCAGGGCGGCATCGACGTGTGGTATTCGCTGGACCCGGTCGAGCTGCTGGGCGACGAAGCCGGCCAGTACGAGAAGATCACCGACATCCTCGACGTCTGGTTCGACTCCGGCGTGACCCACGAGGCGGTCCTGCTGGAGCGCGGCCTGGGCAAGCCGGCCGACCTGTACCTGGAAGGCTCGGACCAGCACCGCGGCTGGTTCCAGTCCTCGCTGCTGACCGGCGTGGCGATCGACAAGGCCGCGCCGTACCGGCAGTGCCTGACCCACGGCTTCACCGTGGACGAGCACGGCCGCAAGATGTCCAAGTCGCTGGGCAACGGCATCGAGCCGCAGGACATCATGAAGACCCTGGGCGCGGACATCCTGCGCCTGTGGATCGCCTCGGCCGACTACTCCAACGAGATGTCGCTGTCGCAGGAGATCCTCAAGCGCAACGCCGACGCCTACCGCCGCATCCGCAACACCGCGCGCTTCCTGCTGGCCAACCTGCATGGCTTCGAGCCGGCGCGGCACCTGCGCCCGCTGGACGACATGGTCGCGCTGGACCGCTGGATCGTGCACCGCGCCTGGGAGGTGCAGGAGAAGATCAAGGCCGCCTACGAGCGCTACGACTTCGCCGGCATCGTGCAGGCGCTGCTGAACTTCTGCTCGGTGGACCTGGGCTCGCTGTACCTGGACGTGACCAAGGACCGCCTGTACACGATGGGCGAGGACTCGCGCGGCCGCCGCAGCGCGCAGAGCGCGATGTACCGCATCGCCGAGGCCTTCGTGCGCTGGATCGCGCCGATCCTCAGCTTCACCGCCGACGAGCTGTGGGGCTACCTGCCCAAGGACACCGGCGACGGCCAGCGCGAGGAGAACGTGCTGTTCGCCACCTGGTACGAGGGCCTGGCGCCCATGCCGGAGGACGCGGAGCTGGGCGCGGCCGACTTCGAGCGCCTGCTGGCGCTGCGCGAGCAGGTGGCCAAGGTGCTGGAGCCGATGCGCGCCAACGGCCAGATCGGCGCCGCGCTGGAGGCCGAGATCACCGTGACCGCCGGCGCCGAGACCGCGGCCCACCTGCAGCCGCTGGCCGAGGAACTGCGCTTCCTGTTCATCAGCGGCGACGTGACCGTGGTGCCGGCGCAGACCGACGGCATCTTCGTCACCGCCCAGCCCACCAGCAAGCCCAAGTGCGTGCGCTGCTGGCACTACCGCGCCGACGTCGGCACGCATCCGGGGCACCCGGAGGCCTGCGGCCGCTGCGTGTCCAACATCGAGGGCCCGGGCGAAGCGCGGAGGTGGTTCTGAGCCCGCGTCCCGCCCCGCGCCCGAACGCGCTGCCGTGGCTGCTGCTGTCGGCGGCGGTGATCGTGCTGGACCAGTGGAGCAAGGCCTGGGTGCTGTCCAGCCTGCCCGAGTTCACCGCCGTGCCGGTGATCGAGGGCTTCTGGAACTGGTACCGCACCTACAACACCGGCGCGGCGTTCAGCTTCCTGGCCAACGCTGGCGGCTGGCAGATCGTGTTCTTCAGCGTGTTGGCCTTCGCCATCAGCGGGCTGATGGGCTGGTGGCTGTGGCGCACCCCGCGCGGCGACTGGCGCCAGGCCCTGCCGTACGCGCTGGTGATCGGCGGCGCCCTGGGCAACGTGATCGACCGCCTGGTCCACGGCCACGTGGTCGATTTCATCCAGTGGCACTGGCGCGACTATTACTGGCCGGCGTTCAACATCGCCGACTGCGCGGTGGTCGGCGGCGCGATCGGCATCGCCCTGTTCGGCCTGGCCGGCGCCCGCCGCAAGCCGGCTTCCTGAACCCCGCCAGCGCCGCGGCCGGCCGCCGCGGCCCGGATATCGGATAATCCCGCCCATGGACGTCATCCTCGCCAACCCCCGCGGCTTCTGCGCCGGCGTCGACCGCGCGATCGAGATCGTCAAGCGCGCGATCGAGACCCTCGGCGCGCCGATCTACGTGCGCCACGAGGTGGTGCACAACCGCTTCGTGGTCGACGACCTGCGCGCCCGCGGCGCGATTTTCGTCGAGGAGCTGGACGAGGTCCCCGACGGCAACACCGTGATCTTCAGCGCCCACGGCGTGTCCAAGGACGTGCGCAACGAGGCCGCGCGCCGCGGGCTGAAGGTGTTCGACGCCACCTGCCCGCTGGTGACCAAGGTGCACCTGGAGGTGGCGCGCCACTGCCGCGCCGGGCGCGACGTGGTCCTGATCGGCCACGCCGGCCACCCGGAGGTCGAGGGCACGATGGGCCAGTGGGAAGCCCAGTGCGGCGGCGGCAGCATCTACCTGGTGGAAGGCGTGGAGGACGTGGCCAGGCTGGAGGTGCGCCAGCCGGAGAACCTGTTCTACACCACCCAGACCACGCTCTCGGTGGACGATACCCGGGGCATCATCGAGGCCCTGCAGCGCCGCTTCCCGGCGATCCAGGGGCCGAAGAACGACGACATCTGCTACGCCACCCAGAACCGCCAGGATGCGGTGCGCGAACTGGCGCGCCGCTGCGACCTGGTGCTGGTGGTCGGCTCGCCCAACAGCTCCAACTCCAACCGCCTGGCCGAGCTGGCCCGGCGCGAGGGCGTGGAGTCGTACCTGATCGACGGCGCCCACGAGATCGATCCGGCCTGGATCGCCGGCAAGCAGCGGGTCGGCCTGACCGCTGGCGCCTCCGCGCCGCAGGTGCTGGTGGACGGGGTGATCGAGCGCCTGCGCGAGCTGGGCGCCGGCGGCGTCACCGAGCTGGAGGGCGAGCCGGAGAACATGGTCTTCGCCCTGCCGAAGGAACTGCGCCTGCGCCTGGTCGACTGAGCGCGGCGCGCCGGCTCAGCCCGGCGGCATCTCCTGCGCGCGCAGCCGGCGCAGGATCTCGAACAGCAGCGCGCTGCGCGTGGCCGAGGCCTGGCGCGGCGAGGGCACGTAGCCGCTGGCGCTGAACACGATGCGGTCGTTGGTGATGTTGTCGATCGCCACCGAGGGCGCGGGCGTTTCCAGGATCGCCGGGTGTTCGCGGAACACTTCCAGCAGCAGGTCGCGCACCCGGTCCGGGTCGGTCGACAGCGGCATCGGCAGCTGGATCTTCACCAGGCCCTCGGCGTTGGCGTAGGTGCGGTTGCGCACCGCCTTGGTGATCAGCTCGGAGTTGGGCACCAGCACCGTGGTGCGGTCGCCGGTCTGGATCTCGGTGGCGCGCACGTTGATCCGGCGGATGTCGCCCTCGGCGTCGCCCACCACCACCCAGTCGCCGACCTTGACCGGGCGCTCGGCCAGCAGGATCAGGCCGGAGATGAAGTTCTGCACGATCGCCTGCAGGCCGAAGCCGATGCCCACCGACAGCGCGCTGGCGATCCACGCGATCCGCTCCAGGCCAACCCCGATCGCCGCCAGCGCCATCGCGATCGCCAGCACCATGCCGGCGTAGCCGACCAGGGTCGCGACCGAGGCACGCATGCCCTCGTCCATGCGCGTGGTCGGTAGCAGGCGGCGTTCCAGCCAGCGCCGGAACAGGTGCAGCAGCAGGCTGGCGCCGGCGAACACCAGCAGGGCGCGGACGATGTTGCGCGGGCTCAGGACCAGCTCGCCAATGGTGATGCCGCGCAGCAGCTGCATGCTGCGGTCGACCAGGTCGGTGCCGCCGGCGCCCCAGGGCATGGCCAGCGCGATCAGCGCCGCCAGCGCGACCACCGCGCGCAAGGCCACCGACAGCAGCACCGCGGCGCGGTCCACCAGGCGCGGCTCGATCCCGAAGCGGGTGTTGATGCGCCTGCCGGCGGCGCCGCGCGAGGCCAGGACCGTGCACACCAGGTCGTCGACGAAGCGCATCGCCAGCCAGGCCGTGGCGGCCACCATCACCGCCCAGATCACCTGCATGCCGACGAAGGCCGACAGCGCCACGTAGCCGGCCACCAGGCCCAGGAACGCGACCGCGTTGCCGATCCAGCCCAGGCTGACGGCCACGTTCATCCACGGCCGGAAGTGGACCGGCGGCGCGTCGCCCGCGTCGGCCAGCGGCTGCAGGCGCTGGATCCGCAGCAGCACCACCAGCACCAGCGCCACGCACAGCGCCGCCGACAGGCCGGTGATGGCCACCGCCAGGTCCAGGCTGGTCGCGGCCAGCCGGACCACCTCCTGGCCCAGGCTGGCCAGGGCGATCACCAGCGCCGCCGGCAGCGGGAACACGCGCAGCGCCCTGGCGCCGGCGTCGGAGATCGCCGGCAGGCGCCACGAGGGCCGGTCCACCGACAGCAGCGCGCTGCCCAGGGCGGTGGCCACCGCCACGAACACCGCCAGCGCCAGCGCATGCCCGGCCAGCGCCGCCACCGCGGCCGGCGGCGCATTCGGCAGCAGCGCGCCGCGTACCAGCTGCGCCACGCACAGCGCTGCGACCAGTGCCAGCAGCACCCGCAGCGTCGGCGGGGCCGAGCGCCGCAGGCGGCCCGGCGGCACGTGCCGGGTGGCCAGCTCCGGGATCCGGCGGCCCAGCCACCAGGCTCCGGCCGCCAGCAGCACGGCCAGGCCCAGGCTCACCAGCGGCTGCAGGCCGGCCGCCTTCCAGTGTTCGCGGCTGGCCTCGACGACGGCGTGCCACAGCTTGCGTACCCGGCCCAGGTCGCGCGGGGCGCTGGCGGCGAGCTGGCGCCAGAACGCCGGCCGCCACGGCGGCGTGGTCCGCTCCGAGAGCATCCCGAAGAAGCGCTGCTGGCGCAGCGTGGCGATGCGCTCCAGCAGCTGCGTGCCTTCCACGACCGCCAGCCGTGCCTGGCGCAGTTCCGCATCCACCGCCGCACGCTGGTCCTGCAGGGCGCGGCGCTCGCGGGCCACGTCGCCGGGTTCGTCCTGGCCTTCCGGCACCTCGCCCAGTTCGGCCAGGCGCGCGTCCAGGCTCTGCAGCTCCGGGGTGCGGCCGTCGATCAGCGCCTGCGCCGCGGCCTGGATCTCCAGCACCGCCTCGCGCGCCTTGGCGAGCTCGGCATCGTGCTCGTAGCGCTCCAGGCGGGTGGCGATCGTCTCCAGCTGGCGCCGGCCCGCGTCCACGTCGGGCCCGTCGGCCAGGGCCGGCGCGCCGAGGACGAGGCAGAGCAGCAGGAGCGGGCGCAGCAGGAAGGCGGTCCGGTGCATGGACGGTCGGGTTGCGGATGGGGCGGTTACGTTAGCACCGGGCGCGCGGCGCACGGGCGACCGTGCTTTCACCGGGCGGGGACCATGCTGGCGGCCGGATCCCTGGCGGCGGACGACATGGCGCAACGGCAGCACGACAGGCAGGACCCGGCGGCGCCGACCATCTGGACCGTCGGCCATTCCACCCTGGAGTGGGAGGCGTTCCTGGAGCTGCTGCGCGCGCACGGCATCGGCGCGATCGCCGACGTGCGCCGCTACCCGGGCTCGCGGCGCTACCCATGGTTCGCCAGCGACGCCCTGGCCCGCGCGCTGCCGCAGGCCGGGATCGGCTACCGCTGGCTGCCGCAGCTGGGCGGGCGCCGCGCACCGCGGCCGGATTCGCCCAACGCCGCCTGGCGCAATGCCGGCTTCCGCGGCTACGCCGACCACATGGCCAGCACCGAATTCGGCGAGGGCCTGGCCGCGGCACTGGAACTGGCAGCCACGCAACGCACCGCGCTGATGTGCGCCGAGGCGGTGTGGTGGCGCTGCCACCGCCGCCTGCTCTCCGACCTGCTGCAGCACCGCGGCTGGCAGGTCCTGCACATCCTCGACGCCGGCCCGGCGCAGCCGCACCCCGGCAACCCCGATGCGCGCCCGGCCGGCGATGGCCTCGTCTATCCGGCGCTGCAGGGCGGGCTGTTCCCGGAAGGATGACCGGCTGGCCGGTCCGGGCGGGAAGAGGAGGAGCCTCCAGGTGCCCTCTGTTGGCGCGCCGGCTGCAATCAGCGGCTGCCCGGGCCTGGAGTGCCGTCGCTTGATGGCTGGATCCGGGCCGCTGGCGATGACGCCGCCGGGAGCGGAGGTGGAAGGCTAGGGCGGCCGGAAGGACGAACGCCCGGCACGGGGCCGGGCGTTCGGGATTGGTGCCGGAAATAGGATTCGAACCTACGACCTACGCATTACGAATGCGCCGCTCTACCAACTGAGCTATTCCGGCAGGCCGGGCGCCGCAGCGGCCGGGGGCGCGATTCTAACCGGACAGGCGCCGCGCAGGCCAGCGGGGCCGGGGACGGGGCATCGGCGGTGCGCGCGGCGGCGGGCCGCCTGCCTTGGCCTGCCCGGCCGGGCGCGTGCGTCTCAGCCGGCGCGAACCGCGGCGGGTATGCTGCCGCCCTCGTTGGACGAAAGGCATCGATGGCCATGGCGAAACCGGGCAAGGCGCGCACCGCCTACGTGTGCGGCGAATGCGGCGCCGAGTACAGCAAGTGGCAAGGGCAGTGCGGCGAGTGCAGTGCCTGGAACTCGCTCTCGCAGGTGGTGCTGGAGCCGGCCTCCGCCGCGGGCACGGCGACGCCGGCGGCGCGCCGCAGCGGCTGGGCCGGCAAGGTCGACCCGCCGAAGGTCACCGCGCTGAAGGACGTCACCCAGGCCGCCGAGGTGCGCGTGTCCACCGGCATCGGCGAGCTGGACCGGGTCCTGGGCGGCGGCCTGGTCGAGGGCGCGGTGGTGCTGGTCGGCGGCGACCCGGGCATCGGCAAGTCCACCCTGCTGCTGCAGGCGGTGGCGAAGATGGCCCCGCAGCTGCCGGCGCTGTACGTCACCGGCGAGGAATCGCTGGCCCAGGTGGCCGGGCGCGCGGTGCGCCTGGACCTGCCGCTGGACAACCTGCAGGCGCTGGCCGAGACCGGGGTCGAATCGATCCTGCAGCACGCGGCGGAGGCCAAGCCGCGGCTGATCGTGGCCGACTCGGTGCAGACCCTGTGGACCGAGACCTTGACCGCCGCGCCGGGCTCGGTCAGCCAGGTGCGCGAGAGCGCCGCGCGCCTGGTGCGCTACGCCAAGGAGACCGGCACCGCGGTGTTCCTGGTCGGCCACGTCACCAAGGAGGGCGGCATCGCCGGCCCGCGCGTGCTCGAGCACATGGTCGACGCGGTGCTGTACTTCGAGGGCGAGAGCGGCAGCCGCTTCCGCGTGCTGCGCGCGTTCAAGAACCGCTTCGGCGCGGTCAACGAGCTGGGCGTGTTCGCGATGGGCGAGAAGGGCCTGAAGGAAGTGCCCAACCCTTCGGCGATCTTCCTCTCCGGCAGCGCGCGCCAGCCCGGCAGCTGCGTGATGGTGACCCGCGAGGGCACCCGTCCGCTGCTGGTGGAGGTGCAGGCGCTGGTGGATTCCTCGCCGCTGTCCAACCCGCGCCGGGTCGCGGTGGGCCTGGAGCAGAACCGCCTGGCCATGCTGCTGGCGGTGCTGCACCGGCATGGCGGCGTGGCGGTCGGCGACCAGGACGTGTTCGTCAACGTGGTCGGCGGCATCCGCGTGCAGGAGACCGCGGCCGACCTGCCGGTGCTGCTGGCGGTGCTGTCCTCGCTGCGCGACCAGCCGCTGCCGGACAAGACCATCGCCTTCGGCGAGGTCGGCCTGTCCGGCGAGATCCGCCCGGTGCCCAATGGCGAGGAGCGCCTGCGCGAGGCGGCCACGCATGGCTTCCGGCGCGCGATCGTGCCCAGGGCCAACGCCCCGCGTGGCGGCGCGAAGTACAAGGACCTGGAAGTGATCGCGGTCGAGCGCCTGGCCGACGCGCTGGAACACGCCTGAGCGCGGCGGCGCCTCAGGGACGGCCGGGTGCGGAGGCCTGCGGCGCCGCCGGGGCGGCGCCGGCGGGAACGGCCACCAGCAGCACCCGACCGTCGCGCACGGCCACGCCGCGCGCCTGCGGCGTGGTGCCCGTGGCCACCGCGCTGGAAACCAGGGCGGCGCTGCCGGCATCCGACAGCACCAGGTCCCCGCCATCCTCCTGCAGGCCGCCCTCGTCGACCAGCGCCTGCACCTGCTCCGGCTGCAGGCCGATGCGCAGGTGCCCGCCGGCACCCGCATCCAGGGTCAGCAGGCCGCGGCCGGGCGCGGCGCCTGCGCCGGCCGGCGGTTCGGCATCTTCCGCTTGCGGATCGGCGACCCGCAGGGGCAGCGGCGGATTGCCTGCGCCCGGCGCCATCGGCAGCAGGCCTTCCGGAGCGGCCTGGTCGAAGCGGCCGTCGCTGGCCATGAATTCGCTGTCGGCGATGTCCAGGCCGGTGCTCACCAGCCGGCCCACGTCCACCTGCGCGCCGGGCGCGAACAGCACGCCGGCGGCGTTGACCAGGTAGACGTGGCCGTTGCCGGAAAGCCGGCCGGCGATGCGCGAAGGCTGCCCGCCCAGCACCCGGTTGAGCACCACCGCCGAGGCATCGGGCTGGACGAAGTGCACGGCGGCATCGGCGCCGATGTCGAAGCTGCGCCATTCCAGGATCGCGCGCTGGCTGTGCTGGGTGATGGTGAGGCTGCGCTCGTGGCGGGCCAGGTCGGCCTTGCCGGCGACCACGCGCCCGTCCTGCGGCAGGGCATCGCGCTCTTGCGCGCCGGCGCCGGCCGCAAGCGTCAGGGTGGCGGCCGTGGCCAGGCACAGGACATGGATGCGGGTCGGGCGCATGGCGGTGTACTCGCTGGGGCCGGAGCGGTGGGTCATGGCGAAAAGCGCTGGCGCAGGTTGAACCATAGCTGCGGCCCGCGGCGGGTGCCATCCTGGTTGGCGCCGTCCAGGCCGCCCGGGTTGTCGCCCAGCGGTGCGGCGAGCGCCAGGCCCAGGGTGGTGCCGCGGCGGTACCAGCGCAGGCCCAGCCCGGCCGCGGCCAGGCCGTAGCGGTTGACCAGCGCCGGGTCCCAGGGATCCTGGCGCGCGCGGATGCGGCCGCCGTCGGCGAACAGGAAGGCGTCGACCTCGCTGCTGCCCGGCGCCGGGAACACACGGTGCAGTTCCAGCTGGGCCAGCGCGCCGCTGTCGCCGGGCGCCTCGTTGACCGGATAGCCGCGCACGCCCGAGGGGCCGCCGAGCACGAACTGCTGCGAGGAATCGAGGTTGCCGTCGGCCCACTGGCCGTTGACGCGCGCGCGCAGGTACCAGTCCCGGCCAAGCCAGCGGTCGTGGCGCAGCTCCAGCCGGGCGAGGGAGAAATCGCCGTGCACGCCGGCGCTGTCGAACTCCAGCTCGACCGGAAGGCCCAGGCGCACGCGGCCATGGGCCAGGTCCAGGATCCAGGCGGTATGGCCGCTGCCGGCGTGCACGGCATCGCCGAACAGGCTCAGGGTCAGGTCGTGCAGGCGGCGCCGGCGCAGCTCCTCGCCGAGGCTGGCGTCTTCCTGCAGGCGCCGGGCCCAGGCCAGCTCCATCTCGAGGTTGGCCGCCTCGCTGCGCAGCAGGGGATAGCTCACGCCGGCGCGGTACAGGCGCGAGGCGCCGCGCGCCTCCAGCTCCTCGAACTCCTTGCCCAGGCGGTAATGCAGGTCGGTATAGCCGAGGCTGCCGCGCAGGCCGCTGGCGCCCAGCGGCAGGGTGTAGCTGGCGCCGGCGTACTCCAGCTCCTCGCCGCGCATCACGGTGGCGCCGAGCTGGTCGCCGTAGCCACTGGGGTTGTCCACGGTCAGCCGGCCGATCGCCTGCGCGCGCCCGGTGTAGCGGCTGCCGTCGTTGCCGACCGCGAGGCTGCCGCCGAACAGCGGGCCGTCCTCGACCTGCAGCACCAGGTCGCTGGTGCCCGGTTCCTGGCCGGGTTGCAGCACACCGTCGACGTACACGCCCGGCAGGTCGTTGGCCAGCAACAGGCCGCGCTCCAGCCGCCACACGGGATAGGGCTCGCCGGCACGCAGGCCGCGGCCGGCCATGGCGGCCACGAAGTTGCCGCGCGCGCGGCTGCCTGCGTCCAGCACGCCGATCCGGCCAAGGCGGCCTTCCAGCACCTGCACGACGACCGTGCCGTCGGTGATGTCCTGTTCCGGCAGTTCGGCGCGGGCGAACCAGCCGTGGGCGCGGTAGAGCGCCACGATCCGGCGCAGGGCCGCCTGCAGGTCGGAGAAGCGCAGCGGGCGGTCGCGCCAGGGCGCCAGCGCTTCCTGCAGGGTCGCCTCCGGCAGCAGGGTGGCGCCTTCCAGGCGGAAGCGGCGGACCTCGAACCGCGGCCCGGCTTCGTCGGCCGCGGGCTGTTCGCGCGTCGCGGGCGCGGGCGGCGCCACCGGCGCCATGCCAAGCGCGCGCTCGGCCTGGCGCTGCACCTGGCCGGCATCCGGCGGCGTGGCCAGCGCCGATGCCGGGGGCAGCAGCGCGGCGAGGGCCGCGGCCAGGACCGCCGCCCCGCGGGGAGCGGGCCGGCTACGGGTGGGCCGGTGTGGGCGCCGTGCGGTCGAGCGCATGGCGGTTCAGGGCCTGCCCAGCACCAGTTCCAGCACGAACTTGCTGCCGAAGAAGGCCAGCAGCAGGAGCACCATCGCGGTCAGGGTCCAGCGCACCGCGCGCACGCCGCGCCAGCCGTAGCGCCAGCGGCCCAGCAGCAGGCCGCCGAACACCAGCCACGACAGCATGCTCAGCACGCTCTTGTGCACCAGGTGCTGGGACAGGAAGTCCTCGACGAAAAGTACGCCGGTCAGCAGGGTCAGGCTCAGCAGGGCGAAGCCGGCGCCGATCGTGCGGAACAGCAGCGACTCCAGTTCGGTCAGCGGCGGCAGCGAGCGCAGCCAGGTGCTGAAGGTGCGCCGGCGCAACGCGCGCTCCTGGATGCGCAGCATCACCGCCAGCACCGCGGCGATGGCCAGGGTGGCGTAGGCCAGCAGCGCCAGCCAGGCATGCAGCTGCAGGCGCCAGCCCAGCACCGTCGAGGTGGTGTGCCCGTGCAGGTGGTAGGCGACCAGCAGCGCCGCCGCCAGCGGGAAGGCGAACACGCCCAGCGCGGCCATGCGTCCGCGCGCGCCCACCAGCATGGTCATGCCGGCCATGCCCATGCCCACCAGCGACAGGGCGGAGAAGAAGTGCATGTCCGGGCCGCCGGGCGTGCGCCAGGCGACGAGGAGGTGGTAGGCGGCGTGCAGCAGGACCGCCGGTGCCGCCGCGGCCAGCCAGGCGCGTCCCGGCTGCGGCCGGCCCTGGCCCATGGCGCGGAACAGCAGGCCCGCGGCGGTCAGGTAGGCAAGTGCGGCAATGAGAACGATTGTCATCGCGTGAGTGTCGCATAGCGCCGCGGCCAACCGGAATGCCATGGGTTGCCTTGACCGCCACGGCGGGCGCCAAGGCAGCGTCGCGGCGTCACCGCTGGCGGCGGCGCGGGAGGGATGGGCCGGCCATCATGCCAGCCTGGCGCGGTGCCCGGGGCGGCACTGTGTGTGGCCGTGCTGCGCGCCCGCCGCGGCGGCGGGCGCGCTCAGTGGTCGCCGCCCACCGGCCGCGGCCCCTTGGCCGTGAACGGCGGCCGCGCGAACCACACCAGCACGATCACCGCCAGGAAGATGATGCCAAGCAGGTGGAAGATCTCGTTGAAGCCGATCTGCGCGGCCTGCTGGCCGATCTCCTGGTTGAGCATCAGCGCCCCGCGGGTGAGGTCGCCCTGGCCCAGCTGGATCGCCAGCTGGCGCACGCCTTCGTCGCTGGCGGGCAGGTGCTCGGTCAGGCGCGCATGGTGGATGGTGGTGCGCTGGTTCCAGGCCCAGGTGGTCAGCGAGGCGGCGAAGCTGCCGCCCAGGGTGCGCACGAAGGTGGCCAGGCCGG
This sequence comes from Pseudoxanthomonas sp. SGNA-20, assembly GCF_003931635.1. NCBI lineage: Bacteria > Pseudomonadati > Pseudomonadota > Gammaproteobacteria > Lysobacterales > Lysobacteraceae > Pseudoxanthomonas > Pseudoxanthomonas sp. SGNA-20. The sequence goes on along the minus strand of NZ_RRYK01000001.1, from coordinate 75,294 downwards.
ACCCGGCGGCGATCTCGTGCGGCTCCAGGTCCGACAGCAGGATGGTCAGCACCGGCATGAAGAACAGGGCCACGCCGATGCCCTGCACCAGCTGGATCATCGCCACGCGCTGGAAGTCCACGTCCAGGTTGAAGCCGGCGCGCATGAAGCTGGTGGTGGCCATCGCCACGAAGGCGAGGCTGGCCAGCATGCGCAGGTCGAAGCGGGTGGCGTACTTGCCCACGAACGGGGTCAGCAGCACCGGCAGGATGCCGATCGGCGCGGTGGCGAAGCCGGCCCAGATCGCGGTGTAGCCCATGTTCCGCTGCAGCCACAGCGGCACCATCAGGCCGATGGCGAAGAACGCGGCGTAGGCCGTGACCATCGCCACCGTGCCGGCGGCGAAGTTGCGGTGGCGGAACAGGCGCAGGTTGACGATCGGATCCTTCTCGGTGAGCTCCCAGATCACGAACACCGCCAGTGCGACCACCGCGACGATGGTCAGCACCACGATCTCGGTGGACTGGAACCAGTCCTTCTCGTTGCCCAGGTCGAGCATGATCTGCAGCGCGCCCACGCCCAGCACCAGGCTGGCCAGGCCAATGTAGTCCATCTTCGGCTTCTCGGTGCGCTCGGGCCGGCCCTTCATCTGCGAGCTCACCACCCAGGCCGCGAACAGGCCGATCGGCACGTTGATGAAGAAGATCCACTCCCAGCTGTAGTTGTCGGTGATCCAGCCGCCGAGGATGGGGCCGGCGATCGGCGCGACCACGGTGACCATCGCCAGCAGGGCGATGGCCTGGCCGCGCTTGGCCGGTGGATAGATCGACAGCAGCAGGGCCTGGGTCACCGGGTACATCGGGCCGCAGACGAAGCCCTGCAGGGCGCGCGATGCCACCAGCATGCCCATGCTCTGCGAGATGCCGCACAGCAGGGAGGCGACGACGAAGGCCAGGGTCGCCCACTGGAACAGGCGCACCTCGCCGAAGCGGCGGCTGAGGAAGCCGGTCAGCGGCAGGGCGATGGCGTTGCTGACCGCGAACGAGGTGATCACCCAGGTCGCCTGGTTGGCACTGGCGCCGAGGTTGCCGGAGATGGTCGGCAGCGAGACGTTGGCGATCGTGGTGTCCAGCACCTGCATGAACGAGGCGAGCGCCAGGCCCAGGGTGGCCAGGGCCACGCTGGGCGGACGGAATGGCTGGGCCGCGGCGGCCGCGCGTGGCGCGGCGCCGGATCCGGGGGCGGTGACGGCGGTGGAGGACATGGGGGAGGGCGTCCGTCAGCCGTGCGCGCGCGGCAGGTTCTGCTCGATGATCCGGGTGATCAGCGCGTTGGCCTCGTCCAGCTGCCTGCGGTAGACGGCGGTGGAGAAGCGCGGCTCGCCTTCGCCGCGCGACTGCGCCAGCACCTGGCCGCTGTCATCGCGCACGTCCACGTCGACATGCATGCTCAGGCCCAGGCGCAGCGGATGGGGGGCCAGCTGCTCCGGGTCCAGCTCGATCCGCACCGGCACGCGCTGCACGATCTTGATCCAGTTGCCCGAGGCGTTTTGCGCCGGCAGCAGGGAGAACGCGCTGCCGGTGCCCAGGCCGAGGCTGGCGACCTTGCCCTGGTAGCGGACGCTGCCGCCGTACAGGTCGGCCCTGACCTCGACCGGCTGGCCGATGCGCATGCGCGCCAGCTGGGTTTCCTTGAAGTTGGCCTCCACCCACATCTGCTCCAGCGGCACCACGGTCATCAGCGTGGCGCCGGGCTGCACGCGCTGGCCCAGCTGCACCTGGCGCCTGGCCACGTAGCCGGACACCGGGGCGACGATCGCGGTGCGCTGCAGTCCCAGGTAGGCCTGGCGCAGCTGCGAGGCGGCGGCCTGCACCTGCGGCTGCTCCTGCACGGTGGTGGCATCGACCAGGGCGCGGCTGCGCTGCAGGTTGCCCCGGGCGGTGCCCAGCGCGGCCTCGGCGGCGGCGAGCACGTCGCGGGCGTGGGCCAGTTCCTCGCGCGAGATCGCGCCGCTGGCGACCAGGCCCTCGCGGCGCTTCACGTCGGCGCGTGCCTGCTCGACCGCGACCTGGCGCGCGCGCAGTTCGGCCTGGGCAGCGTCGGCGCTGCCGAAGTAACCGCGCACCTGGCGCACGGTCGCGGCCAGGTTGGCCACGGCCTGGTCGTAGGCGACCTGGGCGTCGTTCGGGTCCAGCTGCACCAGCACCTGGCCGGCCTCGACCCGGTCGCCGTCGTCGGCTTGGATGCCGACCACGGTGCCGGCGGTCTGCGGCACCACGCTCACCACGTTGCCCTGGGCGTAGGCGTCGTCGGTGTCCTCGTGCCAGCGGGCGTACAGCAGGTACCAGGCCAGCCAGGCGGCGCCGGCCAGGACCACGACCAGCAGCAGGATCTTCAGGGCGCGCTGGCGCTTGCCATTGCTGGCGGGCGCGGCCGGCGCGGTCACTTGCGGATTGGTTTCGGTGGTCATGGGCGTGGGGGGCTCAGGAGTTCGGTTCGGAGGCGGTGGATGCGGTAGCGGGCGCGTCGAAGGACAGGCCGCCGCCAAGCGCGCGGTCGAGGTCGACCGCGGCCAGGTAGCGCTGCGCGCGCAGCGCCGCCAGCTGCTGCTCGACCTGCAGCAGCGGACGCTGCGCGGACAGCACCTCGAGCTGGCTGCCGATGCCGGCGTGGTAGCGGGCCTCGGCCAGCTGCAGCGCGGCCTCGGCGGAGGCGCGCGCCTCCTGCAGCGAGCGTTCCTGCGCGTCCAGCGAGCGGATCGCCTGGACTGCGTCGGTCACCTCGTGCAGGGCATCGACCACGCCCTGGTTGTAGCGGGCCACGGCCAGGTCGTAGTCGGCGTTGCGCGCATCCAGCCGGTTGCGGCGCGCGCCGGCGTCGAAGATCGGCAGGCTGATTGCCGGGCCGCCGAAGCCGAGCACGGCGTCGCCGTCGAACAGGTCGGCGAAGTCGGTGGCGGCCAGGCCGACCAGGCCGCTGAGGTCGATGCTGGGCCTGAAGGTGGCCTTGGCCGACTTGATGCCCTGCGCCGCGGCCTCGACCCGCCAGCGCGCGGCGACCACATCGGGGCGGTGGCCCAGCAGTTCGCTCGGCAGCACCCCCGGCAGCGCCGGCGCGGGAGCCTGCAGCAGGCGTGGGCGGGCGATGTCCAGGCCGCGGTCCGGGCCCTGGCCCAGCAGCGCGGCCAGGGCAGTGCGCAGGGCGTCGATCTGCTGCTGCGCCGCCTCCACCTGGGCCTTGGCCGTGGCGATGGCGGTCTCGGCGTTGCGCAGCGACAGCGCGCCGTCGATGCCGGCGTCCACGCGCTGGCGGCCCAGCTGCAGCAGGCGCTCGCTGCGCTGCTGCTCGCGCAGGGCGATGTCGTGCGCCTCGTGGGCCTGGGCCAGGGCGATGTAGCTGCGCGCCACGTTCGCGGCCAGGGACAGGCGTGCGGCCTGGGCCTCGATCTGGCTGGCGCGGGCCTCGCCCAGCGCGGCCTCGTAGTCGGCGCGCCTGCCGCCCCACACGTCCAGCGGCCAGTCGAAGTTGAGCATCAGCACCGCGTTGTGCATCAGCTGGCCGCCCAGCTCCTCGCCGGCCAGGCCCTCGGGCAGCTGGGCCACCGCGTACTGCGCGCTGCCGGCCACGGTCGGCTTGCGCGCGGCGGAAGCGAGGCCGGCCTGGGCGCGGGCCTTGCGCAGGCGGGCGTCGGCGGCCACCAGCGAGGGACTGCCGTCGAGGGCCTCGGCGACCAGCGTGTCCAGCTGCGGGTCGCCGAAGGCGCGCCACCAGTCCTGGCGCGGGAACGCGGCCGGGCTGGTGGGCGCGCCGTCCAGGCTGCGCGCGGCGGCATGGGTGTCGGCATCGCGCAACTGCGCGGCCGGCTCCAGCCCGCCGGTGCTGGCGCAGCCGGCCAGCGCGAGCGCAAGGGACAGGGTACCGATGGCCGCCAGGCGGCGGCCGGGGTGGGGGAGGGCAGGCATCGGTCAGGTTTCCGGAATGGAAAGGTTGTCGCGGACCTGCTCCAGCAGGCGCACGAACTGCGCGCGCTGGGCTTCGTCCAGGCCGGCGAAGGCGGCCTCGCTGACCCGCTCGCCGCACTGGGCGATGTCGCGCGCGATCTGCTTGCCGCCTTCGGTCAGGCGGATGTTGAGCGCGCGGCGGTCGCCCGGATCGGCGCCGCGCACGATCAGGCCGCGGGCCTCGAGCCTGTCCAGCAGGCGGGTCATGGCGCCCGGGGTCAGTTCGGCGATGCGCGCCAGCTCGGTGGCGTTGGCCACGCCGTCGGCCAGCTTCTTGATGGTCAGGAACTGGCTGAAGTTGAGGTCGTGGCCGGCGCGGGCCAGCTCCCGTTCCCAGCGGGCGCGCATGGCGTCGCGGACCTGCCGCACGAGCAGGCCCAGCGACGCGCCGGTGCAGATGGGGGAGTTGGACATGGGGCGGCAGGGTACCGCCCGATGTTTGCCAATGCAAATATTGGGTGCTCAAGTTGTTGCCGGGGCGGGCAGCAGAGGCTGCAGCCAGCCCTCCAGCTCGGGCAGGTCGTCCTCCGTGCCGATCCGGGCGAGGTAGCCATCCGGCCGGACCAGGGCCCAGCCGCCCGGTGGCAGGCCCCAGGCGGCGGCGAAGTCGCCGTGCACGTCGCGCAGCTCGGCCTTCGGCCCGATCCGGTGCACGCGCAGGCCGGGCCGGGCCGGCACCGGCGTGCCGGTGGCCAGCAGGGTCCAGTGCGGGCCGGCCAGCAGCTCGAACACGCGCCGCGACTGTCCGGCCGCGCCCAGCAGGCGCGCGTCCGGGGCGCGGTCGCCGGGCTGGACCGCGGCCGGGCAGGTGGCGGCCGGGGCCAGCGGCCCGCCGCGGTAGCCCACGTCCAGCTGGCGGGTCTCGCGGTCGCGGCGCAGCTCGCCCCGGCGGGCCTGGCCGAGCAGGCGGGTGGACATCTCCAGCATCCCGGCGGCGACCGGCCGGCGCTCGGCCTCGTAGGTGTCCAGCAGGGCGTCCGGTGCCCCGGCCAGCACCGCGGCGAGCTTCCAGCCCAGGTTCCAGGCGTCCTGCACGCTGGTGTTCAGGCCCTGGCCGCCGGTGGGCGGGTGCACGTGCGCGGCATCGCCGGCCAGGAACACCCGCCCGTCCCGGTAGCGCTCGGCCAGGCGCGCGTTCATCGTGTAGACCGAGGCCCAGTGCACCTCGCGCACGCGCAGCCCGGGCAGGCCGCTGCGCTCGCGCACCAGTGCCTCCAGCGTGGCAGCCGACAGCCCGACCTCGCCGTCCGGCGGCACCGCCGCCTGCAGCTGGAACAGGTCGGTGCCCATCAGCGGGCACAGCATGGCGAGCCGCTCGCCGCCCTCGCCGAACTGGTGCCAGGCCTCGCGTCCCAGCCCCTCCAGGACGATGTCCGCGACCAGCGCGCGCTGGCCCAGGGTGCGACCGGGAAAGCCGATGCCCAGCGCCCGGCGCACGAAGCTGCGGCCGCCGTCGGCGCCCACCAGGTAGCGGGCGCGTACGGTCCGCACGCCCTCCGGACCGGCGATGCGCGCGGTCACGCCGTCCGCGTCCTGGGCCAGGCCGACCAGGGCGTGGCCGAACCGGGGGCGGTGGCCCAGCTCCAGCAGGCGCTCGCGCAGGATCGCCTCGGTGGTGGCCTGCGCCACCATCAGCGGCAGCGGGTGGGGCTCGGCCGGCGTGGGCGGACCGGACTCGGCCACCGCCACCTCGGCATGGCGGCCGTCCGGGCGGTAGCGGCGCAGTGGCGGGTACGGGCCGCCGGCGGCCGCCAGGCGGTCGAGCACGCCCAGCATGGCGAAGATCTCCAGGCTGCGCGGCTGCAGGCCCTTGCCGCGGGAGCCGTGGAACGGCCGCTCCCGCACCTCGACCAGCTGGAACCGGACCCCGCGGCGGGCCAGTTCGATGGCCAGGACCAGGCCGGTGGCGCCGGCGCCACAGACCAGCACGTCGGTTTCGTTGCGCGTTTCCATCGTCGTCCTCCAGAATGTGCAAAATGCACACATGGAGGGCACGCTAATGGCGTCGGCGGGTAATGTGCAAGATACACATATTCACGAACGGATGCGGGCGCTGCACGGGGCACTGATCACCCTGGTGAGCGTCATGAACCGTCCGCGCAACGACCAGCGGCTGATCGCCGCGGCCGGGGTGCGCCTGGACCAGGCCCTGTTCCGGCTGCTGGTGATGATCGAGCGGGTCGGGCCGATCGGGGTGGTGGAGCTGGCCGACCGGGTGGGCCGCGACTACACCACCGTCAGCCGCCAGGTGGCCCGGCTGGAGGCGATGGAGCTGATCACCCGCCGCGGCAACCCGCAGGACCGGCGTATCCGCGAGGCGGTGATCGCGCCCAGGGGCAAGGCCATGACCGAGCGCTTGGACCAGGCCCGCGCACGGCTGGCGCGCGAGGTGTTCCGTGACTGGCCGGAGCGGGACGTGGAGGAGCTGGTGCGGCTGCTGACGCGCTTCGCCGCCGACCTGGAGCGGCTGGTGGAGGCGGCGCCTGGCTGAACCGCCGGCCGGCGCTGCGCCGGGTGCCGGCTATAATCGCCGGCCGTTTTCCGCCTTCCGGTCCGCCTGCATGTTCGAATCCCTGACCCAGCGCCTGTCCGGCACCCTCGAGCGGCTGCGCGGCCGCGGCCGGCTGACCGAGTCCAACATCAGCGAGGCCGTGCGCGAGGTGCGCATCGCGCTGCTGGAGGCGGACGTGGCCCTGCCGGTGGTGCAGGCCCTGATCCAGCGCATCAAGGTGCGCGCGGTTGGCCAGGAGGTGCTCAAGTCGCTGACCCCGGGCCAGGCCCTGATCAAGGTGGTGCGCGACGAGCTGACCGCGGTGATGGGCTCGGCCGCGACCGACCTGAATCTCAACGTCCCGGCCCCGGCGGTGTTCCTGATGGCCGGCCTGCAGGGCGCCGGCAAGACCACCACCGTCGGCAAGCTGGCCAGGCACCTGAAGGAAAAGCGCAAGAAGAAGGTGATGGTGGTCAGCGCCGACGTCTACCGTCCGGCCGCGATCGAGCAGCTGAAGACCCTGGCCGAACAGACCGGCGTGCTGTTCTTCCCGTCCGACGCCGGGCAGAAGCCGGAGGACATCGTCCGCGCCGCGATCGCGGACGCGAAGAAATCCTTCGTCGACGTGCTGATCGTCGATACCGCCGGCCGCCTCGCCATCGACGAGGCGATGATGGCCGAGATCAAGGCCCTGCACGCCGCGGTCAACCCGGCCGAGACCCTGTTCGTGGTCGACGCCATGACCGGCCAGGACGCGGCCAACACCGCCAAGGCGTTCTCCGACGCCCTGCCGTTGACCGGCGTGGTCCTGACCAAGACCGACGGCGATGCCCGCGGCGGCGCGGCGCTCTCCGTGCGCTACATCACCGGCAAGCCGATCAAGTTCGTCGGCACCGGCGAGAAGGTCGACGGCCTGGACGTGTTCCACCCCGACCGCGTCGCCGCGCGCATCCTCGACATGGGCGACGTGCTGTCGCTGGTGGAGCAGGTCGAGCAGACCGTCGACCAGGAGAAGGCCGCCAAACTGGCCGCCAAGGTCGCCAAGGGCAAGAAGTTCGACCTCAACGACATGCGCGACCAGCTGGAGCAGATGCAGAACATGGGCGGCATCGCCGGCCTGATCGACAAGCTGCCCGGCCTCGGCCAGGTGCCCGAGCACCTCAAGCAGCAGGTGGCGCAGAGCCGCGAGGTGCCGCGCATGATCGCCATCATCGGCTCGATGACCCCCAAGGAGCGGCGCAACCCGGGCCTGCTCAACGGCTCGCGCCGTGCCCGCATCGCCCGCGGTTCGGGTACCACCCCGGCCGACGTCAACAAGTTGCTGAAGCAGTACCAGCAGATGGAGAAGATGATGGCGAAGATGGGCCGCGGCGGCATGAAGGGGATGATGCGCGGCCTGCAGGGCATGATGGGCGGCATGGGCCGCATGCCGTTCCGCTGATCCACGCGCGGGCTGGCCACGCGGCCCCGGCGCCGGCCGGCTGGCCCGGTCGAGGACGATGGAGGACGCGATGACGCAGCCGCCTTCGGGCAGCTTCCTGCTCAACGGCCGCCCGGCCGCCTCCGATCCCGAGGGCCTGCGCGCGCTGGCGCAGGTGAACTACGGCCACTTCACCGCGTTGCAGGTGCGTGGTGGCCGCGCCCAGGGCATGGAGCTGCACCTGGCGCGGCTGGGCCAGGGCAACGCCGAGCTGTTCGACGCTGCGCTTGATGAGGCCCAGGTCCGGGCCTGGATGGCCCAGGCCGCGGCGGAACAAGGCGGCGACTGCTCCCTGCGCGTGGCCGTGTTCGCGCGCGGTTTCGACCACCGCCAGCCGCTGCGCGCGCTGCAGGCGGACGTGCTGGTCTCCGCCACCGCGCCGGCACGGCCATCGGGCAAGGCGATCCGGGTGCGCAGCGTCGCCTTCGTGCGTCCGTTCCCGCACCTCAAGCACGTGGCCACCTTCCCGCTGTTCCAGCACCGGCGCCTGGCCATGCGGGACGGCTATGACGATGCGCTGTTCGTGGACGGCGAGGGCGCCGGCGCGCGCGTGGTCGAAGGCACGGTCTGGAACATCGGCTTCTGGGACGGGCGGGGCATCACCTGGCCGGAAGGTCCGGCGCTGCGTGGTACTTCGGAACGGTTGCTGCAGTCCGGCCTCGATGCGCTGGGCTGCGCGCAGCAGGTGCGCCCGGTCGCGCTGGCGGAGGTTGGCGGTTTCGCCGCCGCCTTCGCGGTCAACGCCAACAGCCTGCAGCGCATCGCCGCCATCGACCAGGTGGAGTTTGGCCCGTTGCCGGAGCTGGATGCGCTGCTTGCGTCCGCTGCCGCGCAGGTTCGCTGGGAACCGCTCGCCTAGCCTTCAAGGTCGCTCCCTCGCGGGGTGGGGCGGTGCGTTTGCGCGCCGCCGAACGGCCGCGTCCGCTGGACTCGGACTAGGGAGCGGAACTGGGTGCGGAGCGGGGTTTGGGGAGGGGGCAGGGTCTTCTGCTCTCTTGCCATACCCGTGCATCGTCAGGAACGTTGGGTACGTAGCGCTGCACGTGCGCATTACGAATGCGTGGTCGCCAAATAAGGGGCGGCGGACTTCGGACGGAGCCGCGCTGCACCGGGTGTGTCCCGGCCGCTCGGTCGCACATCCATGTGCGTACTCGCTACCGCGGCCATCCATGGCCGCTGCCGGGACACACCCGGCGCAGCGCGTCTTCGCGCGCGTTTCGTCCCGTCGCTTCGTCATACGCCCCCTTCCACGGGGGAGGGGGCGGGGAGACGGTCGGGTGCTCGGTTCGTAGCCCGGATAAGGCCAACGGCCGCATCCGGGGCGCTGCCACGCGACTGTCCCCAGCCACGTCGTCCCGGCGGAAGCCTCGGCCCAGCGACCTTGGGTCTTGTCAGCGACGTAGTCCGCTATGGAGCCGCAACCCGGGCCTCCGCTCGCCTCCCTTCGGAGCCAGCCCCGCTTCTGCAGCGTTCCGGGTGCGCTTCGCTTGCCCGGGCTGCGCATGCCGGATCCCGACCGTCGGGCCTGGCGCCTTGTATGCGAGGCACCCGGTCTTGCGCCCGGAGCAAAAAGCCTTGCGTGCAAGGCCCTCCAGCCTTGCACGCAAGGCTCTGAACCCCAACCGTCGGGCTCGGAGCCTTGCGCGCGAGGCTCCGGGCCTTGCACTTGGAGCAAGAAGCTTCGTCCACAAGGTTCCCCTGCCTTGCGTGCAAGGCTCCAAGCCTTGCAACGACGAGGCTCGAAGCCTTGCACGCAAGCCCCGGAGCCCGAAGCGCAAGCCCTGGAGCCTCGCGCGCAAGGCAAAAAGCCTCGCGGTCGGGGCTGGTGAGCCTCGAGTGCAGGGCTCCGGAGCTCGAAAGCCGAGGCTCCGAGGCTTGCACGCAAAGCCCCCAGGAGGGGTGTCAGGATTTTTGTGTGCAGGGTCCCCAGCCTTGCACTTGCAGCTCCAGGCCTTGCACGCAAAGCGCGCAGCCTTGCATCTGGAGCGTCGCTCCTTGCGCGCAAGGCCAGGAGCCCTGGAGGCATCAGTCTCCCGCCTGCAAGCGGGGCTTACAGGCTCGTGCGCAGAGTTTGAAGCCGCGGGTATTGCATCGCAGTGCACTAGGCCATGCGTCCGCCCCCAACGCTCCTGCTTCCTTGGGCACATGGCCCGGACAAGGCCGCAACAGCAGGCGAAGGCGGGGGCGCAGGCCGCATCCGGGGAACAGGCGCAAGGCGCACCCGTACGTGGGTCGGCTCTGCCCCGGCTCGCCCGTCCGCCCTGGATCCTTCATGCGTGTGTCGGTGCCCGCCCCGGGTGCGCTTCGCTTACCCGGGCTACATGGAGCCGTGCGCTCTACTGGGCCGCCAGCGACGGTCCAGCGCTGCGGTGCGATGCCCGTTGCCCGGAAGTAAAGGAGGAGGCTGCGGCCCCCGCGGGAGCGGGGACGGAGCCGGGGGACATGGAGGGCAACGGGTATTGCATCACAGTGCACTGGGCCATGCGTCCGCCCCCAACGCTCCTGCTTCCATGGCACATGGCCCGGCCAAGGCCGCAACTGCAGGCGAAGGCGGGCGCGGGCCGCCTCCGGGAAGCGCATGCCGCACCCGGTACGTGGCTCGGTTCTGCCCGGTTCGCCCGCTCCGCCCTGGCTCCTTCATGCGTGCGTCGGTCGCCGCCCCCGGGTGCGCTCCGCTTACCCGGGCTACGTGGAGCCGCGGTGCGATGCCCGTTGCCCGGAAGTAAAGGAGGAGGCTGCGGCCCCCGCGGGAGCGGGGGACGGAGCCGGGGGACATGGAGGGCGACGGGTATCGCATCGCAGTGCCCTGGGCCATGCGTCCGCCTTGCTTCCAGTCCGCGCAGGTAACCCGCGCCCGGTCCGCATTCGGAAGCAGACGCATGCCGCAGTCCCGGTGCGTGCGTCGTTTCCCCGGATGCGCTGCGTACCCAGGCAATGCGCCTACGCAGCCCGGCGGCAATTCCGCAGCGCGTGGCGACGCGCCAGGCCTCGCCAGCCCTGGCGTTGCAGCGGCGCGGTGCGCTCTGCTTGCCCGGGCTACCCCTGCTTACGCCGCCGGCGAAGCGACGCCCGCCTTGCGCGCCACGCGTGCGCGCAGGCGGTCCAGCGCCAGGAAGACCGCCGGGGTGGTGTAGAGCGTCAGCACCTGGCTGACCAGCAGGCCGCCGACGATGGCGATGCCCAGCGGACGGCGCATTTCCCAGCCTTCGCCGGTGGCGAGCATCAGCGGCAGGGTACCCAGCAGGGCGGCGACGCTGGTCATCAGGATCGGGCGGAAGCGCAGCCTGGCCGCTTCCAGGATCGCCGCGTGCGCCGGCTGGCCCTCGCGCTGCGCGGCGAGTGCGAAGTCGACCATCAGGATGGTGTTCTTCATCACCACGCCGACCAGCAGGAACAGGCCCAGCAGCGAGATCAGGTTGAGCTCGCCGTCGAACAGCAGCAGCGCGACCAGCGCGCCGATCCCGGCCGAAGGCAGGATCGACAGGATCGCCAGCGGCTGCACCAAGCTCTCGTACAGCACGCCCAGCACCAGGTATACCGCCAGCACCGCGCCCAGGATCAGCCACGCCTGGCGGTTGCGCAGGTCCTGCAGGCTGCCGGCCTCGTCGCCGAGCCGGGCCTGGACCTCGGTGGGCAGCATGATCTTCGCCATCGCGTCCTCGATCGCCGCGGTGGCCTCGCCCAGGGTGACGCCCGGGGCGAGGGCGAAGCTGATCCGGGTGGAGACGAACTGCGAATGGTGCTGGATCCGGTCCGGGGCCATGCCGTAGCCCCAGCTGGCGATCGCCGAAAGCGGCACGCGGTGGCCGCCGGCGGCGATCACGTACACCTGGTCCAGCGTCTCCGGCGAGGTGGTGTAGCGCGGATCCAGCTCCATCACCACCCGGTACTGGTTGAGGCTGTCGTAAAGCGTGGCCACCTGGCGCTGGCTGAAGGAGTTGTTGAGCACGGTGCCGACCGTGCGCATGTCCACGCCCAGCCGCGCCGCCGCCTCGCGGTCGATCTCCAGGCGCACCTGGCGCATGCCCTCGTCGCCGCTGGAGTCCACGTCCACCAGCTGCGGCAGCGCCGCCAGCGCCTCCTGCACCTTCGGCGTCCACTCGCGCAGCGGCCCGATGTCGCCGGCCAGCAGCTGCAGGTCCAGGTTGCCGTCGTCGTTGCCGCCGCCGATGCGGATGTCCTGGTCCACCCAGAACCACAGGTTGCCGCCGGGCACCTTGGGCAGGTTCCGGCGCAGGCGGTCGATCACCTCGCGGCTGGAGACCTTGCGCTCGGCCAGCGGCTTCATCTGCATCATCACGAAGCCGTTGTTCACCCCGGTGCCGCCGCCGATGTAGCCGGCGATGTCGGCGATCGCCGGGTCCTGCAGCAGGAACTCGCGGTAGGCCTGGATCTTCGGCTGCATCACCTGGAACGAGAGGCCGTCGTCGCCGCGGATGAAGCCGCGCAGCTGGCCGGTGTCCTGCTGCGGCACCGTGCCCTTGGGCACCTTGGCGAACAGGTAGGCATTGAGCGCCACCGTGCCCAGCAGCAGGCAAAGCATCAGCGGCAGGCGGGCGAGGCTGCGGTCCAGCGAACGCAGGTACAGCCGGCGCAGGCCGCCGAACAGCAGCTCGCCCAGCCGCTCCCACGGCGGCACCACCCGGTCCGGGCCGGCGCTGCGCAGCAGGCGCGAGCACAGCGCCGGGGTGAAGCTCAGCGAGACCGCCACCGACACCGCCATCGCCGCCACCAGGGTCAGCGAGAACTCGCGGAACAGTTTCTCGACGAAGTCGTCCAGGAACAGGATCGAGACGAACACCACGCCCAGGGCGATGTTCATCGACAGCAGGGTGGCGCCGACCTCGCCGGCGCCGCGCATCGCCGCCGCCACCGGCGACAGGCCGGCGGCCAGGTGCCGGGAGATGTTCTCCAGCACCACGATGGCGTCGTCCACCACCAGCACCGCGGCCACGATCAGCGCCATCAGCGACAGCGTGTTGAGCGAGAACCCGGCCAGCCAGATGATCGCCAGCGCGCCGAACAGCGAGACCGGGATCGCCAGCGAGGGCACCAGCGCCGCGCGCCAGCTGCCCAGGAACGCCAGCACCACCAGCACCACCAGGCCGATCGCCAGCACCAGGGTGGCCTCGGCCTCGCGCAGGGTGGCGCGGATCACCGGCGAGCGGTCCATCACCACCTTCATGTCCACGCCTGCCGGCAGCAGCGCCCGCAGCGTGTCCATCTGCCCGTGGATCGCGTCCACGGTGCGGATGATGTTCGCGTTCGGCTGGCGGTTGACCATCATCAGCACCGCCGCGCGGCGGTTGTGGAAGCCGGAGGCGTAGCGGTTCTCGGTGCCTTCGCCGACCTGGGCCACGTCGCGCAGGTGCACCGCGCGGCCGTCGTGCCAGGCCACCACCAGGTCGCGGTATTCCTCCGCTGTGCGCAGCTGCAGCCCGGCCTCGACCTGCCACTGGCGGTCGTCGCGGGCCACCGTGCCCAGCGGGCGCAGCGCGTTGGCGTTGCGGATCGCCGCGGCCACGTCCTCCAGGGCGATGCCGTACTGGTTCAGCGCGCCGGGGTTGAGCGAGACCCGCACCGCCGGCAGCGAGCCGCCGCCGACGCCGACCTCGCCCACGCCCGGCACCTGCGCGATCTTCTGCGCCAGCACGGTCGAGGCCACGTCGAACACCTGCGCCGGGGTGAGCGTGTCCGAGCTCAGCGCGATGGTCATGATCGGCGCCTGCGACGGATTGATCTTGCGGTACTGCGGCATGCCCGGCATGCCCGAGGGCAGCTGCGCGCGCGCGGCGTTGAGCGCGGCCTGGACCTCGCGCGCGGCGTCGTCGATGTCGCGGTCCAGCGAGAACTGCAGGTCGACGCGGGTGCTGCCCTGGTTGCTGCTGGAGGTGATGCGGGTGATCCCGGGGATGCTGCCCAGCGCCCGCTCCAGCGGGGTGGCCACGGTGGCCGCCATCGACTCGGGGCTGGCGCCGGGCATGCTGGCGCTGACCTGGATCGCGGGGTAGTCGACCTGCGGCAGCGGCGCCACCGGCAGCTGGCGCAGGGCCAGCAGGCCGCACAGCACCACCGCCACCGCCAGCAGCACGGTGGCGACCGGGCGCTCGATGAACACCCGCGACAGGTTGGGCGAGGCGCCTTCGTGCATGTCAGGCCGCCGCGCCGGCGCCTTCGGCCGCCGCCTCGCGGCGGCGCGAGAGGCGGTCGAAGAACAGGTACACCACCGGGGTGGTGAACAGGGTCAGCACCTGGCTCACCAGCAGGCCGCCGACCATCACCAGGCCCAGCGGCTGGCGCAGCTCGGCGCCGGAGCCGGAGGCGAACACCATCGGGATGGCCGCGAACAGTGCCGCCAGGGTGGTCATCAGGATCGGGCGGAAGCGCAGCAGGGCGGCGCGGTGGATCGCCTCGCGCGGCGCCAGTCCCTGCTCGCGCTCGGCCTCCAGGGCGAAGTCGATCATCATGATCGCGTTCTTCTTCACCAGGCCGATCAGCAGGATGATGCCGATCACCGCGATCAGGTCCAGGCTGCGCCCGGACAGCAGCAGCGCCGCCAGCGCGCCCACCGTGGCCGAGGGCAGGGTGGAGAGGATGGTCACCGGGTGGATGAAGCTCTCGTAGAGCACGCCCAGCACGATGTACATCACCAGCACCGCGGCCAGGATCAGCCACAGGGTGCTGGAGAGCGAGTTGCGGAACGCCTGCGCCGCGCCCTGCAGGCGCAGCTCGACGCTGGCCGGCATGCCGATGTCGGCACGCGCCTGCTCGATCGCCGCCACCGCCTCGCCCAGCGAGGCGCCCGGCGCCAGGTTGAAGGAGAAGGTCACCGCCGGGAACTGGCCCAGGTGGCTGACCTGCAGCGGGGTCGGGCGGGTCTCCACGCGCGCCAGGCCCGACAGCGGCGTCTGCCGGCCGTCGGCGGTGGCCACGTGGATGCGGCCGATCGCCTCCGGTCCCAGCTGGAAGCGCGGATCGGCCTCCAGCACCACCCGGTACTGGTTGGCGTGGGTGAAGATGGTCGAGACCTGGCGCTGGCCGAAGGCGTCGTACAGCGCGTCGGCGATCGCCGAGACCGACACGCCCAGGCGCGCGGCCGCGTCGCGGTCGATGTCCAGCCAGGCCTGCAGGCCCTGGTCCTGCAGGTCGCTGGCCACGTCGGCCAGGGCCGGGTGCTTGCGCAGCGCCTGCAGCATCGCGCCGGTCCAGCGCGACAGCTCGTCCAGGTCCGGGGTGGTCAGGGCGAACTGGTACTGGGTGCGGCTGACCCGGTCCTCGATGCTCAGCTCCTGCACCGGCTGCAGGTACAGGTCGATGCCCGGCACCGCGGCGGCGCGGCGCTTGATCCGCTCGATGATCTCCAGCGCGCCGGCGCTGCGCTCGGCGTGCGGCTTGAGTTCGATCAGGAAGCGGCCGCTGTTGAGCGTGGCGTTGCTGCCGTCCACGCCGATGAAGGAGGACAGGGTGGCCACGTCCGGATCGGCGAGGATGGCGTCGGCCAGCGCCTGCTGGCGGCGCGCCATGGCCTCGAACGAGACCGACTGCGGCGCCTCGCTGATGCCCTGGATCAGGCCGGCGTCCTGCACCGGGAAGAAGCCCTTGGGCACGGCGATGTACAGCGCGACGGTCAGGGCCAGGGTGGCCGCGGTGGCGCCCAGCATCAGCGGCTGCCGCGCCAGCACCCAGTGCAGGCCGCGGTCGTACAGCGCCACCACGCGGTCGAACATGTCGCCCTGGGCGCCGTCGGCGCCGGCCTCGCCATGGCCGTGCCCGGCCTTGAGGAAGCGCGCGCACAGCATCGGAGTCAGGGTCAGCGAGACCACCAGCGAGATGCCGATGGCCACCGCCAGGGTGATCGCGAACTCGTGGAACAGCTTGCCGACCACGTCGCCCATGAACAGCAGCGGGATCAGCACGGCGACCAGCGACACCGTCAGCGAGACCAGGGTGAAGCCGATCTGGCGCGCGCCGTTGAGCGCGGCCTCCATCGGGCCTTCGCCGTCCTCCATGCGCCGGGCGATGTTCTCCAGCATCACGATCGCGTCGTCGACCACGAAGCCGGTGGCGATGGTCAGCGCCATCAGGGTCAGGTTGTTGAGCGAGAACCCGGCCAGCAGCATCACCCCGAAGGTGGCCACCAGCGACAGCGGCACCGCGATCGAGGGAATGATCGTGGCCGGCACCGTGCGAAGGAACACGAAGGTCACCAGCACCACCAGGCCGATCGCCAGCAGCAGCTCGTGCTGCACGCCCTTGATCGAGGCGCGGATCGACTCGGTGCGGTCGCTGAGCACGGCCACGTCCACCGCCGCCGGCATCGAGGCGCGCAGCTGCGGCAGCAGGGCGTGGATCCGGTCCACCACCTCGATCACGTTGGCGCCGGGCTGGCGCTGGATGTTGACCAGGATCGCCGGGGCCTTGCCCGACCAGGCGGCGAGCTGGCTGTTCTCCGGCCCCTTCTCCACGGTGGCGACGTCGCCCAGGCGCAGCGGCGCGCCGTCGTTCCAGGCCAGCACCAGCTGCCGGTACTCCTCGGCCGAACGCATCTGGTCGTTGGCGTCGAGCATGGTGGCGCGGGTGGGGCCGTCGAAGCTGCCCTTGGGCATGTTCACGTTGGCCGCGCCGATCGCGCGGCGGATGTCGCCCATGCCCAGGCCCGCGGCGGCCAGCGCCTGCGGGTTGACCTGGATGCGCACGGCAGGGCGCTGCCCGCCGGCCAGGCTCACCAGGCCCACGCCCGGCAGCTGCGACAGGCGCTGGGCCATGCGCGTGTCGACCAGGTCGTAGACCTCGGGCAGGGCCATCGAAGGCGAGGTCACCGCCAGGGTCAGGATCGGGGTGTCGGCCGGGTTGACCTTGCGGTACACCGGCGGCATCGGCAGGTCGTTGGGCAGGAAGTTGGAGGCGGCATTGATCGCGGCCTGCACCTCCTGCTCGGCCACCCCCAGGTCCACCTCCAGCGAGAACTGCAGGGTGATCACCGAGGCCCCGCCGGAGCTGGTCGAGGTCATCTGGTTCAGCCCCGGGATCTGGCCCAGGCGCCGTTCCAGCGGCGCGGTCACAGCGCTGGTGGTCACCGCCGGGCTGGCGCCCGGGTACAGGGTGAGCACCTGGATGATCGGGTAGTCGACCTGGGGCAGCGCCGAGACCGGCAGCAGGCGGTAGGCGAACAGGCCCGACAGCAGCAGCGCCAGCATCAGCAGCGAGGTCGCCACCGGGCGCAGGATGAACGGGCGGGACAGGTTCATCGCGCGGCGGCCGCCTTGCTGCCACCAGCCGCGGCGTCGACGGGCCTGCCGGCGTCGGCCGCGACCGGCACGCCGTCGGCGTCGACCACCTGCACCTTGCCGCCCTCGCGCAGGCGGTCCAGGCCCTCGAGCACCACGCGCTCGCCGTCCGCCAGGCCCTCGAGCACGGCCACCCGGCCCTCGTGGCTGGCGCCCAGCTTCACCTCGCGCACGCTGGCGGTGTCGTCCTCGCCCACCACGTACACGTAGGTGCCGCGGTTGCCGAACTGCACCGCCGCATCGGGGATCGAGACCACGTCCGCGCTGCCCAGGCGCAGGCGCACGTTGACCGACTGGTTGGGGAACAGCGACTCGTCCGCGTTCTCGAACAGGGCGCGCAGGCGCAGGGTGCCGGTCTGCACGTCGATGCGGTTGTCCAGGCTGGACAGGGTGCCGCTGGCCAGCGGCTGGCGCTCGTCGCGGTCCCAGGCCTGCACCGCCAGCGCCTGGCCCCCGCGCACCGCCGCCTGCACCGAGGGCAGCACGCCTTCGGGCAGGGCGAACACCACGCTGATCGGACGGGTCTGGGTGATGGTGGCGATCCCGCCCTCGTCGCCGGCGCGCACCAGGTTGCCCACGTCCACCGTGCGCAGGCCGATGCGGCCGTCGATCGGCGCGGTGATGCGGGTGTACTGCAGCTGCAGGCGGGCCTCGTCCACCGCGGCCTGGTCGCTCTCGCGGCGGCCCTCGAACTGGCGCACGCGCGCCTGCAGGTCGGCCACTTCCTGGGCGGAGACGTAGTTGGCGCCGGCCAGGTCGCGGAAGCGCTGCAACTGGATGCGGGTATTCTCCAGCTCGGCCAGGTTCTGCTTCTGCGCGCCCTCGGCCTGGGCCAGGCGCACCTGGAACGGGGCCGGGTCGATCTCGGCCAGCAGCTGGCCGGCGCGGACCTGCTGGCCCTCGTCGAAGGCGATGCGCAGCAGCTCGCCCTCGACCCGCGGGCGCACGGTCACCGTGCGCAGCGGGGTGACGGTGCCCAGCGCCTTGATCTCCAGGTCCAGCGGGCCGCGCTCGGCGGTGGCCACGCGCACCGGGGTCGGCGGGCGCTCGCCCCAGCCGCCGCGACCGCCGCCCGGAGGCGCGTCCTCCTTCCCGGAGCAGCCCCGCCACAGCAGGACCAGGGCCAGCACCAGGCCGAGGACCAGGAGCGCTTTGAGGAGGCGGGGCAGCTTTTTCATCGGTAGTCCATCAGGGCGGCGGGCGCAGGGCCCACCGTGGGGGAGGTGTACGGGGCAAGGCCTGGGGTCGCGGCGCCGCTTTCCCTGGCCGGGCTGTGCGCCCGGCGCGACGCCTGCCCGGTGATGGTACGGGAGCGGTTTGCCGCGGTTGCATGACTTTGGTCATGCTGCGCGTAATTCACCAGGGATCGCGCGCCCGCGAAGCGGGGGCAGGAGCCCGCAGCGGTGCGAGTCGCGGCCGGGCGGGGTGGCCGGCAAGGCGGCCGGGCGGGGCGGCCGGGCGGGGCGGGGTGGTTTCCCTGGCGGCGGTGTTCGGCTAGAATCGCCGGCTTACCTCGTCATCCTGGCGACTGGGCAACACGAAAAACACATGGTCAAGATCCGTCTCACCCGCGGCGGCGCCAAGAAGCGCCCGTTCTACCACATCGTCGTCACCGACTCGCGCAGCGCCCGCGACGGCCGCAACATCGAGCGCGTCGGCTACTACAACCCCGTTGCCCAGGGCAACGAGCAGCGCGTTGTGCTGGACATCGCCCGCGTCGACTACTGGGTGGGCAACGGCGCGCAGCTGACGGACAAGGTCCGCAGCCTGTACAAGGAAGTGGTCAAGGCCCAGAGCCAGGCCCAGGCCGCCTGATGGCGACGGCCGCCCCTGGCGGCGGCCGGTACCTGACATGAACGACGCAGGGCGTCCCACTCCAGCACCGCGGAAGCTGATTCTGCTGGGCCGGGTGACGGGCGCCTTCGGCGTGCGCGGCGACGTCAGGCTCGAGTCCTGGACCGAGCCGCGCGCGCAGATCTTCCGCTACCAGCCCTGGATCCTGCGTTCGGCCAACGGCGCCGAGCGCGAGCTGCGCGGGGCCAGGGGGCGCGACACCGGCAAGCACGTAGTGGCGACCCTGCCCGGCTGCGACGACCGCGATGCCGCCGAGGCCCTGCGCGGCACCGAGATCCTGGTCCCGCGCGAGGCGCTGCCGCCGCCGGCACCCGGCGAGTACTACTGGGTCGACCTGGAAGGGCTGAAGGTGGTCACCGTCGACGGCGTGGCCCTGGGCGAGGTTTCGCACCTGCTGTCCACCGGCGCCAACGACGTGCTGGTGGTGCGCGGCGAACGCGAGCGCATGATCCCCTTCGTCCGGCCCGACTACGTCACCTCGGTGGATTTCGACACCGCCACCATCACGGTCGACTGGGATCCCGATTTCTAGGGGCCGTGATTCGTGATTGGTAATTGGTGATTTGAAAGAGCGATAAGCTCGGATTGCCAGCCGAACTGGGTTGCCAGCGCCTCCCGCTTTTCCGAATCACGAATCCCGAATCACCAAAATCACCGCTCCATGCGCATTGACGTCGTCAGCCTGTTCCCCGAAGAGGTCGACCGCTGCACGGCGTTCGGCGTGACCGGGCGCGCGCGCGAGCGCGGACTGCTGCAGTTGCGCGGCTGGAACCCGCGCGAGTACGCCGACGGCAACTACCGCAAGACCGACGACCGCACCTTCGGCGGCGGGCCGGGCATGGTCATGCTGGTGGAGCCGCTGCGGCGCTGCCTGGCGGCGGTGCGGCAGGCCGACCCGACCCCGGTGCACGTGGTCTACCTGAGCCCGCAGGGCCGGCGCCTGGAGCAGAAGCGGGTGCGCGAGCTGGCGGCGATGCCGCGCCTGGTGCTGCTGTGCGGCCGCTACGAGGGCATCGACGAGCGCCTGGTCCAGGCCGAGGTGGACGAGGAGCTGTCGATTGGCGACTACGTGCTGTCCGGTGGCGAGCTGGCCGCGGCGGTGGTGGTCGACGCGGTGGCCCGGCTGCAGGACGGCGCGCTCAACGACGCCGGCTCGGCTGCCCAGGACAGCTTCGAGGACGGGTTGCTGGACTGCCCGCACTACAGCCACCCGGTCGAGCACGCGTACGGCACCGTCCCGGAGGTGCTGCGATCGGGCAACCATGCTGCGATCGCGCGCTGGCGCCGGCAGCAGGCCCTGGTGCGGACCTGGCTGCGGCGCCCGGACCTGCTGCAGGGGCGGGAACTGTCCAAGGTCGACCGCAAGCTGCTGGAGGAGGGCCTGCGCGCGCTGGAACAGGACCCGGCGGGGCAGGAGGCACCGCCGGCCTGACCCTGCCCGGTTCCGGTCCATGGGGTGACTAGCCACGGACCTTGCGGACCGGCTACAATGCCGGATTCCTGCAAGAGGCAGGCCCCGAGGGGCGCCGGAGCAGGCATCCACAACAACAAACGCGCAGCGCAATCCGGCGACTGCGTTAGCCCGAGTTGTCATCCAGACACGCCCACCCGAACAAAGAGTCGGTCACCATGAGCAAGCTGAACAAGTCCATCATCGCGGAGTTCGAGTCCGCCCAGATCAACCGCGAACTGCCGAAGTTCAGCCAGGGCGACACCGTCGTGGTGAACGTCAAGGTCAAGGAAGGCAACCGCGAGCGCGTGCAGGCCTACGAAGGCGTGGTCATCGCCACCAAGAACGCCGGCCTGAACTCGTCCTTCACCGTGCGCAAGATCTCGCACGGCTACGGCGTCGAGCGCGTGTTCCAGACCTTCAGTCCGATGATCGAGTCGGTCGAGGTCAAGCGCCGCGGCAAGGTCCGCGCCGGCAAGCTGTACTACCTGCGTGGCCTGGAAGGCAAGGCGGCCCGCATCAAGGAAGACCTGGCTGCCGTGGCCAAGGCCAAGGCCGAGAAGAACGCCGGCTGATCCGCCGCGTCTTCGCTGTCCGCGACGGCCGCCCCAGGGCGGCCGTTTGCGTGGTGGCCTCCGCGCGCTGGCGTCCCCGCGCCGACGGGCGCACACTGCGGACGTACCGCGGCCTGCCGGCAGCCGCCATCCGCACCGGCCGTACACGCAATCGATGCCGAACACCCGTACCTGCAACCTGGCCTGCATGATCCCGCCCCACGTGGGCGCCGCTGGTGCCTCCCATGGCTGAGACGGAAGCCGGCGCGCACGTGCGCCTGGACGTCTGGCTGTGGGCGGCGCGCTTCTTCCGCACCCGCAGCCTGGCCCGCCAGGCGGTGGACACCGGCAAGGTCGAGGTCGGCGGACAGCGCGCCAAGCCTTCGCGTGCGATCCGGGTCGGCGATGCCCTGCGCGTGACCCGCGGCGAGGAAACCTTCGAGGTCCAGGTACTGGGCCTGAGCGACACCCGCGGCCCGGCCCCGGTGGCGCAGGCGTTGTACGCCGAGAGCGCCGAATCGGCGAAGCGGCGCGAGGAGCAGCGGCTGCAGCGCGCCGCCATGCGCGATGGCTACCGCCCGCCGGAGCACAAGCCGGACAAGCGCGCCCGCCGCCTGATCCAGGCCCTGGGCGACATCGACGCGTTCTGATCCACCCCTGACTTCCGGCCTGTCGCGCGGGCACCCGTGCCGGTGTAGAACGGGCGTGTTCCCGCCGACCGGAGTTGCCGAATGCTTCGCAGGATGTCCGCCCTTGCCGTGCTGTCGCTGGGCCTGGCCGGTTGCGCCAGTGTCCAGGACGATCCACTCGTCCCGATGGCCGCCGATTGCCTGGTGGGCGGCGACAAGGGGCCGGCGCTGCCGGGCCAGCCGGGTACCAGCCGCGACCGCCGCTGCAAGCCGGCGGAGGAAGCGGTGATCTGGTCCAGCGAGCGCGACAGCCGGATCAAGCTCGACCTGCGCGCGCGCGACCAATAAGCACCAACGAAAAGCCCCGCCCGGAACCCGGGCGGGGCATGCTGCGTGCCGCGTGTGGGCTCAGGCGCGCAGGTCGAAGCGGTCCAGGTTCATCACCTTGGTCCAGGCGGCGACGAAGTCGCGGGCGAACTTCTCCGCGCCGTCGTCGGACGCGTACACCTCCGACAGGGCGCGCAGCACCGAGTTGGAGCCGAACACCAGGTCGACCCGGGTCGCGGTCCACTTCACCGCGCCGCCGTTGCGCTCGCGCACTTCGTACAGCTGGCGCTCCGCGTCCACCGGCGTCCACTCGTAGGCCATGTCCAGCAGGTTGGTGAAGTAGTCGGTGCTGAGCACGCCCGGGCGCTCGGTGAACACGCCATGGCGGCTGCCGTCCCAGCTGGCGTCCAGTGCCCGCAGGCCACCGACCAGCGCGGTCATCTCCGGCGGGGTCAGGGTGAGCAGCTGGGCCTTGTCCACCAGCAGGTGCTCGGCCGGCACTTCGGACGGGGCCTTGAGGTAGTTGCGGAAGCCATCGGCGAACGGCTCCATGTGGCGGAAAGCCTCGACGTCGGTCTGCTCCTGCGAGGCATCCACGCGGCCGGGCGCGAACGGCACCTCGACGTAGACGCCGGCCGCCTTGGCCGCCTGCTCGATCGCCACGCCGCCGGCCAGCACGATCAGGTCGGCCAGCGACAGCCGCACCTGCGGCTGCAGCTCCTCCAGCTTCTCCAGCGCCTTGATCGCGCGCTGGTTGACCTGCCAGCCGCGCTGCGGCTCCAGGCGGATGCGCGCACCGTTGGCGCCGCCGCGCTTGTCGCCGCCGCGGAAGGTGGAGGCCGAAGCCCAGGCCAGGGTGACCAGGTCGCCGGCCGGCAGGCCCAGCGCCTCGATCTTCGCCTTGGCATCGGCGATGTCGGCCGCCTCGGGGGCGTGCACCGGCCTGGGCAGCGGGTCCTGCCAGATCAGGTCCTCGGCCGGCACTTCCGGGCCCAGGTAGCGGGCCTTGGGGCCCATGTCGCGGTGGGTCAGCTTGAACCAGGCGCGGGCGAAGGCATTGGCGAAGGCCTGCGGGTCATCGCGGAAGCGGCGGGAGATGGGGCCGTAGACCGGGTCGAAGCGCAGCGCCAGGTCGGTGGTGAGCATGGTCGGCTTGCGCCTGGGCGAGTCCGGGGTGGGGCCGGGGATGAAGGGCTCGACGTCCTTGGCCACCCACTGGTGCGCACCGGCCGGCGACCTGGTGAGCTCCCACTCGAAGTCGAACAGGAACTTGAAGAAGTCGTTGTTCCACTGCGCCGGGGTGCTGGTCCAGGTCACCTCCAGGCCGGAGGTGATGGTGTCGGCGCCCTTGCCGGTGCCGAACCTGTTGGCCCAGCCCAGGCCCTGCATCTCCAGGTCGGCCGCTTCCGGATCCGGGCCGACATTGTCGGCCGGGCCGGCGCCGTGGGTCTTGCCCAGGGTGTGGCCACCGGCGATCAGGGCCACGGTTTCCTCGTCGTCCATGCCCATGCGGCCGAAGGTCACGCGGATGTCGTGCGCGGCCAGCAGCGGATCGGGGTTGCCGTCCGGGCCTTCCGGGTTCACGTAGATCAGGCCCATCTGCACCGCGGCCAGCGGGTTCTCGAGGTTGCGGCTGTGGATCTTGCCGTCGGCGTCGTCCTCGGACACCAGCACGCTGTCGCCCTCGGGCTTGGGCACGCCTTCCGAGCCGCGGGCGTAGCGCTCGTCGCCGCCCAGCCAGGTCTTCTCGCGACCCCAGTACACGTCCAGGTCCGGTTCCCAGGTGTCCTCGCGGCCGGCGCCGAAGCCGAAGGTGCGGAAGCCGGCGTGCTCGAGGGCGACGTTGCCGGCCAGGATCATCAGGTCGGCCCAGGAGATCTTCTGTCCGTATTTCTTCTTGACCGGCCACAGCAGGCGCCGGGCCTTGTCGAGGCTGACGTTGTCCGGCCAGGAGTTGAGCGGGGCGAAGCGCTGCTGGCCGCGGCCACCGCCGCCGCGGCCGTCGCCGACGCGGTAGGTGCCGGCGCTGTGCCAGGCCATGCGGATCATCAGGCCCACGTAGCTGCCGAAGTCGGCCGGCCACCAGTCCTGCGAACTGGTCATCAGGTCCAGCAGGTCCTTCTTCAGCGCCGCGTAGTCGAGCTTGCTGAACTCCTCGCGGTAGTTGAAGTCCTTGCCCAGCGGATTGGAGCGCTCCGAGTGCTGGGTCAGCAGGTCCAGGCGCAGCTGGTTCGGCCACCAGTCGCGGTTGGTGGTGCCTGTGCCGGCGACGCCGGCGTGGAACGGACACTTCTTCTCGGTCGTCATTGGGATTGCCCCTCTGCTTCGTGCCCACGGGGGAGCGGGCGGTGGATGCGATGCGGCGCGGGCCGCGCGCCGCCTGTGGCGAAGGGACTGCTGCTGCAAGCCCGTAGCCGGTGTGAATCGAACGGCCACAGGCTAGTTGGCAGGGGCTATCAAGAGAAATTGTTAGTTGCGAATTTCCCGATAGCACCTGCCTATGGAACAGGCGGCGCCCCGCAGGGCGCCGGACCGGAAGAACGGGGCGGCGCGTGGCCGCCCGGCCCGCCAAGCATCACTCCGGACGCGGCGTGGTGGAAGTGCTCGGCGGCAGCAGCGGCGTGGTCACCTGCGGCTGGCGCCCGGTGAGGGTCTTCAGGAAGCGGGCGATGGCCTCGACCTCGGCCGCGTCCAGTTCGTGGCCCAGCTGGCTGCTGCCCATGATCGCCACCGCCTGGTGCAGGTCCCAGACCTGGCCGCTGTGGAAGTAGGGCGCGGTCAGTTCCACGTTGCGCAGCGGTGCGGCGCGGAACACGTACTCGTCGCTGGCGGTCTGGGTCACGGCGAAGCGGCCCTTGTCGCCGGCCGGCAGCACGTCGGCGCCGGGGCGCGCGACCACGCCGAACGGGAAGTAGGCCTGGCCACCCACGTTGGGACCGGAATGGCAGGACGCGCAGCCCTTGTCGATGAACAGCGACAGGCCGCGCAGCTCGGTGGCGTCGAGGCTGTCCTTGCCGGCGAGGAACTGGTCGAAGCGCGAGTCCGGCGTCACCAGGGTGGTCTCGAAGGCTTCCAGCGCGCGTGCCATGTTCTCGAAGGTCACCGGCTCGCGCTCGCCCGGGAAGGCCTTGCGGAACGCTTCCACGTAGGCCGGGATGCTGCGCAGGGTGGCTTCCACGCGCTCGGGCGTGTTGTTCATCTCCACACTGGCCTGGACCGGGCCCTTGGCCTGCTCCTTCAGGTCCTCGGCGCGGCCGTCCCAGAACTGGGCGATGTTGAGCACCGCGTTGAGCACGGTGGGCGAGTTGCGCGGGCCCTTCTGCCAGCCGTGGCCGATCGAGGTGGGCACGTTGTCGGCGCCGCCGGTGGCGACGTTGTGGCAGGTGTTGCAGCTGATCACGTGGCTGCGCGACAGGCGCGGCTCGAACCACAGCGACTTGCCCAGTTCCACCTGGGCGGCGGTGACCTGCTGGCCGCGCACCTGTTCGATCCTGTGCGGGACCGGGCCGAACAGGGCGTTGGCGGTCTCGCGCAGCGCGGCCGCGTCCGGCTGGTCGGCGGCTTGCGTCGACTGGGCCTGCAGGCCGGTGCAGGCCAGGGCGAGGGCGGCGGCAAGGACGGTGCTGCGGTGGCGCATGGACTTCTCCGGTGGGGCTGTGGCGCAGTTATCGGATGCGCCCGCGACCGTGGCATTGACTGCGATCAACCGCGCCGCCGCGGCTATGCTTGGCATCCCGTCGCCAGGCCTGCCGTAGGGATGACCCAGCGCGCCACCCGTCTGCTACGGATGCTCGAGGAACTGCGCCAGCGCCGTGGTGCGGTGCGCGGCGCGCAACTGGCCGAATGCCTGGGCGTGAGCCTGCGCACTGTGTACCGCGACATCGAGGCGCTGCGCTCGCAGGGCGCGCAGATCGACGGCGATGCCGGCGTCGGTTACCGCCTGCGCCCCGGGTTCGTGATGCCGCCGCTGATGTTCCCGGCCGAGGAGCTGGAGGCGCTGGTGCTGGGCGCGCGCTGGGTGGCCTCGCATTGCGACCCTGAGCTGGCGGCCGCCGCCAACCGCGCGCTGTCGCGCATCGCCGGCGTGCTGCCCGGCGAGCGGCGCCTGGAGATCGAGACCAGCGGCCTGTTCGCACCGTACTGGCAACAGCGCGCACCCGAGCCATGGGTGCCGGCGCTGCGCCGCGCGATCCGCGACGGCCATGCCGTGCGCCTGCGCTACCGCGACGCCGAGGGGCGCGAGAGCGAGCGCGTCGTCTGGCCCTTCGCCATGGCCTTCCTCGACGACATGCGCCTGATCGCCGCCTGGTGCGAGCAACGCGACGACTTCCGCCATTTCCGCGCCGACCGCGTGCTGGACCTGGAGGACACCGGCCGCCGCTATCCCCAGACCCGCCACCAGCTGCTGCGCCGCTGGGAACAGCTGCGCCTGCGCCGCAGCGAGGGCTGAGCAGGCCCTCGCACGCTGCTGACAGCAGCTGTCAGCAGGCCCGTCCCAGACTTGGATTCCCTTCCAGTGACGGAGACGACCATGGGCAAGACGCTGACCTTCTACACCAACCCCCTGTCCCGGGCGCGCATCACCCGCTGGATGCTGGAGGAGACCGGCCTGCCGTACGAAGAGGTCGTGCTCGACTTCGGCACCACGATGAAGTCGCCCGAGTACCTGG
This sequence comes from Pseudoxanthomonas sp. SGNA-20, assembly GCF_003931635.1. NCBI lineage: Bacteria > Pseudomonadati > Pseudomonadota > Gammaproteobacteria > Lysobacterales > Lysobacteraceae > Pseudoxanthomonas > Pseudoxanthomonas sp. SGNA-20. The sequence continues at coordinate 48,572 of NZ_RRYK01000001.1, read as the reverse complement.
CGGTCAACCCGATGGGCAAGGTGCCGGCGATCCGCCACGGCGACCTGGTGGTGACCGAGAACGCCGCCATCTGCGCCTACCTGGCCGACCTGGTCCCGGAGAAGGGGCTGGCGCCGCCGCCGGGTGCGCCCGAGCGCGGCAGCTACTACCGCTGGCTGTTCTTCCTCGCCGGGCCGGTGGAGTCGCTGCTCACCGCCAAGGAAGCCGGCGCGCTGGCCAGGCCGCTGTCGGCCGGCTACGGCACCGAGGCCGACCTGCTGCGCACTCTGGAGCAGGCGGTGGCCGGGCGCCAGCACCTGGTCGGGGACCGCTTCACCACCGCCGACCTGCTGATGGCAGCCTTCCTCGGCTACTACATGATGGTCGGCATGCTGGAGAAGAAGCCGGCGTTCGTCGCTTTCGCCCAGCTGCACGCCGCGCGCCCGGCGGCGGTGGCGGCCAACGCGCGCGACAACGCGCTGGCGGTGCAGCACCCGGTGCCGGCCGGGATGCAGGAGGCCTGAGCGATGGAGAAGGCCTACCACGGCAGCTGCCACTGCGGCGCGGTGCGCTACCAGGCGGTGATCGACCTGGCGGCCGGCACCGGCCGCTGCAACTGCACCTTCTGCACCAAGACCCGCTCCTGGGGCGCGCAGGCAAAGGATTTCGAGCTGCTGCAGGGTGAGTCGGCCCTGGGCGACTACGGCCGCGACTGGGGCGAGGGCAACATCCACCACCGCTTCTGCACGCGCTGCGGAACCCATGTGTACGGGCACGGCTACATCGCCGAGGCCGGCGGCGACTACCTGGCGGTGCGGGTCAACACCCTGGACGATGCCAGCATCGACGAGCTGGTCGGCGGCGGCATCCGCTACGCCGACGGCCGCCACGACAACTGGATGAACCCGCCGGCCGACTTCCGCGCGCTGTAGCGCGGGCAGGCGAGGCGCACGCGCCGCCACCCTTGTCGCCGGTCGTCCCCTGGCGTGGCGGATCCGCGGATGCGGCCCTTGGCCTTGTCCGGGCTACGCCGGTGAAGCCGTGGCCCGGTGGACGAAGTGCTCCCGGGCCTTCGGGCGGCAGGGCGAAGGCGCCCCCGCCCTACAGCAGCGACTTCAGCCGGTACAGCGCCTCCAGCGCCTGCTTCGGGGTCAGCTCGTCCGGATCCAGCGCGGCCAGTGCCTCCTGCGCGGCGGAGGGCGCCGGCGCGAACAGGCCGAACTGCTGCGGGGCGTCCAGTGCCTGCGGCGCCATTTCCGAGGCGTGGGTCTCGCGGCCGCGCTGCTCCAGTTCGGCCAGGCGCCGCCGCGCCTGCACCAGGGTCGCCTTGGGCAGGCCGGCCAGGGCTGCCACCTGCAGGCCGAAGCTGCGGTCGGCCGCGCCCTCGCGCACGGCGTGCATGAACACCAGCGAGTCCCCGTGCTCGACCGCGTCCAGGTGCACGTTGGCGATGCCGCTCTCCGGCGTGGCCAGCGCGGTCAGTTCGAAGTAGTGGGTGGCGAACAGGGTCCAGCAGCGGTTGACCGTGGCCAGGTGGCGCGCGACCGCGTCGGCCAGGGCCAGGCCGTCGTAGGTCGAGGTGCCGCGGCCGATCTCGTCCATCAGCACCAGCGACTGCTCGGTGGCGTGGTGCAGGATGTAGGCGGTCTCGGCCATCTCCACCATGAAGGTGGACTGGCCGCGCGCCAGGTCGTCGCCGGCGCCGATGCGGGTGAGGATGCGGTCGATCGGGCCGATCACCGCGCGGCTGGCCGGCACGAAGCTGCCGATGTGCGCCAGCAGCACGATCAGCGCGTTCTGGCGCATGTAGGTGCTCTTGCCGCCCATGTTCGGGCCGGTGATCACCAGCATCCGCCGCGCCTGGCCGTCGCGGTCGCCGTACAGCTCCAGGTCGTTGGGTTCGAACGGTTCCTCGCGCACCGCCTCCACCACCGGGTGGCGGCCGCGCTCGATGCACAGGCAGGGCGCGTCGGTCAGCTCCGGCTGCGACCAGTCCAGCGCCTGCGCGCGCTCGGCGAAGCAGGCCAGCACGTCCAGCTCGCTGAGCGCCGCGGCGCAGCGCTTGAGCGGTTCCAGCACCTCGTTGAGCGCGTCCAGCAGCGCGTCGTACAGGAACTTCTCGCGCGCCAGCGCGCGCTCGCGCGCCGACAGCACCTTGTCCTCGAATGCCTTCAGCTCCTCGGTGATGTAGCGCTCGGCCCCGGTCAGGGTCTGGCGCCGGGTGTAGTGCACCGGGGCCTTGTCGGCCTGGCCCTTGCTGATCTCGATGTAGTAGCCATGGACGCGGTTGTAGCCGACCTTCAGGGTGGGGATGCCGGTGGCCGCACGCTCGCGCGCCTCCAGGTCGACCAGGAACTGGTCGGCGTTGGTGGACAGCCGTCGCAGCTCGTCCAGCTCGGCATCGTAGCCCTCGGCGATCACCCCGCCGTCGGCCAGCTTCAGCGGCGGCTGCGGGGCGATCGCCGTGGCCAGCAGGTGCGCGATCTCGTCGTGCTGCCCCAGCTCGGCCGCCAGCGCCTGAAGCCGCGGCGAATCCAGCTGCGCCAGCGCCTGGCGGATGCCGGGCAGCAGGCCCAGCGCGTCGCGCAGGGTGGACAGGTCGCGCGGCCGCGCCGAGCGCAGGGCCACGCGGGTGAGGATGCGTTCGACGTCGCCCAGGCCGCGGAAGCCGTCGCGCAGGTCGGCGTCGGCGCGCTGCTCGACCAGGGTGGCCACTGCGTGGTGGCGGGCGCCGAGCACGCCGCGGTCGCGCAGCGGACGGTGCAGCCAGCGCCGCAGCAGGCGTCCGCCCATGGGGGTGATGGTCGAATCCAGCACGCCCAGCAGGGTGTGGCGGGTCTGGCCGTCGACCCGCGAATCCAGCTCCAGGTGGCGGCGGGTGGCCGCGTTCATCGCGATCGCCTCGCCGGAGGTCTCCAGTGCGATCGAGGTCAGGTGCGGCAGGCGCTGCTTCTGGGTTTCCTCGACGTAGCCCAGCAGCGCGCCGGCGGCGGCGATCGCCAGCGGCTTGTCGTCGATGCCGAAGCCGGTGAGGTCGTGCAGGCCGAAGAAACGCAGCAGCTGGCGGCGGCCGCTGTCCGGGTCGAACAGCCACGGCGGGCGGCGGCGGATGGCACCGGCCGACAGCCGCGGCCAGCCTTCCTCGTCCGGCACCAGCAGTTCGGCCGGTTCGAGGCGGGCGAGCTCGGCCTCCAGCTGGTCGGCGTTCTCCACCTCGCTGACCAGGAAGCGGCCGGCGGACAGGTCGGCCCAGGCCAGGCCGTAGCCGCTGCGCCCGTGCGCCACCGCCATCAGCAGGGTGTCGCGGCGCTCGTCCAGCAGCGCCTCGTCGGTGACCGTGCCGGGGGTGACGATGCGCACCACCTTGCGCTCGACCAGGCCCTTGGAAGTGGCCGGGTCCCCGATCTGCTCGCAGATGGCCACCGACTCCCCCAATGCCACCAGCCGCGCCAGGTAGCCTTCGTAGGCGTGCACCGGCACGCCGGCCATCGGGATCGGCGCGCCGCCGGAGCTGCCACGCTGGGTCAGGGTGATGTCGAGCAGGCGCGCGGCCTTGCGCGCGTCGTCGTAGAACAGCTCGTAGAAATCGCCCATCCGGAAGAACAGCAGCAGGTCCGGATACTCCGCCTTGGCGGCGAAGTACTGCTTCATCAGCGGGGTGTGTTCGGGCGCTGCGGACTTGTCTGCGGTCTTGGCCATCGGCTTGCGGGTTCTGCGGGGCTGCCGATTGTAGCGGCCGCGGCCGCGCTCAGCCCCGCAAGGCGCGCTGTCCCGGCGGGTCTGGCAGGCCGCCGTCGGCCACCACCACCTGGTCGCGGCCGCCGCGCTTGGCCTGGTACATGGCCGCGTCGGCGCGGGCCAGCACGCGCTCGTAATCCGGGTGCCCGTCCTGCAGGGCCACGCCGATGCTGGCGGTCAGCGGCAGGCGCACGCCGCCCTGCAGCAGCACCGGCGATTCGGCGATCGCGCGCCGCAGCGCGTGGGCGATGGCCACCGCCTCGGTACGGCTGACCGAGCCCAGCACCACCACGAACTCCTCGCCGCCGTAGCGGAACAGGTAGTCGCTGCCGCGGGTGTTCTCCACCAGGATCGCGGCCACGTGCTGCAGGGCGCGGTCGCCGGCCTCGTGCCCGTACTGGTCGTTGATCGCCTTGAAGTGGTCCAGGTCCAGCATCAGCACCGCGAACTGGCGGCCGGTGTTGGCCTGCAGCGCCACCTCGCGGCGCAGGATGGTCGGCAGGAAGCGGCGGTTGAGCAGGCGGGTGAGGGCGTCGCGGCCGGACTCCAGGTCGCCGATGCCTTCGAACAGCACCCCGACCAGGTTGCGGATCTCCGCGGCCCAGCCGCGGATCTCGTCCAGCAGGGCGCGGCGTTCGGCGGCGCTGCCGGATCCCGGCAGGCGCTCGCGCAGGGCCGCGTCGATGCGCTCGGCCAGCTCGCCGACCTGGCGGGTCTCGCTGGTCTCGCCGAAGCTGGCCATGCCCTTGTGCAGGAACCACAGGCCGAACTCGGAGCGGGAGACCAGCAGGTTCTCCACCGGGCCGGGCTGGTCCGCGGTGAGGGCGTAGAGCAGGGCGTTCTCCCAGGCCAGCAGCAGGGCGCGCTGGCGCTCGCGCTCGGTGCCCACGTTCTGGATCAGCGAGAACAGGCGGAAGGAGCCGTCCAGCTCGCTGGCGGCCTCGCGCGAGCGGGCGTAGGCGCGGGTCATCGACTCCAGCGCCAGGTCCATCAGGCCGTCCAGGTGCAGGCTGGCGCGCAGCGCCAGCGTGGCGTCGGCGGTGGCGGCGCCGATCACCTGGTGCATGTGCTCCTTGAGAATGCGCGTGCCGCGGCCGACCAGGTCGACCGGGATGCCGATGCGGGCGTGCACCTGGCCGACGTGCTCGTGCAGGCGGTGCAGCGATTCGACATCGCCGGCGCGGGCACTGGCCAGCTGCCGCAGCCAGCGCTGCAGCGAGGGCTTGAGCCGGCCCTGGACCTGGTCCGGGTCGAGGAAGCGGTTGGCGCGCGGGTCCTTGAGCAGGCCGCCGTAGAAGCACTCCGCAAGCGCGGGAGCGTTGGCGGCCACCAGGTCCTCGACCAGCCGCGCGACCTCGTCGCCGGCGCTCTGCAGCCGGCAGGTCCAGTCGGCGATCAGCTGGGGGTCGGGAGGCGGGTGTGCGGGGGCGTGTGGGGCAGGGGAAGTCGACATGTCGGGGGAACCATCCATGCCCAATTATCGCCCGTCGCGGAGGGCCTGCGTGACGACGCGGCGCGCAGGCCGGCCGGCGATCCGTGCGGGGGGCGGGACAGGTGGCCAAGGGGGCGGGGCGGTATTCCGTGCCGGATAAAACGCCGGCTGGAGTAATTCATTCGCAAGCATGATGGGCGCCATTTTGGTGATGGTGCGAATCAAAACGGTGCTGGCGAATGAATCGCACCTGTTCGGTGCATATAAGGAAATGCCATGTAATCAATCGCTTGCTGGTTAATTCCGCTTGCATAAGTGGATTATCGAAAATCACCCGTGATTGATTTTTCGGTTTGCCAACGCGCGCCTGTTTGGATGTAATGCTGCAGCGCACCAACCGAATGTCGGTGCCGGATGGGGAGCCCAACGAAAACCACCAGTTAATCCGGAGGCGCAGCATGAAACCGCTCCATAGCAGGCGCGTGATGTTCCCGAGTGCCCGGTTGGCGATTGCCGTCCAGGCTGTCATGGCCACGGCCCTGGCCGTGGCGAGTCCCCCGGTACTGGCGCAGGCCGTGGCACCCGACGGGGCCGGGACTTCGCCGGAGGCCGCGGCCCCGCAGGGCAGTGCCACCAACCTGGATACCGTGTCGGTGCTGGGCAACCGCAGCCAGCCACGCTCGGTGTCCTCGTCGGCGGTGCCGATCGACATCCTCGGCGGCGACGAATTCCGCAACCAGGCCGCCACCGATGCCCTCGACCAGCTGCGGGTGCTGGTGCCCTCGTTCAACGTCAGCACCATCCCGATCGACGATGCAGCCAGCCTGGTGCGCCCGGCCAACCTGCGTGGCCTGCCACCGGACAACACCCTGGTCCTGGTCAACGGCAAGCGCTTCCACCGCTCGGCGGTGATCACCTTCCTCGGCCACGGCCTGTCCGACGGCGCGCAGGGTCCGGACCTGTCGGTATTCCCCTCGCTGGCGCTGGAGCAGGTGGAGGTCCTGCGCGACGGTGCCGCCGCGCAATACGGCTCCGACGCGATCGCCGGGGTGATCAACTTCGGCCTGAAGAAGGCCAACGAGGGCGGCGCCTTCGAGGCCTTCGCCGGCCAGTATTACGAGGGCGACGGCTTCACCACCCAGTATTCGGCGCAGGTGGGCCTGCCGCTCACCGCGCGCGGCTTCGCCACCCTGACCCTGGAGTGGCGCGAGGCGGACGACACCTCGCGCAGCGTGCAGCGCGACGATGCAGCCGCCGCGATCGCCGCCGGCTACCCCGGCGTGCCCGCGCCGGCGCAGGTCTGGGGCTCGCCCAAGGTCGAGGACGACCTCAGGTTCGTCGCCAACCTCGGCATCTCCGGCGACACGGTGGACTTCTACCTGTTCGGCAACTACGCCAGCCGCGAGGTGGACGGCGGCTTCTACTTCCGCGACCCGACCGCGCGCTCGGGCGTGTACTCCAACGACGACGGCCAGACCCTGCTGGTCGGCGACCTCACCGGCGCCGGCGGCTGCCCGGTGATCCCCCTGCGCGATGCCGACGGCAACCTGTTCCCGTACAGCACGGTCAGCGCCCAGGTCGCGGCGCTGCCGGGCAACTGCTTCACCTTCCTGCAGACGCTGCCGGGCGGCTTCACCCCGCGCTTCGGTGGCGAGCTGGAGGACTACTCGGTGGTGGCCGGGGCCAAGGGTGCATGGGGCGCCTGGCACTGGGACCTCAGCGCCAGCTACGGCCGCAACGACATCGAGTTCCTGATCTACAACACGGTCAACGCCTCGCTTGGCCCGGACCAGCCGGCCAACCTGCGCTTCCGCCCCGGCGGCAATACCCAGACCGAAAAGGGCATCAACGTCGACCTCGGCCGCGATTTCGACGTGGGCTTCAGCCAGGGGCCGCTGCGCCTGGCGCTGGGCGCCGAATGGCGCGAGGAGAGCTTCAAGGTCAGCGAGGGCGACGCTGCCTCCACCGGCATCGGCCCGCTCACCGAACAGGGCTTCGCCCTGGGCTCCAACGGCTTCAACGGCTTCAGCCCGCGCACCGCCGGCACCTTCGACCGCAGCAACTGGGCGGTATACGTGGACGTGGAAGCCCAGTCCACCGAGCGGTTCCTGCTGGCGGCGGCGGTGCGCCACGAGGACTTCGAGGACTTCGGCGGCACCACCAATGGCAAGCTCACCGCGCGCTACGACGCCAGCGACAGCTTCGCCCTGCGCGGTGCGCTGAGCACCGGCTTCCGCGCGCCGACCCCTGGCCAGGCCAACATCAGCCAGATCAGCACCGTGTTCGGCGGCACCTCGCTGCAGGACATCGCCACCCTGCCGCCGACCAACCCGATCGCCGAGCTCAAGGGCGCGCGGCCGCTGGGCCCGGAGGAGTCGCGCAACCTGTCGCTGGGCCTGGTCTGGGACAGCGGTGACTGGCTGGTGACCGTGGACGCCTACCGCATCGAGGTGGACGACCGCATCGCCCTGAGCACCAGCTTCGACCTCAGCGACGCCGAGCGCGCCGCGCTGGTGGCCGGCGGCAACCCGGAAGCGGCGTCGATCTCCTCGGTGACCTACTTCGGCAACGCCTTCGACACCACCACCACCGGCGTGGACCTGGTGGCCAGCGTGGAGACCGCGCACTTCGGCGGGCGCACCACCTATTCACTTGCGCTGAACTGGAACCGCACCGAGGTCGACGCCTGGGACCCGGACTTCATCGACGAGGCGCGGGTGTACAAGCTGGAGGAGTCGCTGCCCAGGACCAAGGGTTACTTCAGCATCAACCACCAGCGCGAGGTGTTCCATGCCAACCTGCGCCTGGGCTATTACGGCTCCTGGTACGAGGACCACCTGGACAGCGGGGTGGTCCGGGCCGAGGACGGCGGGCTTCCGATCCACGAGGGCAGCAAGCTGATCGTGGATGCGGAGGTCGGCTGGGAGCTGGCCTCCGGCCTGTACTTCAACATCGGCGCGCAGAACCTGTTCGACGAGACGCCGGCCGACAACCCCTGGGGTGCATCGGTGGCCGGTGCGGCCTATCCGGTGCATTCGCCCTACGGCTTCAACGGCGGCTTCTACTACGCACGCGTGGGCTGGAAGTTCTGACTGGCGGCGCCGGTGCCCCGGTGCCGGGGCACCGGCCTGCGCCGCGGCAACCGCCCGCGGACTTGTAATAGTCTCCGCCGGAGGCTTTGCCGATAGTGCGGCCCATGGCACACCAACATCATCCGCAGACGGCGCGGACCGGCGCCGATCCAGGCCTAGGCGCAGGCGGGTGCGTGCATGCGCCCGCCGGTGCCGGCCATGACGCGCGCGAACACGGGCAGCATGGCCACGACGCCCATGGCTCCGGCCGCCACGACCATGCTCCGTCCGGCGCGCACGCCGCGGGCGGCCACGACGGGCACGAGCATGGCCACGGCGGGCACCACCACCACGGCCCGGGCGGGCATAGCCACGTGCCCGCGGAGATCCGCCACGAGCGCCCACTGTGGTGGGCGCTGGGCCTGACCGCCACGGTGTTGGCGGCCGAGGCGGTCGGCGCCTGGCTGACCAACAGCCTCGCCCTGCTGTCCGATGCGGCGCACATGGCCACCGACACCCTTGCCCTGGGCATCGCGCTGGTTGCGGTGCGGCTGGCGCGGCGCCCACCGGATGCGCGCCGCACCTACGGTTACGCCCGCTTCGAGGCGCTGGGCGCGCTGGCCAATGGCGGCCTGCTGTTCGTGCTGGCCGGCTACATCCTGTGGGAAGCGTGGCAGCGCTTCCGCGCGCCGCTGCCGGTGGCCAGCCTGGGCATGCTGGGCGTGGCCTGCGTCGGCCTGGCCTGCAACCTGGCGGCGATGAAGCTGCTGCATGCCGGCGCGGGGCAGAGCCTGAACCTCAAGGGCGCGTACCTGGAGGTGTGGAGCGACATGCTCGGCTCGCTGGCGGTGATCCTGGCCGCCGGCATCATCCATTTCACCGGCTGGACCTGGGTGGATCCGCTGCTGGCGGTGGTGATCGGGCTGTGGGTGCTGCCGCGTACCTGGATCCTGGTGCGCGAGGCGCTCAACGTGCTGATGGAAGGCGTGCCGAACGGCGTGGACCTGCAGGCGCTGCGCCGCGACCTGGAGGCCCAGGCCGGCGTGGCCGGGGTGCACGACCTGCACGTCTGGGCGCTGGCCTCGCGCACGCCGGCGCTGAGCGCGCACGTGGTGGTGGGCGAGGACGCCGATGCCGACGCCGTGCGCCGCGCGCTGGCGGGGATGATCGCCGAGCGCCACGGCATCGCCCACGTCACCCTGCAGATGGAGGCCGGCGGCGGCGAACCCTGCCATGGCTGCGGGCACGCCTGAGCGGCGCCCGCGGGCCGGCGCATTGCGCCGGCGCACGACAGCGGGCGTGGTTCTGCGGTAGAACGGTGCGGTTCCTTCCCACGGACCATGCCGATGCTTCCACCCACCGATGCCCAATTGCGCGAGCAGGCGCAGGCCCTCGGCGACCGCCTCGCCGCCGCGCGCGAGCACTTGGTCACCGCCGAGAGCTGCACCGGCGGCTGGATCGCCAAGTGCCTGACCGACATCGCCGGCTCCTCGGCCTGGTTCGACTGCGGCATGGTCGTGTACAGCTACGAGGCCAAGCAGGCGCTGCTGGGCGTGCGCCCGCAGACCCTGGAGGAACACGGCGCGGTCAGCCGCGAGACCGCGATCGAGATGGTCTCCGGGGCGCTGGTGCACTCCGGCGCCAGCCTCGCAGTGGCGGTCACCGGCATCGCCGGGCCCGGCGGCGGCAGCGAGGACAAGCCGGTGGGCACGGTATGGATTGCCTGGAAGCGCCGCGGCGGCTATGCCAGCGCCTCGGTGTTCCGCTTCGAGGGCGACCGCGAGGCGGTACGGCGGCAGACCGTGGGCAAGGCGCTGGAAGGCGTGGCCGCGCTGCTGGGCTGACGGCGCGCCGCGGTCCGGCCGGATCAGTCCTCCGGCCGGTACTCGAGCAGGTCGCCGGGCTGGCACTGCAGGACCCGGCAGATCGCCTCCAGGGTGGCGAAGCGCACGCCCTTGACGTGGCCCTGCTTGAGCAGCGACAGGTTGGTCTCGCTGATGCCCACCGCGTCGGCCAGTTCCCTGGACTTCATCTTGCGGCGGGCGAGCATCACGTCGAGGTTGACCACGATCGGCATCAAACGATGCTCCGCGCGTCTTCGGCCGCCCGCACCGCCAGGCGCAGCAGGTGCGCCACGCTGTACAGGCACAGGCAGGCCAGCAGGAAGTAGTACGGGTTGGTGTCCACGGTGATGTGCAGTACCCAGTCGCCCTGCTGGCTGCGCACCACCGCGGCGATCACGCCGGCGGCCACGACCAGCGCCGCCGAGAGCGGCAGCGAGTGGGCCAGGCGCATGAACGCGGTGGCCACCGCCGGCGACAGCGCATCGCAGGCATACAGCGCCTTGCCCAGCCGCCGTACTGCGGCCAGCGGCACGACGTAGGCGGCGGTGGCGACCAGGATCGAAAGGGCCAGCAGGCCGCGGTCACCGGGCGGCAGGCGGCTGGCTTCGTCCCAGGGCAGGCCGAATACCACCCAGGCCCCGAACAGGCTTCCGTGCCCGGACAGCAGCCACAGGGCGGAACCCATTCCGAGGGTGACACTGACGACGGTACCGAGCGAGGCCAGCGACATCAGGCGGTAGCCGTGCCGGCGGATCTTCATTTCCGGGGTCATGGCGCTCCTCCTTGAGCGGGTTGTTTACGTAAAACATAAAGAAATTTATGCCCGGGTCAAGACTGTGTGGCCGGGTTGCGCCGAGCTTCGGTTAGCAGTATTACTACTAACCATGGACCTGACCGACACCCAGCAGGCGATCCTGCGGCTGATCGCCGAGCGCATCGAGGCCGAGGGCATGCCACCTTCGCAGGCCGAAATCGCCCGCGCCTTCGGCTTCAAGGGCGTGCGCGCCGCGCAATACCACCTGGAGGCCCTGGAGGCCGCCGGCGCGATCGAACGCGTCCCGGGCCGGGCCCGTGGCATCCGTCTCCGCCAGCTGCCGCCGGCCCTGCAGCCGGAACTGGCGCTGCCGCCGGCCAACGACGACGCCCTGCGCCTGCCGGTGCTGGGGCGGGTGGCCGCGGGCATGCCGATCGGCGCCGACGTCCCCACCGACCTGGCCGAGAGCTTCCTGGTCCTGGACCGGGTGTTGTTCTCGCCGTCGCCGGACTACCTGCTTCGGGTGCAGGGCGATTCCATGCGCGACGAGGGCATCTTCGACGGCGACCTGATCGGGGTGCACCGCACCCGCGAAGCGCGCTCGGGCCAGATCGTGGTGGCGCGGGTGGACGACGAGATCACGGTCAAGCTGCTGAAGATCGGCAAGGACCGCATCCGCCTGCTGCCGCGCAATCCCGACTACGCCCCGATCGAGGTCCTGCCGGACCAGGACTTCGCGATCGAGGGGCTTTACTGCGGCCTGGTCCGCCCCAACCGGTGAGCCGGCCGCGAACGCGGCGTCTTCCGACGCCATGCCGGGCACTCCGGCGATGGGCGCGCCCGGCCCGGCCCGCTAGCCTGGTGCCACGCCGCTCCGTGCGTCGCAGCTTTTGCGACCGCCCCCGGCCACACTACGCACACACTCACTGACACCGAGGACACACCCAGATGGACGAGAACAAGAAGCGCGCCCTCGCGGCGGCCCTCAGCCAGATCGAGAAGCAGTTCGGCAAGGGCTCGGTGATGCGCATGGGCGACCGCGTGGTCGAACCGGTGGAGGTCGTGCCGACCGGCTCGCTGATGCTGGACATCGCCCTGGGCATCGGCGGCCTGCCCAAGGGCCGCGTGGTCGAGATCTACGGCCCGGAGTCCTCGGGCAAGACCACCCTGACCCTGCAGGCCATCGCCGAGTGCCAGAAGCAGGGCGGCACCGCCGCCTTCATCGACGCCGAGCACGCGCTGGATCCGATCTACGCCGCCAAGCTGGGCGTGAACGTCGACGACCTGCTGCTGTCGCAGCCGGATACCGGCGAACAGGCGCTGGAAATCGCCGACATGCTGGTGCGCTCCGGCTCGGTCGACATCCTGGTGGTGGATTCGGTCGCCGCGCTGACCCCGAAGGCGGAAATCGAGGGCGAGATGGGCGACCAGCTGCCCGGCCTGCAGGCCCGCCTGATGAGCCAGGCGCTGCGCAAGCTGACCGGCAACATCAAGCGCTCCAACACCCTGGTGATCTTCATCAACCAGCTGCGCATGAAGATCGGCGTGATGATGCCGGGCCAGAGCCCGGAAACCACCACCGGCGGCAATGCGCTGAAGTTCTACGCCTCGGTGCGCCTGGACATCCGCCGCATCGGCTCGATCAAGAAGGGCGACGAGATCATCGGCAACCAGACCCGGGTCAAGGTGGTCAAGAACAAGCTGGCGCCCCCGTTCAAGCAGATCGTCACCGAGATCCTGTACGGCGAGGGCATCAGCCGCGAGGGCGAGCTGATCGACATGGGCGTGGAAGCCAAGCTCGTGGAGAAGTCCGGCGCCTGGTACAGCTACGGCTCCGAGCGCATCGGCCAGGGCAAGGACAACGCGCGCCAGTACCTGCGCGAGAACCCCGAGGTCGCGGCCAAGCTCGAAGCCGAGCTGCGCGAGAAGTTCCAGCCGGCCGAGGCCGCCCGCGACGAGGACGCCGCGGACTGAGTCCACCCGTCTCTCCGTTCCCTGCCGGCGTGCTGTCAGTGACGCGCCGGCGGGGAACGGTTCCCCATCCAGGAGGTCCGGTGCCAGGGATGGCGCAACCTGGGCGGCGCGACGGGACGCAGGCCGGCCGGAAAGGAGGAGGCGATGGCCACCGATCCGCAGTTCCTTCAATACGTGCTGGAACAGGCCGGACTGGGCGCCGCGCTGGCCGCGCGCCGCATGTTTGGCGAGTACGGGTTCTACCTGGACGGCCGCTTCGTCGCCGTCGCCGCCGACAACCAGCTGCTCCTCAAGCCCACCGCCGAGGCACGCGCGCTGCTGCCGGACGCCAGCGAGGCCCCGCCGTACCCCGGCGCCAGGCCCTGGCTGCGGCTGGATGGGCCCTGGAGGAGCCGGAGCTGCTGCGGCGCCTGCTGCGGGCGACCGCCGCCGCGTTGCCGCTGCCCGCACCCCGGCCTGCCCGCGGCACGGCGAAGTTCGCTGCCTCGCGCAGGCCATCCGCGCGACCGCCCGACCGCCCCTGAGCCCCGTCCCGGCGCCATCCACTGCCAGCTCCGATGACCGAAGACTCCCCCTCCCGCCGCAAGCCGCGCACCCCGCAGACCCCGGTGCAGCGCGCCCTGGGCCTGCTGGTGCGGCGCGAGCACTCGCGCCGGGAGCTGACCCGCAAGCTGACCGCCCGCGGAGTGGACGCCGAGGAGGCCTCGGCCGCGGTGGAGCGCCTGGCCGGGGAGGGCTGGCAGGACGATGCCCGGTTCGCCGAATTCCTGGTCCGCAGCCGCGCCAATGCCGGCTACGGGCCGCTGTACATCCGCGCCGAACTGGGCACCCATGGCCTGCCCGGCGAGGTGGTCGCCACCGCCATGGACGGCTTCGAGGGCGACTGGACCGAGCTGGCCCGCGACCTGGTCCGGCGCCGCTTCGGGCCCGCCGGCCCGGCCGACCTGGCCCAGCGACGCAAGGCGGCCGACCTGCTGGCCCGCCGCGGATTCGACGGCGAGGCCATCCGCGCCGCCACCCGCTGGGATCCGGACGACTGAGGCCAGGCCGGCGCTCGCGGGCCGCGCCAGGGCCTGGCGGACAGGGGAGGGCCCCGCGTTCCGCCGGCCGGAGGCCGCGCTCTGATACCCTTTACCGGTTGATTTCCCGTCCGTCCGGGCGCGCCAGGCGCGTCCCGGCCCGGACCCGTCCGCCAGCCGAAGCCAGATGACCCCCACCACCCCGTATACCACCGCGCGCATCCGCAGCGATTTCCTCGAGTTCTTCAAGGGCAAGGGCCACACCATCGTGCCGTCCGCGCCGCTGGTGCCGGGCAACGACCCGACCCTGCTGTTCACCAACTCGGGCATGGTCCAGTTCAAGGACGTGTTCCTGGGCGCGGAAAAGCGCAGCTACGTGCGCGCGGCCGACGTCCAGCGCTGCCTGCGTGCCGGCGGCAAGCACAACGACCTCGATTCGGTCGGCTACACCGCCCGCCACCACACCTTCTTCGAGATGCTGGGCAACTGGTCCTTCGGTGACTACTTCAAGAAGGAAGCGATCGCCTGGGCCTGGGAACTGCTGACCGGCGTGTGGAAGCTGCCGGCCGAGCGCCTGCTGGTCACGGTCTACCACACCGACGACGAGGCCTACGCGATCTGGCGCGACCAGGTCGGCCTGCCCGAGGACCGCATCATCCGCATCGGCGACAACAAGGGCGCGCCGTACGCCTCGGACAACTTCTGGCAGATGGCCGACACCGGCCCCTGCGGCCCGTGCACCGAGATCTTCTACGACCACGGCGAGCACATCGCCGGCGGCCCCCCGGGCTCGCCGGACGAGGACGGCGACCGCTTCATCGAGATCTGGAACCTGGTGTTCATGCAGTTCGACCGCCAGCCCGACGGCACCTTGGTGCCGCTGCCGGCGCCGTGCGTGGACACCGGCATGGGCCTGGAGCGCCTGGCGGCGGTGCTGCAGCACGTGCACAGCAACTACGAGATCGACCTGTTCCAGGCGCTGATCCGCCGCACCGCGGAGCTGACCGGCACCTCCGACCTGGAGAACAAGTCGCTGCGCGTGATCGCCGACCACATCCGCGCCAGCGCGTTCCTGATCGTGGACGGCGTGCTGCCCTCCAACGAGGGCCGCGGCTACGTGCTGCGCCGGATCATCCGTCGCGCGCTGCGCCACGGCTGGATGCTGGGCGTGCGCCAGCCGTTCTTCCACAAGCTGGTGGACGCGGTGGTCGAGCAGATGGGCCAGGCCTATCCCGAGCTGCCGGCCGCGCGCGACACCGTCGAGCGCGCTCTCAGGGCCGAGGAGGAGCGCTTCGCCGAGACCCTCGACGCCGGCATGAAGATCTTCGAGGAAGTCGCGTCTCAGGCCAGCGGCGTGATCCCGGGCGTGGACGCGTTCCGCCTGTACGACACCTATGGCTTCCCGCTGGACCTGACCCAGGACATCGCGCGCGAGCGCGGCCTGACCGTGGACGTGGACGGGTTCGAGGCGGCGATGGAGCAGCAGCGCGAGACCGCGCGCGCGGCCGGCAAGTTCGGCGGCGGCGTGCAGCTGCCGGCCGAGCTGGTCGCCACCCTGGAGCCGACCGTGTTCCTGGGCTACGACGCGCTCGAGGCCGAGGGCATGAAGATCGTCGCCCTGCTGCACGACGGCCGTCCGGTTGAGGCCATCGCCGCCGGCGAGGAGGCGATCGTGCTGCTGGACCGCACCCCGTTCTACGCCGAGTCCGGTGGCCAGGTCGGCGACACCGGCGTGCTGGAGGGCGAGGGCGCGAAGCTGCAGGTCACCGACACCCAGAAGTTCGCCGGCCAGTTCCACGGCCACTTCGTGCGCGTGCTCGAGGGCGGGCTGAAGCTTGGCCAGGTGCTGCGCGGCGCGGTCGATGCCGAGCGCCGCCGCGCGATCGTGCTCAACCACTCCGCCACCCACCTGCTGCACGGCGCCCTGCGCGGGCTGCTGGGCACCCACGTGCAGCAGAAGGGCTCGCTGGTGGCGCCGGACCGCCTGCGCTTCGACTTCTCGCACTTCCAGCCGGTGTCGGCCGAGGAGCTGGCGCGGATCGAGCGCATGGTCAACGCCGAGGTGCGCGCCAACCATCCGGTGGTGATCCAGCAGATGGCCATCCAGGACGCGCTGGACATGGGCGCGATGGCGCTGTTCGGCGAGAAGTACGGCGAGCGTGTGCGCGTGGTGAAGATGGGCGACTCGGTGGAGCTGTGCGGCGGCACCCATGTCGCGCGCACCGGCGACATCGGCCTGTTCAAGATCGTCAGCGAAGGCGGCGTGTCCGCCGGCGTGCGCCGCGTCGAGGCGCTCACCGGCCAGGCCGCGCTGGACCACGTGGCCGGCGAGGGCCGCGCGCTGGACGAGGCGGCCTCGCTGCTGGGCGGCAGCCGCGGCGACGTGGTCGATCGCGCGCGCGCGATGGCCGAGCGCATCCGCAAGCTGGAGCGCGAGCTGGAATCGATCAAGGCCAAGGCCGCCAGCAGCGCCGCCGCCGACCTGGCCGGTTCGGCGGTGGACGTGTCCGGCATCAAGGTGCTGGCCGCGCGCCTGGAAGGCATCGACGCCAAGGGCCTGCGCGAGGCGGTGGACCGCCTCAAGCAGCAGCTTGGCGACACGGTGGTGCTGCTGGCCGGCGCGCAGGGGGGCAAGGTCGCCCTGGTCGCCGGCGTGAACGGCAGCGCAACGGGGCGGATCAAGGCCGGCGAACTTCTTTCGCATGTCGCCGGTCGTATTGGAGGCAAGGGCGGTGGCCGCCCGGACCTCGCCCAGGGTGGTGGCGAGGACGGGCCCGCCCTTGCGCCTGCCCTTGCCGACGTGCCTGCGTGGGTTGCCGAGCGTATTGCCTGAGTCAGCTGACAGTCGGCCACGCGCTTGCCGCACCGTAGGGCGGGCAGTACGATCCACCGACCCCGACGCTGCACACCGGATGCGCGCGGCTTCACCCGAAGCCCTGCGTCGGCACCGAGAGGCCGCCGACGCCATGGAGAACGAAAATGTTGATTCTGACCCGCCGTGTAGGCGAGACCTTGATGATCGGTGATTCGATCACCGTTACCGTGCTCGGGGTCAAGGGAAACCAGGTGCGGATTGGCATCACCGCGCCGAAGGACGTCGCCGTGCACCGCGAGGAGATCTACCAGCGCATCCAGCGCGGTGAATCGCCCGCCGACGCCCAGGACGAGGGCGCTTCCGGCGAATGACGCAGGAAGTGTTTGCCGGGCACGTGCGCAGGCTGTATCCTTGCGCGGCCCGCAGCGCTGGTGCAGCGCGGCGGGCTCCAACGGAGTGATGCCCGAGAGGCCGAAGGGGCTCCCCTGCTAAGGGAGTATAGGGTCAAAAGCTCTATCGAGGGTTCGAATCCCTCTCACTCCGCCAGATCCCGAAAGCCCGCGACCTGCTCGCGGGCTTTTTCTTTTCCCGAATGCCTCATGGCGCCTGGTTGCGGCTCGGATGCATCCATCCTGCGCGTCGCGGCCAGCCGCGACGGCTGGTGCACACCGGCCAGCAAGGAGCAGCCGGCGTGCGGACATGGCCGCAGTGACGGATGGCGCGACGCACGGCGGTGATGGCAGGGCGTGAGCCCTCCCGGCCGTGCCGGCGCGCCTGCCCACGTTGTCACGCCTTTGTGCCGTCACTCCACCGCGCCACGAGGTTCTGGTGTGCTGCGTGCGCCTGCCGTCCATGGGCCGGCTGGTGGCTGGAAGGGGCGGCGCCGGGCGGGGGGTGCAGGTGCAGGGCGCGAGGGTGGCGAGGCATGGAGGTGGCGTGCTGCCGTTGCCGCTGCGCTGGCATCGCGTGGCGGGCGGTGCCCTGGACCGGTCCGCATGTCCGCGGGTTCGCGCAAGGACCGCAGCGGTGCCAGTTGATGGACTGGCCAATGGCTGGTCGGGGGTCGCCGGCGCGGCCGCTTCGTGCGCCTGTTGTCCTGTGGCTGCGGGATTCCCGATGGCCTCGTGCCGGTCCGTGGGGCACGCGACGCCTGTCCGCCGCGCCGGCCGCATGCCCGGCATCGAGCCGCGGGTGGCATGTTGCGGCCAGAGCCGTGCTCCGCAGACGCTTCCTTGTGCAGTCATGGTCGCCAGGGCGCGCTGCGGCGATGGTGGACCTGGCGCGTACGTGTGCGGGCGGCCGCACATGGGGATTGCCTGCTTGCAGCAGGCTGTCGTCGCTCCGGAGGCTGCGCCACTGGTGTTGCTTCCGTGCCAGGCCTGCGGGCTTTGTCGCGTGCCGCGGATATCGACGGGCGCCTGCGCGGAAGTGGCTGGCGTGTGGCCCGTGTGCGCGTGCCGCGTCGACCAGGCCTCGCGCGGGTCCGTGGCTTGCATGCGGTGCGCGGGGCAAAAAAAAGACCGTCGACGGTAAAGTCGACGGTCCTTGAAAAATGGCGCGCCCGGAGAGATTCGAACTCCCGACCGCCTGGTTCGTAGCCAGGTACTCTATCCAGCTGAGCTACGGGCGCGCTGCTGAGGCGCGAAATTATGCGTGGGTGGGGCAGGGTCGTCAACACCTTTTTTGCGTCTGGTCGAAAATTTTTTCCGCGAGGGTTGAGGCCACCGTCCCGGGGCTGCGCATCCAGCTGAAATGGTCGGCGCGGACCTGCAGCTGTTGCTGGTCGAGCACGACGATTCCGGCCTGCGCGCGCGGCAGGTGCGCCAGCAGTCCGTGCAGCGACGAGGCCGGACCCAGCCAGTCGTCGGCCAGCACCACCGCCTGCACAGGGAGCTGCAGTGCAGCCATGCCGGCTTCCAGGTCCAGCGTGGTGCCGGCGGCGGCGTAGCGTCCGCTGCGGCCCACCGCGGCCCAGTCGGCGATCAGGCCTCGCGCCTCGGTGCCGCCGAAGCCCAGGCGGCGTCCGTGCAGCACGCCCTGGTGTCGCGCCAGCCACGGTAGCAGGCGGTAGGCCAGTGGCAGCAGCCAGCGCCGCGGCGCGGGGAAGCTGCGCCAGTACGGCGTGCCGCTGGCGACCAGGGCCAGGCCGGCAATGCGCTGCGGATGCAGCCCGGCCAGGCAGCAGGCCAGCTGGCCGCCGAGGCTGTGGCCGCCAAGCCATAGCGGTGCGTCGCCGGGCACCGCGTCCAGGCTTGCCGGCAGGTCGCGGCTCAGCAGCTCGGCGTAGCCCCAGTCCCGTTCGCGCGAGGGCCGCAGCGAACTGCTGCCGTTGCCGCGCCATTCGTGCAGGTGCACGGCGATGCCGTGCGCGGCCAGCGCCGCGGCCAATGGCAGGTAGTGGCGCGCGGCCACGCCCAGCGCCGGCAGCCACAGCAGCCGCGCGCGCGGCTGCGGCGGGGCGACGCGGGCCAGCGTCCAGCGGTGGCCGTCGGCGGCGGCGAGGACCTGTTCGACCGTGGTCGGTTCGCTCATCGGCCGGGAAGGACGGCGAAGTGGTCCAGCACCAGCACGTCGCCGCGGCCGGGACGCGAGCCGGCGCGCAGCGCGGCGTGCACGTAGTCGGTGGCCTGGCGGCAGGCCTCGCGCAGCGGCAGGCCGCGGGCCAGGTTCGCGGCCACCGCCGAGGCCAGGGTGCAGCCGGTACCGTGCGCCTCGCCCTGCAGGCGCGGGTGCGCCGTGCGCTGTTCGCCCTGGGCGTCGACCAGGATGTCCACCACGTCGCCGCTGCCGGGCAGGTGGCCGCCCTTGAGCAGCACCGCCGCGGCGCCAAGCGCGCGCAGCGCGGTGGCGGCCCCGGCCATGGCGTCGAGGTCGGCGATCCTGCGGCCCAGCAGCAGCTCGGCCTCGGGCAGGTTGGGCGTGATCACCGTGGCCAGTGGCAGCAGGCGCGTGCGCAGCGCGTGCAGCGCGTCCTCCTCCAGCAGGCGCGCGCCGCTGGTGGCGACCATCACCGGATCGACCACCAGGTGTGGCGGGCGGTGGCGCTCGAGCGCGTCGGCCACCGCCTCGATCACGGCGGCGTTGGCCAGCATGCCCAGCTTGACCACGCGGATGTCGAAGTCGTCGAAGCAGGCATCGATCTGGGCCTGCAGGAATTCCAGCGGTGGCACGTGCACCGCGGTCACGCCGCGGGTGTGCTGCGCGGTCAGCGCGGCCAGCGCCGACAGGCCGTGCACGCCGTGCGCGGCGAACGCCTTCAGGTCGGCCTGGATGCCGGCGCCGCCGCCGGAGTCGGAGCCGGCGATGGTCAGGGCGGAGATCACGGATGGGGTCTGCATGCGCCCATTGTGCCGTGCCCGGCGCGCGGCGTGGGCTCAGCCGCGCGCAGCCACCAGGGACTGCGCCAGCTTCAGCGCGCGGTCGAAGTTGGAGGCCAGGTGCAGGCCGCCGGCACCGCCGTCCAGGCCCATCTGCGCGACCACCCGGTTGGGCTGGTCGCGCAGGCCGGAGAGGATCAGCACGATGCCCTCGCGCTGGCAGCGCTCGGCCAGCTTGCGCAGCGCGTGCACGCCGCTGGCGTCGATCACCGGCACCAGGCGCATGCGCAGGACCAGCACCTTCGGCTTCTCGAAGAACTGGTCGAGCAGGCTGTCCAGGCGGTTGGCCGCGCCGAAGAACAGCGGGCCGCCGATCTGGTAGGCCTCCACGCCGCGCGGCAGACGCAGGCGCTGCTGTTCGTCGCGGGCGCGGGCGGCGGCCTCGTCCAGGTCGTCGTCGGTCATGCGCACCCCGGAGCTGATCTCGACCGATTCGGACATGCGGTACATGAACACCAGCGCCGCCACCACCACGCCGGCCTCGATCGCCACGGTCAGGTCGAAGAACACGGTCAGCAGGAAGGTCAGCAGCAGCACCACGCGGTCGCCCCACGGCGCCGACAGGGTGGTGCGGAAGTGCTCGTACTCGCTCATGTTCCAGGCCACCACCAGCAGCACCGCGGCCAGCGCGGCCAGCGGCACGTAGCGCATCAGCGGCGCCAGCAGCAGCATGAACAGCAGCAGGTAGCCGGCATGCAGCATGCCCGACACCGGCGAGCGCGCGCCGGCGCGGATGTTGGTGGCGGTGCGCGCCAGCGCGCCGGTGGCCGGCAGGCCGCCGAACAGCGCCGAGGCTGCGTTGGCCACGCCCTGCGCGACCAGCTCGCCGTTGGAGCGGTGGCGGCCGCCGGTCATGCCATCGGCCACCACCGCCGACAGCAGCGACTCGACGCCGGCCAGGAAGGCGATGGTGAAGGCGCTGGGCAGCAGCTCGAAGGTGCGCTCGAAGGGGATGCGCGGGAAGTCGAACGCGGGCAGGGCCGTGGGCAGTTCGCCGAAGCGGCTGCCGATGGTATCGGTGGGCAGGGCGAACAGCGTGGTCGCCGCCGTGCACACCAGCAGCGCGACCAGGAAACCCGGCCACTTCGGCTTCCAGTAACGCAGGCCGACGATCACCACCAGGCCGAGCACGGTCATGGCCACGGTGGCCGGCTGGGTGGTGGCGAAGTGTCGG
This sequence comes from Pseudoxanthomonas sp. SGNA-20, assembly GCF_003931635.1. NCBI lineage: Bacteria > Pseudomonadati > Pseudomonadota > Gammaproteobacteria > Lysobacterales > Lysobacteraceae > Pseudoxanthomonas > Pseudoxanthomonas sp. SGNA-20. The sequence continues at coordinate 27,395 of NZ_RRYK01000001.1, read as the reverse complement.
GCGTAGGCGCTCCAGCGCTCGACGAATTCCGCCGGTACCTCCTCCATCTGCAGGCCCAGCGCATCCTTGACCTGCGAGGAGAAGATGCTCACCGCGATGCCGGCCGTGAAGCCGGTGATCACCGGCTGCGGCATGTATTTCATCAGCGTGCCCAGGCGCAGCAGCCCGGCGGCGATGAGCATCAGTCCGGCCAGAAGGGTGCACAGGATCAGCCCGCCGTAGCCGAATTTCTGGATGACCACGAATACCACCGGGATGAAGGCAGCGGTCGGTCCGCCGATCTGCACCCGCGAGCCGCCGAGGGCCGAGATCAGGAAGCCGGCGATGATCGCCGTATGCAGGCCTTTCTCCGGCGTGGTGCCGGAAGCGATCGCCAGGGCCATGGCCAGCGGCAGGGCGACGATGGCCACGGTCAGGCCGGCAAGCGCGTCCGCGCGCAGGTGCTGGAGGGTGTAACCCTCGCGCAGGGTGGTCCACAGCTTGGGTTCGAACTGCTGCAGGTAGGTGCGCAGCCGGGTGGCGTCCATTACCCCTCCCGTCGATGTTCCCGTTCCGGGGCGCCGCTGTCGTCGGGCGTGCTGCCCGGCTGGCGCAGCAGGCGCAGTGCATGGTTGCGGTAGATCACGTAGCCGATGCCGGTTGCGCCGGTCAGCGCGGCCGGGATCGCCAGGGCGTGGTAGCCGAACGCGCGGAAGCCCCAGGTGCCGAGGATACCGCCGCAGAGGAAGCCGCTGATGATCAGGCCGCTCAGCGTCAGCCGGCGCATCGGCAGCGGCAGGCCGCGCAGCAGGTGGCCCAGGCCGATGCCCAGGTCGGTGAACATGCCCGACAGGTGGGTGGTGCGCACCACCGCGCCGCTGTAGGTGGTCACCATCGCGTTCTGCAGGCCACAGGCCATCGCCGCCAGCAGCGCGCCGTTGAGCTGCTGGCGCAGGAACAGCGGGATCGCCGCCAGCAGCAGCGCCGCCTCCAGGGCCAAGGCCACGCCGTAGCGCCGGCCCAGGCGCAGGGTGCTGTCCTGGATGATCAGGCCGCTGAGCATGGCGCCCAGGCTGAAGGCGATCAGCACCGCCCACAGGTGGCGCACGCCGCGCCAGTTGCCGTCCGCCAGCGCCGTGCCCAGCTGGGTGGTGGTGCCGGTGACGTGGCTGACGGCCAGGTGCTCGAAACCGAGGAAGCCGACCGCATTCACCATGCCGGCAATCCCGGCGAGGGTGATCGCGCCGACCCAGACCCAGCGTGGCAGCCGCGTGTTCATGCCGCTCGGCGGGGCTCCCGGGGCATCAGGCCGGCTCCCTGAGGCGCACGCCACGCCCCCGGCCCGTGCTGGGCTGGTCCTCGCCGATCAGTTCGACGCCGGCCGCGTTGAGCGCGCTGACCACCTTGGTCAGGGTACCGACCACTCCGCGCACGGTGCCTTCGCTGGCTTCCATGCGCTGGATCGTGGGCAGGGACACGCCGGCCAGCGCGGCCAGCTGGCGCTGGTCGATGCCGAGCAGGGCGCGGGCGGCCCGCATCTGGGCAGCGGTGATCATGGATGCAATGGTCCCCCTCCAGCCATGCCTATGCAAGCCTGGGGCTTGCCAGGTGATGTCCCATGCATCACCTGGTCGCTGCCCGGAGCTGGCCGGAAAGGCGTTGCCGGGCGCCCGGCTCCCCTGTCCCCGCTCCCCGGGGAGAGGGGGGGCTCAGAGCACCTCGGAGGCGAAATCGGCCAGGCGCGAGCGCTCGCCGCGGCGCAGGGTGATGTGGGCGCTGTGCGGCCAGGCCTTGAAGCGGTCCACGGCGTAGGTCAGGCCGGAGGTGGTCTCGGTCAGGTACGGGGTGTCGATCTGCTCGACGTTGCCCAGGCAGACGATCTTGGTGCCGGGGCCGGCACGGGTGATCAGGGTCTTCATCTGCTTGGGCGTGAGGTTCTGCGCCTCGTCCAGGATCAGGTAGCGCGAGAGGAAGGTGCGGCCGCGCATGAAGTTCATCGAGCGGATCTTGATCCGCGAGGCGAGCAGGTCGTTGGTCGCGGCTCGGCCCCAGGCGCCGCCTTCCTGGTTGTGGGTCAGCACTTCCAGGTTGTCGGTCAGCGCGCCCATCCACGGGGTCATCTTTTCCTCCTCGGTGCCGGGCAGGAAGCCGATGTCCTCGCCGACGCTGACCGTGGCGCGGGTCATGATGATCTCGCGGTAGCGCTGCTGGTCCATGGTCTGGGCCAGGCCGGCGGCGAGCGCCAGCAGGGTCTTGCCGGTCCCGGCGGTGCCGAGCAGGGTGACGAAGTCGATCTCGGGGTCCATCAGCGCGTTGAGCGCGAAGTTCTGCTCGCGGTTGCGCGCGGTGATGCCCCACACCGCGTGCTGGCCGTGGCGGTAGTCGTCCACCAGGGCCAGCACCGCGCGGCCGCCTTCGACGCTGGCCACGCGCAGTTCGACCTCGTCCTCGCCGGGCAGGTACAGGAACTGGTTGGGGTACCAGTCCTCGTCCTCGCGCAGCTCCACCTCGTAGCAGGTGCGGCCGCGGTCGGACCAGGAGCGCAGGTCGGCCGAGTGGCGCTTCCAGAAGTCCGCCGGCAGCTCGGTGGCGCCGGTGAACAGCAGGCTGAAGTCGTCCAGGGCGCGGTCGTTCTCGTAGTCCTCCGACACGATGCCCGCGATCGCCGCCTTGATCCGCAGGTTGATGTCCTTGGACACGAACACCACCGGGATCTCCGGCGGAGTGACCTCCTTCAGCGCCAGGATCGCGCCGAGGATGGCGTTGTCCGGGATCACCGCGCCGAAGCTCTTGCCGGCCTCGAAGTGGCTGGTCTGGAAGCGCAGCAAGCCGGCGGCATGGCGCCCGCGCAGCTGCAGGCCGTTGGGCTGGCTCAGCGGCACCCCGCCATCCAGGCGCTGCATGCCGGCGCTTTCCACCAGGTCGTTGAGGAAGCGGCTGACCTGGCGCGCGTTGCGGCTGGCCTCGGAGGTGCCCTTCTTGGCGTTGTCCAGCTCCTCGATGACCTGCATCGGCAGGTAGATGTCGTGCTCCTCGAACTTGAACAGCGCGGTGGGATCGTGCATCAGCACGTTGGTGTCCAGCACGTAGATGCGCTTGCCTCGGGTCATCGTGGGTTCCTGGTGGCTGGTGCGGAACGGGCGAGGGTGGCGGACCGGCCGGGGCCGGACGCCGGACAGGGGCGAGCCGTCGCGGCCTGCGGGGCAGGGCGACGGTCGGCATGGAAGGATGGGCGGGTCACTTGCCGGTTTCGGCCTTCAGTGCGTCCAGCACCGCCTGGGCGTGGCCGGGGACCTTGACCCCGCGCCATTCCCGCGCGATGCGGTGGTCGGGCGAGATCAGGAAGGTGCTGCGCACCACGCCCATGACCTTGCGCCCGTACATGTTCTTCTCGTGGATCACGTCGAAGGCGCGGCACAGCGCCTCGTCGCCGTCGCTGACCAGCGGGAACCGGAAGCCCTGCTTCGCGCAGAAGTTGTCGTGCGACTTCACCGAGTCGCGCGACACGCCCAGCACGTCCGCCCCCAGCTCCCGGAACTGCGGCAGCAGGGCGTTGAAGTCCAGGCCCTCGGTGGTGCAGCCGGGGGTGCTGTCCTTCGGGTAGAAGTACAGCACCAGCCAGCGGCCGGCGTAGTCGGCGAGGGTGGCGCTGCCGCCGCCGGACAGGGCCAGCGGCAGCTTGAGGGTGGCGCGGTCGAGCTTGGCGGGTTTCATCGTGCCGTTCGTGCCCCTCAGAACTTCATCGGATCCATGATCGCGTCGAGGTTCAGGTGGTCGCAGAACTCGAGGAAGTCGTCGCGCAGCGCGGCGATGTGCATGTTCGCCGGCACGCCGATGGTGACCTGCGCCGAGAACATCTCCGCGCCGGTCTGCATGGCGCGGTAGCGGGTGCTCTGCAGGTTCTCGATGGTGATGCCCTGGCGGTCGAAGAAGTCCGCCAGCTGGAACAGGATGCCCGGCTTGTCGGCGGCCACCACTTCCACGATGTAGGGCAGCAGGTTGGACTGCACCTGCTTGGCAGCGGTGCGGTACCAGTTGAGCTTGAGCCCTTCCTCCCGCTCCAGCCGGCCGAGCATCGCCTCCAGCTTCGCCACCGCGTCCCACGAGCCCACCGCCAGCGCGGTCATCGACACGTCGCGGCCGACGGTGGCCAGGCGGGCATCGACCAGGTTGCAGCCGCTGTCGGCGATCCGGCGGGTCACCGGCAGCAGCGGGGACTCCGGATGCGTCGTGTAGGCGTTGATCAGGAGGTGGTTTTCGTTCGGCGAAGGCCGCTGTGGGGTGTCGGTCAAGGAGGCTTCCGCGGGTGTTTTCACATGCTGGAAGGCGCGCCGACAGGGGGCGCGCCGCCGGGCCAGCATACTTGCCCGTGCTTTGAGGCCGCAAGTATGATCGGGCCTCCTTCAGGCGGCCCCGCGACATGCGCTTGCGCCGCAGAATCCAGAGCGAAACCGGCTTGCACCCCACCGGCCTGATCACCGCGCTTGCCACCCCCTTCGACGGCAACGGCGCCATCGATTTCGACGCCTGGCGCCGGCTGCTGCAGTGGCAGCTGGCCGCGGGCGCGCAGGGCCTGGTCGTGGCCGGCTCCACCGGCGAGGCGGCGATGCTCGACGACGCCGAGTACGACGCCCTGCTGCAGGTGGCCGTGGAAACCGTGGCCGGGCGCGTGCCGGTCATCGCCGGCACCGGCCAGTCCGGCACCGCCGCGACCATCGCCCGCACCCGCCGCGCCGCGGCGGCCGGGGTGGATGCGGCCCTGGTGGTGACGCCCCCCTACGTGCGCGCCACCCAGGCCGGGCTGCTCGCGCATTACCGTGCGGTGGCCGGGCAGGGCGGGCTGCCGCTGGTCCTGTACAACGTGCCCGCGCGCACTGCCTGCGACCTGCTGGCGGAAACGGTGGCCGAACTGGCCGGGCACGAGAACATCGTGGCGATCAAGGAAGCGGTGGCCGATCCGGCCCGCATCCAGGCCCTGGTCGCGCTGTCCGGCGCGCACTTCACCGTGCTCAGCGGCGACGACGGCAGCGCCGCGCGGGCCATGCTGTCCGGCGCGCATGGCCTGGTCTCGGTCGGTTCCAACATTGCCCCGGCCGCCTACCGTCGCCTGTGCGACCTGGCCCGGGCCGGCGACCCTGGCGCGGCCGCCGACTGGGATGCGCGGCTGGCGCCGCTGCATGCCTTCTGCGGGATCGAGCCCAACCCGATCCCGGTCAAGGCCCTGCTGCGCGCCGCCGGCTACGGGCAGGGCCTGCGCCTGCCGCTGCTGCCGCTGTCTGAACGGCACCACGACGAGGCCGCGCGCATGGCCGCACTGGCCGCCGAACTCGAAGCACACTGCCGCTGCACTACGCTGGCGGCCTGACCAAGACCCATCCGGAGAGCATTGCCGATGTCCCGTTCCTCACGTTTCGTGCGCATTTCCGCGGCTCTGCTGCTGGGCGTCACCGTGGTTGCCTCGCTGGGCGGCTGCAAGGTCTTCCGCAAGGGGCCGCGCGGCGACTACGCGCTCAACGCCGAGCAGCGCCCGCTGGAAGTGCCGCCGGACCTGGACCTGCCGGATACCTCCGGCGCCATGGCGGTGCCGTCGCCGGGCGGCAGCCCGGCGCAGCTGCCGGCCGCGCCGGCCGATTCGCAGAGCGGCTTCACCGTCGCCGGCGGCCAGCGCGACCAGGTGTTCGAACGCGTCGGTGCCGCCCTGGAGGCGATCGAGGGCCTGAGCATCAGCAACCGCGCCCAGCTGCTGGGCAGCTACGACGTCAGCTACCAGGGCGAGAGCTTCCTGGTGCGCGTGGCCGCGGTACGCGGCGGCGCGTACGTGTCGGCGGTCGATCCGCGCGGCGTGGCCGCCACCAGCCCGGCGGCGGTCCAGGTGATCGCCTCGCTGCAGGCCACGCTGGCCCGCTGATTGCCGTATCACGTGGCCCGCGCCGGTCGCGGCGCGGGCCACGGCGTTTCCGCGCCGCGCGGGAAGCCTCTGGCCCCCGGGCCTGCGTCGCGGCGACGCCAGGGCGCGCGCCGGCAAAGCGGGCGCATGGCGTTTCCGGCGCGGATGCCGCCCTCTGCACGGGGGCGGACGTTTCTTCCTGCAGGAAGCCCTGGCGGCCGGCGTGGTGCATGGCCGGCGGCATCGCGATGTCGTGGGCCGCGCCGCCGGCGCGGCCGGCAAGCGCCTCAGCGCTCCAGCAGCTTGAGCTTGTCCGGCTTGCCGTCCCACTCGGCGGCATCCGGCAGCGGTTCCTTGCGCACGGTGATCACCGGCCAGGCCTTGGACAGTTCGGCATTGAGCGCGACGAAGCCTTCCTGGCCGGCCGGCACGTCATCCTCGGGGAAGATCGCGTTGGCGGGGCATTCCGGCTCGCACAGGGTGCAGTCGATGCACTCGTCCGGGTCGATCACCAGGAAGTTCGGGCCTTCGTGGAAACAGTCCACCGGGCACACCTCCACGCAGTCGGTGTACTTGCACTTGATGCAGTTCTCGGTGACGACGAAAGGCATGGGTGGACCAATGGAAGCTTCAGGAAACGCGCCATTCTAATCCAGCGGGGGTGGGCGCGTCGCGCCGGGGCTCAGCCGAAGCGCGCGCGGGCCAGGCGGTAAAGGCCCAGCGCGGCCAGGTCCTCGCGGTGGCGCTGCACGGTGCGGCCGTGCGCGGACAGGGCGCGGGCGTAGCGTTCCAGCAGCGCATCGCTGCCGACCAGGTGCGCCGGGCCGTCCGCGGCGCCGGCCAGGGCCGGCTGCAGTTCGTGGCCGACCAGTAGCCCGGAGAGGTAAGAGGGCAGGGCCTCGGCCTCGAAGCGCGCGAACAGGGCCGCGGTGCGCACGCCGAACAGGTCGTGCAGCAGGCCGCCGCCGGCGCGCGCCGCGGCCAGGCCGGCGTCGAACGCGGCCGGGTCCAGCGGCGGTTCGGTCGCCGGCATGCTGCGCGCGAGGATGCTGTGCCGGCGCAGCAGGCCGTAAAGCTCGCCGGTCAGCGCGGTGGAAATGCCGGTGATGGCGCCGTCCTCGACCCGCACCCACTTGCTGTGGGTGCCGGGCAGGCAGACGTCGTGGCGGCCGGGGCCCAGCTGCGCGAGCAGGCCGGCGACCTGGGTTTCCTCGCCGCGCATCACGTCGGCGGCGGCGCCGCGATGGTCGGCCATGCCTGGCACGCACCACAGCCGGCGGCCGCGCAAGGCGTCGCCGGCGTGAGTGCCCAGCTCGACCATGCCCGCGGCCAGGGTCGCGATGCCGGCGGGGCAGGGCACGTAGGGCACCTCGATCCAGCCGCCGCGCGCGCCGACCATGCCGCACAGCAGGACCAGCGGATCGTCCCAGTCGCCGATCACGCCGGCCAGGGTCTGCGCGTGCTGGCCGTCGCAGGCCAGTGCGCCGACCTCGCCGCGGCGCTGCCCCAGCACCCGGCCATGGTCGTCGAGGCGATACGCGCGCAGGTTGCTCCCGCCCCAGTCGACCGCGATCAAGCAGGCAGCTCCACCCGGCTTTCCGGCAGGCCGAGCGGGCGGCCGAGCTCCAGGGCGTACAGGCCGCCGGAGCCGGGCGCCTGCGCCAGCGCGGCGGGGTCCAGGCCCTCGGGCGAGGTAATCACGTACAGCGTGTCCAGCCCGGGGCCGCCAAACGCGCAGCACGAGGGCTGCGGCACCGGCAGCCGGATCTCGCGTTCGATCCCGCCGCCGGGGGCGAAGCGGACCACGCGGGCGCCGCCCCAGCGCGCGTTCCAGATCCGGCCCTCGGCGTCGATGCAGGAGCCGTCCGGCGAGCCGGCGGCGGCGCCGGCGGCAACCACCGGCGAGGGCGCGCCCACCTGCGCGGTGTCGGGGTCGTACCCGGCCTGGAGGATGCTGCCGGCCTGCGTATCGCACCAGTACAGGGTGCGGCCGTCGTGCGCGAAGCAGATCGAGTTGGGGATGCCGATGCCGCCCAGCGGCAACCGGCGCAGGCCGTGGGCCGCCGAGTACTGGTACATGGCGCCGGTGGGCGCGTGCCCCGGGTTCTCGTTCATCGTGCCGAACACGAAGTTGCCGTGGCGGTCGGCGCGGCCGTCGTTGCTGCGGTGGCCGGGCAGGGCCGGCTCGATGTCGGTCAGGTGCCGCAGCTGCAGCGGCCCGGGGGCGTCGGCGTCCACTTCAGCGCGGTACAGCGCGCTGGCCAGCACCAGCAGCACGGAGTTGCCCTGGCCCAGGCCGATGCAGCCGGGGCGGTCGGGCAGGTCCCAGTGGCGGGTCAGCCCGTCGCCGGGACGGTGCAGCCACAGGCGCCGGCCATGGATGTCGACCCACAGCACGGCCTGGCGCTGGGCGCACCAGAGCACGCCTTCGCCATGCGAACACTTCGAATCGACGACCAGCCGAGGGCTCTGTTCCATGGGCTCCCTACCATTCGGCAATGCTGGAATCGGCGTGCCGCCATACCGGGTTGCGCCAGTCCGGCGGGTTGGCGTGCGCGTGGCGCAGCCGTTCCTCGTCGACCTCGACGCCCAGGCCCGGTCCGGGCAGCGCGCGGATGTGGCCATTGTCGCAGCGGAAATCGTCCTTGTTGAGCACGTAGTCGAGCAGGTCGGCGCCCTGGTTGTAGTGGATGCCGATGCTCTGCTCCTGCAGCACCGCGTTGTGGGCGACGAAGTCCAGCTGCAGGCAGGCCGCCAACGCCACCGGACCGAGCGGGCAATGCGGTGCCAGGGCGACGTCGTAGGCCTCGGCCATGGCGGCGATCTTCAGGCACTCGGTGATGCCGCCGGCGTGCGACAGGTCCGGCTGCAGGATCGCCAGTCCACCTGTTTCCAGCACGCGCTTGAACTCGAAGCGCGAATACATGCGCTCGCCGGCCGCCAGCGGGATCGGGGTCGACGCGGCCAGGCGCGGGTAGTGCTCGGCCTGCTCCGGCAGCACCGGTTCCTCGACGAACAGCGGCCGGAACGGCTCCAGCTCGCGCAGCAGGGCCTTGGCCATCGGCGCGCCGACCCGGCCGTGGAAATCCACGCCGAAATCCACGCTGTCGCCGAAGGCCTCGCGCACCGCGGCGACCCTGGCGACGGCCTGGTCCACCGCGCGCGGGCTGTCGAGCAGCTTCATCTCCTCGGTGCCATTGAACTTGAAGGTGTCGAAGCCCAGCCCGCGGTAGCCGCGGATCTGCTCGACCAGGTCGGCGGGGCGGTCGCCGCCGACCCAGCGGTAGGTCTTCATGCGCTCGCGCACCAGCCCGCCGAGCAGCTGGTACACCGGCACGCCCAGAGCCTTGCCCTTGATGTCCCACAGCGCCTGGTCGATGCCGGCGATGGCGCTCATCAGCACCGGGCCGCCGCGGTAGAAGCCACCGCGGTAGAGCGTCTGCCACAGGTCGTTGATGCGCGAGGGGTCCTTGCCGACCACGTATTCGCCCAGCTCGTGCACCGCCGCCTCGACGGTGCGCGCGCGGCCCTCGACCACGGGTTCGCCCCAGCCGGTGATGCCCGCGTCGGTCTCGACCTTCAGGAACAGCCAGCGCGGCGCGGCGTGGTAGGTGGTCAGGCGGGTGATCTTCATGCGGCGTGGTCCATGTAGGCCTGGCGGAAGGCACGGGCGTTGCGGCGCGTGGCTTCCGGCGCCTGGCCGGGGCGGTAGAGCTCGCCGCCGATGCCGGCGCCGGTGCATCCGGCAGCCAGCCAGGCGGGCAGGGAATCGGGGGTGATGCCGCCGACCGCGAACAGCGGCACCCCGGCCGGCAACACCGCGCGCAGCGCGCGCAGGTGGCCGGGCCCGTAGGTCGCGGCCGGGAACAGCTTGAGCATGCTGGCGCCGGCCTCCAGCGCGGCGAACGCCTCGCTGGCGGTGGCGAAGCCCGCCAGCACCTGCAGCCCGCCCGCGGCGGCGTGGCGGATCAGGTCGGGGTTGGTGTTGGGGGTGACGATGAAGCGCGCGCCCAGCCCGTGCAGGATGTCCACTTCCTGCCGGCGCAGCACGGTGCCGCCGCCGATCCAGGCGCGCTTGCCGTGCGCGCGCACGGCTTCGCCGATGCTGGTGGCCCAGTCCGGGGAATTGAGCGGTACTTCGATCGCGTCGTAGCCCTCTTCCAGCAGCGCCGCGAAGTGGGCGGGCGCCTGCCCCGGGGGAAGCCCGCGGAGGATGGCCACCAGCGGCAGCCGGAACGGCGATGGGGCAGGGGTCATGGGCAGGCTCCGCGGTGGCGTGGCGCGATCCTACGCACGATCGCCTGCGCCGGCGCTATGGGGTGCAAAGTGTCCTCCATTGGGCGGCGGCGCATTGCGGGGGAGGGGCCGGAACATGCGCGCCGCATGCGTAAGGCTCGCTTTTCTGGGATATGTTTGGAAATGAAATTTCCGATCCGAACTATTCCCGGGACATATAGGATCGTCCAATGAACCGCACGCCCTCGGCCTCGCATTGGGCCAATCCCGCCCGGTTGAAGACCCGCCACCTGATGTTGCTGCTGCACCTGGAGGAGCAGAGGTCGGTGCTGCGCGCGGCGGAGGCGGCACGCATGACCCAGCCTGCCGCGTCCAAGCTGCTGGCCGAGATCGAGGGCCTGCTGGGCGTGCCGCTGTTCGAGCGCCACGCCCGCGGCGTGCAGCCGACCTGGTATGGCCAGGTGCTGATCCGGCGCGCGCGCAGCGCGTTGCTGGAGATCGGCCGCGCCCAGGAGGAGATTGCCGCGCTGCGCGACGGACGCATGGGCAGCGCTTCGATCGGCACCGTGGTCAACCCCGGGACCAACCTGGTGCCGGCGGCGGTGGCCGCGATCAAGCGCGAGCACCCGGACATCCTGGTGCGGATCGAGATGGACTACAGCCGGCCGCTGCTGGCGCGGCTGCTGGACGGCCAGCTGGACCTGGTGGTCGGCCGGATCATGGAGCCGGCCGGGGGCGCCGACCTGGAATTCGAACCGTTGGCCGACGAGCCGCATTCGGTGATCGTGCGGGCCGAGCATCCGCTGGCGGGGCGCACCCGGCTCACGCATGCGGACCTTGCGCCCTATGGCTGGATCCTGCCGCCGCCGGACTCGGTGCTGCGCACGCGGCTGGAGACCATGTTCCTGGAGCACGGCCTGGCGACCCCGGGCAACGTGGTGGAGACCTCGTCCCTGCCGGTGACGGTGAACCTGCTGAGGGCCAGCGACCTGCTCACCGCCCTGCCGGTGGAGGCGGTGGCCCCGTACCTGACCGCGCGCCAGCTGGCGGTGCTGCCGCTGGACCTGGGGGTGGGGATGGAGTCGTTCGGGATCATCCGCCGCCGCGGCCACCTGCTGTCGCCGGCCGCGCAACGCGTGCTCGAGGCCCTGCGCACGGCGGCGGCCGCGGTCTACCCCGGGGCCCGCAACAGGCTTGGATTGCCCTCAAGGGGAGCCTGAAGTCACAACTGCAACGGCGTTCCATACGATGCTTGACCGGCGTCACGTGGTACCGTTAACGTCGGCTTCACGTACTCCCGCCGGACCGCGGGGGACGTTCTTGCAAGCCCTGAAAACCGAAAGAAATCCTTACTCTCTGGGAGGGGAACTGGATGTCGAACCACATGAACCGTGCTGCGGGCCGCGGCGCCAAGTCGCGCCTGTATCCGCAGCCCTGCGCCCTGGCCCTGGGCGTGGCCATCGTCCTGGCGGGCGCCGGCGCCAACGCGCAGGACAGCAACGCCAACGCGGGCTCCGATCCGGCGGTCGAGCTGGAGACGGTGCAGGTCACCGGCCTGCGCGGCAGCCTCATGCGCGCGCAGGACCTGAAGCAGGACGCCGAGCAGATCATCGACTCGGTCACCGCCCAGGACATCGGCGCCCTGCCGGACCGCAGCGTCACCGAAACCCTGAAGCGCGTTTCCGGCGTCACGGTTACCGGCTTCGCGGCGCGTGACGATACCGACCACTTCTCGGCCGAAGGCAGCGGCGTGATGATCCGCGGCCTGACCTTCGTCCGCGGCGAGCTCAACGGCCGCGACGTGTTCAGCGCCAACGGTGGCCGCGGCCTGAGCTTCGAGGAGATCCCGGCGGAGCTGATGGCCGGCGTCGACGTCTACAAGAACCCCTCGGCCGAGATCATCGAGGGCGGGCTGGGCGGCACGGTCAACCTGCGCACCCGCAAGCCGTTCGACGAGCCGGGCCGCAAGATCGCCGGCAGCGTGGACTACAACTACGGCGACAAGGCCAAGGACGCGCGTCCGTCGGCCTCGTTCCTGTTCTCCGACCGCTGGCAGACCGGCATCGGCGAGGTGGGCTTCCTGGCCAACCTCTCGTACTCCGAGCTGGCCACCCAGTCCGACGGCATCCAGATCCAGCCGTATTCCCGTCGCGGTCGCACTCCGGCCGAACAGCCGGAAGGCCTGCCCAACGGCGAGGGCTGGGTTTACGACTGGGAGCAGGAGACGTGGGTTTCCTCCGACAGCCAGCGTGACCTGCTGCTGGAAGGCACCGACCGCGACCACGTGTTCGTGCCGGGCGGCGTGAACTGGCGCCGCACCGACTTCGACCGCAAGCGCCAGGGCGGCGCCCTCGTGTTCCAGTGGCGTCCCAGCGACGACACCGAGATCACCACCCAGGTCATCACGTCCAAGTACGACATGGCCTGGCGCGAGCACTACATGGAGTACGCCGGCGCCGGCGAGGCCAACGACACCTCCAACTGGACCGGCGATCCGAACCACTACGGCAACGCCTACGACGGTGGCGACGGCCTGGCCGACCGCACCAACCGCCTGATCCCGATGCCGGGCACCCGCTTCCTGTACGACGCCAACGGCCGCTTCCTCAAGGGCGCGATCCGCCTCGGTGGCTGGCGCGGCACGCCGGACGACGAGACCCCGTCGATGTACAAGGGCCCGGGCATCCAGTTCGTGGCCGGCAACCGCTACAACGTGCAGTCCTCGCAGACCACCGACTGGTCGACCAGCCTGCGCCACTACATGACCGACAAGCTGGTCATGCGCGCCGACTTCCAGTACGTGAAGGCCGAGAGCGACAACGTCGACTTCGCGGTCCATACCTCCAGCCTGCTGGAGGGCATCACCCTGGACCTGACCGGCAAGTACCCGTCGGTCACCCTGGACGACCCGAACTTCGCGCTGCAGCAGGAGAACTACTTCTGGCGCTCGGCCATGGACCACCTGGCCGACAACGAGGGTCGCGAGCGCGCCGGCCGCCTGGACTTCGAGTACAGCTTCGACAGCGACTGGTGGCGCATGGCCCGCTTCGGCGTGCGCGTGGCCGACCGCAGCTACACCAGCTTCTACACCACCTACAACTGGGGCGTGATCAGCGACGACTGGAACAAGATCGAGGGCAACCCCGATCCGAGCCGCCCGCCGGTGGCGTGGCTGGACCAGTACTACAGCGGCAACTCGCAGCTGTACACGCTGAAGGACTTCTTCGGCGGCAAGGTCAACCTGCCGACCCAGTTCTGGACGGCCGGGGACGACTTCGTCAACATCGCCAAGGTCCGCGACACGCTGGGTGCCATCCCGGGCGCGCAGTGGCGTCCGATCGCCTACTCGCCGTCGGCGATCAACGAGCAGCATGAGCGCACCCAGGCGGCGTACGGCGCGCTGTACTTCGAGAACTACGACCGCTTCGGCGTGCCGGTGGACGGCAACCTGGGCGTGCGCGTGGTCAAGACCAGCGTGACGAGCAAGGGCGGCGGCCTGATGCCGGACATGACCACCGGCTACCTCGAACAGGTCGACCCGGCCGTGCGCGAGGCGTTCTACGGCCAGCCGTTCGAGAGCGAGAACAGCACCTCGTACACCGACGTGCTGCCGAGCCTGAACGTGCGCGTGCGCTTCGACCATGGCCTGCAGTGGCGCTTCGCCGCGTCCAAGGCCATCGCCCGTCCCGAGTTCCGCCTGATGCAGAACTGGATCACGCTGGGCGCCAGCGCCGCCGGCTGCGCCAACGCCATGCGCGACGGCCTGCGCGACGAAGCCGACCTGTGCAGCTTCGACGACCTGAGCTACTTCGGCAGCGGCGGCAACCCCGAGCTGAAGCCGATGCGCGCCAACCAGTTCGACACGGCGCTGGAGTGGTACTTCGGTCCGGCCAACAGCGCGTACATCACGCTGTTCACCAAGGACGTGAAGGACTACTTCGCCTCCGGCATCAGCACCGAGATCATCGACGGGCGCGAGTACGTGATGACCCGTACCCGCAACCTCGACGAGGGCAAGATCCGCGGCTTCGAAGTCGGTTACTCGCAGTTCTTCGACTTCCTGCCGGGCTTCGGCATCCAGGCCAACTACACCTTCGTGGACAGCAAGGGCGGCACCAACGTCGACGTCGGCATCCCCGACGGCAACGCGCCGACCGAGGTCCCGGTGGACCTGCCGCTGGAAGGCCTGTCGCGCCGCAGCTACAACGTGATGGGCATCTTCGAGCGTGGCCCGATCTCGATGCGCCTGGCGTACAACTGGCGTTCGCGTTACCTGCTGACCTCCAGCGACGTGATGCCGGCGATGCGCCAGCCGGTGTGGAACGACGACTACGGCCAGCTGGACGGTTCGATCTTCTTCAACATCAACTCGAACATCCAGCTGGGCCTGCAGGCCAACAACCTCACCAACAGCACCACCAAGCTGCTGATGGGTCCGCGTGGCTACCGTCGTGACGGCTTCATCGACGAGACGCTGTACAACCGCGCCTGGTTCGAGAACGACCGCCGCTACTCGCTGGTGCTGCGCGCCAGCTGGTAACCGGAGCGACCGCCGCGCACGCGGCGGAAGCAGCCAGCCCAAGGCCCGCGGGGAAACCCGCGGGCCTTTTTCTTGTCCATTCCGGCGGGGAATACCTGCACGGGGATAATTTCATTGGTGGGGCATGCCTGCCCGAACCTATGCTCGGGCGACGCGGGTCCCCGACGCGCACGCAGCTCCCGGACCCGCAGGCCGATATCCCCACGCCGGCCTTGCGCAGACAACCCGAACGGACGGCGCCACCGTCCATGCTTGACCACACGTGTCCTGGGAGGGAACGCAATGTCCAAGCATTCTTCGCGCAACCGGCGGTCGCGGTCGCCCGCCCGCGCCGCGTCCGCCCGCAGCCTGCTGGCCCTTGGCGTGGCACTGTCGCTGTCCGGCCCCGTGTCCGCGCAGCAGGCGGGGGAGGAGGCGGTGGAACTGGACGCGGTCCGGGTCACCGGCATACGCGGCTCGGTCTACCGGGCCCAGGACATCAAGCGCGACGCCGACACCTTCGTCGATTCGGTCACCGCGCTGGACATCGGCGCGCTGCCGGACCGCAGCGTCACCGAGACCCTGTCGCGCATCCCCGGCGTGACCATCGACCACTTCCTCTCGGTGGGCGACCCGGAGCATTTCTCCGCCGAGGGCGGCGGGGTGGCGGTGCGCGGCCTGACCCAGGTGCGCTCGGAGCTCAACGGCCGCGACAGCTTCTCCGCCTCCGGCGGGCGCAACCTCAGCTTCCAGGACGTGCCCTCCGAGCTGATGGGCGGGGTGGACGTGTACAAGAACCAGACCGCGGCGATGATCGAGGGCGGCCTGGGAGGCACGGTCGACCTGCGCACCCGCCTGCCGTTCGACCAGGACGGCCGCAAGGTCAGCGCGTCGCTGAGCGTGAACTACGGCGACTTCGTCGAGGAATACAAACCGTCCGGCTCGTTGCTGTACAGCAACCGCTGGCAGACCTCGGCCGGCGAGTTCGGCCTGCTGGTGGACGTGGCGCGCTCGGAGCTGGCGACCCGCACCGACGGCCTGTTCGTGCGCCCGTTCTTCGCCAATGCCAACACCGACCTGGACGGCGACGGCGGCAACGAGCTGCTGTGGCTGCCGCGCGGGGCGGACTGGCGCACCCTGGATTACGAACGCCAGCGCGACGGCGCCTACGTGGCCCTGCAATGGCGCCCGGACGCCGGCATCGAGGTCACCGGCACCGCGTTCCAGAGCAAGTACGACGAGCTCTGGTACGAGGACGCGATCTTCGTTTCCAACGATCCGCTGCAGGTCGTGCTCGATGCCAGCCAGCCGTACGCCCTGGACGGCAACGTCTTCCGCTCCGGCCGCCTGACCCAGGCCGGCGGCGTGCCGATGGGCACCGACATCCGCGCCTCGCACCGCAAGTCCAGGACCACCGACCTGTCGCTGGGGCTGGACTGGCAGCTCAGCGACCGCACCCGGTTCGCCACCGACTTGCAGTACATCAAGGCCGATACGCGCGCCCTGGATTCCACCGTGGCCCTGGGAGTTAAC
Source organism: Pseudoxanthomonas sp. SGNA-20 (assembly GCF_003931635.1). Lineage (NCBI taxonomy): Bacteria > Pseudomonadati > Pseudomonadota > Gammaproteobacteria > Lysobacterales > Lysobacteraceae > Pseudoxanthomonas > Pseudoxanthomonas sp. SGNA-20. The sequence goes on along the minus strand of NZ_RRYK01000001.1, from coordinate 11,241 downwards.
GTTCCCTGGATCGACGTCGGCCTCGGCGGCGTGCCCCGGATCGGCATCGATGCCGGGTTCACCACGGACCCGGCCAACTACTACTGGGGCTTCACCATGGAGGACCTGGTGGACAACGTGGCCGAGGAGGTGGCGTGGCGCGCCGACCTCGACCACGCCTTCGCCGGCGCGGGCTTCCTCAAGGGCTTCCGCACCGGCGTGCGCACCACCCAGCGCAAGGCCACCAACATCGACACCGGCTACAACTGGCAGCCGGTGTTCCAGACCTGGATGAGCTGGTGGGCGCTGCCGTCCGACCAGATGCCGGGCCTGGACCTCAACGACAAGATCAATTCCAGCCTGGTCAACCTCAACACCTTCCGGAACTTCTACCGCGGCGGCGCCAACACCCCGGGTGCGTTCCATGCCCCGGTGCTGGGCACGGCCCTGGGCTACCCGGCGAGCTACAAGGACATCCACGACGCGGCGACCCCGTACTACAGCTGCTGCTACGGCGGCTTCGAGGAGCGCGAGGTCGGCGGCGAGTACACCAACAGGCAGAAGGAAGACACCTACGCGGCGTACTTCATGCTGGAGTTCGGCCTGGACAGCGCGCTGCTGGACGGCAACATCGGCGTGCGCGTGGTCCGCACCGAGAACACCGCCGACGGCTTCCTGGTGTACCCGGACGTGCCGTACGCGCCGTACCTGGGCGCGGGCGAGGTCGAGCCGATCGCCGCGCGCAACGCCTATACCGACGTGCTGCCGAGCCTCAACCTGCGCTGGGAGCCGGTGGACAACCTGATCTTGCGCTTCGCCACGTCCAGGGCGATCGCCCGCCCGGACTTCGGCGACATGCAGGCCTACCAGGTGCTGACCGTGGGCACCCGCGATGGCGTGACCGAGCCGGAGCAGGGCACCCTGCCGATCGGCGACCTCGAGCTGTCCGGCAGTTCCTACGACAACCCGTACCTGGACCCGATGCGGGCCAACCAGTTCGACCTGTCGGCCGAGTGGTACTTCGATCCGGACCGCGGCGGCATGGCCTGGATCAACCTGTTCCACAAGGACGTCAAGGACTACTTCCGGCGCCAGACCCGGCTGGAGTCCTATCCCGGGCGCGACGGCAACCAGTACGAGTACCTGGTCACCCGTCCGGTCAACGTGGGCACCGCACGCATCCAGGGCGCCGAACTGGGCTGGAACCAGTTCTTCGACTTCCTGCCCGGTCCGCTCGGTGGCCTGGGCATGTCCGCCAACTACACGTACATCAAGAGCTCGACGAAGGTGCCGGTGGATTCGGATACCCAGCCGGTGGATACCGATGGCACCGGCTTCGCCGACCTGCCGGCCGACGGCCTGTCGAAGAACTCCTACAACGTCGCCGTGTTCTACGAGCGCGGCCCGTGGCAGGTGCGCTTCGCCTACAACTGGCGCAGCGAGTACCTGCTGTCGATCGGGCCCAACGGCTACAACGGCGAGGACGGCGGCATCCCGTGGAAGCTGCCGGTTTTCAGCGACGACTTCGGCCAGCTCGACGGCTCGGTCTTCTACCGCATCAACGACCACGTGCAGCTGGGCCTGGAGATGAACAACCTCAACAACGCCGAGCAGCGGACCATCATGAAACAGAACGGCGCCGGGGACCGGGTGACGTCCTGGTACGTCAACGACCGCCGCTACGCGGCCACCCTGCGGGTCAACTTCTGATGCCCGTGTCGTGCCCGTGCCTGCACCGGGCCACGTCGCGCGGCGTGGATCTTGCGCAGTGCAGCACATGATCCTGGCGGCAAAGAGGCGCGGGTGAGGGGAAGGAACGGTATCGTTCGGCCCACGAGGACCCGGCGGGGAGCGGACCTGCGACCCGCCCGGGACCACGTGCGCCCGCCTTGCGGCGGAGCGCGAACCCATGGCTGCGCCTGCCGGGCGAGCGGCAGGCGCGAGGCGAACTGACGGAGAAACTGCAGCAATGACACCACGGATCGTGCCTGCCATCCTGGCCTGGATCGCCCTGTCGCCGGCCGCGTTCGCGGCGCAGGGCGGCGCCCTGGAACTGCCCCTGGTCTTCTCCGACGGCGTGGTGCTGCAGCGCGACCGCCCGCTGCCGGTCTGGGGCCAGGCGCGCCCGGGCTGCGAGGTGCGGGTCGAGCTTGATGGCCAGCGCGCCAGTGCCACCGCCGGCGCCGACGGGCGCTGGGAGGCGACCCTGCCGGCGCATGCCGCCGGCGGCCCGTACGTGCTGGCGGTCGAGGCCTGTGGCGAGCGCCGCAGGATCGCCGACGTGCTGCTGGGCGAGGTGTGGCTGGCCTCGGGGCAGTCGAACATGGAGTGGCCGGTGGCGCAGGCCCTGCATGGCGGGGAAGACATCGCCGGCGCCGGCGATCCGCAGCTGCGCCACTTCAAGGTGCCGCGGTCCTGGGCGGAAACGCCGCGTGGCCAGCTGGAGGGCGGGCAGTGGCAGGCGGCCGCTCCGGAGACGGTGGGCGCGTTCTCCGCGGTCGGCTATGCCTTTGCCCGCGAACTGCGCCGCACCCTGCAGGTGCCGGTCGGCATCATCGACAGTACCTGGGGTGGCAGTTCGATCGAGGCCTGGATGAGCGCCGGCATGCTGGGCCTGGATACCGCCGGGCTGGAAGCGAAGCTGCGCGAACGCCGCGCCGCCGAGGCCCGTGCGGAAGAAGCGGTGCGCCAGCGCGTGGCCACGTGGGAGCCGGTCGACCCGGCTTCGGAGGCCTTCGCCGCCGACGCGCTCGACACCCGCGACTGGCAGCCCATCCAGGTGCCTGCGGCGTGGGAAACGCAGGGCTACGACGGCATGAACGGCGTGGCCTGGTACCGCACCACGTTCGAGCTCAGCGAGGCCGAGGCGGCCGCCGGCATCGTCCTGGGCGTGGGCCAGATCGACGACACCGACACCACCTGGGTCAACGGCCACCTGGTCGGCAGCACGGCCAATGCCTACAACAAGCCGCGTGTCTACCAGGTCCCGGCGGGAGTGTTGCGTGCCGGCCGCAACACGCTGGCGGTGCGGGTGCAGGACGACGGTGGTGGCGGCGGCATCATGGGTGCGCCGGCGGAGATCTTCGTGCAGCCGCAGGGTGGCGCGCCGCGCGCGCTGGGCGGGCCGTGGCTGTTCCGCACCGCGCAGGTGAGCGTGTCGATGCTCGACGACAAGAACCAGGTCGATACCGTGCTGTACAACGCCATGCTGCATCCGCTGCAGCCCTACGCGCTGGCCGGGGTGATCTGGTACCAGGGCGAGACCAATGCCAGCCCGGAGGGTGCCTACCGCTACCGCGACCAGTTCCGCGGCCTGATCGAGGGCTGGCGCGCAGGCTTCCGCACGCCGCAGCTGCCGTTCCTGTGGGTGCAGCTGGCGCCGTTCCACTCCGGCGGCGACCGGCTCGACGCGCGGGGGCGGGTGCTTGAAAGCCCCTGGGCCACGCTGCGCGAATCGCAGTCGGCGACCCTGGCGCTGCCGGCCACCGGGCAGGCGGTGATCACCGATGTCGGCGACACCCACGACATCCACCCGCGCGACAAGCGCACCGTCGGCCAGCGCCTGGCACGGATCGCCCTGCACAAGGTGTACGGCGACCGGGACATCGCCTGGACCGGGCCGGTGTACCGCAGCGCCGAGGTGCGCGGGCGCGAGCTGGTGCTGCATTTCGACCATGCCGACGGCGCCCTGGCCGCGCGCGGCGGCGCGCTAGGGGGATTCGAACTGGCCGGCGCCGACGGCCGCTTCCATCCGGCGCAGGCGCGGATCGAGGGCGATACCGTGGTGCTCCGCGCCAGCGCGGTGTCCCGCCCGGTGAGCGCGCGCTACGGCTGGAGCGACGATCCGCAGGAGGCCAGCCTGGTCGGTCGCGACGGCCTGCCGGCTTCGCCGTTCCGTACCGCGGAGTGGTGAGGACGATGCGGCGCCGCGGACCGGACAGGCGGGACCCGGTGCGCGCCCGCGCGGCTGGCCTGGTGCTGCCGCTGCTGGGCGTGGCGCTGGCCATGCTGCTGGCCGCCTGTGGCAACCGTGGGGCAGGGGATGCCGCGGACGGTGCGGGCGCCGACGGCGAGCGGCCGGTCGCGCGCGGACAGGCCGCCGAAGCGCCGATCCCGCGGATCGTGACCCGCGACGGCCGCCACGCCCTGCTGGTGGACGGCAAGCCGTTCCTGGTCCTCGGCGCGCAGGTGAACAACTCCAGCAACTGGCCACAGGCGCTGGAGGACGTGTGGCCTGCGATCGAACTGGTGAAGCCGAACACGGTGATGGTGCCGGTGGCCTGGGAGCAGGTCGAGCCGGAGGAGGGGCGCTTCGACTTCTCCTGGGTCGACACCCTGCTGGCGCAGGCGCGCGAACACGACGTGCGCCTGGTCCTGCTGTGGTTCGCCACCTGGAAGAACAACGCGCCGCACTACGCCCCGGCGTGGGTGAAGCTGGACAACGGGCGTTTCCCGCGCGTGGTCACCGCCGACGGACGCACGCTCGACTCGCTGTCGCCGCACGGCCGGGAAACCCTGGAGGCCGACCGCAAGGCCTTCGTGCAGCTGATGCGCCACCTGAAGGCCAACGATCCGCAGCGCACGGTGATCATGGTCCAGCCGCAGAACGAGCCGGGCACCTACGGCGGCGTGCGCGACTTCTCGCCGCTGGCGCAGCAGGCGTTCGAGGGCCCGGTGCCGCAGGCGCTGCTGGAGAAGCTGGGCAGGCCGCCGGGCACCTGGCGCGAGGTCTTCGGTGCCGACGCCGACGAGTTCTTCCACGCCTGGCACATCGCCCGCTTCATCGACCAGGTGGCCGAGGCGGGCAAGGCCGAGTACCCGCTACCGATGTACATCAATGCCGCGCTGCGCGGGCCGTTCAACCCCGGCCAGCCGGGCCAGTACGCCAGCGGCGGCCCCACCGACAACGTGCTGGACGTTTACAAGGCCGCCGCGCCGCACATCGACCTGCTGGCGCCGGACATCTACATGCCCGAGTACCTGCACTACACCACGGTGCTGGACCGCTACGCGCGCCCGGACAACCCGCTGTTCGTGGCCGAGACCGGCAACCGCCCCGAGTACGCGCGCTACTTCTTCGCCGCGCTGGGCCGCCAGGCCATCGGCTGGTCGCCGTTCGGCATCGACTTCTCGAAGTATTCCAACTACCCGCTGGGCGCGAAGGTGGTCGATGCGCAGGCGCTGGAGCCGTTCGCGCTCAACTACCGGCTGGTCGGCCCGGCCGCGGACGTGATCGCCCAGGCCAGCTTCGACGGCCGGGTGCACGGAACCGCCGAGCAGCCGGGCGTACCGGTGCAGACGCTGGAGATCGATGGGCGCTGGAAGGCGGTGGTCACCTACGGCGTGCCGCAGTTCTGGTTCCAGGGCGAACCACCGGGCAATCCCGAGCCTGTAGGCGCGGCGCTGGTGGTGCAGCTGGGGCCGGACGAGTTCCTGGTCACCGGCATCCACGCGCGCGTGAACCTGGTGGCGACCGACCCGGCAGTGGCCGATCGCCAGATCTACCAATACGTGGACGAGGGCACCTACGTCGATGGCCAGTGGAAGTTCCGCCGCCGCTGGAACGGCGACCAGACCGACTACGGCCTCAATTTTTCCGACGCCACCCAGCTGCTGCGGGTAAAGCTGGCGACCTACTGAGTGCAATGCAATGCCGGCGCCGTCCCCGGGTGCCGCAAAGGGAGAGGAACGAAGATGATGCAGAACAACAGGTCCATGCATGCCCGGCGTGCGCTGCTGGCCATGTCCGTGGTGGCCGCGCTTGTGCCGATGCAGGCGCTGGCGCAGAGCGTGGAGCGCCAGGCTGACGGCGTGATCGTGCGTCCGGCCGATACGCAGGCCGCCGACGTGCGCCTGCAGCTGGTGTCCGACCGCATCGTGCGCGTCAGCGCCGACGTGGACGGCGATTTCCAGCGCAGTCCCAGCCTGATGCGCGCCGAAGCGCCCTCGGCGCCGCCGGCGTTCGAGGTCGAGCAGGAAGAGGGCAGGGTACGGGTCAAGGCGTCCGGCATTGCCGCCGAGGTTTCCCTGGGCGATGGCAGCGTCAGCTTCTTCGATGCCAACGGCAAGCCGCTGCTGGCCGAGCGCCCCGGCGCGCGCGAGTTCCAGCCGGCCACGTTCGACGGCCGCGACTACTACAGCGTGCGCCAGCGCTTCCAGTCGCCGCAGGACGAAGCGCTGTACGGCACTGGCCTGCACCAGCAGGGCTGGATGAACCTCAAGGGCCGCGACGTCGAGCTGCTCCAGCACAACATCGACAAGGCCATCCCTTACCTGGTCTCCACCCGCAACTACGGCATCCTCTGGGACAACAACTCCATCACCCGCTACGGCGATCCGAAGGGCCTGCGCCCGCTGCAGGAGTCGCTGCGGGTGTACGACGCCAAGGGCCGGCCGGGCGGCTTCACCGCGACCTACTCGATCGACGGCAAGGTCCGGGTGCAGCGCCGAGAGGCGGAGATCAACTACCAGTACATCAAGGACCTGGCCGCGTTCCCGGAGCAGGCGAAGAACAAGGCCGAGGGCGGCCGCACCCTGGTGACCTGGGAGGGCGCGATCGAGGCGTCCAGCGGTGGGCGCCACACCTTCTCCATGTACAACAGCGAGTACGTGAAGGTGTACGTGGACGGCAAGCTGGTGGTCGACCGCTGGCGCCAGAACTGGAACCCGTGGCACCACGAGTTCGCCCTGGAGCTGGAGCCGGGGCGCCGCTATCCGGTGCGGGTCGAGTGGGACACCATCGACCCGGCCTACATCGCCCTGCTGCACCGCGACCCGCGGCCGGCCGGGGAGGCCTCCGACCTGTCGATCTGGTCCGAGGCCGGGCAGATGATCGACTACTACGTGGTCGCGGGCAGCAACACCGACGAGCTGATCGCAGGCTACCGCTGGCTGACCGGCAAGGCGGTGATCCTGCCGAAGTGGGCCTACGGCTTCTGGCAGAGCCGCGAGCGCTACAAGACCCAGGCCGAGCTGACCGGCGTGCTGGACGAGTACCGCCGCCGCGGGCTGCCGATCGACGCCATCGTGCTCGACTGGTCGTACTGGCCGGAGGACGCCTGGGGTTCGCACGACTTCGACCCGGCCAACTTCCCCGACCCGGAAGGCATGGTCCGCCACGTCCACGACCAGCACGCGCAGATCATGATCTCGGTGTGGCCGAAGTTCTACCCGACCACCGAGCACTACAAGGAGCTGGACGCGGCCGGCTTCATGTACCGCCGCAACGTCGAGGTCGGCGAACTGGACTGGATCGGCAAGGGCTACCTCAACTCGTTCTACGACCCCTTCTCCAGGCAGGCGCAGGGCATCTTCTGGCGCCAGGTCAATGCCAAGCTCAACAGCAAGGGCTTCGACGCCTGGTGGCTGGACGCCACCGAGCCGGACCTGCACAGCAACATCGACGTCGGCGAGCGCAAGGCGCGCACCATGCCCAATGCCCTGGGCTCGTCGACCGAGTACTTCAACGCCTATCCGCTGCCGCACTCGGAGGGCGTGTACCGCGGTTCGCGCCAGGTCGATCCCGACAGGCGCGTGTTCATCCTCTCGCGCGCGTTCTTCGCCGGCCAGCAGCGCGCCGCCGCCGCCTTCTGGAGCGGCGACATCGTCCCGCGCTGGGACGACCTGCGCGAGCAGATCTCCGGCCTGGTCAACGCATCCATGGCCGGCGCGCCCAACGTGTCGATGGACATCGGCGGGTTCTCGCCCGAGCGCCGCTACGAGCGCAAGGACCCGGCGCACCTGGACGAGTGGCGCGAGCAGAACCTGCGCTGGTTCCAGTTCGGCGCCTTCGTGCCGGTGTTCCGCCTGCACGGCCAGTTCCCGTACCGCGAGATCTGGGAGCTCGCGCCGGAAGGCACGCCGCACTACGACAGCTTCGTGCACTACCTGAAGCTGCGCTACACCCTGCTGCCGTACATCTACACGCTGGCGGCGGATACCTGGCACCGCGACGGCACCATCCTCCGGGCACTGGCCATGGACTTCCCGCACGACCCGGAGGTGCGCGACATCGCCGACCAGTACCTGTTCGGCCCGGCCTTCCTGGTCGCCCCGGTCACCCGTTACAAGGCACGCGAGCGCCAGGTGTACCTGCCCGCGGGAACCAGCTGGATCGACTTCCACACCGGCCAGCGCCATGCCGGCGGGCAGCAGGTCGCCGCCGCGGCGCCGCTGGAGCGCAGCCCGCTGTTCGTGCGCGCCGGCTCGATCGTGCCGCGCACCGTGGTCCAGCAGTACGTGGACGAGAAGCCCGGCGCGCCGCTGCTCATCGAGGTCTACACCGGCGCCGACGGCAGCTTCTCGCTGTACGAGGACGACGGCCGCGACTATGGCTACGAGCGCGGCGAGTTCGCGCGCATCCCGCTGCGCTGGGATGAGGCGAAGGGCGAGCTGCTGATTGGCGCGCGCCAGGGCGGCTACCCGGGCATGGTCGCCGCGCGCGAGATCCGGGTGCGCTGGATCGACGGCCCGCGCACCGATGCCGGCGCGCTGGAACCGGAGGCGGACGCCAGCGTGCACTACACCGGCAAGCCGATCACGCTGCGTCGTCCGCGCAGCTGAAGCGCTGCCGCGCGCCGGCCGGCCCGGCACGCGGCAGCATCGCCGGACCAGCAGGGGAGCAGCGAACCGATGAGCCTGACCCGCCGCGAACTGATCAAGGCCACCGCGGCCGCGCTGGCGGCCGGTGCCGCGCCGGCGGCACTGGCGGCGCCGGGCGGCGGCACGGCCCCGGCATCGCGCGGCGCGGGGGCGGCGGATGCGGGCAGCTTGCCGGCGCCGGAGCGTCCGCTGCGCCTGTGGTACCCGCGGCCGGCCACGCGCTGGGTCGAGGCCCTGCCGCTGGGCAATGGCCGCCTCGGGGCAATGGTGTGGGGCGGGGGGCGCTCGGAGCGGCTGCAGCTCAACGAGGACACGCTCTACGCCGGCCAGCCCTATGACCCGGTGCCGGAGAGCGCGCTGCAGGCATTGCCGGAAGTGCGGCGCCTGCTGTTTGCCGGCCGCTACGCCGAGGCCGAGGCCCTGGCCGACGCGACCATGATGGGCCGGCCGCGCAAGCAGATGCCGTACCAGCCGCTGGGCGACCTGCGCCTGGATTTCCCCGAGATCTCCGACCTGGACGACTACCGGCGCGAGCTGGACCTGGACCGCGCCCTGGCCACCACCACCTTCGGTTCCGGCTGGCAGCTGCAGCACACCCGCCAGGCCTTCGTTTCCGCGGCGGACCAGTGCCTGGCCGTGCGCCTGGCCACCAGCCAGCCGGGTCGGGTGCGGGTGCGCATCGGCCTGGACAGCGACCACGCCGAGGCCGAAGCGGTGCATGACGGCGGCGACGGCCTGCTGCTGCGCGGGCGCAATGGCGACGCCTTCGGCATCGAGGGTGGCCTGCGCTTCGCTGCGCGGCTGAAGGTGCTGGCCAGCGGCGGCAGGTTGCGCTGGCGTGGCGAGCGCATCGAGGTCGACGGGGCCGACGAGGTGGTGCTGTTGCTGGCGGCCGCCACCAGCTTCCGCCGCTACGACGACATTGGTGGCGACCCGGAGGCGATCACCCGCGCGCAGCTCGATGCGGCGGCGCGCAAGCCGTGGGATGCATTGCTGGCCGCGCACGAGGCCGGGCACCAGCGCCTGTTCCGGCGCGTGGCCATCGACCTGGGGCGCAGCGCAGGGGAGCTGGCGGCACTGCCCACCGACGAGCGCGTGGCCCGCTTCGCCGAGGACAACGACCCGGAACTGGCGGCGCTGTACCACCAGTTCGGCCGCTACCTGCTGATCTGCAGCTCGCGCCCGGGCACCCAGCCGGCCAACCTGCAGGGCATCTGGAACGACCTGCTCGCCCCGCCGTGGGAGAGCAAGTACACGATCAACATCAACACCCAGATGAACTACTGGCCGGCCGAGGCCAACGCGCTGCCGGAATGCGTGGAGCCGCTGCAGCGCATGGTCGCCGAGCTGGCGCAGACCGGCGCGGACGTGGCCCGGCGCATGTACGGCGCGCCGGGCTGGGTGGCGCACCACAACACCGACCTGTGGCGCCAGGCCGCACCGATCGACGGCGCGCAGTGGGGGCTGTGGCCGTTGGGCGGGGCCTGGCTGCTGCAGCACCTGTGGGACCGCTGGGACTACGGCCGCGAGCCGGGCTACCTGGAGCAGGTATGGCCGCTGTTCCGCGGCGCGGCCGAGTTCTTCGCCGCGACCCTGGTGGAGGACCCGCGGACCGGAGCGATGGTCACCGCGCCCTCGCTGTCGCCGGAGAATCCGCATCCGCATGGCGCCAGCCTGTGCGCCGGCCCGTCCATGGACGCGCAGATCCTGCGCGACCTGTTCGACCGCTGCATCGCCATCGCCGGGATGCTGGGCGTGGACGCCGACCTGGCCGCGCGCCTGGCGCACCTGCGCGAACGCCTGCCGCCGCACCGCATCGGCAAGGCGGGGCAGCTGCAGGAATGGCAGGAGGACTGGGACATGGAAGCGCCGGAGCCGGACCACCGCCACGTCTCCCACCTCTACGCCCTGCATCCGTCCAGCCAGGTCAACGTGCGCGATACCCCGGCGCTGGCGGCCGCGGCGCGGCGTTCGCTGGAGCTGCGCGGCGACGAGGCCACCGGCTGGGGCATCGGCTGGCGCCTGAACCTTTGGGCGCGGCTGCGCGACGCCGAGCGCGCGTACAAGGTGCTGGGCATGCTGCTCAGTCCCGCGCGCACCTATCCCAACCTGTTCGACGCGCACCCGCCGTTCCAGATCGACGGCAACTTCGGCGGCACGGCCGGCATCACCGAGATGCTGCTGCAGAGCTGGGGCGGGACGGTTTTCCTGCTACCGGCGCTGCCACGGGCCTGGCCACGCGGTAGAGTGTCCGGCCTGCGCGTCCGCGGCGCGGCCGAGGTCGCGCTGGAATGGGACGCGGGCCGGTTGCGCAAGGCCAGGCTCCAGGCCCATCGTGGCGGCCGCTTCCGGCTCGAATACCGGGGGCAGCCGCTGGAACTGGAGTTGCAGCCGGGTGAGGCGGCGGAGGTGGGGCCCGGGGGCGCACGGCTGGTGCGCCTGGGCTGAGCCTCGCGACAAACCACACGCCGGGCTTTGCCCGGCGCCCAGCACTTACTGGAGGGACCGCGGATGGCGGGCATTGGCAACACGGCACCTGGCGCGGCGCAAGCCGAGGCCGGCAACGAGAACACCTTCTTCATCATCCTGATCAGCCTGGTGGCCACCATCGGTGGCTTCCTGTTCGGCTACGACAGCGGCGTGATCAACGGCACGGTCGAT